>NZ_JANAVK010000005.1:433928-517795 GCF_024213425.1 Micromonospora sp. A3M-1-15 | reverse complement strand
TGCGGCGGTGCCGGCCGTACCAGGCGATGCCGATGGCCACGCCGACGCCCACGCCCAGGGCTGCCGCGGCGACCGGCCCGCTCTGGGGTTTCGGATGCCGCCGCCCCGACGTGCGGCAGGCCGTCGCGCTGACCGTTTCTGATCAGAGGCCAGCCCCCGCGCCGGCCGAGGACTAGTCCCCTCGCGTTGATCAAGAAGTTTTGGTCGGGATCGGGCGCGAGGATGACGCAAACTTCTTGATCAACGGGGCTGGGTGGCCGGGCGCGGCGCCCACCGCCGGCCCGTCAGGTCGCGGGGACCAGCAGGGCGTGCAGTGCCGTCGGGTCGGTGACCTCGGGCAGGTCGCGGGCGGCGAGCCAGGCGGCCGCGGCGGCCCCGTCGCCGGCGCTGCGCAGCGGGGCGTCCGGCCACCGGCGGGCCAGTTCGGCGCGGACGGCGGTCGCGAGGGGGGTGTCCCCGGTGAGCAGGCCGCCGCCGAGCACCACCGGGTCGGTCGCGTCGTGCGGCCGGATCCGGGAGACGCTGTCGGCCAGCAGCGCGGCCGCCTCCGCGACCAGGGCCACGCCGGTCGGCTCGCCGTCGTGGGCCGCCGCCACCACCAGCGGCGCGAGCCGGGCCAGTTCCACCGGCGGTCGGCGGGTCACCGCCTGCACGACGGCCTCGGCGGTCGCGCGGGGGCGGGCGGCCACCTCGGTGGCGCCGGTGAGGTCGGCGAGCACCCGGCGGGCCAGGTCGCCGGGCGGGTCGGCCCGGTCCAGGTCGGTGAGCAGCCGGCGGACCGCCTCGCGGCCGAGCCAGAACCCGGAGCCGGCGTCGCCGAGCAGCCAGCCGTGACCGTCGGCGGTGCGGTCGAGGCGCAGGTCGCGGACCTGGGCGGCGATCGCGCCGGTGCCGGCGATGAGCACGGTGCCGTCCGGGGCGGACGTGCCCGAGGCGTAGGCGACCAGGGCGTCGCCGTGCACCGCGTACGGGCAGCGCAGGCCCGCGTCGGCCCAGGCGTGGTCGAAGGCGGCGCGGCCCTGCGGGTCGGCCAGGAGTCGGCCGGCCCCGGCCAGCCCGATGACCCCGGCGCGGACCCGGGTCGGGTCGATGTCGGCGAGGGCGGCGCGCAGCGCGGCGAGGAGTTCGGCGGCGGCCCGCTCGGCGCCGTGGCTGGTCGGGTTGCCCCCGCCGGCACGGCCGGCGCCGAGGCGTGCCCCGTCGAGGCTGAGGGCGGCGGCGCGGGTGGACGTACCCCCGACGTCGAGGCCGACCACGACGGTGTCCGACATCCCTTCATGCTGGTCGGCCGCGCTTCCGGGCGCAAGATCCGGGCTGTGCGCCAGGTAACAGTTTGAAAACTTCGCCCACGGCCTTGACACGGAGGGCCCTTCAGTAAGAACTTTTACCACTAACAGTTAACACTCTTTTCCGAAAGGCGTCCCATGGTTGATCACGAGGTGGACACCCCCGCGGGGACCGCGGTGGTCGACGCCGACGCGGTCGACCGGCGGGGTGCGGTGACCGTCTCCTCCGACGGGGTGCTGGCCAGGGTCCGGGCCGGGGCGGGGGAGCTGACGGGGGCGTTGCGCCGGGTCGCCGAGCACGTGCTCAGCGACCCGGAGGCGGCGGCCCGGGCCACCATCGTCGAGCTGGCCGAGCGTAGCGGCACCTCACCGGCGACCATCACCCGGTTCTGCCGGGCCATGGGCTTCGAGGGCTACGCCGACCTGCGCCTCGGCATCGCCGCGGAGACCGGCCGGGCGCGCTCGGCCGGCTGGACGGTCGACATCGGCCGGGAGATCCAGCCCAGCGACCCGCTGTCCCGGGTGCTCGACCAGATCATGGCCGCCGACACCCGGGCCATGCACGACACCGCCGCGCTGCTCGACCTCGGCGAGGTGGAGCGGGCCGCGGTGGCCATCGCCGGGGCCAGCCGGGTGAACATCTTCGGCGCCAGCGGCAGCGCCCTGGTCGGCGAGGAGATGCAGTTCAGCCTGCACCGCATCGGGGTGGCCGCCTGGGCCTGGAGCGACGTGCACGAGGGGCTGGCCAGCGCCGCGCTGCTCGGCGTCGGCGACGTCGCGCTCGGCATCTCGCACACCGGGCAGACCCGGGAGACCATCGAGATGCTGGCCGAGGCGGGCAGCCGCGGCGCCACCACTGTCGCGCTGACCGGGTTCCCCCGCTCGCCGCTGGCCGAGCTGGCCGACATCGTGCTGGTCACGGCCAGCCAGGCCACCACGTTCCGGCCCGACGCGCTCTCCGCGCGGCACCCCCAGCTCGTCGTGCTCGACCTGCTCTACATCGCGGTGGCGCAGCGCACCCACGACCGCGCCCACGCGGCCTTCCGGCGTACCGCCCAGGCCGTCGACGGGCACAAGGCCGAGAAGGGGGCCACCCCATGATCAGTGCCCAGCGGTACGCGGACGCCGTCCGCCCGGTGCTCGACCGGCTGGTCGACACCCAGGCGGAGGCGGTCGACCGGGCGGCCGACGTGATCGCCGGCGGGCTGCGCGCCGGCGGCGTGCTCCAGGCGTTCGGCGCCGGCCACTCCGAGGCGTTCGCCGCCGAGCTGGTGGCCCGGGCCGGCGGCCTGGTCCCGACGAACCGACTCTCCCTGCACGACCTCGTGCTGCACGGCGACGCGCCCCGCGACGTGCTCGCCGACCCCAAGCTGGAACGCGACCCGGCTGTGGCGCACCAGCTCTACGCCCTGGCGGCGCCGCAGCCGGAGGACGTGTTCGTGGTCGCCTCCCAGTCCGGCATCAACGGCTCGGTGGTCGAGCTGGCGACGCTGGTCCGGGAGCAGGGCCACCCCTTGATCGCGGTCACCTCGGTCGAGCACACCGCACGGGTCGCCCCGCGGCACCCGTCCGGCCACCGGCTCGCCGACCTCGCCGACGTCGTGCTGGACAACGGCGCGCCGTACGGCGACGCACTGCTGCCGCTCGAGGGCGGCGGCGCGGTCTGTGCGGTCTCGTCGGTCACCGCGGCGCTCCTGGCGCAGCTGCTGACCGCCGAGGTCGTACGACGGTTCCACCAGGCCGGGGAGGTACCCCCTATCTACCTCTCCGCCAACGTCCCCGGTGGGGACGCGCACAACCTCGCCCTCGAGTCGCGGTACGCCGGGCGCCTCCGGCGGACCGCCTGACCCGACCCACAAGGAGAGACAAAGATGTCGGTTACCCCCGAGAACCTCGGCGACCTCAGCCGCCGGACCCTGCTCCGCCGGGCCGCCGCGGCGGGCCTCCTCGCCACCCCGGCGATGGGCCTGCTCAGCGCCTGCGCCGGCAGTGAGCCGGAGAAGTCCGACAACGGCGGCGGGGCCAAGAGCAAGGACAACCCGTTCGGTGTGAAGGACGGCAGCGCCGTCAAGGTGGTCATCTTCAACGGCGGCCTGGGCGACCAGTGGGCCAAGGAAGACAAGGTCGTCTTCAGCGCCAAGCACCCGAACGTCACGGTCAACATGTCGTCGACGCAGAAGATCAAGACCGAAGAGCAGCCGAAGATGGCGACGCAGCCGAGTGACCTGGTGATGAACTCGGGCGCCGACATGATGGACCGCAGCACGCTGATCAACGAGGGCGCCATCGAGCCGCTCGACGACCTGCTCACCGCGCCCGCGTGGGACAGCGAGGGCACCGTCGCCGACTCCCTGCTGCCGGGCACGGTCGGCGACGGCACCCAGAACGGCAAGTTCTACGTCGTGAACGTCGCGTACACGGTGTGGGGCAACTGGTACAACGCGGCGCTGTTCAAGAAGGAGGGTTGGCAGGCGCCGACCACCTGGGACGAGTTCTTCGCGCTGGCCCCGAAGATCAAGGCCAAGGGCATGGCGCCGTACGTGCACGACGCCGTGCACGGCTACTACCCGCGCTGGGCGCTCATGGCGAGCATCTGGAAGACCGCCGGCAAGCAGGTCGTCGTCGACATCGACAACCTGAAGGAGAACGCCTGGAAGGCCGACGGCGTGCTCAAGGCGCTGGCGCCGTGGGAGAAGCTGGTCAAGGACAAGCTGCTCCTGCCGGGCAAGCTCGACCACACCCAGTCGCAGCAGGCCTGGCTCGACGGCAAGGCGGCGTTCATCCAGGTCGGCACGTGGCTGAAGAACGAGATGTCGGCCACCATCCCGCCGGGCTTCGAGCTGACCCTGTCCGACTACTGGCACAACGCCGACGACAAGGCGCCGAAGGACGTGTTCGCCGCGTCCGGCGAGGGCTTCGTCGTGCCGAGCAAGGCCCCCAACAAGGAGGCCGCGAAGGAGTTCCTGCGGGCGATGCTGTCGAAGGCGGGTTCGGCCAAGTTCGCCGAGCTGACCAAGTCGCTGGCCTCCACCAAGGGCTCCGGCGACAACGTGCAGGACACCGCGCTCGCCAGCGCCAACACCCTGATGAAGAACGGCGGCAGCGAGCTCATCTCGGTCAAGTTCCAGGACTTCTACGCCGACCTGGACAAGGAGAGCCAGAACCTCTCCGAGGAGCTCATGGCCGGCCGGCTCACCGCGCAGCAGTTCGTCGACAAGATGCGGGCGGCCGCCGACAAGGTCGCCAAGGACTCGTCGATCAAGAAGCAGACCCGCACCGCCTGATCCGACGGAGAGAGTGAGTCCAATGCGGCACGGAGTCGCGCGTTTCGTCACGGGCTTCCTGGCCCTGCCCGTCGCGCTGTACCTGTTCTACGTGGTGTGGCCGTTCGCGCAGGCAGCGGGATACTCGCTGACCGACTGGGGCGGGTACTCGGATTCCCAGCGCTTCGTCGGGCTGGACAACTACGTCCGGCTGCTCTCCGACGAGCTGATCCGGAAGGCGTTCTGGCACAACGTCTTCTTCCTGGTCACCGTGCCGCTGTTCACCATCGCGCTGGCCCTGTTCCTCGCGTTCCTGCTCAACGTGGGCGGACGCGAGGACAGGGCCGGCATCCGCGGAGTCTTCGGCTCCGCCCTCTACAAGGTCATCTTCTTCTTCCCGCAGGTGCTGTCGCTTGTCGTCATCGCCGTGATGTGGCAGCAGATCTACCGGACCGACCAGCAGGGCCTGATCAACGGCCTGCTCATCAAGATCGGGCTGGTCGACGCGGACAACCCGATCGCCTTCACCGCCGACCCGGAGCCGTTCCTCGGGATCCCCGCGGTGCTCTGGTGGCTGCTGCTCATCGCGGTGTGGAGCGGCGCCGGCTTCTACATGGTGCTGTTCTCCGCGGCCATGCAGTCGATCCCGAAGGACATCTACGAGGCGGCGATCCTCGACGGGGCGGGCCGGTTCGACACGTTCTTCCGGGTCACCCTGCCGCTGCTCCGGGACACCATCTCGGTGGCCTGGGTCTACCTGGGCTTCATCGCCCTGGACATGTACGCCCTGGTCTTCGTCATGACGCCCAGCCAGGGCGGCCCGAACCACGCCAGCGAGATCTTCGCCTCGGTGATCCAGTTCAACGCGTTCCAGAAGGGCCAGTTCGGCTATGCCTGCGCGATCGCCGTGGCGCTGGCCATCTTCACCATCCTGCTGGCCGCCGTCCAGCTGAGGATCACCCGCCGTGACCGGATCGAGTTCTGAGGAGGCCTGGACGATGAGCACGGTGACCCACACCTCCGGCCAGAAGCGACCCGACGTGGCGCCGCCGGGCCGGCCGACCGGCCGACGGGCGGAAGCCGCCGGCGGCGGCATCGGCGGCCGGATCTTCAACGGCTTCTCGCACCTGTTCCTCGCGGTCTGGGCGATCATGGTGATCTACCCGCTGCTCTGGGTGGTGATGTCCGCGCTCAAGACCGACTCGGAGGTCATCCGCGAGCCGCTGTCGCTGATCCCCAAGTCGCTGCAGTGGGACAACTTCGCCCGGGCCTGGACGGCCGGGATCGACAGCTTCTTCCTGGACACGCTGCTCGTGCTCGTCTTCAGCGTGACCCTGACGATGCTGCTGGGTTCGATGGCGGCGTACGCGCTGGCGCGCTACGAGTTCCGGGGCAACCGGCTGATCTACTGGATGTTCCTGTCCGGGCTGACCCTGCCGGTCTATCTCGCCGCGGTGCCGCTGTTCAAGGGCGTCTACAACATGAACGTGGTGTTCCCGCTGCTCGGCCCGAACAAGCACCTCACGCTGATCCTGGTCTACGTGGCGTGGTCGCTGTCGTTCACCGTCTTCTTCATGCACTCGTTCTTCCGGACGCTGCCGAACTCGATCGCCGAGGCGGCGATGGTCGACGGCGCCTCGCACACCCGGGCCTTCTTCAGCGTCATGTTGCCGATGGCCAAGCCCGGCCTGATCAGCATCGGCATCTTCAACGTGCTCGGCCAGTGGAACCAGTGGTACCTGCCGACCCTGCTCATGCAGCCGGTCGCCGGTGAGCCGAAGAACCAGGTGATCGCCCAGGGTCTGATCGAGCTGTCGGTCAACCAGGGCTACAAGTCCGACTGGTCCGGCCTCTTCGCCGGGGTCACCATGGCGATGCTGCCGGTGCTGATCGTGTACGTCGTCTTCCAGCGCCAGGTGCAGTCCGGCCTCACGGCCGGCGTCGGCAAGTAACCCGCGCTACCCGCTGCCCGGTCCCTCCGGCATCTGTCGGAGGGGCCGGGCAGAATCGCGTCCGTGCTGGTGGCCGTGGAGTCCGACGAGCGGGGCGGGGGAGTGCTGCAACCCCTCGACCCGGCCGGCCGCCCGGCCGGTCGGGCCGAGCCGGTGGTCGACCTGGCCGCCGCGGTGGCCGCCCGGGAGGCCGCCGACCGGCCCCGCTGGGTCTGGGCCACCGGCGCGACCCTCTACCCGGCGCTGCTGCGCGCCGGCGTCCGGCTCGACCGGTGCCACGACGTCGAGCTGACCGAGGCGCTGCTGCTCGGCCACGCCGGCCGCTGGGGCGAGCCGCGCTCGCTCGCCGCGGCCTGGGCCCGGCTCACCGGGGCGCCGGTCCCGCCGGACCCGGCGCCGCGCCCGCCGGAGCCGCCCGGCCACGGCCAGGACGCGCTCTTCGACGCGCCGTCCGGCCCGCCCGGTCCGGGCATCGCGGCGTTGACCCGGGTGTACGCGGACCAGCTCGCCCGGATCGCGCGGACGGAACACCCCGGCCGGTTCCGGCTGCTGGTGGCCGCCGAGTCGGCGGGCGCGCTGATCGCCGCCGAGATGGGCGCGGCCGGGCTGCCCTGGCGCGCCGACGTGCACGACGCCGTCCTGGCCGACCTGCTCGGCGAGGCGTCCCCGGTCGGCGGGCCGCCCCGGCGGCTGGCCGAGCTGGCGGCCCGGATCGCCGAGGCGTTCGGCGTCCGCCAGCTGCACGCCGACTCCCCGGCCGAGCTGCTCAAGGCGTTCGCCCGCGCGGGCGTGGAGCTGCCGAACACCCGGGCCTGGGTGCTGCGCGGGGTGGAACATCCGGCGGTGCCGCTGGTCCTGGAATACAAGGAGCTCTACCGGATCTGGACCGCGCACGGCTGGGCCTGGCGGGACGCCTGGGTCTCCGGCGGCCGCTTCCACCCCGAGTACGTGCCGGGCGGCGTGGTCTCCGGCCGGTGGGCCACCCGGGGCGGCGGGGCGTTGCAGATCCCGAAGGTGATCCGGCGGGCCGTGGTGGCCGACCCGGGCTGGACCTTCGTGGTGGCCGACGCGGGCCAGCTCGAACCACGGGTGCTCGCCGCGGTCTCCGGCGACGACCGGCTGGCCGCCGCCGGTGGCGCCGGTGACCTCTACGCGGCGCTGGCCCGGGACGCCTTCGCCGGTGACCGGGCCCGGGCCAAGGTGGCCCTGCTGGGCGCCATGTACGGGCAGACCGGTGGCGCCGCGGTGCCCGCCCTGGCGGTGCTCAGGAAGAACTACCCGACCGCGTTCGGCCACGTCGAGGCGGCCGCCCGCACCGGCGAGGCGGGCGGGCTGGTGCGGTCGTGGCTGGGGCGTACCTGCCCGCCAGGGTCGGTCGGTTTCGGCGACGGCGACGAGGCGGTGGTGGACGCCGGGGCGGATCCGCAGAGCCCGCGCGCCCGGGCGGCCCGGTCGCGGGGGCGGTTCACCCGCAACTTCGTCATCCAGGCCACCGCCGCCGAGTGGGCCTCCACGCTGCTGGCCACGCTCCGCACCGAGCTGGCCGGCAGCGGGGCCGAGCTGGTCTTCTTCCAGCACGACGAGGTGATCGTGCACTGCCCGGCCGAGGCGGCCGAGTCGGTGGCCGCGGCGGTCACCGAGGCCGGGGCGCGTGCCACCCGGCTGCTGTTCGGCGAGACGCCGGTCCGCTTCCCGCTCGACCTGTCGGTGGTGGACTGCTACGCCGACGCGGCATAGCCGGGCAATTTTCCGTTTTGCCCCGCTACCCGCCCCCCGGCGTGCTCGTTGGGCCCGGTGTGCGTACGACGGGACGGACCGGGCGCTGCTGCCTCCGGTCTGTCCCCCAGGTCGAGGGGGCACCGCTGAACCGGATCGCAGGAATGATCATCGCTGCTGGTGGGGGCCGCCGGATCGGTGGACCCGAGGCGCTGCTGCGCCAGGGCGAGAAGCCCCTGGTGAGCCAGATGATCGACACGATGGCCGAGGCGGGCTGTGTCGAGGTCGTGGTCGTGCTGGGCGCGGCCGCGGACCAGGTGCGGCAGACGACCGACCTGAGCGCGGCGACCGTCGTGGTCAACCGGGCCTGGGGGACCGGGGTCGGCTCCTCGATCCGGGCCGGGCTGGCCGCGCTGACCGACGAGACCATCGAGGCCGTGGTCGTGGTGCCGGTGGACATGCCCGGGCTCACCGCCGTGGCGGTCCGCCGGGTCGCCGCCCTGCCGTACCCGGACGTGCTGGTCTGCGCCACCTACGACGGGCTGCGCGGCTACCCGATGCTCTTCGGCCGCCGGCACTGGTCCGGCATCGCCACCCTGGCCAGCGCCGACGTGGGCGCCCGGCCCTACCTGCTGGCGCACAAGGACCAGATCGTCGACATCGCCTGCGACTCGGTGGCCGACGGCAGCCGGATCGACAGCCCGGAACTCATGGCCCTCTACGGCCTGAACATCCCGGAGCAGCGCGTCGGGGTCTGAGAGAGCGTTTGTGACACCAACGCCCTCTCAGGCTCGGTTGCGTCGACCCGGACGGTGCCGCGCACCGAGCAGAAAGGGCGCCAGCAGTTCGCCGGCCCGGTCACGGATCGCCTCCGGTTCCCCACCGGACTCGATCAGGCGGGACGCCGCGTAGACGATCGAGTTGATCAGTTCCGCGGTCGTCGCGGGATCGGGCAGTCCCAACGCGGTCAATGCCTCGATGAGCGGGATCGCGAGCTGCTCGTGCATCGTCCGGCTGCTGGCCTCCAGGTGCTGACCCTGCGCGACGGCGGCGAGCGCCCTGGCGACTGCGTGTTCGCCGTCCGCGACGAGTCGCAGGTTGGCGTCGACGTAGGCCAGCACCCGGTCCCCGGGTGTGCCCGCCGCCGTCATCGCGTCGGAAACGCGCGCCGACCACCGGGGAAACACGTCCGCGACGACGGCATCGAGGAGATCCTGGCGTGATCGGAAATACTCGTAGATCGACGATCGGGCAAGCCCGGCCCTGCTCGCGACGGCGGCCAGGGACGGGGCCTGCCCGGAGTCCTCGGCCAGGATCGCGCGGGCCGCGTCGAGCAACGCCCGGCGTTGGGCGGCGCGGTGCTCGGCCACTGTCGGCGCCGAGATGCGCGGCAACCGTGCCTCCTCTCGACCCCTCAGTCGGACAGCCTTCCGTCGACCATTTCTAGCACCCTGTCGCAGTACTCCAACACGTCGGTGTCGTGCGTGACCATTACGGTGGCGACCGCCGCCCGTCTGGACTCGCGGGCGAGGAGCTGGACCACCTCATGGCTACGGGCGCGGTCCAGTGCCGCTGTCGGTTCGTCCACCAGCAGCAGCGACGGGCGGCTCATGAGGGCCCGGGCGATGCCGACCCGTTGGCGTTCGCCGCCGGAGAGTTGGTGCGGCCGGCGGTGGGCCTTGTCCGCCATGCCGACCGCGGCAAGCAGCTCCTGAGGGTCGCGCGCGCCAGCCCGGCGACCGATGTGACTCACGAGACGTAGCTGGTCGATCGCGGTCAGTGCGGGGATGAGGTTCCCGCTCTGGAAGACGAAACCGATGTGGTCGCGGCGGTAGGCCGCACGGACGGCCGGCTTCATCGTGGAGATGGTGTGGCCGTCGACCGTCACGCTGCCCTCGTCAGGGGTGGTGAGTCCGCCGGCAACGGCGAGCAGGCTGGACTTGCCCGCGCCGGAGGGCCCCACCACGGCGACCAGTTCGCCGGGGGTGACGGTCAGGTCCACCGCGTCCATGGCCGTGATGACGCTGTCGCCGTCGCCGAGCCGCAGCGTGACCCCACTCAGGCGGAGCCCCGTCCGCGTGGTCGGTTCGGCGGTGTTGTTCTGCGCGGGTGCGGTGCGCTTCATCGTTGTCCTCCCAGTGCGGCCAGCGGGTCGACGGCGGCGATGCGGATGATGGCGCTTGCCGCGCCGACCAGGCCGAGGGCGATGAGCAGCACTCCGGCCAGGAACACCGAGGGCGCTTCGAGCGCGAACGGTGCCCCGCCGCCAACGAGGGCACCGACGCCGAGGCCGGCCAGCACCCCGACGGCGCTGGCCGTGACGAGGATGATCAACGCTTGGGTCAGACCGTCGCGCAGCAGGTAGGACCGGGAGGCCCCCATCGCCCGCAGAACCGCGAGTTCGTGCTTGCGGTGGATGGTCCAGACGGTGAAGAACGCACCGACGACCAGCGCCGAGATGGCATAGAGGAAGACCTGGATGAGCGTCAGCGTCGAGGTCTCCGCGGTGTACCCGGGCGAGGCCCCGAACGACTCGGCGAGGGTGACGCTCGTGGTGCCGGCGGCCGCGTCGCCGGCCGCGAGGTCCAGCGAGGCGCCGTTCCTGGCCTTGATCGCGACCGCGGTCGCCTCGTTGAGCGCCTCCGGTCGGACCTCGTTGTCGGCTCGTGCGCCGGCGTGGATGAGCCGCCAGGTCGGCAGTGGGATGTACGCGACGTCGACGTGACCGAACGTCCGCTGCTCGGCTGTCGCGCCGATCACGGTGAGCCTGGTGCCGAGCCGGTCGATCGTCACCGTGTCCCCGACCCGCAGCCCGGCATCGAGTGCGGTGCTCGACACGACCAGGCCGTCCGCGGGCCCCAGAGCGGCGCCCACGCGTGCCGGAGGCGCCAGGAACGACCCTGGGTTCACCCCGAACAGCGCCAGGTCGATCGGCACGCCGGAACCACTGTGCGCGTTGACCAGGAGGTTGCCGAACGGCTCGGCCGCCGCGACGTCGGGACGCCCGCGCCAGGCATCGACCTGGTCGGCGCCGACGACGCTGCGGGAGAACGCCCCGTCCAGCTTCGTGCCGTCGGCGAACGCGAAGGCCGCGACGGGCAGCTTCTTCAACCCGGACACCCCGTCGTTGACCAGGCCCGAGGAGAGGCCCGACAGCAGCACCATCAGGACCGCGATGAGGGCAACCACCCCGCCCATCATCCCGAACCGGGAGCGTGCGAACCACAACTCGCGTAACGCCAGAAACACGGGTCCTCCCACCAGCAACAAGTCTTGCCGACATTGCGTCCGGAACGATACCGACACGGTGTCGGCATGGGATGGGCGGGGTCCCCTCGAAACCCTGAGCGGCAGGAGCCCATGGCCCACCGCCGAGGCGCTACGACAACCGAGCCCGCCGGCACCCGAACCCTCTCGGAGGCGGGCTGAGTACCCGTACGGATGCGGCGGGCCGGCGGCGCGGCCAGACTCGCAGCCATGCGTCGACTCGCCCTCGCCCTGCTGTGCCTGGCCGCGCTCCTGAGCTGCGCCGCACCCGGCCACGTGCCCACGCCGGGCGACGGACCCCCGTCGGGCGACTCCACCGAGGGCACCACCTGGGGCACCTTCCAGGCCGACGTGACGGCGGTACGCCTCAGCGACGACCCGCGCTCGCTCGTGCTGACCGTGGCGCTGCTCGCCGACGCCGACGGCTGCTCCCGGAATCCGCGGGTCACCTACTTCGTCGAGGAGAACAACCGCATCTACGCCAACGTGGTGCAGGACTCGCGCCTGTCGGGGGTGGTCGGCGCCTGCCCGACCCACACACCGGGCGAGGTGCGGCTGACCGCGCCGGGGCCGATCGCCGGCCGCCTCGTCGTGCTCAACCAGGAGCCGTGGAAGCGCGACGGCGCGGAGTACCACCGCTGCGATCCGACGTTCGGCTGTGACCCGATGCCCACGGACCACTGTGACCCGGCCTGGATCAGCGTCACCGTGCGGGGCATGGACGTGTCCCGGCACTCCGTCGGCTCACCCGAGGGCTGCGACGGCACCTGGCTGGTCATGACGGTGCCGTTCGATCCGGTGCCGTGCGGCGCCGAGGCGAGGCCGGGCTGCGAGCCGACGGTCAACGTACGCCGCTATTTCCTGCGCTGGGCCGGCCAGCGCGGCTGGGCCACGATCGCCGGTTCGACGGAGGCCGGCTGCGGACGGGTCCACGCCGTGGAACCGGCGTTCCCCAGGAAGCTGTGCGCCGACCTGCCCAGGCCGTGACCGTCGGCGCCGCCGCTCGTCGCCGCTGCTTCGGTGTCGTAGCGGGGTGCCAGGATGCGGGTATGGCGTATGACGAGGACCTCGCGGACCGGGTCCGGGAACTGGTCGGGCGCGAGCCCGGGTTCGACGAGAAGCGCATGTTCGGCGGCCTCGCGATGATGGTGAAGGGCAACATGGCGGTGGTCGTCCGCGGCGCCGGCGGCCTCATGGTCCGCGTCGACCCGGCGGAGTCCGAGCGGCTGGAGGCGGAGCCGGGCGCGCAGGCGACGGTGATGCGGGGGCGGCCCATGCGGGGCTGGATCACGGTGGATCCCGCGGCCTGCGCGAACGATGCCGATCTGGCCCGGTGGGTCGACCGCGGCGTCCGCTACGCCGGGACCCTGCCGGCGAAGTAGGGCGCCGCCCGGGGCCTGCCCGGCGATCCCGCCGGACAGGCCCCGTTCCCGACGAGGGGTCAGCGCTTGAGCGTGAAGGTGAAGTCGCCGGAGAGCCGGCCGGTCAGCCGGACCGCCGAAACGACCTTCCCCTCCGCGACCAGCCTCTCGACCTCCGCCCGCGACAGCCCGCAGCCTTCGGCGATCAGTCGCACCGGCCGGACGGGAATCCGCGCCGCGAAGCGGACCGCGACGTCGATCACCTCGGCGTCCCGGTGATCCCCTCCGCCGGTGTCCAGGCGCCAGGCGCCGTCCCAGTCGAGGGCGATGCGATTGCGGTGCTGCACGACCGGATCCTGGAGCAGTTCCGCCGTCAGGGCCGGGTCGTTGTGGTGCAGCCGGTCCAGCAGTTCGGGCCGTATGGAGCGGACATTCGTGCGCTCCAGGAGCGTGAGCTTCGCCGTGTCCCCGCATCGGGTACAGAGCACGAGGAGCCAGGCGTCGAGGAGCTTGTGGTTGGCGTTGACGCGGAACTTGCCGCTCGCCCGGAAGCGCTCGGACGCGCACACGTGGCAACGGCGGATGACGAGGGGCAGGCAGGTGGGTGCGACCACCCAATTGATGAGCACAGAAATACACCGATTTCAGTGAGAAGTCCGCAGCAAAGGGAAGCGCGGCGCAACTGCGCGACGCGCGACGAATCAGCGCTCGGGAGGTCTCACAGGGTGTACAACGGCACGTCCTTCGCCTCGACGATCTGGCCCGGCAGCACGGTAACGGCGCACAACGGCGCCGTTCCACCGGTTTTCCGGCGCCTTGCGCGAGGTCGAGTCCCGAAAGGACCTAGGGTCGGCCGCCGGACGGCCGCTCGAGACCGAGCCGGTCGGCCAGCTCGCCCACCATCGCGGCGAGCGCCGGGGGAGTCGGCCGCCGGGTGACCAGGAAGAGGGTGAAGCGGCCCGGCACCGGCGCCGTCGAGACCTCCTCGTCCGGGCCGGCGTAGACGCGCGCGAGCCCGCGCGGCAGGACGACCGGGCAGCGCAGCAGCCGGCCCGTGCGTACCGCGGTCTCGGCGGTGGCCACCCGCTTCGGGCGGGCGCCGAGTTCGGCGAGCCGCCGGTGGAGGGCCTCGGCGGACACGTCGTAGGTGTGCGTGACGACGTCGAGGCCGGCGAAGGGTCGGCGTCCGCCACCGAGTCGTACCCCCGGCGGGGTGAGCACGGCCAGCTGGTCGCCGGCGACCGGCGTCGCGGTGACCGTGGCCGGCAGCCGCATCTGGTTGGCGATCGTGACGAACGCGGCGTCCAACGAGCCCTCGCCCACCCACTCGACCAGGCGGTCGCCGTGGTCGAGGACCTGGTGCAGGGTGGCGTCCCGGAGCAGCTCCGCCAGCGCGGGGAACAGCCACGCGGCCAGGCTCGGGAAGGTGCCCACGCTGAGGACCGGGCCGCGCGCGGCCGTGCGGGTCCGGTCGAAGATGCCCTCCAGGTGATCCAGCACGTGGGCCGCCTCGGCGGCCAGCGCCCGGCCGGCGGGGGTGGGGCGGGCGCCGGTGGTGTCCCGGTCGAACAGCCGCTCGCCGATCCGCCGCTCCAGCGCCGCCAGCCGGTTGCTGGCGGCGGGCTGGCTGATCCGCAGTTCCCTGCCGGCCGCGCCGAGGGAGCCGTGGCGCACCAGCGCCTCGACGAGGCGCAGGTCCTCGATCGAGGGCACTGAGCTCATAGGCACAGATTATGAGCCAGGGTGGCGATCCGCCGGCTACCCGGCGCCCCGGCCGGCGCACATGATCGGTCCGTGACCATCCGCCGGGACCTCGCCGCCATGCTGACCACCACCTTCGTGAGCTGGCTCGGGCAGCGCACGACCGCCGTCGCGCTGCCCCTGGTCGCGCTCGCCGAGACCGGGTCCGCCTGGACCACCGGACTGGTCGGCGGCGCGGTCGGGCTGCCCATGCTCACCTCCGCCTGGTGGGCGCGCGGCCTGCGGCAGCGGCTGACCACCGGGCGGGCCCTCGCCGGGGTGCTCGCCATCCAGGTGCTCGGCCTGCTCGTCATCCCGCTCGGGGCGGCGGTCGGCACCGTCGGCCCGCTCCACCTCACCGCCACCGGGCTCGTCACGGGAGCCGCCACCACGCTCGGCGGACCGGGACAGCGGGCCCTGCTGGCCGACCTCTGCGACGGCGTCGCCACCGGTCTCGCCACCCGGATGCTGGCCTGGCAGGACTTCGCGCACCGCAGCACCATGGTCCTGGCGCCCCCGCTGGCCGGCTGGGCGGTCACCGTCGGCGGACCGTTCCGGCTGCTCTGGGCGGAGGCGGCCGGCGTCGCTCTCGGCGCCGCCCTGTTGCTGACCGTACGCGGCACCGCCGCGCCCCGGGCCGGCGAACGCTCCGCCGGCACCCCCGCGCTCCGGCACGTGCTGGCCCGGCACCCCGAGGTACGCCGGGCGCTGGCCATGACCGGCGTCGGCGGCCTCACCTGGTTCGCCTTCACCCTCGGACTGGCCATCCTCGGCGCCGAGACGGGCCGGCCCGGGCTGCTCGTGTCGGCCGGCATGACCGGCTACGGCGCCGGCTCGCTCGGCGGTGCGCTGCTCGCCCCGGTGCTCGTACCCCGGCTGCCGCCGCTGGCCACCATGGCGACCGGCTGGATCCTCCTCGGCGCGACCTTCGCCGCGCTGCCCGCCGTCACCTCGTCGCTCCCGCTCATCGCGGTCCTGGCCGCGGTCGGTGGCTTCGCGATGCCACTCGGAATCGGCGCGCTCAACCGGCTGATCACCACCCGCACCGAGGGCCCGGAACGGCGGGCCGCCTTCGCCGCGGAGAGCCTGGTGCACGACGGCGCCGTGTCGATCGGCCTGCTCGCCGGCGGTGCGGTCATCGGCCTGGCCGGCGCGGGGCCGACGCTTGTCGTGGCGGGCGCCGCCCAGGTCGCCGTCGCGCTCCTCGCCGGCCCCTGGCTGCTCCCGCTTCCGGCGCGGGTCGCGGTGCCGACGGTCGAGCGGCCGGTCCCCAGGCCGGCGGCCCGGTGACCGCCGGACCTGCGGCAGGCGCCAGGGTCAGTTGTCGTCAGCCGGGCCCGCCGCGACCGGCTCGGCTCGCCTGCGGCGGCGCCGTGCGGCGGCGATCAGGGCGCCGACGCCGATGATGGCGATGCCGGAGGTTCCCGCGGCCCAGCCGGCGGTGAAGCCGCTGGACCGAGCCGTGTCCATGGTGGCGGTGCTGACCCGCGGGGCGGGTTCGGTGCCGGGAGCCGCGAACGCCGCCGAGGGACTCGCGCTCGCCGACGGCGGGGACGACGGTGGCGTGGCCGACGGCCGGCTGGGTCGTGCCGAGGCCTTGGTGGAGCGCGTCGGAGTCGCGCTGGCGCGTGCCGGCGCGCGGGTGGCCGGCGTGGCCGTGCTTCCCAGGATGTAGATCTGGAAGTTCAGGTCCACGTCATCGGTGCCGCCCTTGCGGGCCAGCGCCTCGTAGAGGCCGAAACCGGCGGACTGCCACTCGGGGTGCGGGACGGTGCGGATGATCTTGTAGCGCAGCACGATCGTCTGGGAGGCGCCGACGGCCAACGGTCCCGGACCGGGACAGTACTGCCCTCCGTCGGGGTCGGGACTGCACCCCGTGCCGCTGACGAACCTGGTGCCCGGCTGCGTCTCCACACCCGTCAACGCCCACTCCGGCTCCACGGCCGGGCCGTGGTTGGCGACGGTCACGCGGATGCTGACCGTGTCGCCGACCCGGCCTTTCGCGTTCGTGGTCGACACCGACAGATGGGTGGAGGCTTCCATGCGGGTCAGGTGAGCCGAGGCCGGCGGGGACGGGACGAGCAGCGCCGCGCCGATGCCCAGAACGCCGCTCAGGACGGCAGGGCGACTACGTCCACTCCGGACGTCACGGGCCGGGGCACCCGCAGCTGCGTACATTCCGCTGCCCTCCATTGAACCGGCGGGCGGACCGCTCCCGTGCCCATCGGGCTGCGAACATATCGGAGCGCCGGCCCGTCACGCCATCCCGCTTCGAACGGTCAGGCGTCCGGAAGACGATTCGTGGGTGACCAGGCGTCGGTACCGGTGGCACCTGGCATCCGGCCGGCTCAGGCCAGGTCGAACAGCGCGGCGGCGGCGCCCCAGCAGACCGCCCGCAGCCAGTCGTCGCCCAGGTCGAGCCGGGCCAGCCCGTCGAGCTGCTCGGCGTACGGGTAGGGGATGTTCGGGAAGTCGCTGCCGAGCAGCACCTTCCCGGCCAGCCCCAGCTCGCGCAGCCGGGGCAGCTCCGCCGCCGGGAACGGCATGAACCGGTCGAAGAACGAGGTGAACGCCATCGTCGTGTCCAGCCGCACGTGCCGGTAGCGCTCGGCCAGGTCGAGGAAGGCCGCGTAGTCCGGGGCGCCCAGGTGCGCGACGACGGCGGTCAGCTCGGGGTGCCGGGCCAGCAGCGCGGCGAACGACGCCGGTCCGGTGTGCGCGGTGCCGACCGGCGCGTGCCCGGCGTGCACCACCACCGGCACGCCGGCCTCGGCCAGCAGCCCCCACACGTCGTCCAGCGCCGGGTCGGTGGGCGCGAAGCCGCCCACCTGGACGTGCACCTTGAACACCCGGGCGCCGGCCGTGAGCGCGTCCGCCACGTAGCGCGCGGCCGCCGGCTCCGGGAAGAAGGTCGCCGAGGGCAGACATCCCGGGGTACGCGCCGCGAAGTCCAGCGTCCACGCGTTCAGCGACTCCGCCATGCCGGGCCGGTGCGGGTACGCCAGCGCCGTGAACATCCGCACGCCGAGCCGCCGCAGGTGCGCCACCCGCGCCTCGTCGTCCCACCGGTAGCGGATCGGCCACTCGGTGCCGACAAGCGGCCCGGCCGCGTCGAAGTACGCCCACACCTTGCGCAGCATGCGGGGCGGCAGGAAATGGGTGTGCACGTCGGCGAGCCCGGGCAGCCCCAGCTCACGCCAGAAGCCGGGCACCGCCGCGTCCTCGGCCGGCGGCCGGAACTGGTCCGCCGGTCCCTCGTCGCCGTCGACCAGGTCCGTCATACCTCGATGTTGAACCGCTGGAGCACCGAGGGCGCGACCAGCCCCACCGCCGCGAGCACGGAGAGCACGGTCAGCGCCGCGCGCAGCACGATCGTCTCGGCCTTGCTCCCGGTGCGCAGCGCGATGCCGTTGGGCAGCCCGATCATCGTCCACATCCGCCGCTTGATCGGGATGGGCCAGAGGATCGGCACCCCCGCCTTGGTGATCATGTCGCCGAGGATGTGCACGAAGCAGCCCACCCCCACCGCGGTGCCGATGAGCGGATAGCCGCGGTCGCCAGGCAGGTTGGCGAAGGTGAACCAGGCCGCCGCCGCTGACAACAGGGTGACGACCACCCAGCCGGCCCGCTCGGCCCACTCGTCGAAGAGCCCGCGCAGCGCCAGGCCGATCATGAAGAAGAGGATGCTGACCACCGCCCACTTGCCGTACGCGGCGCAGAGCGCGGTGGTGCCCCAGCCGACCAGCAGGGTGAACGGGATGGTGTGGGTCAGCGTCCGGTGCCCGTTGTTGCGGCGCGGATCCTTGCTGAGCTTGGTGGCGTAGTAGACGCCCAGCGAGATCTTCTCCATCACCTCGGCGATGAAGAGGCTGAACACCCCGAAGGTCCGGGCCACGGTGGCGCCGCCCTGGTTGCGGGTCACCTTGCCGGAGAGGTCGAGGTCGGGGAAGAGCGCCCCGCCCGCGCAGACCGCGGTGCCGACCGCCAGCGCGATCGGCGTCTGGTGGTAGTCGGCGAACTGGTCCAGCGCCCAGGAGCCGGTCAGCCACACCGCCGCGCCGGACAGCGCGTGGGACGGTCCCATCATCTCGGCTCGCCCTCCCCAGAAGTCTTGATCGACAAAAACTACGTCACTGTAGTTAGGCGTCGGGCCCCGGGGCATCACCCGGACGGTCCACTGGGGAGGGGTTGCCGGACCGGCCCGGCGGGCGCAGCCGGATCACCAGGAAGTATGTCGTCCCGACCTCGCCGGGCCGGGGCATCTGTCGGGGATGGGACGTGGCGTGTCAGCCGGCCGCGCGGGTGGCGTGACCCGGCCGGAAACTGTCCCGGATCAGCGCCAGCTGCGCCGCTCCGGCGGACCAGTCGGCGTCGGAGGTGGTCCAGCCCAGCGTCCAGCCGCCGGCGTCGCCGGGCAGCACCCGCAGCGCGTGCAGCCGCTCCCCGTACGGGGCGGTCCAGCGGCACTCCCACTCCGCGCCGCCCCCGGCGGCGGCCAGCCGTACCCGCTCGTACCCGGGCAGCCGGCCGCCGGTGGTGAGGTCCTGCTCGGCCGCCCGCAGCTGACCCACCGGGTCCCCGCCGCCCGGGTAGGGCTCGACACCGAGAATCCGCCGGGTGGCCGGGTCCTGGAAGCAGGTGGTGCTGCCGGAACGCAGCCGCAGCCAACCGGCCGGCACCGCGACCCGGAAGCCGGCGGAGTCGGCGTACCAGAGCCAGCCGGCCGGGAGGGCGGGCGCCGCGCCGGCGGGCGCCGAGCCGGCCCGCACCGGCGTGCCCGTGGCGTCGGGCCGGACGCAGGGGAACGGGGGCGGCGGTACACCGGGCGGCGGGCCACCGGGCAGGCCGGGACGGTGGTCCCAGGGCTCGTCCGGCACGTCGGCGCGCGGGTCGCCGCCGGGCGGCCCGTCGTGGTCGTCGGTGACCGCCAGCGCGGTGCCGACACCCGCCGCCACGGCGAGCACCGTGGCGGCCGCCGCGAGTCCCCAGCGGCGCGCCGCCGCCCGGCGCCGGCGGCTCGGGCCCCCGCCGCCGCCCGCGGTGCCGGGCGCCGGTCCGTCCGCGCCGGCCGGTCCGTCCGGGCCGGCCGCGACGGCTGGTCCGTCCGCGCCGGCCGGCACGGCGGCGGGGGACGGCGCACCGGCGGCTTCCACACCACCCTGCTGCTGGTCCGGGTGCTGTTGCCGGCCGGGCCACGCCACGGGCCGGGCCGGCACGTCGACGGCCGGCGCGATGGCGGCGGGGGACGGTCGGGTCGGCAGGTCGACGGCCGGCGCGGTGGCGGCGGCCAGCAGCCGGGCCGCGTCGTCGTGGCCGAGCCGGTGCCGCGGGTCGCGGCGGAGCAGCCCGGCCAGCACGGGCGCCAGCGGGCCGGCGTGCGGCGCCGGGTCCGGCGGCTGGCTGGCCAGCGCGGTCAGCGTGGCCATCGCGGTGCTGCGGGCGTACGGGGACCGGCCCTCCACGGCCGCGTGCAGGGTGGCGCCCAGCGACCACAGGTCCGCCTCGACGCTGGACACGCCCTCGGCGGCCCGCTCCGGGGCCACGTACTGCGGGGAGCCGAGGACCAGGCCGGGGCGGGTCATCATCCCGTCGCCGCCGTCGAAGACGGCCAGCCCGAAGTCGGTGAGCAGCACCCGCCCGTCCCGGGCCAGCAGCACGTTGCCGGGTTTCACGTCGCGGTGCAGCACACCGGCCTCGTGCGCGGCGCGCAGCGCGGCCAGCACCGCCAGCCCGATCTCGGCGGCCCGGCGCGGATCCACCGGACCATCCGTCTCGATGATCTCCTGGAGCGACCGGGACGGGACGTACTCCATGACCAGCCACGGGTCGCCGTCGACCCGGACCACGTCGTAGACCCGCACCACGTTGGGGTGGCTGAGCCGGGCGGAGGTCCGCGCCTCGCGGAGCGTGCGGCCGCGCAGCTCGTCGCGTTCGTGCGGGGCGAGCCAGGCCGGCGGCACCACCTGCTTCACCGCCACCTCGCGGTGCAGCATCTCGTCCCAGGCCCGCCAGACCCGGCCCATCCCGCCGCGTCCGACCAGGTCGAGCAGGCGGTACCGGCCGGCGATCACTACCTGCTGCACCGCACTCCTCACCGCTGGTGGAGGTCCACAATAGCCAACGGATCGGGCGGCACCTATCGACCGTGCGGGCGGCGCGGCTCAGCTCGCGGCCCCGGCCAGCAGATTCCCGTCCGGGATGGCGATGGCGGAACGGTCACCGGCCAGCAGCGCCGTCGCGCGGCGGGCCTGGAACGCGCCGTGCTCGCGGCGGGCGGTGGCGTAGCTGCCGGCGGTCCGGGCGGCGATGGCGGACCAGGCGTAGCGCTCGGCCACCATGGTGCGGGCGCGGCGGGCCACCCGGCGGGCGAATACCTCGTCGCCGAGCAGCCGGTCGACCGCGCCGGCCAGGGCGTCCGGGTCGCCGTGCGGGAAGGTCACCCCGGTCACCCCCGGCTCGACGATCTCGGCCAGGCCGCCCGTGTCCGCCACGGCGAGGGGCGCGCCGGCGGCGGCCGCCTCCAGGGCGATCATGCCGAACGGCTCGTAGAGGCTGGGGACCACCGTCGCGTCGGTGGCGGCCAGGACGGCCGGGAGCTGGGTGGCGTCCAGGAACCCGGCGAACCGTACGGTGTCGGCGAGGCGCAGCCGGCGCGCCTGGTCGACCAGCTCGTCGCGGTACGGGCCGTCGCCGGCGATCACCACCCGCAGCCCGGGGTGCCGGTCCCGCAGGTACGGCACGGCGTGCACCAGGTGCTGCACGCCCTTCTCGTACACCAGCCGGCCCGCGTACCCGACCAGCGGGCCGTCCCCGGCGAACCGGGCCCGGGCGGCGGAGACCGCGCGGGGGCGGGCGTGCCAGGCCCGGTCGTCCACCCCGTTGGGCACCACGTCGATCCGCCCGGCCGGCACGTCGAACAACCGCGCCACCTGGTCGCGCATGTAGCCGGAGCAGGCGATCACCCGGGCCGAGGCGTTGCTCAGCCAGTGCTCGACGCCGTGGATGGTGCGGTTCAGCTCCGCCGGCAGCCAGCCCTGGTGCCGGCCGGCCTCGGTGGCGTGGATGGTGGTGACCAGGGGCAGGTCCAGGTGCTCGGTCAGGGTGACCGCGGTGTGCGCGACCAGCCAGTCGTGGGCGTGGACGACGTCGTACGCGCCGGACTCGGCGGCCCGCAGCGCGGTCCGGGTGAGGGTGTGGTTGAACGCCATGGTCCAGGCCAGCAGCGAGTCGGTGGCGAGCGGGAACCGGACCGGGTCCTCGGCGGCCCGCAGGATCCGCACGCCCTCGGCGTACTCCTCCAGCGGCGCGCCCTCGGCGTGCCGGGTGACGACGGTGACCTCGTGGCCGGCGGCGGCCAGCGCCACGGAGAGCGCGTGCACGTGGCGGCCGAGGCCACCGACGAGCACGGGTGGGTACTCCCAGGAGAGGATCAGCACCCGCTGGTGCCGGGCGGGCTGGATGTCGATCACTTCGGCGTCAGTGGACATGCGGCCCCCTCTGAGTTGTGGTTCCCGCACCGCCCGACGGCACCGCGAGGGGTGCGTCGTGGGGTCGCAGCCCATCCTGCCCAGCGGTCGATAACCAGCGGAGACGCCCCGGTTGCCGGTCTGTAACGCGTTACCGGCGCAACCGCCGGACGCGCAGCAGCTCGGCCACCGACCACGCCTGGAAGGGGCAGCCGGTGGCGGCGTGCGGGGCCAGCCCGTCGGCGGTCTCGCTCACCGAGCCCAGGCCGTACTCGGTCAGGTGCCCTTCGAGGCCCACCAGCAGGTCGGCGGTGGGCAGGCCGGCCCGGCGGTACGCGTCGACGAACGGCCCGATCAGCCAGGGCCAGACCGTGCCCTGGTGGTAGCCGGAGTCCCGCTCGGCCGGGCCGCCCCCGTGCCGGCCCACGAAGCCGGGGGAGTCGGGAGCGAGGCTGCGCGGCCCGAGCGGGGTGAACAGCGCCTCGGTGACCTGACGCAGGGTGACCTCGTCGGGTTCGAGGGGCGCGTACGGCAGCGACCAGGCGAGCAGCTGGTTGGGGCGGAGCAGATCGTCGTCGTGGTGGGGCGTCCCGCCGAGCGGGTACGCGGGCGCCGGCGCGTCCACCACGTCGTGCAGCCAGCCGGCCGGCGTGGGGAAGCGCTCCCGGAACGCGGCGGCGGCCCGCGCGTGCCGGTCCCGCAGCTCGGTGGCATCCCGGCCGGTCAGCTCGGTCAGCTCGGCGAGCCCGGCCAGCCCGTTGACCCAGAGCGCGTTGACCTCGACCGGCTTGCCGGTGCGCGGGGTGACCGGAACCCCGTAGACCCGGGCGTCCATCCAGGTGAGCGCCACGTCCGGCGGGCCGCCCTGGGTGAGCAGGCCGTCGGCCGGGTCGACCCGGATGCCGTACCGGGTGCCCGCGACGTGCGCCGCCACCACGCCGTGCAGCGCCGGCAGCAGCTCCGCGCCGAGGTCGGTGTCCCCGGTGACGGCGACGTGCCGGCTCACCGCGTGCAGGAACCACAGCGTGGCGTCGACGGTGTTGTGCTCCACCCGCCCGGTGTCGGCGGTGTTGGCGAGCATCCCCTCGGACAGCGTGGCCGCGTACGCCCGCAGCAGGTCCCGCCCCTCCTCGCCGCGGTTGGTACGGAGGAAGAGCCCCTCGTAGGAGGTCATGGTGTCCCGCGACCACGCCCCGAACCACGGGTAGCCGGCCACCACGTCGGGGCCGGTGGCGGTGCGCACCACGAACGCGTCGGCGGCCAGGGCGAGGGTCGCGTCGACGTCGTCGTCCGGCTTCGCGGCGGCCACCACCGCCCGGTGCCGCCGCCGGGCCGCCTCGACCAGCGCGGTCGCCGGCGGCGGCTCCTCGGCCAGGTCGTCCGCCCAGGCCAGCACGGACACCTCGGCGCCCGGCTCGTCGAGGGCGGCGGAGAACCGGCCCGCGTACCAGAGGTCCTCGTCGGGGTGCAGCCCGCGCGCCGCCTCCTCCCGGTGCCGCACCCCGAGCCACCACTGCCCCTCGGGGGTCCAGTCGGGCCCGGCCAGCCGGAACGCGCCGTCCACCACCGCGCCGCCGGCCACCTGCTCCAGCCGCGGTGCCGGGCCGTCCGCCCGCCGCTCGCCGTGCGCGTCCCGCCACGTGCAGGCCGCGGCCAGGTCCAGCCGGACCGGGCCGCCGGAGATCAGCCGGTGCACCACCGCCACGCAGGACCGGCCGTACGCCATGGCGATCTCCCGCTCGATCACCACGTCGCCGATCCGCCAGCGCCAGCGCGGCACCCCCTCGGTGAGGTCGAAGCGCTCCAGCAGCTCGAAGCCGCGCGGGTCGACCACGCCGGAGGACCACTCGTGCGCGCCGAGCCGGGCCTGCCGCCCCGACGGCAGGGTCACCGCCGGGTCGAGGCTGACCAGTCCCACCTTGCGGGCCGCGGGCGTCTCCCCGGCCACCACGAGCAGGCCGTGGTAGCGCCGGGTGCGCAGCCCGGCGACCGTGCCCATGGCGTAGCCGCCCCGCCCGTCGGTGACCAGCCACTCGCGGGTCGACGAGGCGGACAGCTCCCCGCAGACCTGCGGACCGAACCGAATGTCGATCAACTTTCCTCCACCACCGGCGGGGTGTCACCCGCCACGACGACAATGGCTCCTGTGGAGAAGTACCCCGGGGGCGTCGAAGATGTGCAGGTGATCACTGACCGCCCGACCTCCGCGACCCCCGACCCCGAGCGGCACCGGCTCGCCCAGGCCGACGCCGGGGAGCAGGACTGGCGCGCATGGGGTCCCTATCTGTCCGAGCGGGCGTGGGGGACGGTACGGGAGGACTACAGCGAACACGGCACGGCCTGGGACTACTTCCCCCACGATCACGCGCGGTCCCGAGCCTACCGGTGGAACGAGGACGGCATGGCGGGCGTCTGCGACGACCGGCAGACGTTCTGCTTCGCCCTCGCCCTGTGGAACGGGCGGGACCCGATCCTCAAGGAGCGGATGTTCGGCCTCGGCGGCGACGGCGGCAACCACGGGGAGGACGTGAAGGACTACTGGTGGTACGAGGACTCCACGCCCACCCACTCCTTCATGCGCTGGCGCTACCACTACCCGCAGGCCGCCTTCCCCTACGACGAGCTGGTTGCGGTGAACGCGCTGCGCGGCCGGGACGACACCGAGTACGAGCTGGTCGACACGGGGATCTTCGACGACGACCGGTACTGGGCGGTGACCGTCGACTACGCCAAGGCGTCCCCGACCGACCTGTGCGTGCTGATCACGGTGGCCAACCGGGGCGACACCGACGAGACCCTGCACGTGCTGCCCACCCTCTGGTTCCGCAACACCTGGGCGTGGGGGCTGCCCGGCGGCGACCGGGTGCCCCGGCTGGTGGGCGACGGCGCCCGGCTGGTCGGTGAGCACCGGGTGCTCGGCCAACTCCTGCTGGAGGGCGACGGCGCGCCCACGCCGCTGCTCTGCGACAACGACACCAACGCCGAGCGGCTGTGGGGGCTGCCAGGCCGGTCGCCGTACCCGAAGGACGGGATCAACGACCACGTGGTGGCCGGCGCCGACACCGTCAACCCCGACCGGGAGGGCACCAAGGGCGCGCTGCACTACGTGCTGGACGTGCCGGCCGGCGGGCAGCGGCAGATCCGGCTGCGGCTGACCCGCACCGCCCCGCCCCCGGCGAGCACCCCGCCGCCCCCGGCCGACCTCGGCGACGGGTTCGACACGGTGCTCTGGGCCCGGCGCGCCGAGGCCAACCGCTTCTTCGACAGCGTCATCCCGGCCGCCGCCAGCGCCGACGAGGCCCTGGTGGCCCGGCAGGCCATCGCCGGGCTGATGTGGGGAAAGCAGTTCTACCACTTCGACGTCAAGCGCTGGCTGGAGGGCGACCCGGGCTCCACGCCGCCGCCGGCCGGCCGCCGGCACGGACGCAACAGCGCCTGGTGGCACATGAACAGCTTCGACGTGATCTCCATGCCGGACCCGTGGGAATACCCCTGGTACGCCGCCTGGGACCTGGCCTTCCACTGCGTCACCATCGCCCGGGTCGACCCGGGCTTCGCCAAGGAGCAGCTGCTGCTCCTGCTCCGCGAGTGGTACCTGCACCCGAACGGGCAGATCCCGGCGTACGAGTGGGCGTTCGGCGACGTGAACCCGCCCGTGCACGCCTGGGCGGCGCTGAAGGTGTTCGAGATCGACGGCTCCCGGGACCACGAGTTCCTCGCCCGGGTGATGCACAAGCTGCTGCTCAACTTCACCTGGTGGGTCAACCGGAAGGACACCGGCGGCAACAACGTGTTCGAGGGCGGCTTCCTCGGGCTGGACAACGTCGGCCCGTTCGACCGGTCGGCCGCGCTGCCGGTGGCCGGGGTGCTGGAGCAGTCCGACGGCACCGGCTGGATGGCCATGTACGCGCTCAACCTGCTCGACATGGCCATCGTGCTGGCCGAGCACGACCGGGCGTACGTGGACACGGCGACGAAGTTCTTCGAACACTTCGCGTACATCGCGGCGGCCGCGTACGACCAGGGGCTCTGGGACGACGAGGACGCGTTCTTCTACGACGTGCTGCGGCAGGCCGACGGCACGAAGGTGCCGCTGAAGGTCCGCTCGGTCGTCGGGCTGCTGCCGCTCGCCGCGGTCACCCGGCTCACCGCGCGTACGCTGCGCCGGCTGCCCGAGCTGGGCGCCCGGCTGCGCTGGTTCCTCACCAACCGCCCCGAGTACGCCGAGGTCATCGGCGCCCGCCGGCTCGGCCCGGACGGCCGGCAGCAGCGGCTGCTCTCCATGGTCGGCCCCGACCAGGTGGTGCGCCTGCTCGCCCGGATGCTGGACACCGACGAGTTCCTCTCCGAGTACGGGCTGCGCACGCTCTCCCGCGCCCACCTGGACAAGCCGTTCACGGTCACCCTCGGCGGCCAGGAGTTCGGCGTGGGCTACGAGCCGGCCGAGTCGACGAGCGGCCTGTTCGGCGGCAACTCCAACTGGCGCGGCCCGATCTGGATGCCGACGAACTTCCTGCTGATCAGCGCGCTGCGCGACTACGCCGCCTTCTTCGGCGACGACCTCCAGGTGGAATATCCGACACGGTCCGGGGTGAAGCGCACCCTCGACGAGATCGCCGACGACCTGTCGGCCCGGCTGATCTCGCTGTTCACACGGGACGGCTGGGGCCGGCGGCCGATCTACGGGGCGGCCCAGCTCTTCCAGACCCACCCGGACTGGCGGGACCTGATCTGCTTCCCGGAGTACTTCCACGGCGACAACGGCGCCGGCCTCGGCGCCTGGCACCAGACCGGGTGGACGGCCCTGGTCGCCGACCTGATCCTCACCCTGCGCCGCTGACGGCGGGGCGCGGCGGAGGAACCGCCGCGCCCCACCACCTCAGGACAGCGGGAGGAACGCCACCCGGGCGTGGTACTCCCCGGCCACCGTGACGGTGTCGCTGCCGACCCAGAGGCCCCGGTCGGTGGCGTACAGCTCGGCGGTGCCGACGCCCCGGTCCTTGGTCGGGTTCCAGGCCAGCGCCTTGCCGGTGGTCGGGTGGATCGCGCCGATCCCCGGCCGGGACACCGCGCCCGCGCCGGCCGAGTCACGCCCGTACGGGTTGTCCAGCCAGCGCTGGTGGCCGCCGACGTAGACCGCCGCGCCGGTGATCGCCACCGACAGCAGGGTGTCCCCGCCGGTATAGTTCACCCAGGTCGGCTGCTTGCCGCCGGCCTCCGCGCCGAACTCGAAGCGCGACGCCGCGTCGCACAGCGTGCCCGGGAACGCGGCGCCGGTGGTGACCGCCACGAACCAGGTGCCGTCCGGCGAGATGTCCACCCCGCGCAGGTAGGTGGGCATGGACGCGGCGCACTGCGGCTGGTAGCGGAGCGTCGACCAGCCGGAGAGCGTCGCCCCCGTGTCGCTCAGGTTCGCCACCGCGAGCTGGTGGCGCGCCACGCCGGCGACGGAGCTGAAGTTGCCCACGAAGACCAGCCGCCGGCCGTCTGCCGAGACGTCCAGCGCCTCGATCTTGACCGGGGAGGTGGCCCCGCTCGTGGTCTTCCGCGCACCCTCGATCCGCAGGTTCACCGAGGCGTCGGCGGCGCCCGTGGTGGCGTTCAACGCGGCCAGGGCGCGACGGGTCACCCCGCCGACGGTCTGGAACGCCCCGCCGAGGATCAGCCGGTTGCCGACCAGCCGCATGTCGTTGACCTGGTTGTTGAGCGCGGCCGGCGCGAACCCGGCGACCCGGGCTCCGGTGGCCGCGTCGACCCGGGCCACCCGCGGGGCGGCCACGCCGTTGACGGTGGTGAACGCGCCGCCGATGTAGAGCGAGCGGCCGTCCGGCGCGGCGGCGAGCGCCTTCACCGTGCCGTTGACCACGGGCCGGAACGTCGTGTCGATCCGCCCGGTGGTGGCGTCGACGGCCACCAGCCGCGGCATCGCGAGCTGGGCGGTCTGCCCGGCGTTGCGGACCGTGGTGAACGAGCCGGCCAGGTACACCCGGTTGCCGATCTGGAGGATCCGGTACACGGTGCCGTCGAGCGCGTGCGGCGTCCAGTCCACCGGGTTGGTGCCGACCACCGTGGTGTGCGTGGCGTTGACCGCGAGGGCCGGCGATGGGGGAAGCGCGCCGCCGGCGGCGGCGAGCGCGGCCACCACTGCGGTGGCCGCCCTCCGGCGACGCCGGCGCCGGGCCGGGGTCGCGCGTGGATGATCGCGTGAGGTCGTCATCGCCGAAGCATCCCGCCCCGACCCGGGTACGCGCAGTCGGGTTCCCGCCGCCCGTCGCACGGCGTTCGGCCAGTCCGGACGGTCCGTCCGTCCGCCTCCGATGATCTTGTCGGCCGGTCCTGGCCGACGTGCCGGAAACCGGGCTGCCGGGAGCGGCCGCGGGCAGTACCGTGTCCCGGTCCGGCACACGGGAGGAGTACGCGATGCCACAGCGCCGGGAGGCCGCGGTGCTGGTCTTCGACGCCGACGACACGCTCTGGGAGAACAACGTCCTCTTCGAGCGGGTGATCGACGACTTCCTCACCTGGCTGGACCATCCGACGCTCGACCGGGTCGAGATCCGGGCGGTGCTCGACGACATCGAGCGGGCCAACGCGGTCGCGCACGGCTACGGCAGCAAGGTCTTCCTGCGCAGCCTGGGGGAGTGCCTGGAGAAGCTGCGGGCGCGCCCGGCTACCGACCGGGAGCGCGCCGAGATCGACGACCTGGCGGCGGCCCTGGTCGGCCACCAGGTCGAGCTGATGCCCGGCGTGGCGGAGACCCTGGACGACCTGGCCACCCGGCACGAGCTGCTGCTGCTCACCAAGGGGGAGCGCGAGGAGCAGCAGCGCAAGCTCGACGCCTGCGGGCTGCTGCACCACTTCCGCGCCGCGCACATCGTGCCGGAGAAGGACGTCGCCACCTACCGCTGGCTGGCCCGTGAGCACGCCTTCGACCCGGCCGCCGCCTGGATGGTCGGCAACTCCCCGCGCTCGGACATCCTGCCCGCCCGGGCCGCCGGCCTGAACGCGGTGTTCATCCCCAACGAGAACACCTGGGTGCTGGAGCACGACGAGCTGGACCCGTCCGACCCCGGGGTGATCCGGCTGGCCGCGTTCCCCGACCTGGTCCGGCACTTCTGATCCGGCCGGTAACGTCCCTGACGTGCCGCTGACCTTCCCGTCGCACCTGGCGCCGGTGCTGCCGCTGAAGCTCTGGCGGCCGCACTGGTTCGACGGGGTGGCGCTGTCCACCGGCGCGGTCGCGCCGGACGTGGGCTACCTGTTCACCGGCACCGCGCTCGCCCCCGGGCTGCGGACGCACACCCTCGGCGGGCTGCTCTGGTGGTGCCTGCCGGTCGCCCTCGCCTACGCCTGGATCGTCCGCCGGGTGATCGCCGGGGTCGCCGTGCACCTGCCCGGCCAGCGAATGTTCGGCTGGCCCGACCACGCCGCGCTGGCCGGCGTCCGGCATCCCTGGCAGGTCACCGTCTGCTCGGCGCTGATCGGCGCGTTCAGCCACGTCGCCTGGGACCGGGTCACCCACAGCGACCGGTGGCCGCGCCTGCTCGGCATCGCCGACTTCCACGCCCTCACCGGGCTGTACTGGTGGCAGCTGTCCGACGTGACGGGCACCCTCGGCGGCGGGTTGCTGGTCGCCGCCCTGGCGGTGCGCGCCGCCCGCCGGCATGAGATCTTCGAGGGTGTCCGGCCGCCGGGGCCGCCGGCCCGGCCGGGCGTGTTCTGGGGAGTGGCCCTGGCGGTCACCGGGCTCGGGACGCTGCTGCTGCCGGGCCTGCCGGCGGCCACCGTCGCGGCGCCGGCCGGTGTGCGCCTGCTGCACCTCGCGGCGGTCGCGCTGATCGCCGGGGCGGCCGCGGCCGGAGCCCTGGCCGCGCCCCCGCCGGAGGCCGCGCGCAGTCATCGCCTCGAACACAAACAGCGCCCGTCCGGCTGACCCTGTTACGCCGACATGCCGTATTTCAACGTTGGTATCAATCACATTCTCCCGAGCCCGTCGAACCTTGTCCCACCTGCGGGAACCTGCCTAACCTGAGCCCGCGCCCACGCCTCTTCGGGGTGAGACGGGGGCGCGCCGAAGTCCGGTAGTTGGGCACCGTGGAGCTGAGTGCAGGCGGGCCGGCTCGCCGTGTTGAGCCCGGCGTTGGCGGCGTGCCACGCCTGCCGCGCTCGCAACGGCGAATTACCGCTACCACGCCGGACGGCTGGGGGTCAGGACCGGGGAGTTGCGGACCCGGTCCTGACCCGTCCGGCCACCTCCCGTCAGGCGCCCGCCCCGTGCGAGGATCCTCCGCGTGAAGCCGACGAAGGCCGCCCGGCTGACCTCCCTGCCAGCGGACACGGCGCAGGTCGTCGTCGTCACCGGCGAGGGTTGGTCCACCACCCACGCCACCCTGGAGACGTACGACCGCGCCGGCGGCGACTGGCGGCCGGCCCTGCCCCCGCTGCCGGCCCGGATCGGCGCCGACGGCTTCAGCGACCGGCACGTCGAGGGCGTGCCCACCACCCCGACCGGCGTCTACGCCATCGGCCCCACCGTCTACGGCATCGCCGCGGATCCGGGCGTGCGCCACCCGTACCACCGGGTGGTTGTCGACGACTGGTGGAACGCCGAGCCGGAGTCCCCGCACTACAACAGCTTCCAGCGCTCCGCCGCGCCGTTGGGCGGCCACAGCGAGGCGCTGTGGCGGGAGGACCCGGCGTACACCCACTTCGCGGTGATCACCTACAACATGCCGCCGACCGTCCCGGTCCCGGTGCCGCACGCCGGCAGCGGCATCTTCCTGCACCAGTTCAGCCGCGCCGGGGGCAACCCCACGGCCGGCTGCGTGAGCCTGTCCCACGAGCACCTGGTCGCGGTGCTCACCTGGCTCGACCGCGCGGCCGCGCCGCACATCGTGCTCGGTCCCGCCGAACACCTCGACCGCTACTGATCCGCCCGCCCCCACGAGCCGCCAGGACCGCATACCCATGGACACCGTGAGCACCGGCCAGCCGCCCGCCGAGAACGCCGCCAGCACCTGCTACCGGCACCCCAAGCGGGAGACGCTGCTGCGCTGCACCCGCTGCGACCGCCACATCTGCCCCGACTGCATGCGCGAGGCGCCGGTCGGCCACCGCTGCCCGGAGTGCGTCCGGGCGGACAACCGGACCGTCCGGCAGGCCCGCACGGTCTTCGGCGGCCGGCTCGTGGCCCGCCCGCTCGTGACGTACGCGCTGGTCGCCCTCATCGTGGTGGCGTACCTGGTCGAGCTGGTCCACCCGGCCGTCCTCGACCAGTTCGACAGCCTGGGCACCGGGCTGGTCGACGACGCCGGCCAGCGCTACGTCGACGACGGCGTCGCCCGCCCCGGGTACGAGCCGATCGGGATCGCGCACGGCGAGTGGTACCGCCTCGTCACCTCGTCGTTCCTGCACCTGCTGCCCACCCAGGGGGCCCTCGGCTTCCTGCACATCGCCTTCAACCTGTGGTGGCTGTGGGAACTCGGCCGGGTCATCGAGGAGCGGCTGGGGCACGCCCGGTACCTCGCCGTCTACCTGCTCTCCGCGCTGGGCGGCGGGGTCCTGGGCTTCCTGGTCGCACCGCACGAGGCGGCGGTCGGCGCCTCCGGCGCGGTGTACGGCCTGGCCGGCTGCTACGTGGTGCTCACCCGGCGGCTGCACCACCACCCGATCGACCCGCAGCGGGTGCTCATCCCGTTCGTGATCTGGATGGTGCTCTCCGCCGGCTGGACGTCCTGGGAGGGCCACCTGGGCGGCCTGCTGGTCGGCGGCCTGGTCGGCGTGGGGTTCGCGTACGCCCCGGCCCGGCGGCGGACCGCCGCGCAGGTGGCGGTCACCGTGGCCGTCGCCGTGCTCCTCGTCGCGCTGGTCGTGGTGAAGTCGCTCGCCCTCGCCGGCTGACGGGCCGGGTCCATCCCCGCGGTGGCGGCTGATCAGGCATGGAAGTAGCCCGACGATAGCTGGCACCGTATCGGCTCTTCCTACCGTTCCCCGTATGAATCGATCGTCCGTCCTCGCGCGGGTCCTCCGGGCCGGCGCCGCCACCGCGCTTCTCGGCCTGTCCGCCGTGCTGACCGTCCCCGGCGTCGCCCACGCCATCGCCAACGGGACCGATGTCGCCGAGGGGCAGTACCAGTTCGCCACCAAGCTCACCATGACCAACATCCCGCGCGCCGACGGCACCACGTACGACAGCGCGTGCTCCGGGGCGCTCGTCGCTCCGCAGTGGGTCATCACCGCGGGCCACTGCTTCCACAACACCTCGGGCGCCCGGGTCAGCGGTGCGGTGCCGTACGCAACGACGGCCACCCTGGGCCGCGCCGACCTGGCCGCCACCACCGGGCACGTCGTCGACGTGGTGGAGGTCCGCCAGGCGTCCCGGCAGGACGTCGCGCTGGTCAAGCTGGCCACCCCGGTCACCGACATCGCGCCGCTCCCGGTGAGCACCACCGCGCCCAGGACCGGCACGATCCTGCGGATGACCGGCTGGGGCGCCACCAGTTCCGTCGACGCCACGCCGGCCACACACCTGCAGACCGGCCAGTTCAAGATCAACCGAGTCGCCGGCTCCGCGGTGATGGTTGTGGGTTACGCGCCGGCCGCGAACACCAGTGCCTGCCTGTGGGACTCCGGAGCGCCGTACTTCGTGGAGAACGCCGACGGCACCGAGGCGCTGGTCTCGGTGGAGTCCGACGGGCCGGCGTGCCCGCACTCCCAGGAGGAGACCACCGAGCGAGTCGACCGGCTTGCCGACTGGATCCAGCAGACCGCGGTCTGATCCCGACCCGAAGCGGCGCCGGTGGCACTGCCACCGGCGCCGCTTTCGTGCGCCCAAGCTGGCGCTCCGACCCACCGTGACATATCAGAAACATAGCTGCGCGTGTATGACTCGTCCCTAGTTTCCTACCCACATCTTTCACGAGGACGGGGAGGACGACGGGTGAGACAGAGATTGCGAGGGCCACTGGTGGTGGCCCTGGTGCTGGCCCTGGTGGCCACGCTCGGCGGAATGGAGGTGCTCCGCCGATCCGCGCCGGAGCGGTCGTCGACCGCCTCGGCCGGCAAGGAGGAGAGCTTCCTGGACCGGCTCGGCCGAGGCGCGCGGCAGTTGGTCAACGGCGGCCGGGCCAAGGCGCCGGCCGAGGGGGTCCGCGCCGGCCTGTACATGGCGCAGAAGCTTCCCACCGGCGTACGCAAGAAGCCCGCCAAGCGGGTGAAGGAGCTGACCGGGCGGCGGACCCCCACCACCCGGGTCTTCGCGATGTCCGACGGCCGGCTCCAGGCGGAGATCTCCGCCGCGCCGCGCCACTACCGCGACGCCAAGGGCAACTGGCAGCCGATCGACACCACCGTCTCGCCCTCGACGGCGGCCGGGTTCGCCGCGGCCAACACCACCAACACCTTCAGCAGCCGGTTCGGTGCCTCGACGGCGAAGCTGACCCGCTTCGAGCTCGACGGCGAGCAGGTCACCCTCGGCCTGGCCGGCGCGCCGCGCTCGGTGAAGCCTGTGCTGGCCGGCCACACCGCCACCTACCCCGGCATCGCCGACGGCGTCGACCTCGCGTACGACGTGACCGCCACCGCGCTCAAGGAACGCCTGGTGCTGCGCGACGCGTCCGCCACCGCCGCAATGACCTTCACCCTCGACGCGGGACGGCTCAAGGTCTCCCAGCGCGAGGATGGCGCGATCGAGTTCCGGTCCCCGCTGGACAACCAGGTGTTGCTGGTCATGCCTGCCCCGTTCATGTACGACGCCAAGGCTGACAAATCGTCGCCGTACGGCTTCGCCTACAGCCTCAAGGTGACCCAGAAGCTGCGGGCCGAGGGTGGCCGGTGGGCGATCGACGTGGCCGCCGACAAGGACTGGCTCGCCGACCCGAAGCGGGTCTGGCCGGTCACCGTCGACCCCACCATCAAGATCCAGCCGAGCGGGAACAACGCCGTCGACGCGATGGTCGCCCAGGACACGCCGGCGCAGCCGTTCGGCAACCTCTGGCGGCTGTCGGTGGGCACCACCACGGCTGGCGCCTCCCGCGCCCTGGTCCGGTTCGGGCTGGACGCGATCCCGGCCAACACCACGGTCGACTCGGCGTCGCTGCAGATGTACTACGACACCAGTCACACGACCGACGCGTACGACGTGCCGATGGAGGTCCGCGAGGTCACCAGGGACTGGGACGAGACGGTCACCTGGAACGCCATCAACACCGAGATGGGCGCCGGCGCCGCCACGGTGGTGACGGTCGACGACACCGACACCGGCCAGGTCGCGGCCAAGGGCGCCTGGCCGGCCTCCACCAGCAGCCTGACCAAGAACGCCGTCAAGGGGACCTACCTCGTCAACAACGACGCGGTGCTGGGCGACACCTACACCTGGATGCCCACCGTCCCCGAGGACGGCGACTACACGGTGGAGACGCACTACGTCCCAGCCGGCGACCGCAACCCGAAGACGGTCTACAACGTCACCTACGGCGACGGCGCCGTCGCCTCCAAGGAGATCAACCAGGAGTTGCCGACCAACGCCGACTGGGCCAGCCTGGGGACCTACCCCTTCAAGGCCGGCACCGTCGGCCGGGTCGTGGTGACCGACGCCAACTCCGGTAGCGACGCCGCCGTGATCGCCGACGCAGTGCGGCTGACCAAGTCCGGTGGGCTCAAGAAGGCCAAGGAGACCAACGCCTGGCACACCTTCGCCGCGACCAACCTCGTCCAGAAGTGGCTCAACGACTCGACCAGCAACCACGGCTTCATGATCAAGGCAGTGGACGAGGCCCGGCTCGGCCACGGCGGCCCCCGCTACGAGTCGGGTGAGGACCTCTTCAACGGCGAAACCCAGAACATGCCGAAGCTGGTGGTCACCTACGGCAATCCCGGCGTCGTCCTCGACCCGCCGGGCACCCTCTACCCGACGGGCGCCGCGCTGCGCTGGTCGGCGTACCAGGGCGCGGACATCGCCGAGTACCAGGTGCACCGGTCGACCACGCCGAACTTCACCCCGACCGCGGCCACCCTGGTCGCGCCGGTGAACAAGGGCGTCACGTCGTACACCGACACCACCGCGACGCCGACCCCGGCCACCTCCACCGAGCCGTACGGGCAGACGTACTACTACCAGGTGGCGGTCAAGACCACCGGGGGCACGCTGGTGCCGTCGGCGGCCCAGGTCGCCAAGCTGCCCAAGTCCGGCCAGGTGGTGCAGACCATCCCCGTCACCGCGGACGTGGTGCTCTCTTCCGCCAAGCAGGACGCCAACTTCAACACCCTGGACGGCAAGCCGCAGCTGATGGTGGGCAACAACTCCGCCACCTACAGTTTCACCCGGTCGCTGCTGCGGTTCGACACCTCGTCCATTCCGACGAACGCCAAAGTGCTGTCCAGTTCGCTGAACGTGTGGGGCTTCAGCACCGTCCTGGGCACCTCGCAGGTGTCGACCTACAACGCGTACCCGCTGACCACCACGTGGGACCCGGCCACCGCGACCTGGAAGAAGGCGACCGCCACCACCAACTGGGGCACCGCCGGCGGTGACTACGCCACGACACCACTCGCCACGGTCGGCCCCTTTGGCGTCGACGACGCGCCGCAGTGGCGTCGCTGGACGGTCAAGGACGCGGTGCAGAACTGGGTCACCAACCCGAACGCGAATAAGGGCATCCTGGTCAAGTACGCCGACGAGGCCGGCCGGCTGAAGGAGGACAGCCTCTTCCTGTCCAGCGAGGGCACCCAGCCGCTGCGCCCGCAGCTGCAGGTCATCTACACCCAGCCGGACGCCGCGCAGACCTACTACGCGCCGACGACCCCGTCGACCATGACCACCGACGGCACCTACAGCGTGCCGGTCACCCTTGCCAACACCACGTCGGCCACCTGGCTGAAGAGCGAGTGGGCGCTGTCGTACAGCTGGACGCTGCCGGACGGGTCGGCCGTACCGACAGCCGGCACTCCGCTGCGCACGGCGTTGCCCGTGGACCTGGCGCCGATCGGTCAGCCCGGCACCAGCAGCGTGGACGTCGTCGCGCAGGTGAAGGCCCCGGCGCCGGGCGCCGACCACAACCGGCGCAACAACTACACGCTGAACTGGGAGCTGAGCAAGGCCGACGGCACGAAGCTGACCGGCGTCGGAGCGCTGGCGCAGGACATCGCGGTGGAGGAGCCCACCTCCGACCAGCTCGGTTTGGAGAAGTTTTACTCGTACGCGGGCAAGAACACCGGTGCCGGCGGCACCCTGATGAACAACCTGTACGCCGGCAACACGGTCTGGTCGTACAACGCGCTCAGCAACCCGTCCCGGGGCCTGTCCACGTTCGTGCGGATGTCCTACAACTCGCTGGACACCTCGGACTCCGCGGCCGGCTTCGGCTGGTCGCTGCAGGCGTCGTCGATGATGCGCCTGGGTACCCCGCTGGACTTCCACCCGAACCCGAACCCGAGGACGGTCACCCTCACCGACGGTGACGGCACGGCCCACCGCTTCACCCTGAACGACCAGACGGGGGAGTGGATCAGCCCGAAGGGCGTGCACCTCTACCTGCAGAAGGTCACCAGCCTCGACTGCAAGCCGAACACCGAGGAGCCGCGGGCCTGGCGCCTGACCAAGCCGGACCGGACGCAGTTCTACTACGACTGCGAGGGCTTCCTCACCAGCACGGTCGACAACAACGGCAACGAGATGACCTTCACCTACGAGGAGCGGCGGTCGAACAACAAGCCGACCAAGTTCCTGAGGTACATCACCGACCCGGCCGGCCGGACGACGCTGACCCTGGACTACTACGCCAAGGGGCAGACGTACGACTACATCAACGACACCACGTGGGCCAAGGTCCGGGCCACCGGCGGTCTGACCAACCCCAAGATCATCGACCACGTCTCGCAGATCTCCGACATCTCCGGGCGGAAGCTGACCTTCACGTACACCGACAAGGGTCTGCTGGGTGAAATGATCGACGGTGCCGGGTCGACCAACGGCGCGCCCAAGGTGTTCACGTTCGCCTACGACATGACGCAGGGGAACAAGAACGTCAAGCTCGTCAAGATCACGGACCCGCGGGCCAACGCTGCCAATGCCTCCTACGCCACCAAGCTGGAGTACAACTACCCGAAGACCGGCGACGACCCGAAGTTCCACTGGACCACCAAGTCCTACACCGACCGGCTCGACAAGCTGACCCAGTTCGCCTACGTCGACCCGGACGGCCCGCAGGGCACCAAGATCGATGCCACGGTGACCGACGCGGAGAACCACGCGACGGCGTACCGGATGGACCAATTTGGCCGCCCGTACCAGACCACCAACGCCAAGAACCAGGTCACGACGCTGGGCTGGGACGACGACCACAACGTCACCACGCTCACCGAGGACAGCGGCGCGGTGTCGACGTGGAAGTACGACCCGAAGACCGGCTATCCGACGGAGATCAAGGATGCGGAGGCGGCCAAGAACGGCTGGCCGGGCACGACGCTGACCTACCAGTACCAGCTGGGCGGCTACGTGGCCGACGTGGTCAGCAAGACCAGCTCGGAGGGTCGCAAGTGGACCTTCGGCTACGAGTCGGACGGTGACCTGTCCTGGGTCGTCGACCCGATCGGCAACACCACGAGCGACCCGGACGACTACAAGACGACGTACACGTACGACGCCTGGGGCCAGATGCTGACGGCCACCGATGCCAACGGCAACGGCACCAGCTACGACCGCTTCGATCCGAACGGCTACCCGCAGACCATCGCCGACGCGGACCAGAAGCAGACGACGTTCGTCTACGACGTGCGCGGCCAGGTCCTCAAGGTGACCGACGCGCTCAGCCACGACACCACGCAGACGTACGACACGTTCGGCCGCCCGCTGGAGAACAGGGTCGCCAGGAACCAGGACGGCGATGACTGGATCACCACCCCGGCACCGGCGTACGACGCGAACGACAACGTCACGGAGTCGACCGCGCCCAACAGCGCCGTCACGACGGCGTTCTACGACGAAGCCGACCAGCTCAAATGGACCAAGGCGCCGGTGGATGTCGCGGGCGACCCGGAGCGGAGGACGTCGTACACCTACGACAAGGTTGGCAACCTGCTGACCACCACCGAGCCCAAGGGCAACCTTTCACCGGAGGACGGTGACTACGTCACCACCAACGGCTACGACGAGATCTACCAGCTCACCAGCGTCACCAACGCCGAGGGCGACAAGATCACGTACGAGTACGACAACGTCGGCAACGTCATCACGGTCGTCGACCCGCGCAAGAACGCGACGGCCGACACCGCCGACTACACCACCAAGCTGGCGTATGACCAGGCGCACCGGGTCACCAAGAGCACGGATGCGCTCGGCAAGTTCACCAGCAGCACCTACGACCGCGACGGGCTGGTCACGGCCACGACCGACCAGCTCGGCAACACCACCGAGATCACCCTCAACCCGCTCGGTAAGCCGACCGAGGTCAAGGTGCCGCACAAGAACGTCAACGGCACCGTCACCTACCGCACGACACAGTACGAGTACGACGAGGTCGGCAACCGGACCAAGGTGGTCAGCCCCCGGGGTGTGGCGACACCGGTCGCCGAGGATCCGAACGACTTCGCCACGGTCACCGTCTACGACAAGCTCAACCGGGTCAAGGAGACCCGGAGCGCGTACGACAAGGACGACACCCGTTACACCACGCCGGATGTCACCACCTACCAGTACGACGCGGTGGGTCGCCTCACGACCCTGTCGGCGCCCCCGTCGGCCGGGCAGACGGACCGCAACGACACCACGTACACCTACTACGACAACGGCTGGACGAAGTCCTCGTCGGATCCGTGGGACATCGTCACCTCGTACCAGTACAACGATCTCGGCGCCCAGACCGAGCGCACGGTCACCTCGGCCGGCGGGTCGTCGAACCGGACGATGACCTGGTCGTACTTCCCGGACGGCAAGCTGAAGTCCCGCGCGGACGAGGGCGTGCCGGTCGGCAAGCAGGTCGTCCTGGTCGACAACTCCGACTTCAACAACGCGTCGGCGACCGGGACCTGGACCGTCGCGAACTCGGCGACCGGCAAGTACGGCACCAACTACGCGACCCGCCCCGCGGGGACCGGCGCGAACACGTTCACCTGGCAGTTGAACGTGCCGCAGTCGGGCACGTACGAGGTGTTCGCCCGCTACCCGCAGGTCACCGGCGCGGCCACCGACGCGAAGTACACCATCAGCCACAGCGGCGGCAACAGCCCGAAGTCGGTCAACCAGAGCACCAACGCCGGGACCTGGGTGAGCCTCGGCTCGTACAGCTTCACCGAGGGCAACAGCCACAAGGTGTCGCTGTCCGACCAGGCGACCGGCACGGTCGTCGCGGACGCAGTGAAGCTCGTTCGCGCCAACACGGGTGAGGCGGACAACGAGAAGCACGACTACGGATACCGCTACGACCCGAACGGCAACCTGAAGACGATCACGGACGCCTCTTCCAGCGCCCGGGTCGACGACTACTCGGTCGTCTACACGGGCCTGAACCAGGTGAAGACCGTCACCGAGAGCAAGAGCGGCGCGGTCACCAACACCACCTCGTTCACCTACAACGAGAACAGCGCACCGCTGACCACCACCCACGACAAGCAGTACGCCGGCTACACCTACGACCCGCGCGACCTGGTGTCGGAGGTCGTGAACGGCAAGTCCGCCACGGACCCGGGTAAGAAGACCACCACCTTCACCTACACCGACCGCGGCGAGAAGCTGCGGGAGACCAAGGGCAACGGCAACACCGTCGACCACACGTACTACCTCGACGGGCTGCTGAACACCCAGGTGGAGAAGAAGTCCAACGGCACGGTGGTGTCGGAGCACACCTACACCTACGACCTGAACGGCAACCGCAGCCGCGACGCCGCCAGGAAGATGAACGCCGACAACCACTCGGCGTACCTCAACACCACCAGCGACTACAGCTACGACCCGCGGGACCGCCTGGCCACCCTGACCAAGACCGGGGACGGCGCGGGCACGGAAACCTACGTCCACGACGCCAACAGCAACGTCATCGAGCAGACCCTTAAGGGCACCACGACGACGTTCAACTACGACCGGAACCGGCTCCTCACCGCCAGCGTGGGGGGCGCGACCTCGTCGTACAACTACGACCCGTTCGGGCGCCTCGACACGGTCACCGCGGCGGGCACGATTCTCGAGCGCAACGTCTACGACGGGTTCGACCACGTCATCGAGAACCGCAAGAACAACGGCACGAGCACGTCGACGACGAAGTACACGTACGACCCGCTGGACCGGACCGCCACCAAGACGACCGACGTCGGTGGTGCGAAGGAGAAGACCACCACGTTCAACTACCTCGGCCTGTCGGGCGAGGTGCTGGACGAGGAGGTTGCCGGCAAGCTGACGAAGTCGTACCAGTACTCGCCGTGGGGCCAGCGCCTGTCCCAGATCACGCACAAGGACGACGGGACCCAGGAGAACGCCTACTACGGCTACGACCCGCACACCGATGTCGAGCAGCTGACCGACGACACCGGCGACACGAAGGCCACCTATGGATACACCGCCTACGGCAAGAACGACGACGCCCAGTTCACGGGCATCGACAAGCCGGACGCACAGGATCCGACGAAGGAGCCGTACAACGCGTACCGGTTCAACGCCAAGCGGTGGGACCAGAGCTCCCAGTCGTACGACATGGGGTTCCGGGACTACAGCCCCGGCCTGAACCGGTTCCTCTCCCGGGACAGCTACAACGGCGCCCTGGCCGACATGAACCTCGGCCTCAACCCGTTCACCGGCAACCGCTACGCGTTCGGTGCTGGAAACCCAATTTCCATGGTGGAGCTTGACGGCCACGACGTGATCGCACCTGGTCCAATGGACAATAGAGCTCCCTGTGGAACCGGGTGGGTTCACGGACTGCTTTGCGCCGGATCCTTCCTCCCGGTCGCTGGCACCGCCTTTATGTCGATCGACTCTCGGGTTTATCGAAGTGAAGGCGATGACGCCACGGCGGATGCACTGGAAAACGCTGTTGGCGCTGATATCTCGATGACCCTAGGTATCGGTCCGGCTGGTATCTTCGGGTTCTTCGCCAGGGCGGGAATCAAGGCCGAAGCGCGTGCGGCCACGTCTGCAGTTGCTAGGGCCGATCTGGGTGCGATGGTAAGAGCGGAGAGAGGCAAGCTGGCCAACCCGCTGAGCGGCCGGAACGGTGCGGTCATGGAGTATGAAACCGGCCCTGGCACCTACATCACTTCCGACGTTCAGTTCAGTGAATTCAGTATGGGGAGCAACGGGCACGCCGAAAAGCTCGCTTGGGCAAACATTCAGCAGAAGCTGGCCAGTATGGGACTTACTGCCGATCCCAACAACGTGCGTCGAATCTATACCGAGTTCCAGCCGTGCTCCGGGATGCCCACGCCGGCCCACCGCGGCTGCGATGGCTGGATCAAGGACAACTTCAAGAACGCTGAGGTTTCCTACAGTTGGGAATACGGGGCCGAGAAGGCGTCGCGTGATGCGGGCAAGGCTGCAAAAGAGGCCGACCTGAATGCCTGGTACCACGGGCTCTAGGGCCTACCTGACGGCGTTGGCTACGATGGTGCTGGCTGTTGAGTTCCCGGCAATTGCAGGAGGTATGGTGGTAACTGCTGACGAGATGGATTCGTTGTTCGGGCGTCAGAATGTTCGGAGAGTCGACGCATCCGAACTACCGAGGGTCGAATCAGGCGCCATCCAAAACTCTTTTCGGTTCCTTGCCGAAGTGGGGTTGCCCCGTGAAGTTGGCAGCTTCGCCTCAACCGATGTTCGCCATTTCACCAGTTCCGGCGACAGTTACTACCGCATTGGGTCCTATGACGGACAGTCAGTACTCTGTTTGGAGGACGCAACGGCCAACATCGTTGACCTCGTGTTCGAAAAAGGGTCCGTCATCAGCAAAGTGTACGTCAACGGCTCGTTGGAGCAGTTCGTCGCTTTCTTGTGTCAGGTTCAGCGAGCCACTCTAATGGTGCACCGATACTACGAAGGGAGCGGACCGAGGCTCGACCAATCAGCTTTCCTTGCTCGTCTAAAAGCTGTGGACGACAAGGCAATGCTGGAAGGGGCTTGGTGGCAAGTGCTGCTTGAAGATATGTTGCTATCTGCAGAATAGTCAGCAGAACTAGCCTCAACCCTTTCTTGGACCCGACCTCGGCGACCACTACGTAGAGGAAACCGGTCAGCCAGGGTTGGCTTCCTGTGTCACCAATTCAGTGTCGGGCTCGCCGCGTTCGCGGCGGGCCCGACACTGACGCGGGAAGTCGCCAGCGGGGCTCGAGTCAGTGAAGACGACCGCCAGACTTTCGGGCAACTACGTCACCAAGACTGCGGCGGAGGCCGCCGGATACAAGCCCGACAAGGCTTCGAATAACTACGTGCCCGGCGTCCAGATCGGCGGCGACATTTGTGGAGGTTCGACCAAGCTGCTGCCGTCGGCGCCTCGAGCGCGTCTATTGTGAGGCAGAGGTGGGCCTCAAGCACACGATGAGCCGGGCAAAGCAGCCCGGTAACCGTTTGGTATATTCCAACGACGGCTTGGTATTTGTCGCGGCTGATCATTGCGGGTCTTTTCTATCAGCCCTCAACTGGAAGTGACATGCAGATTGAGTTGGATGGTCGGCGCGTCAGGTCAGAAGCCGAGTTTCATGTCGAGATAGCTCGACTGCTTGATTTCGGGCCCTATTACGGCAAAAACCTGGACGCTCTTTGGGACCGCGTGAGCTTCGATGTCGAGCGACCGGTGCGGCTGGTCTGGACCCATGCAGGTGTCAGCAGGAAAGCCATGGGGAAGGGTGACTTCGAGAGGATCGTGCCGATCCTGCGAAGAGCTGAGGAGCTGGATCGACGACGAGAGGACGATGAACGCTTCGAGCTGGTGATCACGGACTGAACGCCTACTGCCACCGAGCCCACCGCATGGGCTCGGCGGCAGTGGCCTTCGCAAGGAGTGGGTCCCACTCTTGGTCCTTCATGCGACGCCAGGTCGCACTTTGAGCTTGGAGATGTTCCTTCTCGGTCACAGCTCTCCCGCCGTCAACTACGAAAGATCCCAGTGCTGGCCCGATTGGCCGGTTGCCCGTCCTCCCGGCTCGTAGACTGAATCACATTGGGTCGATCGTTTCAGGATTCGCGACGAAGATGATCCGACGTGATCGGTGCACGCTCCGGCCGATTTCCAGCCAGACTCGCAGCGCTCACTGCCCTTCTTTCGTTACAGAGACACGCCGCTCAGCAAATTGATCTTTGTCACTCGTTGCGTACAACAATCCTTCTTGTTGCGTGCGCGGCCAATCGCCTAGCGTGAGCAGCGCTCATGGCGACGGGGGAGGAGCGCATGGAGATTCACGTCCGTTTACTGGGCACGATGGAGCTGTGGGTCGACGGCCGGCAGTTGACGCCGGGGGCGACGAAGCGCCGTACCGTCCTGGCCGCTCTGGCACTGGAGGCCAACCGGCCCGTGTCCCTACACAGCCTCGCCGGCATGGTCTGGTCCGACCCGCCCTCGTCCGCGGTGGCCAACCTCCGCTCGCACGCCGCCGCACTCCGCCAGGCCGTGGGGGACCGGCTGCTCGCGCGACCGCAGGCGTACGAGCTGCGACTCGGGTCGGGCGAGCTCGACGTGACCCACTTTCAGCGGCTCGCCGAGGAGGGCCGGTCCAGATTGAGCGAGCGCGACCCGGCTGGCGCCATCGACGCGCTGACCGCGGCGATGAACCAGTGGCGCGGCACGGCTGGTGACGGGCTGTCCCGCGGCACGCTGCTGGACAACCACTGGGCGAGCTTGGAGGAACAGCGGCTCCAGGCCTCGGAGGATCTCATTGACGCCCAGCTCGCGGTCGGCGCGCACGGTGACGTACTGCCCCAGCTCCGCCGCCTGCTCTCCGCGCACCCGTTGCGGGAACGGAGCTGGGGGCAGTTGATCGTGGCGCTCTACCGCCGAGGCGATGTGCCCGCGGCACTCGTCGCCTACCGGGAGGCGCGAGCGGCCCTGCGGGACCAACTGGGCATCGAGCCGGGGGAGGAGTTGCAGAGCCTGCACCGGGCGGTCCTCGACCGTTCGCCCGAGCTGTCGCAGGAGGCGCCGTCCGCCACGGTGGCGGTCCCGGAGGACGTGAAGCGACGTGCTGACCGTCCCGTGCCCCGGGAGCTGCCGGCGTCGCTGGGAGCGTTCGTCGGACGTACCCGGGAGCATGCGGAGCTGCTCGCCGCCCTGTCCGATCCCACCTCGGCCGCTGCGGTCGTGAGCGGAGCGGCCGGCAGCGGTAAGACCACGCTCGCGGTACGGGCTGCTCACGCCGTCGCCGGTCGCTTCCCCGACGGCCAGGTTTACCTCGACCTCCAATACCAGCCGTCCTTCTCCGGGGACGAGGTGCTGGCCCGGGTGCTCCGGGCACTCGGCGTCGATGGTGCGGCGATTTCCGAACGGGCCTGCGAGCGGGCCGGCCGGGTGCGGTCACTCCTGGCGGAGCGCCGGATCCTGATCGTGGTGGACGGCGTCACTCACGCCGCCCAGGTGCGCGCGCTCGTCCCGGCCGGGCCCGGCTCGGCGCTCATCGTGGTGACCCAGCGCCACCTACGCAGCCTGGACGGCGTTCGCCGGGTGGATCTGGATCCCCTGCCAGCCGAGGACGGGCGGGCGTTGCTGGTTGCCCTCGGATGCGGAGAGCGGCTGGCCGCTGCACCCGTCGCCGCAGACGAACTGCTCCGGCTCTGCGGCGGGTCGCCGCTGGCCCTGCGTATCGTCGGGTCCCGGCTCGCCGCGCGGCCGTCGGCCACGGCTGCAGCCCTGGTAGCGGAACTGCGCGATCCCCGCCGCCGGCTGGACCTGCTGGCCGACGACGACCTGTCGATGCGGCAGCGCCTCGACCTCGCTTTCACGGCCGTCCGTGCCGACGATGAGCTGGTCGGGCAGGTGTTCGCGCTACTGGGCGGCGAACCGGAGGCGGTACTGCCGCCCGAGGACGCCGCGGTGCGGCTGGGCGTGCCGGCCGAGCGGGTGTGGCGGGCGCTGGAGAAGTTGCTGGACTCCCACCTGGTGTATCTGGACGCCGCCGGCGGGTACCGGCTGCCCCAGCTGGTCCGGGAATACGCCGCCGAACTACCGACGATGCCGGCGCTGCACTCCCTGCCGGCGTGGCGGGTGGAACCGGGAACCGATCTGATGGCCCCGGCGGTCCAGCCCGCGCCGCCGCGCTGAGTCTGCCGCCTTGCCGGCCGGCGCCCGTGGTTCCTCGGCGGTGGCTGTGCCGGGATCATGCCCAAGGGCGAACGGCTCTGGTGGACGGGCGCGGCGGGGCGCGACACTGAGCCATGACACCTCAGCGCGTACCACTGCTCGCCAGCCTGGTCGTGCTGCTCGCGGCGGGCTGCACGACGGCGACCGACCACGACGGCGCGGCCGCGACGACCGCGACGGCGCCGACGCCCGGCGCCACCGCCGCGACCACACCCGCCACCTCCCCGGCCGCGCCCACCTCCGGCGCGCCGGTCGAGGGCTCCTGGCGGGCGACCTACGGCTGGGCGGTCCCCGCCACGCCCGCCCGGGTGACCCACGAGGTGCGGGTGCCGGTCACCCCGGCGCCGGGGGAGCCGCTGCCCGTCCTGGTCGAGGTGCGCGTCGGCGACCACCCGGCCGAGGGGTTCAGCCGGATCACCTTCGCCTTCCGCGGCCCGACGCCCTCCTACCAGGTCGGCTACGTCCCGCAGGTGTTGACCGAGGGGCGCGGCGCGCCCGTCGAACTGCCGGGCACGGCCTGGCTGTCGGTGCGGTTCGACCCGGCGCAGGCACACGACGCGCGCGGCGCCGGCACGGCCGACGTGCCGCCGTCGCGGATCGACTACCCGACCCTGCGCGGCTGGGCCGCGGCCGGCGACTTCGAGGGACACCTCAGCTTCGGGCTGGGGCTGTGGCCGCCGGCCGGCGGGACGCTGCCGGTGCGGCTGGGCGAGTCCACCCGCCCCGACGGCACCCACGTCGTCGCGGTCGACGTGCGGCGCGGCTGACCGGCCCGCGCGGACCGACCGCGCCGGCCCGGTGGCCGGCGCGGTCGGGGTGCGCGTGCGTCAGCCGACCTCGCCGCGGACGATGGCCACCGCGACCCGGCAGAACTCGTCCATGTCCGGGTTGAAGCCGGCGGCGATGTCCGGGTGCAGCCCGGCGCGGGTCTCGTCGAGCAGCCGACGGCAGACCTCCTCGACCGGCTCGCCCGCGTAGCTGGCGCGGACCCGGTCGGCGGCCGCCTGCAGGGCCGAGGTCAGCTGATCCTCCAGCGGGCCGCGCAGCTTCTCCTGCACGGGATCGAGCCCGCTCGGATCGAGCGTGACATGTGGCTCCGACATCGGCGCTCCCTTCGTCGGCGACCGCGGTACCCCACCGCCGTCGTCGGTCAAACCATCCGCGGTACGGCCGCCACCCGGACCTGGTACGAGAAGTCCTCGGCGGGCTCCTCGACGTAGGACAGCCGGCGGATCTGCCGGTCGTCCGACCAGAGGGCGACGTCGACCAGCACCCCGAGGTGGGCCAGGCCGATGTTCGCCACCCGCTTCTTGTCCTGGAGCACCGCGCAGACCCCGCCCACCAGCGTGCTGGCGTCGGAGGTGCGGTGTCCGGGCGGGCAGCGCAGGGTCACGTCCACCTCGATCGGACCGTCGAGCGGGGTCCACCCGGTGCGCTGGGCCGCCGTGCAGGCGGCCTGGAGCAACGTGCGGACCCTCGTCGCCTGCCGGTGGCCGGCGGCGAAGATGGACAGGGCCTCGGTCTTGACCGGGGGCAGGCCGCTCACCTCGAACGTCAGGGCGAGAGCGCGGGTGTCCTGCACGACGGCACCTCCTCGTGGGAATCCTGCCCAACCGGTGGGACCGCAGAAGGAAGTTCGCGCGAGAACCAACCGATCGGACGGGCTGGGGGTCGGCCGGAGGCGTATCGACTTCGACGGCGACGCGCTGGCTGCGGAGCTACGGAAACGCTAGTCGACCGGGCGGACGCTGGGTAGCCTCGCCGTTCACTGGGTGGGACGCGGCCGGAAGGCGCAGAAGTCGTCGCCCTCCGGGTCGGCCAGCACCCACCAGCTGAGCTCCGCGTCCGGCTCGCCCTCATGCCGGCCGGGTCGGACGGCCACCCGCGCGCCGGTACGGCCGGTCGTGGTGATCCGCGCCACGGCGGTCGCTGTCGTAGCCGTCTCGTGACCGTCACGTTTCGCAGCGTCGCAGGCAGGGCACTGTCTGCCACACGAAACGTCCCGGGGCGCGGGGCGACCGGCCGGTGCCCCGACCGTCTCGCCGTGCGCCGGGGCACGGGTGACTCCCCGGTTCTTCGCCGAGGAAAGGGGGAGGGCGATGACGACGGACCCCGGCGCGGCCGCACGGCGGCGGCCGGCCCGGCGTGCGGCGGCGGCAGCCGCCGCACTCGCGTTGGTGGCCCCGCTGGCCGCCTGCGGATCGGGCGGTGAGGGCGGCCCGCCCACGATCAACCTGTACTACCCGCCCGAGCAGAACCTGCAGAAGGTGGTCGACGACTGCAACGCGCAGGCCCAGGGGCGCTACCGGATCGCCTACCGGGTGCTGCCGCGGCAGGCCGACGAGCAGCGGGTGCAGATGGTGCGGCGGCTCGCGGCGCAGGACAGCGGGATGGACGTGCTGGGCCTCGACGTCACCTGGACCCAGGAGTTCGCCAGCGCCGACTGGATCCGGGAGTGGACCGGCCAGGACAAGGCCGAGGTCGAGCAGGGCACGCTCGCCGGCCCGCTGGACACCGCCCGCTACGAGGACAAGCTCTACGCGGCGCCGAAGAACACCAACGTGCAGCTCCTCTGGTACCGCAGCGACCTGGTCCAGGAGCCGCCGAAGACCTGGGACGAGATGATCTCCGCCGCCCAGCAGCTCAAGCAGCAGGGCAAGCCGTACCAGGTGCTCACCATGGGCGCCCAGTACGAGGGCCTCGTCGTCCTCTACAACACCCTGGCCGAGAGCGCGGGCGGGAAGATCCTCAGCGACGACGGCAAGAAGGCGGTGATGGACGCGGGCACCGTGCGGGCCCTCGACCAGCTGAAGAAGTTCGCCACCTCGGGCGTGACGTCCCCGTCGTTCAGCAACGCCACCGAGGACCCGGTCCGGCTGGAGTTCCAGTCCGGCGGCGGCGCCTTCGAGGTCAACTGGCCCTTCGTCTACCCGGCCATGCAGGAGGCGGCGCCCGACCTGGCCAAGAAGGTCAAGTGGGCGCGGATGCCCGGCATCGACGCGAACACCCCGAGCAAGGTCACCATCGGCGGGGTCAACATGGCGGTCAGCACCTACTCGAAGCACCCGACGGAGTCCTTCGAGGCGGCGAAGTGCATCCGCAACGCCGAGCACCAGAAGTTCTCCGCGGTCAACGACGGTGTGCCGCCCACCATCGAGTCGGTCTACGCCGACCCGGAGATGGACAAGGCGTACCCGATGAAGGACACCATCCTGGAGGAGCTGAAGGAGCCGGCGGTCCGGCCGCTGACCCCGGCGTACCAGAGCATCTCCACGGTCATGTCGGCGATCCTGTCGCCGCCGTCGGCCATCCGGCCGGAGCAGACCGCTGACGAGCTCCGCGGCGCCATCGCGGACGCACTGGAGTCGAAGGGGGTTCTGCCGTGAGCGTGAACGCCACTCCCGCCGGCGCGGAGGTCGCCGCGGAGGCCGAGCGCCCCGCCGGCCGGCACGCCGCCGTGCCCACCCAGCGGGGCCGCCGCCGGCAGAAGCCGCCGCTGAGCGAGAACAAGCGCGCCGAGCGGCGCCTCGGCTGGCTGCTCTGCGCGCCCGCCGCGCTGGTCATGGTGCTGGTCACGGCGTACCCGATCCTCTACTCGGTCTGGTTGTCGCTCCAGCGCTTCGACCTGCGCTTCCCCGACCAGCGCGAGTTCATCGGGCTGGAGAACTACGTGACCGTGCTGACCAACCAGTTCTGGTGGACGGCGTTCGGGGTGACCGCGCTGATCACGGTGGTCACCGTCGCGGTCGAGCTGGTGCTCGGCATGGGCCTGGCGCTGATCATGCACCGGACGCTTGTCGGCCGGGGCATCGTCCGCACCGCGGCGCTCATCCCGTACGGCATCGTCACGGTGGTCGCCGCCTTCTCCTGGCGGTACGCCTGGACGCCCGGCACCGGCTACCTGGCCAACCTGTTCGACGGCAGCGCCCCGCTGACCGAGCGGGCCAGCTCGCTGGCGATCATCATGCTGGCCGAGATCTGGAAGACCACCCCGTTCATGGCGCTGCTGCTGATGGCCGGGCTGGCGCTGGTGCCGGAGGACCTGCTCAAGGCCGCCTCCACCGACGGCGCGACGGCCTGGCAGCGGTTCACCAAGGTGATGCTGCCGGTGATGAAGCCGGCCATCCTGGTCGCCCTGCTGTTCCGCACCCTGGACGCGTTCCGGGTGTTCGACAACATCTTCGTGCTCACCGCCGGCGGCAACGAGACCTCGTCGGTGTCGATGCTCGCCTACAACAACCTGATCCGGGGGTTGAACCTCGGCATCGGCTCCACGATGTCGGTGCTGATCTTCCTCACCGTGGCGATCATCGCGTTCGTGTTCGTGAAGCTGTTCGGCACCGCTGCTCCCGGCAGCGACGACGGGGAGAGGCGCTGACATGGCAGTCGAAACCACCACGCGGGCGAAGGTGCGCTGGGGCCTGCTGGACGTCATCGTCGTCGTCTTCGCGCTGGTCCCGGTGCTCTGGATCGCCTCGCTGTCGTTCAAGACAACGGCCACCCTCACCGACGGGAAGTTCTGGCCCCGGGAGTGGACGCTTGACAACTACCGGACGATCTTCGACACCGACCAGTTCGTCCGGGCCCTGGTCAACTCCATCGGCATCGCCTTGATCGCCACCCTCGTCGCGGTGGTGCTGGGGGCGATGGCCGCGTACGCCATCTCCCGGCTGGACTTCCCCGGCAAGAAGCTGCTGGTCGGGGTGTCCCTGCTGATCGCCATGTTCCCGCAGGTGTCACTGGTGTCGCCGCTGTTCGAGATCGAGCGGCAGCTCGGCCTCTTCGACACCTGGCCGGGGCTGATCCTGCCGTACATCACCTTCGCCCTGCCGCTGGCGATCTACACGCTCTCGGCGTTCTTCAAGCAGATCCCGTGGGACCTGGAGAAGGCGGCGAAGATGGACGGCGCCACCCAGGGCCAGGCATTCCGGCGGGTGATCGCCCCGCTGGCCGCGCCGGGGCTGTTCACCACGGCCATCCTGGTCTTCATCTTCTGCTGGAACGACTTCCTGTTCGCCATCACGCTCACCTCGACCGAGCGGTCCCGCACGGTCCCGGTGGCCCTGCAGTTCTTCACCGGCGAATCGCAGTTCGAGGACCCCACCGGGGCGATCTGCGCCGCCGCCGTGGTGATCACCATTCCGATCATCCTGTTCGTGCTCTTCTTCCAGCGCCGCATCGTCTCCGGCCTGACCTCCGGCGCAGTCAAGGGATAGGTGGTGTTGTCATGGCTGACATCGTGCTGGACAAGGTGAGCAAGCGGTTCCCGGACGGGACGACCGCGGTGCGGGACGTCGACCTGGAGATCGCCGACGGCGAGTTCGTCATCCTGGTCGGCCCCTCCGGGTGCGGTAAGTCCACCACCCTGAACATGATCGCCGGGCTGGAGGACATCAGCTCCGGGGAGCTGCGCATCGCGGGGGAGCGGGTCAACGACAAGGCGCCCCGGGACCGCGACATCGCCATGGTCTTCCAGTCCTACGCGCTCTACCCGAACATGACCGTGCGGGAGAACATGGCCTTCCCGCTGCGGCTGGCGAAGCTGGACAAGGAGACCATCCACCAGAAGGTGGAGGAGGCGGCGAAGGTCCTGGAGCTGACCCCGCTGCTGGACCGCAAGCCGGCCAACCTGTCCGGCGGGCAGCGGCAGCGGGTGGCCATGGGCCGGGCGATCGTCCGCCAGCCCAAGGCGTTCCTCATGGACGAGCCGCTGTCCAACCTGGACGCGAAGCTGCGGGTGCAGATGCGCACCGTGGTGTCCCGGCTGCAGAAGCAGCTCGGCACCACCACGGTCTACGTGACCCACGACCAGACCGAGGCCATGACCCTCGGCGACCGCGTGGTGATCATGCGGGGCGGTGCGGTGCAGCAGGTCGGCCCGCCGCAGGAGCTCTACGACCACCCGCGCAACCTCTTCGTGGCCGGCTTCATCGGCTCCCCGTCGATGAACTTCCTGCATGCCGCCGTCGAGGACGGTCACCTGCGTACGGCGCTGGGTGACGTGCCGATCGGGGACCGGGTGCGCCGGCAGCTCGACGGCGCCGACGCCCCGCGCGAGCTGATCCTCGGCATCCGCCCGGAGCACTTCGAGGACGCCGCGCTGATCGACGACGAGACCCGCCGCCGGGGCCTGGAGTTCGACGCGCCGGTCGACATCGTCGAGTCGATGGGCTCCGACAAGTACGTCTACTTCACCGTCGAGGGGGAGCGGGCCACCGCCGCCGAGCTGGAGGAACTGGCCGCCGACGCGGGCGCGGCCGACTTCACCGGGACCGGGTCGAGCCTGGTCACCCGGCTGTCCGCGGAGTCGCCGGTGCGCGAGGGCGAGCCGCGGCGGGTCTGGTTCAACCTGGAGAAGATCCACCTGTTCGACCCGTCCACCGGACGGAACCTCACCCTGCACGAGGGGCGGTCGTCGGGCGCGCTGGCCGACTGAACGGCACCGGGTCCGGGCCGGTGGGCGCCGCCCACCGGCCCGGCCGCGTGTCACCAGGTCAGCCGCAGCGGCAGCCCGATGAAGTCGGCGTAGCGCGCGAGAGCCGACTCGACGCGGGCCCGCAGCGCGGCGTCGAACGGCGTCAACTGCTGCACGGTCACAGTGACCGCCCGCTTGCCCACGGTCCGCTTCCAGACGCCGACCGTGCGGCCGCCGCGCACCACAGTGGCCTGGAAGATCCCGTTGTTGCCGGGGACGACGGCGTTCGCGTGCGCGGGATCGAGCATCAGGGTGCGGTCCTTGTAGCCCAGCAGGTACTCGTCGAAGCCCGGCAGGGTGTGCACGTCGTCGACGGGCGCCCGGGGCGCGTCGAGCAGCGCGGCGTCGACCACCGCCGGCGCGCCGTCCACCTCGACCGGGGCGAGTGCGTCGCCGGCCGCCGCGATGCCCCGGGTGGCGTCGGTGACCGTGAGGCCGGTCCACCGGGCCAGCTCGTGCCGGGTCACCGGGCCGTGGCCGCGGACGTAGCGGTGGGCCAGCACGCCCAGCGCCTCGTCGCGCTCGGGGCGGCGCGGGTCCGGCGCCCACTCGTCCAGCAGCGCGAAGGTCTGCTCGGTGCCCACGTGCGGGGCGATGCAGGTGACGCCGCATTGACTGGCGTACCAGAGCAGGTGGTAGCCGCGCTGGCCGGAGATGTCCAGGCCGGCGGCGCCCAGCGCGGCCAGGCACTCGGCGCGGGTGAGCCGGCCCCCGCCCGCGAGGGCGTCGCCCAGCACGTCGGCGGCCCGGTTCGCGTCGGTCTCGGTCAGGCCGAGCTGCGCCCACCGGCCAGCCACTCCGGACAGCGCCCGTACCCCGGTCACCGCCAGCATCCACCGCGCGTCCCGGGGCGGCACCAGGTGCACGGTGCCCCGCATCGGCCAGGTGCGCAGCGCCTCGCGCCGCTCCAGCGCCGCGCGCACGTCGTCCTGGGTGCGGCCCGGCAGGCGTACGCCGAGCGACCAGAGGCCGCTCGCCGCGTCCTGGGCCTGCATGGCGCCGAACCACTCGACCACCGCGGCCACGCTCTCCGGGCGCGCGGTCGGGTGCGGGCGCAGCAGCAGGCTGGTCATCCGCAACGCCAGCGCCTCGGCGCCGGTGAGACGTACGGTCACGATCTGGCCTCCCGTCGACGTGGACGGTCAGCATAGGTCGGCTGTGTGACGCTCCCGGCGGACGGACGGACGACCGGACGGGCGGGCCGTGGCCCACCCGCCCGGGATGCGCGTCGCGTCAGCGGTTGCGGCGTGCCCGCTCGGGCACGTCGGCGTCCACCAGCTCCCGGCGGACCTGCGCGTTGACCGGCTGCTCCTCGACGACCTCGTCCTTGGCCAGCCGGACCCGCTCGACCGGGACCTGGTCCTTGGCGACCACCGGGTGCTCGGCGCGCAGCTCCATCTCGCGCTGCTCCTCGCCGATGCCGGCCCGGACGGCGTCCCGGTCGGCCTCGCTGATCGGCTCGTGGACGACGGTCACCTCGTCGTGCTCGACCGGCACGGAGGTCTGCACGTTCTCGGTGACCACGCGCTTGTTCAGCCGTGCCGCGCCGGCCGGCTCGCTCTGGGTGCCGACCCGCAGCCGCTCCTCGGAGCGGACCACCTCAGGGGCGCCCGGCATCCGCTGCGGCGCCGGCCCGGCCTGCTCCCCGAGCTGGTAGTGCCGGTAGAGCTGGCTGAGCTGATCGGTGCCGAGCGGCTGGTCGGTGCCGGTCTCCACGCTGGGAGCGCTGCGCACCGTCGCCTTGTCGTACGGCACCTGGAGTCGGCCGCCCGGCTCCATCCGGGCCGCCTGGAGCGGAGCCATCGACTCGTGGTGGCCCATCACGCCGGTCTTCACGCTGACCCAGGTCGCCTCGCCGCTGGGATCGGCCCACACCTGGCCCACGCTGCCGATCTTCGCGCCCGAGCGGTCCTGGACGTCCTGCCCGTACAGCGAGCGGACCTGCTGCTCCGTCAGTCGCATGGTTCGTCCTTCCTTCTCGTGGGTCACCACCCGAGTCCCCGGCGGTGGGCCCGGCATTCCCCGGAATCGGGACGAACAGGAGGAGGAGTAGCAGCGATGCCGGTAACGACCCGGGTTGCGAGGCATGAGCGGTCCGGGAACGGGGATGCGCCGCCGGGAACCGATGCGAGGAATGGGAGGTGTGGGGGAATGACAGCGTCCAGTGAACCCATGCGAGGCGCTGCTCGGCCCGCGAGACCGGCGGGCGGGGCGAAGACCAGCGCTGCGGCCACCTTCTCGCTGGTGTTCGGCGTGGCGGCCCTGCTCAGCGTGCTCACCGCGATCCTGGCCTCGGTCGGGCTGCTGCTGGGGATCATCGGGGTCATCCTGGGCATCTTCGGGCTGCGGATGGCCCGGCGCCCCGGCGCCACCGGGCGCGGGGTGGCCATCGGCGGTCTGGTGCTCAGCGCCCTGGCGGTGCTGATCGGGCTGGCGCTCGCCGCCGGCATCAGCACCTTCATCAACAACGAGGCGGCGGTGGACCGGCTGGAGAAGCGGGTGACCGACCTGCGGGACAAGCTCAACGACTGAGCCGTGCCGGTGCCCCTGATCGCGCTACGCCAGCCACGTTGCCGGCGGAGCGCGATCCCCCGTTCAGGTTCCCGGTGCGGGGCGGCGGCGGTACGCCGGCACCGGTGGCATCAGGATCCCCGCGCGCCGGCACCCGGGGAAGCGGTTTCCATCGGAACTTGCGCAAATCTTGAGCGGCGGCAAGGTATCGACGCAGCTCGGTCGGCGCAGCAGTGCCAGGGGCGGTCCGCGCCCGCCGTTTGACGTCGCAAGCAACGGGTAGTCGCCGGAGCTGACCCGACACCGAGGAGGAATCGTCTGATGGATGGCCAGGTCAAGGCCGCGGTGATCTACTACAGCGCGACCGGCATCACGTACCAGATGGCGCAGGCGGCGTACGAGGCCGCCGGCGAGGCGGGCGCCGAGGTGCGCCTGCGCAAGGTGCGTGAGCTGGCGCCGGACGAGGCGATCCGCTCGAACTCGGGCTGGCAGGCGCACCGGCTGGAGACCCAGGACGTGATGGAGGCGCAGCCGGACGACCTCTCCTGGGCCGACGTGATCATCATGGGCGCGCCCACCCGGTACGGCATGATCGCCGCCCAGCTCAAGCAGTTCATCGACACCACCGGCCCGCTCTGGGCCCAGGGGGCGCTGGCGAACAAGGTCTACACCGGCTTCACCTCGACGGCCACCTCGCACGGCGGCCAGGAGGCCACGCTGCTCTCGCTCTACACGGTCTTCTACCACTGGGGCGGCATCGTGGTGACCCCCGGCTACACCGACCCCAGCCAGTTCGTCGCAGGCAACCCGTACGGCGCGTCGCACACCAGCAACAACGGCGAGATCGCCCCGGACCACGTGGCCCTGGGCGCCACGGCCCTCACCGCGAAGCGGGCCGTGCAGATGGGCGCCGCGCTCAAGAAGGGCCTGGCCGGCTGACCCCGGACCCGTGGCGACCGGTGGTGGGATGAGGGCTCTCGACTCGTCCCACCACCGGTCGCCTCTCGCCCTACCCCCGTTCGGCCGGTCCATGCCCGGTCAGCGCGGGATGGGCCAGCAGATGCCCGAGCAGGTCCGCCAGGACCGCCATGCCGTCCCGGCTGAGCACCGACTCCGGGTGGAACTGCACCCCGGCGAAGCCCGGCCCGCGCAGCGCGTGCACCGCCCCGTCCACCGGGTCCCGGGACAGCTCCACCGGGCCGTACCCGGTGGCGACCCGGTCGGTGTCGGCACGGGCCGTGAAGCTGGAGTAGAAGCCGACCCGGCGGGTCGCCCCGAACACCGGCACGTCCCGGGGCAGCCCCTGGTAGGGCGCGTCGCGGCGGTGCAGCGGCAGCCCGAGCAGCCCGGCCAGGAGCTGGTGGCCGAGGCAGACCGCCAGGGTCGGCCGGCCGGCCGCGAGCAGCCCGGCCAGCAGGGCCCGCATGCCCGCCATCTTGGGCTCGGCGAGGTCGTTCGGGTCGCCCGGGCCCGGACCCACCACCACGAGGTCGTACCCGTCGACCGGGCCGGCCCGGTGCCAGTCCCGCCGGGTCACCGCCAGGCCGAGCGCGCCGAGCTGGTGGGCGAGCATCCCCGTGAAGGTGTCCTCGCCGTCGACGATCAGCGCGCGCCGGCCGGCCAGCCCGGGCAGCGCGGTCGCCCCGGGGACGCGCTGGTCCAGCCAGAACCGGGCCAGCGGGGTGTTACGGGCGGCCAGCGCGGCGCGCACCTCGGGGTCGTCGGCGTACCGGAGCGCGGGCCCGGCGTCGCGGTCCGGGGCGTCCGGGCCGAGGCCGAGCGCGGCCAGCACTCCGGCCGCCTTGGCGTGCGTCTCGGCCACCTCGCCGGCGGCGGTGGAGTGCCGGACCAGGGTGGCGCCGACCGGCACCCGCAGCTCACCGGCGGGGGAGATCTCGGCGGTGCGGATGAGGATCGGCGCGTCGAGGGTCTGCCGGCCCTGGTCGTCGCGGCCGAGCAGGGCGAGCACCCCGGCGTAGTAGCGCCGGCCGGTCCGCTCGTGGCGAGCGATCACCCGGCAGGCGTTCTCCATCGGGCTGCCGGTGACCGTCGGCGCGAACATCGTCTCCCGCAGCACCTCCCGGACGTCCAGCGAACCCCGCCCGGCCAGCAGGTACTCGGTGTGCGCGAGGTGCGCCATCTCCTTCAGGTACGGCCCGACCACCTGGCCGCCGTGCTCGGCGACGGTGGCCATCATCTTCAGCTCCTCGTCGAGCACCATGTACAGCTCCTCGACCTCCTTCGGGTCGTCGAGGAAGCGCAGCAGCTCCTCCCGGTCGGCCGCCGCGCCGGTGTGCCGGAAGGTGCCGCTGATCGGGTTCATCATGACCAGGCCGTCGTCCACGCTGACGTGCCGTTCCGGGCTCGCCCCGACCAGGATCCGGGTGCCGGTGTGCACCACGAACGTCCAGTACGCGCCCCGCTCGCGCAGCAGCAGCCGGCGCAGCGCGGCCAGGGCGGCCGCCAGCGGAGGGCCCTGCACGGCGGCCCGCAGGGTGCGGTGGATGACGAAGTTGGCGCCCTCGCCCCGGCCGATCTCGTCGGTCAGCACCCGGCCCACGGTGTCCGCGTACTCGGCGTCGGAGATGTCGAAGGCGGCGTCGCGGGTCACCACCGGCGCGTCGGGCAGCGCGGCCAGCACCTCGTCGAGCGGGAGCCGCCGGTGTTCCGAGATAACCAGGCACTCCAGCGGCAGGCCGTCGTCCACGCAGGCGAAGCCGCGCTCGGCGATCTGCCGGTAGGGGACCAGGGCCAGCGTGCGCGGCCCGGCGGCGTCGTCGGGCAGCGGGATCCCGGCGAGCCGGTCGACGGTGCGTACCGTGCCGGCGAGCAGGTCGACGTGGTCGGCGCCCTCGCGGCGGACGAGCGCGAACGGGCCGGGGTCGAGGCCGGCCGCGACGGCGGCGAGCGGGTCGTGCGGGCGGGTCATGGGATCTCCTCGGTGGGCCGGAGGCCGCCGGTGGGGCGGCCCCGGGGTGCCGGGGAGAGACCGGCGGCCGCCTCGTGGGGCGGCCGCGTGGGGAAGCTACGCGCGGGAGTGGGCCGCCGGGTCGGCGGGCCACCAGCAGGACAGGTGCGCGGGCATGGCGATCACTGTACGCGAGCGGGCCGCGCCGGGGAACCCGATCGCCGGGCCGGGGCGACGGATCTTGGCTTCGGCGCCGCTCCCGGCGGGTAGGTTGACCCGCGATGGACATTCTCGCTCTGGACCTGGGCACCTCCTCGGTGCGCGGGCTCGTGCTGGACGCGAACGCCGTCCCGCGCCCCGGCGCGCTGGCCCGCCGCAAGGTGCACCTGGTGACCGGCGACGACGGCAGCGGCACGCTGGACGGCCCCCGCTACCTGGCCTGCCTCGCGGAGTGCCTGGACGAGCTGGCCGCCGCCGGGCACCTGAGCGACGTGGGGCTGGTGGCCACCTCCGCCCAGTGGCACTCGGTGCTGCCGCTGGGCGCCGACGGCGCGCCGCTCGGCCCGGTGCTCACCTGGATGGACACCCGGCCGGAGGCCCTCGGCGGCGCCGCCGGCCCGGCCGATCCGGACGCCTTCCACGAGCGCACCGGCGGCTGGTGGCACCGCTGCTACTGGACCATGCGGCTGCCGTGGCTGCGGGCGCACTGCGGCAGCCCGGTCGCCCGCTTCGGCGGGCTGGTCGAGTACGTCCTCGGCGTGCTGCTCGACGAGGCGCCGATGTCCGTGTCGATGGCCTCCGGCACCGGGCTGCTCGACCTGCGCCGGCTCGAATGGGACGCCGAGGCGTGCGAGCTGGCCGGCGTACGCCCCGAGGACCTTCCGGCGCTGGCGCCGCAGCGGTGGCGCGGCCGGCTCCGCGTCGCGCACGCCCAGCGCTGGCCGCAGCTCGCCGACGCCCGCTGGGCCGCCCCGGTCGGCGACGGCGCGGCGTCCAACGTGGGCTCCGGCTGCGTCGACCGGTCCCGCGCCGCGGTCACCGTCGGCACCTCCGCCGCGGTACGCCTCATTCAGGCGGTGCCGGCCGGTGCGCCGCTGCCGCCCCTGCCCGAGCAGCTCTGGCGCTACCGGGTCGACCACGAGCACGTGGTCACCGGGGCGGCGTACTCCAGCGGTGGCAACCTGTTCGCCTGGGCGTCCCGCGAGCTGCGGCTGCCGCCCGCCGCCGACCTGGAGAGCGCGCTGACCCGCGCCGGCGCGAAGCCGACCCTGCGCGCCAACCCGCGGCTCGGCGGGGACCGGCCACCCGGGGTCGCCCCGGCCGGCTCCGGGGACCTGCGCGGCCTGAGCTTCGGCACCACCGCGGTCGACATCCTGGCCGTGCTGATGACCGAGCTGTGCCGGCTGGTGGCCGACGACCTGGCCCTCGTCGAGGCCGGCGCGGGCGGCGGTCCGGCCGAGGTGGTGCTGGGCGGCGGCGCGATGGCCGCCTCCGCCTGGTGGCGGGCCGCGTTCGTCGACGCGCTGGCCCCGCGCGCGGTGCGCTACCAGCGCAACCCGGAGATCGGGGCCACCGGGGCCGCGCTGGTGGCCCTCGGCCGGGTCGCCGAGGCGGCGCACGTGGCCGGCATCGGCCGGACGGACGACCGGAACGCGCCGAACACCGTAGGCTCCCGCCCACCGCGCTGACCTTCCTGGTCGTGCGGCCGGCCGAGCGTTTGACACCGCCCGCCGGCCTGGTTGGATGGACTTCCGCTCCCCGTACCGGTGGAGCCGAGGGGGATCGAGGAGGACGTGTGGGCGCAGGTCCCGACCCGGCTCGCGGGACGGTGCCGCAGCCGCGCCGGAGCCCGTCCGAGGACCGGGTGGCGCCGCACCGGCGGCGCTCGCGCTTCCGGTTGCGGGACTGGCGGATGCGTACCAAGCTCGCCACCGTGCTGGTGCTGCCCTCGGTGGCGTTCCTGGTGCTCGCCGGGGTGCAGACCCGCGGGCTGGTGGGGCAGACCACCGCGCTGAGCGACTTCGCCCAGCAGGTCGGCATCGGACGGCAGATCAGCACCGCGGTGGACCGGCTCCAGCAGGAGCGGGACCGCTCCGCCGGTGAGCTGGCCGCGCTGCGCAAGGCCGGCGGCGGCGCGGACCGGGACGCCGCGGTCGCCGCGCTCAAGCCGCTCCAGGACGCCTCCGACCGGGCGATGACCGAGCTGCGCGCCGCGGCCGAGCCCCTCGCCGACGCCGACGCGGCCTGGCGGGTGGCCTACTCGGAGGTGCTGGAGTCGTACGACCAGGTGGTCTACATCCGCGCCGCCGTGGCGCCGGCGGTGCTCTCCAGCGACACCGTGCTGAGCAACTACCACCGGGCCATCGCGGCCCTGCTCAAGCTGCTGGCCGAGCCGTCGCCCGGCGACGACCAGCGGGCGCTGACCAACGCGGTGCTGCGCTACGTGCAGCTGTCCAGGGTCAAGGAGCTGTCCTCGCGGATCCGCGCCGAGCTGTACGCCGCCGCGCGGGCCGGCCGGTACGAGGTGGACGACCAGGTCTCCCTGACCGACCTGCGGGCCCAGCAGCTCACCGCGCTGGGCGCGTTCCGGGTGGCGGCGACCGCCGACCAGGTCCGCCGCTACGACCAGACCTCGGTGGATCCGGCGTTCGTCTCGGCCGCCCGGCTGGAGGAGCAGACCCTGCCCAGCGGCACCGCCGAGCCGGCGCTGCTGCCCGCGACGCAGTGGTGGGCGGCCAGCGAGCAGCGGCAGGAGCTGCTCCGCCAGCTCGAGAGCGAGGTCCTCGACGACGCCGTACGCCAGGCCGACGACGCCAGCGCCCGGCAGCTGCGGGACACCCTGCTGGTGGCCGGCGGCATCGTCGGCGTGCTCCTGGTGGCCGTGCTGATCTCGTTGCTGGTCGGCCGGTCGGTGGCCCGCTCGATGCGGCTGCTGCGCGGCCAGGCGCTGCGGATCGCGCAGGTGGAGCTGCCGCACACCCTGGACCGGCTGCGCGCGGTCGACCGCCCGGTGGGCGCGATCGACGTGCCGCCGGCGGTGGTCGACTCGCAGGACGAGATCGGCGAGCTGGCCGAGGCGTTCGTGGCGGTGCACCGCAGCGCCGTCGACGTGGCGGTCGAGCAGGCGATGATGCGGCGCAACGTCAACGCCATGTTCGTCAACCTGGCCCGGCGCAGCCAGGTGCTGGTCGAGCGGCAGCTCGAACTCCTCGACGAGCTGGAACGCGAGGAGAGCGACCCGGACCAGCTGGAGAACCTGTTCAAGCTCGACCACCTCGCCGCCCGCATGCGCCGCAACGACGAGAGCCTGCTGGTGCTCGCCGGCACCGAGTCCAGCCGGCGGTGGAACCGGCCGGTCGGCCTCGGCGCGGTGCTGCTCGCGGCCAGCGCGGAGATCGAGCAGTACCAGCGGGTGCGCCACGACTCCCGGTCCGACCTGCACGTCGTCGGGCACGCGGTGGGTGACCTGGTGCACCTCTTCGCCGAGCTGCTGGAGAACGCCACCGCCTTCTCCCGGCCCGACACGGTGGTGCGGGTGGTCGCCGGCGCCGAGGGCCCGGGCGCGTACGTCGAGATCATCGACCAGGGGCTGGGGATGAGCCCGGCCGCGCTGGCCGAGGCGAACGCGGTGCTGGCCGAGCCTCCGGCGGCCGACGTGGCCGCCTCCGAGCGGATGGGCCTGTTCGTGGTGAGCCACCTGGGCGCCCGGCACGGCGTGCGGGTGCGGCTGCGGGGCGGCCACGAGGGCCTGGTGGCCCGGGTCCGGATCCCGGCCGAGCTGCTGGCCGCCGCGCCCCCGGCCGCGCTGGACCAGCCCGCCGCGCCGCGGATGCTGACCAGCCAGGTGGCTGCCGCGTCCCGGCTGGCGCCCGACGCCGGCCCGCTCCGCGCGGCGACCGCCGAGCTGCCGGTGGCCGGCCGCCGCCCGCTGGCCGCGGCGGGGGAGCTGCCCGTGTCGCCGCTGACGGGGCTGCCGCTCGGCGTGGCGCCGTCCGCCGCGGAGCCTCCGCTGCCGGGCCGGCCCGCCGCGGCGCCGGACCCGGGCGGTGCGGCCGTGCCGAGGCCGCGCCCGGTGCCGGGTCGGGCCGAGGATGTGCTCGCCCCGGCGGCCGGGTCGCCGGCCGGTGGTGGCTGGTTCAGCCGCCAGGGCCCGTCGTCCGCGGTGCTCGGTGTGACACCAGCGCCCGCCGCGACGCCGGTCACCGGAGGCACCAACGAGCGGGGCCTGCCGGTACGCGTACCGATGGCCCAGCTCACCGCGGTCACCCGGCCCGCCGGTCCGAACCGGTCCGCGCGTCACGAGCCGGACCCGGAGGCGGTCGGCGGCATGCTCTCCCGCTACTACAACGGGGTGCGGCGGGCGGAGGCCGAGGAGACCACCGAGATCTACCTGCCGCGCGATGAAGGAGGACGACGACAGTGACGACGTTGAGCCAGGAGGCACGGGACCTGAGCTGGCTGGTGAACGCGTTCGCGGAGCGGGTGCCGGGGGTGGCCCACGCCGTGGTGGTCTCCTCCGACGGGCTGCTCGTGGCGATCTCCGCGCACCTGCCCCGCGACCACGCGGACAAGCTCGCCGCGGTGACCTCGGGGCTGATGAGCATCACGGCCGGCGCGGCGCAGATGTTCGACGGCGACGTCGTGAAGCAGACCGTCGTCGAGATGGGCCGGGGCTACTTCCTGGTCATGCAGATCCGGGACGGCTCGATCCTGGCCACCCTGGCCGGGGCCGACGCCGACATCGGCGTGGTCGGCTACGAGATGGCTCGGCTGGCCAAGCAGGCCGGTGAGATGCTGACCCCGGCGCTGCGGGCGGAACTTCAGCAGGCCCTGCCCCGCTGAGAGCGGCAAGCGAGCCGGCCGGCCGGCCGGCGTCGCGCGGCGGGCTCAGGCCCGGCCGGCGTCGCGCCGGCCGGGCCGGCCCGCCTAGAGCCCGTTGCGGCGGATCACGTCGCGGTACCAGTGGGCGCTGCGCTTGAGCACCCGGCGCTGGGTGGGGTAGTCCACGTAGACCAGGCCCCAGCGCTGCTCGTACCCCTCGGCCCACTCGAAGTTGTCCAGCAGCGACCATACGTGGTAGCTCTCCAGCGGCACCCCGTCGCGGATCGCCCGGTGGGCGGCGGCGAAGTGGTCGCGGAGGAAGTCGATCCGCGCGCTGTCGTCGACGGTGCCGTCCGCGGCGAGGGTGTCCGGGCAGGGCAGGCCGTTCTCGGTGATGGTGATCGGCACCTGGCCGTAGTCGCGGGTGACCCGGGTCAGGATGTCGTACATCCCCTGGGGGTAGATCTGCTGCCACTCCGCCTCGGAGGTCGGCCACCGGCGGACCGTGTCGCCCTGGCCGGTGACGTAGATCGGCGTGTAGTACTGCACGGCGAGCAGGTCGACCGGGCTGGAGATGATCTTCAGGTCGCCGTCCCGCACGCCGCGGACCATCCGGCTGTCGGCGCCCAGGTCGGCCAGCACGTCCTCCGGGTACGCGCCCTTGAAGATCGAGTCCAGGTAGAGCCGGTTCTCGTAGCCGTCGTACAGCCGCGTCGCGGTGGCCGCCTCGGCGGTGTCGTCGGCCGGGTAGCAGGGGTGCAGGTTCAGCGCCGGGCCGATCCGTCCCCCGGCGTGGGCGGCGCGCAGCGCGCGAACGGCGAGGCCGTGGGCGAGCTGGAGGTGGTGGGCGACCAGGTACGCCGCCGCCGGGTCCTGCCGGCCGGGCGCGTGGTGCCCCCACAGGTAGCCGTTCTGCACCACGGTCTTCGGCTCGTTGACGGTCAGCCAGACCGGCACCCGGTCGCCGAGGGCGCGGAACACCGCGTCGGCGTAGTCGGCGAAGCGCTCGGCGGTGTCCCGGTTCTCCCAGCCGCCGGCGTCCTGCAGGGCCTGGGGGAGGTCCCAGTGGAAGAGGGTGGCCATCGGCGCGATGCCCCGCTCGTGCAGCCCGTCCACGAGCCGGCGGTAGAAGTCCAGGCCGCGCTGGTTGGGCCGGCCGGACCCGTCGGCCTGGATGCGCGGCCAGGAGATGGAGAACCGGTAGCTGCGCAGCCCGAGGTCGCGCATCAGGTCGAGGTCCTGGGCGTACCGGTGGTAGTGGTCGGCCGCGACGTCGCCGGTGTCACCGTTGCGGGTGCGGCCCGGGGTGTGGCTGAAGGTGTCCCAGACGGATTCGCCCCGCCCGTCCTCCTTGGCCGCCCCCTCGATCTGGTAGGCCGAGGTGGCCGCGCCCCAGCCGAAGCCGGGCGGGAAGCGCAGCGCGCCGTCGGGGTCGGCGTCGTCGTCGGGATCGGGCGTGCCGTCGCAGCCGGCGACGGCGGTGGCGGACGCGACGGTCCCGGCCGCGGCGGCGCCGGCCAGCCCGTTCCGGGCCGCGCCGGCGGCAGTCGCGGAGAGGGCGGCACGGCGGAGCAGGCGCCGTCTGGTGAGTAGCGACATGGGCGTTCTCCTCGGAGTGACTGGCCGCCCTGGGGGCCGGGAGCGCTCCCAGCATAGGCCAGGGGCGGCCGGCCGCGTCCCGAGGGCGGACCGCGGCAGGGGCGCGGCCCGGCCGCCGGGCGGCCGGAGATGTGGGTGGGCGGGGTGTCGCTCGGGGGCGGGGCGAGCGGCGAGGGTGGGGCAGATAGCGAAGAAGGCCGTCCGGGCGGCGCCTCGCGCCTGTCCCGTCGGCCTCTTTTCCCGTCGACAACGGGGGTTTAGTGTGGGGACGGGGGAGGGCAACCCCCGTCCCCACCTGTGATGCACACACGCACGAGTGGAATTGGCGTCCGGTCGTGCGTGTCGCGCGGGAGCCGGGCCACGCGAGTGGCTCTGGTTCCACCTCCCTCCATGTCGGTGGGTGATGGCTGACGGCGGCGTCCGGGCTGGCCCGCCGTCAGCCGCTGGGCTGGCGCGCCGGGCACACAGGGTCCCCGGCGATCTTGTACTTGGATCTCCGTCGATGGAAGCGCTCCCATCGGCGATGCTTGCGACTGTAACGCCCGTCACGGGTTTGTGAAACCCCCTGAACGAGATCGAAACATTGGCGTGCGTGTCTGCACTGGCCGTTGTGGTGGGAGCGCTTCCATGGCAAACTCTCAACCGCGAAGCGGAGCCAGCTCGCGTGAGTGCGGGCCGCCGAGGGCACCCGGTGACACCGGTGCGGCGCCCCGATCCCCCCGGCACGGCCGGGTCGACCACTTTTCCGGGCGCCTCCGTCCCCCCGCGTTACGTCCTCGTCGACGCGTGGAGGCGCCCCGCCGGGGCTCCGCGTCCCGGCCCGGTCCGAGGAGACACCGCGCACATGAGACTCATGGCCAGACGTCGCCGGACGGCGATGCTCGCCGCCACCGCCCTCGCCATCGGCGGAGTGGCCCTGCCGGCGGGCGCCGCGCAGGCCGCCCCCGCCTGCGACGTGACCTACGCGACGAACGACTGGGGCACGGGCTTCACCGCCAACGTGACCATCAAGAACCTGGGTGACGCGCTCAACAGCTGGACCCTCAAGTTCGCCTTCCCGAACAGCACCCAGAAGCTGACCCAGGGCTGGTCGGCCAAGTGGAGCCAGTCCGGCAGCGAGGTGACCGCCACCAACGAGTCGTGGAACGGCAGCCTCGGCACGGGCGCCTCCACCACCATCGGCTTCAACGGCGCCTACTCGGGCAGCAACCCGAAGCCGACCGCGTTCACCCTCAACGGCGTCACCTGCAACGGCGCCCCGGCCAACCAGCCGCCGACGGTCTCGCTCGGCGTGCCGTCCGGGCCCTTCGAGGCGCCGGCCGACGTGCCGCTGACCGCCACCGCCAGCGACCCGGACGGCACGATCAGCAAGGTCGAGTTCTACCGCAACGGCCTGCTCGTCAACACCGACACCAGCGCCCCCTACGGCTACACCCTCGAGGACCTGCCGGCCGGCAGCTACACCGTGCAGGCCAAGGCGTACGACAACGCCAACGGCATCGGGGTGGCCGAGAAGTCGTTCACCGTCAACCCGGCCTCCGGCCCGGTCCTGGTGGCCACCCCGTCGGCCGTGAGCGTCAACGAGGGCGGCACCTCGTCGGTGAAGTTCACCCTGAGCGCCGCCCCGACCGCCAACGTCCCGGTGACCCTCGCCGTCGCCGGGGACAGCGACGTGACCGTGTCGCCCACGACGCTGACCCTGACCCCGAGCAACTGGAACACCGGGGTCAGCGCCACCGTCGCGGCCGCGGAGGACGCCGACACCACCGGCGGCACCGCCACGATCACCGCCTCGGCCACCGGCTTCGCCCCCGTCGCGGTCACCGCCACGGAGATCGACAACGACACCCCGGGCGGGGACAACGCGTACATCAAGAAGTTCCTCGACCAGTACGGCAAGATCAAGAACTCGGGCTACTTCAGCCCCGAGGGCGTGCCGTACCACTCCGTCGAGACGCTCATCGTCGAGGCGCCCGACCACGGCCACGAGACCACCTCGGAGGCGTTCAGCTTCTGGCTCTGGCTGGAGGCGCAGTACGGCCGGGTCACCCAGAACTGGGCCCCGTTCAACAACGCGTGGACGGTGATGGAGAAGTACATCATCCCGTCGCACGCCGACCAGCCCACCGCCGGCGCCCCGGGCACCCCCCAGTACGCCGCCGAGCACAACCTGCCCAGCCAGTACCCGTCGGCCCTGGAGCCGAACGTGCCGGTCGGCCAGGACCCGCTCCGCTCCGAACTCCAGTCCACGTACGGCACCGGCGACATCTACGGCATGCACTGGCTGCTCGACGTCGACAACACCTACGGCTACGGCCGCTGCGGCGACGGCACCACCCGCCCCGCCTACATCAACACCTTCCAGCGCGGCACCCAGGAGTCGGTCTGGGAGACCGTGCCGCAGCCGTCCTGCGACACCTTCAAACACGGCGGCCAGTACGGCTACCTCGACCTGTTCGTCAAGGAGTCGGCCGCCCCGGCCAAGCAGTGGAAGTACACCAACGCCCCGGACGCCGACGCGCGCGCCGTGCAGGCCGCGTACTGGGCCCTGACCTGGGCCAAGGCGCAGGGCAAGGAGGCTGACGTCGCGGCCACCGTGGCGAAGGCCGCCAAGATGGGCGACTACCTGCGCTACGGGCTGTTCGACAAGTACTTCAAGAAGATCGGCAACTGCGTCGGCGCGTCCACCTGCCCGGCCGGCAGCGGCCGCGACTCGGCGCACTACCTTCTCTCCTGGTACTACGCCTGGGGCGGCGCGTACGACACGTCGCAGAACTGGTCGTGGCGGATCGGCTCCAGCCACAACCACTTCGGCTACCAGAACCCGCTCGCGGCCTGGGCGCTGACCAACGTGCCGGAGCTCAAGCCCAAGTCGGCGACCGCGACCGCGGACTGGCAGAAGAGCTTCGACCGGCAGCTGGAGTTCTACACCTGGCTCCAGTCCGCCGAGGGCGGCATCGCCGGCGGCGCCACCAACAGCTGGGACGGCAGCTACGCCCAGCCGCCGGCCGGCACCGCCACCTTCTACGGCATGTTCTACGACGTCGACCCGGTCTACAACGACCCGCCGTCGAACCAGTGGTTCGGCATGCAGGCCTGGTCGATGCAGCGGATCGCCGAGCTGTACCTGCAGACCGGCAACGCCAAGGCCAAGGCGCTGCTGGACAAGTGGGTGCCGTGGGCCATCGCCAACACCACGCTGGGCGCCAACTGGTCGATCCCCTCGGACATGAAGTGGACCGGCCAGCCCGCCAACTGGAACCCGACGAGCCCGCAGCCCAACACCAACCTGCACGTCGAGGTGACGGTGAAGGGCCAGGACGTCGGCGTCGCCGCCGCCTACGCCCGGACCCTCATCGCGTACGCGGCCAAGTCCGGCGACGCCGCGGCCAAGACCACGGCCAAGGGCCTGCTGGACGCGCTGTCGGCCGCCGCCGACACCAAGGGCGTCTCGATGCCGGAGAAGCGCGGCGACTACAAGCGCTTCGACGACGTCTACAACGCGGCCGACGGCCAGGGCCTCTACATCCCCTCCGGCTGGACCGGGAAGATGCCCAACGGCGACGCGATCGCCTCCGGCAAGAGCTTCCTGGACATCCGCTCGTTCTACAAGAACGACCCGGACTGGCCGAAGGTGCAGGCGTACCTCAACGGCGGCGCCGAGCCGGTCTTCAACTACCACCGGTTCTGGGCCCAGGCCGACGTCGCCATGGCGTACGCCGACTACGGGACCTACTTCCCGGCGGGCTGAGATGACCACTCCGTCGCGGGCGGGCCAGGCCCGCCCGCGACGGAGGCCGACCCGGGCCGAAGGGGGAACGGAGCGGCCCGGTCGGCGGGCGGCCTGACTCCCACGGTCAGGCCGGGTGGGCCGGCCGTCCGGCCGACGCAGCGGACGGACCGGCCCACCCAACCGCCCGGAGTCGAACTTGCCGCAAAAAAGCCCGCGAAAATCGGCGCTCCACGGGATCACGCGAGCGCCGGCGACGGAGTAACGTATTTCACCGGAGAGGCCGCTCCCCCCGTGGCGGCCTCTCTTTAATTTGCCCGCACGTCTACTGTGCCGGCACGTCGTCCCGGTCGGACAGCACGACCGGGTGCCGCAACCCCGGGTGATCCGCCGGCAGCGACCGCCGGATCACCAACCAGCTCACCGCCAGTGCCGCCGCCACCAGCGGCCAGGTCAGCGCCACCCGGGCCACCACCAGCGCGACCACCTGCCCGCCGAGCCACAGCGGGACGAACACCGCCAGCCGCAGCACGTAGGTCGCCACCCAGACCCAGCTGCCCCGCCCGTACGCCCGCAGCAGCGCCGGGTCGCGCCGCCACCGGCCCCGCTGGCCGAGCACCGCGCCCACCAGCACGCCCAGCAGCGGCCAGCGCACCACGATGCTCACCATCCAGGCCAGCCCGCTCGCCGCGTTCGAGACCAGCTGCACCAGGAAGAAGTCCGTCGCCCGCCCGGTCCGCAGCGCGATGAGCGCGGCCACGCAGACGGCGAGCAGCCCGATCAGCACCGAGCGCGGCCGGTCCCCGCGCCGCCACCGCCAGCCCGCCACCGCCGTGCCGGCCAGCACCGCGGCGACCACCCCGCCCCACAGCCCGGCGGCCAGCCAGCCGACGGCGAACGCCACCGGCGGCACCGTGGCGTCGATCGCGCCCCGCCGGCCACCGAGCAGGTCGGCCAGCGACTCCGGCCGGTCCCCGGACGGCCGCTCCGGCTCCGGCATGCTGGTCACGCGCCACCTCCTCCATCGCGTCCCCAACCTAACCGCACGGTCGCGGTGCTCCGACGAGCGCCCGACCCGGCCTACCGTTAAGTTGTCCGGGTGCGCGAGACGGCGAGGGGTTGGACGGCGGTCTGGTTGGTCGTACTGGCCCTGGCCCAGACGGCCGCGTTCGTGGTGGTGTGGCGCTTCGCCGTGCACACCGAACTCGGCCAGTGGCTCGACACCGTCGCGCTGACCGGCAACCGGATCGGCCAGGAGCGCATCGACGGGCCGGTGAACCGCATCCTCAACGCCATGTCGGTGGTGTCGCTGCTGGCGGTCACCGCCATGATCGGCTTCATCGCGCTGATCCGCGGACGCAAGGCGCTCGCCGTCACCGCCACCCTGCTCATCGCCGGCGCCAACGTCAGCACCCAACTGCTCAAGCGCTACCTGGACCGCCCCGACTTCGGCATCGACCCGGAACGGGCCGCGGCCGGCAACAGCCTGCCCAGCGGGCACACCGCCGTGGCGGCGTCGGTGGCGATCGCGCTGATCCTGGTGCTGCCGCCGAAGCTGCGGGTGGCCGGCGCGTTCCTCGGCGCCGGCTACGCGGCCGCCGCCGGGGTGGCCACCCTCTCCGCCGGCTGGCACCGGCCCAGCGACGCCGTCGCCGCGTTCCTCGTGGTCGGCGCCTGGGCCGCGGCCGCCGGCCTCGTGCTCCTGTTCTTCCAGCGGGAACAGGCCGTGGTCTCGCCGGCCGACGGGCACCGCGTGGCCGCCGTGGTGCTCGGCCTCGCCGGCGCCGTCGCCCTGGTCGTCTCCGCGCTCGCCCTGTCCTGGCTGGTCGACCGATCCACCATCCCGGTCGAGGAACTCACCCGCCGTCCGCTCTTCGTCGGGTACGCGGGCAGCGCCGCCGGCATCGCCGGCACGATCGCCATGGTGGCCGCGCTGGTCCTCGCTGTGGTGCACCGCCTGGTGCCCCGCTGGAAGGGCTGACCGGCCGGGATCCCCGGCCGGTCCCCGGAGCGGGTCAGCGGAAGTAGGTGCCGACCGTGGTGCCGCTGGCGATCTCCCGGCCCTTGAGCGCGCGGTGCACGTCGGCGGCCTGCGGCGCGCCGGACAGGTCCAGCGGGCGGTTCAGCGCGTAGAGGCGGAAGAAGTAGCGGTGCGCCTCCTCACCCCGCGGTGGATGCGGCCCGCTCCACCCGGTCTCGCCGAAGCTGTTCGGCCATTCCCGGCCGCCGGGCGGCACCCCGCCCTCGGGCACCTCACCGGCCTCCGGGGAGATCCCGGTGACCAGCCAGTGCAGGAACGGCTCCTTGCCCGCGTCCGGGTCCTCGACGAGCAGCACCAGCTCCTCGGTGGAGTCCGGCACGTCCGACCACTGCAACGGCGGTGACATGTTGTCGCCGTCCATGGCGAACCGCCCGGGCAGCAGGTCGTGGTCGGTGAACGCGGTGCTGCGCAGCATGATGCCGGCCATTCGGCGCCCCCTCTCCTCGTCCACCGGCGCGTACCCGGCGGCCGGGCGACGAAACGGCGGTGGCAGGCTGGCCGGACGGGTACGGACCGGACGGGGGAGGACGGATGGGCACGGTACGCGCGGCGTTCCGCGACGAGTGCGCACGGTTGGAAGGGGTGCTGCGCGGCCTCGACGCGGCGGACCTGGATCGGCCCACGCCCTGCCCGCCGTGGGCGGTGCGGGACCTGCTGGCGCACGTGCGCACCGGCGCCGGACGACTGGTCGGCATGCTCGCCGCGCCGGCCCCCGAGCGCGCCGAGGTGGACGCCGCCGGCTACTTCGGCGCGGCCAAGTTCGCGCCCGACGTCGACCGGGACCGGATCGACGGCGCCCGGCGGGAGGCGCGGGAGCTGGCCGGCGTACCCGAGGTGGCGGAGGGCTTCGCGCGGGCCTGGCGGGCCGCCGACGCGGCGGTGGCCGCCGAGCCGCCGGGGCGGGTGGTCCGCACCCGGCACGGCGACGCGATGGCGCTCACCGAGTTCCTGCGTACCCGCGTGGTGGAGGTCGCGGTGCACGGCCTGGACCTCGCCGACGCGCTGGACCGGCGACCCTGGCTGACCCCGACCGCGGCGACCGTCGTGGCCGACCTGCTCGCCGACGGCCGGGCGGTGCCCGACGGGCTCGGCTGGGACGCGCTGACCCTGGTGCGCAAGGCCACCGGGCGGGTGCCGTTGACCGACGCGGAGCGGGCGGTGCTGGACCGGACCGGCTTCCGCTGGCTGTCCTTCGGCGGCTGAGCGGCGGCGGTCAGCCGCCGGCGACCGCCGCCGTGGTGCGGCGCAGGTGGTCCAGGACGACCGGGTCGATCCGGCCGGGGACGATGCGCTCCTCCAGGTTCTCGACGCCGGCCCAGGCGTCGAGCGCCTCCTCCAGCCCGGCGGCGCCGACCGGGTGCCCGGCGGCGGCCAGCAGCGCCGCCACCTCGTCGGCGACCGGGCCGGTGAGGTCGAGCAGGGTGGCCGGGTCGGGCTTGCCGAAGAGCAGGGTGTGGATGTCGAGCAGCCGGCCCAGTTCGCCGACCGGGTCGCGGTGGTCGTCGACCCGCAGGTCGACCAGTTCGTCGCCGGTGCCGGCGTAGCCGCCGTGGCGCTGCACGACGAACAGGGCGGCGCTCTGCCGGCCCCGCCGGTCGCCGCCGGCCCGGTCGCCGGCGGCGAGGGCGGCCAGCAGCCGCTGCGGGAACGGCAGGTCCGCCCCGCCGAGCCAGGCGTCCCGGAGCGCGTCGATGACCTCGGGGCCGGCCAGGATGTTGCCCTGTGCGGCCCAGCCCTCGCCGGACTGGCCGCCCGCCCACGGGTGGCAGCGCGGCCCGGTCCAGGTGGCGCCGTCCCCGCGCGCGCCGACCACGCCGAGCTGCCGGTCGTCGCGGCCCGGGTCGGCCGCGATGAGGCCGGCCACCACGTCCGCCGCGGGAACCCCGGTGCGCAGCAGCGCCAGCCCCTGCGACCGGTACGCCAGGTTGGCGTGGGCCTGGCTGGCGAGCGCGCCGACCTCGGCCTCGGCGGCCGGAACGAGGGCCCCGGCGGCGAGGAACTTGCTGGCCACGGCGACGCCGTGCAGGAGGCCGTCGGCGGAACGGGCGACGATCGAGAAGGTCACCCGCGGATGGTAGCGCCGGGGCGGGCGGCGGCGGTGGCCCGCGACGGGGTGCGGTCAGAACGGCGGGGCAGCCGCCTCCGGTGGGCGGCCCCGGGCGCGGCGGGCGTCCGCCACCGCCACCCCCACCAGCACCAGTGGGGCGGCGATCGCCGCCACCAGCGGGGTGGCGACCGCCGCGGTCAGCGGCAGCACCGGCTTGAGCAGCGGCATGAGCAGCACCAGCACGAGGACGGCGACCCAGCGCGACGGGGACACCCGGCCGAACACCTCGTACTCGAAGCGGGCCCGCCCGAGCAGGAACAACGCCGGACCACCGAGGATCATGGCGAGCCAGCCGACCTGGTTGTGGCCGGTCGGGTGTTCGCTGACCAGCTCGTAGCCGATCGCGCTGGATACCACGCCGATCACCATCACCAGGTGGGTGTCGGCGGCGGAGCGGCCGATGGTGGCCGGGTGCGCGGCCCGGGTGACCGCCTCGCCCAGGATCCGCCCGGCCCGCTGCACGTAGATCCGCCAGTACAGCACCGAGGTGAGCAGCGCGGCGGCGAAAGCGGCGGTGCGGCTGGCGTCGTCCGGGGTCCGGCTGTACGCCAGCCCGGCGACCAGGATCGTCTCGCCGAGCGCGACCAGGAAGAACTGCTGGTAGCGCTCGGCCAGGTGCTCGCCGTGGATGTCCCACCGGGAGACGGTCGACCGGCCCAGCCCGGGCACCGGCCAGCCGAACCGCGACGCGAGGTACTCCAGCAGGAGCGCCAGCGCCCACAGCGTCACCCGCGAATCGGTGGGCAGCAGCGCGCCCGCAAGCCAGAGCACCCCGGTCAGGCTGAAGGTGATCAGCATGCGCAGCTTCAGCCGGCGGTGCTGGAGCCGGCGCAGCGTCAGCAGCAGGATCGCCGGCCGGCTCACCTGCGCCACCACGTACGCGGCGGCGAACGCCAGCCCGGTGGAGCTGAACGCCCGGGGAATGGCGACCCCCATCACCATGCTGCCCACCAGCGCGATGATCACGATCGTCTGCAGCGAGATGTGGTACGGGTCGTAGCGGCTGGTGGTCCAGGCGGTGCCCTGCCAGACCGCCCAGAGCGCGAGGAACAGCAGCAGCGTCTTGCCGCCCCCGGTCACCACCGTCCACGCGGTCTGCCCCCCTTCCAGCGCCAGGTCCTCGAAGGCACGGGCGGAGATCCGGGTCAGCGCGAAGACGAACACGAGGTCGAAGAAGAGCTCCAGGAACGTGGCGCGGTTCGGGCCGCCCTCCGGTCCGGCCAGGGCGGCCGGCTCCGGAGTCCTCACCGCCGCCTCCCGGTCCGCTCCACCTGGCAGTCGTAGCACTCTTTCCGGGCGTAGGGCGGCGTATCGCGCGTATCGCACTGGAGGCGCGGGATCTTGCTCCGGGCGGCGGCGACCGGGCACGATCGACAGGTGACGAATCGATGGGGCATGACGGTGCCGCTGGCCGGCGTCACCCTCGCCGACCACGCCGCGGTCTACGCGGCGCTCGACCGGGCCGGCTTCACCGACGTCTGGTCGTCGGAGGTCGCCGGCACCGACGCGTTCACGCCGCTGGCGCTCGCCGCCGCCTGGCAGCCACGGCTGCGGCTGGGCACCGCCATCGCCCCGGTGTTCACCCGGGGCCCCGGTCTGCTCGCCATGAGCGCCGCCGCCCTCGCCGAGGCCGCGCCGGGCCGCTTCGCGCTGGGCATCGGCGCCTCCTCGCCGGTGCTCGTCCGGGACTGGAACGCGGTCCCCTTCGACGAGCCGGTCAAGCGGACCCGCGACGTGCTGCGCTTCCTGCGGGCCGCGCTGCGCGGCGAGACCGTCGACGGGGCGTACGACACCTTCACGGTCCGGCGGTTCACCCTGGAACGGCCGCCGGCCGTGCCGCCGCCGGTGCTGCTGGCCGCGCTGCGCCCCGGCATGCTGCGGCTCGCCGCCGCCGAGGCCGACGGGGTGATCCTCAACTGGCTGGCCGCCGAGGACGTGCCGACCGCCCTGGCCGAGCTGGGCGAGCGCCGCCCCGGCTTCGAGGTCGCCGCCCGGATCTTCGTCTGCCCCACCGAGGACACCGCGTACGCCCGGGCGCTGGGCCGCCGGCTGATCACCGGCTACCTCACCGTGCCGGCGTACGCGGCGTTCCACCGCTGGCTGGGGCGCCACGACAGCCTCGGTCCCATGTGGGAGGCGTGGGCGGCCGGCGACCGGCGGGGCGCCTCGGCGGCGGTGCCGGACGAGGTGGTCGACGCGCTGGTCCTGCACGGCTCGCCCGAGGAGTGCGTCGCCGGGGTCCGCCGGTACGCCGACCGCGGCGTGGACGTGCCCGTGCTGGCGTTGCTGCCCACCCCCGAGCTGACCGCCGGCGGCGCGGCGGCCCTGGCCGGGCTGATCCCACGGCTCGGTGTCACCGGCGGAAAGGCGGGCTGAGATGAATCTGACCGACCGGGTTGCCGTGATCACCGGCGGGGCGGGCGGCATCGGAGCCGCGCTCGGCCGCCGGTTCGCCGCCGAGGGCGCCGCCGCCGTCGTCCTGGCCGACCTGGACGCCGACGCCGCGCGCGCGGTGGCCGAGGGCATCGGCCCGGTGGCGCACGGCGTCGGGCTCGACGTCACCGACGAGGCGCAGGTGCGGGCGCTCGTCGACGAGACCGAGCGCCGGTACGGCCGGATCGACCTGTTCTGCGCCAACGCCGGGGTTGCCACCGGCGGGGGAGTGGAGGCGCCCGACGCCGACTGGGAACGCGCCTGGCGGGTCAACGTGCTGGGGCACGTGCACAGCGCCCGGGCGGTGCTGCCGGCGATGCTCCGCCGCGGCCAGGGATACCTGCTGTTCACCTGCTCGGCGGCGGGCGTGCTGACCGCGGTGGGCGACGCCCCGTACACCGCGACGAAGCACGCGGCGGTCGGCCTCGCCGAGTGGCTCGCCATCACCTACCGGGACGACGGCGTCCGGGTCAGCGCGCTCTGCCCGCAGGGCGTGGACACCCCGATGCTCGCCGGTGGCCTGGCCGAGGGGCACCTGGGCGCCCGGGTGATCGCCGCCTCCGGCGCGGTGCTCACCCCCGACCATGTCGCCGACGCCACCATCGCCGGGCTGGCCGAGGAGCGGTTCCTCATCCTGCCGCACCCGGAGGTCGCCGGCTACGCCCGCCGCCGCGCCGAGGACCCCGACGGCTGGCAGGCCGGCCTGCGCAAGCTCGTCCGCAAGCTGCGCGCGGCGGATCAGTAGGAGCCGCCGCCGTCCCCGCCGCCACCGTGGCCGGCGGCGTCGCCGTAGACACTGTTCTCCAGGATCGCCGCGGAATGGCGGTCCACGGGGGCGCCGCCTCGCTCGAAGGTGTCCCGGTGCGCCCGCGGACCCGCCCGGCGCAGGTCGCGCGTCGCCTTCCGGGCCGCCGCCAACTGTTCCGCCCGGGTGGGCTCCCGACGGGTCCGGACGCGCCACCGCCACCCGGCGACGACCGCCACCCCGACGCCCACCACCGCCGGCACCACCCACATCACGACGGTCATGTCCTCACGCTAGGCGTCCCGCGCCAGCACGCCGCCCACGCCGCCGCCGTGACGGTGCCGGGTGGGGTCAGCGGCGCCAGCGCAGCGGGCCGGGGTGAACGGTCCACAGGAGGCGCCGCCAGCCGGGGCGGGCGGCGCGCAACGCCGCCACGTAGCCGGTGGCGAGCGCCGCCGCCCGCTCCGCCTGGCCCGTGGTGGCCGTGCCGGGGGCGAAGGCGACCTGGTTCAGCAGGCCGGCCAGCTCATCCACCGGGCCGCCGGGCAGGTCGGCGACCGGCTCCGCACCGCGCACCAGGCCCGGTACGTGCGGCGGTGGGGCAGGCGCCGGGGCGGCCTGCGCCTCGGCGAGGGCGCGGCGGGCCCGCTCGGCGACCTCGGCGGCGGACAGGTCCGCCCCCACCGGGTGACCGGCCAGCCGCAGCGCGTCGGTGAGTTCCCGCCAGGCTCCGGCGATCCGGCGCCCCGGGTCACCCTGCGCCAGCCGGGCCCGGGTCAGGTTCCGGCGCAACGCGGCCAGGACCAGCAGCAGCGCCCCGACCAGCAGCACCAGGCCGCCGACGCCCCCGCCGACCAGCACCGGCGTGCCCGGCCCGCCCGGCCCGCCGCGCCGGTCGGGGCCGGCCGCGGCCGGCGGGGTGGCGGTGGGTTCCACGGTCGGCGCGGGCACCTCGGACGGGGGCGGGTCCTCCGGCTTCGGCCGGAAGTCCTCCTCCACCGGGCGCGGCTGCTCGTCCGGGCGCGGCATCGGGTCGAACGGCACCCAGCCGACGCCCTCGAAGAGCACCTCCGGCCAGGCGTACGCGTCCGCGGCCCGGACCGGGCCGTCCGCCTTCGGTTCGAAGCCGACCACCACCCGGGTGGGCAGGCCGGCCAGCCGGCCCAGCACCGCGAACGACGCGGCGAACTGCTCGGAGGTGCCCCGCTGCCCGCCGCCGTTGCGCGGTCCGAAGAGGAAGAACGCCAGGTTCGGGTACGCGTGCCCGCTCGGCGCGTCCGCGGTCACCCGGTAGTGCTCGGCCAGGAAGTCGGCGATCGCGGTGGCCCGGGCGTACGGGGCGCCGTTCTCCTCGGCGAGCTGGGTGGCCAGCCGGCGCAGCTGCTCCGGCGCGCCGTCGGCGACCCGCAGCACCCGGGCCACCGCGTCACCGGCGGGCACGTTCGCGGTGCCGATCAGGTTCGCGTCCGGGCGCTCCCGGACCGAGGCGACCGTGTACCGCAGCCCCGGCGCCAGCCCCTCCGGCCGGATCAGCGTCCCGCTCGCCGGGTCGTACGCGACCCGCGCGCCGGTCACCTCGCGCGGGGTCGGCACGGCGGGCAGCAGCTTTCCGGTCAGGTCGGCCACGGTGATCTCCTGGCGCACCGGGTCGGTGGCGGCGCCCGGCGCCGGCTCGCCGGCCGGGAGGATGCGCCCCGCGTTGCGGTACGTCGCGCCCACCCGCCAGGTCACCCCGTCGTAGTCGCTGAGCACCGCCAGCCGGATCCGCGGCGGGCCCCCGTCCGCCGCGCCCGCCTCGGTCCGCACGTCGAGCAGCTTCTGGTCCGGGTTCAGCGCCCAGCCGGAGATCCGGATCAGCGGGTTCTCGTCCAGCGACTCCACCTGCGGCGGCTCGACGTAGCGGCGCGGGTCGACCGGGCGGGCGTCGACCTGGCCGGCCACCACCGGGGCGAGCAGCGCCGCGAGCGCCACCACCACCGCCACCCCGGCCGCGCTCGCCGCGAGCAGCCGCAGCCGCACCGCCGCACGGACCGCCGGGGCCAGGCCGGCGACCGGGTCGGCGGCGGCCGGGCCGGCCCGCCGGGCGGGCACCGCCAACCCGACGGCGGCGACCGCCGCGAACACCACCGTCGGCGCGAGCGCCGGGCCCGCGTTCGGCCCGACCACGTAGAGCGCGCCGCCGTAGAGCAGCACCGGCGGCAGGTAGCCGAGCAGCACCCGGCCGGCCCGCAGCGCCACCTCGGCGGCGGCAAGCCCGGTCAGCCAGGCCGCCACCACCGGGACCAGCACGGTGTCCGGTGCCGGCTCCACCGGGATCATCGCGGTGAGCAGCCGGGGGATCGCGTTGCGGGCCGCGTCCACCGCCACCTCGCCGAGGCCGCCCGGCAGCGCCGCGTGGCTGGCCGCCAGCCGCAGCGACAGCAGCGTCCAGCCGGCCAGCGCGGCCACCGACAACGGCGCCACCAACCACGACGGCAGCCGCCGGGCCGCCACGCTGACCAGCACCGAGCCGACCGCCGCGCCGGCCGTGAGGCGGGTCAGCAGCGGGTCCGCGTACACCCGGCCGAGCACCACACCGGCCAGGGCGATCATGACGATCAAGGCCAGCGGCACCGGCACGGCGCGCAGCACCCGCGCCGGGACGCCACCGGACCCGCCGTCCGGCCCGTCCGGCGCGTCGACCGCCGGGCGCGGCGGGGCCGCGGTCACCACCGGCGGATCCCGTCCCACTCGGCGGCGAACTCGGCGCCGTCGGCCGCGTCCACCACGACCAGGCCCGCCACGCCGGCCGCCGTCGGCTCCGGCGCCCCGAACATCCCCACCACCACCGAGGGGTACGCGCCGCGCAGCGCGCCGATGTGCCCCAGGTCGCCGCGGGCGCCCGGCCCGGTGAGGAAGACCAGGGTGTCGCCGAGCCGCTCCTGGCGCAGCCGGGTCAGCGCGGCCCGCAGCACGTCCTCCCCACCGTCGGCCAGGTCCGCCGCGGCGAGCCGGTCCAGCGGCCCGCGCGACAACTCCAGATCGGCGCGTCTGACGCCGCGCGACGACCTGAAGCCGTCGTGCGACACCTCCGGCTCGGCGCGTCTCACGCCGCGCCGGGACCTGGAGTCGTCGGCGGCGTCCGCCGGCTCTTCGGCGGGCGCGACGAGCAGCAGGCTCACCGGCAGGTCCTCCCGGATGGCGGCGGCGACCACCGACGCGGCCGCCTCGCAGCCCGACTCGAACGACTCGGCCACCCCGGCGTCCCGGTCCGGGTGGGCGGCCGCCCGGTTGTCCAGCACCACCACGAGCCGGGGCAGGCTGGTGTCCACGTTCTCCCGCACCATCAGCTCGCCCACCCGGGCGCTGGTCCGCCAGTGCACCCGGCGCAGCTCGTCACCCACCACGTACTCGCGCAGCGAGTCGAAGGTGATCGAGCCGTGCGGCACGCTGTCGGTCCGCCCGTCCAGGCTCCGGCCGGCGCCGGTCGGCACCGCCGACAGTGGATGGATGCGCGGGTGCACCCACACCGGCACCATGTCCCCGTACGAGCGCGCCAGCGCCACCAGGCCCAACGGATCGCGCCGCGTCACCCGCAGCGGACCGACCGGCACCACGCCCCGGCGCCGGGTCGGCACCGGGTAGCGCACCTCGGTGTCCCGGCCGGGACGCAGCCGCAGCACCGGCACCGGCACCAGCCGCCCGCCGCAGCGGTCCTCGGCCAGCAGGTTCGCCGCCCGCAGCCGGCCCGTGTTGCGCACCGTCAGCACCATGGCGGCCGGCTCACCCCGGGCCACCCGGTCCGGGTCGGCCACCCGCTCCACCGTCAACCGGGGGCGCCAGGCCGCGGTGACCAGGGCGTACCCGACCGCGACGCCGGCCGCCGCGCCCAGCACGGTCAGCTCCGGGTACGCGTACCGGAAGCCGACGCCGAGCAGCACGACGGCGGCCACGAGCAGCCCGACGCCGCGGGCGGTGATCCCCACCGCTCAACCGTGGACCGGGGCGGGCTGGCCCGACGGCAGCGGCACCGGCACCGAGGCGACCGCCTGACGCAGCACGTCGGCCGGGGTCACCCCGCGCACCTGCGCGTCCGGGGTGAGCAGCAGCCGGTGCGCGAAGACCGGCTCGACAAGCGTCTTCAGGTCCTCAGGCATGATCCAGCCCCGCCCGTCGATCAGCGCGTACGCGCACGCCGCCCGGGTCAGCGCGATCACGCCCCGGGGGCTGACCCCGACCCGCACCTGCGGGTGGGTGCGGGTCGCCGCGGCCAGCCGCACCGCGTACGCGTAGAGCGGCTCGGCGATGTGCACCCGCCGGGCCATCTTCACCATCTCCCCGACGGTGGCCGTGTCGGTGACCGCGGTGAGCGAGTCGGGGGAGCGCAGGGTGGCGCCCCGCAGCACCTCCACCTCGACCGCCTCGTCCGGGTAGCCGACGGACAGCTTCACCAGGAACCGGTCGAGCTGGGCCTCTGGCAGCCGGTAGGTGCCGTCCATCTCCACCGGGTTCTGGGTGGCCACCACAAGGAAGGGCTGCGGCACCGGGTGGCGTACGCCGTCCACGGTGACCGTGCGCTCCTCCATCACCTCCAGCAGCGCCGACTGGGTCTTCGGCGAGGCCCGGTTGATCTCGTCGGCGATCACGATGTTCGCGAAGACCGGCCCCGGGTGGAACTCGAAGCCCCGGGTGGCCTGGTTGAAGATGGTCACCCCGGACACGTCCGAGGGGAGCAGGTCCGGGGTGAACTGGATGCGCCGCCACTGCCCCTTGACCGTCGCCGCGACCGCCCGCGCCAGGGTCGTCTTGCCCACCCCCGGCACGTCCTCCAGCAGGACGTGCCCCTGGGCGAACAGGGCGGTCAGCGCCAGCCGGACCACCTGCGGCTTGCCCAGCACGACCGCGTTGACGTTCTCGGCCAGCCGGGCGGCCAGGGCGGCGAAGCCCTGCACCTCCGGCTGGGTGAGCGGTTCGTGGGTGTTCACGGGCGCGGTGCTCCTCGGTGCGGCGCGGTCAGCAGGTGGGCAGGAGGTTGATGTTGTCGCCACCCTCCAGGTTCAGCCAGGCCCACGGGATGTAGTCGCGGCCCCGGCTGTGGTCCACCCGGACCCACCAGGTGCTGCGCTTGTCGTTGTTGTAGATGTACGCGTAGACCTCTTCGCCCTGCTTCTTGCAGTACGCCTTGAGCCGGGCGCCGTTGGGCTCCCAGCCCGCCTGCTGGGCGTTGTCCTGCCGGGTCACCGAGAAGATCTCGTTGCCGTTGCGTTCCCCGGGAACGTCCCGGGTGCAGTAGGACGCCTCGGGGCCGGAGGAGCCGTTGCGGCAGGTCGCGATGCCGTAGAGCGCGTCCGTGCTCTGCGCCCGGGTCGCGGTGCCCGCGCCCGCCGCGTTGGTCGCCGTCACCGTCACCGTGTACGCCGTGCCCGGCGTCAGGCCGGTCACCCGAAGGCTGGAGCAGCTCCCGCTGGCGGTCTTGCCGCCCGTGGCGGCCGAGCAGGTGGCCCGGCCACCGCCCGCGTCCACGGTGAACGTCACCGTCACCGAGGTGGCGTCGGCCGACGAGCCGGTCACCGTGACCCGGGGCGCGGCCACCGTGCGCGCCGTGGTGCTGGCCTCCGCGCCCGGACCGGCCTCGTTGACCGCCTTCACCTTGACCGTGACGTTCTGCCCGTCCCCGAGCCCGCCGATCGTGGCCCGCACGTCGGTCACCTCGGTGGTCTTCCCGGCCGCCTCGACCAGGTACTTCGTCACCGGGCGGCCGTTGTCCACGGCCGGCGCCCACTGCACCGCGATGGTGCCCGGCTGGTCGGCCACCGTGGAGGCCCGCAGCTCGGTGGGCTCCTTCGGAACGGTGAACGGCACCACCGTGTTGCTCACCGGCGACGCCTTCGACCCGGCGCCCTTGTCGCTCACCGCGATCACCGTGAAGGCGTACTGCGTGCCGTACTCCAGCTGGCCGGCCGGGATGACCAGCTCGGTCTTGGGCGACTCGCCGGCCGGGGCGGTCGCGCCCGCCGAGCTGGCCGTCACCGCGTACTTCGTGACGGTGTTGCCCTGGCCGTTGGCCGCCGGCCACTTCACCAGCACCGTGCCGTCCGGCCGGGCCTCCGCGGTCACACTGGCCGGCGGGTCCGGCACGGCGGCGGTCGGCGTGACCGGGTTGCTCTTCCGCGCCGGCCCGTCGCCCTTGGCGTTCACCGCGTGCACCTCGAACGTGTACGTCTCGCCGTTGGTCAGCCCGGTGATCTCCAGGGCACGCTGGTTCGCGCCCACCTCGTGGCGCTGGCCGGCGCCCTCCACCACGTACCGGGTGATCTCGGCGCCGTTGGACGCGGCCGCCTGCCAGCTCACCCGCGCCGACGCGTTCCCCGCGGCGGCGGTCACCGCGCGCGGCGCGCCCGGCTTGCCCACCTTCGGCTTCTTCGGCGGGGGCGGCGGCGGGGCAACCGGCGGCGGGTCGCCGCCGAGCACGTCGTTGGCGTACTTGTTGACCTCGCGGACCTGGTTCCGGTCGTCCACGACCTGCGCCGTGGACGAGTTCGGCGGGTTGATGAAGAGGTGGTTCTCGCGGACCTCCAGCTCCATGGGCCCGGGCCGGCCGGAGCCCTTGATGGTGTCGACGAGCTGCCCGTTCGCGTCGAACGAGTAGACCGTGCCGGTGTTCTCGTCGGCGCAGTAGAACCGGCCCGCCCAGGCCACCGCCGGGCTCAGCCGCTCACCCGCACCCGGCACCGTGAACCGCTGCACCTCGTCGGTGTCGCGGACCACGTGCACCTTCCGCTCCCCGGCCACCGTGACCGGCACCTGCGGACCGCTGGTGCGCGCCGGCAGGCTGCCCGGGGCGGTCGTCGTGAGGTCGGCCCGCAGCGTCCGGCCGGCCCGCACGGTGACAAGCGACGTGGAGGTGCGGTCGAGCACCGCCACCCCCTCGTCCAGCGTGGACACCACCAGCTCGTGCGCGGGCTCCGCGACCTCGTACGTCTCGACCCGCTTCGGGCTGAGCCCGGCCGGCGGCGCGGCGCCCGGCGTGGCGGGCAGCTCGGCCGCCGTGACCGCCGAGACGGTGCCCTCGCTCGGCACGGCGACCCACAGCTTTCCGGCGCCGTCGAACGCCCCGCCGGTGATGCCCGGCGGGTAGCGCACCGGCTCGCCCACCGGCGTCAGCGACCGCGGGTCGAGCTGCCGGACGATGCCCTGCACCGCGTCCACGACGAACGCCGCGTCCTCGTGCAGCGCCACGCTCACCCCGAGACCCGGCGCGGTCGGCGTGGTCGCGGTGATCTGGAGGGTGGCCAGGTCCAGCGAGCTGACCTGACCGGTGTTCAGGTCGCGCAGGATCAGCAGCCGGTCGGTCTGGGCGACCTGCATCTGGTGCCGCCGCCCGCCGGGCACCTCCATCCGGGTGTCCACCCGGGCGGTGACCCCGTTGACCCGGGCCAACTCGCTGCGGCTGGTGCTCCACAACCACGAGGAGGCGTCGTAGTTGGCCACCGCGTTGTCGGCGGCGCCCAGCCCGAGCACGGTCAGCCCCATGGCGGCCAGCAGCGCGGCCACGGTGCCGATGGTCACCAGCCCGCCCCGCATCCGGGACCGGGGGCGGGCCGTCTCCGGCCCGGTGCTCGTGACGTCCTCGATGGTGGTCACTGGCGGCTGCCTCCCCGCGTCGGTGGGGGAGGGCGGCGCGCGCGGTCGACCCTCCCCAGAGCCGGGAGCCATCATAGGGGCCGGCCGGTGCCGGTGAAACCCGCACCGTCCCCCTGTGGACACCGAGCGTGTCGCCGGTGGCCGGTCAGTTGGGCGTCGTCCCGCCCTCCCGGTCGGTGCAGACCTGACCCGAGGTGGCGTACGTGTCCGTCGAATAGACGGCCAGCACCGTGAAGCAGTAGTCCAACTTCGGACTCAGCCCGTTCACCGTGTAGCGGGTCTGCCCCGCGTCCACCGTGGCCATCACGCCCAGCTTCTGCCCGGCCCGCCCGCCGGCCACCACGAACGGCACCCCGCCGCCCGTCGGATCGGTCCAGGTGACGGTGATCGTCGTGGTGTCGTCCTGCAACCGCAGGTCACCCGGGGGCGGCCCGCTCACCTTCGGCTTCGCGGCGGTCGGCGCCGGCGCGGGCGGCGGCGCCGGGTCCCGGTTGAGCAGCACGGCGCCCACGCCGACGGCGGCCGCCACCGCGACCACCACGGCACCGGCCACCACGGCAACCACCGTCCGGTTGCGGCCGCGCGGCTCCGGCTCCTCCGCCACCGGGTACGCGGCCGGCTGGTGGAACGCCGGCGGCACCGCCGGCCAGGCCCCCTGGGCCGGGTACGGCTCCGGGTCCGGCTGCTTCGACTCGGGGAACTCCAGCAACGCGTCGTAGACCGGCAGCGGCCGGCCCGCCTCGTCCTCGACCTCCGGGACCGGCTCCGGTTCCGCTGCCACGGGTGCGTCCACCACCGGCCCGGGACCCGGGTCGGCGGGCCGGTCGAGCGGCTGCGGCGGGGCAGCGCTGCTCCACGGCGGTGCGGTCATCCCCCAGGGGGGCACCGGCGAGGCGCTGACCGGCGCCGCCGCGGGCGGCCCGCTCACCGGCGGCGGGTAGCCGGTCGTCGGCGGCGCGCTCACCGGGTACCCGGGCGGCCCGCTGACGGGGTGAGCGGGCGGGCTGCTGACCGGGTACCCGGGCGGCCCGCTGACGGGGTGAGCGGGCGGGCCGGCGACGGGCTGGGGTGGCAGGAGCACTCCGTGGCCATGCGGCGTGGGGAGAACCGGGCCACTGGCGGGCGGACCGCTCGCCGGCGGTGGAACGGGTGCCCCGCTGACCGGTGGGTCGCTGACGGGCTGGGGTGCGAAGGGTGCGCCGCCGGCCGTTGGACCGTCGACGGGCCGCGGAGGGAAGGGGGGTCCGCTGGTCGGAGGACCGCTCACCGGTGAGGCGGGGGAGCGTCCGCCGCCATCGGGCGCGCCGCTGCCGGGCAACGGCGAGGCGGGCAGGCTGTTGACCGTCGAGGGCGGCAGGAACGCTCCGCCGCCCGACGTGGCCTGCACCGGCCGCGTGCCGGCAGCGAACCCGTCCATGGGCGGCTGACTGTCCCGCCCGGCACCGTCGGCTGGCAACCCGCTTGGTGGATTCGCCGTTCGCGCGTCGACGGGTGCGTGGGCGTTTGCGGCGGTGGGCGGCCCGCTGACCGGCGGCCCGCTGACGGGCGGTCCGCTGACG
>NZ_JANAVK010000005.1:0-433828 GCF_024213425.1 Micromonospora sp. A3M-1-15 | reverse complement strand
GGTGGTGCGCTGACGGGTGGTGCGCTGACGGGTGGTGCGCTGACGGGTGGTGCGCTGACGGGTGGTGCGCTGACGGGTGGTGCGCTGACGGGCGGTGCGCTGACGGGCGGCGCGCTGAACGGCGGCGCGCTGAACGGCGGTCCGGTGACGGGTGGCGCACTGGCGGGCGGCGCACTGAGCGGAGGTCCGCTGACGGGTGGTGCGCTGACGGGTGGTGTGCTCACGGACGGGTTGCCCGGGGGCGTGCTCGCGGGCGGGCTGCTCACCTGGCCGGTCGCGGCGGCACCCGGGGACGACGAGGCGGCGATCCGCTCCGCCTCCTCCCGGAGCAGCGGGCCGATCTGCTGCACCTGGATGGTCGGCTTGTCCCACCCCGGCGCGGGGGCTGCCGGGGTGTCGGCGCGTTCGCCCACACCGGATTCCGCCGCATCCGCGACCGGCGGCACGGGCGTCCGGTGTGGTGGCACGGCCGCCGAGGGTGCGGCTGCGGGCGGGGCCGAGGTGGGTGCCGGGGTCGGCGCACCGGACGTCGGCGGGGCGGAGACCGGGATGTGCGGCGGCGGAGGAAGCACGCCGGACGCGGGCGGGGCGGAGGTCGGGGCCGGGATCCTCGGCGCTGGCGGCACGGTCGCGGCGGTGGGCGGAACCACCGGACCGGGCGCAGCGAAGTTCGGCGCGCCCGGCCCCGGGGCGGGCGCGGGCGGCGTCGACACGGGCCGGACCGGAGGCGGGATGACCGGCGCCGGCGGCAACGGGATCGACGGCGCGGCAGGCGGCGCGGAGCTGGGCGCGTGCGGCATGGGGTGCGCGGTAGGCGGTGGTGCCCAGCCATCATGTGGGCCACCGATCGGCGTACCCGCCGTGGAGGCCCGGGTCGGGGGAGCCGACGTCGGCGCGGGGACGGCCGGAGGCGGCGGCAGCGACGCCGAGGCGGGGGCGGCGCTGACCGGCGCGGGCGGCACCGGCGGCGGTGGCGGCAGGTGGGTCGCCGGGCCGGGAGCGGGCGGTGCCCAGGGGGCCGGTCGGTCCGACCCTGGCGGGGGCGCCCACTCGGCACCGGGCACCGGGGGGCCGGCGGAGGGCGCTGGGGGGATGGCGGCCGGCACCGGCGGGGCGGCGGCGGATGCCGCGGGAGCACCGGGGTGGGGCGGGGAGGGCTGCGACGGGTGCGGCTGCTGCACCGCCGGCAGCGACATGGTCGGCCCGGACAGAGCCCCCGGTTCGGGCTGCGGGCCGGCAGCGGCGGCGGAGCCGACGGGGTGCGCGCCGGGCGGGACGGGAGCGGCGGCGGAGCCGCCGAGGTAGTGACGGGCTGCGCGTACCGCGGGGTGGTCCGGACCGAGCACGGCGGGCCCGGCGGTGGCCACGCGGGTGTAGTTGCGTCGGGCCTCGTGCCGGTTGCCGAGCTCCTCCGCCACGCCGGCGAGGTCGAAGCTGAGCGCGAGCATCAGCGGATCGCTGTCGGTGCGGCGACGCTCGCCGGCCGCGTACGCCTCTTCGAGGACCCGCCGGGCGGCGGCGGGGTCGTCGGCCTCGCGGTGCAGTCGGGCCAGCAGGTGGCCGGTGGCGAGTACGTCGGGGTGGTCCTCACCGTAGGCCGGTCGGGCTGCCGCGATCGCGTCGGCGAGCAGGCGGCGGGCGGTCGCCAGGTCACCGGCGGAGCGCAGCGCGAGGGCCTGGTGTTGAGCGGCGGTCAGGGGGGAGGGGTGGGACACGTGAGCAATGCTGCCCGGAATCGCCGGTTCCTCGCTACCCACCCCCCAGGATCCGGTCTCGGCCGCCGTGTCGGACCGCCGGCCTGACCGACTGACCTGGGAAAACGCGGCAGCGTGACGGCGATGTGCATGATCCACCTGGGCCGTGTACAGTAATGCCCCGTGCGGCCCACCGGGCGGCCGAACCGGTGAGAAGATCACCTCGGTCGACAGGGTAGGCTGGACGAGCAGGTCCGGGTGGCGGAATGGCAGACGCGCTAGCTTGAGGTGCTAGTGCCCGTATAGGGCGTGGGGGTTCAAGTCCCCCCTCGGACACCAACGAAATCCCAACGGTGCGTGGCAAGACTTTCACTTGCCCGCACCGTTTGTGTTTCCGCCTCTCGGTCAGGTGCAGCCCGAGGTGAACCCGGCCGGCCGGCGTCCCGGACGACGGTGTGTTCGACGTAGGCACCCACGGCCGGTCGCCGATGCATCTCCGCCCCGGCTGGTGACCACTGCGTACCAGGCGGCGGAACCGGGTCGGGCGCAGCCGGTGAACGGGTAGACCCAGTCGCGACGCGACGCCGAGATGGCCGACACCAAGCCATCATTGATCATCGCTACAGAAGGATCGTCGGGATCGTGAGGCTCCGTTGGGTTGGCGCGGTCACCGTCGCCCAGCAGAGGATGATCAGCATGCAGCCGATGGCCTTCAGCCGCACGGTCTGCAAGCCGCCAGAGCAGGTGTGGCAGCTCCTCACCGACATCTCGGGGTACTCGGCTCTGTTCACTCATGCCGAAGCGACTGAGCTGCTCACCCACCACCCGTTCGGACAGGGCACCAGATGGCGGGAGACCCGCAGCCCTTACGGCCGGCCCGTCACCGTGGACCTGTGCGTGACCGACTGCCAGCCCCAGGCCCGATACCTGGTGGAGTGCCACGCAGGCGGGCATAGCGTCACTGAGTATCGGCTGGTCCCTCACGACGGTGGCCGTGCCACCACCGTTCAGATCACGTACACGGGGTGTCAGGCGGTGGGGTGCAGCTCGGCGAGCAGTGTCTCCACCCGGTTGCGGATCTCGTCCCGGATGGGGCGTACCGCGTCGACGCCCTTGCCGGCGGGGTCTTCGAGCTTCCAGTCCTCGTATCGCTTGCCGGGGAAGACGGGGCAGGCGTCGCCGCAGCCCATGGTGACGATGACGTCCGAGGATTCCGCCGTCTCATACTCCAAAAGCTTGGGCGTCTGGTCGGTGATGTCGATGCCGACCTCCCGCATGGCCTCGACGGCGGCAGGGTTGACCTGGTCGGCGGGTGCGCTGCCGGCGGATCGGACCTCGACGGTGTCGCCGGCGAGGTGACGCAGCCATCCGGCGGCCATCTGGGAGCGACCGGCGTTGTGGACGCAGACGAACAGGACGCTGGGCTTGTCGCTCATGAGGTGCCTTCCATGCAGTACGAGTCGCGGGGCCGGTTGACCGGCACGTCGGTGAGGTCGAAGAACAGCTGGGGGTCGGGGCTGCCGTTGCGGTCGAGCGTCCGGTAGCGGCCCGGGTCGTGACGGCGGTTGAACAAGCCGGGCGAAAGCTCAGCCGCGCTGTGATCGTGTGGGCGATCTGTCATGAGCGGTGGTGGACGCTGGCGTCCTCGTCGGTCGGGACGACGACCTGGTCGGCGGCGGCGCCGGCGTCGGGGTAGAGGGCGGCGAGCAGGCCGACACCGACCGCGAGGCCGACGAGCTGCGCCACGACGAAGCCGGGCACGGACGTGGGTGCGATTCCGGCGAAGGTGTCGGTGAAGGCGCGGCCGATGGTGACCGCCGGGTTGGCGAACGAGGTTGACGAGGTGAACCAGTACGCGGCCCCGATGTAGGCGCCGACGGCCGCGGGGGCGACCGTGGCGCGGCCGGAGCGGGCGAGGGCGAAGATCAGCAGGATCAGCCCGGTGGTGGCGACGACTTCCCCGAGCCACAGGTTGCCGGCGGACCGGTCCTTGCCGGAGAAGTCGACGGCGGCCAGGTCGAACATCAGGTTCGCCAGCACCGACCCGGCGATCGCGCCGAGGATCTGGGCCGTGACGTAGCCGCTCAGTTCGCGGGCGGTGAGGCCGGTGCCGGCACGGCGGCCGAGGAACCAGTCGGCGGCGGACACGACCGGGTTGAAATGCGCCCCGGACACCGGGCCGAAGATCAGGATCAGCGCGCCGAGGGCGAAGGCGGTGGCGGTGGAGTTCTCCAGCAACTGCAGGCCCACGTCGTCGGGGGAGAGGGTGGTGGCCATGATGCCGGAGCCGACCACGGCGGTGACCAGCAGAGCGGTGCCGGTGAACTCGGCCAGCAGGCGCCGCCGAAGTGCGATGGCCATCAGTCTGTTCTCTCCCAAGGTGTTGCTGTCGCGGATGGTCGGGCAGTAATTGGTTATCGGGTGGCGGGTACGTGCAGCTCGTCGAGCAGGCGACGGACGCGCCGCTCGATCTCGTCGCGGATGGGCCGGACGTCGGCCAGGTCGAGGCCGGCGGGGTCGTCGACGGTCCAGTTCTCGTAGCGGGTGCCGGGGAAGACGGGGCAGGCGTCGCCGCAACCCATGGTGACCACCACGTCGGCGGCGCGGACGACCTCGTCGGTCCACGGCTTCGGGAACTCCTCGGAGATGTCGATGCCGCGTTCGGCCATCGCGGCAATCGCCGAGGGGTTGATCTCGATGCCGGGTTCGCTGCCCCCGGACCACGCCACCGCCCCGTCTGCGGCGAGGTGGGTGAAGAAGCCCAGGGCCATCTGGGAGCGGCCGGCGTTGTGGGTGCACAGGAACAGCACCACGGGTCGACCGTCGCGGTGGTGGCCCTCGACCCGGGCCAGGGCCCGCAGCCGCTGGCGGGCGAAGCGCTCGGCGAGCAGTGGCAGGTAGTTGGGGATGCTCGCGGCGGTGGCGAACTGGTCGTAGCTGCTGTGCAGGAACTTCTCGATGGTCGCGGTGCCGTAGATGGCGTCGAACTCCTCTGCCAGCCGGGTTGCGGCGGTGTGCAGAGCGAGTTGCTGGTCGAGCGTGATCTCCTGGTGGATGTGGGCACTGGTGTCGGTCATCGGGTGCCTCTCAACGGGTGGTGGGAGCGAGGCGGTCGACGCGGTCGGCGAGGTCGGCGTAGGCCGCCTCGAACGCTTCGTCGGTGTCGACGCGGACCGGGTCCGGCACGGACCAGTGCAGGCGGGGGCGAACCGGCCCCGTGAGTTCCTCGTGGGCGTTGTCGCAGACGGCGATGACCAGGTCGTCGTCGCGAACGATGTCGTTGACGTGTGCGGTACCGACCGGGTCGAGATCGAGGTCGTGGCGGTGGGCGACAGCAAGCGCCCGAGGATGCACCCGCGGCGCCGGTTTGGTGCCGGCGGAAGCGGCGCGCCCGTTGGTGCGCCGCTTCCACAGCGCCGCGGCCAGCTGCGAGCGGGCGGAGTTGTGGGTGCAGACGAAGACCACCCGACCTACACCCGCCAGCGGCGGTGGCGTGAGAGCGGCGAGGGCTGCCGGCTGGAGTCGCAGGTAGGTGCGCCGTCGGTCGCCCTCCGACCGGCCCCGAACGACAAGGCCCGCGTCGGTGAGCACCTTGACGTGGTGCGCGACCAGGTTGGTCGGCATGTCCAGGTTGTTGGCGATCTCTCCGGGGGAGGCGTCGCCCAGGGTGAGCGCGTCCACGATCGCCAGGCGAGCCGGGTCGCCGAGCGCGGCGTGGATCCGCGCCCGCCCCACCAGGGATGCAAGCTCAGTATCCATTGACTCAACTATTGCTGAGCAATCCTCTATCGTCAAGCCGGCGCGGACCGGCCTTCGCGTCGAGTGGCGAACGAGGGGGTGGGTCAGCAGCAGGTCGCCAGGTAGGACTGCAGGTCCGACAGAGCGGCGACGGTGCCGTCGCGGTCGGCCCGGTAATACACCGTCTTGCCGTCGCGCCGCGAGGTGACGACCCCTCCGCGTCGCAGCAGAGTCAACTGCTGCGAGGCCGTGGCCTGGCTGATGCCTACCCGCTCGGCCACCTCGCCGACGGACATCTCGGCGCCGCGGGCAAACAGCATCATGATGCGCTGCCGGGTGGGGCTGCCGAGGGCCTTGAGGAACTCCTGCGTCTGCGGTGCGAGGCCAGCCGGGGCGGCAGGGCGGTGCGGCTCGGTCGGCTCGTCGGCGGTCTGGCTCATGGTCACACCCTTCCTTGCCCCCATCATATTGTCATTCAACAAAACGACGATATGATCGCGGTGTGACTCAAGCCGATCCCGTGATCATCGTTGGCGGCGGCCAGTCCGGCATAGCCGCCGCCCGCGCCGCCCTGGATGCCGGCCTGCGGCCCGTCATCCTGCACGCCGGCGCCGAACCAGTGGGCTCCTGGCCGCATTACTACGACAGCCTCACCCTCTTCTCGCCCGCCCGCTACAGCGCCCTGCCCGGCATGCCCTTCGACGGCGATCCCGACCGCTACCCACACCGCGACGAGGTGGTCGACTACCTCCGCCGCTATGCCCACACCCTCGACGTCGAGGTCCGCACCCGCGCCCGGGCTGTCACGGTGCGATCCACGCCGGGCGGGCGATACCTGGTACGTACTGACACCGGCGACGAGTTGGCCGGGGTCGGGGTCGTCGCCGCCACCGGCTCCTTCGGCAAGCCGTACATCCCGAGCCTTCCCGGACGCGGTGATTACGGCGGGGACCTGCGGCATGTCGCCGACTACCGGCACCCCGACGGGTATGCCGGCAAGCGCGTCGTGGTTGTGGGGGCCGGAAATTCCGCTGTCCAGGTGGCCTACGAACTGGCTACGCAGGCGCGCGTGACGCTGGCGACCCGCGAACCGGTGCGGTTCCTGCCGCAGCGCATCCGAGGTCGCGACCTGCACCACTGGCTGCACGTCACCGGCGGCGACCGTCTCCCGCGTGCCGTCATCACCCGTATCGTTCGGCACGCCACCGTCCTCGACACCGGCCACTACCGCAAGGCCATCACCTCAGGCGAGCTTCCCCGCCGGCAGATGTTCACCCGCTTCACCGCCGATGGCGTCATCTGGAGCGACGGGACGCACGAAGCAATCGACGCGGTCATCCTCGCCACCGGCTACCGGGCCGACCTCGACTACCTCGCACCACTCGACACCCTCGACTCCGGAGCCCCCCGGCAGAGGGGCGGGATCTCCACCACCCATCCCGGCCTGGTCTACCTGGGGCTGGAGTTCCAACGATCGTTCGCCTCGAACACCCTGCGCGGCGTCGGCCGCGACGCCGCGCACGTGATGGCCGCACTCGCCGCGCAGGCAAGCCGCCGTCCTCGCCTCGAGCGGCAGGGACACCGACGGGCAGCCGCTCAACAACGGCCCGACATCGCAGGGCGGCATTGAGCACGATGGCCGCGCGACGGCACAAGGCGCCGCGCGGTGTGGCGGTGGTCTACCGCTGCGCTGCGGCCCCCGGCTCGATCGACAGCAGGCCGGCGAGCTGTCGCAGGATCTGCGGCCGGGCCCGGTAGTAGACCCAGGTGCCGCGCCGCTCGGCATCCACCAGGCCGGCCTCGCGCAGCGTCTTGAGGTGGTGCGAGATCGTCGGCCCGGTCAGGTCGAACGCCGGGGTCAGGTCGCACACGCACGCCTCGCCGTCCTCGGCGGAAGCGATCATCGACATCAGCTGCAGCCGTACCGGATCGCCGAGGGCCTTGAACGCGGGCGCGAGCACCGCCGCCGTCTCGGCGGAAACGCGGCGTTGCGCCAGCGGGGGGCAGCACGGCGTGTCGGCGGTGAGATCGACGAGGGGAAGTGGCGCCTGTTGCTTTGACATGCCTCTAGGTTGACATCTCTCTAATCAGCGTGCAAGTCTCTGGTTAGACGGACGTCGAGACAGGCGTCCCGTGGAAATGAGGTTCCCCCATGTTCGGCTCTACGCGCCGCCGCCGGTCGACACCCCTGGCTGGTGTCCGGTTCTGCGACTCCTGCGCCCGGGTGTCCACCGCCACCGAGCGGGCCGAGCGCCGCTACGACCGCACCCACGCCGCCGTCTACCCGCTGATCAGCCCCCGGTGAAAGAAGGATTCGACATGACCGAGAACACCTCCGCCGTTGGCGGTTTCACCGGCGACCCCTCCGCCGCCCTTCAGGTCACCGGCTCGGGGGCATGCTGTGGCAGCCCCGCCCAGGCGGTTGGTGGCATCCTCCCGCCGGCCGGTGAGGCCGACGGCGGCGACACGTGCTGCGGCACCCGCCAGGCCGCCCAGGCTGCCGACTCCTGCTGCGGCACGCAGGCGAAGGCAGAGGCGGTCGCCACCGGGCAGGGATGCTGCTCATGACCACCCGCACCGACCTCACGGGCCTGCTCGATCAGGTCAGCGCCGACCGGATGACCGACACCATCGCCACCCTCGCCTCCGGCCCCCTGGCAGGGCGACGCGTCGGCTCGCCCGGCGGCGCGGCCGCCCGCGCCTGGCTCGTCGACCAGCTCACCGCCCTTGACGGTGAAATGCGCACCGAGGACTTTCCCGTCCGCGCGGTGCCCCAGGTGTACGAGGCGCCGGAGGTCACCTGGGGCGACCGGAACGGCTCGCGGCGGCTGGTGTTCGGCCGGCAGGTCGCAATCCACCCCGCCTCCGCCGACACGGTCGACGCCATCCGTGGCGCGCTCGGTGTCGCCGGCACGGACGACCCGGCCGGGCGGTGGCTCGTCGTGCCGGCCGAGATGAGCCTGTTCGACGCCTACCGCGACATCCACGGCGCGGCCGGACTGTTGATCCGCCGCCCGGTCGACGCCGAGGGCTGGCAGTTCACCATGCTCGCCGGACCGGATCCCGGGCCGCTGCCGGTGCTGACCCTCGACCCGGACACCCACCACGCCATCCTTGCCGCCGCGGCCGCGGCCGCGGCCGAGGGCGACGGCTGGCTGGACGGGGCCACACCGCTTCGCCGCGACGACGTCACCGGCACGAACATCCACGCCCGACTCCGACCGCCCGCACCTGGGGCCGTCGACCTGCTGTTGACCGCGCATTACGACGGCGTCGGTGACCACCCGGGGCTGCGTCTCCCCGCAGCCTCGGACAACGCCACCGGCGTCGCCGTGGTCCTCGAAGCCGCCCGCATCCTCACCGCCGGACTGCCCGCAGGCGTGGGGTTGTCCGTCGCGCTGCTCGACGGCGAGGAGGTCGGTGCGCTCGGCTCCGCTCACCACACCACCCAGCTCCGCGCCGAAGGTGCCGCACCGCTGGTCATCAACGTCGACGGTGCCGGTCGCCTGGACGGGGCGGCGGCGGTAGAGGCCGGCGGACCGGCCCACCGCCTTCTGGCGCTGCTCGATCAGGCGGGCCGGCACACCGGCGTCCCCCTGGCGGCGGGCCCGGTCGCATCGGACAACCGCCGCTACGGCGGCGCCGGTTTCGCGGCGATCGGCATCGGCGCCGGCATGGGCGGCTACCACAGTCCCGCCGACACCCCCGACAAGGTCGACCCTGCCACCCTCGGTGCGATCACCCGCCTCGTCGTCGCCACCGCCCACCTCGCCGGGACGGCACCTGCTACGCTTGCATCGTCGATCGGCGATCAACGATAGAAGGAGTGGTGGTGGGCGACCTTCTCGACCGGGACACCGCGCAGACCTACGCCACGTGGTTCCGGGCCCTCGCGGACCCGACCCGGGTGCAGATCGTCGAGTACCTCGCGCGGCACGGCCGGCCGATGAGCGTGGGGGAGATCGTCGCCGCCGTCGGCCTGGCCCAGTCCACCGTCTCCCAACACCTGAAGATCCTGACCGAGGTGCGGTTCGTGCTCGTCGAGCCGCTCGGCACCGCCCGCCACTACCGCATCAACGACGCCTGCGTCGGCTGCTTCCCCTCCGCCGCGGACGTCGTCATGGGCCGCCCCGCGCCCACCCCGAAGGGAGCCTGCTGATGGCCGACCTCACCGTTCGCCCGATGACCTCGGACGACGCCGAACGTGTCCTCGCCATCTACCAGGCCGGCCTCGACGGCGGCGACGCCAGCTTCGAGACCACCGCACCGACCTGGACCGCATTCGACCAGGCCAAGCTGCCCGATCACCGCCTCGTGGCCGTCGACGCGGACGACACCGTGGTCGGGTGGGTGGCGGTGTCGCCGACGTCGAACCGGGCCGTCTACGCCGGGGTGGTCGAGCACTCCGTCTACGTCGACCCCGCCGCCCAAGGACGTGGCGTAGCCCGGCTGCTGCTGGACGCCCTGATCGCCTCCACCGAAGCCGCCGGCATCTGGACCATCCAGTCTGGCGTCTTTTCGGAAAACACCGCCAGTCTCGCCCTGCACCAAAGGGCCGGATTCCGCGTCATCGGCACCCGCGAACGGATCGGTCAGCACCACGGCCGGTGGCGCGACGTGATCCTGCTTGAGCGGCGCAGCCCCGTCATCGCCTGACCCCCGGTTCAGCCCCGCTCGCCGCAGCACCACTGCACCTTCTTGATTCGACGATTTTCAACACAGAGGAGTTCTCCGATGACTGTCCTGACCGAGCTGCCCGTCGTGGTGATCGGCGCTGGCCCGGTGGGTCTGGCCGCCGCCGCCCACCTGCACGAGCGTGGCCTGCCCTTCCTTGTCCTGGAGGCCGGCGACACCGCCGGCGCGGCCGTGCGGCAGTGGGGGCACGTCCGGGTGTTCTCCCCGTGGCGCTACAACGTCGACCCGGCCGCCCGCCGGCTGCTCGACGACGCCGGCTGGGTCGCCCCGGCCGAGGACGCCCTGCCCACCGGCGCGGAGCTGGTCGCCGACTACCTCCAGCCCCTCGCGGAGCTGCCACAGCTCAAGCCCCACCTGCGCTACGGCGCCCGGGTGGAGGCGATCAGTCGCTTCGGCCTGGACCGGCTGCGCACCGCCGGCCGCGAGCAGGCACCCTTCCTGATCCGCCTCGCCGGCGGCGACGAGCTGCTTGCCCGCGCGGTCATCGACGCCTCCGGCACCTGGGGCACCCCCAACGTCCTCGGCGCCTCCGGCCTGCCCGCCCGAGGCGAGAAGGACGCGGCCGCGTTCCTGGAGCACGCCCTGCCCGACGTGCTCGGCACCGACCGGCACCGCTTCGCCGGCCGACACACCCTGGTCGTGGGCGCCGGCCACTCCGCCGCGAACACCCTGCTCTCCCTGGCCGAGCTGGCCGCCACCGAGCCGGGCACCGAGGTGACCTGGGCGATCCGCTCGGCCAGCCCGGCCCGCACCTACGGCGGTGGCGACGCCGACGCCCTACCCGCCCGCGGCGCGCTCGGCTCCCGTCTGCGGGAGCACGTCGACGCCGGCCGCGTCCGGCTGCTCACCGGCTTCTCCGTGCACGCGCTCACCCCGACCGACGGCCGGGTCGCCGTGGTCGTCCGCCACGCCGACGGCGCCGACGAGTCCATCACCGTGGACCGCATCGTCGCCGCCACCGGCTTCCGGCCCGACCATTCCATCGCCGCCGAGCTGCGCCTGGACCTCGACCCGATCATGGGCGCCACCCGCGCCCTCGCCCCGCTGATCGACCCGAACGAGCACTCCTGCGGCACCGTCCCCCCGCACGGCGCCGACGAACTCGCCCACCCCGAGGTCGGCTACTACGCCGTCGGCATGAAGAGCTACGGCCGCGCGCCCACCTTCCTCATGGCCACCGGCTACGAGCAGGTCCGCTCCGTCGTCGCCGCCCTCGCCGGCGACTGGTACGCCGCCCGCGACGTCCAGCTCGACCTGCCCGAAACCGGCGTCTGCAACAGCAACCCCGCCGACTCCACCGGCACCGACAGCTGCTGCGGCCCCGCCCCGGCAGCCCAGCCCGCCGGACAGGGGCTCGCCACCGGGATCTCCGGCGGCCTGCTCTCCGCACCGCTCAACCTCATCAGCCTCGGCACCCCGACCAGCGGCCAGACCGGCGGCTGCTGCGCCAGCTGATGACCACCACCACGACGGCGCCCGCCGACCCCACGGTCGGCGGGCGCCACGGGTGGCGCATCGTCGCAGCCCTCGCCATCACCTCCACCATCGGCTACGGCACCCTCTACTACGCCTATTCGGTTCTGCTCGGCCCCATGGCCGCCAGCCTCGACGCCTCCACCACCGCCGTCACCGGCGCGCTCACCGCCAGCGTCCTCGCCGGCGCCCTCATGGCCATCCCCGTCGGCCGGTGGCTCGACCGGCACGGCGGACGAGCCCTCATGACCGCAGGCTCGATCACCGCCACCGCGCTCCTGATCGCCTGGTCCCAGGTCCACACCATCGGACAGCTCTACCCCGTCATGATCGGCATCGGCATCACCGGCGCGATGGTTCTCTACGAACCCGCCTTCGCCGTCATCGTCTCCTGGTTCACCCCCGACCGACGCCCCACCGCCCTGCTCGCGGTCACCGTCGTCGCCGGGTTCGCCAGCACCATCTTCATGCCAATCACCGGCCTGCTCGTCGCGCATTTCGGCTGGCGCGGCGCGCTGCTCACGCTCGCCGCCGTCCACGGCACAGTGACCGTGCCGCTGCACGCCCTCACCATCCGTAAACCGCCGCGCGTCAGGGCACCCAGCCCCGCGGCGCGACCGGACCACACCTCGCGTCGCGCCGCGGCGCGCGCTGCGACGCGCGACCCCAGGTTCTGGATCCTCGCCGCCGCCCTCATCGCCCACGGCGCCGCCACAAGCACCATCGGCGTTCATCTCGTCGGTTACCTCATCAGCCGCGGCCACCCGGCCACCTTCGCCGCCACCGCAGCCGGCCTGCTCGGCGTCCTGTCCGTCACCGGCAGGCTGGTCCTCACCGGCGCCCGCCGCCGGATCCCGGTCACCACGATCGTCGCCACGGTGTTCGCCATCCAGGCCGCCGCCGTCCTCGCCATGCCCCTCACCGCGGGCAGCATGGTGGGTGCCGTGGTCACCGTCACCGGATTCGGGCTCGGCTTCGGCATCGCCAGTCTCGCCACACCCGCACTCCTCGCCGACCGCTACGGCACCACCGCCTACGCCACCATCGCCGGACGCCTCGCCACCCCCGTCACCACAGCCAAAGCCACCGCGCCCGTAGTCGCGGCGGTGGTCCTTCAGCACGGCGGCTACCGGTTGCTGCTGGCCGGCGTTGTCCTGGCGTGCTTCGCCGCGGCTACGGGCATGTTCAGCATGTCAAGGAGCAGCACGGACGATGGTCCCGGCCATGTCGCCCGTCGTGCGGCCTCCACCGTTGCCGACCGCTAGCAGCAGGAGTTCTGTCTGACCCGGCAACTGCAGTGACGAGGTGACGTCGGAGCGACGATGGTTGCCCCTCCCTCGATCGATCGTGGCAGTCAGCTCGGCACAGCCACCTCCGCCGGGGCGTGCGGCGCCGGCACGGGCACGGGGACGACGACGACCGGGCAGCTCGCCTTGCGTACGCATTCCTCGCTCACCGACCCGAGGACGGTGTGCCGGAACCTGCTGTGACCGTGGCTGCCGAGAACAAGCAGATCCGCGCCACGAGCGGCATGCGTCAGCACGTCGGCGGCTCTGCCCTCCACGACCTCGGCGGCGACAGGCGACAACGAGCCTCGACGGGCCGTGAGCGCCTGGATCTCGCGTTCGAGGATGGCGCGGGCGTGCTCCTTCTCGTCCGCGGGATTGGCGGCGGTCATCGGGCCGGACTCGATCCCGTCCCACCGCCAAGCGATCACCGCCTGCACCGTGCCGCCGCGAGTCGCCGCCTCACGGGTCGCCCAGTCGAGGGCGCGCCGCCCGCCATCGGAGCCGTCCACGCCGACGACGATCAGATAGTTGTCGGTCATCTCCCTCACTCCCTCCATGTCCTTGACCTCATCGCACACCCGCTGTCGGCGGTGCGGGTAGACGCGAAGGACCTGGCCGCGCGGGGCCCTTCGACCTGTCATCAGTTCGGGCTGTGACCACTCGCATCACCGGGCGCCGGGCCCACCACAGCCGTCGGCGCGGGCTCGAGGCCTCCGTGGTCAGCGCTTCGTATCACCGGACGGGACCCGCGAACCGCCTCAGCGGTCAGGCCGGCACGGCCGCCAGTGCCTCCACACACGGGAGCGCCAGGCCACGGTCCGGCTCGAAGAGGTACGCGGAGTCGACGTCGACCCCGAACGTCACGCGCCCGCCGACCTGGAGCGGGACGTCGCCGTCCAGCCGCGCAGTCCAGTGGCCGGCGCTCGGATCGCTGTCGTCCGCCGGGTGCCACGCCTCACCGGGCGGCTCGAAGAGCACGAGCGTGGCGTTGCCGAGGAACTCCACGGCGGTCACGGTGACGTCCAGTGCCGGTGCATCGTCGGGAGCCGGCCAGGTGAATGCGTCCGGCCGCAGGCCGAGCAGAAGCGGGCCCCCGGCGAGCGCGGCTACGCTCGCGACACGCGTGTCCGGCACCGGCCAGAGTTGCCCGCCCACCTCCATGGTCGGGGCAGCGCCGGCCCGCACCGGCACCACGGCGAGGTTCATGCTCGGCGAGCCGATGAACCCGGCGACGAACGCGTTGACCGGCCGGTGGTAGAGGTCGTGCGGCGTTCCGACCTGCTGCACCCGGCCCCCTTCGAGCACCGCGACGCGATCGCCGAGGGTCATCGCCTCGACCTGGTCGTGCGTGACGTAGACGGTGGTGGTGCGGTGCTCGGCGTGCAGGCGCCGAAGCTCGGCGCGCATCGTGACGCGGAGCTGGGCGTCCAGGTTGGACAGCGGCTCGTCCATGAGCAGGACGCGGGGATTGCGGACGATGGCGCGGCCCGCGGCGACCCGCTGCCGCTGCCCGCCGGACAGCGCCTTGGGCTTGCGGTCGAGGAGCTCGGCGATGTCCAGCAGCTGCGCCACGTCGAGGACCCGCTGCTCGCGGACGGGGGCGGGGACGTGTCGGAGGCGCATACCGAACGCAAGGTTGTCCCGTACCGACAGGTGCGGGTACAGGGCGTAGTTCTGGAACACCATGGCGATGTCGCGCTCCTTCGGCGGGAGGTCGTCGACGACCTCGCCGTCGAACGAGACCGTTCCGGAGGTCGCCTCCTCCAGGCCCGCGATCACGCGCAGCACGGTCGACTTGCCACAGCCGGACGGCCCCACCAGCACGAGGAACTCGCCCTCGTCCACGGTCAGGTCCACGCCCTCGAGCACGCGGATCCCGCCCGGGAACACCTTGGTCACGTTGTCAAGGCGTACCCTCGCCATGGCGATCCTCCCCTTCCGCTCTCGGTCACTCAGCGGTCGCGGTGCTGCCCGACGGGTGGGCCGGGGCCGGTCCGGTGACCGGCCCCGGCGCTGGATCAGCTCTTCTTCCCGTTCTCGACCTTGACCGGGATCTCCATCGTCACGGGTGTCGGCTCGGCGACCTTCGCGGTGATCTCCAGGATCCCGTCGATGTAGCGGGCGGCGATGGTCTTCTCGACGACGCCGGCGGGCAGCGGGACCGTCCGGAAGGAGGATCCGTAGTGGAACTCCGAGTGGATCTTGTCCGGGTGGACGACCTCCTTGCGTTCCACCTCCAGCCGCAGCTCGCCACCGGCGAACGTGATCCGGACGTCCTTGGCGGGGTCGATGCCCGGCAACTCGGCTCGGATGACGTACTGGTCGCCCTCCAGGTAGTTCTCGATCCGGATGCTGGGCGTGAGCATCGGGAGCAGGGGCAGGTCGGCCCAGTCGAACGGGGCCAGCGTGCCACGCCTCCAGCGGGTGATTGTCGACATCACGACCTCCTTGTCGTCTCGTCGTCACCTCCAGTGAATTCCTCCACCACCACACCGAGCAGGGTCGGGCGACCCGTTTCGACAGGTCCTTCGGCGGTACGAGAACCGGTTCGGTGAGGCCCACGTCCTGGTCGCGGACGTCGGTGGTCGGCAGCGTGATCACCCGGGCGGCGTCCGCCGCCGAGGTAACGACGGCTCACCCCGTCGCCCACGCTCTCCACCGGCCGCCAGCTCTGCTCGGGTACGAGTTGGATGGTTGCCGGGTCCGGACCTTCGCCGTCCATGAGGCGTGACCGCGATGGAGTTCCCGGCACCGGATGGGCCCGGCTGACAGCCCGGACCCACCCAGTTCAGGTACGGCTGGCCGAAGGGTCAGACTCTGGCCTCTTCCCCGACCCTGGCCTGCACCGCGGCGGTCGCCTTCGGTGCCCGGCGTCCGGGCATCCACCAGTTCGCCTTGCCACACAGTTCCATCACCGCCGGGACGAGGATCATCCGGACGATCGTGGCGTCGATGAGCACGGCGACCGCCATGCCGAGACCGCCCTGCTTGACCGCGATGTCGGGGCCGAGCAGTGAGGTGGTGAAGACGGCGATCATGATGGCGGCCGCGGCCGTGATGACCTTGGCGGTCCGCGCCAGTCCGCGGGCGACGGCCGTGCGGGTGTCGCCGGTCCGCTCGTACTCCTCACGGACCCGTGAGGTCAGGAAGACCTGGTAGTCCATGGACAGGCCGAACAGGACCGGGAACATCATCATCGGCACCCAGGTCGTGACCGGCATGGCGGTGGGGAACCCGAGGGCCGGGCCGAGCCAGCCCCACTGTACGACCGCGACGATCACGCCGTAGGCGGCGCCGATGGACAGCAGGTTCATCACGGCGGCCTGAAGGGCGATCGTGACCGACCGGACCAACGCGATCAGCAGCACCATGGACATCGCGATGACGACCACGATCATCAGGGGTAGGCGCGAGCCGGACTCCTCGGCGACGTCGATGGTGCCGGCGTTCGGCCCGCCGACGAGGACGCGTTCGCCGCCGGGTGTCCGGGGCAGCACGTCGTCGCGCAGCTCGTGCACCAGGTTCGCGGTCGCCTCGTCCTGGTAACCGGTCGTGGGGAACGCGGCGAAGGTGATGGCCTGCCCGTTCCCACTGACCCGCGGTGGTGTGGTGTAGGCGATGCCCTCGGTCCTGCTGACCGCGTCGACGACGGGACCCAGGTCGGCGTTCTTGGAGTCGATCTCGGTGGCGAAGATCAGGGGTGCTCCGTAGCCCGGACCGAAGCCCTCGGAGAGGATCTCGTACGAGATGTAGCTGCTCCTGTCGTGGGGCTGGACGCTGGCGTCGGGCTGGCTCAGCCGCATCGACAGCGTGGGAGCGGCCAGCACCAGCAGGCTCACGCCGGCGAGGAGTGCGGCGACCAGCGGCCTGCGCTGGACCACGCCGGCCCAACGCTCGGCGGGCGTACGGCGCTGCGGGGACAGGGCGCCGACGGGCTGGTTCCGGCGGGACGCACGACGAGGCAGGCGCAGCGAGTGGATCCTGTGTCCGGTGAAGCCCAGGAACGCGGGCAGCAGCGTCACCGCGGCGATCATCGTCACCAGCACGATCACCGACGTGGCGGCGGCCACTCCGGTCATCAGCCGCTGTCCCATGACGACCAGGCCCAGCAACGCGATCACGACGGTCGTGCCGGCGAACAGCACGGCGCGACCGGCGGTCGAGATGGCCCTGACCGTTGCGCTCTCGGGTTCGTCGCCGTCCCGGAGGCTGTCCTTGTAGCGGGTCACGATGAACAGTGCGTAGTCGATGCCGACGCCGAGCCCGATCATCGCGCCGAAGACCAGCGTGAAATCCGGCGCGGGGACCACGTGCCCGACCAGCTTCATCAGCCCGAGGCCGGCGGCGATCGCCAGGAGGGCGGTCACGATCGGCAGGCCCATCGCCACCAGCGACCCGAAGGCGATGAACAAGATCACTGCTGCTGCCAGGATGCCCACGCTTTCGGCCGAACCCTGCGGGGGTGTCTCGGCCTTCTCCGCCATGTACCCGCCGAGCGCAAGCGTGACGCTGTCGTCGGAGGCGGCCTTGACGATGTCCACCAAGGGCTTGACCTCGCTCTTCTCCACCTCCTTGTCGCTCAGTGGGATCGTCATACGGGCGATTCGGCGGTCCGCCGTCACCAGGCTGCTGTCCTGATAGGGCGACACCACCGGCCCGGTGACAGGTGAGTCGGCGAGATCGGCGATGGCCTTCTCGATCTTCTGCCGGGAGGCAGGCTCGTCGATACCCTGGTCAGCCTTGATGGCGAGGCTGAGCCGGTCCCCCTGCTCCTCGGGAAAGTGCTTCTCCATCAGCTTCTGCGCCTTGGCCGACTGCGAGTTCCCTCCGGAGAAGTCGTTGTCGGGGGCTGCGCCGTACCCGAAGCCGACCAACGCCACGGCGATCACGCCGACGATCCAGGTCAGGAGGACCAGGCGACGGCGCCGGTAACAGAACCGGGCCAGTCCCGCCAGAGCTCCGTCCGTACGGGGATCCTCGGTTGTCATCATCTTCTCCTCATGTCATCGGTGTTCGGCGTCGAAAATGCGGGTCAGCAGAGGCGCGCTGTTCCGTGGTGCGTTCCGCAGCGGGGCGAGAATCGCCGACTCGGCGAGGTCTTCCAGCACCGTGTTGACGAAGGCCAGGTCGGCAGGGGAGAGCGACGGGGCTCGGCGGGCCAGCCGGTGCAGTTCGGCGTCGATGACGGCCCGGGTGTGCCTGTCGACCAGGACGAGAAGATCCGACCTGAGGTCGTTTGCGCACGGGGCGGACCGGCCGTCGGCGCGGGCCGGGTCAGTGGCCATGGCCCGGGCTTTCGCCATGCGCGCCGCCGAATGGCGTCGTGACGCCGTCGTAGCGGAGCCGCAGCATCATCCCCTGCTCCGCGTGGGGCAGGTTGTGGCAGTGGTTCATCCAGATCCCGGGATTCGTGGCCCGGAAGGCGACCTCCCAGGTCTCGCCCGGCCGCACATCGAACGTGTCCAGCCACAGGGGACTGCCCGTCGACGGTGTCCCGTCCCTCGACAGGACCAGCACCGGGTGGCCGTGCAGGTGCCAGGGGTGCGTTTCCAGGCTCCGGTTGACGACGGTGAACCGGACGATGTCGCCTTCGGTGACGAGCTGGTCGGGGATCGAGGGATGGCCCCGGCCGTTGACGGTCTGCGCGTACGCCGGCCGGCCGTCCACCACAGCGAGCCCGCCGTCGAGGACCAGGGTGAAGTGCCGGTCGGCGTCGCGGGCGCCGAAGGGCCTGGCGGCCGGAGCTCCGTACCGCAGCAGGTCGAGCTCCGGCAGGGCCGACGTGTCCTCGACGCCCGCATCGCCGGGGACGTCACCATGCGGGCGTAGGCGCAGTCCGCCGTCACGATCGTCGTCGACGACGAGTGTCACGGGCGTGCCCGGCATGCGGAACACCAGGTCGTGTCGCCCGCCCGCGGGCAGGCGCAGCCCGACGTCGCGGACCTCGTCGGGCTGGTTGAGGTCCCGGCCGTCGACGGCCGCCACCCGGAACAGGGTTCCGGCGAGGACGATCCGGTGCGGATTCGAGTCGGTGTTGATCAGTCGCAGCCGCACGGTGGTGCCGGGCGGTGCGGGGTGTTCGGTGCGGCCGTCCCTGCCCGCGATCACGACGGTGCCGTCGAAGGTGTGCACCGGCAGGGTCAGGTCCAGCTGCTCCGCCGCGGCAGGCCCGTCGGCTAGCTGCCCGTGGCGTGGAGTCACGACGAGGGTTCCGTACAGCCCCTTGTGTACGCCCACGTGGGACGCGTGGTGGGTGTGGTACCAGTAGGTGCCGACCTGGTCGGCGCGGAACCGGTGGACGAATTCCTCACCGGGTCGCACGGCCAGCTGGGTCAGACCCGGCACGCCGTCCTCGCCGCACGGCACGTCGTAGCCGTGCCAGTGCAGGGTCACCCCGCCCTCGATGTCGTCGTTTCGCAGCCGTACCTCGATCAGGTCACCCTGGATCGCGCTGATCGCCGGACCCGGGACCTCGCCGTTGTAGGTCCACGCGTCCATCTCGCCTCCGGACGCCAGCCGTACGGTGGCCTTCTTCGCGGTGAGCACGTGTCGCCGCACGGTGCCGCCCGGTGCCGGTGAGCCGGGGCCCCGGAGGTCGGCCACCGACACCGCCGCTCGGGACGAGCGTCCGGCGCCCCCTCCCACCGTCACCGCCTCGGCGGGGAGGAACGACAGTCCGGTGCCGGCGCCGGCCGCCGTCAGCGCGGCCGCACCGCCGCTCCAACCGAGGAACCGGCGACGCGAGATCAGGCGTCCCCCCAGCACCAGCGGGACGCCCCCACCGGCGGTCTCCTCGGCGGCCGGCGCGACCACTCGCATGGTCAGCAACGCGCCGGCGCACACCAGCGAGATCGTGATCAGAGCCGTGCTCAAGGCCAGCGGGTACCCGACCAGGAAGGTCACCACCAGACCGGCCAGCGCCGCGTAAGCCGCGGTGAACACCGCAACGACGCCGGACACCGACCAGCCGGTGCCTCGCCCCCGCCTCGCCGCGAGCAGTCGCGGGCCGGCGAGCAGCACGGCGCCGGCCGCGGCGGCCCCCAGCATCGGCAACCCCAGGAGCACCTTCTCCTGTACGAACCACCAGCCCCTGCCGGCCAGCATCGCCACGGTGCCCACCCGGATAAGCGTCACGAGCACCGCGGCGACGAGGACGGCAGGCGCCAGCCGGGTACGCCGCAGCGCCAGTGTGACGCCGGCCGCGAACCACGCGGCGACGCTCAGCAGCGCGGCGACGTGATCCAGAACGATCCACAGCCCGGTGGTCATGGCGCCTGTCGCGCGGGCGTGGCCGCCCCGGACAGCGGCGTAGCTGACCTGGACAGCTGCCTGGCCTGGCGGACGACCATCCCGGTCACCGCCATGATGGCGAGACCGTTGACCGCGTGCAGGCCGAAGACGAGCCCGCCGGCGGTGCCGTCGAGCGCTGTGGCGATCCCCTTGATCACGAACTGGACGAGCGCGAGCCCGGCGACCAGGCCGCTCATCCCGATGAGCCGCCCGGGCATCCGGGCGGTCGCGGCGAGGACGGTCACCAGGACCGCGATCAGAACAATTCCGCCGCCCAACGCGCGGTGGGGCTGGAAGGACTCGTCGTTGGGCGCCGTGTCGAACGCACCGCTGGCGGCCAGGAAGAACTGCGTGACGACGGCAAGCATCTGCAGGGCCGCCAGGCCGGCGAAGAATCTACGCATGGCGCGCCCCCCGAAGCGGGTGGAGGTGATCGGTCATGGCGGTGATCGTCGCGCCGGGGCGGCTGCCGTGGCCTCGGGCAGCGGGAGGCAGCATCTACGCAGTTGGGCGTAGACGGCCTCGTATCTCACTACGCCCGCCGGCGTAGCAGGTCGCGCGTTCGGGCGCAGCGTCGTCCACGGGTGCGAACCGTAGGATCACCGCATGGATCAGCGTGCCGTGTCGTTTCCCCTGCGGGTGGTGGCGCAGGACGTGGCGCTCGCGCTCTTCATCGCCGTGATGCAGGTGCAGGGCACGGTCGCCAAGGTTGCCGCCGACGGGGCGCCGCGCCCGCTCACCGACTTCGGAAACCTCGGATTCGCGCTGCTCGCGCTGAGTGGCCTGGTCGTGGCGGTCCGCCGCCGGTGGCCGGTTCCGGTGTTCGTCACCACCGCCCTCGCCAGCCTGGTGTACTTCAGCCTCGACTTCCCGGACGGACCGGGCTGGCTCGGGCTCTTCGTCGCCCTGTACACCCTCACCGCGTACGGTGACGGCCGCCGGTCATTGGTGATCGCGGGTGTGGGAACCACCGTGCTGGCCGTCGGGTGGCTCATCGCGGCGGCCGACATCGAGCCACGCGCCGCCATCGGCTGGGTGTTCTTCCGGATCGGTGCGTCGGTCATGAGCGCGGCCCTCGGCGAGTCCGTCCGGTCCCGACGGGTCATCGCCACCGAAGCTCAGGCCCGCGCCGAGCTGGCCGAGCGAACTCGCGAGGAGGAGGCGCGGGCGCGGGTCGACGCTGAACGACTCCGGATCGCCCGCGAGGTGCACGACACTGTCGCGCACGCCATAGCGATCATCAACGTCCAGTCCGGTGTCACCGCGCACGTGCTCGACAAGAGGCCGGAAGTGGCACGCGAGGCGCTGCAAGCCATCGAACAGACCAGCTCTCGGGCGCTGCGAGAGATGCGGGCCATCCTCGGAGTGCTCCGTGACGAGAACGACGGGCGCGTGCCGTACCCCGGGCTTGAGCAGATCGACGAACTCACCGCCAAGGCCCGCGCTGCCGGACTCGACATCAATCTCGAGCAGACCCCGCCCGCGGCGCCGTTGCCGAGCGCGGTGGGGAGCGCAGCCTACCGGATCCTGCAGGAATCGATCACCAACGTGATCCGCCACGTCGGTCCGACCCGGGTGACGGTAGCCCTGAAGCCGGGGATCGACGTCCTGGAGATCCGCGTGACCGATGAGGGCCGCCGGGCCGCCCCAGGTGATCACCCGGCGGGCTCGCACGTGTCGCCCCGGCGTCCGACCGGCACCGGCAGCTCGACCAGGCCCGGCCGCGGGATCCTCGGAATGCGCGAGCGCTGTCAATTGCTGGGCGGAGAACTCGACGCCGAGCCGACTCCGGCCGGAGGGTTCGAGATCACGGCCCGGCTGCCCCTCGCGCCGACCGGGTCCCGCCTGTGAACGCGCCGGACGCGTCGCCATCAGGCAACCCTCCGATCAAGGTGCTGCTCGCCGACGACGAGGGCCTCGTGCGATCCGGGTTCAAGATGCTGCTCGACGTCGAGGACGACATCACGGTGGTGGGAGAGGCCACCAACGGCGCCGAAGCCGTCGCGCTGGCCCGCGCCAACCGCCCGGACGTCGTCCTCATGGACATCCGCATGCCGAAGCTGGACGGGATCCAAGCCACCACCCAGATCACCGGGACGCACGGGCTGGAACAGGTCCGGGTACTCATCCTCACCACCTATGACACCGACGCCCACGTGTTCGAGGCGCTACAAGCCGGCGCCAGCGGCTTCCTGCTCAAGGACGCCGGACCCGCCGAGCTCCTGCACGCCATCCGGGTGGTCGCCGCCGGAGAAGCGCTGCTCGCGCCGCGGATCACCCGACGCCTCATCGGCCAGTTCACCGCGCAACGAACAGTCAATCAGGCCGCGGAGGGCCGGCTCGCGGTGCTGACCCAGCGCGAGCGCGAAGTGCTGGCCCTCGTGGGACAGGGCCTGAGCAACAACGAGATCGGGAACAAGTTGTTCCTCAGCCCGGCCACCGCGCGCACCCATGTCAGCCACGCGATGGCGAAGCTGGGTGCGCGCGACCGTGCGCAACTCGTTGTCATCGCCTATCAGGCAGGACTGGTCAGCCCGAACATGGCACCCTGAGCGGACCGAGGACTCCGACACCAGCCGTGATTGGCCTGACCGCGGCCTAAGGTCGGTCGGTATGCAGCCACGCGACGAGGCGACGATGACGATCGGTGAGATTGCCGGCACGTTCGGGCTGGCCACCCACGTGTTGCGGCACTGGGAGTCGGTGGGGCTGCTGACGCCGGACCGGGTCGTGGCCGGGCGCCGCCGTTACCGCTCCGCCGACCTGTACCGGGTCGCGACGATCCTGCGCGCCAAGGAGGCGGGACTGTCGCTGGAGCAGATCCGTGAGCTGGTGACCTCCGCCGTGCCGGCGCGGCGGCGGGAGATCCTGCTCCGTCACCGCGTGGGCCTCGTCGCACGCATCGACGCGCTGCAGGACTCGCTGCGGTTCATCGACGGGGGCCTGGAGTGCGAGCACGAGGACTTCACCGTGTGCCCGCACTACCAGGCCATGGTCCGCGAGCGGATCGGGCCGCAGGCCGCACCTCACGTACCCGCCCTCCAGCGGGAGGTCAGATCGGAGGGATCAGGGGCAGCGGGCTGAGGCGACGAACATCGGAAGGGCCACGAACAGTCGTCCGCTGCTCGCCCGGGACCGCTGGTCGCGCACCCAGGCAGCACCCTGCTCAGTGGTGACGTTACCCGCGGTGACGGCCTTGGCGGCGAAGGCCTCGACCATCGGCAGGAATCCGGGTTCGGTGAAGATGCCGGTGTGCGCTTCGACGGTGACGTCCTGGAATCCGGCGTCGAGGAGCAGGTTCCGGTAGGCCCGGGCCGCCTGGGGGCTCGGGAGGGAGTCGGCCTGGCTGCGCAGGATCGCCCTGGTGAGGTCCGGGTGGGATGAGTCGACCATCAGCGCGTCCCAGTCCTGTCCGACCAGCACGATCCGTCCACCCGGGGTCAGCACACGGTGTGCCTCCGCCAGCGCCGCGGCGGGGTCCGGCAGGAGGTGCAGGACCTTGTCCGCCCGGTAGCCCGACACCGCCTGGTCGGGGAGCGGGAGGGACTCGGCGCTGCCCATCCGGAACTCGGCTGCCGGCCAGCGGCGGCGGGCCGTGGCGATCATCAGCTCGTCCGGGTCGACACCGATCGCGGCGGCGCCGCGTTGGTGGAGTTCGGCCGTCGCGCGTCCGGTGCCGCAGCCCACGTCGACGACGGAGGCGCCGGGGGAGAGTTCCAGCAGTTCGTAGCTGCGGTGTCGTAGACGTACCACGCCCGGCTCGGTCTCCGCGGCGTCGAGTCGCGCGATCAGTCCGGCAGTGGCGTCCATCGTGTCTTCGCTCATGGGCGACACCCTCCGACTTCAGGTCGACCTGAAGTCAAGGGGCCGTCCCACCAGTGGATGACGCGTCGTCGGTAGGCACGAATCGGGCCTGCGGCGTCATGCTCGACCAGCTCTCCTGAGCCGAGCAGTCGCCGGCGCGTGACCTGGCCGAAGCGCTCACGCAGACCGCCGCCGACGCGACGAAGGGCAACGCGAACACGTCCAGACCGGTCACCTGTTCGGTGACGGCGAGCAGGGCCGCCGCGCCGAGCAGCATGCTGCCCGCGCTCAGCGCGACGACCCTGGCCTCCCGCCGGCTGGTTCGTGACCGCAGGGTGGCGGAGGACATGGCGTTACCGCGTCCGCCGCAGGAAGGCGCGGATCAGGCCTGCGATCTCGTCGCCGTGGGTCTCCAGCGCGAAGTGGCCGGTGTCCAGCAGGTGGATCTCGGCGTCGGGCAGGTCTCGGGCGTACGCCTCGGCGCCGGCGGGGCCGAAGATCTCGTCGTGCCGGCCCCAGGTGACGAGCGTGGCCGGCTGGTGCTGACGGAAGTACCGCTGGAAGTCCGGGTAGACGTCCAGGTTGAACTGGTAGTCCCAGAAGAGTTGCAGCTGGATCTCCTTGTTGCCGGGCCGGTCCAGGCCGGCCTGGTCGAGCAGCCATGTCTCCGGGGCGATCCGGTCGAGGCGGTCAGCCGGCACGCCGTGGACGTACTGCCAGCGCGTCGCTTCAACCTCCAGCAGCCGCCGGACCGCGGGCTCGTGGGCCTGGCGGTCCTTGGCGTGGTCGAAGAGGACGTTCCAGAACGGCGTGAAGCCCTCGGTGTAGGCGTTGCCGCTCTGGGTGATCAGCCCGGTGACTCGCTGCGGGTGGCGGCTGGCGACCCGCAGGCCGATCGGTGCCCCGTAGTCGTGCAGGTACAGCGCGAACCGGTCGATGCCGAGGGTGTCGAGCAGGCCGAGCGTGATCTCGGTGAGCCGCTCGAAGCTGTAGTCGAACTGGTCCACCGGCGGGGCCGACGACTGCCCGAAGCCGACGTGGTCGGGCGCGACGAGGTGGAACTCGTCGGCCAGCGCGGGGATCAGGTTGCGGAACATGTGCGAGCTGGTGGGGAAGCCGTGCAGCAGGACCAACGTCGGCCGGCTCGGATCGCCGGCCTCACGGTAGAAGACCTGCTGGCCCGCGACGGTGACCAGGTGATGACGGGTGGCGAAAGGCGACATGCCCGCTCCTCGGCGACAATGGAGAACGATCGTTCTCCGACTGGTTGCTACCGTAGGAGAACGACAGTTCTCCGCGCAAGGGGCTTTGACATGGACCACACGACGGCCGAGACCCGGCTGCTCGACGCGGCCGACACGCTCTTCTACGAGCGCGGCATCCAGGCCGTCGGCATGGACGCCATCCGGGCCGCCTCCGGCGTCTCGCTCAAGCGCACCTACCAGCTCTTCCCGTCCAAGGAGCACCTGGTCGAGGCGGTGCTGCGGCGGCGCGACCTGGCCATCCGCGCGGAGCTGGAGGCGTACACGTCGGCGCGGACGACCCCGACGGAGCGGATCCTGGCGGTCTTCGACTACCTCTACGAGTGGTTCGGCCAGCCCGACTACCGAGGGTGCGCCTTCATCAACTCGTTCGCCGAACTCGGCGGGGCGTCGGAGAACGTCGTCGAGATCGTCCGCACCCACAAGCGGGCCTTCGCCGAGCACATCGCCGCTCTCGTCGCGGCCGCGGGCCAGCCTCCCGCGCGCGCCGGGCAGCTGCTCATCCTGGCGAACGGGGCGATGGTCACCGCGGCGATCGCCGGCAGCCCCGAGCCGGCCCGCGAAGCCCGCGCAGCCGCGCAGCGCCTGCTCGACGGGGGCGTCGCGGACTGACCGTCCCGCCGGACGAAACGGCGCCGCCGCCGACGACGTCCACTGACGGGAGCGGGTTGCCGGTGGCCGACGCCGGAAGGCTACGGCGGCGCCGGTCAGCGGGCCTTTCTGGTCGCCCGCTTGCGGGGCGGCGTCAACAGCTCGGCGATCGCCGCGAGCGCGGACGGCACCAGGCGGTAGTACGCCCAGACGCCCCGCTTCTCCCGCTCGAGCAGGCCGGCCTCGGTGAGGATCCGGAGGTGATGGCTGACGGTCGGCTGGGAGAGGCCGAGCGGCGTGGTGAGGTCACTGACGGACGCCTCGCCCTCGGGAGCGGACTGGATCAGACTGAGCAGTCGCAGCCGGGCCGGGTCGGCGACGGCCTTCAGCACTCCCGCGAGCCGTTCGGCATCGGCACGTTTGATCGGCTCGCCGGCAAGCGGCGAGACAGCAGGTGCAGCGGTTTTCGGGGTTCCCACGTCATGCATCGTTCCACCAACAGCATCAACAGGCTGGCATAACCCGCGACCGGGCCACCGACAGTCCGCGGGCAGTTCGTCCTGCGGGTTGCCGGGGGTGGAGGGGCCGGCCGGGACTGGCGGGTGCCCGTCCCGGCCGGCTGCCGACTCAGCTCACCTGCTCAGGAGTGGTTGCCAGCCGTCGCGGTAGCGCACGCCGCGAGGTTGCAGTCGGATCTGGTCGTGCACTGTTCCGGACGCCGGCTCGGTTCGTATCGCCTGGGGCCGGTCCACCACGACGCAGACGTCCTCGCCCGGCCACCACCAGCCGCAGGAGCGGGCCAGACCGGCCCAGGCGTCGAGGTGTTCGGCCTCGTCCGGCCCGTACCGGGCAAGGCCGAGCCGATGCAGCACGTCGTAGTAGGCGATCCATGACGCGTCCTGCTGCCCGTACCAGCACACGGGCACCGGGCCGTCGCCCGCGAGCGCCGCACGCACGGGTAGGCAGTACCCGTGCGCGAGGCTCCGGTGCAACGCCGTGCGTACGCCTTGGTGCAGCACGACAGCGAGCGGAACGCCGCTGTCGAGCGCCCGCAGCGGCGCTAGTTCGGGCCATGGTTCCTTGGTCTTGCTCGTGCGCACGGGTGACAGTTCTGGATCGGTGTGAGTGACGCCCGCGCTCAGCGCGCCGCGCAGTTGTGAGGTGATCATGGCAATGTCGCTCGCCAGCGGTGGCGTCCCGCGCGGCCGGGGGTCCCGGATGCGCTCGTAGAGTTGATCGAGGGTGGGCCAGCCGTTGATCAGAGGGCGCGCCTTGTCCGGCGAGTCGACCCATTCGAACCGGGGTCGCGGCCGTGATGCCCTCGCGTAGATGGCGGTCAGGCAGCGCTCGGCGGTCGACCTGTCCGCCGGCTGCGTGGACAGGGCGTGGTCGAGCCATTCCTGGCGGATCCGGATGGCCTGCTGCCACAGGTCGTGAGGTGTGCCGCTGCGCACGGCCGGTAATGGTTTCGCGGCGTCGTCGCGCCGCGCGGGGGCGCTCACCGCGCCGGGGCGTAGCCGCCCTTCCGGTCAGAGATCATGGAACGACTATGGCCCGTAGGGCGGCACCGGCGCAAGGCGGTTCTCCACCTGCCGGCTGCCTCCCCGGATGTTGTCGATGATCGTGCAGGTCGATGCCGGCGCGGAAGCCGGTGGGTGGTGCACCGGAACCGCGCGATCGAGGGAGCCGTGCCGGGGCAGGCCGGCTGCTCAGAGCGAAAGGCCGGTGTTCGTGGCCCGCTCCCGGCGGGGCCGGGTAGCGATCGCGTAGCCGGTGGTGGTGACGCCCAGTGCCACTCCCCAGCAGAGGAACACCAGCAGGGTGGCGGTCACCGCCCACCCCTCACGCACGTCCGACCAGTGCATGTCGCCGGTGAGAACCTGCCGCACGAGCACGGCGATGCTCAAGACGCCGTAGGTGACCAGCGTGAGCGCCACCACCCCGGCGGGGACCACCGCCAGGAGCCGGGGAACCGGTCGCCCCCGCAGTCCCGGCACCCAGCGTGGGAAGTGCTGCCCCCAGCGCTGTGTCAACCCGAGAACGAGCAGGCCGGCGAGTGGCGGGACGAGGGTGATCGCCACGCCGGTCCAGGTCGAGAGGTTCCGGTGGATGTCATCCAGGTGCCGCTGCGGAATTCCGAACGGAACGCCGAGCACCCACAGCCCGTGCGGCACGGCCCAACCGACCACCGGCAGAGCGACCGCCACGTACGCCCAGCGGCGGGTCCATCGCGGCACCGGCTGGTACCCGGCCTCCCGTGTTCCGCGCCGGGGTGCGCAGGCGTTGGCGAGCCCGGTGAACAGGAGACCGCCGGTCGCCAGCGCGACGCGTGCGCCGAGATCGCGCCAGTCCGAGGGGCGTCCCGCCAACGCCGCGGGGATCTCGAAGAGCAGATGCAGCGGGAACGCGAGCACCAGGAGCGGCACCGCTGCCGCCCAACTGCCGGCGACCGAACAGCGGCCGGGGAACCGGACCGCGCACACGACAAGCACCGCGAGGACAGCGCCCACCCCCACCGCTCCCCATCCCGTCCAGAACGGCAGTGTCTCCACCCGGTCCGCGCCGCATCCGCCCGTCGGGTCGACCAGACTGGTGCGGTCGCAGGCGGTGTAACCCCACCGGCCACCCGCGATCCAGTACGCGCGCAGAGTCACTTCGGCGGCGACGAACACGCCGCAGGCCATCGCCCACGAGGTCTTCCGCTCCCCGTGGCATCGGTCGACAACTCGACCAGCCACCCCGGGACTGACAGAACAAGGCCTGATGGTCATGGGGCAATGCTCTGTGGCGACCGGCGGGCTGTCCTCCCGGCAGAGGGGGACGCGCTCCCTCCACCGGGGGAGTGCAGCCCTCGAATGGCCGGGTTGCATGGGGTTGGGGGCAGTCCGACCGGGCTACGGCGACCCCTACCGGCCAGCTGGTGCCTGCTTCGTGGTGCCGTCGCCGTTGCGGCGGTGCCCGGGCGGTTCGTGACCGCGCCGGGCACCGTCGCGCTGGAGGCCGGTCAGGCGCCGGCGCCGCGGACCGAGACCGCGTGACTGGCGTACGCGGCCTGGAACACCGGGGTGTACCAGTAGACGGAGTACGTGTACTGGCCGCCGGTCGGGGGTGCGTCGACGAAGCTGAACGAGCCGTCGCCGGCCGGGCGCACCTCCGGCAGGTAGGTGGTGGAGGTCCCGGTGCGGTTCGTGACGTCACGCCAGACGCCGATGGTGGCGCCGGCCGGGGGAGTCAGGCCGCCGAGGTCCAGCACCCCGGTGAACGTGAGCGGCCGGCCGGCCGTCCCGCTCGTCGGCCCGGCAAGCGTCAGGGACGACGGGTGCGGGGCCACCGTGACGGTCAGCGAGGCGCTGCTCCAGCGGAAGGCCGCGCTGCCGTCCCAGTAGACGTCGTACCGGACGTCCCCGACGACCGGCACCGTGTCGGTGACGGTGAACCTGCCGTCCGCGGCCGTGGTCACTCCGTCGAGCGTCGAGCGGGTGCCGTCGGGCAGCTGGCGGGTCACCACCAGCGGCTGCTCGCCCGGGGCCGACCCGTCGGAGAGCGTCAGCCGGCCGGTCAGGGCCAGCGGCGCGAGCGCGGTCGCCTCGGCCGGTGGGGTCAGGGCCAGCGTCGAGGGCGGAAGCAGGGCGCCCTTCAGGCGCCAGAGGTAGAACTGCCCGTTCGACCAGCCCCGCAGGACGGAGAAGACGTCGGTACCGGAGAAGGCGAGGCTCCTCGGGACCGTCTCGCCGGTCGGGTTGGTGTCCGCGTACGTCGGGGTCGTGCCCGTGTCGAAGACGGAGACGAACGGGCCGGAGATCCGGGCACCGGCGAGGTGCGTGCCGTCCGGGCTGAGGGCGACGGACTTCGGGATCCCGCTGCCGGCCTCGTCCGCGCCGTAGCTGCGTAGCCGGGCGAGGGTCGTGGTGTCCCAGGCGTCGAACTGGTCGGGGCTGTTGAACGCGGAGTACACCGTCGAGCCGTCCGCCGAGATGGCGATGTCGTTCAGGTCGCCCAGGCCGTAGGTGTGGCCGCTGATCTCGCCGCGCTTGGTCGCGGGGGTGGTGCTGACGTCGTACACCTCCAGGCTGCCCGGGCCGAGCCCCAGCTCGCCGGTCACCACGGTGCGACCGGCGGCGGCGACCACCGGAGCCCCGTACTTGTTGAACGTGAGCCCGTACGGCTGCGGGTCGGCCGCGCTCACGTCGAGCCCCACCACGCCGCCGTACGCCTGCCCGCAGCCGTAGCCGACCCAGAGACGGGTGCCGGCCAGCGCGAGGTGCGACGGGCACGGATTGTCGGCCAGTGCGATGCGCCGCACGACCGTGAGGGTGTCGGTGGCGACCTCGGCCACCTCGTTGGAGTTGCGGAGCGCCGCGTAGAGGCGGGTGCCGTCCGGCGTGAGGGCCAGACCGGCGGCGCCGGGAAGGTTGATCGTGCTGGTGGGCGTGCCCTGGGGGTCGGCGACGACGACGCCTTGCTCGGTGGCCACGAAGACATGGCCCCCGCCGGCGGCCACGTCGCCGACGCCCGTGACGCCCTCCAGAAGCGCGGTGGTGCCCGCGGCTGAGGCGGGTGCGACGGCGGCGACGAGGCCGGCCGCCACGGTCAGCGTCGACGCCAGGATTGAACCGGTCACTGCGCGAAACCGCACGTGCGGTCTCCCTTCGGTGGTTACCCCGTGGTGCCACAGCGAGCCGGCGGACCCTGGTGGGGATGCCGGCGCCGGGCGAGCGACAAGATCGCCGCTCCACCGGTTCAGGCGACCGCCCGCCCGGGGCCGTTACACAGTGGACGGCCGGCGGCACGGTCTCGGCGACCTTCCCAGCGCCGTTTGGCTGTCGGACCGGCCGGGCAGAACGATTGGCGTGGCCGCCATCGATGAGCCTTCCACCATCGAGTTCAGACGCTCGGGGGGCCGTGCGATCGCCCAGCTGGCGATAGCGCTCCCCGCCCTGACAGTGGCAGGTGTGACCATCAACCTGGCCGCCGGCGACACGTGGTGGGACGGGCTGTGGATGCCTTTCCTGTGGTTCTTGATTTTCCGGCTCGCCGCGCGGCCGGCCCACCCATGGGCCTCCGGCCACCAGGCACGGCTGCCCTTGCGGCTCACCGGAGACCACCTCGAAGTGGCCGGTCCGGGCGAGCGCACCCTGGCCATCGAGTGGTCGAACATCTCTCGCGCCGGGATCAGGGGTCGGTGGAAGCCATTCCTGGTGATCGAGCCGGCCGACCCGGACCGGACCCGCCCGCCGCTCAAGCGGTGGGAATGGGCAGGGCATGGCCAGAGCCGGCCGTACGAGATCGTCGTCCCACTCACCTACATGAGCCCCGGGCGCGACCAGCTCCGCCGCGAACTGGCCCAGCGCCTGCCCGCCGCCGAACCCGAGCACGCGCCATGAAGCCCGTCGCGGCGGCAGACCTGGTGAGCGGCGACGAGGAAGCTGACTTCGCGCGCCTGGAGCGCGAGGTCGAGCGGATCCGTCAGGAGACGAACCGCATTGACCCGCTTCCCTTCCAGGACGACGAGACCGTCTGGTCGGTGGTCGCCGAGGAGATCGCCATGGGTCAACGCTTCAAGGGCAACAGCCCGGGAGCCCGCTCGCTCTACGGGTGATCGTGCCCCGGCCGGGAGGTCAGGACGAGTAGCGGTCGGCGACGTGGTGTCGGTTGGTCGCGGCGAACCAGCCGCGGACCTGGCGGCGGCTGGCCAGGAAGAGCAGCGCGACCGCCACGAGCGCCTTGGCGACGTTGATCGCCCGCAGCCACCAGGGGAACGGTTGGAACAGGGTCAGGCCGGAGCCGAGCAGCACGATCACCGAGATGAAGACGACCTGCCGGTACGCCTTGCGCTCGCCCAGCCGCAACCCGTGGATCACCCACAGGTAGGCGAGCGCGACCAGCGCCACGGGCAGCACGCGGGACCACGCCGAGGAGCGCATCGTCTCTCGGGCGGCGGTCAGGTCGGTGCCAGCGGGGAGGTCGAGGTGGGCGAGCTGGTAGTCCAGCAGATGCTCCTGGAAGACCAGCACCAAGCCGGCGAGCAGGGTGCTCAGGGCCAGGTTGGCGAGCATCAGCACGATCATGCGGCGCACGTGCGGCGGCGTGGCCGCGTCGGCGTCGAGATCGGTGGCGGGAGCGTCCGGTGTCGTCATCGGCAGGGATCAGATCACACGCCGCCGTCCCGCGCCGTCCCGGTCTCCCGCCCGCCCGCTCAGCCACCGACCTCCCCGGCGAGGACCCACCCCCACGCCGCGTCGATGATCGGCGACACTCCTACCGTGCGAAACGACCTCGACCAGATCGAAGCAGCGTTCGTCGGCACGTCACTGGCCGGCCTGCCGATCGGGCACGGCCCGGCGGGCACCGTCCTCGTCGCCGACGTCGACCCCGCTCGCCTGCACGAGGCCTGGCAGGCTGCCGACGCGCTGGTGCCGGTCCTCGGTCGCCGGCCCGTCCTGGTCACCGACGACTTCGACCACACGCTGAGGTTCCGGCCCGACCCCGAGCCGGGCCCGTCGGAGGCGGAGCTGCGCGCGTTCGTCGAGGCGGCCGAGGCTTCCGATCCCTGGTTGATCTACCGCCACCACAGCGAGGACGACGAGGTCGACGAGGGCGAGGTCGAGTACTACGCGCGTGGCGTGGCCGGCGTCGACCTGACGGCCCTGGTGTCGGATGTGGCGCTGCCGATTGAGCGTCAGGCGCTGGAGAGGGCACTGTACGACCGGCTGCTCGCCGACGCCGACCTTTACGCCCGGGTGTCTGCCAGCGTGCGGTTCGTGACGCAGACCGACTACTGGTACACGCCGAACAGCGTCCTGCTCATGCTGCTGCCCACCAGCGACGTCCGCAGCTCGGGCTACTGGGTGGACTTCTACGGTGCGCTCACCCGGGAGTACCAGCAGAGGCTCGCCGAGGTGTTGGCGCAGTGGCGTCACCGGTGGGACGCCCGCCTGGTCGCGTCATGGGGCACCATGCTGCAGTTCCAGGTGGGTCGTCGTGCGGCACCGGGTGACGAGGCGTGGACCGCGGCCGGCCAGCTCAAGGCGCTCGCCGCGAACCTCGACCTGAACCGGTGGGAGGTGGCCGTGGCCCTGTCCGCCGGTGACGCGTGGTTCGTGCACAACCGGCCCTGACGAACTCGACCAGCTCGCGCACGGCGGTTCAGGCGACGAGCAGGCGGAGACCGAGCTCTGCCGTGTCGAGGGCGACGATGTCGCGGTTGCGCTCGGCCCAGCGGCCGGAGGAAAGATCTTCGCGCAGTGTGCTGACTGCCCGTTGCTCCGCCTGCGGCCCGACTCTGGTCCATACCGAAACCGCGCGGCGTACGCGCTCGTCGAGGTACGCCTCGGGCCGGCGCCAGTGCGCTTCGAAGAAGCCGTCGGTGCAGTCCCACGGGACCAGCACCGGCTCCGCCCGTCCTCCGATCGCCCGGGTCAGGTCGGCCAGGGACGGCCAGCCGACGAGGAGGTCCGCGAACTCCGGCAGGTAGTCGCGGGTGAGCCAGAACCGCTGACGCCAACCGGTGTCGTCGGCGTCGTACGTGAACACCACCACGCGGCGGGCCACCCGCCGCATCTCACGCAGCCCGGCGACAGGGTCCGGCCAGTGATGGACGGTGCTGACCGCCATGGCGGCGTCGAAGGACTGGTCCTCGAACGGCAGGCTCTCCGCGGCGGCGGCCACGCACGGCGCCGCGCCCGCGGGACGCAGCGCCCGCATGACCGCCGACGGCTCCACCGCCGTGACGTCCCGGTCCGGTGGTTCGTAGGAGCCGGTGCCAGCCCCGACGTTCAACACCGTCCGTGCGTCCCCCAACGCATCCCAGATGCGCGCGGCGATCCGTGGCTCGGTGCGCCGCGTCGCCGGGTACGCGGATCCGATGGCGTCGTACAACTGCGCGCCGAACACCCTCAGCTGCTCCTCCGGTGTCGTCCTGATTCCCATTGCTCGTGCCTCCAGTTCCCTGTCGATGGCCGTCACCATGGCGGCAGCGCGGTCGCGCTGGTCCATCAGCAGCCCGCGCAGTCGGCACAGGTGCGCGACCGCGTCGGTGGCCGGATCGTCAACCAGATCCGCGATCTCCCGCAGCCCGAAGCCGAGCCGCCGGTAGGCGAGCACCTCCCGGAGCCGCTCCACATCGCTCGCGGAGTAGGCCCGGTGCCCAGCCGCGGTCCGGGTGGACGGCTCCAGGAGGCCGATCTCGTCATAGTGGTGCAGTGTGCGGACGCTGACGCCGGCCAACTCCGCCACACGTCCCACGGTCAGGTGCTCCTCCACGCCACCGATCATGTGCCCTGACGCCGCGTGAGGAGCAAGTGCTTCGCTGCTGGCACGAACGAGTTTCCGGCCGTCGGCACCGTGGTGTGTACCCGGGCGTTCACCTTCCTCGCCGGTATCGGGCCCCTCGTTCGGGCCCGGTCATGAGCGACCGCGCGCGGACCGCCGCGTGATGCAGCCCGGCGCGCGGCCACCTTGCCTGTCGCCGCGGCTCAGGCCCGCGGCGGCGGCCCATGGCACGACGCACGGGGCGACGGGGCACGGTGTCGTCGAGGACGGCCGAAAGCTGGACCGGCCAGGGGCTTTCGCGAGGGGACGGGTCGAGCAGTTGCCAGCATGAGTCCTGCTCCGGGCCGACGAGGCCGGAATGGCAGTGGACGCAGCGGCGCGGGAGCAGGGGAAGGCGCGTGCCGCGAAGGATCCAGGGCAGCACGACATGAGGACGCGTAGACATGATCTCTCCGAAGACCTGACGGAAGGCATGGGAAAAGAGCCGACGGCGACGTCGGCGACCGATGCGCGGGAAGGTGTCAGGTCTAGAGAGCAGGCGGCGTCACGCTGGGTGAAGTCCTCTGTGAGTGGGTCGGAGACGACGAACGAGTGACACGGTAGGGCGGGACGGACCGGCGAGGCCACCCACTTTTCCTGGTGCCGAGCACTGGCGCCGCCCTGCGATCATCGGCGTCATGCGCAAGATTGCCGTGACGGTGGCCGCTGTTCTGCTCGCGTCGGGCTGCACCGGCGAACGCGCCGGCACGAGCACCTCGGCAGCACCCTCGGGACCCGCCGCGACCGCCGCCAGCGGGTCGCCCGAGGCCGTCGTCACCGACGCGCCGGCACCGGCCTGGCGCCAGGCCACGCTGCCGGAACTCGCCGGGCCGACCAGCGTGCTGTGGGACGTCGCGACGGTGGACGCCACGCACGCGTGGGCCGTCGGGAGCGAGGCCTACTCGCCCGACCAGCCGAACGACACCGGCACCCCGTTGATCCTCCAGTGGGACGGGACGCGCTGGGCACGCGCGGCGCTGCCGGCGATCACGTGGCACGGTCGGTTCGACCTCGTCGCGGCCGACTCGCCCTCGAACGTCTGGGTGGTCGGCAGCGCGGCCGCCGCCGGCCCGGAGGCCCAGGTGACGCACGTCCTGCACTACGACGGAACCGCCTGGCGCGAGGTGCCCCTCCCGCAACGCGACAGCAGGAGCTACGCGCTGATCACCGGACTCACCGTCGCGGGCGGACACACCTGGATGGTGGGCAATCAGCTCAGCGAGGTGATCATCGAGGAGTGGGACGGCCGGTCCTGGCGGTCGCACCGGTCGCCCGCCGAGTGCCGCACCGGCGGCGCGTCCTTCGGTGGCATGCCGAACTTCTGCACCTTCACCGCGATCAAGGCCTTCCGCTCGGATGACGTCTGGGCCGCCGGCAACGGGGCCTGGAAGGGGTTCAAGGGCCCGCTGCTCTTCCACTGGAACGGCTCAGGCTGGCGTACGGTGCCGGTCGGCAGCACCGAACAGGAATCCTCGTTCAAGGCGCTCGCGGGTCGCTCGTCCGGCGAGCTGTGGGCGGTCGGGGACGGTGGGTTGGCCGTGCGCGGCGCTGGTGGATCCTTCGAGATCCTCCGGGACGCGCCGGCAGGCGCGCTGCCCGACGTGGCGACCGACCCGGCCGGGCTGCCGTGGCTCATCGAGAACTCCCCGGCGCCGAGCGCAGCGCTCGCCACGTTCGGCAGGGGCGCGTGGGTCGGCATGCCCGCGCCGCAGCCGGCGGGCGCGGTCGGCATGAGCCTGCACGGGATCACCGGGACCCCGGGCAGCCCGCTGATGTTCGCGGTGGGAGCGGCCGATCTCCCCACCAACCCGCGCTACCTGAGGGCGGTCGTGCTCGAGTACGTGCCGGGCCAGCCGACCGGACCGCGCGCCTGACCCCGGACGTGCCGGCCCGGAACACCACGGCCGAACGCGCATGATGGCAGCGTCGCCCTGGGTCGTCAGGCCGTGGCCGGGTCGTGGTGGATGCCGCTTGCGGTCTGGGTCCCCGAGCCGGGGGTACCCTTCGCTGATCAGCGGGTGAACGGGGACCGGGATGGGCACGAGTTACGAGACGATCCTGGTCGCGGCGGAGTTCGCCGCGGTCGTGGAGGCGGTGACCGAGACCGGACGAAGCGCCCTGGTCGTGCCGGTCGCCAAGGATCGCGTAGCGGTCATCCCCCGCGAGGATGCCTTCGGCGTCGCGGAGCTACCGCCGATCGCCGCGCTGGTCAGCAAGCGGCTGAGCGGCCCGGTGCTGACCTCGGTGGTCTTCGATTCGGACGTGGTGCAGTGCTGCGTCTTCCAGGACGGTGGCGAGGTACATCGTTACGTCTCCGATCTGGCGATGGTCGTGGAGTGGTTCGAGGACGACGACGGACAGTTCAAGCCACGGCTCGACGGCAAGGTTCTCGCGCCCGGACAACTCCCCGAAGGACCGCTCGGGGACGACGCCGCAGCGTTCGCGCCGTTCTCGGTCGGCGCCCCAGACCTCGACGGAATCGCCGCAGCGTTGCGAAACGCGGACGGCGACAGGTTCGCCGAGGAACAGCATGTAGCGATCATGACAAGCCTCGGGTTGCCGCCGGACGCGCTGACCGTCGGGTTCCGCCACGTCCGGCAAGGCCGGTTTCCGTCCGCCGTCCTCGTTCCGGATGCCACGCGCGGCTGAGATCCGATGCGGCCCGGCCTCGCGGCAGCTCACTCGAACGCGGTTCTCGGCGGATTCCGGCCGTCGGCGAGACCGCGCGACTCGCGGGAGGAGAGAACGCCGTATCCGCGTGCGGCGCAGGCCGTGGTGGCCGGCGCGGTAACTCGGTGGTGCGCCGCTACCTGGCCTGGCATCGTGGCCGGTCGACCTGACGAGAGGCAACAATGACGCGGGCGTTCCTGCAGCCGGATGATCTGCACGGCCTCGTGGCGGAACAGTTCGGCTCCGACCGGCGGCTTTCTGCCCTCGACCGACTCACCGGCGGCAGCAAGAAGGGCGTCTACCGGCTTCGGTTGAACGACCGGACCACCGTGGTGCTGTATGTGTGGGCTGCGGGCGAGAACTACTGGCCGCCGTCACCCACCGTCCCGGACGACCCGTTCACGGACGCGTCGGGCGCCTGCCTCTTCGCCGCCAACCACGCGGCGCTCACCGCAGCAGGAGTGCGTGTCCCGCACCTGATGATGCTCGACCTGGACGGCCGCTACCTCGACGCTGACATCGCGTTGGTCGAAGACGCCGGGGCGCTACGGCTGGAGGCGTTGCTGGAACGCGATCCCGCCATGGCCGCCGTGCCCCTGTCCGCGCTCGGTGACGCCTTGCGCCGCATGCACACCACCTTTGGCCCGCACTATGGCAAGCTCGCGGCCATCGCCCGGGGCGAGGCGTCCCAGACCCGACGCCCAGAGGACGTGATCGTCGACCGCGCGCTCGGCCACCTCGACGCTGCGGCCGCCCGCGACGCCCGACTGGCCGACGCGCATCACCGCATCGCCGCCCACGTACGCCACCTCAGGAGCGCGGTCGTCGCACGCGAGGAGTACGGGCTGGTGCACGGTGAACTCGGTCCGGATCATGTCCTCGCCACACCGGCCGGCGAGGCCGTCGTGATCGACTTTGAGGGCCTGACGTATTTCGATGTCGAATGGGACCACGCCTGGCTGCAGATGCGCTTCGGCGTCAATTACTCCGCGCTGCGCCCGGTCGATCTCGATCCCCACCGGCTGGAGCTCTACCGGTACGCGCAGACGCTGTCCCTGATCGAAGGGCCACTGCGGATCGCGGACACCGACTTCCCGGATCGGAAGTGGATGCTGGATCTGGCCGAGTGGAACATCACCAAGGCGCTCGCCGCAGCCTGACTCGTTCCGCTCCCGCGACCTGCACGGGGTCTTCTCGGACGGCAGGTCCCTCAGATGGGCGAGGGCTCGCTCCGACAAGGCCCGCACAGGTCGCCTCGCTGTCGAGTCGGCCGTCCGCAGCGCGGCGGTTAGGCTGTACGGATGCAGGAGGCGGTGTCCCGGAGTGACGTCGATGGCTGACGCGGACGACATCCGTCGCCTGGCGCTGGCGCTGCCCCACGTGGTCGAGATCGACAGTGACGGCTTCGACTTCCGGGTTGCCGACAAGGGCTTCGTCTGGTCCTACCCCGAGCGCAGACCCGGCACGTCGCGCCGCATCCGGACCGACATCGCGGTGCTGTACGTGGGCGACGAGGCGGAGAAGCAGGCACTGCTCCTCGGCGAGCCCGAGGTCTTCTTCACCACGCCGGCGTATGACGGTTTGCCCCTGGTCATGCTGCGGTTGGCGCAGGTGGGCGTCGATCGGCTGAAGGAGCTCGTGACCGACGCGTGGCGCATGCGTGCCCCGGACCCGCTCGTCGGTGACCTCGACGGCGCCATCGACTCGCCGGACCCGGACCCGGACCCGAGCAGGGCGCATCCCACCTGCTGACCGCCGGCCTGTGAGCGGTGGTCACGTGTGGGGATGGCCGGTGATGCCGTCCAGGATGGTGACCAGGTTGTGGTGGAAGGTCTCCTCGGCGTCGAGGTGGGCGCCGTCGACGACGAGCCGGGCGACGGTGGGGTAGCGGCCTGTTTCGAGCATGCGGGTCAGGTACGGTCCGAGGGCGGCCTGCCAGGCGGACACGTCGGTGCCGGTGGAACGGGCGGTGCGTCTCTCGGTGATCTCCCTGCGGAGCGCCCCGACGATGAACGCGTTGAGGGCTCCCAGGGCCCGCTGGAGGCCGTCGATACCGCGTACGCCGGGGGCCTGGCTGAGCGCCGCCGCGGTCGATTCGCCGACGGCGAGCGCGTGCGGTCCCAGGTGTGGCCTTGCGCCGAGCAGGTCGGCGAACCATTCGTGTTCGAGGGCGGCTTCGCGGGTCCGATGGACGATGGCAAGGACGGTGGCGCGCCACCCTGAGTGCTGGCCGGCCTCGGCGATCTGGGCGTACACGGCGTCGACCATCAGATCGAGCAGTTCGGATCTGTTGATCACGTAGTCGTAGAGCCGCATCGGACCCACGCCGAGTTCTTTGGCGATCTTGCGTACCGACAGCCCGTCGAGGCCGTGTGCGTCGGCGAGCCGGATCGCCGTGGCGGCGATCTTCGCGCGGCTCAGCGGCACCGGCGCCGCCCGCGGCTGAGGCTCGGGTCGTTCCCAGACGGGCAGCGGTGCGCTACCGTACGGCGTATCCACGGGATACAGCGTACGGCAAACGGAGGCTCTGATGCGAATTGCCATCGCCGGCGGTGGCCTCGGCGGCCTGACGCTGGCCCGCATCCTGCACCTGCACGGCATCGACGCGGTGGTCTACGAACGCGAGGCGAGCCGATCCGCGCGATCACAGGGCGGATCGCTCGACCTGCACCCGGAGTCCGGGCAACGGGCCCTGGCCGCGGCGGGCCTCGCCGGCCGGTTCCGGTCCGAGGCGCGGCCGGAGGGCGAGGAACATCGCATCCTCGACCCGGCCGGACGCACCCTCGTGCACCACAGGCCGCAACCCGGCTCGTTCTCCGGACGCCCCGAGATCGACCGCCGCGCACTGCGTGATCTCCTGCTCGATTCGCTCCCCGGCGACGCGGTGGCCTGGCGCCACCGGCTCGTCGCGGCGACGCCACGACCCGACGGAGGCTTCGGGCTGACGTTCGAGGGCGGCCACGGTGCCGACTGCGACGTCCTCGTCGGCGCGGACGGCGCGCGCTCGGTCGTCCGGCCGCTGCTGACCGACGCGACACTTTCCTCCGTGGCCACCTTGGTGGAGCTGGGCATCGGTGACGCCGACCGGCGCCACCCGGAACTCGCCGAGCTGGTCGGCCCCGGAAACCTCTGGTGCATCGGCGTGAGCCAGATCCTGGCGGCGCAACGGCTCGGCGACGGCAGCATCCGGGTCGGGATCTCGCTACCCGCGGACGACGGCCACCTGGACGCCTACCGCAGCAGGCGCGCTCTGCTGGACGTGTTCGACGGCTGGGACCCCAGCCTCACCGCGCTCATCGAAGCCGGTGACAGCCCGCCGATCCCCCGCAGGATCGAGGCGATGCCCACCGGTACGCGCTGGGCTCACCAGCCGGGCGTCACCCTCATCGGTGACGCCGCGCACCTCATGCCGCCGGTCGGCGAGGGCGCCAACCAGGCCATGCTCGACGCCGCCGAACTCGCCGCCGCACTGGCCGGCAGCCCCGCCGACCCGGACTCGGCGATCCAGGCGTACGAGGAGGCGATGTTCGCCAGGGTCCACCCGATCGCCGAGATGTCCGCACGAGTCCAGGCGATGATGCTGTCGCCCAGCGCAGCCGACGACATCGTCCGCTTCTTCACGCCACGGCCCACCGAGCCGACAACCGCGAACTGACGACGCGCGAGGCAGCCGGCCTCGCCCTTGTGGAGGCTCTGGCCGCCGACGCCGACTCCACGGTGATCCCGCACCCACCACTGTCACCGCGGCAGCCGCAGCTCCATCGACGCCGCGCATGTGCGTCTCCTCGTCATTGCCGTTCCCGCTGCCACGGCGCGTCACGAACGCAAGCGTCCTCAGCATACCCCTGCCCCGTATGAGGTCACGGGGGCGACCCGCCCTGTCGGGTCAGCGGCGCGTATGCGAGACGAGACTTGACAACGGATACGGGCGGGGGGTAAACCTTTGCATCTACCCATACCCCCTAGGGGTAACCGAAGGAGTGGTCGCAATGTCATCCGGCTCGAAGCGTTGGTGGGCCCTCGGACTCATCGCCCTGGCCCAGTTCATGGTCATCATGGACACCTCGATCATCGGCGTCGCGCTACCACGCATACAGGCTGATCTCGGCTTCTCACCGGAGGACCTGTCCTGGGTGTTCAACGCCTACGTGGTCGCGTTCGGCGGTCTGTTGCTGCTCGGCGGCCGGCTGTCCGACCTGCTCGGCGCCCGGCGCATGTTCGCCGCCGGCTGGCTCATCCTGCTCATCGGTTCGGCCGTCGCCGGCCTGGCCGACAGCGTCACCGCCGAACTGGCCGCCCGCGCCGTGCAGGGCGCCGGCGCGGCGCTGATCGCCCCGTCGGCCCTCACCCTGCTGATGATGCTCTTCGGCGCCGAACCCAGAGAACTCACCCGCGCGCTCGCGCTCTACGGCGCGGCGGCGCCCGCCGGTGGCACCGCCGGCGTCTTCCTCGGCGGCGTCATCACCGAGTACATCAGCTGGCCCTGGGTCTTCTACGTCAACATCCCCATCGCCGCGCTCGCGCTCCTGGCCACCCCGGCCCTGATGCCCGCCGGCGGCACCCGCCGCGGTTCGCTCGACGTTCTCGGCGCTCTGACCGTGACCGTCGGCCTCGGCGCCGCCGTCTACGGAATCGTCCGCGCCCCCGAGGTCGGCTGGGATTCCGGGCAGACCTGGCTGGTCCTCGCCGGAGCCGTCGTCGCCCTGGCCGCGTTCCTCGCCATCCAGGCGTCCCGCCGCGAGCCGCTGATGCGCCTGTCCATCTTCCGCGCCCCGAACCTCGCCGCCGCCAACATCGCCCAGCTGCTGCTCGGCGCGGCCTGGATCCCGATGTGGTTCTTCCTCAACCTCTACCTGCAGCAGGTCCTCGGCTACAGCGCCTTCCCGAGCGGCGCCGCGCTGCTGCCGATGACGATCCTCATCATGGTCGGCATGATCGCGCTCGCCCCGCGGGCCATCGCCCGGTTCGGCCCGAAGCCCATGGTGGTCACCGGCCTCGCGATCCTGGCGGTCGGGCTCGGCTGGCTCGCGCTGGTCCGGCCCGACGGCACCTTCGCCGTCGATGTCCTGCCCGCCTCCCTGGTCGCGGCGCTGGGCATGTCCCTGGCATTCATCCCGTCGCTCGGCACGGCCATCTCCAGCGCCCGGCCCGAGGAGGGTGGACTCGCCTCCGGCATCGTCAACACCAGCTACCAGGTCGGTTCGGCACTCGGTCTGGCCGCCATGACCGCGGTGGCCTCGTCCGCCGGCGCCGACCAGCTCGGCGACCTGCCTGCCCTGACCGACGGCTACTCCGCCGCCTTCGTCGGCGCCGGGATCATCGCCGCCGCGGGCGCGGTCGTCGCCGGGGTCACCCTGCGCGGCGCCAGGCGCCAGCCGGCCGAGGACGCCGAGGCGGTGAGCGTCGGCTGATCCGGGGACAACGGGCCAACCCGCCGGTGGATCAGTCCCAGCCTGGCTGATCCACCGGCGCCGGTCTGCGACAACAGCCCTCGGAGTGGGGTTCCCGCCCTGGTGCCGCGCCCAGCGGGCGCGACCGTCAGGTGGTCAGGGCGGCGGCCAGCCGAAGCGTCGCCGCTCGTAGCCGGTCCGCCCCGATGTCGTCGAGGGCCGCGCGCACGTGCTCGGCGGCGAGCGCGGCGAGCAGGGTGTGCGCCTCCGCGGCCGGATCCGGGCGGCCCGCGAGGAGCAGGGTCACGTGCCGGTGCCAGAACCGGTACGCCCCGATCCGGTACCGGGCGCCGGGCGCGGCGGTCTCCGAGATCCGGACGAGGTCGAGGTGGTCCAGCAGGTAGTCCAGGTACGCCTCGACGAAGGCGTGCAGCCGGTCCCGTGCCGGCGGCGACGCCTCGGCCGGGCCGGGCCCGAGGGGCGCGGGGCCGAACAGGATCGCCTCCTGGAGCGCGCGCTCGTGGGTGTCGAGCAGCGCGGTGGCCAGCCCCGCCTTGTCCCCGAAGCGCCGGAACAGGGTGCCCTTGCCCACTCCCGCGGCGGCGGCCACCGCCTCCATGGAGACCCCCTCGACGCCGTGCTCGCGGAAGAGGGCCGCGGCGGCGTCCAGCACGGCGGCCCGGTTGCGGGCGGCGTCCGCCCGCTCCCGCGGAGGTGTCGTACGCAACTCGACGAGTTCCGGCGGGGGAGTGGCATAAGCGGACCGCGGTCCGTTATCGTTCCCAGGCATAAACGGACTGTAGTCCACTTCTCTGGAGGTTGTCATGACTGCCCGGATCAGCCGCGAGGAACTGCGTACCGCCATCGACGCGGGGACCGTCACGGTCGTCGACGCGCTGGGCGGCGAGTACTACGCCCGGCAGCACCTGCCCGGCGCCGTCCCGCTGGTCGAGGCCGAGGTGGCCGACCGCGCCGGTGAGTTGCTGCCGGACCGGAACGCGCCCGTCGTCACCTACTGCTCGAACCCGGCCTGCCCGAACAGCGGCCGGGTGGCCGACCGCCTCACCGCGCTCGGCTACACGAACGTCCGCAAGTACGCCGAGGGCATCGAGGACTGGGTGGGCGCCGGACTGCCCACCGAGTCCGGGGCTCTCACCCGCTGAACCGGTGCGGGGAGGTCGTACCCGCGACCTCCCCGCGCGGTCGGCGTCCCGCCGCCGAAGGGAGCTACGGCCCGTCGCCTCGCACCGACCGGTCGGCGGCGCGGCGGAGGCGGTCGTGCCGGGAGGGTTCCTCGCGGGCCGGCATCCGCTGCCGCGCGGGGTCCACCGGCCGGGCCGGCACGCGCGGGGCCTGCCCGCTCTCCGTCAGCAGGTCCTCCGTCTCCTGGACCAGATAGTGCGGCCGGCGTTTGGGCTCGTAGTAGATCCGGCCGATGTACTCCCCGATGACGCCCAGGATCATCATCTGGATCCCGCCGAGACCGATCACGCTGACGATGATGGTGGTGTAGCCGGGGACGTCGATGCCCTTCTCGACGGCGTCGGCGACCACCCAGATCATGTATCCCAGCGCGATCAGGGTGAGGAACAGGCCGCCGTAGATGGCCAGGCGCAGCGGCCGGTTGTTGAACGACAGGAGACCGTCGAACGCGTAGTTGAAGAGCTTGCCGAACGTCCACCGGCTCCGGCCGGCCTGACGTGTCTCGTTGCGGTGCGCGACCACGACCGTCCGGAACCCGATCCAGGAGAACAGTCCCTTGGAGAACCGGTTGTACTCGGGCATGGCCAGCACGGCGTCCACCGCGAGCCGGGACAGCAGCCGGAAGTCGCCCGCGCCGTCGAGCAGCCGTACGTCGATCCACCAGTTGACCACCCGGTAGAAGGACCGCGAGGCGAGCATCCGCAGGAACCGGTCACCATGCCGGTCCCGGCGGGCGATCACCTGGTCGAACCCCTGGCGGTACAGCGCCACCATGTCGGGCAGCAGTCGCGGCGGGTGCTGCAGGTCGGCGTCCATGATGACCACGGCGTCGCCGGTGGCGCGCTCCAGGCCGGCCAGCATCGCCGCCTCCTTGCCGAAGTTCCGGCTCAGCGACGTGTACCGCACCGACGGGTCGCCGGCGGCCAGCCGGCGCAACGCCACGAGGGTGCCGTCCGCGCTCCCGTCGTCGACGTAGACCACCTCGACGTCGACGTCGGACAACTCGGCCAGCGCGGCGGTCACCGCCCGGTGCAGCCCCTCCACCGACGCTTCCTCGTTGAAGCAGGGCACCACCACCGACAGCCGCACGTCCTCACCCCGCCCGGCCGGTGCCCGAAGAGCCCTCACCCGAGGTGGTAGACCAGCACACCGTCGATCTCCTCCCGGGTGATGCCCAGACCGTCGACCGGCCGGGCCGCGATGCCCTCCCACGGCGTCCCGACGGCCCGGCCGGGCAGGGCCACCACCGACCGGACACCGATGCCGCGCAGGTAGGCCACGCTTGTGGAATCGGGGAAGGAGGCCGCCGCCGCCCGGGTCTGCGCCAGGGTGGCGGGCTCGAAGCCGGCCAGCCCGTTGGCCACCCGGGGGAACCCGTCGGTCGTCCACAGCATGTAGTGCAGGTCGTTCGTGCCGCCGATCGGCAGCAGCAGGACCGGCTCCTCCGCCGCCCGCATCGCGGCCGGTGGCCGCGGCACCACCGGGTGCGGCGTCCGGTTGACCCCCTCCAGCGTGACCAGGGCCAGCGGTACCAGGAGAACCGCCGGCGCCAGGAGCCGCGTCCACCTCGTGGTCGACGGCCGTTTCGACTCGGCGATCGCCGTCACCAGGCCGGCCGCCAGCACCGCCAGCAGCAGGCTGGTCCAGTGCATCATCCGGCCCGGCGTCCGCAGCGCGTCCCAGCCCGGCAGGTGCCGGGACAGCGTGAGGTAGCCGGGGTCGCCGTCGCCACCCAGCGTGGCGCCGAGACCCAGCAGCACCGTCCCCAGGACGCCCAGCCCCAACGCGATGCGGTGCCGGACCGGGTACACCGAGACGAACAGGCCCGCCATGGCCATCCCGATCAGGGCCATCCCGGGCAGCAACGCCATCTCGGGTGGCCAGGACAGCTGTTCCCGGGCGGCGGCGTGCGGCTCACCCCACAACCAGGAGTCCGCCGGCGCGGTGACGAAGCCGATCAGCGGCGGCGAGAACATCTCCGTCCAGTCCAGGGACCGCACGGCCTGCGGATTGAGGTCCACGACCCGCAGGTAGACCAGCCCCAGGAGCAGCGTCACCGCGCCGAAGACGAGCCCGCCGGCCAGATCGGCCAGCAGCAACCGGCGGCCGAACGGCACTCGCTCCCGCCGCCGCCACCACGACCAGCCGTAGCAGCCGGCGGCCACCAGCACGGCGGCGAGCAGGAAGTAGACCAGTGGCAGGCCGATGCCGAAGCCCAGGCTGACCTGCCAGGCGGCGACGATCCACCCGCCCAGCGCCCACCCCGGTCGGCGCCGCTCCGGCCGGTACCCGTGCCGCAGCGACCAGCCGTGCCCGCGTGCCAGCATCGCCAGGGACAACGCGATCCCACCGCTGGAGAGGATGTTCAGGTGACCCGCGTGCGCCAGCCGCCACGGCGCGTACGCCCACGCGACCCCGGCGACCGCGCCGCCCCACCGGCCCGCCCCGAGCTGGCGGACCAACGCGTACGCCCCGACGAACGCCAGTGCGTGCACCAGCACGTACATCAGGTTGTAGTGGATCAGGGCGGCCTCGAAGCCCGAGCCGAGCGCGCCCATCGGCGCGTATCCGAGGAGGGTGTCGCTGTAGGCGAACGTGTACCTCTCCGGGTAGAACGTGTTCGACTGCCACAGGTCGAAGGGCTGGCTCACCAGGGCGTGGCCCGACCAGGCCAGCTGCCACGCCTGCAACGTCGGGTCGCCGAGGTCACCGGGCACCGTGCTCGCGGGATGCCGCATCGTGGGCCAGGTCAGCGCCACCGCGAGCAGCAGACCGCCGACGATCGCGCCGGTCCATTCGTGGCGTAGCCAGCGCCACCGCGCCCAGCGGTCAGGGCTCGGGGCGGCGGGGGCCGGGCTGTGGCCGTCGCTCGCGGCGACCGGCGGGCCGTCGGCGGCTCGGGTGGACACGGATATGCATGATCCTCGATGCTAGCCGCGTTGTCGACGGTCGGTCCGAAGTGTGGACTCGCGGCGTGGTCAGTCGGAACTGGTGACCCGGGCGAGCACGATGCCGCCGGTGATCATCGCCAGTGCGGTCATGCGGCCGACGCTGACCGGGTCCTTGTGCACGACGATTCCGAGCGGCATCGCCCCGATCGCGCCGATGCCGGTGAACGCCTCTTCGCCGAGCGCGGACCGCAGATCTCGATGACCGAACTGGCCGGCGCCGCCGGGGCCGGTCGGGCGACGCTCTACCGCCGCTACCCGGACGTCCCGTCGGTCGCTGTCGCCCTCCTCGACGTGCACGAACAGGACCTGCAGCAGCGGATGATCTCCGGGCCGCCACCGCTCGGACCGGGCGCCTCGCCCCGCCGGCGCCTCCAGGCGTTCTACGACTCCATGGTCGATCTGCTCGAGCAGCACCTGCCGTTGGCGCTCGGGGCCGAACAGGGCGCCACCCGCTTCGCCACCGGGGCGTACGGGTTCTGGCGGACCTTCGTCGTCTCCCTGATCCGGGCCGCGGGCCGGGAGGACGACGCGCTCGCCGACGCGCTACTCGCGCCGCTCGCTCCGGAGCTCTACCGCTACCAGCGCCACGATCGGGGGCAGACGGTCGACCAGGTCAAGAGCGCGCTCGCCCACCTGGCACAGGCCCTGCCCGACTGAGTTCGGCCCGACCGGCCTCCGGGCGGTGTGAGATCCCTCGCCGGTGGGAAGGCCGGCCCACCCGGAGATGTTGTGCGGCACGTGCCGAAGACGGATGTGGTGGTGGTCGGGGCCGGGCAGGCGGGCCTGTCCAGCGCGTACCACCTGCGCTCCTCCGGCCTCGACTTCGCCGTCCTGGACGCCGACCGCGCGCCCGGCGGAGCCTGGCAGCACCGCTGGCCGACCCTGCGCATGGCCACCGTGCACGGGATCTTCGACCTGCCCGGGATGCACTTCACGCCACCACCGCCGGACGAGCCGGCGGCCGACGCGGTCCCCGCCTACTTCGCCGACTTCGAGCGGGAGTTCGGCATCGACGTGCGGCGGCCCGTCGCCGTCACGGCCGTCCGGGACGCCGGCGACGGACGACTCCTCGTCGAGACCGACAAGGGCACCTGGACGACCCGGGCCCTGATCAACGCCACGGGAACGTGGACCAGGCCGTTCGTGCCGTACTACCCCGGACAGGAGACGTTCCGCGGGCGGCAGCTGCACACCGCCCACTACCGGGGCCCGGCCGAATTCGCCGGGAAGCGGGTGATCGTCGTCGGGGGCGGAACGTCCGCCGTGCAGCTTCTGGTCGAGATCGCCGACGTCGCGGCGACGACCACCTGGGTCACCCGCCGCCCGCCGGTGTTCCGGGACGGGCCGTTCACGCCCGAGTACGGGCGCGAGGTGGTCGCCACGGTCGAGGCGCGCGTCCGCGCCGGCCTGCCGCCGGGAAGCATCGTCAGCGCGGGCGCGCTGGCGTGGACCCCCCAGCTGCGCGCGGCCCGGGAACGCGGTCTCCTCGTACGCCGGCCGATGTTCGACCGGATCGTGCCCGGCGGCGTCCGGTGGTCCGACGGCGCGGCACAGGACGCGGACGTCATCCTCTGGTGCACCGGCTTCCGGCCGGCGCTCGACCACCTGGCCCCGCTGCGGCTGCGCGGGCCCCGCGGCGGCATCGTCGTGGACGGCACCCGGGTGGTCGCCGATCCCCGCATCCACCTGGTCGGCTACGGGCCGTCCGCGAGCACGGTCGGCGCGAACCGCGCCGGGCGGGCAGCCGTCCGGGAGCTGCGGGCGCTCCTGACGGCGCCGGCGAACCCGCACGGCGTCGCCGCGTAGCTTTCCGGGGAGGGCCGACGGCGGGCGTGGCTACGATGAGGCCGGTCGACGCCGGGGCGTCACCGGCACGAGGGAGGCCACGTTGACGCCGAGCACCGCGTCGCGGACGGTGGCGGACGCCCGGCGCGCCGACCGGGACTGGCGACGCCAGGTGCCGCGGGCCTTCGCCACGCTGCTCTGGGTGATCGCGGTGGTCTGCGCGCTGGCCGCGCTGAGCAGCGCCGTCCGCTCCGACATCCAGCCGGTCCGCACCGCCATCGACGCCCTGCTGCTGCCCGCCCCGGCGAACCTGGCGTACGCGGTCTTCCTCGGCACCCTCGCCTCGGCGGTGCTGCGCCGCAAGCGGCTGGCGTACTGGGTGCTGGTCGTCTACTTCACCCTCAGCCTGGCCGTCGGTGTGCTGGCCGGCGTGCTGCTGCTCGTGATCGGCAGCAACGACCTCACCGATGACGCCGGGGAGCGGCTGTTCACCTCGCTGGAGACGGTCGGGGTGTGGGTCGGCATCGCCTTCGCCGCCGGGGCGCTGGCCCTGCTGCTGGCCGCCCGTCGGGAGTTCTACGCCCGGGTGCGCAGCGGCAGCGTCCGGAAGGCCCTGGGGGTCTTCCTCGGGCTGGCGGCGGTCGCGGTCGGGCTCGGCTACCTCCTGCTCCTCGTCGAGCCGGGCAGCCTGCGCACCTGGGTGGACCGGCTCGGCTACGCCATCGAGAAGGTGTTCGGCGGCGCCGTCACCCTGGACGTGACCCGGCAGGGGCAGGCGCCCGGCTGGGTCAACCTGCTGCTCGGCGGCTTCGGCGGGATCGCCTTCGTCGCCGGCCTGTTCACCCTGCTCCGGTCGCAGCGGGCCGCCGCCGTGCTGCACCCCGAGGAGGAGGAGCGGATCCGGGAACTGCTCGCCCGGCACGGGGGGCGCGACTCGCTCGGTTACTTCGCCACCCGGCGGGACAAGGCGGCGATCTTCTCGGCCAGCGGCAAGGCGGCGATCACCTACCGGGTCGTCAACGGCGTCAGCCTGGCCAGCGGCGACCCGGTGGGGGACCCGGAGGCGTGGGGGCCGGCCATCGAGGCGTGGCTCGAACAGGCCGGCGCGTACGCCTGGACCCCGGCGGTGATGGGCACCAGCGAGGCGGGCGCCCGGGCGTACCACCGGCACGGGCTCAAGGTGCTGCACCTGGGGGACGAGGCGATCCTGCTGGCCCGCGAGTTCGACCTGGACGGGCGGGACATGCGCCCGGTACGCCAGGCCGTGCACCGGGTGGAGCGGGCCGGCTACACGGCCCGGGTGCGCCGGCACGCGGAGATCCCGGCGGGGGAGCTGTCCGAGCTGGCGAGGCTGGCCACGGCCTGGCGGGACACCGAACACGAGCGGGGCTTCTCGATGGCGCTGGGCCGCCTCGGCGATCCGGCCGACGGCGACTGCGTGCTGGTCGAGGCGCGCGACGCGGACGGCCGGGTGCGGGCGTTGCTGTCGCTGAGCCCGTGGGGCGCCGACGGGCTCTCGCTGGACCTGATGCGCCGGGACCGGTCGGCCGAGAACGGGATCACGGAGTTCCTGGTCGCGGCGCTGATGGGGGAGGCGTCCCGCCTCGGCGTCGAACGGGTGTCGCTGAACTTCGCGGTGTTCCGGTCGGTCTTCGAGCAGGGCGCCCGGATCGGCGCCGGCCCGGTCATCCGGCTGTGGCGGCACACCCTGCTCTTCTTCTCCCGCTGGTGGCAGCTGGAGTCGCTGTACCTGTCCAACGCCAAGTACCAGCCGCACTGGACGCCGCGCTACCTGTGCTTCGGAGAGCGCCGGGAGTTGGCCCGGGTGGGCCTCGCCGCGGCGGTCGCCGAGGGCTTCGTCGCCCTGCCGGGCGGCCGGCCCACCCCGCTGCACGGCGTGCCACCGGCCGGCGGCGGAGTGGGCTACGTGCCGCCGGCCGCCGCGACGGTCCGGGCCGTGCCGCCGGAGCCGGCCGCGGTGCACCTCCCCGAGCAGATCCGGGTACGCCTGGCGAAGCTCGACCGGCTGCGCGCCGAGGGCGTCGACCCGTACCCGGTGGGCTTCGCGCGTACCGACGACTGCGCGGCGGTGCGGGCGCGGCACGCCGGGCTGGCGCCGGACACCGGCACCGGGGAGACCGTGTCGGTGGCCGGCCGGGTGCTGCTGGTCCGTGACCACGGGCGGATCTGTTTCGCGACGATCCGGGACGGCAGCGGCGACCTCCAGTTGGTCCTGGAGCACGACCTCGACCGGTGGCGCGCCACCGTCGACATCGGCGACCACGTGGGCGCCACCGGCGAGGTGTACGCGACCCGGCGTGGCGAGGTGTCGGTGCGGGTGGCCGACTGGCGGCTGACCGCCAAGTGCCTGCGCCCGCTGCCGGACAAGCACCACGGGCTCGCCGACCCGGAGGCCCGGGTCCGGCAGCGCTATCTCGACCTCGCCATCGATCCGGCGGCGCGGGACCTGCTGCGGGCCCGCGGCGCCGCCCTGCACAGCCTGCGGGCCTCGCTGGCGGACCGGGACTTCCTGGAGGTGGAGACGCCGATCCTCCAGCGGGTGCACGGCGGCGCGAACGCCCGCCCGTTCGTCACCCACAGCAACGCGTACGACCTGCGGCTGAGCCTGCGCATCGCACCCGAGCTGTACCTGAAGCGGCTGGCCGTCGGCGGGATGGAGCGGGTCTACGAGCTGGGCCGGGCGTTCCGCAACGAGGGCGTCGACCACAGCCACAACCCGGAGTTCACGGTGCTGGAGGCGTACCAGGCGTACGCGGACTACCACGTCATGCGTGAGCTGGCGCGGGAGCTGATCGTCGCGGCGGCGGTCGCGGTGCACGGGTCGCCGGTGGTGCGCCGCCCCGGGACGGGCGACACCGTGGACATCGCGGGCGAGTGGCCGGTCCGTACGGTCAACGAGGCGGTCTCCGCGGCGCTCGGCGAGGAGGTCTCCGCCGACACCGACCTGGCCGCCCTCCGCAAACTCTGCGATGCCGCCGGAGTCCCGTACGACCCGCGCTGGGAGCGCGGCGCGGTGCTGCTGGAGCTGTACGAGCGGCTGGTCGAGGCGCGCACCGACGCGCCGACGTTCTACCTGGACTTCCCGACCGACGCCTCGCCGTTGACCCGCCAGCACCGGGACGACCCGCGGCTGGCGGAGCGGTGGGACCTGGTGGCGTTCGGGATGGAGTTGGGAACCGCGTACACGGAGCTGGTCGACCCGACGGAACAGCGGCGCCGGCTCACCGCGCAGTCGTTGCAGGCGGCCGGCGGCGACCCCGAGGCGATGGAGCTGGACGAGGACTTCCTCACCGCGCTGGAGTACGCCATGCCGCCCACCGGGGGCCTGGGCCTGGGCGTGGACCGGCTGCTGATGCTGCTGACCGGCCGGTCGATCCGGGAGACGCTGCCCTTCCCGCTCGTCCGGGACTCCTCGTGAGCCGGGCCCGGGCGCTGCCGGGGCTGGCGCTGGCCCTGGCCGGGGTCCTCTACTCGTCGTGGCTGATCGGGCCCCTGCTGAACCCGGCGTTCGGCCTCCTCGACGGGTACGCCAGCGAGCTGGCCGCGCGGGACCAGCCGTACCATCTGGTGTTCGGCCTGGGTGACCTGGTCGTGGGCGCGCTCGCGTCGGCGACCGGCCTGGCGCTGGCCCGGCGGGCCCGGGGCTGGCCGCGGCGGGCGTGGTGGGGGCTGGTCGCCTTCGGCGTGGCCACCGCCCTGGACGGCACGGTGAGCTCGATGGACTGCGCGCCCTCGGCCGACGCGCGCTGTGCCCGGCTGGCGGAGCTGGGCGGGCTGTCCTGGCGGGACCAGGGCCACTCGGTCAGCTCGGCGGTGGCGATCGCCGCCGCCCTGGCCTCACTGTTCGCGCTGCTGGTGAGCCGGCGCGACCGCCGCGCGTCGTTCCGCTGGGGGCTCGCGGTGGCCGCGGTGCTGCTGGTGGGCACGGCCGGCACGCTGGTCGAGCTGGTCCGGCCGGACGCCGCGCTGGGCGCCTGGCAGCGGGTCCAGCTGCTCGGTCTCTCCGGCTGGCTGTTCTACGCCGGCGGCATCGTCCTCGGTGACACCCGGTGAGACCGCACCGGCGGCGCGAGCCGGGCCGACGGACACGACGGCCCGGCCCGGTCGTCAGCGCACGCCCTCGAAGGCGATCGCCGGATCGGTCTGCGCGGGGACGCCCCAGACCGCCTCGTCGTACGTGGTGTCACCGTCGAGGTGGCGGAGGAACCACTGCGTGAGCAGCCGCCGGCTGAGCTGCAACTGGGTGGCTCGGCTGATGCTCCCGCTGTCGCAGAAGAGGGACGAGGAGTCCATGAAGCCGCAGTGGTAGCCACCCCGGATGGTGCGCAGCTGCTTGGCGGGCGGCTTGCTGTCGTAGATCGGCCGCTGGTTGCCGGAGATCCCGGCGATGGTGTCGCGGTCACCGGCGACCAGCTGCACCGGGATGGCGAGTGTTGCCGCGGCCGCCTTGGCGGACGGGTTCGTCTCGGCCGCGGCCAGGTTCGCCACGGTGACGACCCGGGGGTTGCGCGCCGCGGCGAGCAGGCTCGCCCCGCCGCCCATGGAGTGCCCGGACAGGGCGAACCGGTCGCCGTTGACGTGCCCGGCGAAGCGGGATCCGCTCGTGGTGTCCTGTGCCGCCGCCCAGGTGAGCGCGGCGTTCAGATCGTCGGCGAAGGCGCTGTGGTCCGGCGCGAAGCCGCCCTGGGAGCCCGGGGCGATGACGATGAACCCCCACGTGGCCAGGTGGCTGAGGGTCGACTGGTAGCGGGAGATCCCCTGGAGGAAGCCGTGCCCGAAGGCGATGGCCCGGAAGCGGCCGGCGGCGACCGGTTGGGCGTTGCCGGCCGCGCTCGCCGGGTAGTAGACCCGGGCCGAGAAGCTTCGTCCGCCGGCCTGGACCGTGGTGTCGACGTAGCCGGCGGCGTACCCGCCCGGGCTTCCCGGATCGGGCACGGCCGCGTCGACGCCGACGGGTGCGGACAGCACCAGGGCGACGACCGTCGCGCCGGCCGTCACGAGCCTCTTGAACACGGCTACCTCCTTCAGTCAGACACGAACGTCCCTGAAGGACAGCACCGGCACGACGTCGCGCGCACAGCCCGATTGAGCAATAACACGGGTGTTATGACCACTGCGCGGCCGAGTTGCAAGGCGGCCGGCGCCCGGCGGGTCCCGGGCGCCGGCCCGCGCGTCAGGGCAGGTCGATCGGACGGAGCACCCGGTCGACCGCGTGGGCGATCTGCTTGTTGCCCTTGTTGATGTCGTAGCGCACGACCCGGGCGTCGCGGTCGCTGCCGTCGGCGTCGACCAGCCGCACCTGCCGGCCGTACCAGCAGCGCCTGACGTCGACCTCGACGGTGGACCCCAGCGCGGTGGTCAGCTCCGCCCCGTCGGCCTTGAGGGCGGCCCTGCGGTCGATCGTGGCGCCCGGCACCACGTGGTAGAGCAGCACGTCCTCCACGGTGTCCGTGCCGAGGCCGGCGACCGCGTCGAACGCCGCCCGCTCGCCGGGCAGCGTGCGGGCGTGGGTGATGTCGCGGACCAGTTCCCGGAACGCGTAGTCGTTCGGCACGAACGCGGTCAGCGGCACCGAGCCGTCGGTGAGCACCTTCACGGGCGAGTCCGGCTTCGCCTGCAGCACCGCCAGCACCGCGGCGGTGAGCACGTCGAAGTCCCGCGGGTTGCGGTCGAAGCCGCTGGTGTCGGCCGTGAGCACGGCGGCCAGCGAGCGAGTCCCGGACGGCGCGGTGGCCGCCTGCGCGGGCGCGGCGAGGGCGGTGGTGGCCATGGCCGCGGCCGTGGCGCCCACCGCGACGCGGGCGGCGACGCGAGACATCTTCATGGGTAGGCCTTTCGTCGATGGACCCAAGCGGTGACTGTCGTCACGACCCTTGTTCGGCAGGGTGGGCCCCCATGGATGCACCCGAGGCCATCCAGGTCCGGCACGTTCCCGGACCCCGTTGCTGCGGAACACCGCCGGCGCGCTGACAAGCGTGGTGGCCCTGCTGCTGGTCGTGCCGGGGGTGGTCTCCCTGCTGCCGGAGAGCTGGTCCGAGGCGGTCTCGCCCTACCTGCCGTCCAACGCCGGCCAGGCCGTGATGACCGTCGGGGCCCACCCGGACCTGCTGTCGCCGGGAGCCGGGGCGGCCGTCCTCCTGGCGTGGCTGGTGGCCCTCGTCGGCGCCGCCGTCGTCCTGCTGCGCCGCCGTGACGCCTGAGCGGCGCGACGGCGGCCGGGTCGCGTACGCCATCGGTCGTTCGATCATTGTCGACGCCGGGCCGCTGCCGTACGCTCGTGCTCGGCCCGCCCTCACGGTCCTGTGAGGAGCAGTCATGCCCTTGAACCGCCTGCTGACCCTGGGGGTCGGCGTCTGCGCGGTCGCCACGTTTACCCTGCCGGCCGCCTCCGCGACGGCCGCTCCGTCCACCCATCGCACCGGCGGCAGCCTGGTGCTCGTCGGCGGCGCGCTGGCCGACGACAACAGCGAGATCTACGGCGACATCGTCCGGCTGGCCGGTGGCCCCGGAAAGGCCCGGATCGGCATCTTCACCGCCGCCGCCCCGGTGCCCTCCGAGGACCCGGACGCCGGCACCCCCGACTGCAACAACAGCGTCTGCAACGGCGACTACTACGCGGACCTGTTCCGCAGGTACGGCGTGGCCGACGCGCAGTGGATCCCGATCGACCTGGACCACCCGACCGCGGCCGACGAACCGGCCGTGGTCCGGCAGATCGAGTCGATGAGCGGGTTCTTCTTCGGCGGTGGCGACCAGTACCGCTACGTCACCACCATGACGAGGGGCGCGGCGCAGCGCGACAGCGCGGCGCTGGCGGCCGTCCGGCGCAAGCTGCGGCACGGGGCGGTGGTGGCCGGCACCAGCGCCGGCGCCCAGATCATGGCCGGTCGGGACATGATCACCGGCGGGTCCACCGAGCCGGGGTTGCGGGACGGCGCGAAGCCCGGCTACTTCGACGACCCGGACGTGCTCGGCTACCTGCCGCACGGCGGGTTCGGCTTCTTCACCGCCGGACTGGTCGACACCCACTTCTCCCGCCGGGGCCGCGAGGCGCGCTCCATCCGGCTCGCCTCGGACACCCACCACCAGCGGGTCTTCGGGCTGGACGAGAACACGGCCCTGGAGGTGACGGGCGTCGGAGGGCGCGGCCCGTCGCTGCGCGTGCTCGGGCAGCGCGGTGCCAGCGTGCTCGACCTGCGCCGTGCCCAGGTGACCGACCACGGTGGTGTCTGGGGCATCGAGGGTGTGCGGTGGAGCCGGCTCACCGCGGGGGACGCGTACCGGGCCGCCGGGTGGCGGACCGTGGTGGCGGCGGGCAAGGCGCCGGTCGTCCCGGCGGACGGCCCGTGCGGTGTCGCGCCGTCGACGGACGTCTTCTACGACTACGCCATGGTGGAGCTGGTCGAGGGGCTGGCCGCCCAGGCCGGTTGCGCGTCCGTCGGCGGCACGTCGTACGAGAAGGACCCGCAGTGGGAGGCGCACCTGACCCGGGGCACCGGCTTCGCCGCGTACCGAGGCGCCACGGCGGTCACGTTCACCGACGCCGTGATCGGCATCGCCCCGGCGGCCTGACCCCGGTAGGCACCCGCCGTCCTGGCCCGGCGGTGCGCTCCCGCCCCCGCGGCGGCAGCGCGCCGTCGGGTCGGTGTCGTTCCGGACCGCGGCTTTGCCTCCCTGTAACAGAAGTTACGTATTGAGTGTTGCGATAGATGGTTGTAACTTCTGTTTCATTGATCCGTGGCCCCTTGGAGGTGCCCATGTTCCCTACCCGCAACCCCCGCCGAGCCGCCCTGGTGGCGGCCGCCGCCGCACTCCTCACCATTGCCCCGATCGGGGCCACCGCCGCACACGCCCAGGTCACCCGGGTCCGCCAGGGCAGCGCCAGCGACGTGAGCCGGGCGGCCTGGTCCGGCCCGGCGTACACGATGAACGGCTCCGGCGGGATCGTCACCGCCACCATGACCAGGGCGGTCGACGCCATCCGCGGCGGCACCGGCGCCATCGACGTGGTGGTCGTCGCCGGCTCCGGGTCGGGGACCCCGGAGTGCGACGTCATCACCGGGCTGGCCGGGATCAACTCCTGCACCACGCTCACCCTGACCGCCGCCCGCGACGGCAACGACAGCCAGGCCAACACCGACATCCGCAACGCCGAGTTCGTCTACTTCGCCGGCGGCGACCAGTGCAACTACGTGGCCTGGAAGGGCACCGCGCTGGAGGCGTCGGTGGAGTCGGTGGTCGCCAAGGGCGGCGGGGTCGGCGGCGGCAGCGCGGGCCACCACGTCAACAGCGACATCGTCTACGACGCCTGCGCCGCGAGCGCCACCTCGTCGACGGCGCTGGCCAACCCGTACGACCGGTCACTGACCTTCACCACCGGCATGTTCCGCTGGCCGAACTACGCCAACACCATCAACGACTCCCACTTCGTCACCCGCGACCGGATGGGCCGGACCATGGCGTTCGTCGCCCGGGCCGTCAAGGACGGGCTGGCGAGCGGCGGCAAGGCCTGGGGCGTCGGCGTCGAGGAGGGCGCCTCGCTCTACATCGACCGCAACGGCCTGGCCACGTTGAGCGGCCCCAGCGCGTACGTCGTCCTCGGCGACCACCAGCCCGAGGTGGCCGTCTCCGGCCAGCCGCTGACCTACACCAACTTCAAGATCTGGAAGCTGACCAGCGGCCAGACGTACGACTTCGCCAACCGGCCCACCTGCGGCTACTACCTGAAGAGCGTGCGGGCCGGGGTGCCCGACGGCAGCCTCTACAGCGGCACGCCGGTCACCGACTGCTCCACCCCGCCGCCCTCCGGCGGGTCCAGCTACGCCGAGGCGGAGCCGAACGACTCGCGCAGCGCCGCCAACGACATCGCCGCCCTGACGTACCCGGCCACCGTCACCGGGGACATGAAGAGCGGCACCGACCGGGACTACTTCGCGCTGACGCTCGCCGGCGGGCAGACGCTCACGGCCGACTGCGCGATCCCCACCGCCTACGACGCCGACCTCTACCTGCTGAGTTCGACCGGAAGCACGCTGACCCGGTCGGTGAACGACGGCGCCGGCACGGACGAGTCGGTCACCCTGACCCGGACCGCGTCCGGCTCGGCGACCTACTACCTCGACCTGGAGGCGTACTCCGGCTCCGGCACGGCGGACTACTCCTGCACGCTCACCCGGTCCTGACCCGGCACCCCCCACGGGCCGCGGGGCGGGGCGTCACCCCGCCCCGCGGTCCTGCCGTCCGGGGCGCGCGGGCCGGGGGCCGTTAGGCTCGGCGCGTGTCGAACCCCGATCCTGTCGACGAACCCCACGGCGTGGGCGTCGCCGCGCTGGTCCGCCAGCGGCTGGGCGAGTGCAGCCCGGCCGAGCGGCGGGTCGCCCGCGCACTGCTCGCCTCCTATCCGGCCGCCGGGCTGGGCACGGTCGCCGCGCTGGCCGAGCGCGCCGAGGTGAGCGCGCCGACGGTCCTGCGCTTCCTGTCCCGGCTCGGCTTCAGCGGTTATCCGGAGTTCCAGCGGGCGTTGCGGGAGGAGCTGGCCGAGCGGGAGACCTCGCCGCTGACGGCGTACCGGGCGACCGAGCGCACCGGCGCGCCGCCGGAGGGGGCGCTGCCCCGGGCCGCGGCGACCCTGCCCGAGGCGGTCGCCGGGACCCTCGCCGAGCTGCCGCAGGGCGAACTGGACGCCGCCGTGCGCCTCTTCGCCGACCAGCAGCTGCGGGTCACCGCGGCGGGCGGTCGCTTCTCCGCGCTGCTCGCCCACTACCTGGTGCTGCACCTCATGCAGGTGCGCGGCCACAGCCGTCTGCTGCCGGCCGGCCCGGTGGAGCGCACCGACATGCTTGTCGACGTGGGCCGCCGGGACCTGGTCGTGCTCTTCGATTTCCGCCGTTACGAGGAGGGGACCCTCGCGCTGGCGCGCAACGTCACCGCGCGGGGGGCCAAGGTCGTGCTGTTCACCGACCGGTGGCTGTCCCCGGTGGCCGGCCTGGCCGAGGTGGTGCTGCCCAGCCGGGTCGAGTCCCCCTCGCCGTACGACAGCTTCACGCCCACGTTGGCGCTGGTGGAGACCCTGGTCGCGGCGCTGATCGACCGGCTCGGTCCGGTGGCCGGCGCCCGGCTCAAAGCCATGGAGGCGGCCCAGCAGGCGTTCGGCGAGGGCTGACGACGGCGTTACAGAAAATTGTAATCCCGCCGAGACCGTAACGTCAGTTACAGTCCGGGGGCTGGTTGACACCTGGCCCCCGGAAGGACACCCCCATGCGCATCCACCAGTTCGCCCTGGTCGGCGTGACCACGGCCCTGCTCGCCGCCACCGCCGCCTGCGGCGGCTCCACCTCCTCCTCCGCCGGCACCTCCGGCGACCAGATCAAGCCCGTCTCCGTCACGATCGAGGGCGTCGGCGCGGTCGACACCGACACCGAGCTCGCGAAGAAGGTCCCCGCGGAGGTGCGCGACCGGGGCAGCCTCACCGTCGCCACCAACGCCCCCTACCAGCCGTTCATCGACTTCAAGGTCGAGGGCAAAACCGACGAGTTCAAGGGGCTGGACTACGACCTGTTCCAGGCCGCCTCGGCTCGGCTCGGCTTGAAGGCGACCTTCTCCCAGCAGCCCTTCGACGGTCTGGTCCCCGGCCTCCAGGCCGCCAAGTACGACGCCATCGCCGGCGGCATCACCGACAAGAAGGAGCGCCAGCAGGTCGCCACCTTCGTCGACTACTCCGCCTCCGGTACCGGGTTCCTGGTCGCCACCGGCAACCCCCTCGGGGTCAAGAGCGTCGCCGACCTGTGCGGCCGCAAGGTCGCCGTGCAGAAGGCCAGCAACCAGGCGAAGAACCTCACCGCGTACGCCAAGGAGAGCTGCGCCGGCAAGCCCGTCGAGGTCAAGGAGTACCCGGAGAACCCGCAGGCCGTGCAGGCGCTGATCGCCGGCAACGTCGACGCGGTCGCCGCCACCAAGGTCAACCTGGTCGACACGGCCGCCTCGCTCAGTGGCAAGGCCGAACTGGTCGAGGACGCGTCGGCGCCCAACGGCTGGCTGGCCAGCCCGAACGGGTTCGGCTTCCTGAAGGCCAACAAGGAACTGGCCGAGGCCTACCGGGCCGCCGTGCAGTCGCTCATCGACGACGGCACCTACGACAAGATCCTCGCCCGGTGGAAGCAGACCCCGATCGCGGTCAAGCAGGCCACCATCGACCAGGCCATCGACTGACCCCGGCGGACCGCCACCCCTGATCCGCGGTCGCCGGGCGCCCTCCACTTCCGTGAGGGCGGGCCCGGAGGCGCCCGGCGACCGCCGCCATCTTCCTCCGCAGGAGGCACCGCAGAATGACCACCGACACCACCGCGGTACGTGTCGTTCCCGTCCGCCACCACGGGCGCTGGCTGACCGCGCTGATCGTGTTCGGGCTGGCCGCCCTGTTCCTCCGGGCGCTGTTCACGAGCCCCAACCTCGAACCCGCCACCATCACCCACTACCTGTTCAAGGACTACGTCCTCGACGGCGTGGTCACCACCCTCTGGCTGACCCTGCTGGCCATGCTGCTCGGCACGGCCGGCGGGATCGCGCTCGCCGTCATGCGGCTGTCGGAGAACCCGGTCCTGCGCGGCGTCTCGTGGACCTTCATCTGGATCTTCCGGGGCACCCCGCTGCTGGTCCAGATCATCTTCTTCGGCTTCCTGGGCGCGCTGTTCCCCCGGATCACCCTGACCGTGCCGTTCACCGGCACCGTCCTCTTCGACCGGCCCACCAGCGTGGTGGTCACCGGCACCGTCGCCGCCGTGCTCGCCCTGTCGCTCAACGAGATGGCCTACGCCGCCGAGGTGATCCGCGGTGGCATCCTCGCCGTGGACGGCGGGCAGACCGAGGCCGCCGCCGCGCTCGGCATGAGCCCCACACTCACCCTGCGCCGGGTGGTGCTGCCCCAGGCCATGCGGGTCATCATCCCCCCGATGGGCAACGAGACCATCACCATGCTGAAGTCGACCGCCCTGGTCTCCATCATCGCCGGACGGGACCTGATGACCGCCGTGCAGACCGTCTACCAGAACAACTACAAGGTGATCCCGCTGCTCATGGTGGCGGCGATCTGGTACCTCGCCCTGGTCAGCCTGCTCTCGGCCGGCCAGTGGCTGATCGAGCGGCGCTTCGGCCGCGGCTTCACCCGGGGAGGCGTGCGATGACTCCGATGGTGCGCGCCGAGAGCGTCACCAAGCGGTTCGGCCCGGTCGAGGTGCTCAAGGGCATCGACCTGACCGTCCGGCCCGGCGAGGTGGCCTGCCTGCTCGGCCCCTCCGGCTCCGGCAAGTCCACCTTCCTGCGCTGCATCAACCACCTCGAGCGCATCGACGGCGGCCAGCTCTGGGTCGACGGCGAACTCGTCGGCTACCGCCGCCACGGCGACAAGCTGCACGAACTCAAGGCCCGCGAGGTGGCCGTGCGCCGCCGGGACATCGGCATGGTGTTCCAGCGGTTCAACCTCTTCCCGCACCTCACCGCGCTCGGCAACGTCATCGAGGCGCCGGTCCGCGTCCTCGGCACCCCGCGCGAGCAGGCACGGGAGCAGGCCATGCGGCTGCTCGACCGGGTCGGGCTGACCGAGCGCGCCGGCAACTACCCGAGCCAGCTCTCCGGCGGCCAGCAGCAGCGCGTCGCCATCGCGCGGGCCCTGGCCATGCGGCCCAAGCTTATGCTCTTCGACGAACCCACCTCCGCGCTCGATCCGGAACTGGTCGGCGAGGTGCTCGACGTGATGAAGGGGCTCGCCGCCGACGGCATGACCATGGTGGTGGTGACCCACGAGATGGGCTTCGCCCGCGAGGTCGCCGACCAGGTCGCGTTCCTCGACGGGGGAGTGGTGGTCGAGGCCGGCACCCCGACCGACGTGCTCGGCAGCCCCCGCCACGACCGCACCCGCGCCTTCCTCGACAAGGTTCTCTGATGGATCCGCTGCTCACGGCGGCCGGCGACCGGCTGGCCGCGTACCACGACCGCCTCGCCCAACTGGTCGCCGTCGACTCCGGGTCCCGGCAGGTCGACGGGCTGCGCGCCGCCGCCGACCTCGTCCAGACCTGGTGCCTCGCCGCCGGACTGGCGGTCGAGCGGGAACCGGTCACCGACCCGGCCGGCGCGCCGCTCGGAGACGTGCTCATCGCCCGCCGCCGGGGCACCGGCAGCCGCCGCATCCTGCTCGCCGGACACCTCGACACCGTCTTCCCGCCCGGCACAGCCGCCGCCCGGCCGTTCCGGATCCACGACGGCCGGGCGTACGGGCCGGGAGTCAGTGACGACAAGGGCGGCCTGCTCGCCGGCCTCGCCGCCGTCGAGGTGCTGGCCGCGCTGAACCTCGACGGGTACGGCGAACTGGTGCTGGTCTGCACCCCGGACGAGGAGATCGGCTCGCCCGGCAGCCGGCCGCTGCTGCGCACCCTCGGGGCCGAGGCCGACGTGGCGCTCTGCCTGGAATGCGCCCGCGACAACGGCGATCTGGTCTCGGCGCGCAAGGGCGTCGCCGACCTGGAGGTGACCCTGCGCGGCCGGGCCGCCCACGCCGGCATCGAGCCCGAACGCGGTGTCAACGCCCTGCTCGCCGCCGCCCGGCTGACCGTGGCACTGGACCAGCTCAACGGGCGCTGGCCCGGCGTGACCGTGAACGTCGGGCTCCTGGAGGCCGGGGGGCGGCCCAACGTGGTCGCCGACCACGCCCGGATGCTTGTCGACCTGCGCGCCTGGCACACCGGCGAGTACGAGGCCGCGCTCGCCGAGATCCGCCGGCTGGTCGCCGCCCCGTCCGTCTCCGGAGTACGCGCCGACCTGGCCGTGCACGCGCCCACGCCGCCGTGGGAACCGGGCGAGGGCGGCCACCGGCTGACCGAGCTGGCGGCCAAGGTCGGTGCCGGGCTCGGCGTGCCGGTGTCGCACACCGCCACGGGCGGCTGCGCCGACGCGAACCTGCTGGCCGAGGCCGGCGCGGCCGTGCTGGACGGGCTCGGCCCGATCGGCGGCGCCGACCACAGCCCGAACGAGTGGCTCGACCTCGACTCCGTGGTCCCGCGGGTGGCGCTGCTGGCCGGCCTCATCAACCTGGTCGGCGCGGCCGACCGGCCCTGACGCCGCCCACCCACGAGCAGAGCCGCCGTCCGGTCACCCGACGGCGGCTCTGCTCGTCGCGCCCGAGGTGGAGCGCCACGTGCCGCCGCCGCACGAACGGATGACCGGCACGGGATCCAGGGGCCGGCGCCTGCGCCGCCTGTCATCCTCGGTGAGCCGCCGGCGATCCACGGGACAGGAGAGACGCACATGTCGCACCCTCCTGGTGTGGCGGAACCGCCGGCCGTCCGGCGTACCGAGCTGCAACGGCACCCGGCATCCGTGCCGGGCCGGTTGATCGTCCAGACGCTGTTCGAGATCCCGGTGGGGCTGGCGTCGGGCCGGCACCGGCACCCCGGTGAGGAGGTGGGCTTCCTCATCCACGGCACGGTCGCCATGGAGTTCGACGACCGGCCCACGCTGACCATCCACGCCGGGCAGCCCTTCCTGATCCCACCCGGAGTCGTCCACAACGCGCGGAACATCACCGACGACGTCACCACCATGATGCTCTCGACGTACTTCGTCGACGAGAACGAGCCGCTGGTGACGCAGTGCCACTGACCGAGGAGGGACCACACCCTCGATGAACGGAGAGACGATGTCCACGGCCACTTCGCGTCCCGGCGCGCCCACGGTTGTCCTGGTGCACGGCGCCTTCGCCGACAGCTCCTCGTGGAACGGGGTCGTGGCGCGGCTGCTGTCCGCCGGCGTCGCGGTGAAGGCCGTGCCCAACCCGTTGCGTGGCATCGCGGAGGACGCCGCGTACGTGGCGAGCGCGTTCCAGCAGACGCAGGGTCCGGTGCTCGCCGTGGGACATTCCTACGGCGGGGCCGTCATCACCAACGCCGCCTCGCGCGCCGACAACGTGGTCGGCCTGGTCTACGTGGCCGCCTTCGCCCCGGACGAGGGCGAGACCCTGATGGACATCGAGGGCAACTCCAAGGACAGCGTCCTGACCTCCGCGCTGGTGCCCGTGCAGTACCCGACCGCGTCGGGAACCGAGGCGGAGTTCCTCATCGACCCGGCGAAGTTCCACGACGCGTTCGCCGCCGACGTGGCCCCGGAGGACGCCGCGGTCATGGCGGTCACCCAACGCCCCGCCTCCTCGCTGGCCTTCTCCACACCCACCACGAACCCCGCCTGGAAGAAGCTTCCGTCCTGGGCCGCCGTCGCCACGGGCGACAAGGCCGCCGGAAGCGACGTGGTGCTCCACATGGCCGAACGCGCCGGCGCCACGATCACGCGGACCGAAGCCTCGCACGTCGTCATGGTCACCCAACCCCAGTTCGTCACCGACGTCATCATGCAGGCCCTCGACGCCCTCTCGCGCTGAGCCGTCCCTCGGTGCCATCCTGGTGCAGGGGCGGGACTCCGGCACCGCCGGGCCCTTCTGCGCGAGACCCCGGACGGGTGGCTGAGGATGCGGATAGCACTGTTCGTGACCTGCCTCGCCGACACGCTCTTTCCCGAGGCGGCCAAGGCGACGGTCCGGCTGCTGGAGCGCCTGGGCCACGAGGTGGTCTTCCCCGAGGAGCAGACGTGCTGCGGGCAGATGCACGTCAACACCGGCTATCCGGACGAGGCGTTGCGCCTGGTACGCCGGCACGTGCGGGTGTTCGCCCCGTACGACGTGGTGGTGGCGCCGTCCGGCTCGTGCGTGGGCTCGGTGCGACACCAGCACGCGACGGTGGCGCGCCGGGCCGGCGACGAGCGGCTGGCGAGCCGGGCGGAGGCGGTGGCCGCGCGGACGCACGAGCTGTCCGAACTGCTTGTCGACGTGCTGGGGGTGACCGATGTCGGGGCGTACTTCCCGCACCGGGTGACGTACCACCCGACCTGCCACTCGCTGCGGATGATCCGGGTCGGGGACCGGCCGCTGCGCCTGCTGCGCGAGGTGCGGGGCCTGGAACTGGTGGAGTTGCCGCAGGCGGAGCAGTGCTGCGGTTTCGGGGGGACGTTCGCGGTGAAGAACGCGGACACCTCGACGGCCATGCTCGCGGACAAGATGCGCAACGTGCTGGCCACGAGGGCGGACGTGTGCACGGCCGGCGACGCCTCCTGCCTCATGCACATCGGCGGCGGGCTGTCCCGGCTGCGGGCGGGGGTGCGGACGGTGCACCTCGCGGAGATCCTGGCCGGCACCGAGGCGGACTCCCGCGGCGCCGGCCGGGACGTCGCGGGGGCGGCCCGGTGACGGCCCCGGGCGGGCCCGCCGGGGCCACCGGACGGGCGACCACGTTCCTGGGCATGCCGGCGACCGCCCCGCCCGGGGTGGGCCACCTGCGTGGCGACGAACCGTTCCCCGCCGCGGCCAGGCGGGCGTTGGGGGACGCCCAACTTCGCCGCAACCTGCGGCACGCCACCACCACGATCCGGGGCAAATCGCGGGCGGTGATCGGTGAGGTGCCCGACTGGCAGGAGCTGCGCGCGGCCGGCCGGGCGATCAAGACCGACACCATGGCCCGCCTGCCCGAACTGCTCGAACAACTGGAGGCGGCGGTCACCGCCGCCGGCGGCACGGTGCACTGGGCCGCCGACGCCGTCGAGGCCAACCGGATCGTCACCGACCTGGTCCGGGCCACGGGCGCCGACCGCGTCATGAAGGTCAAGTCGATGGCCACGCAGGAGATCGGCCTCAACGAGGCCCTGGAGGCCGCCGGCATCGAGCCGGTCGAGACCGACCTGGCCGAGCTGATCGTCCAACTCGGGCGGGACCGGCCCAGCCACATCCTGGTGCCGGCCATCCACCGCAACCGGGCGGAGATCCGGGAGATCTTCCTGCGCGAGATGCCCGGCGTCGATCCGGGGCTGACCGACGAGCCGGCGGCCCTGGCCGCCGCCGCGCGCCGGCACCTGCGGGAGACGTTCCTCAGCACGCGGGTCGCCGTCTCCGGGGCCAACTTCGCCGTGGCCGAGACCGGCACCCTCGCGGTCGTCGAGTCCGAGGGCAACGGGCGGATGTGCCTCACCCTCCCGCAGACCCTGATCACCGTGATGGGCATCGAGAAGGTCATCCCCACCTGGCGGGACCTGGAGGTCTTCCTCCAGCTGCTGCCGCGGGCGTCGACGGGGGAGCGGATGAACCCCTACACCTCGATGTGGACCGGCGTCACCCCCGGCGACGGCCCGCAGCAGGTGCACCTGGTGCTGCTCGACAACGGACGCAGCGCGGTGCTCGCCGACGAGGTGGGCCGGCAGGCCCTGCACTGCATCCGCTGTTCGGCCTGCCTCAACGTCTGCCCGGTCTACGAACGCACCGGCGGGCACGCGTACGGGTCGGTCTATCCGGGGCCCATCGGAGCGGTGCTGTCCCCGCAACTGACCGGCGTCGCCGACAACGCCTCCCTGCCGTATGCCTCGTCGCTCTGCGGGGCCTGCTACGACGCCTGCCCGGTGCTTATCGACATCCCGTCGATCCTGGTCCACCTGCGCGCCGAGGCGCCGCACCCGCGCGCCGAGGCGGCGGCGATGGCTGCCGCCGCGTACACCATGGACCACCCCGCGCTGTACGCGGCCGCGCAGCGCGCGGCGCGGCTGAGCCGGCTCGCCGGCCCGCGCGGGCGGGGTCTGCCGCCTCCCCTGTCCGGCTGGACGGCGAGCCGCGACCTGCCGGACCCGCCGCCGCAGACCTTCCGCGACTGGTGGGCCGAGCGGTGAGTTCCCGTGACCTCGTCCTCGGTCGGCTGCGCTCCGCTCTCGGCGAGCCACGGCCGGCGCCGGCCGAGGTGACCCGGGGCTACCGGCCCGCCGGTGCCGTCGCCGCCGACCTGGACCTGTTCGTGGACCGTCTGACCGACCACCGGGCCACCGTGCACCGGTGCGCCGCCGCGGATGTCGCCCGGGTTGTCGACGAGGTGCTCGGCGGCCGGCAGGTCGTCGTGCCGGCCGGGCTGCCCCGGCACTGGCTGCCCGACGGCATCGACGTGCTGCCGGACGACGACCTGCCGACGGAGCGGGTCGCCGCTGTGGACGGGGTGGTCACCGCGGCGGCGGTCGCCGTGGCCGAGACCGGCACCATCGTGCTCGACGGTGGCCCCGACCAGGGCCGTCGGGTCATCACGCTGCTGCCCGACGTGCACGTGTGCGTGCTGCGGGCCGATCAGGTCGTCGCCACCGTGCCGGACGCCCTCGGCCGGGTCGACCCGCGCCGGCCACTGACCTGGATCAGCGGGCCGTCGGCCACGAGCGACATCGAACTCGACCGGGTCGAGGGCGTCCACGGGCCCCGCAACCTGCACGTGGTCATCACCTCGCCGGTGGGGCCCTCATAACCGCAGGTCGCGCCGTTGGTACGCCCAAATGCCCGCTCCCGTCACCGCGACCGCCGCGGTGAGCATGACGGTGGCCGCCATCCAGTTCGGCACGTGCGCGGGCACGGGGGCGAGGTGCGCGAACGGTGACAGGCCGCCGACCCAGGCGGGCGCGCGGACGCTGTCGGCGGTCACCTTGAGCAGGAACCCGCCGGCGGTGGGCAGCATGCCGATCGTGCCGACCGCGCGGGGCGCCAGGCCGAGCGCCAGGGTGGCGGCCGCGGCGCCGAGCAGCGCCACCGGCAGCACGTTGGTGGCGCCGGCTAGCGCGGCGACGAGCGGCAGGCCGCCGCCGATCCCCGCCGCGCCGATCCAGGTGGCGACGGCGGCCACGGCGGCAAGTGCGGCGGCGCCGGCCGCGGTGGTGGCCACCTCGGCGGACAGCAACCGGGCGCGGGTCACCGGTCCGGCGTGCAGCAGGGTCAGCCGTCCGGTGTTCTCCGCGGTGGCGAACGCGGCCAGCCGGGCGGTCGCGAAGGCGCCGATCGGGATGGCGAGCAGGGCGAACAGGGTGGCGGCGTAACCCCGGACCGTGCCGAGACCGGCGAAACCGGCCTGGGCGGCGAGGTCGGCGAAGCGGGGGTTCTGGGCCAGGAAGCCGGTGAGGGAGTCGGCGAGCAGGCCGATCAGCAGGAAGTACGCGCCGACGCCCGCCGACCAGCCGGCGAGGGGCCGCACCACGCGCCGGACGGCGAAGGCGCCGACCGAGCCGAGCAGCCACCTGCGGGGCGGCCGGCCGGCCGGCGGGCGCAGCAGGCCGGCCCGGATGTCCCGGCGCCCGGCGGACGCCAGCGCGGCGCAGGCCAGCGCGGCAGCGGTGACGGCGAGCGCCAGCAGGGGAGCCCAGCGGTCGTCGCGGTAGGGGCGGGTCAGGGCGAGCGGCCCGTACGGGGGCAGCCACCGCAGCCAGGCCAGCGCGGGCACGCCGTCCCCGATCATGCGGGCCAGCAGCCCGACGCCGAGGAACGCCAGGCTGGCGCCGGCGGACCCGGCCCGGGTGGGGAATACCTGCGCGGCGCAGGCCGCCGCCGCGACGGCGAGCAGCCCGGCCAGGGCCAGACCGGTGGCGTGCAGCAGCGCTCCCCGCGTGGGTGTGCCGGCGCCCACCAGGGCCCCGGCGAGCAGGATCCCGGTCAGCGCCATCGCCGCGGTGAACACGGCGAGGTGCCGGCTCAGGACGCCGGCCGGGGTGAGCCGGCCGGCGAGCAGCAGGTCCCACCGGCCGGTCTCCTCCTCTCCCCGGGTCACCCGGATGGTCGCCAGCGCACCCCAGGTGGTGAGGAGGACGGCGAGGACGGTGCCGGTGCGCCAGACGGTGAACCCGCCGGCCGTGTCCAGGGCGACGGGCTCGCCGAACAGGGTGCGGATCGCCGGGTTGCCGGCGAGCAGGGACAGCGCTTGCGCCGTGGCGGCGTCGCCGACGGTGCGGGCATAGGTGGCGACCACGAGGGCGGACATGCCCGCGGTCACCGCGGCGACGATCAGCGCCGGGCGGCGCAACTGCCGTGCCGCGAGGCGGGTCACCGCCCGGCCGGGTGCGGCGTGCGGGTCGGTGCTCATCGTCCGGCCTGGCCGTAGTAGTCGAGGAAGATCTCCTCAAGGCTGGGCTCGCGCACGGTGAGGGCGGTGACGTCGGCGGCGGCGAGGGCGCGCAGCGCCGCGCCGGGCGGACCGGCCAGCGAGAAGCGCAGCATCCCGTCCGACTGGTCGAGCAGGTCGACGCCGGGCACGCCGGTCAGATCCGGGGCCGCACCGGTGAACTGTGCGGTGATCTGGCTGCGGTGCAGCCGCCGCAGATCGGGCACCGTCGCGACGTCGACGAGCCGGCCGGCGCGCAGGATCGCCACCCGATCGCAGACGGCCTCCACCTCGGCCAGCTGGTGGGAGCAGAGGAACACCGCCTGCCCGTTCTCGCGCGCCTCGGCGACAGATCGCCGGAACTGCAACTCCATCAGCGGGTCCAGGCCGCTGGTCGGTTCGTCGAGCACCAGGAGGGGAGCGCGGGTGGCGAACGCGGCGACGAGCGCGACCTTCTGCCGGTTGCCCGTGGAGTAGGCGCGGGCCGGTCGGGACAGGTCGAGGTCGAACCGGTCGACGAGGTCGGCGCGATAGTCCGTGTCGACGCCCGGGCCGGTGGCGGCCAGCAGGTCCAGCAGTTCCGCGCCGGTCAGCTGCGGCCACAGCGCCACGTCGGCCGGCACGTAGGCCAGCAGGCGGTGGGCGGCGGCGACGTCGCGGGCGTCGACATCGAAGATCCATGCCCGGCCCGCGGTGGGACGCGCGAGGCCGAGCAGCAGGCGGATGGTGGTGGACTTGCCGGCGCCGTTGGGGCCGAGAAACCCGAACACCTCGCCTGCGTTCACGGTCAGGTCCAGACCTTCGAGAGCGCGGACCGCTCCGTAGCGTTTGCTCAGCTGGTCGGTGCGAATGGCGGATGCGGGCATGGCCGGCCTTCCGACGTATGCGGACAGGGACTGCCGACCAGGCTTCCCGGCGCACCACAGGTCACCGTACTCACAGTTCCGCACCAGCGGAAGGCACCCACCGGCGGCGTCGACCGTCACGAGGCGGCCGGGTGCCGGAACCGGGTGCGGCGGAAGCGGTCCGAGCCCGGGGCCGATATGCTCGGCGGGATCCGTGGAGCGCCGGGAAGTCTGGTCGGCATCGTGACCGTTCATGGGCTCCGGAGGGTTCCCCGTGCTGCTGCTGTGCTTTGCCGCTGTCCTGCTCGCCGCCGTGCTGGTGTCGGCGCTGGCGAACCGGACGATCCTGTCGACCGCGGCGCTGTTCCTGGTGGCGGGGTTCGCCCTCGGTGAGGGCACGACCGGCGTGCTGCACCTGGGCGCCGACTCGCCGATCGTCGCGCAGTTGGCCGAGCTGGCCCTGTTCGCGGTGCTGTTCACCGACGGGATGCGGGTGGGCTGGGCGGACCTGCGGAGCGCCTGGCGGCTGCCCGGCCGGGCACTGGGTTGGGGACTTCCGCTGACGCTGCTGGTCACCGCGGTGCTGGCACACTACGTGGCCGGGCTGGGGTGGGCCGAGGCGCTGCTGATCGGGGCGATCCTCGCGCCCACCGATCCGGTGTTCGCGGCCGCGCTGGTGGGCAACGACAAGGTGCCGGCCCGGCTGCGGCACCTGCTCAACGTCGAGTCCGGCGTCAACGACGGCCTGGCACTGCCGTTCGTGGTGGTGCTGCTGGCCGTCGCGGCCGGCTCCGACGACCTGCACCTGGGGGAGCTGGCGACCGAGCTGGCCGTCGGACTGGCGATCGGCGTGCTGGTGCCGCTGGCCGCGATCGCGTTGGAGCGGACCCGGTTCTTCGCCGCGTCGGCCGCGTACGCGCCGCTGAACGGGGTGGCCATCGGCCTGCTGGTGCTGGCGCTGGGCAAGGCCACCCACGGCAACCTGTTCCTGGCCGCGTTCGCCGCGGGCATCACCGTGGCCACGTTCGGGCCCCGGGAGCGGGCGGCCTTCGAGCACTTCGGGGAGAACGTCGCCGAGCTGCTGAAGCTCGCCGCGCTGCTGGTCTTCGGGGCGCTGATCTCACCGGGGTTCCTCGGCGAGATCCCCTGGACCGGCTGGCTGTTCGCGGTGCTGGCCATCGTCGTGGCCCGGCCGGTCGCGCTCTGGCTGTCGTTCCTGCGTTCCGGGCTGGGGCTGCGCGAGCAGGCCGCGGCCATGTGGTTCGGCCCGAAGGGCTTCGCCTCGGTGGTCTACGGGCTGCTGGTGCTCGAGGCCGGCATCGGGGCCGCGGACGAGGTGTTCCACCTGGTCGCGTTGACCATCGTCATCTCGATCCTGGCGCACTCCTCGACCGACGTGGTGGTCGCCCGGGCGTTCGACGAGACCGCGGAGACCCCGAACTGGCACGGCGTGCTGCGCCGGGCACGCCGTAGGGCGGCGCTGCCCGGGCCGCGCGCCGGCCGCCGTGTGGCAGCGGTCGAGCCCACCGCCGAGGGTGGCGCCGCGGACGATCAGGCGAGGGCGAAGTAGCGCAGCCACAGGTAGGGCACGGCGAGCCCGACGGTGACCAGGGTGACCAGGAGGCCGTACCGGGTGAACTGCCAGAAGGTGATCCGCTGGCCGGCACGTTCGGCCAGGCCCAGCACGACGACGTTGGCCGAGGCGCCGACGGCGGTGGCGTTGCCGCCGAGGTCGGCGCCGAGTGCCAGGGCCCACCAGAGCACCCGGGACTGCCCGGCGCCGCCCTGCGCGTGGACGAGATCGGCGACGACGGGGCTCATCGTGGCCACGTAGGGGATGTTGTCCACGATCGCGGACAGCGCCGCGGAACCCCACAGCAGCACCATCGTCGCCGGCAGCAGCCGGCCCTCGGTGGCGCCGATCGCGGCGCGGGAGATCTGCTCGACCACGCCGGTGTTGACCAGTGCGCCGACCATGATGAACAGCCCGGCGAAGAAGACCAGGGTCGGCCACTCGACGTCCCTGCTGATCTCCCCGGCGTCGAGCCGCGACAGCGCCAGCAGCAGCAGACCGCCGAGCAGGGCGACCACGGCCGGTTCCAGGTGCAGCGTGGTGTGCAGGACGAACGCGGCGGTCACGGCGCCCAGCACGGCGAGTCCGATGGCCAGTAGACGGCGGTCGCGGATCGCGTCGCCCTCGTGGAGCGCGGCGATCTGGGCGGCCCGGTCCGGGTCGTAGCGGAACGCCGAGCGGAACAGCACCCGGCACAACCCCAGGAACACCACCAGCAGCAGCACCACGAACGGCGCGAGGTGGATCAGGAAGTCGTTGTAGGACAGCCCGCCCCGGCTGCCGATGATGATGTTCGGCGGGTCGCCCACCAGGGTGGAGGTGCCGCCGATGTTCGAGGCCATCGCCTCGGCGATGAGGAACGGCGCGGCCGGCACGCCGAGGCGCTCGCAGACCAGGAAGGTCACCGGTGCGATCAGCAGCACCGTGGTGACGTTGTCCAGCGCCGCCGACGCGACCGCCGTGATCACGACGAGGATCACCATCACCCGGTACGGCCGGCTCCGCGCCCGCTTCGACGCCCACACGGCGACGTACTCGAAACCACCCGTGCGTTTGAGCACGGCGACGATGAGCATCATGCCGACCAGGAGGAAGATCACGTTCCAGTCGATGCCGGCTTCCTCGGAGAAGAACGCGTGCGCGGTGTCGGTCGCCCCGATCAGGAACATCACCGCGGCGCCGCCCAGCGCGGCAGCCACCCGGTGGATCTTCTCGGTGGCGATCAGCACGTACGCGACGGTGAAGACGGCCACGGCCGCCCAGGCCACCGCCGTCACGCGGCGAGCATCCGGTCGAGCAGCGCGTCGAGGGTGATGCCGCCGATCATCGGCTCACGGGGCGCGGCCACCGCGACCAGCGGACTGCGCTTCTGCGCCATCACCGCGGCGACCTCGAGCACGGTCGCCTGGGGTTCCACCACCGGCGGCTCAAGGCGCTCGGTGGGCAGCAGGTCGGCCACCGTACGCCCCTCGGCGCCGCGCAGGAACACGTCCGCGGACGGCTCGTCGATCATCCGGGCCAGGGTCGGGTCCTCCCGGCAGTAGCCGGGGATCACCAGCCGCAGCACCTGCGTGCCGGGAAGCACGGTGACCGGGCGGCCACGATCGTCGACCACGATCAGCCCGGGCAGGTTGTAGCCGGCCAGCACGCGGGCCGCCTCCAGGACCGGTGCGGCGACGGTGATGGTCGGGAACGGTACGGCCAGGTCTCGGGCTCGCACGACGACTCCTGCCGGTTCGGTGGACGCGACGGATCACACGCCGACCAGACTTCCCGGCACACCGACGATCACCCTAGTCCCCGACACCCCCGAACTCACCGGTATGGCGCACTTCGGTGACCGGTCCGCCGCGGCCACCCGTGATCGTTGCCGGGTTTCGGCAGGACTCGCAGCCCGATCTCGGCCGGGTGCCGCCCTGGATGATGGAGGGGCGCAGCGCCACGATGTGAGGCATGACAAGCGACATCGCCGTGCTCGTCGAGGACCTGACGAAGTTCTACGGCCAGCGCCGCGGCATCGAGGGCCTCACCCTGGAGGTCCGTACCGGGGAGGTGATGGGCTTCCTCGGGCCCAACGGCGCCGGGAAGACCACCACCATCCGGCTGCTGCTGGACTTCCTGCGGCCGACCTCCGGCCATGCGACCGTGCTCGGGCTCGACCCGCGCCGGGACAAGGCCGCCCTGCACCGACAGATCGGCTACCTACCCGGCGAACTGGCGTTTCCCGGCCGCGAGAAGGCCGAGGACCTGCTGCGGTTCTTCGGCGCCGCCCGGGGTGGCGTGGCCTGGTCGCAGGTGACCGACCTGGCCGAGCGGCTCGACCTGGACCTCTCCCGCCCGGTACGCACCATGAGCAAGGGCAACAAGCAGAAGGTCGGTCTGGTGCAGGCGTTCATGCACCAGCCGGCCCTGCTGATCCTGGACGAGCCCACCAGCGGCCTGGACCCGCTCATGCAGCAGGAGTTCCTGGCCATGGTCCGGGAGGCCCGGGACGGCGGCCAGACGGTGTTCATGTCCAGTCACGTCCTGGCCGAGGTGCAGCACACCGCCGACCGGGTCGCGATCGTCCGCGACGGCAGGCTGGCCGCGGTCGAGCGGGTCGAGTCCCTCGGGAAGCGGGCGATCCGGTCGGTGGAGATCCACTTCGACGATCCCGTCGATCCGGCGGAGTTCGCCGCGCTGCCGGGGGTCGGTGACGTGGTGGTGTCCGGGCCGGTGCTCAGATGCACCGTGGACGGTCGCCTCGACCCGCTGGTCAAGGCGGCGGCCCGACACGACGTCGTGGACATGCTGTCGGCCGAGCCCGACCTCGAAGAGACGTTCCTGTCGTTCTACTACCACTCGGAAGGGGCTGGCGATGTTTCCCGCGCTGGTGCGTAAGACGTGGCGGGACGACCGCCGTGCGCTGGTCGGGTGGGCCGCCGGCGTCGCTTCCTTCACCGTCATCTACACCTCCTTCTACAGCCAGTTCCAGGGAGCGGCGGAGCTGAAGCAGGACGCCCTGCCCCAGGGAATGCTCGACTTCCTGGGCATCGCCGACATGATCTCGCCGGCCGGCTATTTGCAGGCGACCATCTTCAGCCTGATCGGGCCGCTGCTCGTCCTCATGTGCGCGGTCACCCTGACCGCCCGCACGATCGCCCGGCCGGAGGAGGACGGGGGCATGGAGCTGCTGCTGGCCAATCCGCTGTCGCGTACCGCCTTCGCCGGACAGCGCCTCGCGGCCACCGGCGGCGCCATCACTGTGGTCGCGGCAATCCCGACGATCCTCCTGCTGATCATCGTGCCCCGGGTGGGCATGGACATCGCCCTCTCCAACGTCGCGGCGGCCGGCGTCGGCCTGATCGCCCTGGTCTGGTGCTTCACCGGTATCGCCTTCGTCGCCGGCGCGGCCACCGGCAGGCGCGGGACGGTTCTGGCGGTCACCGGTGTCCTCGCCGTCACCACCTACATGGCCAACGCCATGGGCGCCATGTCCGACGGCTGGCACTGGATGCGCTGGCTCTCGCCGTTCCACTACTTCATCGGCACCGACCCGCTGCACACCGGATGGCACCCGGCACACCTGCTCACCCTCGTGGCTGTCGGTGCGGTGACCACGGTCGTCGGGGTGTTCGTGTTCGATCGCCGCGACGTCGGTGTCTGAGGCAGACCGTCGCGGCCACCGGCGGCGGTGGGGTGGCCGCGGCGACGCCCGGGAGGAACAGCCCGGCAGCGAGCACACCTGGCTGGCCCGGACCTGCGAAGACCTCGTGCGCGCCCCGGCCGGCGACCAGCGGAGCGCCGCGGCCGCCCGCCTGGGCGCCCACGCCGCCGACCAGGACCTGCAACCACACGACCTGGTCAGCGGTGTGTTCGCCGCTGCCCGCGCGTGCTGGAGCGGGGCACCCCTCGAATCCGCCGACACCCCGGCCGCCGTGCACGACCGGGCCGCGACGCTCCTGGACACCGCGCATTCGGTGGTGGTGGCCGCCCTCGACGGCTACCTCCAGCAGACCCGTGCCGAACTGGCTCGTCACGACACCGAACGCACCGCGTTCGTCAACGACCTGCTCACCGGCCGCGCCGAACCGGGCAGCCTGGCCGAACGCGCCCACCGCTACGGCATCCGCCTGTCGGCCAGCCACACCGTCCTGGTCGCCCGCGCGCCCCGCCTCACCGCCGACCTCATCCACCGCGTCGACGCGGCGCTCGCCGCCCGGTTCGGCGAAGGGAACACCCTCACCACCCTGCGGGAGGCCGACCTGGTGTGCATCAGCGCCGGCGGCCTCCGCGGCATCGGGGCGGAACTGGCGCACCTGCTTCTCGCCGAACTCGGCGCCGACGGTTGGCAGGTGGCCGTCGGCCGTCCGCACCCCGGCGTACACGGCCTGGCGACCTCGCTCGACGAGGCCCGCAACGCCCTCGACCACGCCGCCAAGCTCGGTTTCACCGCACCCGTGCTCAACGCCGCGGACCTGCTGGTCTTCCCCGTCCTGCTGCGCGACCGTGACGCCATCACCGACCTGGTCACCACCGTCCTCGGCCCGCTCACCACCGCCCGCGGCGGCGCCCAGCCCTACCTGGACACCCTCACCGTGCTCTTCGACAACCAGGGCAACCACACCGCCACCGCCCGCCAGATGCACCTCTCCGTACGTGCCGTCACCTACCGCCTCGACCGCATCCACCACCTGACCGGCTACCACCCCAACGAAGCCACCCAACGCTTCACCCTCCACGCCGCCGTGCTCGGCGCGCGGCTGCTCGGCTGGCCGGATGGAGCAGCAACGGCCGGCGCGCCGTGAATGCCGCACGCCGGGTGCGTGGGCCGTGGCCAAGCCCCGGCGCCTCGGAGGCCTGCCGCGCCGCATCACCTCCGCTTCGTGGCGTCGCGGTCGAGAGCGCCAGCAGCGCCCGGTTCACGCCCCGTGACGCGAGCACGGCATCGACATCCCGGACGGCGGCCTCGAAGGAATAGTTCTCTCCTGGTCGCGTCGAGCGTTCCGGGTGACGGGGTGAGCCGGTTTCGGCAGTGCGAGGGGATCGGAGCGTCGCCGTGCGTTCCGTCGGATCACCGTTTTGGGCGGGGCTCGCGGGCTGCCCGCGCCGGCCGGCGCCGCGGGTGTCGCCCGCCGGCATCTCGGCGGACACCGGGGGACCGGTGTGGCAGTGCGATGGACACGCCGACCGGCCCGGCCACGGGGGGAACGCGATCGGGCGTGAACCCGTCGACGATCGACGACGTGGGCGAACAGCGCGGTGGCGGCGAGCAGCGCCAGTCGGGGTCTCTTCACGACGCGCCGCCGTCCCACAGCTCGTAGACGGACGTTCGCCGGAGCGAACGGAAGCCGAGGTGCCGGTGCGTGGCGAGCAGGCGCCGATCGTCCTCGGCGCCGCCGGCTTCGATCTCGGTGACCTGGGGGTGGACCTCGCGCAGCCGCTGGATCAGGGCGGCGTTGACCCAGCGGCTCAGCCGGCGTCCGCGATGGCCCGGGAGCACCACCGGTCCGTACTGGTGGGCGCGGCCCCTGGAGGGCGCGCCGACGACCGCCACGACGTAGGCCGCCACGTCGCCGTCCGCGTCCGCGGCGGCCAACACGGCGTTACCGGGCCGGCTCGGGCTTCGGAGCAGGTCCTCGACGCGAGGCGCGCCGAGGAGGTCGCCGGCCCAGTGGGTCAGGCGGTAGCCGGGGTGCTCGGCGTCGACCAGTTCACCCAGCCAGGCCTGGTGGACGTCGCAGTAGGTGAGCAGCTCGTGGTGCCAGGATCGGGTGCGCCGGAAGCCGTGCCGTGCGAAGAACCGCTCTCCCGGCGTACCCACGGCCACGTACGAGACCAGGCACGGCACGGCGGCCTGCTCCCGGACCGTGGTCAGGAGCCGTGAGCCGACGCCGCGACGCCGCCACTCGGGCTCCACGTACACCCTCAGCTCGGCGGCGCCCGGCCTCGTGACCGGCGCGGTCGGCAGCAGGAAGTCGAGCCCGCGAGGGCTGACCGGCCACAGGCCGGCCACCCCGGCCACGGACCCGTGCGGCGCCAGGGCCTGCCACCGCGGGGCGTGGGACTGATCCGGCGCCGGCATGATGTCGAGCAGAGGTTCCATGGCGACCACGATCGCCGCAGCGGCAGTGCCGAACAACGCTGAAGATCGCACCGCCGGATAAGCCACGGGTTATCGCTCACCGCCACCTGCGGCTCCACGGTCGCGTCGCCGCCACCGCCGTAGACTTCTGGGCCGCGTACGTCGGGACGGGTCGCGGAGGCGCCGAGCATGGGAGAGAGACGGCCGAGTGGAGCTGCGGGACATCGAAATCTTCCTCACGCTGGCCGAGGAACTTCACTTCGGGCGTACGGCCGAACGTCTCCGGGTGTCCCAGGCGCGGGTCAGTCAGTCGATCAAACAGCAGGAGCGCCGGATCGGCGGCGCCCTGTTCGAGCGGACGAGCCGCAGCGTGCGGCTCACTCCTCTCGGCGAGCGGCTCCGCGCCCGGCTCGACGCGGGTTACGGGGAGATCATGGCGGCCCTCGACGAGGCCTCCGCCACCGCTCGTGGGCAGGTCGGCACGCTGACGCTCGGCACGTTCGACGCGCACAACCAGGAGATCACGGCCGTTCTCGACCTGTTCCGGCAGCGGCATCCGCAGTGTGAGCTGCGCATGCGTGAGATTCTTCCCACCGACCCCTTCGGCGGGTTGCGCTCCGGCCGGATGGACGTCGGGCTGCTCTGGCTACCGGTCCGCGAGCCCGACCTCGCCGTGGGTCCGGAGCTGTTCACCGAGCCGCTGATGCTCGCTGTCGCGCCCGATCACCCACTCGCCGGTCGGGACCTCGTCGAGATGGAGGATCTCGGCGACTACCCGGTGGTGTATCCGGACGGGCCCGTTCCGGACTACGTGTGGGAGGCGCACACTCCGTCCGTGACACCGTCCGGGCGGCCGATCCGGTCCGGACTCACCGTGGTCACCCTCGCCGAGGCGTTCGCGGCGATCAGCGCCGGGGGCGTCATCTCGCCCGTCGGGTCGTACACGGCCCTCTCCCGGATGCGCCGTGACATCACGTTCCTGCCCATCGCCGACGGACCGGTCATGCGGTACGCGCCGGTGTGGCGCCGCACCAGCGAGACACCGCTGGTCCGCGCCTTCCTCCGAGCCGCCGCCGACGTGCCGGCCCACTCCGATGACGGGGACCGGCCGCGGAACTCAGATCATGCGTCGTAGCGCGGTCTCCACGGCGTCGATCAGCGGATCACCGTCGCTGCGGGGGTGCCGTGCGAGACCCAGCTCGACGTCGGGCAGGGTGGGCAGGCTCTCCGCGTCGTGGCAGGCCATGGCCGGTTCGAGGTTCGCCGGCATGAGCGCCGCGACGCCGAGCCCGGCGCGTACCGCGGCGAGCACCCCGACCAGGCTGTTGCTCTCGAACGCCACCCGCCAGGGCCGGTCGGCGCGTTCCAGCGTCTCCAGCACCGACGTACGCCAGGAGCACGTCCCCGAGAACAGCACCACCGGCAGCGGATCGGCCGCCACCTCCACCCCCTGGCCGACGGCCCAGACCAGCGGGCGGCGTACCGTCCAGCGCGCCGGCCCGGGGAGGTGCGGCACCTCGTCGAGCACGAGTTGGACGCGGCCCCCGTCGTACGCCTCCCGCATCGCGTTGTCGGAGAGGCTGAGCACCTCCAGCGTCGCGCCGGGGTGCAGCCGGGCGAGGTCGGCGAGGGCCTGCGGCAGCTGGGACGCGGCGAGGTCTTCGAGCAGTCCGATGCCGCAGCGGCCGGTGAGCGCGCGCCCGGTTTCGGTGAGTGCCTGCGCGGACAGCGAGAGGATGCGCTCGGCGTACGGCAGGAGTTCCGCGCCCGCCCGGGTCGGCGAGACACCGGACGGCGACCGGTGGAGCAGCGGACGGCCGACGACGCTCTCCAGCCTGCGCAGCTGCTGGCTCAGGGCGGGCTGGGTCTGCCCGAGCGCGGTCGCGGCGCGGCTGATGCTTCCCGCCCGCACGGCGGTGACGAACGTACGCAGCAACGCGGTCTCAAGATCCCTGGCCATAACAAACCATTATGCGCGTTCCAACAAATTAACCCGTTCCTATGGCGCTGGGGGAGGCTCTAGCGTCATGCGGTGAGGAGATACCGGGAAGTGCTCGCCCTGCCGGGGATGGCGGCGCTGCTGGGCGTTTCACTGCTCGCCCGCGCCGCGATCACGGCTGACGTGCTGGCGCTGACGATGTATGTCGTGCTCGGCCTGGGCATGAGTTACGCGGCAGCGGGCGGTGTGGCGGCGGCCCTGACCGCCGGAGTGGCCCTGGGCGGGCCGCTGCTCGGCCGCATGATCGACCGGCGGGGCCTGCGTACGGTCCTCGTGGCCACGGTCGTGGTCCAGGTCGTGTTCTGGCTGAGCGTGCCGATACTGCCGTACGCGACTCTGCTGGGCGCCGCCTTCGTGGCGGGTCTGCTGATGGTGCCGGCCCAGGCGGTGACGAGGCAGGCGATCGCCGCCATGACGACGGCGGGACACCGCCGGGCCGCGTTCGCGCTGGAATCGGTGCAGGGCGAGTTGTCGTACATCGTGGGCCCCGCGGTGGTGATCGTGGGTGCGGCGGAGACGTCCCCCTCGGTGGTGGCGTGGGGGGTCGGCGCCGCCATCGCGGCCGGCGGAGCCGGGATCGCCGTGCTCGACCCGCCGCTGCGCGCCGAGGGCGAGGCGGCCGCCGGGGCGGCCGGGCGGCCGCCGCGCCGGGCGTGGCTCGGCACCGGCATCGTCGCCGTGCTGACGATGGCGTTCGGCGCCACGACGCTGCTCAGTGGCGTGGACCTCGCCATCGTCGCCACGCTCCGGGAAGCGGGCCAGGTCTCCTGGGCCGCCGTGGTCGTGGCCGTCTTCGGCGTCGCCTCCGTCGCCGGCGGGCTGATCTACGGCATGCTGCCCCGGCCGCTGCCCACCTGGTTGCTGCTCGGCCTGCTCGGGCTCGTGACGATTCCCGCCGGCCTCGCCCACGACTGGCCCTGGTTGTGCGCGGCCGTCGTGGGCGCCGGGCTTCTCACCGCGCCGACCCTGTCCACGGTGGCCGACGCGGTGAGCCGGCTGGCGCCGGCCGGCGTGCGGGGTGAGGCCACCGGTCTGCAGTCCTCGGCGCAGAGCGCGGGATTCGCGCTCGGATCCCCGCTCGTCGGGGTGGCGATCGACGCCTCCGCGCCGGCGGGCGGCTTCGCGGCGGCCGGGCTGGCCGCCCTCGCCGCCGCGCTGACCGGATGCCTGCTGTCCCGCCGGGCGTCCCGGACGTGGTCCCCGCTCAGCGATCCACGTCGCGTGGCGGTCCCGGACCGTGAGCCGCACCGGGTCGACGCCCATGCCCCGCGCTGAACGGATCGCCGCCGGCGGTCACGGTACGGCTGTCGCCGCGCGCTCCTGACCGGCCGGCTGGAACAGCTCGACCAGGTTGCCCGCGGGATCGGCCAGCAGGATCTGCCGCCCACCCGGGCCGGCGACGACCTCGCTACGGAAGGGCAGCCCCGCCGCCCGGTGCCGCTCGATCTCGGCGGCCAGGTCGTCGACGACGAGGTGGATGCGGTTGCGGCCGGGGTCGGCGGCGTCCCCGGGCGTGGCGCGGGCGCCCGAGCTGGCGGGCCCGGACAGCAGCAGCCGCAGGGGGCCGCGGACCACCTCGGCGAAGGCGGGTGCGGCGTCGGCGCCCAACCGGAAGTCGAGGTGGGTGGTGTAGAAGTCGACGGCTGCGGCGACGTCGTCGACCAGGTAGCGGACGCTGGCGTACTCGTGGCTTCCGGTCATGGCGAACCTCCTTGCTCGAGGACGGGTAGCAGATGGCGGATGCGGGTGTCGATGTCGGCCGCGGCGCGGGTGAAGGCCGGGTGTCCGGCCTGCTCGCGGTCACCCGCCGACGCGGGGTCGGGGATGCTCCAGTGGATGCGGCGCGGGTGCTGCGGGAACTCGGGGCAGACCTCGCGGGCACGGTCGCACAGCGTGATCACGTAGTCGAACCGGCGGCCGGCCACGGTGTCCAGGTGGCGCGGGCGTTGGTCGGCCACGTCGATGCCGTAGCGGCCGCGCAGCACCCGGACACCGCCCGGATGCAGCCGCGGGCCCGGCCGGCTGCCGGCGCTCATCGCCTCGACGCGTCCCGCCGTGCGTTGGCGGAGCAGGGCCTCCGCGATCGGTGAGCGGCCGCTGTTGCCCGTGCAGACGAACAGCACGGCGAGGCGGCGGGAGCGCCGGGGGCGGGCGGGCGGCGGTGGTGTGCCGATGCCCGGACGCAGGGCCGGGTGCAGGGCGGCGCCCGCGCCGGCGAGCCCTTCGGCGCAGCGGTCCAGATCGAGGTGGTAGTAGCTGTCGCGGCCGTCGAAGCTGCTCCGGGTGGCGGCGACCAGACCGCCGTCCCGCAGCAGCCGCAGGTGGTAGGAGACCAGGTTCTGCGGCTCGCCGGTGAGCGTGGCCAGCTCCCGGACCCGCAGGTCGCTGCCGGCGAGCTCGGTCAGCAACCGCCAGCGCAACGGATGGGCGGCCAACCGCAGGAACGCGGGAGGGGCCGGCCCGGACGCACCCATGACTCGGACGATACATCAAAACCGATTGATCGATCGCGCGGAGTCGGACCCCGAAGCGCACCGGATCTCCGCCCGGTGCAACCTTCCTCCCGGCGACCAGCGACATAGAGACGACCGGAGCACCACGGCCCACGCCCGCAGGACAAGGGAGCAGGATGCGGCCCGACCTCGAACGGGAGTACGTCGAGTACGTGACAGCGCGCTTACCCCGGCTGCACCGCACCGCGTACCTCCTCTGCACCGACGCCTTCCAGGCGGACGACATCGTCCAGGCGACGCTCACCGCCCTCTACCTCAACTGGACGCGGGCCGCCGGCGCCGACAACCTCGACGGCTACGTGCACCGGATCCTGGTGCGCCGGTACCTCGACGAGCGGCGGCGCGGGTGGTCGAGGGTGCTGCTCGGAGACCGGCTGCCGGATCTCCCCGTCCCCGCGGAACAGGGCATCGAGGAGCGGGACGTGCTGCTGGCCGCGTTGCGGTCGCTGCCCCCGGGGCAGCGCGCGGTCGTGGTGCTGCGCTACTTCGGGGACCTCTCGGTCGAGGCGACCGCGCAGGCTCTCGGCTGCTCGGCGGGCAACGTCAAGAGCCAGTGCGCGCGAGGGCTCGCCGCGCTGCGCGAGGTGCTCGGCACCGGGCGTCCGGTCGTGATCGCACAGGGGGAAGGGGCTCGGGCGTGAACGACGAACAGGAACTGCGGGACCGGCTGCGCGCGATCGAGGTGCCGGCCAGCCGGATCGAGATCGACGGGCTGGTGCGCGCCGGTCGCCGGCGCGCCTTTCGCCGCCGCTCGGTGGCGGGGGCCGGAGGCGTGGCGCTGGCGACAGCCGTGCTGCTCACGGCGCCGTCGATCCTGACGACGGCGGGCGCGCGGCCGGACGCCGCGCCGGCCGGCGCGGGGGCCACCGGGGCGGCGGCGCCGGCCGGCGCGGGCGCCACCGCGACGGCCTCGCCCGGCCCGTGCCAGCCGAGCGAACTGCCCCTCCCGGCCGGGATGAGGAACGTCACGGCCGCCGGCGTCGACCCCACCGGACGGTACGTGGTCGGCAACGACGTCGTCGGGCAGGACTTCCGGCCGGTCCTGTGGACGGACGGGAAGCCGCAGGCGCTGCCGGTGCCCGGCCGGTCCGTCGAGGTGACCGCCGTCAACGCCGCCGGCGTCGCGGTCGGCCTGGTCGAGGACGGGCGGCAGGAGCACGTCTTCCGCTACCAGCAGGGTGCCTCGACGCGGTTGCGCACCCCGCCGGGGAACTGGCACGTGTACCCGAGGCCCGCCATCAACGCGGCCGGTGACGTCGTCATCAACGCGGAGCCGAGCGGCAAATCCGGCGGCGAGGACAGCGTCGTGCTGCTCTGGCGGGCGGGCTCCACGGAGGCGGTGAAGCTGCCGCTCCCGGACGGCGCCAACGCCTTCGCCATCACCGATGACGGGACCATCGTCGGCGCGCTGTACCGGAAGGGCGTCGCGAGCGCGGCGTACGCCTGGGATCAGCAGGGCAAGGGCCGGAAGCTGACGGCGCCGGCCGGCGAGACCGCGGCCGGCTACGCGGCACGGGGCGACTGGGCGACGGGCGGCCTCTGGCCGTCGCGGTCCACGGCTCTGTGGAACCTGCGGACCGGCGCGCTGACGCGGCTGACGACGGACGGTCCCGGCGACGCCGTCAACGCCTCCGGCTGGGTGGTCGCCAAGGGCGTCCTCCTGCGCGACGGTGCGGCGGTCGAGCTGCCGCTACCCGGCGGGCAGGCCGGCCTGGCCGTGGCCGTGTCCGACAGCGGGCTGGTCGTGGGCCTGGCGCGGACCGGCGTCGACGGCGCGGCGAACCCCGGCCCGCGCGTGTGGCGGTGCTGACGCCCTGAGGCGCCGGCGGCAGCCGACCGGTCAGCCGCGTTGCTGGCACGGTACGCAGAAGCGCGCCGAGGGCCGGGCCTCCAGCCGGGCCGTCGGGATGTCCCGGCCGCAGCCCTCGCAGACGCCGTAGGTGCCCTCGGACATGCGCTTCAGCGCCTGGGCGGTGTCGGCGATGCCCTGCTGGGCCACCTCGATGAGACGGCGCAGGGTGTCCGGGTCGTGGCCGCCGTGGCCACGCTGCCGCGAGAGCAGCGTCAGCTCCGTGAGCTGGTCGGTGTGCTCGCTGAACTGGCGTTCCAGCACGTCCCGCAGTGTCTCCGTGCGGTCGTCGAGGGTGTGCGTCATGGTCGTGGTCCTTTCCGGTGGAAGGGTCGGGTTCAGTCGGTCGCGGGGTGTCGGGTCGCCGCGACGGCGGCCATGCCGGCGCCGGTCAGCGCGGCGGTACGCGGTGACGCGGCACGGTGCACGGTCGCGCCCAGCGTGGCGACCAGCCGGGCCGTCAGGTCGGGTCGGGTGGCTCCGTCCCCGACCACGATCACGCCCCGGGCCAGGGCGGCGCGGACCAGTGGCCGCACCGCCGGCTCCTGTCGCAGCTCGCTGATCAGCCGGGTCGTGGTGTCAGCGAGCATGGCGGCGGTCACCGCGTGGTTCAGGTCGCGGGTGCCGACCTCGGCGCGGCGGGCGGTGACCACCCGCCCGTCCTCCAGCAGGGCCACCTCGGTGAGTTGCGCGCCGATGTCGGCGAGCAGGAGGGTGCCGGCGGCGGCGCCGGCGCCGATGGCGCCCGCGCGCACGCTGTCGACGAAGAGCAGCCGGGACGGCGCGAGTACGGCGTTGAGCACGCGTCGCGTCGCTTCCTGGTCGGCCGGGGTGGCGAGTACCGGACGGCACGCCACGACGAGCGCCCCCACCGGCACCGGGATGCGATGGTCGCGCAGCAGCCGCCGCAGCTCGGTGGCGCAGGCCGGACCGTCGACGACCCGGCCACGCCGCACGACCGGTGTCCGCAGGCCCTGCCCGACCGGCACGCTCAGTACCCCGCCGGGTCCCAGCCAGATCCGCAGCTGGGCGCTGCCGAGGTCCACGGCGATCGGCTCGGGGCGGACGGCCACGATCGGACGGGTGGTGTGGGACCGGCCGACGAGCATGCCGGTGAGCGCGGGAAGGTGAACGGAAGTGGCGTTGCCGGACATACCGACCTCATTTACGTAGCGGTGCACAGCCGTCCGGTGGACGGGGCGGAATGCGGGGACAGGTGGCCTGACGGTCGCCCGCGGGGCGACCGTCAGGCCACCGCTCTCGACGGCGTCAGCCTGCCGGGCACACGGGCGTCGGCGGTCCGCCGGCGGCGGGGGGACGTGGCCGGTCCCGGACGGGGCCGCCGCCGGCCGGACCGGGAATCCGGGCCGGCCCAAGCCGGGACAGCGGCGGACGACCGGCGGACACGGGCGCCGTGGCCACCGGCGTGCGGGTCGTCATCACCGCCTCCTCGCTGTTGGTTCGGGTACCGCGTCGGACCTCCAGCGTCGCCCGGAAGCAGAGGGTTGGCATTGCGCGTGGCCGGCAAATAAAAGTCCGCCCGCTTGCCGGCTGCCGGCGAACGCCATCGCTTGCCGTCCGGCCGCCGTCACCGCTCGTGGTGGTCTGACGATCCGGGCGCCGGCCTCCTGGAGAGGTCACCGTCTCGGACCCGGCGCGAGGTCCGGCGACGCTATGGTGGGCCCATGCGTAACCGGCAGCACCCCGTCGGCGTCGAGCGCCCCCTCGCGCTGTCGATGCTGACCGTGCTGGCGGTTGTCGTCACGGCGGTTCGTGCCGGCTGCGCGCTCGGCGTGTGCATCGTGGTCCGGCTGAGCCGCGCCATTGCGGGCTGCGTTCCCGCCTGGTCGGCCGACCGGGCCCCGCCGCGGGTCGGGACAGCCGCTCGACCGTCCACCGCGTTGCCGTAGCGCCGACCCGCTCCCGGCCGGCCCTGGCAGCCGTCCCGCAAGGAGCTCTCCCCGTGAACATCGAACGCACGACGCTGCCCGGCATCGGAGTACGACACACCTTCACCACCGGACAGGGCCGCCGGATCGGCATCGTGGAGTACCAGGTGGGCGACCGCCGGGACGTGGTCCACGACGACCCCGACGATCCTGACCGCATGGTCAGCCTCACCCTCACCCGGAGCGAGGCCAGCGCGCTGGCCGCCCTGCTCGGCTTCCCGGAACTGGTCGCCGTCGCGGCCTGAACCGCTAGGTCGGCAGCGGCCGACGCGGCCAGTCCAGGGCCCGCGCGCCGAGCACGGCGGCGTGCAGGGTGAACCTGTCCCGGGGATCGGCCGGGTCGTAGCCGCTCAGCGCCCGGATCCGGTCCAGCCGATAGGTGACGGTGCGGACGGACACGTGCAGGCGGCGGGCCGCCTCGGTCGCGACCTCGCCGCAGGCGAAGTACTCGGTCAGGGTGTCCAGCAGCGGCTCGACACCGCCCCTGGCCTGGCCCAGCGGTGCCAGCACCGCCTGCACGAGGTCCACCATGGCCGCCTGATCCCGCAGCAGGACGCGGTAGATCAGCAGGTCGTGGGCGTCGATCACCGGTGTGTCGGCGTGCAGCCGGCGCGCCGTGGTCAACGCCTCGCGGGCCTCCTCGTAGGAGCGGGCGATGCCGTACACACCCGGGTGCGGGCGGCCCACCGCCACCTGCCACGGCCGGCCCCGCACCAGGCGGTCCAACTCGCCGTGCATCAGCCTGCCCAGATCCGCCACCGACCCGCCGTCGCCCCCGCCCCGGCCGGGCGCCACCGTGTCCGCCGGGGCGATCACCACGAGCAGCCCCTCCTTTGTGGCCACCAGCACGTCCCGGTCACCCAACCGGTCGAAGATGACCCGCTCCAGCGCGCTGATCGCCGCCTCGGTGTCCGGCAGCCGATGACCCGGTGAGGCGAGCGCGACCTGGTGCACCCGGGCCAGATCCAGCCCGAACGGCTCGGCCCGCTCCACCAACCCACCGAGGTCGGAGTCCCCACGCAGCAGGTCGTCGACGAGCTCCCGGCGCAGCGCCTCCTCCCGGCGGACCAGTTCCCGTCGGGCCGCCGCATAGCCCTCGGCGAGAGTGGCCACCGCGGTGTCGACCACGTGGAGCACGGCGTCCGCCGCCGCGCGTACCGTCTCGCTGTCGGTGGACCGGGCCAGGTGCGGCAGGTGCCGCCACAGCCGCCGTGCCGCGGACAGGTAGAGACGGACGGCCCGGCCCGCCGACACGCCCTGCTCGGCGGCGCGCCGGCCGAGCGCCCCCACCGCGTCGAGTTCGCCGCGGCGCGGCCGGCGGCCGGTCACCGCCGCGTCCGTCAACAGCCGCAGGTAGTCGCCGAGCAGCTCCACCGGCACGCCGCCGGCGTCGGCGCTGGCCCCGCGGGCCACCTCGGCCAGCCACCCGTCGTCGCCGCGGGCCCCGGCCGGAGCCGGTCGGCGGGCGCTCTCGGTCATCGCGGTCTCCCCGGGCGGGGCCGGCACCGGACACCGACCCGATTGATTCAGCGTATGGCCGCAGGCATGGGCCGACGGGCTCTACATCCGAAGCCACCACCACGTGGGGCAGCAGCCGTGAGCCTCGCACCGGGCGGCCGGCTCGGATCCGTGTTGAGCGGCCTGGTCGTGGCCGTCCGCCGCCGGTGGCCGGTTCCGGTGACCATCCGCCGCGGAAGACCGGGTGGGATTCCACCGCGTCACCGCGGTGTCCGCCGGGCACGAAACGTGGCGCGGTACGCCTGGGGCGAGATTCCGAGTTCCCGCCGGAAGGTGTGCCGCAGGTTGGCGGTCGAGCCGATCCCGGTCCGCGCGGCGATCCGTCCGACCGGTTCGTCGCCGACCTCCAGCATGCGCTGGGCGGCGAGCACCCGTTCCCGGGTGAGCCACTGATGCGGACTCATGCCGGTGAGGCGGTGGAAGTGCCGGGCCAGCGTCCGCGGGCTCATGTGCACCCGTTCGCCCAGTGACCGCAGCGACCACGGCTGGTCCAGGTGCCCGCGCATCCAGTCCAGCAACTCCGGCAGCGGGTCGCCGGGGTCGGGGCTGAGTGGCGATTCGACGAACTGGGCCTGCCCGCCGCTGCGGTAACCGGCGAGCACCAGCCGACGGGCGAGCGCGGCGGCCGCGTCCGCGCCGTAGTCCCCGCGTACCACGTGCAGTGCGAGGTCCATGCCGGCGGACATGCCGGCGGCGGTGAGGACGCCGCGGTCGTCGATGAACAGCGCACGCGGATCCACGGTCGCGGCGGGAAAGAGCGAGGCCAGCAGCGACGCGGTCGCCCAGTGCGTGGTGACCTGCCGGTGGTCCAGGAGGCCGGCGTGGCCGAGGATGAACGCCCCCGTGCAGATCGACATGACGCGGGCCCCACGCCGGTGCGCGCGCCGCAGGGTGGCCAGCAACTGCCGGGGCGGCACCTCGTGTTCCCTCGTCCAGCCCGGTACGACGAGCAGGTCGGCGAATTCCGCCTCGGCCAGCCCGTACGGGGCGGACACGGTGACCCCGCCGTCCAGCTCGATCTGCCCCGCTTCGATGGCACAGGTCCTGGTCCGATACCACGATCCAAACCGGTGTGAGTAGTCCACACCGAAGATCTCGTTGACCGTGACGTAGTCGAAGCTGCCCGCGCCCGGGTAGGCGAGCATCGCCACACTCGGCCCCTCGTCCGGCATCGCAGACCTCCCGCCTCGTTCGACGCGCGCCCCGTCAGGTCGGCGCCCGGTTAAACGCGGGGCCGCGCCGGACCGGCGCCCCAATCCTAGAAACGGGTCCCTCCGCGCCGGCGGGGCAGTCTGGACAGCCGTCGACAGGATCAGGTCAGTGGTGTCCCGGGCGGGGCGCACCTACCGGAATCCGGCCCTAGCGTCGTCGCCGACCCCGCCGGAGCGGACCGGTCCGGTCTCCGGCGTACCCGCGAGGAGAGGTAGCCGACAGTGAGTGAGACACCCGCCGAGTTCGGGCGCAGAAGGTTCCTGCTCGCCGCGACGGCCGTGACGGTCGCCGGCTCGCTGAGTGTCACCGGCCAGGCGAGCGCGGCCGACGCGGGTCGCGCAGCCGGCCGGCCCGGCCCGGTGCGCCGGGCCGGCCGGCTGGTCCGGTCCCGGTCGGTCGGCCCGTTCGAGGTGACGCCCCTGCTCGACGCGTCGGGGCCGTTCTTCCTCGACCGGCAGCAGGCGTTTCCCGCGGCGACGCCGCAGGACTGGGAGCTGGCCCGCACCGTCGACCCCGGCGCGTTCGGCCCGGGGGAGACGTGGAACCTGGACTTCCGCTGCTTCGCCATCCGTGGGCCACGGGACCGGTTGACGCTGGTCGACGCCGGAGTCGGCCCCGCCGACGGCCCGGCCTCGGGCTGGGCGCCGGTGCCGGGCCGGCTGCCCGCCGAACTCGACCTCGCCGGCATCTCCCCGGAAGACGTCGACACCGTGGTCCTGACCCACCTGCACGAGGACCACTTCGGCTGGTCGGTCGGGCCAGACGGGACGCCCATGTTCCCCAACGCCCGGTATGTGGTGCAGCAGCGCGAAGTGGCCGCCCTGGCCGCCGGCCAGGCCGCGATGACATACGTCGTCAACCCGCTGCGCGCCACCGGTCAGCTCGACGAGGCGGACGGCGCCGGCCGCCTGGCCACCGCGGGCCGGGGAGCGGGCGGCTGGATCGGTGTGGTGCCGACGCCGGGCCACACCCCGGGTCACCAGTCGGTGGTCGTGGACGGGGGCGGCGGGCAGATCATTGTCACCGGCGACGTCCTGGTGCACGCGGTGCAACTGGTCGACCCCGGGGTCGGTTACCGGTTCGAGGCGGATCCGGAGGCGGCCCGGCGGAGCCGTCAGTGGTTGCTGGCCCACGCGCGCGCCCGCGGCGCCGTGCTGGCGACCGCCCACCTGACCCGGCCCTGGACCGACGTCGACTGAGTCGCCCGGCGGTAACGCCGGCGGGCCACGGCGACAGGGCGTACCGCCCGGCATGGTGGTCTCCGGTCGATCATTTCCGGGCTCTGGCGGGTTCGGGCGCGACCGGCAGCGGCGTAACGACGGTGGATCGGGTGAGGCCGTCCGGGTTGTGCGGGGTCACGCTGACCGCCGGCTGGCCACTCAGGTCGGTCAGCGTGACCCGCGTGACGGGCAGCCGGCAGGGGCCGGACGCCGTACGCGAAGGCGGGGTGTATGCCGACCTGTAGGTGGTCCTGTATCGAGACTTGCCAGGTTGTCCTTGCTCCGCGGCGTGCGGATGCGCCGATGAACGGCCACAAGGAGGAAGGGTGAAGAGATCCCAGGCACGAGTATCAGGAAGGCTCCGGGTCGGCAGCTTCAACACGTGCTCAGGGAACCCGGGAAGTCGGCACCGAGTATGGGGTTGGGGCCTACGCCGCATGACGACGTGACGTCCGCTCCGCCTGGCAACTGGCGAGGTGCCCCCGGGCGATCAGGGACGGCCGGGCCGTAGCGTCGCCGCGAACGCCTCGGCCCGGCGCACCGCCTCAATGGCGCGAGGGTCCCCGGCCAGCCAGAGCACGCCGCTGAGGATACGCAGCGCCTCCAACTCCAGGCTCGGCCGCTCGGCTCGTCGAGCTACCCGCACCGCTGCGTCGGCGTCGGCGATCGCCGACGCCGGCTGGCCGAGTGCCTGCCGGGCCAGGCTCCGATACTGCAGGGCGCTGGTCAGGGTCAGGACATCGCTGATCTGTTCGCTGATCTCGATTGCGGCGTCGGTGTGCCAGCGCACCGCTCGCCACCGCCGCATGCGGGCGCGAACCATCGCGAGGCTGTCGAGCACCGCGGCACGCAGGGCCCGATCGTTCCGCTGGCGGGTGAGCGCCAGGCTGCGCCGCAGCAGCGCGAGGCTGTCGGCGTACCGGCCGAGGGCGAAGGTCGCCTGTGCCGCGTTGTTCAGCGAGACGGCCAGCAGCGACACCAGTCCCATCCTGGCGTACAGCGCGATCACCTCACCGAAGTAGCCGATCGCTCGCTGGGGGGCGCCGGTTCGCAGGTGCGCCCATGCGTTGACGGACAGCACCCGTACGCGCAGGGTGTCTTCGTCGAGGCGGGGCAGCATGTCGAGCGCTCGTCGGGCGCAGGCGGCCGCCTCGTCGTACTGGTGGAGACAGAGGTGGGCGTTGGCGACGCTGCAGAGCATCGGCGCGGCCATGTCGGGGGCGGCATCGTCCGCGTCCGCGGCCAGCAGCGGCGCGTGCAGATGGACGCTCTCGGCCGGGTGGTAGACCCACAGCCGCCAGGACAGCGGACGGAGCAGGTCGTACGCCAGGCGCGCCGTCGCCGGACGGGCGGCGAGCTGCGCGGCCAGTTCGCCGAGTGTCGGCAGGTGATCGGTCATCCACTCCTCGGCCTCGGACGACGTCTGCGGCACCGGGTCGTCGGGCAGGCTCTCGTCCGGAGGCCGATCCCCGGCCAGCGGCCGGTACAGGACCGGGCTGCGGCGGATGAGCCGAACGTAGCGGTCGACCACTCGGGCGAGCGCGGCCCCGGCCTCCGCCTGCGTCTCATGGGCCTGTGCCAGGTCCCCGGCGTACACCCGCAGCAGGTCGTGGACCCGGTGGTTCCGTCCGTGTCGTTCCACGAAACCGTGGTCGAGAAGCAGGTCCAGCGCGCGCTCGGCGACCGAGTCGTCGACGCCGAGCAACCCGGCGGCGACGATGGTCGGGAACGCCGCGGTGCGCAGCAGACCCATCCGTCGGAACAGCAGGGCGGCGTGGCCGTCCGGGTCCGACTCCTGTAGCGCGTGGTATCCGACCTCGAACGTCGGCCGTACGTCGAGGTCGGCGAAGCCGAGTTCGTCGAGCCGGGAATGGGCCCTGCGGAGCCGACCGACCAGCGTGTTCAGTCTGAGGTCGGGGTGCCTCGCCAGCCGGGCACCGGCCACCCGGATGGCCAGGGGAAGCAGACCGCACAGCCGCACCAGGTCCTGCGCGGCGGCGAGTTCCGCGTCGACCCGATCCGCGCCCGCCAGGCTGCGCAGCAGATCCACCGCGGCCGCGGGAGGGAGCCCGTCGAGAGCGATCCGGTCGACACAGTCCAGCGTGTCCAGCGGGTGGCGACTGGTGATCAAAGTCGCGCAACCCGGACCTGGCGGCACCAACGCCTGCGCCTGCCGGTGGTCAACCGCGTTGTCCAGGACGACGAGCAGTCGGCGATCGGCGCAGTAGGTGCGGTACCAGGCCGCGGCCTCCTCCCGATCCGAGCTGATCCGTTCCTCGGGGACGCCGAGAGCTCGCAGGAAGATTCCGAAGACACGGGTGGGTTCCAACGGCCGCATGCCCGGGGAACTGCCCTGCAGATCGATGTAGAGCTGCCCGTCGGGGTAGCCGTCGGCCAGGGCGCGGGCCGCCGCTACCGCGAGGCTCGACTTGCCAATGCCACCCGTCCCGACCACGGCGACGACCCGAGGAACTCCGGACCGGCCATCGGCCGGTCGGGTCAGCGCCGCGCGGATCCGGAGCAGCTCGGCGGTACGGCCGACGAGGAGCCCGGATGCTCCCGGCAACTGTCGCGGCGCGGGCGTCCGGGTCACCGCCGAAGCCCGGCTCGGTCCGGCCGCCGGTCGTCCCCGCAGGATGTCGACGTGCAGGGCCTGGAGGTCCGGCCCGGGGTCGAGACCGAGGTGCTGCGCGAGGGCGGCTCTGACCTCCTGGTACGCCTGGAGCGCGGCCGCGCGGTCATTGAGCCGGTAGAGCGACCGGATGAGCAGGTGCCAGGCCGTCTCCCTGGTGGGATGGGCAGCGGTCAGTTCCCGCAGGACCCCGATCGATCCATCCGTGTCTCCCGACTCGAACCGGGTGTCGAGGTGTTCCTCCAGAACCTTGAGCCGTGCCTCGCCGAGCGCGGCACCGTACGACATGAGGACCGGACCAGCCGGAACGTCCTCGAGTGCGTTGCCTCGCCACAGCGCCAGCGCCTGGTCGAACAGCGCAAGCGCGGCCGGTATGTCGCCGTCCTTCCGGGACGACCTCGCCAGGCGTGCGGTCGCATCGAACACCGCCGCGTCGAACTCGTCGTCGTCGACGTCGAGTGTGTAAGCCCCGGGTCGCGTGGACAGCCGATCGCCATGAGGACTCAGCGCCTGACGCAGCGCCGAGGCATACGTACGGACATTGGCGATCGCAGAGTCGGGCGGGGACTCCGGCCACAACTCCCCAACGATCCGGTCCATCCGGACCGGGAGGTTGCGGTTCACCAGCAGAAGCGCCAGCATGGCGCGGGGCTTCGCCCCGCCGACCCGGACCGGGACGTTCGTCGGCCTCAACAGCAACGTTCCGAGCACGCCGAAGATCATCGGGGACTGCCTCCCCGAACCACGAAGGATGTTCTGGTCACGTGACAGCTGTGTCTCCTTGGCCGCCTGTCGGCGTCGGCTTCCGGATCATACGACTGGCCGTCGTGCCAGCCCTCGGGTTGTTCCACGCCCGAGCCGGAGTCCGTCCCGTTCTGCGCTGTCGCGAATGCGCTGGGGTACGAATGGGTCGGGGCGACAAGGTCACCCCGAAAATGGCGGGGTGCGCCGCGACGTTCGCCGCAGCGCACCCGGTCCGATCGATCTGTCAGCAGCCTCGGTAGCCGACGTTGCGAACCGTCACCTCGTAGCCGCAGAAGACGGGACGCACGGCATAGCGGGTGCCGCTGACGATCTTGTGAACCGCGACGTGCAGATGGCACGAGGTGGTTCCGGTGTTGCTGCTGTACCCGACGACGTTCGTCGTGCCGACGACCGCCCCGACGCTGTATTTCAGGTTCTTCATGTGCAGCAACTTGAGCTCGTAGACCTGCGTTCCGATCGTCTTGCGCAGGTACATCCCCCCGGTGCCGGAGGAGATGGCGTAGACCTTCATGTTGTCCCAGATCGGGTAGATGGGCTGCCCGCAGGTGCTCAGCCCGCCGGTCGGGGTCATGTCCAGGGCGTAGTTGTCCGAGAGGTGGTTACCGTTGTAGTAGTCGACGTGCGTCGGCGGGGTGTTGTAGCCGTAGCCGGTGAGGGCCCACGACTGGGTGTAGAGCCACGGCGATGCGCCGGACGGAGCGAGCTCGTTGAGCGTGTGCGCCTGGGCCGGGCTGACGCCGAAGACCCAGAGGAGACTCGCGACGAGCGTCATCACGAAAGCAGCGCTCGCGCCTTTGTTCCATCTTTTCCAGGCGGTCGGGCTGCCGCTGGCACCGTTCATGTTTCCTCCCATGTCTCGCTCCGAGGGGTGACCAGCATTCGAGGCCACCGCATTGAAAGCTAGCGATTTCATGGGTGTGGGCCGATGAGCCTTGCGCGTTTCGGCAGATCACTTGACAGCGTGGGTATCGGCGATTCCAGGACACCGGGTCCACCTGGGTCGAGCCGCGCTGACTCACGACATCAGTCGGTGAGTTCGGGCGGGCAGGCCCGGCCGAGCACCATGCCCCCCTCCCATCGGGTCGCGACGCCGAAGGCGTCCAGCAGCCGACCGATGTCGCTGGTCACGGTTCGGGGCGACACACCGAGCCGGCGGGCGATGGTGGCGTCCTTGGCGCCTCGGCCGAGCAGTGCGGCCACCTCCACCTGCCGCTCGGTGAGCGGCACGACCCCCGGGGCATCGCGGATCGGCACGGCCCGCTGGCGGGTCTCCCACCACAGGTCGCAAAACCCCATCACCAGGTCCGAGTCGCGGCAGAGCCACGCGGTCGGACGCCCGTCCGGGGTGGGCGGACCGGAGAACAGCCCGACTCGCTCGTCGATGACGATGCCGTTCGTCCACACCGTCGGGGCCACCCAGGTGTCGGGGTGCGCGATCGCCACCAGCGACAGGTGCTGGACCGGCCTGGTGATCATGTGGCCGCGAATGCCGCGGGCCCGCGTGCGCTCGTTGGGCTCCCGCTCCCGCCGCTGAGGGTCGAACACCGATCTGGCGTTGAGGTTGTACACCACCGAGGAGGTGGCCCGCTCCAGCACCTTGAGCCGTTCGAGGATCGCCGGCAGCCCCTCGGCGAAGAGCCGCAGCCGTCCGCCGGTCGACGCCGGGTCCGCAGCGGTGATCCGGGCGAGCACCCTCGCCTGCAACGCCCACGACCGGGCAGCCAGTTCGTCCAGCTCGGGCGGTTCTTCGCCCCTTGTCAGCGTCGACTCACCCACCGCAGTACCCCTCCGGATCGCTCCGACGGTCAGCCTCGCACAGCGCCGCAACCGCCGCCGGGCATCACCGCACGACCGAACGACGATCCGGTTGGCCTCGCTCGCCGTGTCGGGTCCCGGAAAGGCGCGCCGCGACGGCCTGGTGAAACAGCACGACCGCGCCGCTGAGGTCGCGGCCCAGGTTCGCGAGGTGGCGGCGTCAGCCGATCTGGTTGTTGTCCTTCAGCGCACCCCACCCGTGCCAGCGGTCGATCTCGATCAGAGCGCTGACCCGGCGGCGGTCCCGCCGCGGATACGCCCTCCCCGTGTAGTGCTCGGCGAGCCGGTCGATGTCGGCGAGGTCCTCGTCGTCGCGGAGTTCGACGACGCGCCCGACGATCGTGACGTGGGTGTACCAGGCCTGCTCGTCCAGCACCGTCAGGGTGACCCGCGGGTCGTTGCGGATGTGGTCCAGCCGGCGGCGGCCCTCGTCCATGTTCACCAGGATCCGGCCGTGGTCCCACAGATACCAGGTGGCCGCGGAGACCGGCTGACCATCGGGTCGGAGCGTGGCGACGACCGCGGGGTTCGCCTTCCGGAGCATGGTGATCGCAGGTTCGGGCAGCGGCGGCTTCGACATGGCTCTCCTCTTCGCACAAGCGTGACCTCCGCAATGTACGCAACCGCCGGGCCACTCGGGCGGGCTACGGTTTGGCCGCCGCGCGCGCCGCCCTCCGTCGCCACGGGACCGCCAGGAGCAGGACGGCCAGGGCACCGGCGGCGCCGGAGCCGAGGATGATCAGCCACGACATCGACCGCCCGGTCCGGGCCTGCCCATGCTGCTCGGCCCTGACCTGGGCAACGGGACGGTCGGGCTTCTTCTCGTCCGGTGTCACCAGGCGACCGACGGACGCGTCGGGAGAGAGCGCGAAACCCCAGTTCAGCAGTGCCGCCGCCTCGCCCAGGCTGCCCAGCGGCGCGGTCTCCGCGCCGAGCAGGGTGACGGCGAGCCGCCGGCCGTCGCGTTCGGCCACCCCCACGTACGTCTGCCGTGCCAGGTCGGTGAAGCCCGTCTTCCCGCCGAGCGTTCCCGGGTAGTGGTCCAGCAGCGTGTTGTCGTGGGTGATGGCGAAGCCGGGCCGTCCCGGCTCGGCCGGTATCTCCGCCACCCGGGTGGCGGCGTACCGCCGGAAGTCCGCGCGGGCGTAGGCGGCGCGCGCGATCAGCGCCAGGTCGTACGCGCTGGTGTACTGACCGGGACCGTCCAGCCCGGAGGGTGTCGCCGCGTGGGTCTGGTTGGCGCCCAGGCGGTGAGCCTCCTCGTTCATCGCCCGCACACCGCCCTGCCGGCCGGCGGCGCCGCCCCCGACGCGGGCCAGCACGTTGGCGGCGTCGTTTCCCGATCTGAGGAGGAGGCCCAGCCACAGGCTCTCGATCGAGTAGCGGCCGCCCGGCACCAGCCCCATCACCGAACTGGCCGGATCGAGATCCTGGAGGTCCGCCCGCGTCACCTCGACCACCTGTTTCGGGTCGAGATGGGGCATCAGGGCCGCGGCGAGGAGCATCTTCTGCACACTGGCCGGCGTCCGGTGTTCGTGCGGGCCGCATCCGCCCAGCACCGTGCCACTGTCGAGGTCGGCCACGACCCACGAGGTGGCGGTCACCGCCGGGGCGGCCGGCGCACCGGCCGGAATGGACAGTCCGGCCGTGGCCAGCGACTGGCCGCCGACGGCCCGGTCGGCGGGCCCGACCGGCGGCGGCGACGGTGCGGCGGGCGGCGGCACCGGCGGCTTCACGGCCGGGCAGGGCACGTACGGCGCGACCGCCCGCGCCGGGGACGCGGACGCGGACGCGACGGGTGTGGTCACCAGGGCGCTGAGGGCCACCGCGACGATGCGAATGATGGTCACGTCAATGCACCGTAATCGCCAAGCATGCGGGCACGGCCCGGTTGCAGAAAGTGGTCCGGGGAGGGCGAGAATTCCGGCCTCGGCCCGGCCGGCACTCCTTCGGTCGGCTTGTGCCCTTCCGCGAGGCTCCGCCGGGTGACGATCGGCGCTCCGGACGGTGAATCGGCACAGGGCGGGACGTCCTCCGGGCCCACCGGAACTACGCGGTGAGGCCAGGAGGGGATGCGCGGCAGTCCATCGCTCATTCCGTGGCGCCGGATGACAGACGAGGTCAGGTTCGGCTGGACGCCCCGAACAGGTAGCGCAGCTCGTCCATCATGACGACCAGCACACCGGTGAGCAGACCGCCGGCGGCCGCGGCGAGCGGGCCGGTAGCCCATGTCGCGCACCGAGCGGGTGAACTCGCGGTACGCGTCCCGGCCGGAGACCTTGCCGACCGCCGCCGCCAGCAGGACCGTGCCGAGCAGCACCCGGCACCCGAGGATCAGCTCCGGCGCCGCGGCGCGGCGGACCGAGGCGACGATCGCCTGGACCCGGTTGCGCGGCCCGGTGGGCGGATCGGTCGGCCAGAGTCCGTCGATCAGGCGGTCGACCGAGACGATACGTCCGTGGTGGGCGGCCAGGCTCGCGACGAGTGCCCGTTCCAGCGGGGCGAGCGACACGGCTGCCCCGTCGACGTCCAACTCGATCCGTCCGAGGATGCCGATCCGATACCCGCGCACCGCGCACCGCTAGCGCGGCGTCCACCCGTCGCGCTCGGGCCGGCCGGTGATCTTGCCGGCCGTCCATTGTGGGATCATGGCGGCTCATGCGCGCGGTCTCCGCGCCGGAGCATCTGGGAGGAACGTGTGCGCGGATCAGCGCGACGACTGGCCATTGCGATTCTCGCCGCGACCGTTGCCGCGATGACACTCGCCTCGCCCGCGCAGGCAGCGACGAATCCGTTCACCGCGGCCCAGGCGTGCAACAACGACTTCGGTGGCTCGTGGGCCTACGCCAGTGACGGTCACCGGTCGATCTACGCCTCGGACGGCACCAAGGTGGGCGACGTCTACCTGATGTACAACGGCGCCAGCGGCTACAACTGTGTCGCCACCCTCAAGCGGGTCGCCGTCGGCTCGACGACCGGCGTCTCCGCGGGGATCCGGGTGGAGGGCGGCTCCTGGGTCGACGACTCCGGGAGCTTCAAGTACTACGCCGCGATCCAGCGCTCCGCCGTCGACAGGTGTGTGATGTACCGCGGTGAGGTCCTGTACGGCACCAGTTGGCAGGGCGCCGGCCGGTCCAGCTGGGGCAACTGCGGCTGAGCCACCGCCACCACCGCCGTCGGCCACCCGGCCGGTTCGAGGACGAGCCCGTTGATCACGCCTCGAACCGGCCGCGGGCCGGCGGGACCGCCGCGGTGCCGGGTCAACTGGGCCGGCGCTCGACCCGGAACACGGGGTAGCGCGCGGCGACGGCTTCGAATTCGCTCACGGGTGCGGCCGGGTCCACCGGGATGTGCGGGCGAGCTCCCGGCGCCTTCTGCAGGTAGCGCCGCAGAATCGGCGCGCGGTCGCCGGCCGGCACCTCGACCAACCGGCAGGGCGTTCGACGGCGCCGGAGGATGACCGCCCGGCCACCGTTGGCGCGCACGTTGCGGACCCAGTTGCACTGCTCGCCGAGCATCGACACCAGGAACCAGTGGCCGTCGTGGTCGGCCATGCCCAGCGGGTAACCGGTGACCCGGCCGGTGCGACGTCCCGGGACCTCCAACGTCACCCACCGCTTCGGTGCCAGACCGAGGCGGAACACCGCCGCCCAGAACCGCGCGAACCGCCGGGCCGTGGCATCGCCCCGGCCGCCGGCGTACATTCGCCGGGCCGCGCTGTCCGACACCAGCCATCCGGCCATTCCGACTCCTCAAGGGACACCCCGATCGTACCGTGCTGACCTGGTCGCCGGCAGTGCGGCGGCGACCAGATCGTCGCTCACGAGCTCGTCGTGGCGCAGGTGGTCGGCCTTCGGGTGCGGCGTCACCGAGGCCGATGTGCTTTAATCAGTCAGCATCGATGTTATCGATAACACTTGGTCGACTGGTTCCCGCCCTCAGCGCTGCGGCGGCCGGGACAGCCAGGAAGCACCGCCCTGAGAACCTCCTTCCCCCGTCGACACCGAGCCGGGTGCTCGTGGCCATCGAAGGGATCCACCCCATGTCTCGCCTGAAGAAGCCCCTCGTCGGTTCACGACCCATGGCGGCGCTGGCCGCTGCGATTCTGGCCGCCGCCGGTGTGCTGGCGGCGACCGCGGCTCCGGCCCGGGCCGCGACGTCGATCACCGTCAACGGAACCTCCGGCGGGCAGACGTTCGACGGTGTGGGAGCGGTCAGCGGCGGTGGCGGCAACAGTCGACTGCTCATCGACTACCCGGAGCCGCAGCGTGGCCAGATCCTCGACTACCTGTTCAAGCCCGGCTACGGCGCGGCCCTGCAGATCCTCAAGGTGGAGATGGGCGGGGACACCAATTCGACAAGCGGGTCCGAGCCGAGCCACGAGCACTTCCGCGGCGACCTCAACTGCAACCGTGGATACGAGTGGTGGATCATGGAGCAGGCCAAGGCTCGCAATCCGAACATCAGGTTGGCGGCGCTGCCCTGGGGCGCCCCGGGGTGGATCGGCAACGGCACCTTCATGTCCCAGGACATGATCAACTATTTCCTGGACTGGCTCGGCTGTGCCCGGCAGCACAACCTGACCATGGATTACATCACCGCCGTGCAGAACGAGAAGCAGACCGACGCCAGTTGGACCATCAGCCTGCGCAACGCGCTGAACAGCAACGGCTACAGCAGCGTGAAGATAATCTTCGGTGACGACTACCCGGGCAGCTGGGGGCCGGCCAACGCGGTGGCGAGCAACGCCACGCTGCGGAACAGCATCGACGTGCTCAGCGGCCACTACCCGTGTGGCTACCTCAGCGCCCAGACCTCGTGCTCGGTGTCGTCGACCGCCACGAGCACGGGAAAGACGCTGTGGAACAGCGAGGGCGGGTCGCAGGACTACAACGACGGGGCCAAGCCGCTGGCCCGGGGCATCAACCGCGGTTACCTCGACGGGAGGATGGTCGCCTACCTCAACTGGGACCTGATCGCCGCCATCACCCCGAACCTACCGTGGGCCACCGTCGGGTTGGTCCTGGCCAACCAACCGTGGTCGGGCTGGTACTCGGTCGGCAAGAACAGTTGGGCCCTGGCCCACACGACCCAGTTCACCGCGCCGGGATGGCGGTACCTGGACTCGTCCAGCGGCTACCTCGGCGGCAACCGCAACAACGGCAGCTACGTGTCGCTGAAGTCGACCAACAACAGCGACTACAGCACCATCATCGAGACCATGGACGCCACCAGCGCCCAGCAGCTCAACGTCAGCGTCACCGGCGGCCTGTCCACCGGCCAGGTTCACGTGTGGGCGACCAACCTGAACTCGAACAGCACGAACGACTTCTTCGTGCACACCAGCGACATCACCCCGTCGGGCGGCACCTTCTCGCTGACCGTCCAGCCCGGCCATCTCTACAGCATCACGACCACCACCGGCCAGGGCAAGGGCACCGCCACCAGTCCCGGCCAGGGCTCGCTGAACCTCCCGTACAGCGACGACTTCGACAGCTACGCCAGCGGTCGGATGCCGAGATACCTGCAGGACATGCAGGGCGCCTTCGAGACCGTCCCCTGCGGCGGTGGGCGGTCCGGCGGGTGCCTGCGCCAGATGTCGCCGCAGGCCCCGATCACCTGGAAGACCCTCGCCGACCCCGCGACCTACGGCGGAAACCTGAACTGGGGCAACTACACCGTCTCCGCCGACGTCATGCTCGAGAAGTCCGGCTACGCCCAACTGGAGGGCCGTGTCGGCACCACGAACCTGGATCCCATCGGCCGCTACAACGCCTACTTCCTGCGCGTCACCGACACCGGATCATGGTCGATCCTGCGTAACAACACCGCCGGACAGCTGACCACCCTGCGCAGCGGCACGGTCCCGCCGCTCGGCACCAACCGCTGGCACAGCCTCTCCCTCGGCTTCTCCGGCAGCACGATCACCGCCGGCATCGACGGCGCGACGGCCGGCACCGCCAGCGACTCCACCTTCGGCGCCGGCCAGGTCGGCTTCGGCACCAGCCAGGGTGAGACCGCCCAGTTCGACAACCTGTCCGTGGTGGCCGGTCCCGGCGGCAACCCGGGTGGCACCACGAGCCCGGTCCGCAACACCAACTCGGGCCGGTGCCTGGACGTACCCAACCAGTCCCAGACCAACGGCACGCAGGTGACGCTGTGGGACTGCAACGGCGGCGCCAACCAGCAGTGGACCTACACCACCGGCAAGCAGTTCCAGGTGTACGGCGGCAAGTGCCTCGACGCCAACAGCCAGGGCACCAGCCCCGGCACCAAGGTGATCATCTGGGACTGCAACGGCGGTGCGAACCAGCAGTGGAACGTCAACACGGACGGCACCATCACCGGTGTCCAGTCCGGCATCTGCCTGGCCCCCAACGGCGGCGGGACCGCCAACAGCACCCCGATCGTCCTGGCCGCCTGCAGCGGCGGCAACGACCAGAAGTGGAGCCGGGGCTGACGCCCCGCCGAGCGGCCACCGGAAAGGAACAATCATGCGAACAGCACGATGGCTCGCGGGGTGCGCCGCAACGGCCGTCCTCGTCAGCGGCCTGGTGGCCCAGCCCGGCCCGGCCGGCGCCGAGTCCAACGGTGGGGTACGGGTGATGCCGCTCGGCGACTCCATCACCGAGGGCACCCAGGTGCCGGGCGGCTACCGCATCGGCCTGTGGCAGCGCCTCGCCAACGGCCGGTACACCACCGACTTCGTCGGATCCCAGTACAACGGGCCCACCGCTCTCGGCGACCACGACCACGAGGGCCATCCCGGCTGGCGCATCGACCAGATCGACGCGAACATCGTCGGCTGGCTGAACACCTACCAGCCGCACACCGTTCTGCTGCACATCGGCACCAACGACATCCTGCAGAACTACAACGTCGCCGGCGCGCCGAACCGGCTCTCCACGCTGATCGACCACATCACGAGCACCGCCCCCGGCGCCGAGGTGTTCGTCGCGCAGCTGACCCCGTTGGCCAACAGCGGCCAGGAATCAGCCGTCCGCAGCTTCAACGCGGCCATCCCGGGCATCGTGCAGAGCAAGGTGAACGCCGGCAGGCGCGTCCACCTCGTCGACATGCACAGCGCCGTGACGACGGCCGACCTGATCGACGGCATTCATCCCACCGCGAACGGCTACGACAGGATGGCCGCCGTCTGGTACAGCGCCCTGCAGGCGGTGCCCGGCAGCATCGGCACCCCGGGTGGCACCGGTGGATCGGCCATCCAGGTCGTGGGCGCGCAGTCCGGGCGGTGCCTGGACGTGCCGAACGGCAGCACCACCAACGGCACGCAGGTGCAGTTGTACGACTGCTGGGGCGGCACCATGCAGCGCTGGACCTACACCTCGGCGAAGCAGTTGCAGGTGTACGGCACCAAGTGCCTGGACGCCGAGGGGGGTGCCGGCGCGAACGGCACCCGCGTGATCATCTGGGACTGCAACGGCGGTGCCAACCAGCAGTGGAACCTCAACGCCGGCGGCACCATCAGCGGCGTCCAGTCCGGACGCTGCCTGGATGCGTACAACTGGGGCACCGCCAACGGGACGAGGATCGTCCTCTGGGACTGCCACGGCGGCGCCAACCAGCAGTGGAGCCTGCGCGGCTGACAGCTCGCACAGCGTGGCCGGACGAGGGACGCCCTCGTCCGGCCACGGCCGGGCCGCGCCTGCCGGCCACGCGGATGTCCCGGTGCTCCCTGGGCGGGAGCACCTTGACATCCGGTTCAGCAGGCCGATCCTCTCGCGTTCGGGAAGGCGACGTCAGCTGCGTGACGCGCGCCCGTCACCCGACCCGGACGAGTTGCCATTGCTGGTTGGCGCCGTTCCAGTCGGTGTACTGGACGATGTTGGCGCCGTCGGTGGTGGCGGCACCCTGTACTTCGACGGCTTTGCCGCTGTTGCGGTTGAGGAGTCGGAGGTATCCGCCGGAGTCGGCGAGTTGGAACTGTTGGTTGGTGGCGTTGGCGTCGGTCCATTGGATGACGGGTGCGCCGTCGGTGGTGGCGCGGTTGGAGACGTCGAGGACCTTGCCGGAGTTGCGGGACTTGAGGCGGTAGTAGCCGCCGCCGGAGTCGACGAACTGCCATTGCTGGTTGGTGCCGTTGTTGCGGGTCCACTGGGTGATGCGGGCGCCGTCGGCGGTGGAGGCGCCGTAGACGTCGAGGGCCTTGCCGCTGTTGCGGTTGAGCAGCACGTACCAGGCACTCGTGTCGACCGGGCCCGGGGGCGGCGTGGTGCCGCCGGCGTTGAGGGCGTTCAGCACGGCGGTGTAGGCGGGCTTCTTGTTGCCGCTGCCGTCGAAGAGCAGCGGGTTGTCGCCGCCGCGCCAGGAGTCGCTGTCGCGGACGCCCCAGGTGGTGATGCCGGTGCAGCGGGTCACGGCCAGGCACGCCTTGGTGACGGCGGCGTACATGTTGGCCTGGTTGGAGCCCTGCGTGATGTCCAGCTCGGTGATCTGGACGTCGACGCCGAGGTCGGCGAAGCGCTGGAGATTTGCCTGGTAGTCGCCGGGCAGGGTGGTGCCCAGGTGGGACTGGAAGCCGACGCAGTCGATGGGTACGCCGCGGGCCTTGAAGTCGCGGACCATGTTGTAGACGCCTGTCGACTTCGCGTTGACCCCGTCGGTGTTGTAGTCGTTGTAGCAGAGCTTCGCGGCCGGGTCGGCGGCCCGCGCGGTGCGGAACGCGACCTCGATCCAGTCGTTGCCGGTGCGCTGGAGGTTGGAGTCGCGGCGGGCGCCGCTGCCGCCGTCGGCGAACGCCTCGTTGACGACGTCCCAGGCGTAGATCTGGCCGCGGTAGTGGGTAGCGACCTGGGTCACGTGGTTCATGGCGGCGTTGCGCAGGGCCGTGCCCGAGAGGCTCTGGGCCCAGCCGGGCTGTTGGGCGTGCCAGAGCAGGGTGTGCCCGCGGACCCGCATGTTGTGGGCCTGGGCGTGGGCGACGATCTGGTCGCCGCCGGTGTAGCGGAACTGGTTCTGGGACGGTTCGGTGGCGTCCCACTTCATCTCGTTCTCGGGCGTGACCGCGTTGAACTCACGGTCGAGGATGCCGGTGAACTGGCCGTCCGACAGCTTGAACGCCGGGACGGCGGCACCGAAGTAGCGTCCCTTCTCGGCGGCCGAGGCACCGAGCGTGGTGCCCGCGTCGGCGGAGCCGGCGATCACCAGTGGGGCGCCGACCGCGACCAGTGCGGCGGTCAGCAGGAGCAGGATCGCCCGAAGCCCCTGCGGGAGTCGCCATTGCGGCGGGCGGGGATGTTGCCTCATCTTCACACCTTTCGGGTTATGGCTGGTGGCGGTGCACGGTCAGGGGGTGGTCATGTCGAACCTGCGGACGGTGACGGCGCCACCGAGGGCCCGGGTGGCGTAGTTGAAGATCGCGTAGCGGTAGCCCATGAAGAACTGCCAGGCGTTGTTGAGGGTGAAGGCCGGGCCCAGGGGAGTGAAGGTGACGCCGTCGGTGCTGTAGGAGAACCGGGCCTGCCGGCCGGTTCCCGGGCGGATGTCCGCGGTGGCCCGCAGCCAGATCCGGCCGCCGGAGACCGCGGCGGATGCCGCCTCGGTGCCGGTTCCGGTGGTGTTCCAGCTGCCGTCCATGGTCAGGCCGTTGACGAGCGTGACCCGGGTGGCGCCGCCGTCGCGTCTGACGCCGATCCACGCCGAGGAGTCACGCAGCATCGCCAGGCCGGACCGGTCGCCGTCGGCCATGGCCGAGTAGTCCAGCTCCACGGTCGCCGTGGACGTCGGTCCCTGGATTCGGTGGGTGAGCGTGTTGCGGGCCGCGTACAGGTCGTTGGTGACGGTCGCGGTCTGCAGGCGCAGGCCACTGCCGGTCGACCACTTCGTGTTGTCCGGGTTGTGGTTCCACTCCCACTGCGGGCCGAGGCTGCTGCCGGTGAAGGTGTCCGCGCCGGTCATCGGGCGCACCGTCTTCGACGAGGCGGGGATGTTCGGCGCGGGGTAGCTGGCGCCCCAGGCCCCGTTGACGGTCTGCACGGTGGGCCACCCGTCGGCGGTCCACGTGATGGGCGCCAGGACCGGGACCCGGCCGCCCGGGTACGCGTCCTGGAACGCCATGTAGTACCAGTCGCCGTTCTGGGTCTGCACGAGGCCGCCCTGGTGCGGCACGCCTCCACCGGCGATCGGGCCAGGCATGTTGAGCAGCACCTGGTGCATCTCGTACGGGCCGAACGGGCTGCTGGACCGCAGGACGTACTGGCCGTTGGCGGGGCGGGTGAGGAAGATGTAGTAGTACCCGTTGCGCTTGTAGAACCGGGAGCCTTCGAGCGTGCCGACGCTCGACGGGGTGGTGAACACCTGCTGGGCGCGGACCTGGCTCAGCCCGTCGGCCGACAGTTGCGCCACACTGATGTTGGTGTTGCCGTAGGCGACGTACATGGTGTCGTTGTCGTCGACGAGCAGCCCGGCGTCGTAGTAGCAGTTGTTGATCTGCGAGCGCTTCTGCCAGGTGCCGTCGACGGCCGTCGAGGTGTACACGTACGTGCGGTTGAACTCGACGCAGCCGATCCAGTAGTACGTGCTGTTGCTCCCGCGGTAGTTGAAGGCCGATGCCCAGATGCCCTTGACGTACGCGCGTCCGCCGGTGAGGTTGTAGGCGCTGGAGCCGAAGTCGAGACTCGGCACCGAGTGCCCGGCGTACTCCCAGTGCACCAGGTCGTAGGAGCGCAGGATCGGCGCTCCGGGGGAGTAGTGCATGGTCGAGGCCGAGTAGTAGTAGGCGTCACCGACGCGGATGATGTCGCCGTCGGCGAAGTCCTGCCACACCACCGGATTCGTGTACGACGTGGCCGGCGGCGTCGACGTGGTGGGGGTCGGGCCGGTGGTGTCGACCCGGACGAGTTGCCATTGCTGGTTGGTGCCGTTCCAGTCGGTGTACTGGACGATGTTGGCGCCGTCGGTGGTGGCGGCACCCTGTACTTCGACGGCTTTGCCGCTGTTGCGGTTGAGGAGTCGGAGGTATCCGCCGGAGTCGGCGAGTTGGAACTGTTGGTTGGTGGCGTTGGCGTCGGTCCATTGGATGACGGGTGCGCCGTCGGTGGTGGCGCGGTTGGAGACGTCGAGGACCTTGCCGGAGTTGCGGGACTTGAGGCGGTAGTAGCCGCCGCCGGAGTCGACGAACTGCCATTGCTGGTTGGTGCCGTTGTTGCGGGTCCACTGGGTGATGCGGGCGCCGTCGGCGGTGGAGGCGCCGTAGACGTCGAGGGCCTTGCCGCTGTTGCGGTTGAGCAGCACGTACCAGGCACTCGTGTCGACCGAGGCCGCGGCCGCCTCGGTGGCGTTCACCGCGGCGGCGGCGACGCTCGCCAGCAGCGTCACGGCGGCGGCGATGGCCAACCCCGGACGTCGGCCACGTCGGTGTCCTGCGGCCGGTGGGGCCGTGCCGTCGATGGTCATGGGTGTGTTCCCTCCGGTCGGGAATCGCTACTTGCTGTTAGCGCTAACAACAGATCGTCGGCGTGCGGTGTGGGTGGCGGTGGTCCGGGGATCCCGAGGTGTGCCGGCGGGCGCCGAAGGCACAGACAGCGGGGCCGTCAACGTTGCCAGAATGTTTCCCCGCATTCAAGAGCTAAGGCGTTGGTCGATGCGTTACGTCTCGTGCGGGATCTGCCATCGCTGCTGTTCCAGCAGGTCGACTTTTCGCCGTCATGCCTCATAACAGTTTTCCGGCCGCCAATTCTGCCGCGCATGCGGACGCGGAACAGCGGGGGTGCGCACCCCGGCCGCCCCTTCTTGACGCGGCCGCCGGAATCGAGTTGTGTGACTGCGACGTGAAGATGCGAGCTACCGGCACCAACGAGGCGGACCTCGTGGTCGCGGCGCAGGCGGGTGACCGGCGGGCCATGGACGAGTTGGTCGCGGCCGGCCTGCCGCTGGTCTACGCCCTCGTGCACCGCGCGCTGAGCGGGCATCCGGACACCGACGACGTCGTCCAGGACACCATGCTGCGCGCCGTCCGCCGGCTCCCGGAGCTGCACGCGCCGGAGAGCTTCCGGCCATGGTTGACCGCGATCGCCCTGCGCCAGCTCAGCACTCATCTGCACCGCCGGCAGGTCGCCGCCCGGCGGGCCGCCCCCCTGGACGAGGCGGCGGAGATGCCGGACGTCGAGGCCGCCTTCGAAGACCTGACGACGCTGCGCCTGGAGCTGTCCGGGCAGCGCCGGCAGCTCGTCCGGGCGAGTCGCTGGCTCGACCCGGACGATCGGGCGTTGCTGTCCCTGTGGTGGCTGGAGACGGCGGGAGAGCTGACCCGGGCCGACCTGGCGGCGGCCCTGGCTGTCAGCGTGGCGCACGCGGCGGTGCGGGTGCAGCGCATGCGTCATCAACTCGACGTGAGCCGCGAGCTGGTCGCCGCGCTGGAGGCCGGGCCGAGATGCGCCGGGCTGGAAGCCGCGGCGGCGGGGTGGGACGGCGTCCCGAGTCCGCTGTGGCGCAAGCGCCTGGCCCGGCACACCCGGTCCTGCGAACGCTGCGCACGCGCCACCACCGGCATGATCGCCGCGGAACGGCTGCTGCTCGGCATCGCCCTGCTCCCCGTTCCGGTCGGGCTCGCCGCCGTGCTGCTCGGCAGGGGCGCGCTCGGCGCGGCCGCCACGTCGACGGCCCTGTCCGGTGCGTTCGGCGGCGGATCCGGTGGTGTTGTCGGCGCGGGCGCCAAGGCCGGACTGCTCGCCCAGCTGCTCCAGGCGGTGGTGGCGCACCCCGTCATCGCGACCGTGGTGGCCGGTGCCGTCGCCACCGGCGCCGCGGTCACCGTGACGGTCCTGCCCACCCACCCGCGGCCCCCGGCATCCGCGCCGGTTGCGGCGCCGGCCTCGCCGTCCGGGCCACGCCCCGTCCCGTCCTCGGCGCCGGCGGCCGCCGTGCCCGAGCCGACACCACGGACGACTCCCGCCGCCAGACCCTCGGCCGGCCGTACCGCGTCCCTGACCGCCGGACGGCCCGTGTCGCTGGAGTCGGCCAACGGGACCGGACGGTACGTCGCCGCCGTCGACGGCCTCGGCGTCCTGATTCCGGTCGGTCCGGACAGCACCGGCGCGGCGCGCCGCCAGGCGACGTTCACGGTGCTCGCCGGCCTGGCCGACGCCGGCTGCTTCTCCTTCCGTGCCCGGGACGGCCGTTACCTGCGGCACTCGTCCTGGCGGCTGCGGCTCAGCCCCGTCGAGGGGACCGAGCTGTTCCGCGGTGACGCCACCTTCTGCACACGCGCCGGGGCGACCGCCTCCGCCACGGCGCTGGAAGCGTCGAACTATCCCGGCTGGTTCCTCCGGCACCGGGACGGGCAGCTGTGGGTGGACCAGGCGGACGGCACCGCCACCTTCCGCGCCGACAGCTCATTCCGGATCCGGCCCGCCCTGGCGGGCTGACCGCGCCCCTCGCCTCGGTCGGTGCGGGATGCCGCCGCACGTCCCGCAGATTGCCGAGCGTTTCGGTGATCGAAGGGCGGATCGCCTCCGCCTGCGCCAAACTCGCTCCGACGAAACGTCGTTCGCCGGCCGCGCGGGTGGCCGACCATGCCCAGGCATCGGTGATAACAGTTTCGGCACCCCGAATATCCACTCCGGGAGTGACGGGCTCGAACAATTCAAAATAGATGGCTTTCATTGCTGGCGGGCATCTGCTATCGCTAACATGCGTCCTGCGGGACTGAGCGGGACGTCGGAGCCGGGCGACGCGGCGCCCGCTCAGCCCCGGGGCGGCCCGGTTCAGCGTGCCCGCTGCACCGGCCGCGAGCCCTCGCACCTGCCTGCTCGCAGGTCACCTCGACGTGCTGACGCCACCACCGGCACCGGCACACGCACGCGGCGCGCGGCGCGCGGCCATCCTGCCGGCGCGCGAACCGCAGCAAAGGAGTGCTTCATGAAGGTCGACGGTGTGGCCCGTTCCACCGCTCCACACGGCCATCGCCGGCGGTCGCCACTGGCTGCCGCCACGGCGGCGGTCGTCGCGGCCGGCGCGCTCGTCACGGTGAACGCGGCACCCGCCTCGGCGGCGACGGTGGACACCAACGCCTCGTACGTCCTGGTCAACCGCAACAGCGGCAAGGCGCTGGACGTGTACGGCGCGTCGACGGCCGACGGCGCGCGGATCACCCAGTGGACCCGCAACAACGGCGCGAACCAGCAGTGGCAGTTCGTGGACTCCGGTGGCGGCTACTACCGACTGAGGTCCCGCGGCTCCGGCAAGGTCCTGGACGTCTCCGGCGGCTCCACCGCCGACGGCGCGCCGGTCGTGCAGTGGAGCGACCACAACGGCACCAACCAGCAGTTCCGGCTGGCCGACTCGTCCGGCAGCCACGTACGCCTCATCAACCGCAACAGCGGCAAGGCCGTCGAGGTCCAGAACGCCGCGACCACCGACGGCGCCGGCATCGTGCAGTACACCGACTGGAACGGCGCCAACCAGCAGTGGCAACTGGTCCCGGTGTCCGGCGACGGTGGCACCGGTGCGGGCTGCGGCAGGTCCCCTGGTCTGTCCAACGGCACCCACACGATCCAGAGCGGTGGCAAGAGCCGCAGCTACATCCTGCGCCTCCCCGGCAACTACGACAGCAACCGCCAGTACCGGTTGATCTTCGCGTTCCACTGGCGGGGTGGCACGGCCAACGAGGTCGACTCGGGCGGTACCAGCGGTGCCGCCTGGTCCTACTACGGCCAGTTGGAGCAGTCGAGCAACAGCGCCATCCTCGTGGCGCCGCAGGGCCTCGGCAACGGCTGGGCCAACTCCGGTGGCGAGGACGTCACCTTCGTCGATGACATGATCAGCCAGATCGAGGGTGCCCTCTGCGTCAACACCCGGCAGCTCTTCGCCCTCGGGTTCAGCTGGGGCGGCGGCATGAGCTACGCGCTGGCGTGCGCCCGGGCGAACGTCTTCCGGGCCGTCGCGGTCTTCAGCGGCGCCCAGATCAGCGGGTGCAGCGGCGGCACCCAGCCCGTCGCGTACTTCGGGCTGCACGGCATCGGCGACACGGTGCTCAGCATCTCCCAGGGCCGGGCGCTGCGCGACACCTTCGTCCGGACCAACGGCTGCACGCCGCAGAGCCCGCCCGAGCCCCCGGCCGGCAGTCGGACCCACATCACCACCGCCTACTCCGGCTGCCGGGCCGGCTACCCGGTGCAGTGGGCCGCGTTCGACAACGGGCACATGCCGGGCCCGGTGGACGGGACCTACGCGGAGAGCGGCGTCACGACGTGGACCAAGGGCGAGGTGTGGAGATTCTTCGCCCAGTTCTGACGCCCTGCCGCCCCGCCACACCCACCCACCATCGTGCCCCGACAGGAGACGCCGTGTCCGTACCCCCAGGCTCCACCAACCGCAGACGGGTGGCCGCCGGAGCGGCCGCGGTGGTCGTCACCACTGCGGCAACCGTGCTCGCCGCGGCCGCACCGGCCGCCGCGGCCACCACGATCCTCTACGCCGCGCCCTCCGGCACGGGCAGCACCTGCTCGGTCAGCCAACCGTGCTCGCTCACGGCTGCGCAGGCAGCGGTCCGTTCCCGCAACGCCGCGATGTCCGGCGACATCGTCGTGGAGCTGGCCGACGGCGTGTATCGGCTCGCCGCACCGTTGCGGCTGACGGCGGCCGACTCCGGCACCAACGGCTACACCGTCGTCTGGCGGGCCGCCGCGTCGACCCGGCCGGTCATCAGCGGCGCCAGGGCGGTCACCGGCTGGTCGCTCGCCGACGCCGGGAAGAACATCTGGCGGGCCAGCGTCGGCGCCGGGACCGACAGCCGGCAGCTCTACGTCAACGGCGCGGTCGCCACCCGTGCCCGGACGGCGGTGAACCGGTCCGACTTCACCTTCACCACGACCGGTATGCGGTTCAGCAGCGGCGCGCTGAGCTACCTGAACAACCTCGCCAACCAGAACCGGGTGGAGGTGGAGAGCGTCGGCTCGTTCACCGACCGGTACTCGCCGGTGCAGAGCATCGCCGCCAACTTCCTCACGATGCAGCAGCCGGCCTGGAACAACAACACCTTCGGCTACGACACCCTCAGCCGGCCGCACCGGGCCGGCCCGCTCCACCTCGGCAACGCGTACGAGTTCCTGGACTCGCCGGGGGAGTGGTACCTCGATCCTGGATCCGGCGCGCTCTCCTACATCCCGCTGGCCGGGCAGGACATGGCCACCGTCAGCGTGGAGCTGCCCGTGCTGCCGTCCCTGGTGAACATCGGCGGCACCTACGACGCGCCGGCGCACCACATCGCGTTCAGCGGGATCACCTTCAGCGGCACCAGCTGGCTCGGGCCCAGCAGCAACCAGGGCTTCGCCGACCAGCAGACCGGCGCCCACATCACCGGCACCTGGGCCCGGCCGGCCGACGCCCTGACCTCCTGCCAGGAGGGCTGCCAGCTGTTCGAGGCCACCCGGCCGAGCTGGAGCCAGATGCCGGCCGCCGTGCAGGTCTCCGCCGCCAACACCATCACCTTCAGCGATTCCCGGTTCGTCAACCTCGGCCAGACCGCGGTGGGCATCGGCAACGACGCCAACGCCCACGCCAGTGGCGTCGGCCTGGGCGCCAGCAACATCACGATCACCCGCTCCGAGATCGCCCGCAGCTCCGCCGGCGGCATCGTGGTCGGCGGTGTGCGCGCCGACGCCCATCACCCCAGCGACTCCCGGATGGTCAACCGGGACATCACCATCAGCGACAACCGGATCCACGACCTCGGCGTCGACTACCGGGGCGTCGTCTCCGTCCTCAGCACCTACGTCACCACGTCCACCGTCTCCCACAACGAGGTCTACAACATGCCGTACACCGGCATGTCCGTCGGCTACGGGTGGGGTGCCAACGATGCTGGCGGCAGCACCGAGTACGCCAACCGCGGCCTGTACAACTACCAGCCGCGATACACCACGTCGACCACCGCGTCCAACAACCGGCTCATCGGCAACTACGTCCACGACGTCATGCAGCAGATGACCGACGGCTCCTGCATCTACACCCTGTCGGCCAACCCCAACGGGCTGATCAGCGACAACTACTGTCTGCGGACCAACGGGTGGTTCGGGCTCTACTTCGACGAGGGCTCCCGCTACTACACCGCCCGCACCAACGTCTTCTCCGCCACCGGCACCTGGGCCACCGCCAACTACTGGGGCGGGGAGAACATGGGCAACTTCACCGTCACCGGCAACTGGTCGACCAACGGCAGCAGCAATGTGACCAACGGCGACCGCGGCAACGTGGTCTCCGGCAACACGACGGTCACCAACAACAGTTGGCCGTCGGGCGCGCAGGCGGTGATGGCCTCCGCCGGGGTGCCGGCCGGTGGCGGCCAGCAGAACGTGCTGATCGTCGGCGGCCAGTCGGGCCGGTGCGTGGAGATCGGCGGGTCCAGCACGGCCAACGGCACCCAGGCGCAACTCTGGGACTGCACCGGCGGCACCAACCAGCGGTGGACCTACACCGCCGGCAAGCAGGTGCAGGTGTACGGGAACAAGTGCCTCGACGCGTCCGGGCAGGGCACCGCCAACGGCACGCCGGTGATCATCTGGGACTGCAACGGCCAGGCCAACCAACAGTGGAACGTCAATGCCAACGGCACGGTGACCGGCGCCCAGTCGGGGCTGTGCCTGGACGCCAACGGCGCCGCGACGGCGAACGGCACGAAGCTCATCCTCTGGACGTGCAACGGGGGCGCGAACCAGCAGTGGGCCCTGCGCAACTGAGCCTCGTCAGTCAACAACCCGCAGCCATTGGAGGCAGCCATGAGGGTGTTCCCCACTCTTCCCGAAAGAGCGCGCATCCGGCGGGTCGTCGCCTGGGTCGCGGCGGTGCTCTGCGCCGCCGCTCTCGTCCCCGGCGTGGCCCGGGCGGACAACCCGATCGTCCAGCACATCTACACCGCCGACCCGGCTCCGCTCGTGCACAACGGCCGGGTGTACCTCTACACGGGTCACGACGAGGACGGCTCGACCTGGTTCACCATGAAGGAGTGGCGGGTCTGGTCGTCGGCCGACATGGTGAACTGGACCGACCACGGTTCCCCGCTCAACATCGCCAGCTTCAGCTGGGCCAGCGCAGACGCCTGGGCCGGCCAGGTCATCGCCCGCAACGGCAAGTTCTACTGGTACGTGCCCATGACCGTCCGGGCGACCGGCGCGAAGGGCATCGGGGTGGCGGTGGCCGACAGCCCGACCGGCCCCTTCCGTGACGCCATCGGCCGGCCGCTGGTCTCCAACGGCGAGATCGACCCGACCGTCTTCCTCGACAGCGACGGACAGGCCTACCTGTACTGGGGTAACCCCAACCTCTGGTACGTGAAGCTGAACCCGGACATGATCTCCTACTCGGGCAGTCCGACGAAGATTCCGCTCACCACCGCCGGATTCGGCACCCGCACCGGCGACGCGAACCGACCGACGCTGTTCGAGGAAGGTCCCTGGGTCTACAAGCGGAACGGCCTGTACTACAACGTCTTCGCGGCGAAGTGCTGCTCGGAGTTCATCGGCTACTCGACGGCCCCCGGCCCCACCGGGCCGTGGACCTACCGCGGGACGGTCATGCCGACCCAGGGCAGCAGCTTCACCAACCACCCCGGCGTCGTCGACTTCAACGGCGGGTCGTACTTCTTCTACCACAACGGCGCGCTCCCGGGCGGCGGCGGCTTCACCCGGTCGGTCGCCGTCGAGAGGTTCTCCTACAACGCCGACGGCTCGATCCCGACCATCACCATGACCAGCGCCGGTGCGCCCCAGATCGCCGCGGTCAACCCCTACACGCGTCAGGAGGCCGAGACGATCGCCTGGGAGTCGGGCATCGAGACCGAGGCCGCCAGCGAGGGCGGGATGGACGTCGGCTGGATCGAGAACGGCGACTACATCAAGGTCAAGGGGGTCGACTTCGGTGCGGGAGCCAGTTCGTTCACCGCGCGGGTGGCCTCGGCGACCAGCGGCGGCACCATCGAGCTGCGCCTCGACGGCACCGCCGGCCCGGTGGTGGGACGGTGCGCCGTCCCGGGTACGGGTGGCTGGCAGACGTGGGTGAACGCCTCCTGCGCCGTGACCGGCGCCGCCGGAACCCACGACCTGTACCTGCGGTTCACCGGCGGCAGCGGCAACCTCTTCAACGTCAACTGGTGGCAGTTCGGCGGAGCCGGCGGGGGGAACCTGATCGCCAACGGTGACGGCGAGAGCGGCACGTCGGGCTGGGGGGTCATGGGCGCCGGGACCCTGTCGTCGAACTCCGCGGTCGTCCACGGCGGCGCGGCGTCGCTCTCGGTCTCCGGGCGTACGGCGTCATGGAACGGTCCCAGTCAGGACGTGACCTCGAAGCTGACCAACGGCAGGAGCTACACCACCACCGTCTGGGCGCGGAGCCAGGGCGGGACGCCGACCGTGCGGGCGACCCTGGCCCTGACCGCCAACGGCACCACGAGCTACGTCTCCCTGACGCCGGGGACCGCGGTGAACGCCGACGGCTGGACGAAGCTCACCGGCACGACGGCGGTGTCCTGGAGCGGAACGCTCTCCGCCGCCACCTTCTACGTGGAGACGGCGTCCGGGACCGACGGCTTCTCCGTCGACGACGTTTCGCTCCAGTAGCGCGCGCCGCTGGCGCGTGTGGAGAGTGCCGATGTTAGCGCCAACATCAAACTTACTTCGGCGCCCTCCTGGCTCTCAGCAAGGCCATTTTGTATCGGAAACATTTCGACTTGACGAACGGAATGTTATCGCTCACTGTCGATGGACAAGGACGGCGACGCCAGTGGCTCACCGGGCAGGCCCGCTTCGTCCGACCTTGGCTCAGGCGCGGGCCAGCACACGCAGGCGAGCTGTCAGCGCTGACAACCCGACGTGTGCGTCCGGCCGTACGACGCGGTGCGCCCATCCGCGGGTGGACCGTTCGGCTCTTGGTCACAGAAGGAGGATCATGTCTGCCTTTGGTAGGGCTCCATCGGTCGCGCCGCCGTCGCGGCGGCGTGGGTGGTTGCCGCGGCTGGTCGCCGCCGGCGTGACGGCGGTGGTGGTCGGCGGTGCCGCCGCGGTGGCGCTGTCGACGCCCGCCGCCGCGGCGACGGTCGACACGAGCGCGTGGTACGTGCTGGTCAACCGCAACAGCGGCAAGGCCCTGGACGTGTACAACCTGGCCACGAATGACGGCGCGCGGATCGTGCAGTGGACGCGGAACAACGGCAACCAGCAGCAGTGGCAGTTCGTCGACTCCGGCGGCGGCTACTACCGGCTGCGGTCGCGGCTGTCCGGCAAGGTGCTCGACGTCTACAACTGGTCGACCGCCAACGGCGCCAACATCGTGCAGTGGACCGACGGCAACCAGGCCAACCAGCAGTTCCGGCTGGCCGACTCCGACAGCGGCTACGTCCGGTTGATCAACCGGAACAGCAACAAGGTAGTGGAGGTGCAGGGCGCCTCGACCGCCGACGGCGGGAGCATCGTCCAGTACGACGACTGGAACGGCGGCAACCAGCAGTGGCAGCTCGTCCGCGTCGACGGCGGGAGCAACCCCACCACGCCGCCGCCGGGCGGCTCGTGCACCCTTCCGTCGACGTACCGCTGGTCGTCGACCGGCGCGCTGGCGAACCCGAGGTCAGGGTGGGTCTCGCTCAAGGACTTCACAAACGTCGTGCACAACGGCCGGCACCTCGTCTACGCCACGACGCACGACACGGGAACGTCGTGGGGCTCGATGAACTTCAGCCCGTTCACGAACTGGTCCGACATGGCCTCGGCCAGCCAGAACGCGATGCCGTTCTCCGCTGTCGCGCCCACGCTCTTCTACTTCGCCCCGAAGAACATCTGGGTGCTCGCCTACCAGTGGGGTGGGACCGCCTTCTCCTACCGGACGTCGAGCGACCCCACCAACGTGAACGGGTGGTCCTCGCAGCAGACGCTCTTCACCGGGAGTATCTCCGGCTCCGGCACGGGACCGATCGACCAGACGCTCATCGGTGACAGCCAGAACATGTATCTGTTCTTCGCCGGGGACAACGGCAAGATCTACCGGGCCAGCATGCCCATCGGGAACTTCCCGGGCAACTTCGGCTCGAACTACACCACGATCATGAGTGATTCGACCAACAACCTGTTCGAGGGCGTTCAGGTCTACAAGATCCAGGGCCAGAACCAGTACCTCATGCTCGTCGAGGCTATCGGCTCCCAGGGGCGCTACTTCCGTTCGTTCACGGCCACCAGCCTGGGCGGTTCGTGGACGCCGCAGGCCGCGACCGAGGGCAACCCCTTCGCCGGCAAGGCCAACAGCGGCGCCACCTGGACCAACGACATCAGTCACGGTGACCTCGTGCGCAGCAACCCCGATCAGACGATGACCGTCGACCCCTGCAACCTGCAGTTGCTCTACCAGGGCCGGGCCACCAACTCCGGCGGGGACTACGGCCTCCTGCCGTACCGGCCGGGTGTGCTGACGTTGCAGCGCTAGTGGCGTGACCCAGGTCCGGCCCGGGTCGGCGTTCCCGAGACCCGGGGGCGGACCGGGCGGAACCGGAGCGGGCGGGCTCGGCGCAAGGCCGGGCCCGCCCGCCTGCGCCGCGTCGACCATCGGCGCAGGCCGTGCCTCGGCGGGCGGGACGAGGTCTGGGCGTACACTGGCGCTGGCCTTGTGCGGGGCTGCCCTGGATGCTCAGCCGGGGTGGGTGCAGGGCTGCGGATGGCGCGTCCCGCGGCTCCGGCGTCGACCGCCGGGCGTGGTCGAGGGCTTGGCGGGGAGGGTGGGTGCCGTGCGGGGTCCCGCGATGACGGATGTGGCCCGCCTTGCCGGGGTCTCGCATCAGACCGTGTCGCGGGTGCTGAACGGGCACCCCAACGTCCGCGAGCAGACCCGGCTGCGGGTGCAGGCGGCGATCGCCGAGTTGGGCTACCGGCCCAACCGGGCCGCTCGCGCGCTGGTGACCGGCCGTTCGCAGGTCATCGGCGTGGTCGCGCAGAACACCACCCTGTACGGCCCGGCGTCGTTGCTGGCGGCGCTGGAGCAGACCGCCGCCGAGGAGGGCTTCGCGGTCAGCGTGGGCAGTGTCCGCGACCTGGACCAGGTCTCCATCTCCGAGGCGGTGGAGCGGCACCTGGCGCACCGGGTGGCGGGGATCGTCGTCATCGCCCCCGTCGAGTCGGCCGGCGAGGCGCTGGAGCACCTGCCGAAGGACGTCCCCCTGGTGACCGTCGACGGCGACCCCCGCCGCCCGGTGCCGCTCGTGACGGTGGACCAGGTGGCGGGTGCGCGGGAGGCCACGCGGCACCTGTTGGAGGCCGGTCACCGCACGGTGTGGCACGTGTCGGGGCCGGCTGACTGGTTCGACAGCGCGGGGCGGATCGAGGGCTGGCGAGAGGCGTTGCAGGCGGCGGGCGCCGAGGTGCCGCCGCTGGTGCCGGCGGACTGGTCGGCGGCGTCGGGCTACCGGTGCGGGCAGATGCTGGCGCGGATGCCCGAGGTGACGGCGGTCTTCACGGCCAACGACCACCTGGCGCTGGGCGTGTTGCGGGCCCTGCACGAATACGGCCGCAAGGTGCCGGACGAGATCAGCGTGGTGGGCTTCGACGACGTGCCGGAGGCGGCGTACTTCATCCCACCGCTGACCACCGTGCGGCCGGACTTCGTCGCGGTGGCCCGGGCCAGCCTGGACCTGCTGCTCGCGCAGTTCGAATCCGGTGCGGTCGGCGAGCTGCGGCAGACCATCGCACCGACCCTGATCACCAGGCAGAGCGTCGCCGCCCCGCCTCGGTGACCGCCTGCGGCGCACGTCCGCCGCCGGATCGGCGAGGCGGTGCTGCCCGGCCGCCCCCACCTCGCCGATCCACGGTGTGACCTCGGTGCGCCGACGCCGGCTCGGCCGGCGGCATCGTCAGTTGCGCAGGCTCCACTGTTGGTTGGCCCCGCCGTGGCAGGTCCAGAGCACGATCCTGGTGCCGTTCGTGGTGCCCCAGTTGTAGGCGTCGAGGCAGAGCCCGGACTGCACCCCGCTGATGGTGCCGTTCGAATTCAGGTTCCACTGCTGGTTGGCCTGGCCGTTGCAGTCCCAGATGATGGCGCGGGTGCCGGGTGAGGTGCCGGCCGCCTCGGCGTCGAGGCACTTGTTGCCGTACACGGTCAATTGCCTGCCCGACGTGTACGTCCAACGCTGCATGGTGCCACCCCAGCAGTCCCAGAGCTGCAGTTGGGTCCCGTTGGTGGTGCTGCCGTTCGGCACATCGAGGCAGCGACCCGCCTGGTTGCCGACGACCTCGACGTTCTGCTGGCTGCCGCCGCCGGTGCCGGCCGCGTAGCCGGCGGCGGTGATGTTGGCCTGGACCGAGTTCTCGGTCGCGTCCGAGGGGTAGCCGGAGGTCATCACGCCCTCGTAGAAGGTGCCGGCGGCACCGTGGCTGTTGTCACCGCCGATGCCGAGGATGATCGCGCCCTCCTTCTTCATCGGGTTGTAGCCCGCGACGTTGGGACGCGGCCCGTTGTAGTAGGTGGACAGTCCGCCGGACTGCGCGTTGCCGGCCCGGATGGCCCAGTGGTTCGGCTCGCCCTTCACGACGGCGGTCAGGAACCGGTGGGTCACCGTCGGGTCGTTGGCGTTGTAGCCGGCGTTGACGCCGGAGAAGAGGCCGTTCTCCAGGTCGGCCATGACCCAGGGGCCGGGCCCGGTGCCGTAGCCCCAGACCTTGATGTTGCCGAAGTAGATGGCCTCCATGGTGCCGTTGCCGTTGTCCCGGCTGTTGGTCTCGGCGTTGCCGTAGTCGAAACAGCATCCGCCGTTGTAGTGCGTGCCGTCGAAGATGGCGTACATGCCCTCCGGTTGGTCACCCTTGGCGATGCCGTTGGTGTTGTTGTTGCGGCAGCCGGTCCCGGGTGCCACGAACACGCCGTACGCCTTGTGGCCGTTGAGGGTGACCGGCGCGAGGGTCGCGTCGGCGAGGTTGTCGTAGCCGCCCGGCGCCGGGCCGGAGAATCCGCCGGGCGGTGCCTGGGTCAGGTGGTTGCCTCGACCGGACTGGTCGTAGATGACGGTGATGAGGCAACTGGTGCCGGCGCAGAACGCATCCTGGGTGGCGGCGTTGGCCACGTCCCCCGGCGCGAGCGGGGCGACGTCCCGGGTGGCGTTGTCGGAGGCGCGCCTGAGCTGGTAGAGCGGCCCGCTGTAGGAGCCGTAGAGCGCTCGGGTGGTGCTGTGCGCGGCCACGCACGGCGTGCCGCCGGCCGCGTAGATGTCGCAGGGCCCGGTGGTTGCCGCCTGCGCCTGTGGCGCGGCCGAGGCCACCACGGCGGCGGTGACCGCGACGAGCAGTGCCAGCGGTGCCAGGGTGGCCGCCAGACGACGCCGACGGCCGACGTTCGGTTTCATCGTTACCTCCCGGTGGACGACAAAGGTGTGAACGTTAACATCGACGCTTAGCGTCGCGTTTACATTGGCCCGTGTCAACGTCCTGCTGCTGGTTCGGTGCGCGGGACCAGAGCGATCACCGGTGCTGGTGATCGTCCCGGGTTCGGTCCGCCCATTCGGTCTTGGCCGGACCAGCCGGCTATTGACAGCGGCGTTCAACCGCCTGTTCCATAAAGGCCGGGCTGGCCATGTTAGCGGTAACAAAGAAAAGCTCGGATGGCTCGCCGGCAGGGCGAACGCGACTCGTGGGCACCGGGTCGACGGTCGTGCCGGCCGCACGTCATGGAGCGCACCGGTGAGCCACCCGCCCGCTCGACGCGCCACCGGCAACCGACGTGCACCCCAGCGGCGCGGAACATGCGCCCGCCGGCGTCCGGGCGACGGCTTGTCCCACCACACCGGACCGGCGCCCGACCGCCCCGTCCGAATCCGCGCCCCCACTGCCGTCACCCGGCGCCGACCACCCCGCGCACCAGTGACCTTGAGAGGACTCAGATGGGAACGCATGACCTCCGCATCCACCGCCGAACCCTGCTGCGTGCGGCCGGCGTCGTGCCGGCAGCCGTGGCCGTGGGCTCCACGGCGCTTCCGGCGTCCCGGGCCGAGGCGGCCGTCGCTCCGGCCCGCCCGGACGCCGGCGTCTCGGCGTACCCGTTCCCGCCGGGCCAGGTGCAGCTCACCGCCAGCCGATGGATGGACAACCAGAACCGGACGCTGAACTACCTGCGCTTCGTCGACGCCGACCGGATGCTGTACAACTTCCGCGCCAACCACCGGCTCTCCACCAACGGCGCGGCGGCGACCGGTGGCTGGGACGCGCCGAACTTCCCCTTCCGCACGCACATGCAGGGTCACCTGCTCACGGCCTGGGCCCAGGCCGCGGCCGTGCTCGGCGACACCACCTGCCGGGACAGGGCCACCTACTTCGTCGCGGAACTGGCCAGATGCCAGGCGAACAACAGCGCGGCCGGCTTCGCCGCCGGCTACCTCTCCGGCTTCCCCGAGTCTGATTTCACCAGTCTGGAATCGGGCTCGTTGTCCAACGGCAACGTGCCGTACTACGTCATTCACAAGATCATGGCCGGCCTGCTCGACGTCTGGCGGTACCTCGGCAGCACGCAGGCCCGGGACGTGCTGCTCAACCTCGCCGGTTGGGTGGACTGGCGCACCGGGCGGCTGAGCTACAGCCAGATGCAGTCGGTGTTGAACGTCGAGTTCGGCGGCATGAACGCGGTGCTGACCGACCTCTACCAGCAGACCGGCGACGGCCGCTGGCTGAACGCCGCGCAGCGCTTCGACCACGCCGCGGTCTTCAACCCCTTGGCGTCGAACCAGGACCAGCTCAACGGGCTGCACGCGAACACGCAGGTGCCGAAGTGGGTGGGCGCGGCCCGGGAGTACAAGGCCACCGGCACCACCCGGTACCGCGACATCGCCGCCAACGCCTGGGCCATCACCGTCGGCGCGCACACCTACGCCATCGGCGGGAACAGTCAGGCCGAGCACTTCCGCGCGCCGCACGCGATCGCCGGATACCTCAACCGCGACACCTGCGAGCACTGCAACAGCTAGAACATGCTCAAGCTCACCCGGGAGCTGTTCACCCTCCAGCCCGACCGGGTCGACCTGGTCGACTTCTACGAGCGGACGTTGCTCAACCACGTCATCGGGGCGCAGAACCCGGCCGACAGCCACGGCCACATCACCTACTTCACCCCGCTCAACCCGGGTGGCCGCCGGGGCGTCGGGCCGGCGTGGGGTGGCGGCACCTGGAGCACCGACTACACCTCGTTCTGGTGTTGCCAGGGGACCGGGGTCGAGGCCAACACCGCGCTCACGGACTCGATCTACTTCTTCTCCGGCACCAGCCTGCTCGTGAACCTGTTCATGCCGTCGGTGCTGAGCTGGACCGAGCGGGGTATCACCGTCACGCAGACCACGAGCTACCCGGTGACCGACACGACCACGCTGAGAGTCACCGGCGCCGTCTCCGGGTCGTGGGCGATGCGCCTGCGCATCCCGGCCTGGACCACTGGGGCCACGATCAGCGTCAACGGCGTGGTTCAGGACATCGCGCTCGACCCCGGCAGTTACGCCACCCTCAGCCGGTCCTGGACCTCCGGCGACACGGTCACCCTCCGGCTTCCCATGCGGGTGGCCGTGCGGGCCGCCAACGACAACGCCGACGTCGCCGCGGTCACCTACGGCCCGGTCGTGCTGGCCGGCAACTACGGCAACACGAGCCTGTCGTCGCTGCCGTCGCTGACGGCCTCCTCGGTCACCCGGTCCAGCAGTTCGTCGCTCGCGTTCACCGCCAGTGCCAACGGTGCCGCGGTAAACCTGGCTCCGTTCTACGACGCGCAGGGATACAACTACACCGTCTACTGGAACCTCGCCGGGGGTTCCACCCCCACCGGCTACGTGAAGATCGCGAATGTGACGACGGGGCTGGTGGTGGACAGTGGCGGGAGTGTCGGATCGGGGTCGGTGGTCAAGCAGTGGAGTGACGTCAGCAGCGTGAATCTGCAATGGCAGTTGGTCGACGTGGGTAGCGGCTTCTACCGGATCGTGAATCGGGCCAACGGCATGGTGGTCGACAGCTGGGGCAACGCGGCCAACGGGGCCGTCGTGCGCCAGGCGCCGTGGAACGGCGGTGACAACCAGCAGTGGCGGTTGACCAGCGTGGGCGCCGGCCGCTGGCAGATCGTCAACCGGGGTACCGGAACGGCCCTTGACGGGATGGGCAACGCCACCGTCGGGTCGACGGTCTGCATGTGGGCGCCCAACGGGAACACCAACAACCAGTGGACCGTCACCGCCCTCTGAGCGAACCCCGTCGCGCGGCCCGACGTGGTCGGGCCGCGCGATCGCGTTGCCGCGCCGGCCCGTCGGCATCCGGCGCGACCTCGAAGTCCGGGGGATGGGGCACGCACTGTCCAACAGGCGCCGCACGCGGTTGTGATCGTTCACAGCTCGGCGGCCAGGCTGCCTCCGGTACCGCCGTCCGCCCCGAGCTCCGAGGTCAGCAGGGTTAACGCTAACAGACGATCGGCACATCGCCGTTCGGTCGACGGTCCCAGGAGGGCCGGGATGCTCCATCGACATCTGTGAACGTTAACACCGAATCGCCGGCCTAGATCGTTCCGCCCGACTTCGCCCGCCGGGGTCGGTGGCCGCGCCGTTACGGGACTGTTGCGATCGCGTCTTGACCAACGCCGATGTGAGCGCTAACAATGTGAGCCACAGCACGCGGAGGTGGAGATGACGGGTGTGGACGGACCGGGGGACCGGTACGTCGTCGGGGTCGACTACGGGACGTTGTCGGGCCGGGCGTTGGTGGTCCGCGTCGGTGACGGGGCCGAGCTGGGCACCGCGGTCCACGAGTACCGGCACGGGGTGATCGAGTCCTCGCTCCCCGGCGCGGCGGTGCCGCTCCCACCCGACTGGGCGCTGCAGGACCCCGAGGACTACCGGGACGTGCTGCGCCACGCGGTGCCCGCCGCCGTGGCCGCCGCCGGCATCGACCCGGCGCGGGTCATCGGCATCGCCACCGACTTCACGGCCTGCACGGTGCTGCCCACCCTGGCCGACGGCACGCCACTCTGCGAGGTGCCCGAGCTGCGGAGCCGGCCGCACGCCTGGGTGAAGCTGTGGAAGCACCACGCCGGGCAGCCGCACGCCGACCGGATCAACGCCCTCGCGCAGGAACGCGGCGAGTCCTGGCTCGCCCGGTACGGCGGGAAGATCTCCGCCGAGTGGCAGTTCGCGAAGGGCCTGCAGATCCTCGACGAGGACCCGGAGGTCTACCGGCGCGCCGAGCGGTTCGTCGAGGCGGCCGACTGGATCGTCTGGCAGCTGTGCGGGGTGGAGACCCGCAACATCTGCACCGCCGGCTACAAGGGCATCCGGCAGGACGGCCGCTACCCGTCCCGGGAGTTCCTGGCGGCGCTGGACCCGGGGTTCGCCGACTTCGTCGCCAAGCTGGACGGTCCGCTGCTGCCGATGGGCGCCCGGGCCGGCGCCCTGACCGCCCGGGCCGCGGCCTGGACCGGCCTGCCCGAGGGCATCGCGGTCGCGGCCGGCAACGTCGACGCCCACGTCACCGCCGCCTCGGCCCAGGCCCTGGCGCCCGGGCACCTGGTCGCCATCATGGGCACCTCGACCTGTCACGTGGTCAACGGCGCCGAGCTGTCCGAGGTGCCCGGCATGTGCGGCGTCGTCGAGGGTGGACTGAGCCCCGGCGCCTGGGGGTACGAGGCCGGCCAGAGCGGCGTCGGCGACATCTTCGGCTGGTTCGTCGAGCACGCCGCCCCGGCGGGCGCGGACTCCCACGAGCGGCTCTCCGAGCTGGCCGCGGCGCAGCCGGTCGGCGGCCACGGGCTGATCGCGCTGGACTGGTGGAACGGCAACCGCTCCCTGCTGGTCAACCACGACCTGAGCGGTCTCGTCGTGGGGCTGACGCTGGCCACCCGGCCGGCGGACGTCTACCGCGCGCTGCTGGAGGCGACGGCGTACGGCACCCGCATGATCATCGAGGCGTTCGTCGAAGCGGGGGTGCCGATCCGCGAGCTGGTGGTGGCCGGCGGCCTGACCGGCAACCGGCTGCTCATGCAGATCTACAGCGACGTCACCAACCGCCCGTTGAGCCTCATCGGGTCGGCCCAGGGACCCGCGCTGGGCTCGGCGATCCACGCCGCGGTCGCCGCCGGCGCGTACCCGGACGTGTACGCGGCCTCCGCGGCGATGGGCCGGGTGGACCGCGACGCCTACCGGCCGGACCCCGAGCGGGCACGTGCCTACGACGCGCTCTACGCCGAGTACCGGACCCTGCACGACCACTTCGGTCGCGGCGGCAACGACGTCATGTCCCGCCTGCGCGCGATCCGCAACGCCGCCGTCGACCGACCGGCGGCACGGGCCACGACGCCGCTGGAGGTGGTCGCATGAGTGCCGAGCTGGATCAGCAGATCCGGCGGCTCCGGGAGAACGTCGCCCGGTTGCACGCCGAACTCACCCGCTACCGCCTGGTCGCCTGGACGGCGGGGAACGTCTCCGCCCGGGTGCCCGGCCACGAGCTGATGGTGATCAAGCCGAGCGGCGTCGACTACGACGACCTCGCGCCGGAGAACATGGTCGTGTGCGACCTGGACGGCGTCGTGGTCGAGGGTGACCTCTCGCCCTCCAGCGACACCGCCGCCCACGCCTACGTCTACCGGGCCCTTCCCGAGGTGGGCGGAGTGGTGCACACCCACAGCACGTACGCGACCGCCTGGGCGGTGCGCGGCGAGCCGATCCCCTGCCACCTCACCGCCCAGGCCGACGAGTTCGGCGGCGAGATCCCGGTCGGACCATTCGCCCTGATCGGGGGCGACGACATCGGCAAGGGGATCGTGGAAACCCTCACCGGGCACCGCTCGGCGGCCGTGCTCATGCGCAACCACGGCGTCTTCACCATCGGCCGGGACGCCCGCGCCGCGGTGAAGGCCGCCGTGATGTGTGAGGACATCGCCCGGACCGCGCACCTGGCCCGGGTGCTCGGCGAGCCGCTGCCGATGGCGGTGGCCGACGTCGAGGCCCTGCACGACCGCTACCAGAACGTTTATGGACAGCGTCCCCCCTCACCGGCGAGCCCCTGACGGCCGCCCCCGATCGCGCGGCGGCCCGTCCGGGGGCCGTCCGCGGCGCACCACCTTCGACAGCACCACCACCAGAACGGGCCGTGCGCTGTACGGCGGCGGTCGCGTACCCCCTTAGCCCGAGGAGACATGCGGTGAAGAGAATGAGAGCCCACCTGCCGTCCCGCAAGGTCATCGCGGTGCTCACCGCGGCACTGCTGGCCAGCGGAATGGCGGCCTGCGGCAACAGCGACACGGGCGACAGCGGCGGCAAGGGCGACGACGGCAAGATCACGCTGGGCTTCTCCCAGGTCGGCGCGGAGAGCGGCTGGCGTACGGCGAACACCACCTCGATCAAGGAGTCCGCCGCCGCGGCCGGCATCGACCTGAAGTTCGACGACGCCCAGCAGAAGCAGGAGAACCAGATCAAGGCCATCCGCAACTTCATCCAGCAGAAGGTGGACGTGATCGCCTTCTCGCCCGTGGTGGAGTCCGGCTGGGACACCGTGCTCAAGGAGGCCAAGGACGCCAAGATCCCGGTCATCCTCACCGACCGGTCGGTCGACTCGGCCGACAAGTCCCTGTACAAGTCCTTCCTCGGGTCGGACTTCGTGAAGGAGGGCCGGTCGGCGGGGGAGTGGCTGGTGGAGAAGGAGAAGGCCGCCACCGGCCCGGTCAACATCGTCGAGCTGCAGGGTACGACCGGCTCGGCGCCGGCGAACGACCGGAAGAAGGGCTTCGCCGAGGCGATCGCGGCGAACCCGAACCTCAAGATCATCGCCTCGCAGTCCGGTGACTTCACCCGCGCCGGCGGCAAGCAGGTGATGGAGCAGTTCCTCAAGGCCAACCCGAAGATCGACGTGCTCTTCGCGCACAACGACGACATGGGCCTGGGCGCGCTCGAGGCGATCACCGCGGCCGGGAAGGTGCCCGGCAAGGACATCACCATCATCACCGTCGACGCGGTCAAGGACGGCATGCAGGCCCTCGCCGACGGCAAGTTCAACTTCATCGCCGAGTGCAGCCCGCTGCTCGGTCCCCAGCTGATGGACCTGGTGAAGAAGGTGCACAACGGCGAGGAGGTCCCGGCCCGGATCGAGACCCAGGAGACCACCTTCACCCAGGAGCAGGCCAAGGAGGCGCTGCCCAACCGCAAGTACTGACCGGACCGCGGGGGCCGAACGCCCCCGGCATCCGACGCGGCGGCCGGGCCTCGGGCCCGGCCGCCGCGCGGCCCCACCGACCGGGGCCCGCGTGCCCTCTCACCCATCTCAGGAAAGGCCCGGTGGCATGACAGGCAGCCATCCCGTCCTGACAATGACGGGGATCAGCAAGTCCTTCCCCGGCGTACGCGCGCTCGACAACGTGGCCTTCCGCCTCTTCCCCGGAGAGGTGCACGCCCTCATGGGCGAGAACGGCGCCGGCAAGTCGACCCTCATCAAGGTGCTCACCGGTGTCTACGGCACCGACCAGGGCACCGTCACGCTCGGCGGCGAGCAGGTGTCGTTCACCGGCCCGATGCAGGCCACCGCCGCCGGGGTGAGCACCGTCTACCAGGAGGTCAACCTCTGCACCAACCTCTCGGTGGCGGAGAACATCTTCATCGGCCGGGAACCCCGCCGGCTCGGCGCGGTCCGGTGGGGCGAGATGCGTCGCCGGGCCCGGAGCCTCCTCGCCCGGCTCGACCTGGACCTCGACGTCAACGCCCAGCTCGGCAGCTACTCGCTGGCCGTCCAGCAGATGGTGGCGATCGCCCGTGCCATCGACATCGAGGCCCGGGTCCTGGTCCTGGACGAGCCGACCTCGAGCCTCGACGCCGGTGAGGTCGCGCAGCTGTTCCGGGTCATGCGGCAACTGCGCGACGATGGCATCGCGATCCTGTTCGTCACCCACTTCCTCGACCAGGTCTACGAGATCGCCGACCGGATCACCGTCCTTCGCAACGGCCAGCTCGTCGGCGAGTACGCGACGAGCGAGCTTCCCCAGCTCGGCCTGGTGGAGAAGATGATCGGCAAGGAGTTGCGCGTGCTGGAGCGTCTCGACGAGCAGCCCCGGCACGACCCCGCCGACCGGGCGGAGGGCCCGCCGCTGCTGGACGTCCGCGAGCTGGGACGCCGCTCCGCCGTGGCGCCGTTCAGCCTCACCATCCACGAGGGGGAGGTGGTCGGCCTCGCCGGCCTGCTCGGCTCGGGCCGTACCGAGGTGGCGCGGCTGCTGTTCGGCGCCGACCGCGCCGACCACGGCAGCGTCCGGGTGCAGGGCTCACCCGCATCGCTGCGCACGCCGGTGGCCGCCATCGCGCACGGCATCGGCTTCTGCTCGGAGAACCGGCGCGCCGAGGGCATCATCGCGGAGCTGTCCGTGCGGGAGAACATCATCATCGCCCTGCAGGCGGCCCGCGGCTGGCTGCGGCCCATTCCCCGGCGCCGTCAGGACGAGCTGGTCGAGCGGTACGTGCGGGCCCTGAGCATCCGGCCGGCGGACCCCGACATCCCGGCGGGCAACCTCTCCGGCGGCAACCAGCAGAAGGTGCTGCTCGCGCGCTGGCTCATCACCGAGCCCCGCCTGCTGATCCTCGACGAGCCGACCCGGGGCATCGACATCGGCGCGAAGACCGAGATCCAGCGGCTGGTCGCCCAGCTCTCCGACGGCGGCATGGCCGTGCTGTTCGTCTCGGCCGAACTCGAAGAGGTGCTCCGACTCAGCCACAAGATCGCCGTGATGCGCGACCGGGAGATGGTCACGCAACTCGGCAACGACCAGAGCGTCGACGCCGACCGGATCATGCAGAACATCGCCGCCGGCTCCGGGCACGAAGGGGTGCCGTCATGAGCAACCGAAGGGCCGGTTACCGGACACTGACGACACACCGCCTCTTCTGGCCGGTCGTCGTCCTCGTCCTCATGCTGGCAGCCAACACCGTCTACCGACCCGGCTTCCTCTCGGTGCAGATGCGGGACGGGCACCTGTACGGCAGCCTGATCGACATCCTCCGGCTGAGCGCGCCACTGATCCTGGTGGCGCTCGGCATGACGCTGGTGATCGCCACCGGCGGCATCGACCTCTCGGTCGGCTCGCTCTGCGCGATCAGCGGCGCCATCGCCTGCCTCTACATCAGCCGGCAGCCCGACCAGAACAGCCTCGGCGGCGTGCTGACGGCACTGGCCCTCGGCGTCGGGGTGGCCCTGGTGCTCGGCGCCTGGAACGGCGTGCTGGTCGCCGTCATCGGCATCCAGCCGATCATCGCCACGCTGATCCTCATGGTCGCCGGCCGGGGCCTGGCCCAGCTGATCACCGAGGGGCAGATCCTGACCATCAACTCCGGCCCGTACAAGGCGATCGGCGTCGGGCACCTGCTGACCCTGCCGCTGGCCATTTTCATCGCGCTCGCCGCGGCCCTCCTGGTCGCCGCGGTGACCCGGCGCACCGCCCTCGGCATGATGATCGAGTCGGTCGGCGGCAACGCGCAGGCCAGCCGGCTGGCCGGCCTCCGGTCCGGGCGGATCACGTTCCTCGTCTACGTGATCAGCGCGGCCTGTGCCGCCATCGCCGGCTTCATGATCACGGCCAACGTGTCCAGCGCCGACGGCAACGCCGCCGGCCTCTGGGTCGAACTCGACGCCATCCTCGCCGTGGTCATCGGCGGCACGTCGCTCGCCGGTGGCCGGTTCTCCCTCAGCGGCACCATCCTCGGCGCGCTGCTCATCCAGACCCTCACCACCACGGTGTACGCCATGAACATCTCGCCTCAGACCTCGCTGCTGTTCAAGGCGGTCGTGGTCATCGCGGTCTGCCTGATCCAGGCGCCGGGCTTCCGGGCCCGGTTCGCCCGACGCCGGTCCCCGGCGGCCGCCTCCGCTCCCGTGACCGAGCAGCCGAAGGAGCAGGTGCCGGCATGACAACCCTGTCCCTGATGGCCACCCGCACCTGGTCGCGGCTGCCCCGGCGGCACGTCCCGGTCCTGGCCACCCTCGCCCTGCTGCTCGTCCTGTACGGCGTCGGCGTCTCCCAGTACCGCGCGTTCTCCAACGTCCAGGTCGTCTTCAACGTCTTCATCGACAACGGGTTCCTGCTCGTCGTCGCGGTCGGCATGACCTTCGTGATCCTCACCGGCGGCATCGACCTCTCCGTCGGCTCGGTCGTGGCGATGACCGCGATGGTGTCCGCGTTCCTGCTGAGGGAGGGGCTGCCGGCGGCGTTGGTGCTGCTCATCGCGCTGCTCATCGGGCCGACGCTCGGCTTCCTCATGGGCTGTGTCATCCACTTCTTCGACATCCAGCCGTTCATCGTCACCCTCGCCGGGATGTTCTTCGCCCGCGGGATGTGCACCTTCATCAGCGGCTCGTCCATCCCGATCACCGACGGGTTCTGGACCAGGATGTCCCAGGAACGCATCGGCAACCCCAGCGGCAACTTCGTGTCGATCAGCGTGCTCATCGCCTTCGCGGTGGTCGCCGTCGCCGCGTACACGCTGGCCTACAGCCGGCTGGGCCGCAACGTGTACGCGATCGGCGGCAACCCGCAGTCCGCGCTGCTGATGGGGCTTCCGGTGGGCCGGACCCGGATCGCCGTCTACACCATCAGCGGCCTCTGCGCGGCGATCGGCGGCATCCTGCTGTCGTTCTACACGCTCTCCGGCGCCCCGCTGATCGCGGTGGGCATGGAGCTCGACGTCATCGCCGCCGTGGTCATCGGCGGGACCGTGCTCACCGGCGGCTCGGGCTACGTCTTCGGCACCGTGCTGGGGGTGCTGGTCCTCGGGGTCATCCAGACGCTGATCACCTTCGACGGCAGCCTCAACTCCTGGTGGACCAAGATCGTGATCGGCGGCCTGCTCTTCGCGTTCATCCTGCTCCAACGTCTGATCGGAATCCGCTACAAGTGACCGACCACCTCGCGGAAGGCAATTCCATGGCAACGCACGCTGAGCCTGAGATCTGGTTCCTCACCGGCAGTCAGGCCATGTACGGCGAGGACACCCTTCGCCAGGTGGCCGACCAGTCCCGGCAGATCGCGGCGGCGCTCCACGACTCGCCGCAGATCCCCGCCCGGGTCGTCTGGAAACCGGTCCTCACCACCAGCGGCGACATCCTGCGGGTCTGCCGTGACGCCGCGGCGCAGGGGGCCGTCGGGGTGATCGCCTGGATGCACACCTTCTCGCCGGCGAAGATGTGGATCGCCGGCCTGGACGCGCTGCGGACGCCGCTGCTGCACCTGCACACCCAGGCCAACGTCCTGCTGCCGTGGGACGAGATCGACATGGACTTCATGAACCTCAACCAGGCGGCGCACGGCGACCGGGAGTTCGGCTTCGTCCAGACCCGCCTCGGGGTGGCCCGCAAGACCGTCGCCGGGCACGTCAGCGACCCGCGCGTCGTGTCCCGCGTGGGCGCCTGGGCGCGGGCGGCCATCGGCTGGTCGGCGATGCGGTCCCTGCGGCTGGCCCGCTTCGGCGACAACATGCGCGACGTCGCGGTGACCGAGGGCGACAAGGTGGAGGCGGAGCTGCGCTTCGGTGTCTCCGTGAACACCTACGGGGTCAACGACCTCGTCCGGGTGGTCGGCGAGGTCACCGACGCGCAGGTGGACGACCTGGTCAAGGAGTACGACGACAGCTACCGGACGGTGCCCGAGCTGCGCCCCGGCGGCGACCGCCACGAGTCCCTGCGCTACGCCGCCCGGCTGGAGCTGGGCCTGCGCACCTTCCTGGAAGCCGGTGGTTTCCGTGCCTTCACCACCAACTTCGAGGACCTGGGCGGGCTGCGCCAACTGCCGGGCATCGCCGTGCAGCGGCTCATGGCCGACGGCTACGGCTTCGGCGGCGAGGGCGACTGGAAGACGTCCGTCCTGGTCCACGCCCTCAAGGCGATGGCCGTCGGGGTCGACGGCGGGACGTCCTTCATGGAGGACTACACCTACGACCTCACGCCCGGCCGCGAGCTGGTCCTCGGCGCGCACATGCTGGAGGTGTGCCCGAGCATCGCCGCCGACGTACCCTCCGTGGAGATCCACCCGCTGAGCATCGGCGGGCGGGAGGACCCGGTCCGGCTGGTCTTCGACGCCGAGCCCGGTCCCGCGGTCGTGCTCGGCCTGGCCGACATGGGGGAGCGCTTCCGGCTCGTCGCCAACGAGGTCGACGTGGTGGCGCCGCCGCACCCGCTGCGCCGGCTGCCGGTGGCCCGGGCCGTCTGGCGCCCCCGCCCGCACCTCCCCGGCTCCGCCGAGGCGTGGATCACCGCGGGCGCCCCGCACCACACCGTGCTGTCGCGGGCCGTGGGGGTGGAGGAGTTGCACGACCTGGCCGAGATGAGCCGGACGGAGCTGGTCGTCATCGACGCCGACACGGACCCGCGCCGGTTCGCCGAGGAGATCCGCTGGAACCAGGCGTACTACCGGCTCGCCCGGGGGTTCTGAGGCAGCAGCCGTCGCGCCCGGCAGGCGGTGATCCGCCTGCCGGGCGCGGGCTCTCAGCAGGTGGAGTTGGTCTGCGTGAGCAGGCCGAGGCGCCAGGGCAGGCCGTTGTAGTCGCCGCCGGCGGCGGGGTCCAGGCCCTGGTAGAGGTAGCGCAGGTTGCAGGGACTGACGGTGAGGGTCTGGTCGTAGCCGCTGCGGATCAGCTCGCCGTGGCTGATGTCGCGGGTCCAGGCGCCACCCGGGAAGCTGACGGTGTTGGCGCGGGCGAACGGGTTGCTCTCGGTGTCGGCGAGGGCGGTCCACGGGCCGGTGATGGCCGGCGCGGTCCACGAGCGGAACCAGCGGCGGCCGTCGCTGCCGATGGCCTCGACGAGCAGCAGGTACTGGTCGCCGACCCGGTAGACGTTGGACGCCTCGAACAGCCGGTTACGGTCGCTGTCCTGCATGGCGATGACCGTGTTGGTCATGCCGTTCGGGAAGTTCGCGAGCGTCGTCTGGGACCGGTAGAGGTGCCCGTTGTCGTCGGAGGAGAACAGGTAGCAGTTCGCCGAGTCGCAGATGACCCACATGTCGACCCAGTAGCCGTTGCCGATGTTGTCGCTGATGATCTGGGGCATGCCGCCGTAGAAGTTCTTCGGCGCGCTCCACCCGGCCGGGTTGCTGATGTCCGGGTTGGTGGAGTACGACGCGTTGCCGGTCTGGTAGACGAGGTACCACAGCCGTTGCGGGGCGAAGTAGAAGACCTGCGGCGCGGCGCGGTAGCCGGCGCCGATCGGGGTCTGGTCGAGGTAGGTGAAGGGCGCCGAGCCGGCCTGCGACCAGTCGGCGAAGCTCGTGTAGACCAGGTTGTAGCCGGAGGACTTCGCCGTGCTGGCGAAGACGTGGTACCTGCCGTTGTGGTAGACGACGGAGGGGTCCTTGATGCCGGCGATGCCGCGGCCGTCGTTCTTCGGGCCGATCAGCGCGCCGCTGGAACTCCACCGGAAGCTGCTCGGCAGGCTGCCGGTCGGCGGCGGAGAACTCGGCGGCGGAGAGCTCGGCGGGGGAGAGCTCGGCGGGGGAGAGCTGGGCGGCGGGGTGGTGCTGGGCGGCGGCGTGCTCGTGCCGCCGGTGCAGGTGGTCCCGTTGAGGGCGAAAGCGGCCGGCGCGGGGTTGCTGCCGGTCCACGAGCCGTTGAATCCGAATGACACGGTGGCGTTGCTCCCGATGCTCGCGTTGTAGCTGACGTTCGAGGCCCGCACCTGGCCGCCGCTCTGGGCGACGGTGGCGTTCCAGTACTGGGTGACCTGCTGGCCGGCGGCGTAGGTCCAGGTGAGCGCCCAGCCGTTGACCGGGTCGCCCAGGTTGGCGACGGTGACGGTGGCGCCGAACCCGCTCTGCCACTGCGAGGACACCTGGTAGGTGACCGCGCAGCCGGCGGCGGCCGCCTCGGCGGGCAGGGTCACGGCCGCGGCGGCGGCGACCAGACCCGCGGTGGCGGCGAGCGTCGCCGCCCGGACTTTCCACGTGGTACGCATGGAGGATCCTTCCGGTCGTGGTGGAGTGCCCGCCCGGACGGTGAGGGACGCGGAGCGCCGCACGACAGGTGCGGTTCGCGGGATTGCCGGTGCCCTCGGCTCCCTGAGCGCCGAACATAGCATGTTATCGATAACAGGCTCAATGTCGTACCCATTCACGGATTGCGATGTTAGCGCTCACAGAGTACGTTGCGGATGGGAGCGCAAGGGCAGGCTCGGCGTACCGACCGGGCCACCAGGTCAGGTCCGGCAGCGCGGGTGACCGATGCCGTACGGCCATCACCCGCCACCTTGCCCGGACCCGCGTGGCCACGGCCGGCGCCACAGCGAGGGGCGGCGAGCGTCCTGTCCGGACCGTCATCACCCAGCTACGCCGCCGTGCGCGGCGAAGGGAGTCACCCCATGGCCCGACCCGGATCCTTCCTCGGCGCGTTCGCCGTCGCGGCCCTTGCCGTCGCCACGGCCTCCTCCACCGCCTGGAGCGGTGGTCTCGGCGCGACCACGGCGGCCGCGGACGTCGGCACCGCCGCGGCGACCGCCGGGTGCGGCAGGGCGCCCACCCTGTCGAGCGGCACGCACTCGATCCAGAGCGGCGGCCGAACCCGCACCTACATCCTCAGGGTCCCCGACAACTACGACAGCAACCGTCCCTACCGGGTGGTCTTCGGGTTCCACTGGTGGGGTGGCACCGCCACCGACGTGGCCACCGGTCAGACCGTGCAGCGGGACGTCTGGTCCTACTACGGCCTTCAGCGGCTGGCGAACGAGAGCACGATCTTCGTGGCGCCCCAGGGCCTGGACAACGGCTGGGCCAACACCAACGGCGAGGACCTCGCCTTCGTCGACGACATGATCCGCCAACTCGACGCCGGCCTGTGCGTCGACACGACCCAGCGTTTCGCGGTCGGCTTCAGCTACGGCGGCGCCATGAGCTACGCGATCGCCTGCGCCCGGCCCACCGTCTTCCGGGCGGTCGCGGTCCAGTCCGGCGGGCAGCTCAGCGGCTGCGACGGCGGCAGCCAGCCGGTCGCGTACCTCGGGGTGCACGGCATCCGCGACGGGGTGTTGAACATCTCCGGCGGGCGCACGCTGCGGGACCGGTTCGTCCGGAACAACGGCTGCGCCGCGCAGAACCCCGCCGAGCCCGCGCAGGGCAGCCTCACCCATCGGGTGACGACCTACTCGGGCTGCTCGGCCGGGCACCCGGTGGTGTGGGCCGCGTTCGACGAGGGGCACATCGCCGCCCCGCAGGACGGCGCCACCGGGGACAGCGGCTACCGGACCTGGGTGCCCGGCGTGGTGTGGTCCTTCTTCACCCAGTTCCAGGGCAGCACGCCGACGCCGGACCCGACCACCCCGACGCCCGGCCCGACCACGCCGGCGCCGGGGAGCGGGGCGTGCCGGGTGGCCGCCACGGTCAACGCGTGGAACAACGGCCTGACCGAGGACATCACCGTCACCAACACCGGCACCAGCACGCTCAACGGGTGGTCCCTGGTCTTCACCCTGCCCGGCGGCCAGAGCATCGTCGCCGGCTGGAACGCCACCTACGCGCCCACCTCCGGCCAGGTGACGGCCCGCAACGTCGAGTACAACGCCACCCTGGCACCCAACGCCTCGCTGAGCCTCGGCTTCCAGGCCACGCACACCGGCAACACGGCCAGGCCCAGCGGGTTCACCCTCAACGGCGCGGCCTGCACCGTGGCCTGACCGCCGGGACCTGACCCCGCGCGACCCGGCGGACCTCGCCGCCGGGTCGCGACGGGTCCGGTCGCGCCGGCGAGCCGGTCGGCCGACCATCCACCGCCTGTCCCGCCACCGGGCTGGACCATGACCTGCGACGGGTACGCCGCCGCGGGAAGGAGAACCGATGAGACATCTCGCCTCGGCCCGTCGCTGGGCCGTCGGGGCGGCGGCCGCGTTGCTGCTGGCCGGCACCGTGACCGGGCTGCGCCCGCCTGCCGCGCTGGCGCTGGAGAGCGGGGTGGCGCGTACCCCGCCGATGGGCTGGAACAGCTGGAACTCGCTCGGCTGCAACATCAACGAGACCCTGATCCGGCAGTCCGCCGACGCCATCGTCGCCAGCGGGATGCGCGACGCCGGCTACCAGTACGTCGTCGTCGACGACTGCTGGTTCAACCCGAACCGCGACGCGGCCGGCAACCTGCAGGGCGACCCCGGCCGGTTCCCCAGCGGCATGAAGGCGCTCGGCGACTACCTGCACGGCAAGGGCCTGAAGTTCGGCCTCTACCAGGTGCCGGTGGACCGGACCTGCGCGCAGTACTTCGGCTCGTATCCGGGCGCGACCGGCAGCCAGGGGCACGAGGCGCAGGACGCCCGGCAGTTCGCCGCCTGGGGCGTGGACTTCCTCAAGTACGACTGGTGCTCGCCCAACGGCACGATCGACCAGCAGGTGGCCACCTTCGCCAGGATGCGGGACGCCCTCGCGGCGACCGGCCGGCCCATCGTCTACAGCATCAACCCGAACAGCATCCACGCCAAGACCGGCCCGCAGCGCAACTGGGGCGACGTGGCGAACATGTGGCGGACCACCGAGGACATTACCAACGCCTGGGACACCGGCCAGACCAACGGCTACCCGATGGGCATCCAGAACATCATCAACGTCACCGTGCCCTTGGCCGGCTACGCGCGCCCCGGCGCCTTCAACGACCCCGACATGATGGAGGTCGGCCGGGGCGGCATGACCGACACCGAGATGCGCAGCCACTTCGCGATGTGGGCCGTGCTCGCGGCGCCGCTGATCGCCGGAAACGACGTCCGTTCCCAGTCGGCGGCCACCCAGAGCATCCTGACCAACCGGAACCTGATCGCGATCAACCAGGACGGCCTCGGCCTCCAGGGAACCCAGGTCTCCTTCGACGGCACCCGGCGGGTGCTGGCCAAACCGCTGGCCAACGGGGACGTCGCGGTCGCGCTGTTCAACCAGGGCAGCGCCACCACGACGATCTCGACCACCGCCGCCGCCGTCGGCAAGACCGGCACGAGCTTCACCCTGCTCGACGCCTGGACCAACGCCACCAGCACCACCGGGGGCGCCATCTCCGCCAGCGTCCCCGCGCACGGCACGGTGGTCTACCGGATCAGCGGCGGGGGGACCACCACCCCGCCACCGGCCACCAGCGGCGCACTGGTCAGCGCCGCCTCCGGTCGCTGCCTGGACGTTCCGCAGAGCAACACCGCCAACGGCACCCAGCCGGTGATCTGGGACTGCAACGGTGGGGCCAACCAGCGCTGGAGCATCAGCGGTGACACACTGCAGGCCCTCGGCAAGTGTCTGGACGCCCCGCTGAACGCCACCCCGGGCGCCAAGGCACAGATCTGGGACTGCAACGGCGGCGCCAACCAGCGCTGGAGCCGGAACGCCGACGGCACCATCCGGGCCCAGCAGTCCGGCCTCTGCCTCGACGTCAACGGCGCGGCCACCGGCAACGGCACCACCGTCATCCTCTGGACCTGCACCGCCGCGGCGAACCAGCGGTGGACCGTCCGGTAGGGACCTCCCCGGCCCGTCCCGGCCCGGTGCGGCCGGGACGGGCCGTCCGCCGACCGATCCCGCCCGTCGAGGTCAGGCCGGGGGCGGGGCGCTGCGGAAGGTGCGGCGGTAGACGTCCGGGGGCACGCCGAGGGTGCGGTGGAAGTGCCGGCGCAGCGTCGTGGCGGTTCCCATGCCGGCCAGGTGGGCGATGGTGTCGATGCTGTCGTCGGTGTTCTCCAGCAGTTCCTGGGCCCGGCGGATGCGCTGCGTCGACAGCCACTGGAGCGGAGTCATGCCGGTCACCGACTTGAAGTGGCGGGCCAGGTTGCGCGAACTCATGTTCGCCTGGCGGGCCAGGTCCTCCACGGTCAGGGGGCGGTCCAGCCGTTCCATGGCCCAGGGGACCAGGTTGCCGAGGGGATGGTCGTCGCGGGCGGGCACCGGGGTGGTGACGAACTGGGCCTGGCCGCCGGCGCGGTGCGGGGGCACGACGAGGCGGCGAGCGACGGCGTTGGCGACTGTCGCGCCGTGGTCGCGGCGGATCAGGTGCAGGCACAGGTCGATCGCGGCGGCCTTGCCGGCGGAGGCGAGCACGGTGCCGTTGTCGACGTAGAGCACGTCCGGGTCGACCCGTACCCGGGGATAGCGGGAGGCAAGCGCTTCGGTGTGGGCCCAGTGCGTGGTGGCGCGCAGCCCGTCCAGCACCCCGGCGGCGGCCAGCACGAACGCGCCCGTGCACAGCGAGACCATCCGTGCGCCCGCCTCGTGGGCCGCGCGGACGGCGTCGAGCAGGTCGGGTGGCAGGTCCGCGTCGACGTCCTCCACGGCCGGGATGATCACGGTGTCGGCGCGGGCCAGCCGGTCCAGCCCGTCGTCGGGTTCCATCCGGAACCTGCCGATCCGGACCGGGCCCGGGCCGCACACCACGAGGTCGTACCACGGGTCGGCCAGGCCGGAGGGGTCGCGGACGAAGACCTCGCAGGCCATGGCGAGCTCGAAGTGCAGCATCGAGTCGGTGGCGGCGAGCGCGACGGTGGCCATGTCCGAAACTGTACGGGGCATGGCGTTCCAGACACTGTCCGGGGCCGGCCGCTGCTGAGAGGCTCTTCCCAGTCGATCTTTCGAGGGAGGAACCGCAGATGGATACGGGTCAGGTCGTGGCGGTGTTCGGCGCGTACGGGCACACCGGGCGCTTCGTGGTGACGGAGCTGCGCGAGCGCGGGTTCGTCCCGCTTCTCGTCGGTCGTGACGCGGGCCGGCTCCAGGCGCTGGCGGCGTCGCATCCGGGGCTCGAACACCGGGTGGCGTCGGTCGACGACCCGGCCTCGCTCGACCGGGCCCTTCAGGGAGCGGCCGCGGTCGTCAACTGCGCCGGCCCGTTCGCCTCGACCGCGGGCCCCGTGATCGAGGCCGCGCTGCGCACCGGGATCCCGTACGTGGACGTGGCCGCGGAGATCGAGGCCAACCTCGACACGTTCGCGCACTTCGCGGACCGCGCCCGGACCGCGGGCGTCGCGGTGGTCCCGGCGATGGCCTTCTTCGGCGGGCTCGGCGATCTGCTGGTCACGACGGCGATGGGCGATTGGACGGCGGCCGACGAGGCACACGTCGCGTACGGGCTGAGCAGCTGGCACCCCACGGCCGGGACCCTCGCCTCCGGCACGGTCTCGCGGGATCGGCGCGCCGGCCGGCGGGTCCGCTACACCGGTGGCCGCCTGGAGTACCACGCCGACGAGAGCGACCTGCCGACGTTGGACTGGGACTTCCCCGCGCCGATGGGCCGCCGGCCGGTCCTCGGCGGGTTCACGATGGCCGACGTCGTGACCGTGCCCAGCCACCTGTCCATTCCCGAGGTGCGCACGTACATGACCACCGACGCGGCGCGGGACCTGGCCGGTCCGGACACCCCCGCGCCGGCCGCGGTCGACGAGCTGGGCCGGTCCGCGCAGACGTTCACGGTCGACGTCGTCGTCCGCGCGGGCGACACGCGTCGACGCGTCGTCGCCCACGGCCGGGACATCTACGCCATCAGCGCACCCCTGGCGGTCGAGGCGGTGCGGCGCATCCTCGCCGGTCGGATCAGGACGAGCGGCGTCGCCTCCGCCGGCCGGATCTTCGACGCGCCCGACTTCCTCCGCGCGCTGTCGCCGTACCTCTCGGTCGAACCCTGCCAGGAGTCGCCCGCGCCGCAGTTCGCCTGATCGGCGTCACGAGGCCGCCCCTTGACGCGCCGCATCGGTAAGTCGTAGCGTACCGTTCGTGGCTACTTACCGAACTGCCGACGGGTGGGACGCGTTGGGTGATCCGACCAGGCGCGCCATCGTCGCGTGCCTGGCCGAGCGACCCCGCGCCGTCGGCGAGCTCGCCGACGAACTGCCGGTCAGCCGGCCCGCGGTGTCCCAGCACCTCAAGGTCCTCAAGGAGGCCGGGCTGGTCACCGACCAGGCGGCCGGCACCCGCCGGGTCTACCGGCTCAACCCGGCGGGGGTGGCCGCGCTGCGCGACCAGTTGGAGACGTTCTGGCACCGCGCGCTGGACAGCTATCAGGACGTCGTCGAAGAACCGACCGAGGAGACCCCATGACCGGAACGACAGCCGCGGCCGTCCGCAGGCAGATCGTCGTCGACGCCCCGCTCGAACGGGCGTTCACCGTGTTCACCGAGCGGTTCGGTGACTTCAAGCCGCCGGAGCACAACCTGCTCGGCGCGGCGATCGCGGAGACGGTGTTCGAGCCCAAGGTCGGCGGCCACATCTACGACCGGGGCGTCGACGGCAGCGAGTGCCGCTGGGCGCGCGTACTCGTCTTCGAGCCGCCGAACCGGGTCGTGTTCAGCTGGGACATCGATCCCCAGTGGCAGATCGAGACCGACCCGGACAGCACCAGCGAGGTCGAGGTCCGGTTCGTCGCCGAGACCCCGCACCGCACGCGGGTGGAGTTGGAACACCGCCACCTCGACCGGCACGGCCCGGGTTGGCGGGCCGTCAGCGACGGCGTCGGTCACGACGAGGGATGGCCGCTCTACCTCACCCGGTACGCCGCGCTGCTCGCCGGAGCGTCTGAAGGTTAGTTTCGGGTCAATCGGCATCCACGGCAAGAATATCCAAACGGGCGTGGACCGGGCCGCGGGCAGCCGCTAGCTTCCTCAGCCATGTGGAAGATTGTCGATGTCTCGCGCGGCCCGGTCGCCGCCGCCGCGCTCTCCGTCGTCCTGATCGCAGCCGTTCCGGGCACGGCGTACGCGTACGCCGACTCGGCCACCGGCACCATCAACACCTCCGGCACGGCGCTGAGCGTCCGGTCGGGACCCGGGACCGGCTACGCGGCCTGGCGCACCGTGTCCGACGGATCGACGGTCACGCTGCTGTGCCAGACCAACGGCCAGTCGGTGACCGGCACCTACGGCACCACGACGCTGTGGGACCTGCTGTCCAACGGCGGCATGGTCTCCGACGCCTACGTGCACACCGGCTCGGACGGCCAGGTCGTCAACAGCTGCGCCTACGTCGGTGCCGAGCCGTCGTCGAAGACCAACCCGCGATCGGCCAACGGGGCGATCGACTGGGCCTTCCAGCGGAACCGCTCCACCGCCTACGAGAACCTGTGCCTGGCCTTCGTCGCCCAGGCGTACGGGTGGGGTGGCTCGGGCTGGAACACGGCGGAGATCGGCGGTGACTGGGAGAGCAGCCACGGCTACCTGAACAGCTCCGGCATCCCGCCGCGGGGCGCGCTGGTCTGGTACCACAACGCGGTGGGCACCGGGCACGTGGCGATCAGCCTCGGTGAGGGCAAGGTGATCGGCACGTCCGTCGGCGGCGGGGTCGGGGTGGCCGGCTACCTCGACCACGGCTCCTACCGCGGCTGGTCGGTCGCCTACCTGCCGGCGGCCTGGTGATGCCGGGAACGCCGGCCGGGCCGGAGCGGCGACCCGGGCGCGGCGACCGGCCGGCGGCGACCGTGCTCGACCGGAGGCGACTGCTTGGCCGCGCGGCCGCGGCGACGCTCGGCGCGGTCGGTGCCGGCCTGCTCGCGGCGGGTCCGGGCCGGGCGGCCCTGCCGGAGGTCGACATGGAGGCGCTGATCAAGGCGGCGCAGATCGACCCGAGGCGGGCGGACACGGCGATCACCGCCGGCAGCCGCGACAGCGTGCTCCTCGTCGAGCGGGCGCTGCGGGACCGGGGTCTGCTCGCCGGCGCCTACGTGGACGGTCACTTCGGCACCAGCACCGTGGCGGCGTACGCCGCCCACCAGCGATCCCTGGGATACGCGGGCCTCGACGCCACCGGCCTGCCGGGGCTGACCTCGCTGCGGGCACTGGGGGACCAGCGGTTCACCGTGGTCCGGCCGCTGACCCCGGGCGGTGTCCTGGACTTCCGTGGCGCGCGCGTGAACAGCCGGACCCGGGCCATGCTGCTGGAGGCCGAGCGGTTGCTCGGCCGCCAGTTGGCGATCAGCCAGGGCTCGTACAGCACGAGCGACCCGACCTCGGCCGGCACCCACGACGGCGGCGGCGCGCTGGACCTCGCGGTGGACGGCATGTCCGGCACCTACCGCACCACGGTGGTCCGGCACCTGCGCCGGGTCGGCTTCGCCGCCTGGTCGCGGACGCCCGCGCAGGGCAACTGGCCTTACCACATCCACGCGGTGGCGCTGGCCGACACCGACCAGTCGGCGCCGGCGCAGCACCAGGCGGGGGACTACTACCTCGGGCTCAACGGGCTGGCGAACCGGGGCCCCGACGACGGGCCGGTGGTGAGCCCCGTGCTCACCTGGGAGGAGTACCAGCGGACCTGATCCTGCGGATCGTGTAACGACACCGCCACCCACAGCGCTCTTCCTGTGCAGAGAATGCTTGTCAGCACCCTCCCTGGGGCGGGCGGACGATCGAGGTTCAGGGCCCCGAGGCGCCGCCCGGTCCACTCGAACAGCACAGGAAGCACTCATGGCCGAGCCCGCACCGTCCATCCCACGCCCGCAGCGACGGCCAGAGGCCACAGCGGCGGAGCCAACCGAGTCGGAGACCGGGGCCGAGGTTCAACAGCCCGAGCCCGAGGAACGGCAGAGGTCGACCTGCCGGCACTGCCGGCAGCCGGTGTTCAAGGACTGGCTGTGGGGCTGGATGCACACGACCAGCGGATACCTGTGCCAGGATCCCACGACCGGCGAGCGGCTGTGCCAGCCCGCCACCCCCGTCTGACTCCTCCGTCGTCGCCACCGGCGAGCAGCGAGCGGACGCCGTCCACCCCGGTCCTGGCTTACCGTCGAGGCATGAGCCTCCCGTGCGTGACGGTGTCCCCGTGAACGCGGTCGAGGTCCTGGTGGTCGGGGCGGGACCGACCGGGCTGACCATGGCCGCTGAGCTGGCCGCCTTCGGCGTGCGGGTCCGCGTGGTCGATCGGGCTCTCGACCGGGTGCACGAGTCGCGGGCGCTGGGTGTCCAGCCGCGCACCCTGGAGGTCCTCGCCGGTCTCGGCGTGACCGACGACCTGGTGGCCTGCGGCAACACGGCCGTCCGGCTGTGCCTGCACGTGGGCGGCCGCGAGCGCGAGGTGCCGCTGTTCGACCTGGGCCTGCCCGACACCGCGTACCCCCATCTGCTGTTCGTGTCGCAGGCCGAGACCGAGCGCATCCTGGGGGAGCACCTGGCGGCGGCGGGGGTGGACGTGGAGCGGGGCGTCGAGCTGGTCGGGCTGACCCGGACCGGCGACGACGCGGTGGCGACCCTGCGCCATCGGGACGGCCGCGAGGAAGACGTGTCGGCCGCCTATGTGGTGGGCTGCGACGGCGCGCACAGCCGGGTGCGCCACCTCGCCGGGATCGGATTCGAGGGCGGCTCCTACCCGCAGACCTTCGTGCTGGCCGACCTGGAGGCCGACGGTGTCGCGGGCGGCGCCGCGCACGTGTTCCTCTCCGGACGGGGAATGCTGTTCCTGTTCCCGCTCGGGCAGCCGGCCGGTTGGCGAGCGCTGGCCATGCGCCCACCGGCCGACGCGCCCCCGGCCGACGCGGCGGTCACCCTGCACGAGGTGCAGACCCTGGCCGACACCTACACGGGCGGGACGGTGCGGCTGCGCGATCCGGTCTGGATGACCAACTTCCGGCTGCACCACCGGGCCGCCACCCGCTACCGGGCCGGCCGGGCGTTCCTGGCCGGCGACGCCGCGCACATCCACAGCCCGGCCGGAGCGCAGGGCATGAACACCGGCATCCAGGACGCGGTCAACCTGGGGTGGAAACTCGCCCAGGTTCTGCGCGACGGCGCCGACCCGGGGCTGCTGGACACCTACGAGACGGAGCGGGCGCCGGTGGGCCGGATGGTGCTGCGCTTCACCGACCGGGCCTTCACCGTGGCCACCTCCACCAACCCGCTCATCCGGTTCGCCCGCACCCGTGTCGCGCCCGCGCTGCTCCCCGCCGCGCTCGCCCCCGGATTCGTACGGGCCGCCGCCTTCCGGACCGTGTCGCAGCTCGGCATCAGCTACCGCCGCAGCCCGCTGTCGACCGACGGGCCGCACGGGCCGCGCTCCGGGCCCCGGGCCGGTGACCGGCTGCCCGACGCCCCACTGCCCGACGGCGGCTCGCTGCACCGGCTCACGTCCGCCCGCGGGTGGCACCTGCTGCTGTGCGGGCCACCCTCCGCCCGGTCCACCGGCGAGGCGGCGGCCCTGGCGCAGCGGTGCTCAGGTCGGCTCACCGTGCACCGCCTCGCACCGGCAGGAGCCGCGGCGGCGCTCCGTCGGCTCGGCGTCCGCCCCGGGACCTCGGGCCTGTTCCTGATCCGCCCCGACGGGCACATCGGCTACCGGGCCGGGGGCGACGACCTGACTCCGCTCATGCCCTACCTGGGACGCTGGGTGCCCTCCTGACCCGAACCGGGTGGGCTCCCGCGGCGCAACCGCTCGGCGAGTTCCCGGACGGCGTCGTCGAAGCGCGGATCGGACTCGCCCGGCCAGTGTCCGACGACGGGTGGCGCGACGGTGTCGCTCGGCGGGACGACGACGTCCCACGGGTCGCGCAGTCGCCTGTCGACCGCACCGGCCGGTGAGGCGACGGTGGGTGGCCGGCCGGGGCGGTGACCGGAGAAGATCCAGCTGCCGATGGGGTCGGTGTCGCGCCAGAGGTTCAGCCAGCGCCAACCGACCCGCCGGCCCACCTCGCGCAGCACCTCGTCGTCGACGTAGGCCGGGAAGAGCCGGGCGTAGAGGCGGCGCAGCGGCGAGCCGTAGGTCAGCAGCGCCACCCGGTCGCCGACGCCGGGTGGCAGCTGGAGCACGGTCGCGGCGAGCAGCACCGAGCCGTGGCTGTGCCCGGTGAGCAGCACCCCGTCGCCGCGGGAGGTCAGGTGGCAGATGCGCCGGGTCAGCTCCGGCACGGCGCGTTCGGCGTAGCAGCGGGGAGCGAAGGGGTGGGCGACCCGCGGCCAGAAGGTGCCCAGGTCCCACAGCACCCCGACGTAGCGGCGGAACTCGGCCGTCCGGTACGCGAAGATGCCGGCGACCACGAGCGCGAGGACGAGCGCCGCGATGACGTAGCTGCCCGTCGCCGTGCCGAAGTTGACAAGCGCGGCGGGCACCCCGGTCCACCGCTCGATGACGTCGGCCGGGTACAGCTCCAGCAGCCCCACGGTGCTGCTGGCCAGGCCGAGCCCGGCCAGCAGGGCGTACACCACGGCGAGCAGTTCCAGCCGCTCGGTGAACCGGGCCCGCGCGATCGTCTTCTCGACCTGCCGCAGCCGCGGGGCGGCCTCGGGCGGCGCGTCCGGGAAGTCCCTCGCGACCGTGGCCTCGGCGGCGCGGCGCCGCCCCGGCCTGGACACCAGGACCACCACGGCGGCGAAGACCAGTGCGGCCAGCACGGCGAGGAAGAAGACGACAATCGCCCACTTGTACGCCAGCGGCGGCCCGATGGGCGAGCGGTGCACGGTCGGCGTGCCCCGGTCGAGCAGGTCTCCCACCCGATAGACCAGCTCGGCGGAGAACGCCACCGCGACCCCGGTGGCGACCGCGCCGAGGACCGGCGCGCCGAGGCCGCGCAGCTTCGTGCCGCCCCGCAGCCCGCGGCGCTGGCGCAGCACCACGGCCCAGAGCGCGACCAGCAGGACGGTCTGCGCCACGAAGAGCCAGGTCACCAGCACGGCGTACCCGGGCAGGCCGTTGCCGGACGGCCAGGGCGCCGGATCGGCCGCCACCGCGACGAGGACCAGCGCGGTGAGCGCGCACGCCACCGTACGCAGGACCCGGGTCGCCCGGTCGAGCGTGGCGAACCGCTTCGGCTGGTCGATCACCGGGTGGGCGCAGACCAGCGCGACGCAGGTGGTCAGCACCGCGGCGGTCGCCACCCCCAGGACGACGGTGCTCGCGGAGGCGCCGCCGCCGGCCCGTGCCGCGAGCAGGCTGAGGTCCAGGGTGGCGAGCGCCGCGGCGACGTGGATCTCGCGCAGCCGCTGGACCGGAGGCGCGGCGTCCCACTGTCCCACGGCGCTGAGCTGGTGCGTACCGGAGATGGTGGTGGGCCCCTGGAACGCCGGGAAGTCCCATCGCCGGCCGGCGCCCAGCCACCAGACCAGGCCGACCGCGGCGGCCGGGACGAGCGCGAGCACCGCCAGCCGCAGGCCTGCCGGCCGCCCGCCGAGCCACGACATCCAGCTCCGTCCCGACAGGCAGCTCGGCAGGGACATGCACTTCCAGGCCACCTGGTCGAGCGCCACCCCGACGATCGAGAGCACGTAGAGCGCGGTGAGGGTGAGCGCCAACGTCCGGCACAGCGCCTTGACCACCGCCGCCCCAGTGCCGTGGCTGGCCGGACGCATCCAGAGCGCCACGTTGCAGAGCATGAAGGGCAGCAGGAACACCAGCGACAACGTGCGTACCGCGGTGCCCGAGGGCAGGTCGCTCCACCGGTACGCCTCCAGGACCACACCGCCCGCCCCTCGGGTGTCGGGGTAGCCCGGCCGGGGTCGGTGGAAGCCGCCGCTGCGGTCACCGGCGACCTGGTGCGTGTGCGGCCGGTCCAGGATCTGCCGGGCGCTGGCGCCCGAGACCCCGTGCACCCGCAGTTCGATGACGTCGCCGGTGGCGGACGGACCGCCCCGCGGTTGTGGCGTGTCCGCCATGTGCCCCCCTGAGCCGGTCTCGCTGCGGCGGCCCGACGCGCCTACCCGTTTCGCGGGCGGGCACGCCTGGCGGAAGACGGGGGAGGTACGGGGATAGGGTGCGGCGGTGGAGGAACTGAGTCACCTGTTCCGTCTGGCCGCCGACCACGCGGCGGCGTACCGGCGGTCGTTGCCGGATCGGCCGGTCGGCGCGCCGCTCGACCAGGCCGCGTTGACCGACGCCTTCTCCGGCCCGCTGCCCTCCGCCCCCTGCCCACCGGAACAGGTGGTGGCGGACCTGCTGGCCGCGGCCGAGCCCGGCCTGGTCGCCAGCGCCGGCCCGCGGTACTTCGGGTTCGTGGTCGGCGGCGCGCTGCCGGCGGCGACCGCGGCCGACATGCTCGCCGCCGGGTGGGACCAGCTCGCGTTCAACGCCGTGACGTCGCCGGCCGCCATCGCGGCCGAGGCGGCCGCCGGCGGTTGGCTCAAGGAGCTGCTCGGGATTCCGGTGTCGGCGTCGGTGGGGTTCGTGACCGGTGCGCAGGCGGCGAACACCGCCGGGCTCGCCGCCGCCCGGCACCAGGTGCTGGCCGACGCGGGGTGGGACGTCGAACGGCGTGGACTGCTCGGGGCGCCGCCGATCCGGGTGCTCGCGGGGGAGGAGCGGCACGGCACCGTCGACCGGTCGCTGCGGCTGCTGGGCCTCGGGGTGGACGTGGTGGAGCCGGTGCCGGCCGGGCCGAACGGCGCCCTGGACGTCGGCGCGCTGCGGGCCCTGCTGCGAGCCGGCTCCCCGGCCCCGACCATCGTGTGCCTGCAGGCCGGCAACGTGAACACCGGGGCCTGCGACGAGCTGCGCGAGGCGTGCGAGCTGGTCCACCGGCACGGTGGCTGGGCGCACGTGGACGGGGCGTTCGGCCTGTGGGCCGCGGCGAGCCCGGCCCGGCGACACCTGGTGGACGGGCTGGAGCTGGCGGACTCGTGGGCCTGCGACGGCCACAAGTGGCTGAACCTGCCGTACGACTCGGCCTTCGCGTTCTGCGCCCGGCCCGACGTGCACGCGGCCGCGATGTCGTACGCCGCCGCCTACCTGGTCGGCTCCGGCGGCGCGCCGGCGGGCGCGGACCTCACCGCCGAGTCCTCCCGCCGGGCGCGGGGGTTCGCCGTCTGGGCGGGACTGCGCGAGCTGGGTCGCGACGGGGTCGCCGCGGTGGTCGACCGGTGCTGCGCGCTGGCCCGCCGGTTCGCCGAGGGGCTGGCCGCGGCCGGGTTCGAGGTGGCGAACGACGTGGTCCTCAACCAGGTGCTGGTCGGCTTCGGCGACGACGCGCGCACCGACCGGGTGGTGGCGGCCGTGCAGGCGGACGGCACCTGCTGGGCGGGCGGGACGACGTGGCGGGGCCGGCGCCTCATGCGGCTCTCCGTGTCGAACGCGACCACGACCGAGGCGGACGTGGACCGGTCGGTCGCCGCGATCACCCGCCTCGCCGCCTGACCGTCGACGCGCCGGCCAGGGCGGGTCAGGCCCCGGGGATCAGGACGCTCAGGCAGGTGACGCAGCCCTCGAGCTTCTCGTACTCGCTGATGTCGACCACGACCGGTGTGAAGCCGAGGTCCGCGACGAGCGCCGCGGTGCGCGGCGCCGACGCGGCCAGCAGCACGAGGTCGTCCCCGAGTGGCACGACGTGGCAGCCGGCCTCCTCGTCGACCGCGCGCACCGGCCGTCGCAGCGCGGTCGCGTCGAGCAGTTCCGGCAGCGCGAGCAGGGTGCCGTCGGGCAGCGCCGTCACGGCCGACTTGAGGTGCAGGACCTCGCGCAGCGGGACCGGGACCACCGTGCGCCCGCGGGTCGCCAGGTGGGCGCCGAGCTGGGCGGCGCCCGCCTCGTCGGTGCGGCCGCCCCGGCCCACGTACACCGTGTCGCCGATCTGCAGCACGTCGCCGCCGTCCAGCGTGCCGGGCGCCTCGATGCGCACGACCTCCAGCCCGGCCTCGCGGACCGCCTTCTCGGTGCCGGCGACCTCCGGGCGGCGCTCCGGCGCGCCCGGCCGGGTGAGCACCGCCAGGTCGTCGCAGACCACGACGGTGTCCTCGACGAACACCGAGTCGGGGCACTGCTCGGCGGGAGCGACCTCGCGCACCTGCCAGCCGGCCTCGGCGAGCGCCGTCCGGTACGCCTCGTGCTGGCGCCGGGCGCGCGCGACATCCACGTCGCTGCGCTCGATGTGGGTGACCAGCCCCTCGGCCAGCCGGTCGCCGGGTCGCCGGACCAGAGCGGTGCCTCGCGTCATGCCGCCAGTCTGCCCGCGCCCGCCTGCCGAGCTCAAGGGGCCGGCGCGGCGGGGTCGTCGCTGCCCCTACCGGGGCCGTGCCCCGGCGAGCTCGCCGCGGATGGGCAGCCAGTAGAACGGGATGAACGCGGCGATCACGGCCACGCCGAGAGCGGGGAGCACAGCGCCCAGCAGGGTTCCGACGGCGATCCAGGTGAGGGCGAGCCGGAAGCGCCGGCCGATGGCGCGTACGCCGGCGGAGTCGATGGTGGACACGAGCAGCCCGCGGTGGCGACGCGCGTACGTCCAGATGGCGTTGAACAGGACGGCGGCGAGCTCGAACGCGACGCCGTGCAGGACGACCGCGGTCCGCTCCCCGTGCCCGTCGCGGAACGCGGCGGCCAGCACGGCGGCGGCGAACGGCAGGAACGCGATGTCCATCAGCAGCACGGTGTTGAGGAACAGCACCACCCGGTCGGCGGTGCGGATCTGGTCGAACATCACGTGGTGGTTGGCCCAGATCTGGCCGATCAGCATGAAGGTGACGCCGTAGGCGAGGTAGGACGGCCAGAGGGCGGCGAGGCCGTGCAGCAGGTGCCGGGTGTCCTCGGGCGGACGGATCTCCAGGACCAGCAGCGTGACGGCGATCGCGATGACCGCGTCGCTGAACGCCACGACCCGCGACGGGTCGCGTTCCATGCCGAACGGGGTGGACCTTCCCGGCCCGCGAGCAGATTCCGTCACCGTCCCAGCGTCGGGCACCGGACGCCGCCGCCCGCGCAGCCGGGCGGCGTGTCACCGGCCGTCGACGTGTTGTTCCTCGGTCGCGGTGTCGCCCCGGTCCGGACCGCCGAGCCAGGTGCGGATGCTGCCGAGCGCGGTCGGGCCGTAGTCGTCGTCGACGCCGCCGGCGAGGTCCGCGATGGTGACCGCCTGGAGGGCGGCGCGCCAGGCGGCCTCGGCGCCGGCCATGGCGCGGGCGATGGGGCACGGCCGGGTGCAGGCCTCCGCCGGCGTCGCGAGGGGGCCGCGCTGGCGGATCTCGGTGCACACGAACGCGGGCTGCGCGCCGTCGACGGCGGTGACCACGTCGAGGACGGTGATCAGCTCGGGGGCCCGGGTGAGGACGTAGCCGCCCGCCTTGCCCTGGACGGAGGTCACCAGGCCGGCGCGGGAGAGCGCCTGCAGCTGTTTGGCCAGGTAGCTACCGGAGACGTCGTGCAGTTCCGCGAGCCGGGCGGCCGGTACGGGTTCCGTCGCCGTGGTCAGCACCACGCAGCAGTGCAGTGCCCACTCGACCCCACCTGACAGCTTCACCCGACCACCCCCGCTTGACTCGGACAAAGACTATCCGATTATTGTCTCGGACAAGAAGTGTCCGAGTTCGAGGCGCGTCCTCGGCGAAGCCGGCGTGCCCTGTGGCACGTCGTGGAAGGGTGAGAGCCATGAAGCTCACAGTCATCGGTGGCACCGGACTGATCGGCTCGCAGGTCGTCCAGAAGCTGAGGGCGGCCGGACACGAGGCCGTCCCCGCGGCGCCCTCGACGGGCGTCGACCTGCTCAGCGGGGAGGGCCTGGACCGGGCACTGGAGGGCGCGCAGGTCGTCGTCAACGTCGCCAACTCGCCGACCTTCGACGACGCCTCGATCGACTTCTTCCGTACCACCATGAACAACCTGCTGGCCGCCGGGGAGCGGGCCGGCGTCGGGCACCAGGTGGTCCTCTCGATCGTCGGCGTGGACCAGGTCCCCGAGCTCGACTACTACCGCGCCAAGACCATCCAGGAGGACCTGCTGCGGCAGGGGCCCACCCCGTACTCCATCGTGCGTGCCACCCAGTTCTTCGAGTTCATGAACGCGGTCCTGTCCTGGACCGCCGACGACAGCACCGTCCGGCTGCCCGCCACCCGGATCCAGCCGATGGCCGCCGCGGACGTCGTCGACGCGGTCGTCGACGTCGCCACCGGGGCGCCGCTGAACGGCATCCGCAACGTCGCCGGCCCGGACGTCTTCGCCCTCGACGAGCTCGGGCGGGTCACCCTGGCCGCGCAGCAGGACGACCGGAACGTCGTCACCGACGACAAGGCGGGCATGTTCGCGGTGGCCGGGCAGGACGTGCTGATCGCGGGCCCGGACGCGCACCTCGCGCCCACGCACTACCAGGACTGGATGCGGTCCAGCCGCTGACCGGGACGCGCGGCCACCGGTGGACGTCTCCCGGCCGGGGCCGGGAGACGTCGCCCGCCGGAGCGCGGTGATGGAGCGATCCGGCTCACCGCGGCCCCGGGTCCGGTGGCTCGCGGAGGCGTTCGACCAGCTCGCGCGCCGCCTGCGCGAACCGCCGGTCGGATTCGCAGGGCCGGTGTCCCTGGATCGGCGGCGGGACGCTGTCGCCGGGCGGGGCCACCACCTCGACGGGATCCCGTAACCGGCGGTCCACGGCCGCGGCCGGTCCGCCGACCGAGGCCGGCGCCCCCGGCCGGTGGGCGGAGAAGATCCAGCCACCGACGGGATCGGTGTCCCGCCACAGGTTCAGCCACCGCCAGCCGACCCGGGCGCCGATCTCGTGCAGCGCCTCGTCGTCGAGGTAGGCGGGGAAGAGCCGGGCGTAGAGCCGGCGCAGGGGCGCGCCGTGGGTGAGCAGGGCCACCCGGCCGCTGATCCGGGGCGGCAACTGGAGCACCGTCGCGGCGGCCAGGACCGAACCGTGGCTGTGCCCCGTGAGCAGCACCGCGTTGCCGCGGACGACCAGGTACGTGATCCGCCGGGTCAGCTCCGGCACGGCCCGTTCGGCGTAGCAGGGTGGCGCGAAGGGGTGCGCGGCCCGGGGCCAGAACGTGCCCAGGTCCCACAGGACGCCGACGTGGCGCCGGAACCCGGGTGTCCGGTAGGCGAAGATCGCGCCGACCACCAGGCCGAGGATGATCGCGGCGACCACCCAGCTGCCGAACGTGATGGCGAAGGCGACCAGGTCGGCCGGCACGCCGCCGTACCGCTCGAGGACGTCACCGGGACGCAGCCCCAGCACGCCGATGGTGGTGGTGGCCGTGCCGAGCCCGGCGAGGCAGGCGTAGACCACGGCCAGCGGGATCAGGCTCTCGGTGAACCGGGCTTTCGCGATCGCCCGACGCACCTGCCGCAGCCGGGGCCCGGCCTCGGCCGGCGGGTCCGGATGGTCGCGCGCGACGATCGCCGCCGCGGCGCGGAACCGGCCGGTTCGGGAGGCCAGCGTCACCAGGCCCGCCACGACCAGCGTGAACAGCGCCGCCCGGAAGAAGCCGTAGATCGCCCAGAGGTACGCCCGGGGCGGTCCGGCGGCCGGTCCCGCCGTCGGCGCGTTGCGGTCCAGGAAGTCCGCCACCCGGTGGACCATCTCGGCGGAGTAGGCCACGGCCAGACCGATCGCCGCGGCGCTGCTCGCCAGCGCTCCCAGCCCGAGCAGCGGCGTGGCGTCCGGCCGGCGGTCCCGGCGCCACAGCAGCACAGCTCCCAGCGCGGCCAGCAGGGTGGTCTGGGTGACGAACAGCCAGGTGAGGATCCCGTCGTAGCCGGGGAGGTCGCCTCCCTCGTGCCAGCGCGCCGGGCCGGTCAGGACGTGGACCGCGACCACGACGGTCAGGACGAGGGCGATGGTCCGCAACGTGCTGGTGACCCGGTCGAGTCGCCGGTCCCCGGCTGCCCGGTCGATCAGCGCGGGCGTGCAGAGCAGGACCACGCAGGTGGCCAGGACCGCGCCGGTCACGACGGCCAGCGCGACGGTGCCGGCCGAGGCGCCGGGGGAGGCGCGGGCGGCGAGCAGCGTGACGTCCAGGGTCGCGAACGCCGCCGCGACGTGGACGGAGCGCAGCCGACCCACCAGCGGCTCGGCGTCCCACCTGCCGACGGTGCCGAGCCGGTGCCCGGAGACCTCCGCCTCGGGTGGGCGGAACGCGTCGAACACCCGCCCCGGGCGGGTGCTGGCACGCCAGACCAGGCCGACGGCGGCGGCCGGGACCAGGGCCAGGACCGCCAGCCGCAGGCCGGCCGGTCGTCCGGCCAGCCAGGACAGCCAGCTGCGCCCGGCCGGGCAGCGCGGTGCGGCCAGGCACTTCCAGGCGACGAGGTCCAACGCGACCCCGGCGAAGGCGAGCACGTACAGCGCGGTGATCGTGAGCGCCAGCAGCCGGCACAGCGACCTGACCGTCGCGTCCGGGCCGTGATTCCCCGGGCGCATCCAGACAGCCAGGTTGACAAGCATGAACGGCAGCAGCAACACCAGCGACAGGGTCCGGCCCATGGTTCCGGAGGGCAGGTCGCCCCAGCGGTACGCCTCCACCGTCACCCCGTCGGCGGCGCCGGCCCCCGGACAGCGGTGGCGGGGCCGGTAGAAGCCGCCGCTGCGGTCGCCCGCGACCTGCTCGACCGGCGGCAGGTCCAGGGCCTGGCCGGCGCCCGCGGCGGCGGCACCGTGCACCCGCAGCTCCACCACGTCGTCGGACGTCCCCGGCCCGCTGCGCCGCGCTGCATCCGACATCGGCCCCCCGAGCCGTCCTGGGGGGTCCGAACCGGGTCAACCCGGCCGTAGCCCGCCCGCGCCATCGGGGCGGTCTACCCCACCCGGTCGGGCCCAACCCCGGGGCGGGACGCCGGTGCCGACCGGGGTTGTCGCGCCCGGCGGTGCCTGTGGTCCTTCCGCACGGCCGACAGCAGCAGGCCGACGGCGACCAGGGCGGCGCCGGTGACTGCGGTGTAGGCCGGTAGGCCGGCGGGAATGCCCAGGTAGACGGTGATGCCGAGGATGCGGGACAGGCCCCAGGGCAGCAGCGCCAACTGGTCGTTCCACACCGTCAGCGCGCGCTCCAGGCCGATCGCCGCGACCAGGCCGGCCAGCAGGCCGAGCGGAACGCCCGCGGCGGTCAGGGTCAGCCCGACGGCGCGGCGCCGCGGCAGGTGGTACCGGTCGCGGAGGACGACGGCGGTGGCCACGAAGAGCCAGCAGAACGCCGCGAACGCGACGGTGAGGTAGGCGGCGCGCTGGGCCGGCGCGGTCCAGAAGGCGAACCAGTACCGCCCCGGCCCGCGCCCGGCGAGCGCCGCCAGGAGCAGCGTGCTGCGCAGCAGCGCGACCCCGCCGACCACGGCCCACAGGTGGAACGGGTCGCGCCGGCCGACGACGAGGCGTACGACGAGGGCGAACAGCGCCCACCCGCCGAGGGCGACCAGCAGGTGCGCGGGGGCCGCGAACCAGGTGAACACGAGCCGGCTCGCCACCAGGACCACGGCCGGCACCAGCCAGACCAGGATCCGGTCCGCCCGGGACACGGGCGCCGGCAGCGCCGCCACCCGCCACGGCCGGACCGCGCCGAGCAGCAGCCCGCGCGCGGCGCCGCCGCCGAACCCGCGACCGCGCAGGCCGAGCAGCACCACCGCGAGGATCAGCGCGAGCAGCGCCCGGGCCGCCCACGCCATGGCCGGGTCCCGGTCCGCGCGCCGCGCCCCGAGGTCCGCGGCGGTGAAGTTGTACGCGGGCAGGTCCAGGTCGGCGGCGTAGCGCTGGCGATGGGCGTCCCGCGCCGCGTGGTACGCCGTCTCGGCCGCCCGCCAGCCCGCGTAGGCCTCAGGGGCGCCGGTGTCCAGCCACTGCGCGTGCCGCAGCACCATGGTCCGGTAGGCCGCCAGCGCCTCGAACAGGTTCACCTCGTAGTCGAGCGTGTCGGTGAAGTGCTCGCGCAGCCCGGCGTCGCGCCAGGTGGCCGGGTCGGTGGCGGCGACCAGGTCGCGCATGCGCCGGGCCAGCGCGACGGCCTGCCCGCCCTCGTCGATCGCCGCGTCGACCCGGTCGCCGGTCACCGCGTAGATGCTGTCGAGCGCGGCGGAGTCGCCGGTGGGGATGTCCCACTCGAAGATCCACATCATGGGCGGCGGCTCCAGCCCGAGCGCCCGCACCGACCGGTCCGCGTACGGGCCGATGTAGAGGCCCTTGGTGACCGCGGCCCGGGACAGCGCCATGGCCTGCCCGATCGCGGCGACGGTGGCCGGGTCGGCGGAGAACGTGCGGTACGCCCAGTCCGCCGTGACCTGCGCGGGGTCGACGTCCGGATCCCAGGCCAGCCGCGCGACGGCGTACGTGTTGAGGTCGTAGAGCTGCCAGAATCCGTCGCGCAGGTAGAGCGACATGGGCCCGGCCCGCAGCGGGCCGCCGTCCTGGGTCCAGTTCCAGACGCCCTCGACCCTCGGGTTGGCGGCGAGGAACTCGCGCAGCGCCTGGCGGTGCAGCGGGCCGAGGTCGTTGGGCAACGCGCCGAACCCCTCGAACTCGCGCCGGGCCTGGAACTCCACGATGCGGCGGTGCGTGCCGGCCAGCAGGGTGGTGTTCAGCGGCAGGTGGCTGTAGAAGTCGCCGAGGGTGTACTTGGTGGACACGATCAGGTGCGGGTCGTCGAACCCGCCCAGCACCCGCGCGTACGACCCGGGGTTGGTGTGCAGGTCGCCGACGGCGCCGACGCCGACGGTCCAGGTGCGGAAGATGATCTCCCGGCCGGTCTTTCCCGCGGTGTCGAGCAGCGCCCGCAGCATCGCGCGCACGGACGCCTCGGTGGTGACCGCGAGCTTCGACGAGTAGTCCCAGCCGTCCCCGGCGTACACCTCGCCGCCCTCGCCGACGCGGACCATCAGGCCGTCGACGAAGGGCAGGCTCTCGAACAGCTCGGCCAGCCCGGCCCGGTAGACCGCCCACAGCCGGGGATCGGTCACGTCGAGGCCGCCGACGGTCCGGGTCAGGTACGCCTCCAGCGGCGGCGACACCGCGAGCATGTCGGTGAGCAGGAAGACCTTCAGGCCCATCTCCTCGGCGTACCCGAAGACCGGGCCGAACGCCGCGACCATCGCCCTGGCACGGTCGACGTGCGGGTCGCCGGGCGGGTAGACGGCGTGCCCGTCGCCGACCTTCGCGAAGGTGACGTACTCCAGAAAGCCCGGCACGACGACGGCGTTGTAGCCCTGCGCCACCGAGTGGTCGACGAACTGCCGGAACTGCGCCCCGATGCGGGCCACCGCGCCGGCGTCCACCCACGGCGCCCGCGGCAGCAGCGCCTCCCCGACCACGTCGGTGTTCAGGTTGTAGTCGTCGCCCACCGCGAAGGCCGCCGGGTCCGGCTCGCGGCCCACCGAGCCGGCGTCGGTCAGCCGCAGGCCGAGCCGGGGCGCGACCAGCCGGTCCGCGTCGGCGGCGGGCAGCGCCTCGGCGCCGGAGCGGATCCGGTCGGCGAGCCGGTACAGCCCGGCCGCGACGCCCGCCACGTCGCCCCCCTCGACAGTCAGCTCGCTCCCGCGGACGTCGATCCGGTACGACTCCGGAGCCGGGTCCGGCGTGGCGAGCACGCCCGCCCGCAGCGTGGTCACCGCCGAGAGGTCCGGTGCGCGCGGGCCGGTCGGGGAGCCGGTCCGGGGTGCGGCCGGGCCCGGCGCGGCGGGGGTGACGACGGGGCGGGGCAGGCCGCGGGAGACGAGCGCGTCCGCGACGGCGGCCGCGGCCTTGCGGGTACGCGGCTCGTCCGGCACGACCACGGCGACCAGCGGCGGCGCCGGCGCGGCGACCCGCCGGGGCGCGGCCGCGACGTCCTCGCGCGGCACGGCGGCGGGGCGGTGGCTCAGCCCGAGCGCGCCGTCGACGCCCCAGGCCACGCCCGCGCCGAGCAGCAACACGACGAGCGCGGCGGCGAGCAGCGGGTACGGCCGCCGGACCGGAGCGACGCGAATCACGCTCGCATGGTAGGGGCGCTTCCGCCGCCGACGGCTCATCGAATCCGGTGCGCGGGCCCCTCCGTCCGGCCTCGGAAGCGCAACGAATGGTTGCGCGAGGCGCGGCGCCGGGGTAGCGTCATGCGCAACCAAACGTTGCAGGAGGTTGTCGTGGAGTTCGGAACCATCGAGCGCGAGATCTACGTCGAGGCGTCGCCCGAGATCGTCTTCGAGGTGGTGAGCAGCCCCGACCACCTCAAGCAGTGGTGGCCGGACGACGCCCGGTACGACCCGACGCCCGGGTCGACGGGCGAAATCATCTTCGGCGACCCCGACGCGGGCGGGGCGGTGGTGCCGTTCACCGTGGTCGACGCGCGGCCGCCGCGGCGGTTCTCGTTCCGGTGGACGCAGCCGGCCGGCGAGGCCGCGGTGGAGGGCAACTCGCTGCTGGTCACCTTCGACCTGACCCCGTCCGGCGGCGGAACGCTGCTCCGGATGACCGAGAGCGGCTTCCGCGAGATGGGCTGGGAGGTGGCCGTCCTGGAGCAGCAGTACCGGGAGCACGTCACCGGCTGGGACTTCTACCTGCCGCGGCTGGTGTCGTACGCGGCGACGCTGGAGGTGCCGGCGTGAGCACCGGGGTGGCCGAGCAGGTCGACGACGACCTCTGGTCCGCGATCGGGGACCCGACCCGGCGGCGGATGCTCGACCTGCTGCTCGTGGAGGGCCACGGCACCGCGACCACGCTGAGCCAGCAGATGCCCGTCACCCGCCAGGCGGTGGCCAAGCACCTCGGCGTCCTCGACCGGGTCGGCCTGGTCCGGGCGACGCCGGCGGGCCGCGAGAAGCGGTACCGGGTGGACGACGCGCAGCTCGCCCGCGCCGTGGCCCAGCTGGCGTCGGTCGGATCGGCGTGGGACGCCCGACTGCAGCGGATCAAGCGGATCGCCGAGGCGATCCAGCGCACCCGACAGGACTGACCAACGAGATCAAGGAGAGACGAGATGGTGGACATCCTGCACCGGGTCGGGGTCAAGACCCCGACGCCGGAGAAGGTGTACGAGGCGTTGACGACCGTCGAGGGCCTCGCCGGCTGGTGGACCGACGACACGAAGGGCAGCGCCGACGTCGGCGGCGTCCTGGAGTTCCGGTTCCTGCCCGGCGGCTTCGACATGGAGGTCGTCGAGCTGCGGCCGTCCGAGCGGGTGGGGTGGCGGGTGGTCGACGGGCCCGAGGAGTGGATCGGGACCACCGTCGACTGGGAGCTGCGCCAGGACGGCGACTACACGATCGTGCTGTTCACGCACCGGGGCTGGCGGGAGCCGGTGGAGTTCATGCACCACTGCAGCACCAAGTGGGGCTCCTACCTCATGAGCCTGAAGTCGCTGGTGGAGACCGGCGAGGGGGCGCCGGCGCCGCGGGACGTGCAGATCAGCGACTGGCACTGAGCCGCCCGGTGCTGATGCCGTTCGAAACCATGCCGACCGGGTAGACGCCGCCCGTGCCCGCGCTCGCCGGGCCCACGGACGGAAGGGACGGCAATGACCAGGATCGGCATCATCATCGGGAGCACGCGTCCCGGACGTAACGGGGAGACGGTGGCCCGCTGGGTGCACGAAATCGCCACCCAGCGGGACGACGCCCAGTACGAACTCGTCGACATCAAGGACTTCAACCTTCCCCACCTCGACGAGATGGCGCCGCCGTCACTCGGCCAGTACACCCAGCCGCACACCCTGCGGTGGGCCGAGAAGATCGCCTCCTACGACGGCTACGTCTTCGTCACCCCGGAGTACAACCACTCCACCTCCGGCGCGCTGAAGAACGCGATCGACTTCCTCTACGCCGAATGGAACAACAAGGCGGCCGGGTTCGTCAGCTACGGCAGCGTCGGCGGCACCCGGGCGGTGGAGCACCTCCGCCTGGTTGTCGCCGAGCTGCAGATGGCGGACGTGCGGGCGCAGGTCGCGCTGTCGCTCTTCACCGACTTCGAGAACTTCAGCGTCTTCAAGCCCGGTGATCACCAGGTCGGTGCGGTGAACACGATGCTCGACCAGTTGGCCGCCTGGAGCGGCGCCCTGGCGCACCTGCGGGCCGGCACCACGATGGCCACCCCTCAGTCCGGCGCGTAGCCCGTCGGACCGACGAGTTCCGCCCACCGCGGCGGTCCGCCCAGGGACCGGTTCCCGCGGCGTTCCGGCTCACCGGTCAGCGGCTCGTCGCCGTCTCCCGGCCGCGACCCGTCGCGGCGCCGCCGAGGGCTGGCGCGTCCATGCGGTCAGGGGCGACGGCGCCGTCCGTACCGGCCCACGCGTCGGCCGGCGCCGCTCCCGCGGTGCGCCGCGCCGCACGCAGGACCGCCAACCCGACCGTCACCGCGGACAGGGACAACACCGCCGCCTGCAGCAGCCGGCTTCTTCTGGCACGCCTACGCTTCACCTGATCTCTCCCTTCACCACCGGTGTCTCCGGTCCCATCGTGAAGGCGCGAGAGCGGCAGCGCGGCGCGTTCGGTGCGGTTGACCCGTTCGGGCTGTTCCGGCCGGCGTGGCGGCGCCGCCGGAGACATTGCCGTCGTCATCTTCTCGACGGCTGTTGCGGTGGCGTTAACGGCTATACCGAACATCGGTGATCGGCTATATGATCGCGGTCAGCAGACCAGCAACGCCTCACCACGGAAACGCAGGTCCCGCACGCCTTTCCCGGAGCCGACCCGCAGGTGTCCGCAACCACCCACGCCTGGCGGCCGCGTGCGACCACCTGCGCCGCAGCGGCGCGGTAACTGCCCGCTGCGGCGCACCAGCCTCACGAAAGGGTGGGAAACGGAAGGGCGAGTGATGACAGGGAACGCGTCCTTGGTCATTGGCATCGCGTCCTCGGCGGCGGAACGCCGGCAGCTCGCCCAACTGCTCGGCGGCACCGAGGCGTTCCTGATCGTGTCGAGCGTCCACCAGGCACGACGGTTCCTCGATCTGGTCCGCCGCCCCGCGGACGCCCCGGCCGCCCCCGAGGCGGTCGCCGACGCCTCCGCGCCGGCCCGCCGGCCCGTGCCCGGGCTGGACGTCGACTCCGACCGGCGCGTCCTGCGCTGGCGGGAGCGGGAGGTCGGGCTGACGCCGCTGGAGCACGACCTGCTGGTCTGCCTCACCGGCACGCCGGGCGAGGTGTGGACCTACGCGCGGCTGCACCGCGCGGTCTGGGGCAACGACCACCTGGGACGCGGCTCCGACGTGCACTCGGTGGTGCGCCGGGTCCGCCGCAAGCTCGGCCGGCTGGGCGCGGCGCCGACGATCCAGGCGGTACGTGGCGTCGGCTTCCGCCTCGCGTCCTGAGCACGGATCCCCGGCGTCGCCCCGACCGGGCCGTCGACACGGCGCGGCCCGCCCGGCGGAAGACACCGGGCGGGCCGAACCTCCGAGAGCGGCGACCAGTGGTCAGCAGCGGATGGGTGACAGGGTGAAGTCCTCCACGGTGGGCGTGGCGGTGCTGATCCTCGCCTGACGGGTCTGGGGCTTCCAGCCGTCCTTGGCGACGATGATGGTGAGCGGGTTGTTGCGCCGGTCCATCCAGTAGGCGTATCCGCCGTCGGCGTCGGTGGCGAACGTCCAGGACATCGCCCACGAGTCGACCTGGACGACCGCGCCGGGCAGCGGCCCGGTGGCGCCCTGGCAGCTCGTGCCGGAGACGGTGCCCATCAGCTTGCCCCAGGTGGTCGGCGGCTGCGCGACCATGCTGACCGCCACCGGCTCCACGGTGTACGGCGTGTTCTCCCTGATCGCGACCGACGCCGAGTAGGTGCCGGGCTGGTCCACGCTGGCGGTCATGCCGACCGTGACGGTGACCTTCGCACCCGGCGCGAGGGTGACCTTCGACGTGTCGACGGTCAGCCAGCTGACGTCCGCCGGCCCCTCGGCGCACTCCTCGAAGCCCGGCAGCACCTCGCTGTCCTTCGTGGCGGTGAAGCCGCCCGAGGAGCCGCCGACCTTGTAGAAGCCGCACGCCGCGCCACCGCGGTAGCGGGGGGCGTTGGCGTTGGGCAGGTTCGCCCACGAGTCGGTCGCCGGGTCGTACGCGAAGCCGGCGTTGGTGATCGCCCCGCCCTGCGAACCACCGACGACCAGGAGCCTGCCGTTCGCGACGGCGAACGAGCTGGCCCAGTTGTCGGCCGGCGCGTCCGCCACGGCGGTCCAGGCGTTGGCGCCGGGGTCGAAGGCGTAGCTGGCCTTCTGCGAGGTGGTGCCGTCGTTGCCGCCGGTGCAATAGACGGTGCCACCGATCCCGCCGCAGGACAGGAACGCCACCGACTTCGGATAGTTGGGCAGGGTCTCCCAGGTGTCGGCGCCCGGGTCGTACCGGACCACCGAGTTGGACATCGGCAGGCAGCTGGCCGTGGTGCAGCCGCCGACGGCGTACAGCTTGCCGTCCGCGACGGCCTGGCCGGCGGCGGCCCGCGGCGCGGGGTTGTCCGCCTTCCTGGTCCAGGTGTTGGCCGCCGGGTCGTACGACCAGGTGGTGCCGTCCGGACCGGAGGCGCCCCAGCCGCCGGTGGCGATGATCCTGCCGTCGACGACACCGACCGTCATGGCGTTGCGCGCGCCCGGAAGGTCGGCGACGGCCGTCCAGCTCTGGGCGATCGGGTCGTACGCGTAGTTCTTCGCGCTGGACGTCGTGCCGTCACCGCCGGCGATGGAGTAGACCTTGCCGTCGAGGTTCACGACCCGGTTGTCCATGACGTTGGCCGGGTAGTTGGCGATGCCCGTCCAGGGCGCCGCCTGGGGACCGGCCGGCGTGGCGGCGGCTCCGGTGGCGGACTTGCCGGACGGGCGGGCGGCGAACGACGTCGGGGCGGTGAGCCGCTGCGCCGGCGCGCCGGTGGAGCCGAGCAGCTCCTGCTCGGAAAGCCGGGACCCGTCGGCCCGCTGGAGCACGAACCCGCCGTCGCGTTCGGTGAACTCGACGTTGACGGGCGCCCCGCCGGTGTTGGTCACCGTGAAGGTCTTGTTGACCTTGCCGGTGGGCATCCGGACCGTGCCGGTCACCGATGTCGGCTGCACCGCCAGCCGGCCCGCGGCGAGCTGGAAGTTCGCCGCCGTCGCCCAGTCGGTCTCGACGTCGACCTGCTTGGTCTGGCTGACGTAGTTGCCGGCCCGGGCGGTGAACGGATGCGCGCCGGTCAGCGACGAGAACATCCAGTAGAAGCCGTCGGCCAGTTCCGTGTCGTCCGGCGTCGCCACCGTGGTGGCCTTCTCCGCCGGGCGGTCGTCACTGGTGACGGTGGCGCCGTTGACGTAACCGTTGTCGTTCTTGTCCCGGACGTGCCCCAGCACCAGGCCGCCGTCGACCGGCTTGCAGATGATCCGGCTGCCGATCAGCACGTTGTCGACCTGCCACCACCATTCCCAGGAGGCGTCGTAGTAGTGGAACCGGACCCGGACCTGCGCCTGGCCCGCGGCCTGCGGGATGGGCACCTCGGTCACCCTCGGCCCCCGGACGTCGGCCGCCTGCCGGAGCACGTTGCTCCAGGTGGTGCCCCCGTCCAGGCTGAGGTCGACGTCCGCGCGGTCGGAGTTCAGCCAGTTGTAGTCCTGGTTGAACCGGATCACCGGCGTGGCGACGTCGGTCAGGTCGACGACCGGGCTGACCAGCGACGTGTCCTGCCGCCCGCCGCTGCCGTAGTCGTCGCTGTCGATGATGGCGAACCGGCCGGCGCCGCCGGTCAGGTTGCCCCGCTCACCGCTGTCGGTGAACTTCCAGACCTGGCCGGAGCCGGCGTTGTCGACCACGGACCAGCCCTCGGGCACGGTGTCCCCGTCGAAGGTCTCGTACTCCCCGTCCGAGCTGTTGGTGTAGCCGGGCGCCGTGGTGCACGAGGCGGGGTCGGCCGGTACGGCGATGTTGCTGGTGACGTTGCCGGAGCCGACCACGACCTCCCTGGTCACGCTCTGGTAGCCCGGGTACTGCGACTCCACCTTCAGGCGGTAGGTCGCGCCCGCCGGGAGCTTGAGGCTGTAGCGGCCGTTGCCCGGCGTCGTGTAGTCGGAGACGGACAGGCCCTCGACGCTGACCTTCGCGTAGAGCGGCCATCCGTGGCCGGAGCCGTCGGTGACCTGCCCGCCGACGGTGACGCTCGGCACCGCGGTCAGCGCCACGTCGAGGGTGGTGGTCGCGTTCGTGGTGACCGTCGCCGACAGCGTCCGCGTCTGGTAGCCGAACGCCGAGACGGCGACCTGGTAGTCGCCGGCCAGCAGCAGCGACGAGTACGTCCCGTCGGCGCCGGTGGTCAGCGAGCGGGTCGCGGCGCCGGTCAGGGCGACGGTGGCGCCGGCGACGGGGGCGCCCGTTCCCGCGTCGGTCACCTTGCCGGCCAGGGTGCCGTTGTCGCCGATCGGGGCGGCGTTGAGCAGCGCGAGCGCGTCCAGCCGGCCCTCGCCGTAGACGTTGTTGTCGTCCGTGCCGCCGCCGCACTGGGTGTCGGCCTTGTCCACGGCCGTGTCGTCCAGCAGCGCGCGTGTCGCGGCGACGTCGCCCACCAGCGTGGGTGCCGCCGACCAGAGCAGCGCGACCGCGCCGGCGAGGTGCGGCGCCGCCATCGAGGTGCCGCTGTAGCTGGCGTACGAGTTGCCCGGGACGCTGGACCGGACGTTGACCCCGGGCGCCGACAGGTTCGGCTTGATCTCGCCGTTCTGGCCCGTGCCGCGGGAGGAGAAGCTGGCGATGTTGTTGTTGACGTCGTACGCGCCGGCCGAGTAGTTGCTGGACAGGCTGCCCGGCGAGCCGCTGGTCTGGCACGCGGGCCCGTTGTTGCCGTTGGACCAGGTGCCGAAGATGCCCGAGGCGGTCCACGCGTCGGTCACGTCCTCCATGAACGGCTCGGTGGAGGGCAGCGTGGTGCCCCACGAGTTGTTGATGATGTTCGGCCGCTTGCCGGCGTCCGGGTTCTGCCCGTTGAGGTCGGTGGGCTCGAGCATCCACTGGCCGGAGGAGATCAGCGCGGCGTCGGTCGGGCAGCACCCGTTCGCGGCGATCCACTTGACGCCGGGGGCGACGCCGATCTGGTTGGCCCCGTCCGAGCCGGCCATGGTGCCCATCGTGTGGGTGCCGTGGCCGTCGGAGTCGCAGGGCGCGGTGGCGCAGTCGCCGGCGGCGTCGAACCAGTTGTAGTCATGGTCGAAGGTGCCGTCACCGTTGTTGCCGCGGTACGAGTTGACCAGCGCCGGGTGGTCGAACTGCACGCCGCTGTCGATGCTGGCCACCGTGATGCCGGCGCCCTTGACGCCGTACTGGGACCAGACGTCGTCGGCGTTGATGTTCGCGATGCCCCACTCCAGGGCGTTCACCGACTTCTCGTCGGTGCCCTCGGTGACCTCGGGCAGCTTGTACTCCGTCGGGGCGTACAGGCCGTCCACCTCGGCGTGGGCGGCGAGGTTCTGGGCCATCGTGAGGGAGCCGCCGCTGACCTTGATGGCGTTGGTCGCCCAGAACGCCTGGTACTTCGTGCCCGAGCTGTCGAGTTCGGCGCGGATCCTGGCCTGGCTCTCGGCGGCGGTCTTCCTCAGCGCGTCCGCGACGGCGGCGCCGCGCTTGACCCAGTCCCTGTCCGCGGCGGCCCTGCCGAGGTCGGCCCGGTCCCTGAAGTGGATCCAGAAGTCGCCCTCGCTCTTGCCCTGGAGTTGCCGGGTGAGCTCGGGGCGGATCTTGTCGTCGGCCGTGGCGCCGGTTCCCGTGCCGGTCTGCGCAGCCTGTGCGCCGGTTCCCGTGGCGGCCAGGCCGGTCGCGGCGAGGACCAGGACGGCGCCCGCGCTCACCAGCCGACCGGCCAGGCCCCTCCTGTGTGGACGTCTCAGCATCGGTGCTGCCTCCTCCAGAACGACCCGCGATGTTCGAGCCATGGCGGAAGGGCGCAGGGAGACCTCTCCCGTCGGATCAACAGCGGTGTGGACGAACCCCCAGGCCCCCTAGGCGCCGTGCGGGTCTACGCCGGCTGCCTGAGTGGACACTATGATCGGCAGGAAAGCGCGATCAAGAACCGTACGTGAGCAACTTGTCACCAACAGTTCGCCAATGGACGCCGTGGTTGACAATTTCTGTCACGGCGATTCCCAAGGCAGGCAACCTTTGTCGTTGTTCCTGGGGGTGGGTGCGGTGATCGGGAACGAGACAGGTGCGGCGGGCGGCACCGATCCGGGGGAGACCTCCTTCCCGCTGGTGATCGGGGTGACGCCGTCGCCGGCCGAACGGATCCGGCTCACCGAGCTCCTCGACGGCGTGGCACCGCTGCTCCTGGTCGCCGACCTCGACGAACTACGGAGGCTGATCACGCCACCGGGGTCGCCGGCGGCCGTCGGTCCTCCGCCGGCCGTCGCCCCGGCGCCCCGGGCGCCGGACGACGCACTGGTCGTCGACGGGACGCGGTCCACGGCCCGGTGGGGGAACCGGGAGGTGGTCCTCACCCGGCTGGAGCGGGACCTCCTGGCCTGCCTGACCGCCGAGCCGGTCCGGGTCTGGAGCTACGCCGACCTGCACCGCACGGTCTGGCACGACGAGGGGTTGCAGCGGAAGGCGGACGTGCAGTCGCTGGTCAAGCGGCTGCGGCGCAAGCTCGACAAGCTGGGCACCGGCGTGACCGTCGTCGCGGTACGCGGTGTCGGACTCCGGCTCGCCGACCACCGGCCCTCGGGCGCCGGGCGGTGACCCGTCGGGCGGCCGCCGAGCGCCGCACGGCCCGCACGGCGATGCGGAAACGGGGCAGCTCGGGGGTGGGGGAGCAGTAACGTGGCGGGCGAGAGGCCAGGCCCACCAGGGAGGTCGCGATGAGCGCGACGGATGTCCGCCGCAACGACGCGAGCGGGACGCCGATCCGGAACATCGACCTGAAGCTCGAGGTGGTCGTCATCCCGGTGGCGGATGTCGACCGCGCCAAGGAGTTCTACGGGCGCCTCGGGTGGCGGCTCGACCGCACGCCGCCCGGGATCGTCCAGTTCACGCCGCCGGGCTCCGGATGCTCGGTCCAGTTCGGCCCCACTCTCACCGCCGCCGCGCCCGGGTCGGGCAAGGCGTACCTGATCGTCGCGGACATCGAGGCGGCCCGGAGCGCGATGCTCGCCGCCGGCGTCGAGGTGAGCGAGATCTTCCACCCCGGCCCGGGCGGCCCGGCCGGCGGTCCGGACCCGGAGCGCCGCAGCTACCTCTCGCGCGCCGAGTTCAGCGACCCGGACGGCAACACCTGGCTGCTCCAGGAGATCACCACGCGGCTGCCGGGGCGCGTCGAGTCCGACGCGCCGTCGTTCGCCTCCGGCAACGACCTCGCGGCCGCGCTCCGCCGGGCCGCCGCCGCCCACGGCGAGCACGAGAAGCGCACCGGCGCGACCGACCCGAACTGGCCCGACTGGTACGCGGCGTACCTGGTCAGTGAGCAGACGGGCGCGGAACTGCCGAAGTGAGCAGGCCGCGGGCGCGGGTCAGCCCACGGCGGTCGGTGAGGGCGGCGCACTGCCGCCCTGCGGCGCCTCGGCGGTCATCAGCCGGATGATCTCGGCGCGGTCGGCGGCGGAGGGCAGCCCCCACCCGGGGCGGTACCCGTACACCCGGTCCAGCGGGGTGGAGGCGGTGCGGCCGTCGAGCACCTCGACCGCGCCGGTGTCGATGAGCCCGGGGTGCTCGACGCCGCACGCCTCGGCGACCTTGACCAGGTCGCGCCGCAGCGTCCGCACGTAGTTGGCGGCCCGCACCGACTTGCGGGCCGGGTCGACGCCCCGGGCCAGCCACGGGTTCTGCGTCGCCACGCCGGTGGGGCAGGTGTCGGTGTGGCACTTCTGCGCCTGGATGCAGCCGATCGCCAGCATCGCCTCCCGGCCGACGTTCACCATGTCGGCGCCGAGCGCGAACGCCACCACGGCGTTGTCCGGCAGCCCGAGCTTTCCGGCGCCGACGAAGACCACCTGCTCGTGCAGGTTCCGTTCGGCGAAGACCCGGTAGACCCGGGAGAAGCCCTGCTGGAACGGCAGCGACACCGAGTCGGTGAAGATCAGCGGCGCGGCCCCGGTGCCGCCCTCGCCGCCGTCGACGGTCACGAAGTCCACGCCCCGGCCGGTGTCGCGCATGAGCGTGGCCAGCTCCGCCCAGAAGCCCAGGTCGCCGACGGCGGACTTGATGCCGACCGGCAGGCCGGTCTCGGCGGCGAGCAGTTCCACCCAGTCGAGCAGGCTGTCGCAGTCGGAGAACTCGGCGTGCCGCGACGGGCTCACGCAGTCCCGTCCCCGGGGGATGCCCCGGGTGGCGGCGATCTCGGCGGAGACCTTCGCGGCCGGCAGCAGGCCGCCGAGGCTGGGCTTCGCGCCCTGGCTGAGCTTGATCTCCAGCGCCCGGACCGGCGCTCCCGCCACGAGGTCCTTGAGCCGGTCGAGACTGAACCGGCCGCGCTCGTCCCGGCACCCGAAGTACGCGGTGCCGATCTGGAAGACCAGGTCGCCGCCGTTGCGGTGGTACGGCGACAGCCCACCCTCGCCGGTGTTCTGCAGGCAGCCGGCCAGGGCGGCGCCCCGGTTGAGCGCCTCGACGGCGTTGCCGGAGAGCGAGCCGAAGCTCATGCCGGAGATGTTGACCACCGACTCCGGGCGGAACGCGCGGGCACGGCCCCGGGCGCCGCCGAGCACCTTCGCGCAGGGGAGCGTGACGTCGTGCCCGGCGGCGGGGGAGGACGGCGGCACCGCCCGGCCGAAGGTGCGGTGCTTGATGATCGGGTATCCGGGGGTGTACTCGATGTCGTTGTCGGTGCCGAACCCGAAGTAGTTGTTCTCCTGCTTCGCCGACGCGTACACCCAGCGCCGCTGGTCGCGGGTGAACGGCCGCTCCTCGTTGTTGCCCGCCACGATGTACTGGCGCAGCTCGGGCCCGATCGACTCCAGGAGGTAGCGGGCGCGGCCGAGGACGGGGAAGGTGCGCAGCAGCGCGTGGTCGCGCTGGAGCAGGTCACGTGCGGCGAGGGCCGCCACGGCGGCGACGGCGGCGGGTACGGCTCTTCGGGCCCAGCTCATGCCGCCACTCTTTCCGGGATCGCCGCCGGCCAAACGGCCCGGCGGGGAGCGCCGCCCGGGACTGCCAATTTCCTTCAGCCCGAGGATCGAGACTGAAGGGTATCGACATAGACGTTCGTGACGGTATAGCGTCCGCGCAACGTTCCTCGCCCGGTCGCCGAAGGAGTGCCATGCCCACGTCACGAACCGTCCGTCCGCGGCGCCGAGCACTGCTCGGCATCCCCGCCCTGGTCGCCGCCGCGCTGACCGTCGCGGCGCGTCCCCGCGCGGCGGCCGCCGCCCCGAAGGCCGAGTGCCTGGCCGACCTGCTCGGGGACTCCTGATGGCGACCATCCCCTGGCTGGTGGACGTGCTGCGGGCGGCCGGGGTGCAGGTCGTCGTCGAGGGTGACTGGCTCAACCGGATGCGCCCCGGCTCGTTCGACCCGATCGGGGTGCTGTGGCACCACACCGCCTCCACCTCCAGCGCCACCAACCCGCACCCGGCGCTCAACATCTGCATCAACGGCCGTTCCGACCTGCCCGGCCCGCTCTGCCAGGCCCTCGTCGACTACCACGGCGTCTTCCACGTGATCTCGGCGGGACGCTGCAACCACGCCGGCACCAGCGGCGGCAGCGGGCCGATCCCGGCCGGCGACGGCAACACCATGCTGATCGGCTGGGAGATCGACTACAACGGGGTCAGCCAGGAGATGACGGCGGCCCAGTACGACGCCTCCGTGGCCGCCACCGCGGCCGTCCTCACCCGGCTCGGCCGGGACGCCAGCTACGCCCGCGGGCACCGGGAGACCAGCACCACCGGCAAGATCGACCCGTCCTTCATCGACCTGGACGCGATGCGAGCCGACGTCGCCGCGAAGATGGCCGGTGGCACGGCCTGGTCCTCGATCGTGGACAACGCCACCGCCGGGCGCTTCACCGCCAGCGCCAACTGGGGCGTCTCGTCCTACTCGGGGCAGCGCTACGGCGCGGACTACCGCTACGCCGACCCGGTCGCGGCCAGCGACCCCGCCTGGTACCGGTTCAACGTCCCCGCCTCCGCCACCTACCGCGTCGACGCCTGGTGGCCGGCCAACGCCGGCTACAACGGCGCGACGCCGTACATCGTCGCCACCACGACCGGCAACCAGACGGTCCACGTCGACCAGCGGGCGACCGGCGGCCAGTGGCGTATCCTCGGCACCTTCGCCCTGCCGGCGGGGGACGCCAACCGGGTGGCGGTGAGCCGGTGGAGTTCGGCCGGCGGCCTGGTCGTCGCCGACGCCGTCCGGCTCACCCGGGTCTGACCCGCCCCGGGCAACCCCCGGCCGGGACCGCCCGGCCGGGGCTCAGCCCGGCACGGGCCGGCCCATCTCCGCCAGGATGCCGGTGCCCTGGCCCAGCTCGATGAGATACCCGTCGGGATCGCGCAGGTAGCACCGGATCTCCATCCCGTGGTCCTTCGGCTCCGTCAGGAACTCGCCGCCGCGGGACCGCCACAGCTCGTAGACCGCCCGCACGTCGGTGACCCGGATGTTGAGCGCCCCGCTCAGGGTGTCCGGGTCGGCCGGCGCCCGCGCCGTCACGGTCGGCTTGTCGTCGGTCGGGCCACCCTCGTCGTTGAGCACGAGGTAGCTGTTGTGCAGGCGGAGCACGGCAGGCCGCCGGTCCCGCACCACCGTGGCGCCGAGCACGTCGCGGTAGAACTCCCGCGAGCGGTCCACGTCCCGCACGATCAACAGGTGGGTGACGACCAGGCCGTGCTCGGGCTGGAAGTAGTCCGGTGCCTCATCCGTCACGACGCCCCCTTCCTCGGCTCCGCCGGTTACCCGGGTACGCGCGGGCCACACCCGGTCGCCCCGGGGCCCGACCGGCCGGTGACCGGCCGGGCCCCGGGACCGCGCGGACGGTCCCGTGTCACCAGCCCACGGCGACCAGCAGCCACGCCGGATCCGCCGCCGACACGAACGAGGACTGGTCGGCGACGTCGTCGTACGGGAAGCCGTACGACCGGCCGCCGATGGCGCGGTCGTGCCAGAACTTCGCGTAGTAGTTGGCCGGCGCCTGCTGGTAGAACAGGCTCGGGTCCGACCACTGCGCCGGCGGCAGGTGCGCGACGTGGCGGTTGAGCGCCGCGCAGCCGGCCGGGTTGCCAGCGAGCGGGCCGGCGCAGCCGAAGATGTCCGAGGTGGTGGCCGGCAACCCCACCGACGACGCGTAGCCGCTGAGGTAGTTGTCGTACTGTCCGCCGGGCCGGAACTGCGGCGTGTTCCCCGGCGACGGGATGCGGTACGGCGCCTCGACGGTGGCCAGGTGCTTGAACTCGGCCGGCATGGCGTCCGCGAACCGTTGGAAGGTCACCGCCCGGTCCTCGGTGAAGGTCGCCTCGGTCTCGCCGACGGCCACGTCCCGCCCGTCGTGGGCGCGCAACCGCATGGCCAGCTTCAGGCCGAACGCGTCGACCCGGGTGGTGTTGCCGTTGAACTGGTCCGGCCCGACCGTGAACTCGATGAAGTCGCTGTACTGGCTGGTGGGCGACCCGAGATGGAAGTACATCCGGCCGGCGGTGTTGACCGGCATGTCGAAGTAGGGCTGCTCCGCGATCGAGTGGGTCTGCCCGTTGTAGCTCCAGTACACCTGGCTGTCGGGGTAGCGGCCGTTGGTCCGGTTGAGCACCTTCACCATGAGCACGTTCGCGGCCGGGGGGATCGAGCCGGTGTCGCCCCAGAAGCCGCCCGAGGGCGGCGGGGTCGTCGGGGGCGGGGTGGAGCCGGACGTGGTGCGCACCGCGAACTCCCAGAGCGAGTAGCCGTAGGCGGTGGCCCGCGCCGTGCCGTACACCCGCACGTAGCGCCCGGAGCCGGTCACGTCGAGCGTCTGGGTGCCGCCGGCGCCGGTGGTCGTGGCGTAGACGGTGGTCCACGGACCGTCCGGGTTGGCGGAGACCTGGACCTGGAAGGCCCGGGCGTACGCGGCCTCCCACTGAAGGGTGACCTGGCAGAGGGTCTGCGTCGCGCCGAGGTCCACGCGGAGCCACTGCGGATCGGCGAAGCCGCTGGACCAGCGGGTGCCGGAGTTGCCGTCGACCGCGGCGGAGGCCGGTGTGGTGGCGCTCTCGGTCGACGAGGCGACCGCCGGGCGGTTGAGCGCGGCGTTGCCGGCGCAGCCGGCGGGCCCGATGGCGCCGTAGACCTGGAACTCCCAGAGGGAGTAGCCGTAGGCGGTGGCCCGGGCGGTGCCGTACAGGCGCACGTAGCGGCCGGTGCCGGAGACGGCGAGGGCCTGCGTGCCGCCGGTCCCGGCGGTGGTGCCGTACACGGTGGTCCACGGGCCGGCCGGGTTCGCGGCGACCTGGATCTCGAAGGCCCGGGCGTAGGCGGCCTCCCAGACCAGCCGCACCTGGTCGATCGTCGCGGTGGCGCCGAGATCGACCTGGAGCCACTGCGGGTCTCCGAACTGGCTCGACCAGCGGGTGCTCGGGTCGCCGTCGGTGGCGGCGGTGGCCGGCGTGTCGGCGTTCTCGCTCGACGACGCGGTCGTCGGCCGCCCCTGGGAGATCAGGGCGGACGCGGCGCTCGCGGCGAACGGCCCGGCGGCGACGGCGCCGCCGGCGAGCAGCGCCAGGACGGCGGCCAGGGCGGTGAGGAGGCGGCGGCCGGTGCGGTGGGGCCGGCGCCGATGGCGGGGTGGGGCGGTGTGCATGGCATCTCCTACGGGTGGAATCCGACGGAGAGCGCTCTCGGCCACGAGAGTCGCCTCCGCCCGCGCTTCTGTCAAGACGGGGGTCCGCGGGTCGAGAAAGATCGATTCCGGACTTTCCGCTTTTCATTGACTGATAGAAGTGACTCGATGGAAGCTGTTCGCGAGCGCTCTCACCCTCTCGGCCATCAGCCCGTTAACGGGAGCTCCCGCGCAGCCTGGCGGACGTGGTGCGGCCCGGCGGCACCGACGTGCCGGCCGACGCCGTCGAGTCCTGGGACCTGCCGTACGACCTGGGGGCCACCACGACCGAACGGGCCCAGATCCGGGCCAGCATCGACGCCGGACAGCCACCGGCGACGACGTACGGCAACCCGCTCTACCCGTACGGGGCGGGGATGACGGGGTTCTGACCGCCGCGGGCGGTGTCGGGGCCGCCGGTGCGTCGCGCGCCGGCGACCCCGCCCGTCCGGCGACGCCTTCGGGGTTCGCCGCCGTTCGCGGGCCGATGGTATGAATGCAGCGTGCCGTCGCCGCAGAACGCAGACCTGATGGGCAACGTCCGCGCGCTGGTCGAGGACGTGCTCCCGGCCCGCCTGCCGGGAGCGCGCGTCGCGGCGGACAGCGACGAGATCGTCGTCGCCGTGCCCGGCGGCCGCGCCCGGATCTCTCTGGTCCCGTTGCTGCGCAGCTGTGCGGACCAGCCCCGGCAGGCGTGGCCCGAGCTGGTGGCCGACTGGATCGCGGCGGTCCGCCGGGAGCTGCCGGACAGCGTCTCGGCCGACCTGGGGCCGGTCGACGTCGCGCAGCTGCGGCTCCGCCTCACCCCGGCGGCCCCGACCAGCGAGACCGACGACTACCTGGCCGTGCCGTTCGGCACGCACTTCACCGCGGCGGTCGTGGTGGACCGGCCCGGGCGGCTGGACCTGCTGACCCTCGCGCAGGCGGCGCGACTGGACCGCGAGCCCGCCGAGCTGGTGCGCATCGCCGTGCGGCAGACCGTGGAGCGCGAACTGACCACCCTCGACGTGCGGGACCACGAGCTGCCCACCGGCGGGTCGGTGCGCCTGCTCGCCGCCGACGGCAACCCGTTCGTGACGACCGCCCTCATGTCGGTCAAGCGGTTCCTGCCCGAGGCCGCCGAGCACGGCGCGCTGGTCGCGGCGCCGCGGTACAGCGCGGTGCTGCTGCACCCGGTGGACCAGGGCCTGCGGGAGGCCGCCGTGGCGCTGCACCGCCTGGCCGGGTCCATGTTCGAGGCCGCCACCGATCCCTGCTCCGAGCAGGTCTTCTGGTGGCGCGAGGGCGAGTTCCACCCGGTGCGCGTCGTGCCGGCGGAGTCCGGCGGGGCCGTGCAGGTGCGGTTGCCCGAGGCGCTGGCTCCCGTCGTGGCGCGGCTGGACTCTCCTACGGGGTGAGCGCCCGGTCGAGCTTCCGGGCGGCCAGCGCCTGATCCCGCTGCGCGGTCAGGAACTCCAGCGCCGCCTCCCGTTCCCCGTCCTGCCAGGCCCGCACGAGCCCTTCGTGGAACGCGGCCTGCTCCGCCAACTGCCGGGCGCCCGTGCCGGAGGTTCCGGCGGCCCGTTCGTGGCACAGCTCGACGAGCTGGGTCGCCGGCTCGACGGGGGACGCCGTGCCGTTCACCACCCGCCATCCGGGCAGCTGGTGCCAGTGCGTGCGGCGCCGGCGCGGGTCCTGGGCGAAGTCGCGCTCGGCCACGTCGGCGAGGCGCTCGGCGGGCCAGCTGTCGAGCTTGGCCAGGCCGGCGTCCCGCACGAACCGCCGCGCCTGCTCCGCCGCCTCGTCGGCGGACAGGTCGATGGTGGACGGCCCGGACCGGACCTCGTCGCTCCGGACGCCGTAGGTCATGATCCAGCTGGTGAAGGGCGTCACGAGCGGCTGCACCCCGGCGGCGACCCAGCCCACGGGCCGGGTGGGCGAGCCCGAGTAGCCGATCCAGGCCAGTGCCCAGTCCAGCGGCTCGCGCACCAGCACCGTGCCGAGGCCGGTGCCCCGCACGGACCACTCTCCCGGCAGGTCGGGCCGCAGCTCGGTGAGGACGTGCCGCCACCGCCGCGCCCTGTCAGCAGAGGACATACGCACCTTTCACGGGTCGGTGGCGGGGCCCGGTCAGTCTACGCTCAGCGGTCGCTGTGTCGGCCGTAGCTCCTCCGGCGGCTCGGGCAGGCCCAGCACCCGCTGCACCTTGTTGGCCCAGCTCGGCTCGATGCCGGTCTTCAGGCCGGTCTTGAGGTCGTAGGCGTGCGCGACCTCCCAGTCGGTCTCCTCGGTCACCGGGTCCTTGTGCTGCCGCTCGAGGATGACGTCCGGCCGGAAGTCCTGGTCCTTCACCTTCGGCGTCTCGACGCCCTGGGCGTCGTAGCCGACCTCGGTGCGCAGCCGGAAACCCGTCTCCGGTTCCAGCATGGTGGTCGCCTCGCTGTCGATCGCGTTGGCCAGCCCACGGTGGGCCTCGGTGCCCATCGCCGTGCGCTCCACGATCAGGTCCGCCACGTCCTCGGGGTAGCCCTTCTCGATGAGCTTCTCCCGCTGCCGCTGGTAGCCCTCCTGCTGGAGGATCGAGTCGCGGTTCTGGTCGACGTGGTCCCACGCGTCGTCGACCATCTCCTGGAGCTGGCCGGCGATCTGCTTGCGGGCCTTGGCGATCTCCTCCAGGCTCTTCGGGTCGTGCTTGTCCAGCTCCGGGTCGTTCTGCGGGCGCTGCGGGTCGGCGTCCCCCTCGGACCCGCCGGGCCTGCCGTCGGTCGACCTCGGGCCGCCGGGCCGCCCGCTCTCCGCCGCCTGCGTGACGGCCCGGTGGGTCTCGGCGACCGTGGTGGGCCTGCCGTGCTGTGCGCCGCCCCGCTGCCGGGGCACACCGCCGTCGCCGACCTCCCCGCCGTCGCCGACGTGCCCGCCGTCGCCGCCGTCACCGGTGCCGCCGTGCGGTCCCCTGGGCTTCGCCACGATCCCCCCGGTCAGCCGTTGACGAGCTTGGACAGGTTGGTGAGGCTGGTGACGAGCGCCGTGGTGTAGCTCAGGATCCGGCCCGCCCACTTGAGCACGGCGGCGGTGATCTGCGCGGCGATCACCGGGATGGTCACCACGAAGATCGCCTCGACCGCCCAGACGATGACGCGCGCCACGAGATCCGCGATGAGGTCACGGACGATGTCGCGGGTGAACGAGACGAGGTTCCCGGCGGCCTGCGTGGCGGCCGCCATGGCCGCGGACGCGCCACCCAGGCCGGCGATCGCGTCCACGTTGTTCTTCATGAGCGACTGGTACGCCTCGGCGGCGTGCCCCCGCCAGTCCGGCAGGTCGCCGGCCAGGTGCGCCTGGAGGTCGGCCGCCATCCGCTGGAGGTGCCCGGCCATGTTGTCCCAGGTCGCCGCGTGCGACGCGACCACGTCGGGCATGCCGGTCAGCCAGTCGAGCATCTCGCGCAGCGGCTCGAAGTATTCCATCGCCCAGCCGAGGCCGTTGGCCAGCAACGCGCTGAACGGGTCCAGCACCGTGGCGGCGACGTCCAGCCCGAAGGCCGCGCCGGCGAGCAGGTCGTCGACCCAGCCCTCGCTGCGGATCGCGTCCACCAGGCCCTCGACGCCGTCGGCCAGCGACGACCCCGTCCACACCTCCCGGGTGGACCGGACGTCGGCGACCAGCGACTCGTCGGTCATGCCCGCAACCGCCGGCTGATCGCGCTCATCGAGCTGGCCGCGTCACCGTCCACGCCGTCGTAGTTGTCGGCGGTGCGGCGCAGCCCGTCGGCGACCAGCCGGAGGTTCTCGTCGACGTACGCGACCAGTTCGTCCTGGCGGGTGTGCCGGTCCTCCAGGATCCCCGAGATCCACCCGCAGAGCAGCCCGTACGCCCGGTCGTCCCGGGCGATGTGCGCGCTCGCGCCGCGGACCGCTTCGAACCGTGCGCGCAACGCCTCGATGGACGCGGCGTGGGCCCGGATCTGCTCGGTGTCGGCCACCCAGCCGGCCGGGCCGCTCATCGCCGCCAGCCGTGGCCGTCGTACGGGCCGGGCTCGCCCCAGCCGGCCTCCGGGTCGGGGCGCAGCTGCCGGCCCACCCGCTCGGCGATCGCCCGCGCGGCCGCCGAGTCGGTGCCGACGGTCTCCGCGATGATCTCCTGCGACCGCTCGGCGAGCTGTCCCTTCGCCCGCCGGATGGCCGCCATGACCGCCTCGGCCACCACCTCGGGGGAGACCCGCTGGATCTGGCGACCCAGTCGCAGGTCCAGCAGCGCGCCGGTCGAGTCGACGGTGACCTCGGCCAGGCCGTTGTCGTCCTCGACCGTGACCCGCAGCTCCTGCAGGCGGTCGCTCATCACCTTCGTGTCGGCGGCGAGCTTGTCGATGCGGCCCTTCCAGGCCCGCATCCGGTCCATGGCGCCGTCCGGATCCAGCACGTCGCCGCCCAGAGCCCCGCTCACCATGCGCCTCCCCCGAGTAGGCCCGGATCCCGTGCGGACTGCCGAGCGGCAGCCCTCGCAGGGCGGCGTCGATTGTAGAACACCGCTTCACGTCCGGGAGGCGCCGTGACGCGGGTGTGGACCGTCGGCCGTCAGCCGGCCGGGCGGGTGCTCTCCCGGGGCAGGATCGCGTGCGGCGCGGTGATCCGGGCGGGCGGGGCGTCCGGGCGGTCGAGCCGGGCGAGGGCCAGGGCGACCGCCGTCCGGGCGAGGAACGCGGGGTCGGCCGAGACCGAGGTCAGCGTCGGTTGCGAGTAGCGGCCCTCGGCGCTGTCACCGATCCCGATCACCGCCACGTCCGCGGGCACCCGCAGCCCGGCGTCGGTGGCGGCCCGCAGGGCGCCGATGGCGAGCCGGTCGGAGTAGCAGAAGACGGCGTCCGGGCGGTGCTCGTGGGCGAACAGCCGCCGGGCGGCCCGGTAGCCGTCCTCGTACCGGTGCTGGGGGGTGGTGCGCAGGTAGCCGGCGGGCAGGTCGAGACCGGCCCGGCGAACCGCCAGCTGGTAGCCGAGTGTGCGCGGCTGCGGCGGTCCGGTCGCCTCACCGGGCCGGGCGCCGATGGCGGCGATCCGCTGCCGTCCGGTGTGGAGCAGGTGCTCGGTGGCGTCCGCCGCGGCCCGGACGCCGTCGAGCGCGACCCGGTCGCAGCGCGGATCCCCGCTCTCGCCGAGCAGGACCAGGGGAGTGCCGGCGCCGAGTTGGGCGTCGATCAGGCGCGACGGCGCCACGTCGGTGGCGAGGAGGACGGCGTCGACGCCCGGCGGGCCGGCGACCCGCGCGGGCGGCCCGCTGTCGGGCCCGTGTGGCGCGACGACGACCCGGAAGCCCTGGCTCGTCGCCGCGCGGACGACCTCACGCGCCAGCCCATGCAGGCCGGGCGCCTCGACGTCGGCGACGACCAGCGCGAGCAGGCCGGTGCGGCCGGTGCGCAGGGTGCGGGCCGCGAGGTTGGGCCGGTAGCCGAGTGCCCGGACGGCCTCCCGCACCCGGCGGCGTACGTCGTCGCTGACGTGCGGGTAGTCGTTGATGACGTTCGAGACGGTCTTCACCGACACGCGGGCGTGCCGCGCCACGTCCCTGAGCGTGGTGGCCACGATCCGTCCTCCCGCCGTGGGCCGGCGACGGAACCGGGCGGTTCCCTGTTCACACCGGCCAACCGGTTCCGCTGGTGTACACACCGGACGATCCCAGAGGGCAGCTACACCGGTCAAGGGATTACGCTGGTGTGGACGCGAGGAGGACGACGGTGGGCGACGAGCGACCGGTGCCGGCCGCCGTGCGACTCGTGCGCGACTTCGTCAACACCTTCGAGCCGCAGGTCGACGAGGAGTCGCTGGCCACGCCGGACGCGCTGCGGGACTGGCTCGCCGAGCGCGGGGTGATCCCCGCCGACGCCCGGCTGGGCCCGGCGGACCTCGCCGCGGCCCGCACGGTCCGCGAGGGGCTGCGCGAGGTGCTGCTCGGCCACGCCGGCCACCCCGCCGACCCCGGCGCGCTGCGACGCCTCGACGAGGCCCTGGCCGCGGCGCCCGTGCGGATGACGTTCGCGGACGGCGGGCCGCGCCTGGCGCCCGCCCGGCCCGCCCTCCTCGACGTGGCGCTGGCCGCCCTGCTCGACGCGATTCGGCAGTGCGCGCAGGACCAGGTGTGGACCCGGCTCAAGGTGTGCGATCGGGACACCTGCCGGTGGGCCTACTACGACGCCTCGCGCAACCAGGCCCGCCGCTGGTGTTCCATGGCCGGCTGCGGCAACTACGTGAAGATGCGGCGGGCCTACGCCGTCCGGCGCGGCCGCCGGTCCCGGGCGCCGGACACCTGACCCGGCGGCCGGTCGCCCGGCCCGGCCCCGCGCCCGGCGGGCGCGGTCACGACGGGGCGGTGCCCCGCACCGCCCACGCCCGGGCGGTGAGCCGGACGGACCCGTCCGCCTCGACCGGCAGGCGGGTGACGAGCAGGTCGTGCAGCGCCGCCCGGTCCGGCTCGGCCAGGGACGCCACGTACGCCGGCGCCGCGCCCTGGCCACCGAGGAACGGCGCCCAGTAGGCGTCGACGTCGGCGAACACCGTGGGCACCACCACCGGCTCGACGGCCACCGCGGTGAATCCGGCGTCCGTCCACAGGGCGCGCAGCGCCTCGGGGCGGCACAGCGGGAACCGGCGCCCCTCGGACAGCTCCGCCACCGCCGGATCGAGCGCCTCGGCGGCCGCCCAGAAGTGGCGCATCATGGCCATGCCCTCGGCGTAGTCCCAGACGTACGCGGCCGCCACGCCACCGGGCCGGAGGACCCGGGCGAACTCGGCCACCGCCCGCGCCGGGTCGGGCACGAAGTTGAGCGCCAGCCCGCTCACCACGACGTCCACATCGGCGTCATCCACCGGCAGCGCGCGGGCGTCACCGACCCCGAAGGCGGCCCGCGGGTCGTCGACCCGGTCGCGGGCGTGGGCCAGGAAGCCCGCCGCGGGGTCGACGCCGGTGACCTGCGCGGGGTCCGCCTCGGCCAGCACGGCCGCGGTCAGCGCGCCGGTGCCGCAGCCCACGTCGAGCCAGCGCAGGCCGGGCGGGAGCGCCAGCCGGCGCAGGAAGTCACGCGCGACCAGCCGGCTCCACCGGCCGACGTACGCCTCGTAGGCCGCACCATCGGCCCAGACCGGCTTCGCCACTCCGGCAGGATACGGCCGCCGGAGCCCGCGCCGATTCGGCCGGCCGGACGCATGTGGCCCGCCGCTGCGGGAACGCCCCTGCATGGCCAGGTACACGAAGCCCGAACTCCGGGAGCAGCTCAAGGCGGAGATCCAGGCCTCCGACAAGGGCGGCCGCCCGGGGCAGTGGTCGGCGCGGAAGTCCCAGCTGCTCACGAACGAGTACAAGAAGCGCGGCGGGGGCTTCGAGGGACCCAGGGACCAGCGGCAGCGGTCGCTGCAGCGGTGGGGCGCCGAGGACTGGCAGACCCGGTCCGGCTCCACGCGGGCGCGCCGCGACGGCGAGACCGCCCGTTACCTGCCGAAACGGGCATGGCAACAGCTGTCGGAGGAGCAGCGCCGCGACACCGACACGAAGAAACGGCAGGCGTCCCGGTCCGGGCGGCAGTTCGTGTCCAACACGGGGCCGGCGAAGCGTGCCCGCCGCGAGGCCTCCGCCGCCGGGCCGTTGTCGGACCTGCCGGTCACGGAGGCGGTCAAGCTGGTCCGCGGCCTCGACACGCGCCAGCTCCGCTCGGCGCTGCGGCGCGAGCGCGACGGCAAGGCCCGCAAGACGCTCCTGCAGCGGATGGAGGCGGAGCTGGCCCGGCGCTGACGGTGTGCCGCGCCGCGCCGCGCCCCGCCCCCGCCGCCGGGCCCGGGAGGGCGGCTCGGCGGCGGAGGCGGCGAGTCGCGCTACGGCGTCGCGAGGCCCACGCTGATCGTCCGGGTCAGCGTGGCGTTGTCGTCGTCGCCGTCCAGCGACCAGACCATCGCCCCGGCCAGGCCGGCCCGCCGGATGTACAGCGTCTTCTGGAACACGACCGCCGGGTCGTCGTACGTCCAGAAGGTCGTGCCGTCGAACAGCCAGGCGTGCCCGGCGCGCAGGTCGCGGTGGACGGTGAAGCCCTTGCCGGGCAGGGTCTTGAGCTGCTTGTAGTCCTCATAGCCGGCCTCGAAGGTGGCCGGTGCGGGCCCGGCCGCGGGCTGGAACAGCCCGTCCCCGCCCCCGGTGACGCCGGTCCAGCCGCGACCGTAGTACGGGATGCCCAGGACCAGCTTCCCGCGCGGCGCGCCACGGGCGAGCCAGCCGTCGATCGCCACCTGCGCGGAGAAGTCCGGGCTGTCCGGCGCGCCCGCCGGCACGCGCAGCGCGGACTGCTGGTTGGTCACCTGATCCCAGGAGCCGTGGAAGTCGTACCCCTGCACGGTGGCGAAGTCCAGGTACCGGAAGATCTTCCGGCCCTCGTACCCGGCGTCCATGGCCGCCGGGTTGGCCGGCAGGAACGCGGTCAGCGCGTAGTGCTTCCGGGCCTGCCGGCCGTACGCGTCGAGCTGCCGGCGGAACTCGGCGAGCAGCTTGGTGAAGTTCTCCCGGTCCTCGGCGCGGACCACGTTGCCCGGCTCGCCCGGCCAGTTCGGCCACTCCCAGTCCAGGTCGATGCCGTCGAAGACGCCCGCGGCGGCGCCCGGGCCGCCGCTGCCGCCGTCGAGGACCGGGAGGTTTCCCTTGAGGTAGAGGTCGATGCAGGAGGCGACGAACGCCCGGCGGGACGCGTCGGTGCGCGCGGCGTTGGAGAAGTACGTCGACCAGCTCCACCCGCCCAGCGAGATCATCACCTTGAGGTCGGGGTGGCGCTCCTTGAGCCTGGCCAGCTGGCCGAAGTTGCCGTTGAGCGGCTCGCCCCAGGTGTCGGCCACGCCGTCGACGCTCTCCTCCGCCGGGACGGGGCGCTGGTAGTCGGCCCAGGCGTCGCCCTCACCGGGCCCGCCGTCCACGTAGCACCGTCCGTCCTCGCTGACGTTGCCGAAGGCGTAGTTGACGTGGGTGAGGCGGCTCGCCGCCCCGGAGGTGTCCAGCTTCTTCACCGGGAAGGCCCGGCCGTAGATGCCCCACTGGGTGAAGTAGCCGACCCGGTGGTATCCGTCCCGGCGGGGCGAGCCGTCCGCGGCGCCCGCGGCGCTCGGTGGGGCGGCCGCGACCAGCACGGTCGACAGGGCGGCGAGGGCGGTGAGGCGGCGGTGGCGGAACGGTCGCATCGGCACTCCCAAGGGGCCGGATTAGTAAAGAGACCTTTCTGATCGATGAAGCTAAGCCGGTCGTGATTCGCGGTCAAGGGTGCCGCGCGGAGTTGCTAGGCTGGCAGGTGCGCGCGTCGGGAGACGGTGCGCCGACTCGAAGGAGACCGACATGACGGGCGACGACGACATCTCCGGGTGATTCCCGGCCACCTCGTCGCATCCCTGTCCCGTCATCCCGGGCGGCCGTGCCCTGCCCGGCTCCACCGTGAGGTCTCTTCCATGTCCGACGCCTGCGTCGTCTGCACCAACCTCTCCTTCTCCTGGCCCGACGACACCCCGGTCTTCCAGGACCTGTCCTTCACCGTGCCGCCCGGCCGCACCGGCCTGGTCGCGCCCAACGGCGCCGGCAAGACCACCCTGTTGCGGCTGATCGCCGGCGACCTCACCCCCACCGGCGGCGCCGTGACGGTGGACGGCGTGCTCGGCTACCTGCCGCAGAACCTGCCCCTCGCGGGCGACCTGACCGTGGCTCAGGTGCTGGGTGTCGACGCGGTGCTCCGGGCGCTGCACGCCATCGAGGCCGGCGACGCCCGCGAGGAGCACTTCGCCACCGTCGGTGACGACTGGGACGTGGAGGAGCGCAGCCGGGCCGAACTCGACCGCCTGGGTCTGGCGGACGTCGCGCTCGACCGGCGGCTGGCCACGCTCAGCGGCGGGCAGGTGGTCTCTCTCGGCCTCGCCGCGCAACTGCTCCGCCGACCCGACGTGCTGCTGCTCGACGAGCCGACGAACAACCTGGACCTCGACGCGCGGCACCGCCTCTACGGGGTGCTCCAGGAGTGGTCCGGCTGCCTGCTGCTGGTCAGCCACGACCGTGCCCTGCTGGACCGGATGGACCGCATCGCCGAACTCGACCGCGGGGAGGTGCGACTGTTCGGCGGCAACTTCACCGCGTACGAGGAGGCTTCCCGGGCGGCCCGGGAGGCGGCCGAGCGCACCGTGCGGGGCGCCGAGCAGGAGGTGAAGCGGGAGAAGCGCGAGATGCAGCAGGCCCGGGAGCGGGCCGAACGGCGGGCCGGAAACGCCGCCCGCAACCTCGACAGCGCCGGCCTGGCCCGGATCGTCGCCGGGGGACTCAAGCGCAGCGCCCAGGAGTCGGCCGGCCGGTCCCGGCAGTTGCACGCCAACCGGGTGAGTGAGGCCCAGTCCCGGCTCGACGAGGCCAGCAGGGCGCTGCGCGAGGACCAGACGCTGACCCTGGACCTGCCGGAGACCACCGTCCCGGCCGGCCGGACGGTCGTGGCGGGGGAGCGGATGCAGGTCCACCACGACGGCCGGGCCGTCTTCGCCGGGGCGGGGGTGGACCTGAGCATCCGGGGACCGGAGCGGATCGCCCTGACCGGCCCCAACGGCGCCGGCAAGTCCACCCTGCTCCGGCTGCTGCGCGGCGACCTCGACCCGGAGGGCGGGGAGGTGCGCCGGGGCGACGGCCGGGTCGCGTACCTGTCGCAGCGGCTGGACCTGCTCGATCCGGACCGGACGGTGGCGGAGAACTTCGCCGCGTTCGCCCCGGACCGGCCGCCGGCGGAGCGGATGAACCTCCTCGCCCGGTTCCTCTTCCGCGGCGCGCGCGCCCACCTGCCGGTCGGCGTGCTGTCCGGCGGGGAACGGCTGCGGGCCACCCTCGCCTGTGTCCTGTACGCCCAGCCGGCCCCCCACCTGCTGCTGCTGGACGAGCCGACGAACAACCTCGACCTGGTCAGCGCGGGCCAGCTGGAGAACGCCCTCGGCGCGTACCGGGGAGCGTTCGTGGTGGTGAGCCACGACGAGCGGTTCCTCGCCGAGATCGGCGTGCGGCGGTGGCTCCGCCTCGACGGTGGCCGGCTCCGCGAGGTGCCCGCGCCCGACCCGGCCTGAGCCTCGTCGCGGCTCGGCGGGAGCGGGGTCTGGACGGACTTAAACTTGCACCGCTAGTTTAAGCCGCATGGACCTTCAGCTCTCCGCCGAGCAGGTGGCGGCCCGGCGGCTCGCCGCCGAGTTCGTCGACCGGGAGGTGGCGCCGCACGCGGCGGCCTGGGACCGGCGGGAGGCGGTCGACCCCGACATCGTCGGGAAGCTCGGGCGGCTCGGCTTCCTCGGCCTCACCGTCGCCGAGGAGGACGGCGGGTCCGGCGGCGACCACCTCACCTACTGCCTGGTCCTGGAGGAGCTGGGCCGGGGCGACTCCGCCGTCCGCGGCATCGTCTCGGTGTCGCTCGGGCTGGTGGCCAAGTCCGTCGCCGCGCACGGCTCGGCCGCGCAGAAGGAGGAGTGGCTGCCCCGGCTCTGCTGCGGCGCCGCGCTGGGCTGCTTCGCCCTCACCGAACCGGACAGCGGCTCGGACGCGGCCGCGCTGCGCACCCGGGCGATCCGCGACGGTGGCGACTGGCTGATCACCGGCACGAAGACGTTCATCACCAACGGCACCACCGCCGACGTGGCCCTGGTGTTCGCCCGCACCGGCGGCCCGGGGCACCGGGGCATCACGGCGTTCCTGGTGCCCACCGGGGCCGCCGGGCTCACCCGGCGGGAGATCCACGGCAAGCTCGGCCTGCGCGGGCAGGCCACCGGGGAACTGCGGTTCGACGGCGTCCGGGTCCCCGACTCGGCGCGCCTCGGCCCGGAGGGCGGCGGCTTCCGGCTGGCCCTGGCCACCCTGGCCAAGGGCCGCATGTCGGTGGCGGCCGGCTGCGTCGGCATCGCGCAGGGCTGCCTGGACGCCGCGGTCGGCTACGCCGGGCAGCGCGTCCAGTTCGGCAAGCCCATCGCCGGGCACCAGCTCGTGCAGCAGTTGATCGCCGGCATCGCCGTCGACACCGCCGCCGCCCGGCTGCTGGTGTGGCGGGTGGCCGACCTCGTCGACCGCGGCGAGCCGTTCGCCACCGAGGCCTCGATGGCCAAGCTCTTCGCCAGCGAGGCCGCCGTCCGCGCGGCCGACAACGCCGTCCAGGTCTTCGGCGGGTACGGCTACATCGACGAGTTCCCGGTCGGCAAGTACCTGCGCGACGCCCGCGTCGCGACCCTCTACGAGGGCACCAGCCAGATCCAGCAACTGCTCATCGGACGCGCGCTCACCGGCGTCAACGCCTTCTGATCCGCCACCACACCGACCCGGGAGGGCATCCGGCATGAGGAGCTACGCCTGCATCGAGGAGTCGACCGCGACGGGCGGCCGGCCGTTCCGGAGCGCGGCCCGATGACCGCGCTGTCGCTGGCCATGGTGCTGGCCGAGGCCGCCCGGCGGCACCCGGACACGGTGGCCGTGGTCGACGGCGACACCCGGGTCACGTACGCCGAGCTGTGGCGGCAGGCCCGCGGCCACGCCGCCGGGCTGCGGGAGCTGGGCGTCGCCCCGGGCGATCCGGTGGCCCTGCTGGCCCCCAACGTGGTCGACTTCCCCCGGGTCTACTACGGCGCCCTCGCCGCGGGCGCGGTGCTGGTGCCCGTGCACCTGCTGCTGACCGTCGACGAGGCGGTGCACGTGCTCCGCGACAGCGGCGCGAAGCTGCTGGTCTGCCACGGCTCGCAGCTCGCCCTGGGGGCCGCCGCCGCCGAGGCGGCGGGCGTGCCGCTGGTCACCGTCGGCCCGGCCGGCGCGGGTGTGTCCCGTCTGGAGGAGGTGAGCGCGCCGCTGCCGGAGCTGCCGTCGTACGTCACCCGCCAGGCGGAGGACACCGCTGTCGTGCTTTACACCAGCGGCACCACCGGCGTGCCCAAGGGTGCCCTGCTCACCCACCTCAACCTGGTCATGAACGCCACCGTCAACGTCTTCGACGCCAACGACGCGCGGTCCACCGACGTGGTGCTCGGCTGCCTGCCGCTGTTCCACAGCTTCGGCCAGACCGTGGCCATGAACGGCACCTTCCGCGTCGGCGGGACCCTGGTGCTGCTGAGCCGGTTCACCGGGCCGGCCGCCATCGACCTCATGGTGAGCGAGGGGGTGAACGTCTTCCACGGCGTGCCGACCATGTACGTGGCGCTGCTCGACGCGGCCCGGGACCGCGACACCCTGCCCCGGTTGCGCCTCTGCGTCTCCGGCGGCGCGTCGCTGCCGGTCGCCGTGCTGGAACGGTTCCACGCCGCCTTCGACACCACGATCTTCGAGGGCTACGGGCTCTCCGAGACCTCGCCCACGGCGACGACCAACCAGCCGCACTTCGGCACCCGGCCCGGGACCATCGGGCACCCGGTCTGGGGCGTGGAGGTGGAGATCGCCCGCGCCGACCTGGACGACCGGATCGAGCTGCTGCCGACCGGCGAGCTCGGCGAGATCGTCATCCGGGGCCACAACGTCTTCGCCGGCTACCTGGGGCGGCCCGAGGCGACCGCGGAGGCGGTGGTCGACGGCTGGTTCCGCAGCGGGGACCTGGGGCGCAAGGAGGCCGACGGCTTCATCACCATCGTGGACCGCAAGAAGGACATGATCATCCGGGGTGGCTTCAACGTCTACCCGCGCGAGGTCGAGGAGGTCCTGGCCCGGCACCCGGCGGTCGGCCAGGTGGCGGTGGTCGGCGTGCCCGACCCCCGGCACGGCGAGGAGGTCTGCGCGGTCGTCGTGCCCGACCCGGCCGGCCCCGGCCTGCCCGGCGAGCAGGAGCTGATCGACTGGTCCCGCGAGCACCTGGGCCGCCACAAGTACCCGCGCCAGGTCCGGTACGTCGACGCGCTGCCGATCGGGCCGAGCCACAAGGTGCTCAAGCGGGAACTGCGCCGCACGCTGGCGCCGCCGGTGGACTGACGGCGACGGCCGGGCGCTCACAGCGACCGGTTCAGTCCGACGTGGAGGTACCCGGCCCACCGGGTCGGCGTCGCCGGGAACTCGTCGCGGACGGCCCGTACCGTCTCGGCGAGCACCCGGGCCGCCGCGGCGGTGTCCGGCGGGCGGGTGCCGTCGTCCGTCAGCCCGGCGTAGAACGACGCGGCGATCCGCGCGCTGTCCGGGGTGCGCCACGTCGTGCCGATCACCCCCCGGAAACCGGCGAGCTGGAACGCCGCGGCCAGGTGCAGCGGCTCGTCGGTGAACCCGGGGTGCGTCTCGGCGGAGCCGCACGCGGACAGGAAGGCCAGTTCGGCCCGCTCCAGCTGGTAGGAGCCCACCCGGTGCGGGCTGAGCGTGCCCCCGGCGCCGAGACGCAGCCCGCTGGTCAGCATGGCGGCGACGCCGGCGTCCGCCTCGCCGTGGCAGGCGAAGTGCGCGATCGGGTGCTCCCGCAGCGCGTCCTCCACCGCGTCGGCCGCCACCTCGGTGCCGGTCAGCACCGTCGAGCCGGGCATCAGCGCGGCCACCTGCTCGACCTCGGCGCGTACCTGGGACAGCGCCGGCAGGTCCCGCGCGGTCGGCACGCCGACGACGGCGGCCGTGGCGGCGGCCGGCCGCGGCGGCCGGTCCGCCGCCGCGTGGGCCAGGGACGTGAGGGTCGGCGTCCAGGACGACACCGCACGATCGAGGACGGTACGCCGGCCGCCCGGCTCGCGGTGGTGACCGGCCGCGTGCAGCGGGAGCCGCGCCAGCGCGCCGACCGGGCACCACCAGATCCGCGGCGGCGGGTCGTCCACGGGGGCCAGCAGGTCGAGCACCGGCCCGGCGACGGCGCCCCACAACCAGGCCAGGATGCGGTGCAACTCCTCCTGGGCGGCGGCGCGCCGGTCGAACGGCACCGCCGGGTCGGTCGCCTCGGCCACCGCCGCGTACCAGCGGGCGACGCTCCGCCGGACGGTGACCGCGCGCAGGTCGGGCAGGCGCACCGGCCGCACGGGCCGCTCCGGGTCCGCCGGGACGAGCAGGGCGTCACCCCGGTCGCCGTGCGTGGTCACGACGACGACCGGCATCCCGGCCAGCCGCTGCCGCAGCAGCGGCATCGACGGCGGCCGCAGGAACTGGCCGAACCCCGGCAGCCGGCGGATCCGCTCGACCACCCGGTCCCGCTCGGCGGCGAGCTGCCGGGTCCTTGCCAGCCAGACCGGTCGGGGATCCCAGTCCCGGGTGGAGCTGGCCACCACCTCGCCGGACGCCGTCCGGCGTTCCACCTCGACGGTGAACTTCCGGACCTGCGTGTAGGCGTCCGCCTCGGCCAGCTCCCGGTCGATCCGGTCGAGTTCCGCGGCGAGCCGGGCGTCGACCGCGCGCAGCTCCACCCGGCCACCGCGGATCCCCAGGGCCTCGTGGAACAGCAGACCCCGGCCGCGTTCCAGGAGTTCGACGGCGCCGTCGGCGTCGTCCGCCGCGATCGCCGCGGCGGCGGCCTCGGCGGCCACCCCGCCCAGCGCGGCGACCGTGCCGAGCCGGCGGCGACCGGACGACGACCGGTCGACCGAGTCCGGCAGGTGCCGCACGGCACGCTCCAGCGCGGCCAGTCGGGCGGCCGGGTCGCCGGCCTCCCGCGCCAGCTCGGCCTGCCGGCGTTCGGCGTCGATCCGGGTCGCCGGGTCCACGCCGGACGACGCGGCGAGGGCGGCGTACGTCGAGATGGCCTCGCGCCGCGCCCGCTCGGCGTCCGGACCGCCCGACCGGCCCAGCTCGGCCGCGGCCCGGGCGAGCAGCCGGGCCCGCACCGGCCACCAGTGGTGCCCGGTCGGGGTCTGCGCCACCGCCTCCCGGGCCAGCCGCACGGCGTCGGCCAGCACGTCGAGGTCCCCGCCGAGCCGGTACCGCTGGTACCGGGTGTCGGCGATCGAGCTGCCGATCCGGGGCTGGTCCGGGTGCTCCGGCGGAAGCAGGGCGAGCGCGTCGCGGAACGTGCGTTCGGCCGCCGCCAGGCCGGCCTCGTCGCCCTGGCGTACCGCCAGCAGGGACCGGCTGCTCGCCTGGTTGTACAGGAAGCCGACCCGGCGGGGGTCGTCACCGGGCAGCGCCTCGGCGGCGCGGCGGCTGGTCTCCACGGCCTCCGTGAGCAGCGCGTCGTCGGGCGCCATCGCCGCCCGGCGGGACAGCATGCCGGCGAGCCGCATCAGCCGCAGCGGGTACGACTCGTGCTCCACGGGGGTGTGCGCCAACGCCTCCCGCTGGTAGCGCAGCGCCTCGTCCACCAGCTCCGGGTCGTCGGCCAGCCAGCCGGCGTCGGCCAGGGTGCCAGCGAGGATCGCGAGCTGCTCCGGGCGCGTGTCCGGCTGCCCGTCGGCCAGGTCCAGCGCCGCACGCGCGGCGGAGAGGGCGACCTCGACCAGGTCCTGGGCCTTGCCGTGCACCCCCGCCTGGGCGGCCGCGCCCGCCAGCAGGTTGAGCGCCTGCCGCCGCAGTGGATGCCCCGGCCCGGCGGCGTCCAGGGCGAGCTGCGCCCAGGTCGCCGCCCGCGCCGCGCCGGACAGGTCGCCGCCGTGTTCCCAGCGGGCCAGCTCCGCCTCGCCCAGCAGGAGCAGGGCCTGCGGCCGCCGCGGGTGGAAGCCGGGCACCGCGGCGACCAGCACGACCGCCGACTCGTACCGCTCGGCCAGCGCCGGCGGCGTGGCGTCCACCGCGCCCCGTCCGGCCAGTTCCTCGGCCTGCCACAGCAGGTCGTCGAGCACCGCCTGCTGGTCGGCCGCGGTGACGATGGTGCCGGCCAGGTCGGGACCGACCTCGCGGGCCAGCAGGTTGGCGACGGTGTTCAGCCGCTGGAGGGCCGGCGCCGCCCCCGGCTGGTCCGGCGCGGTGGTGTGGACCGCGTCGCGCCAGGCCGCGGTCGCCTCGAGCAGAAGCTCCACCGACGCCTGTTCCGGTATCTCGTGCAGCCGGCACAGCGCCGCACCGAGCCGGGCCACCACCCGTGGATCGACGGGGTGGCGCGCCCAGCCGAGCTGCGCCGCCCGGCGGTACTCGCCGACGGCCAGTTCCAGGGCCCGCGGGCCGGCGCCCCGGTCGAAGTAGAGTTCGAACAGGCTGCCGCGGCGGACCAGCCGGTGCGGCCGGTGCGGGTCCCGCGCCGAGGTGGCGCCCAGGGCCTGGGTCGCGGCCTCCAGGGCCTCGTCGTAGGTCCCGCCGTCACCGCCCTCCTCGGCCAGCGTCGCCAGCGCCTCGGACAGGTCGGTCAGCAGCGCGGCGCGGAGCAGGGCGACCGCCTCGCCGCTCTCACGGGCCAGGTGCGGCAGCCACTCGCGGTACAGCGTGACGAGCATCCGCAGGGCCTTCCCGGAACCGGCCCGGTGCCGCTGCCGCAGCCCCTCGACCCGGTCCGCCTGCTGCTGGCTGAGCAGGACGTCGGACAGGCGCGGCGCCGCGGGCCGGTCGCCCGCCCGGTACTCGTCGCGGATCGGCTCGGGCACCCCGTCCGGGTCGTCGCGGCACCCCTGGCGGAACAACGCGACGGCCTCCCGGCGCTCCCGCAGGCCGTCCACCCCGGGCAGGTCGAGGTAGCGGTACCAGTGGAGCCGGGCCAGCGCCCGCGCGGCCGTCCGGCCGGCGCCGCGGTCACCGGCCTCGACGGCGAGCAGGTGCGCGTCGGACGACAGCTCCGGTCCGGTGAGGACGGACGGGTCACCGGTGCGCTCGTACTCGGCGGTCACCGCCGCGACCCGCCGTACGGCGGCGCTGGTGGTCCGTCTCGACATCGCCTACTCGATTCCGGTGCGCCGGCGTCGGCCCACGATCTCCGGTGCCCATCCTGCCCGCCCCGGCCGGTGTGCGGAAGCCGGCCGACACCCACCCTGAGGGACGGTGGCGGCTTGCCCGGGTCACTACTGTGGCAGCGGAAGCCGACCGGTGCCGGAGGAGCAGCCTTGGAACTCGTCGCGGAGCGCGTCGGACGGCTGTGCCGTCAGGCGGCCGGGCAGCAACTGCGCGAGCATGCCGAGCGCTACGGCGTCGCCGAAGTGCTCGACCGGATCGCCGACGCCGTCGGCCGGGGTCGCCTGGACCAGCGCCTGGCGGAGGACCTCGACCGGCTCGACGACGCCTTCGCCCGCCACGGCATCGACGGGCTGACCCTCGGCGTACGCGCGTTCGAGCCGTGGCTCGGCGGGGGCGGGCATCCGACGCTGGTCGCCTGGAGCTGCCCGAGCCCGCAGCCGTGTCCCCGGGCGGTCCCCGCGGACGACGGTGACCGGCCGGTGTGCGGCCTGACCGGTGCGCCGTTCGGGCAGCGCCGGATCACGTTGTGAACGCCTTCCTCGCCGAGCTGGGCAAGCAGCTGGTGACCCGCTGGACGACCGCGCTGCTGCTGCCGGGGGCGATGTTCGCCGCCGCGGTGGTGCTGGCCTCCGTCCTGGGCCAGCGGCACGCCGTGGACCAGCGGGCCGTGGCGGCCTGGTGGGACGGGCTGGCCGCCGGGCGGGCCGGTGGATCGGGAGCGCGCCTGCTGATCGACGCGGTGACGTTCCTGCTCGGCGCGGCGGCGGCCGGGCTCGTCGCGCAGTCGGTGGGCGTGCTCGTCGCCTGGACGTGGAGCCTGACCGGGGCCGGACCGGTGCTGCGCCGGCTCGTCGCCAGGCGTCGCCAGCGGTGGGAGCGGGCGGATGGGGCCGTGCTGGCCGCGGAACGCGCGCTGCTCGCGGACACCGGCGACACCGCGCTTCGCGACCGGGCGCGCCGGGCCATCGGCCGCCGGGCGGCGATCTGCCTCGTGGAGCCGGCGCGCCCCACCTGGGTCGGCGACCGGCTGCACGCGACGGACGTCCGGGTGCACCGCGGCTACGGCATCGACCTGGCGAGCGGGTGGCCGCGCCTGTGGCTGCTCCTCCCGGACGAGGCGCGGAGCGAACTGGCGGCGGCACAGGACCGGTGCGGGGCGGCGGCCCGGCTGGTCGGCTGGGGCCTGCTGTATGCCGTCCTCGGGGCGTTCTGGTGGCCGGCCCTGGTCGTCGGCCTGGTGGCGCTGCTCACCGCACGCTACCGCGCCCGCCTGGCCGTCGCGGTCTACGCCGACCTGGCCGAGGCCGCCGTCGACCTGTACGGCCGGGACCTGGCGGTCAGGCTCGGACTGCCCTGTCCGGACCGGCTCACCCGTGAAATCGGCGAGCAGGTTACGGCGATCGTCCGCAAGGACGACGTGGTCCCGCGCGCCCGCCGGGCCGGCTCCGCCGACCGCTCGTCACCCCGCCCGTGACCGGTCACGGCCGCCAGGACGGGTTGTGCAGGATGGCCAGGTTCTGCCGGGCGGTGACCGCCAGGGTGTCGTCGTGGGCGCCGTCCGCCAGCGCGTCGAGGACCCCCCAGTAGCTCTCGATCGCCCGCCGCCGGTAGCCGGCCAGCGCCAGGGCGGCGGCCAGGTTGTTGCGCCGGCCGGCCGTCTGCCGACTCAGCCGCCCGTGCCTGCGCTCGCTGTGCCGGATGTTGCGTTCGTGCAGCTCAATGGCCTGCGCGTACTGGCCCGCCTGCTGGTAGCCGATCGCCAGGTTGTTCCGGATGACCAGGGTCAGCTCGCCGTCGGCGCCCTGCCGGTGCTCGGCGGCGGCCACCACCTCCCGCAGCACGTCCAGCCCGTCGTCGACCTGCCCCGCCGCCAGGTATACCTGACCGATCGCGTTGCGGACGGTCAGCGTGGCCTCGTCGAGCTGCCCGAACGCCGCCGTCGCTCCGGCGGCCAGGGGTTCGAGGAGGGCGAGGGCTTCGGCGAACCGGCCACTGTGGCGATGGTCCTCGGCAACACTGAGCCGGTACGCCAGGGTGCCCCGGTCGGGAACGGCCTCCCGGCCGACGTCGGCGGCCCGCCAGATGTCGAGGGACATCCGGGCCACCTCGACCGGGCCGCGCACCTGGCGCGGCGGCGGTGGGGGCGTGCCGGGCAGCGGCTCGGCCGGCCCCGCCTCGTCCGCCGCCCATGCGGCGAGCTGCTCCCGCAGCTCCGGCCCCGGCGCGCCGGGGACGTGCAACCGGCACACCCCGTGGTCCAGGTGCAGGTCGACGTACGCGCCGCCGTAGCGCGGGCCGTGGTGGTCGAGCGCCATGGCGAGCAGGCTCGGGGTGCGGATGTCCAGCCCGCGCAGGGTGGGCCAGGGGACGCGCAGGAACCGGCGGATCGGCCGGCGCAGATCGATGCCGGAGCGGTCGAGGACGGCCGTGAGCCCGCTCGTCTCGTTCGTGCGACGCGGGTGTCCACCGAGGAAGGTCACGTGCGGTAGCGCGAGCGATGGCACCCGGTCATCCTTCCATCCCGGGGCGGGCCCGCGCGGCCCCGGAACCGGTGGCTGCGCGGACCCGCCCGGACGGGTTCGTCAGTGGCAGGCCCCGCCCATCCCGGCGACGAAGCTGCGCAGGCCCCGGGCGGCGTCGTGGCCACCGCTCGGGCTCATCGGCCCGGACGGCCGGCGGATCGCGTTCAAGCGGGCGATCGACGCCGACCCGGCCAAGGGCTGGCGGCTGTCGGTGCTCGACCTGCCCACCATGCGGGTGCGCCCGACCGCCGAGTCCCCGTCGCCGCTGACCTGACCGCTCCGGGGGCGCCTCCCCCGTCCGGGTAGCGACCCGTCCTTTTCGTCGGATATGAGCGTTATGTCGGTCTGACTTACTAAGCTCGTCGGTGTCATCCAGTCGTCGAACCGGGACTCCCGGAGCCGGCCGCGCCGTGCGGCCGGACCCGTCGCGCCCACGCCCATCCGGCGTCGCGCCCCGGCACGGCTGGGCCTCGGTCGCCGGCACCCACAGGAATGCGTGAGTCAACGATGATGGACGCGGACACCATGATCCTGCCCCGGATCGGGCCGGGGGACATCCGGGTCGAGGACCCGTGGGGCGAGGACCGCGTGGCCGGATCCCGGGCCCGCGCGCACCGTCCACCGGCCGACACCTCCCGGTGGCGGCTCGCCGCCTGGCTGCTGCCGGCGCTGCTGGCCGGGACGCTCGGCATCGTGGGGGCCGGCACGCCCGGCCTGCGCCTGGCGGAGCTGGCCACCTGGCGGGCCGCCACCTCCCCCTGGCCGGACCGGCTGCCCGGCGGCGACGTCACGCTCGTGCCGTACCACCTGCTCATGCGCGCCTGGGCGGCGGCGTTCGGCACCTCCGACCTCGCCCTGCGCGTGCCGTCCCTGCTGGCCGTGACAGCGGCCGCGGCGCTCGTCGGCGCGCTGGCCGCCCGCATGTTCGCGCCGGGCACCGGGGTCCTGGCCGGAGTGATCTTCGCGCTGCTGCCGAGCGTCACCCGGTACGCCCAGGAGGCCCAGCCGTACGCGCCGGCCCTGTTCGCCGCGGTGCTCGCCACCTGGTTCCTGCTGCCCGCCATGGACCGGCCGAGCCTGCGCCGCCTCGCACCGTACGCCGGCGCCGTGGTCCTGCTGGGCCTGTGCCACGCCGTGGCGCTCCTGCTGCTGGTCGGTCACGGCTGGGTCGTGCTCGCCTTCCGGCGCGGAGCGGCCGGTCGGTGGCTGGCCGCCGCGGCCCTCGGCACGCTTCCCGCCGCCGCGCTGCTCTGGTCCGGGGTACGCGCCGGCGGGCAGATCGCGCCGGCGGCCCGCCCCGACCTGTCGACCCTCGCCGCGACCCCCGGGGAGGTGTTCGGGGTCGCCGCGCTCGGTGCGGTGCTGCTGGGGCTGGCGCTGTTCAGCCTCCCACTGCGGCGCACCGCGGCGGTCTGCACCGCGTGGGCGGTGCTGCCGCCGCTCGGCCTGCTGCTCCTCGCGCAGGCGACGCCGGTCTGGTCACCGCCGAGTCTGCTGTTCACCCTGCCGGCCTGGGCGGTGCTGGCCGCGGCCGCCCTGTCCCGGGTGCGCGCCCGCTGGTGGGCGCCGGCGCTGGCGGCGCTGGCCCTGATCGCCGCGCCGGCCCAGGCGGCCATCCGTGAGTCCGACGGGCACGGGCAGGCCACCCGCGAGGTCGCCGAGATCGTCGGCGCCCGGCGGCTGCCCGGCGACGGCGTGGTCTACGGCGACGCGGACGCGCGGACCCTGATGGCCCGCTACCTGCCGGCCGACCGGCGGCCGACGGACCTGCTCGCCGCGGCGCCCGGGCACGGCTGTGCCGGTTGCCTGTCGGGCGTCCGGCGGCTCTGGGTGATCCGCCCCGGCGAACGCACGGATCCCGTGCCGCCCGTCGGCGGCGCGACGGAGCGGCTGCTGCGCAGCGGATACCAGGTGGCGCAGGTCTGGCACCCGGCCGGGTTCACGCTGGCCCTCCTCGTGGACGACCGCACCGCCCGCTGACCGATCAGTACCTGTCCGACTCCACTGCCCGCCCAGGCTCAGCCTCTGTCGGGTTCGTGGCGAGATCACCATGGGGGAAAACGTGGCCATCGCCGCCGATACACGCCCGTCCCGGGCCGGCACGCCGGGCACCGCGGGCAAACGTCCGCCGGCGCCCGCCCCGACCGGGCCTCCCGCCCGGAACGGACCGGACCGGCGGCAGCTGAACATCCGGGCCCGCCTGGCGTACGCCAGGTGCGGCGCCACCGCCGGGCCGCTGGTCGCGCCGGGGCGCCCCGGGGCGGCGGTGGAGTTCCGGCACGTCGCCTCGCCCGCGGCGCGGCTGGTGCTGACCCTGCTCGTGCTGGTCAACAGCGCGGCCGGGCTGCTGTTCGTCGGCTGGCTGCTGCTGCCGCAGCACGTGCCCGGCCCCGGCGTGGTCGGGCCCGGCGGCTGGGAGACCATCGCGGCACGGCTGGCCTTCTGCGTGGTCGTCGGCGTCGAGTTGATCCGCCTGGCGCAGAACGTGGTGGTGTGGGTGTTCGCATTCCGCGCCCGGGACCCGGTGCCGGTCGACCCGCCGGTCGGCCTGCGGGTGGCCCTGCTCACCACGATCGTGCCGAGCAAGGAGCCGCTCGACGTGGCGGAGCGGACGCTGGGCCGGCTGCGCCAGCTCGTCTACTGCGGCCAGGTGGACGTCTGGATCCTCGACGAGGGGGACGACCCGGCGGTGAAGGAGATGGCCGCGCGGCTCGGCGTCCACCATTTCAGCCGCAACGGCCGGCCGGAGTACAACCAGCCCGGCGGGGAGTTCCGGGCCCGGACCAAGTCCGGCAACCACAACGCCTGGCGGGCCGAGCACGAGAACCGGTACGACGTGGTGGCCAACGTCGACCCGGACCACGTGCCGCTGCCCAACTTCCTCGAACGCACCCTGGGCTACTTCCGCGACCCGGACGTCGCCTTCGTGGTGACCCCCCAGGTGTACGGCAACATGCACCAGAACTTCGTCGCGCACGGCGCCTCCGTGCAGCAGTACCTCTACAACGGCCTCATCGCCCGTGGCGGAAACGGGCTGGACGCGCCGCTGCTCACCGGCACCGGCCACCTCTACCGGCCGGCGGCCTGGCGGACCATCGGCGGCTACCAGGACTCGATCATCGAGGACCACCTGACCAGCATCCGGATCCACGCCGCCACCAATCCCGAGACGGGCAACAAGTGGAAGGGCGTCTACACGCCCGACGTGGTGGCCATCGGCGAAGGCCCGACCTCCTGGGCGGACTACTTCAACCAGCAGAAGCGCTGGGCGGCCGGGATCTGCGAGATCCTCGTCCGGCCCGAACTGCGCGCACCGCGCGAGCTGCCGTCCCGGCGCCGCTGGCAGTACCGCCTGCTCCAGTTCTACTACCCGAGCGTCGCGGTCAGCCTGCTCCTGGGCAACCTCGCCACCGCCATGTACCTGCTCACCGGCATCGGTTCGGCGCAGCTCGACGTCACCGTGTGGTCGGTGCTCTGGGGCTCGACCTTCGGCACCTGGTTCGTGCTGTGGCTCTGGCTCCGCCGCTTCAACATCGCCCCGCACGAACGGGAGGAGATCGGCCTGGCCGGCATGGCCCTGGCACTGTTCGCCGGGCCCGTCTACGTGGCCGCCGGGTTCACCGCGCTGCTGCGCCGCAAACTCGGGTTCGTGGTGACGGCCAAGGGGAGGCTGCGCACCATCGAGTCGTTCCGCACGTTCCGGCTGCACCTCTGCTGGGCCGGCGTCTCCGCCGGTCTGCTCGGGGCGAGCTTCGTGCTGGACAACAGCTCACCCCTGCTGCGGGTGTGGCCCGTCCTGACCCTCCTGACCGGTCTCGGTCCGCCACTGATCGCGCTCGCGTCGAACCTGCGGGCCGGCCGGCAGGACGACGAGGCGGCCGAACCCGCCCCCGCCCGCGCGGCGACCGAGGAGGTCCACCCGCCGAGGTCACGGGTCGCCGCCGAGGAGGTCCTGCGATGATCAGATTCACCTTTCCGCGGGTCGTGCTGGTGTTGGCCGGCGCGCTGCTGCTGACGTACGCCTTCGCCGTGGCGCCCACCGCCACCTCCGAGCGCCCGGGCGGGACGGTGACGGCGGAGGCGAAGGCGCCCCGACCCCGAGGACCCTTCCCGCCGGCGGGGAAGACGTTCATCGGCGTCATGACCGACAAGGGTCCCCACGACTTCACGCCGGTGGACAGGTTCACGGCGGCCGCCGGGCACCAGCCGCAGGTCATGCTCTTCAGCGAGGGGTGGGCGTCCGCCACGTTCGACCGGGCGCTCTTCGACCGGATCCGTGACCGCGGCATGATGCCGATGCTGGGCTGGGAACCCTGGGACTACCGCCTCGATGAACAGGCCCGGCAGCAGAAGCTGACCGCCCAGCAGATCGACGCGGTCCGCTCGGATCAACCCACCTACCGGCTGTCCCGCATCGCGGGCGGAGAGTTCGACACCTACGTGCGGTCCTGGGCCGAGGGGATCAAGTCGCTCGGCTACCCGGTGGCCATCCGCTTCGCCCACGAGATGAACGGCTACTGGTACCCGTGGTGCGAGCTGGTCAACGGCAACCGGCCGGGTGACTACGTGAAGGCCTGGCGCCACGTGCAGGACGTGTTCCGGGCGGCCGGTGCCACGAACGTCACCTGGGTGTGGAGCCCGAACGTCAGGTACACCGACCTGACCCCCGCGATCTCCACCTACTACCCGGGCGACGACTACGTGGACTGGGTCGGTGTCACGGGCTACTACGGCAAGTACGACTTCGCGCCGTACCTCTCCTTCGACGAGGTCTTCAAGAAGACCATCACCGAGATCCGCACCGTCAGCAGGAAGCCGATGGTCATCACCGAGACCGGCGGTTCCGACCACATCGGGCGGAAGGCGGAATGGATCACGGAGGCCTTCCAGACCCTGCCCAGGTACCCGTTCATCATCGGACTGATCTGGTTCGAGGTGAACAAGGAACTGGACTGGCGCATCGTCAGTTCCCCGGCCGTGACCACGGCCTTCGCCCGGGCCGTCGCCGCCCCTCGCTACCAGGTCACCTGGTCGCCGGACATGCTCCCGCGCACGAAGCTGGAGGACTGATGAGGGTGACCGTACCGCGGGTCCTCATGGTGCTGGTCGGCGTGCCGCTGCTGACCTACGCGGTCACCATGGCGTCGGGCACCGTGTTCGGCGACCGGGAGGACGGCCGGCACGACCGGGCCGCGGAGGCGAGGCCGGCCGCGGAACTCTTCCCGCCGGCCGGCAAGGCGTTCGTCGGCGTCATGACCGAGAAGGGCCCGCAGGACTTCGCGGCGGCGGACGCGTTCGCGGCGGCCGCGAGGCACCAGCCGCAGGTGATGATGCTCAGCTCGTGGTGGGGGTCCGACAGGTTCGACCGGACGCCGTTCGACCGGATCAGCAACCGCGGCATGCTGCCGCTGCTGGCGTGGGAGCCCTGGGACAACACGGTGGACGAGGCGGCCCGCAGGAGGGGCCTGCCGGTCCGCGAGATCGATCAGCTCCGGTCGAACCAGCCCACCTACCGGCTGTCCCGCATCGCGGGTGGGGATTTCGACAGCTACCTGCGGTCCTGGGCGGACGGGATCAGGTCACTCGGCTACCCGGTGGCCGTCCGGTTCGCGCACGAGATGAACGGTGACTGGTATCCGTGGTCCGAGGCGAGCAACGGCAACCGGCCGGGGGAGTACGTCAGGGCCTGGCGCCACGTGCACGAGGTCTTCCGGGCGGCCGGGGCCACCAACGTGACCTGGGTGTGGAGCCCGAACGCCAGATGGGACGACTCGACGCCGAAGCTCTCCGCGTTCTATCCGGGCGACGACGTCGTCGACTGGGTCGGCCTCTCGGGCTACTACGGCATCGGGTTCCATTCGGACTACCGGTCCTTCGACGAGATCTTCGGTCCCACCATCACCGAGATCCGAGAGTTCAGCGGGAAGCCGTTGGTCGTCACCGAGACCGGCGCCTCCGACGCCACGGGGCGCAAGGCCGAATGGATCACCGAGATGTTCCGCGCACTGCCGCGTCACCGGGACGTCATCGGGCTCATCTGGTTCGAGGTGGACAAGGAACTGGACTGGCGCATCGTCAGTTCGCCGGCCGTGGCGGAGGCCTTCGCCACGGCGGTCGCCGACCCCCGCTACCGGTTCGGCTGGTCGCCCGACATGCGCCCGCGCACGACGCTGGCGAACTAGTTCTCCGGACATAAAGGATCAATCGGTATAACCTGTCCAGGTTCGAGTGGGGACCGGCGGCGGCGCGGGTGGCGGTGGAGAAGGTCATGACGTGGTGAGGGTGACCCGGCCGAGGGTCTTCATGGTGGTTGTCGCCGCGCTGCTGCTGGCCTACGCCTTCGCGCTGGCGCCGGTCACCACGAGCGGGGGCGGGAAGAGCGCCGCGCCCGGCCCGCCGGGGACGGGCGAATCGGGCACGGTGGTGCCGGCCGACGCCGACGGACCGCCACTCCAGCCGGCTGCGGAGCTCTTCCCGCCGGCCGGCAAGGCGTTCTTCGGCGTGATGACCGACAAGGGGCCGTACGACTTCACGGCGGTGGACCGGTTCGCCGCCGCCGCACGGCGCGAGCCGCAGGTGATGCTCTTCGGGGTGGGCTGGGAGTCCGGCACGTTCGACCGGGTGCTCTTCGACCGGATCAAGGACCGCGGGATGCTGCCCATGCTGGGCTGGGAACCCTGGGACTACCGCGTGGACCAGGCGGCCCGGAAGCAGAAGAAGCTGACCGCACGCCAGATCGACCGGCTGCGGTCCACCCAGGCGCGCTACCGGCTGTCGCGGATCGTGGACGGCGACTTCGACGGCTATCTGCGCTCCTGGGCCGAGGGCGTGAAGTCGCTCGGCTACCCGGTCGCCATCCGGTTCGCCCACGAGATGAACGGCGACTGGTACCCGTGGTGCGAGAAGGCCAACGGCAACCGGCCCGGCGAGTACGTCCAGGCGTGGCGGCACGTGCACGACCTCTTCGAGGAGGCGGGGGCCACAAACGTCATCTGGGTGTGGAGCCCGAACGCCCGGTGGAGCAAGACGACAGGCAACCTCTCCGGCTTCTACCCGGGCGACGACTACGTCGACTGGGTGGGCACCACCGGCTACTACGGCACCGGAGCGTGGTCGAAATACTCGACCTTCGACGCCATCTTCGGCCCCACCATCGCGGAGATCCGCACCTTCAGCCGGCGGCCGCTGGTCGTCACCGAGACCGGCGCCAGCGACGGCCGCGGCCACAAGGCCCGGTGGATCCGGGAGACCTTCCGGGCGCTGCCGAAGCACCGGGACGTCATCGGGCTCATCTGGTTCGAGGTCGACAAGGAGCTGGACTGGCGGATCGCCGCCTCGCCCGCCGCCTCGACGGCCTTCGCCCAGTCGGTCGCCGACTCGCGCTACGACATCCGCTGGTCGCCCGACCTTCTCCCGCGCACGGAGCTGGAGTAGCTCATCCGTCGCACCCCGACGGGCGGCCGGAGCGCGGCAGCAGCCGCGCCGCCACCCGCCGCAGCGGGCGGCCGCCCCCGGCGAGCTTCCGCATCCGCCGCCACGCCGTACGTCCCGGCGGGCCGGCCGTCCCACCCGCGGCCTCGGCCGCCTCCTGGAGCGTCCGGGACGGCGGCTCCTGCGGGCCGAGCGCCTGCTGCGCGGTCCGGCCCTCCTGGTCGATCGTGGTGTCGACGGTCCCGACCACCGCCTCGACGATCTGCGGGTTGCGGTCGACGGTGCTCAGGGCCCGGTCGAGGATGGCGTTCAGCTCGTCGAGCCGGACCTCCAGCATCGCCTCCGTCGTCACGCCGCGGACGTCGACCCGGGCCGTGCCCAGCCGGGCCTGCACACCGACGTCGAGCTGGAGCAGGCTGCCCAGCCGGGCGCGCAGCGACACGTGCGCGTCCACGTCGTCGCCCTCGACGCAGACGTCGTCCACCCGCAGGTGGGGGATCTGGAGGACCACGTCCGGGTCGGACATCGTCGGGTGGCTGTGGTGCACGCCGGCGGGTTGCCCCCGGTCGCCCTCGGCCGCCGCGCGCCGGACCTCGGCGGCTCCCGCCCGCGGCTCGCCCGGATCCTGCGTCCCGTTGCCCACCTGACCTCCGTCGCCCCCCGCCGGCCCGTCCGGCGTGCCTTTCCCGGAAAACCCGGCGGCACACCTGCCTCTCGCGGCGGATCGGCGCCCGACCGGCCCGGCCCGCGGGACGGGTTCCGGGGTGGCGCCGGGGTCACACCAGACCGCGCACCGCCTGCACGGCGGAGTCGACGTCCGCCTCGCTGTTCGCGATGGTCGCGCCGAAGCGCAGGTAGGACGGGTTGTACGGGGTGCTGCTGGCGATCACGCCGGCGGCGTACAGCCGGCCCACCGCCTCACCCACCGGGATGTCGGGCACCTGGCAGCAGACCACCCCCGCGGAGAGCTCGGCCGAGCGCGGGGTGACCAGCCGGATGCCACGGATGCCGGCCAGGCCCTCCTTGAGCCGGTCGGCCAGGTCCCGGTTGCGGGCGGCGACCCGGTCCGGACCGATCTGCCGGTGGAACTCGAACGCGTCGGCGAGCGCCCACCGGTGCTCGAAGCTGTGGTAGCCGCCGGGCGTGTGCGCGGGGCCCGCCGGCGTGGGCTGCCCGCCCGTGCCGGCGAACAGCCAGCGGCCGATGCTGCGCCGGTCGAAGGTGGGGATGACCGGGGTCATCCGGCTCCACGCCCGGGTGCTGCCCCAGACCAGCCCGGTGCCCCGCGGCCCCAGCAGCCACTTGTGGCAGCCCGAGACCAGCACGTCGCAGCCGAGCTGCTCCGGGGTCGCGGCGTCGGCGGCGAAGCCGTGCACCCCGTCGACGCACACCAGCGCCTCGGGGCTGCGGGCGCGGACCGCCTCGGCGAGCCGCCGGACCGGCAGCTTCACCCCGGTGCTGGAGTGCACCCAGGTCAGGGCGACCACCCGGGTGCGGGCGGACACCGCCGCCGCGAGGTTGCCGACCATCTCGTCGACGCTGGTCACCGCCGGGTCGCGGTAGAGGCGTACCCGGCGGACGGTCACCCCGTCCCGCTCGGCGCGCAGCCGCAGCGACTCGTGGGTGGCGTAGAAGTCGTGCTCGGTGGTGAGCACCTCCTCGCCGGGCCGCAGCCGGACCGCCGTGTAGACCAGCCCGAGACCCATGGTGGTCGAGTCGGTCAGCGCGATCTGGTCGGGGCGGGTGTCGAGGTGGCGGGCCGCCGCCCCGAGCACCGCGCCGTCGAGGCGTTCCTCGTTGGCGCCCAGGTAGCCCATCGCGTCGCGGTCGAGCCCGTCCCGGTGCGCCGCGACGGCGGCGCGCACCGGGGCGGGGTGGGGCGCGAAGACGAAGGTGGCCAGGTGCGCTCGGCTGCGGTCGAGCGCGAACTGGGCCCGCACGCTGTCCCAGTCCGCCGGGTCCAGGGTCGGCGTGGCGCTCGCCGCCGCCCCGGACTCCCGCCGCTCCGGCTCGCAGCCGGTGGCCAGGCCGGTCACGCCGGCCGCCGCGGTCACGCCGAGCAGGTTCCGTCGGGTGAGCTGCATCCGCCCATCGTCCACTGTCCACGTCACGGTCAGGTCACCACGCCGACGACCGGTGATTTCGCCGATGCGGCCGCCCGGCGGCAGCTCCAATACTGACGCGTGTCGATGGATCTCCGACCCGACAAGGAGCAACCGACGTGCGATCAGCCACCACCACCCGTCCCCGTACCCCCGTCAAGGCCCTGGCGCGACTCGCCGTGGCGGCCGTCCTGGCCGTCGGCGGCGCCGTGGCCGTCCCGGCCGGCGCGCAGGCCGCCGACAACCCCTACGAGCGCGGCCCCGCGCCCACCAGCGCCATCCTGGAGGCCAGCCGCGGCCCCTTCGCCACCTCGTCCTACAGCGTCTCCTCGCTGAGCGTCACCGGCTTCGGCGGCGGGGTCGTCTACTACCCGACCAGCACCAGCGAGGGCACCTTCGGCGCCGTCGCCATCTCGCCCGGCTACACGGCCACCTGGTCGAGCCTCAGCTGGCTCGGGCCGCGGATCGCCTCGCACGGCTTCGTGGTCATCGGCATCGAGACCAACACGCTGCTCGACCAGCCCGACAGCCGCGGGCGCCAACTCCTGGCCGCGCTGGACTACCTGACCCAGCGCAGCACCGTGCGCGGCCGGATCGACGCCAGCCGGCTCGCCGTGGCCGGGCACTCGATGGGCGGGGGCGGCACCCTGGAGGCCGCCGCCGCCCGGCCCTCGCTGCAGGCCGCCGTCCCGCTAGCACCGTGGAACCTGGACAAGACCTGGGGCGGGGTGACGGTGCCGACGCTCATCGTCGGTGGCGAGAGCGACACCATCGCCCCGGTCGCCACTCACTCGGAGCCGTTCTACAACAGCATCCCGGCCTCGTCCGAGAAGGCCTACCTGGAGTTGAACGGCGCGAGCCACTTCTTCCCGCAGTCGGTGAACACGCCGATGGCCAAGCAGATGGTGGCCTGGCTGAAGCGCTTCGTCGACAACGACACCCGGTACGAGCAGTTCCTCTGCCCGGGCCCGAGCGGGCTCGCCATCGAGGAGTACCGCAACACCTGCCCCAGCTCCTGAGCCGCGAACCCGGGGCGGCCGCCACGGCGGCCGCCCCGCCGACCTGTCTACACTCAGCGTGCACAAAGGAGGCGGACGGGATGGGCGCCACCGGCCGGGTCGACGGACGGACCGCGCGGGCCGCGCGTACCCGGGCGGCGATCGTCGAGGCCCACCTCGCCCTGGTCGGCGAGGGTGACCTGCGACCGACGGGCGACCGGATCGCCGAGCGGGCCGGCGTCTCGCTCCGCACGCTGTGGACCAACTTCAAGGACATGGAGACGCTCTTCGAGGCCAGCGGCGAGGAACTGCTCCGCCGGCAGGACGCCGCGTGGCGGCCGATCCCGGCGGCGCTGCCGCTGGCCGAGCGGGTCGACGCCTACTGCCGGCAGCGCGCCCGGCTGCTGCAGCTCATCGCCCCGTCCGCCCGGGCCGCGCAGCTGCGCGAGCCGCTCTCCCCGCAGTTGCACCGCAACCGCCTCAAGCACGTCGACCGGGTCCGCGACGAGGTCGAGCGGCTCTTCGCGCCCGAGCTGGACCGGGCCGGTCCGGGGCGGGACAGCCTGGTGCACGCCCTGGTGGCGGCGAGCATGTGGTCGGCCTGGTCGATGCTGCGCGACGGGCTGGGGCTCGGCGTGGGTGCGGCCCGCGCCGTGATGGCGCGCACCGTGGCGGCGCTGCTGGCGGATCCCGCCGGGCCACCTCTTTTCCGGGAGGTTGCCGACAGGTAAAACTGAATGCATGGTTAGTGCATTCAGAGTGCAAATAACCTTGCACGGCCGGGACGGCGAGTGCCGGGCGATCGGCCGCCTGCTCGACGGGCCGGACGGCGGAGCGCTGCTCCTGCACGGCGAGCCCGGCTCCGGCCGTGGCGCGGTGCTGGCGTACGCCCGGCGGCACGCCGGGGAGCGGGCGGTCCTCGCCGCTGCGGGGCTGGCCGACGAGGCGACCCTGCCGTACGCCGGCCTGCAACGCCTCCTCGATCCGGTGCTCGACCGGGCCGGCTCGCTGCCCGACCCGCAGCGGCGGGTGCTGCGGCGCGCCCTGGCCGGCGGCGGCTGCCCGGCCGCGCGGCGGCTGGCCCTCGCCACCGCCGTGCTCGCCCTGCTGGCCGCCGCGGCCCGCGACCGTCCACTGCTGTGCACGATGGACGACGTCGACGCCGGCGACCCGGAGACCGGCGAGACGCTCGCCGTCGTGGCCCGCCGGCTGCACCGGCTGCCGGTCGCACTCCTGGTCACCGCGGGCAGCGCGGCGGCGGCCGACGGCATCCCGACCCACCGGCTGTCCCCGCTGGACGAGGAGCAGTGCGCGGCGCTGCTCGCCGACCGGCGGTCCGGGCCGCCGCCGGCCGCGGTGGCCGCCGACCTGGCGGCGGTCAGCTGCGGCAACCCGCAGGCGCTCGTCGACCTCGCCGACGCGCTCACCCCCGGCCAGTGGCACGGGGAGGAGCCGCTGCCCGCCGCCCCGCCGGCCGACGGGGCGCTCGGCGCCGCCTACCGGGCCCGCCTCGACCGGCTTCCCCCGGACACCCGCCGGGTGCTGCTGCTCGCCGCGCTCGACCCCGACGGGGATCCGGCCACCCTGGCCCGCGCCGCGCGCACCGCCGGACTGGCCGCCGAGGCGCTCGCGCCGGCCGAGGCCGCCGGCCTGCTGCGCGCCGGCCCGGCGGGCGTGACCTTCCCCAGCCCCCTGACCCGGACGATGATCGAACTCGTCGCGCCGTTGGCCGACCGGCGGGCGGCGCACCTGCTGCTGGCCCGGGCGCTGGACGGCCGGCCGCTGCGCCGGGCCCTGCACCGCGCCGCCGCCACCGACGGCCCCGACCCCGCGCTGGCGGACGAGCTGGAGGCGGCGGCCGCCGGCGCCGACGACCGGGCGGGCGTCGCCGCCGCGCTGCGCCGCGCCGCCGAACTCAGCGACGACCCCGCCCGCGCCGCCGAGCGGGCGGTCGCCGCCGCCCGCTGCGCCTGGACGGCCGGCAACCCCGACCAGGCCCGGCGCCTGCTCTCCGGGCTGCCCGCCGACCCGGTCGCGGCCGGCCGCGCCGACCTGCTGCGCGGCGAGATGCAACTGCGCTGCGACGCGCCGGCCACGGCGGTCGCCACGCTGCTCGCCGCCGCCGGGGCCGTCGCACCGGCCGACCGCGGGGCGGCCCTGCTCGGCCTGGTCCGGGCCGGCGAGGCCATCTGCCTCACCGGCGACCACTACCGGTACGCCGAGGTGGCCCGCCGGGCGTGGGCGCTGCGCCGACCCGGCGACGAGCCGGACGTGGAGCTGCTGACCACGTTCGCGGCCGGCGTCGGGGCGACCCTGCGCGGTGACCACGACCAGGGTGGACCCGCCCTGCGCCGGGTCGTCGTGCTCGGCGGCCGGCTGACCGGACCGGCGCTCACCCCGGCCGCGCTGATCTGTGGCGCGGTGGCCGGGCTGCTGGTGGCCGTGGACGGCGCGGCGCACCGGCTCGCCGACCGCGCCGTCGAGCTGGCCCGCGCCCGCGGCGAGCTGTCCGTGCTGCCCCGCGCCCTGGAGTTGCGGGCGGTCGCCGAGTACTGGCTGGGCCGGCACGCCACGTCGGCCGAGACCGCCCGCGAGGGGCTCGCGACCGCCCGAGCCACCGGTCAGCGCACCTGCGCCCGGGTCCACCTCGGCATCCTCGCCGTGCTGGCCGCGGTGCGGGCCGACCGGGCCACCAGCCTCGCCCGCATCGCCGAGATCGGCGACGGCGCCACCCCGGGCAGCCGCCCCTACGCGTACGCGCAGTGGGCGCTCGGCGTGCTCGACCTCGTCGACGGCCGGCACGCCGACGCGGCCGCCCGGCTGGCGTCGCTGGCCCGCACCGGCACCGCCCGGGGTCAGGTGCTCGTGCAGGTGATGGCCACGCCCTACCTGGTGGAGGCCGCCGCGCACGACGGGGGGCGGCCCACCGCGGCGCTCGCCGTCTTCGACCGCTGGGCCAGCAGCACGGCGAGCCCGTCGCGGCGCGCGCTCTCCGCCCGCTGCCACGCGCTGCTGGCGCCCCGGGGCAGCGCCGAGGCCGAGCGGGAGTTCCGCACGGCGCTGCGGCTGCACCCCACCGACACCGACCGGTTCGAGCGGGCCCGCACCGAGCTGCTGTTCGGCCGGGAACTGCGCCGGGCCCGCCGGCCGCGGGACGCCCGGGCGTACCTGCACCGGGCGCGGGAGACGTTCACGCTGCTCGGCGCGACGGTCTGGGCCGAACAGGCCGGCGCGGAGCTGCGCGCGGCGGGGGAGTCGGTCGGCTCGTCGCACCGGCCGCCGGCGCAGCTGCTGACCGGCCAGCAGCTGCACATCGCCCAGCTGGTCGCCGAGGGGGCCACCAACCGGGAGATCGCCAGCCGGATGTCGCTCTCCACCCGGACCATCGACCACCACCTGCGCAACATCTTCCACCGGCTCGGCGTCCGCTCCCGCACCGAGCTGGCCCGCCTCTTCGCCTAGGGCTCCCCGTGCGCGCCGAGCAGTCACTGCCGGCGCTCAGTCCCGCCGCAACAGGTCCAGGTCCGGGCCCCAGGCATCCAGTACGTCGCCGTGGCCCTTCGCCCGGGCCAACCGCTCCAGGTCGGGGAAGAGACCGGACGGGTCGTCGGCCAGCCGCTCGGGCAGGGTGTCGGCGTGCCACGGCTCGCCCAGCGGGAATGTGCGCAGCTCCCAGCGCAGGTACTTGTGGTACGGCCGCACCCGTCCGTGCATGGCGAACAGCGCCGTCATGAACCAGGAGATGCTCTCCATCTCCTCCAGGCGCGCCAGCACCGGGGCGCCGTCGCGACGGTTCTTCGCCGCCCGGTAGATCTGGTTGACGTAGCCGTCGAGCCCTTCCCGGGCCCACGCCGCAGCCTCCGGCCCGGTGAGGGTGGCCTGCGCCTCGACCAGCTCGGCGAGCTGGCCGTCGGTCCGGTCGAGAAGGATCCGTGCGCCCCGGAACGCGTACCGCTGCCACTGGCCGGAGGTGTCCGCGAGCTGGTCCCGGGTGTAGACGATCTCGTCGAGCTCGGGCGAGCGGCTGGTCGGCCGCCACTGCCGCTCGTCGGACACCACGACGATGACATCGTGGTCGGACGCCGGCCCGGCCAAGCCGCGCGCGTGCGAACCGGTCAGGATCAGGCCCAGCACGTCCGGGTTGGCGGCGGCCCGGGACAGCAGGTCGGCGTAGGGGTCCACGGACGTATCCTCCGCCGCTCGACGGGGTCATGGGGACGCGGTCCAGGTGTGCGACTGCGGACGGTCCGCAGTCGCACACCTGGGCGGTCCGGCTCAGGCGCTGCGATCGGCGCCCTGCTGTTCCAGCGTCTCGGCGAACTCCTGCCACTCCTGCGCGCACTGCCGCGCGACGTTGGCGATGACGTACGCGCAGTGCGGCGGTACCTTGTCGACCAGCCCGTCCCATTCGTTGTTCTGGATGGCCCGGGCGAACATCCAGCGCAGCAGCTCCCGCCCGGAATCGGTGAAGCGCAGCGACGGGTCCTGTTTGAGCCCCTGGAGCATGGAGACGAGGTTCGGTCGGGGCGCGGGCGGGGGGTCCTTCGGTTCGAGCGTGAGGTGCGCCCCGCCGGGGCGCCGGTTGGTGGCGCACCGGGCGGGCGGTAACGGGTCCTCGCCCCGTTGCAGCCGGTTGCGCACGTCGCGTGCGGTGGACGGGGACACCCCGGCGTTCTTGGCGATCTCCCGCAGCGACGCGTCGGGCTGGCTCTTGATGTAGCTGACCGCCTTGAGTCGGCCCTCCACGTTGTTCAGTGGCCGGACCCGCCCGTCCCGGCCGATGCGGGCCGTCACCTGTTCGCCCGCGCCGCCCTGGGACTCCAGGCGGCGGCGGATGTTGCCGATGGTGCGGGCGCTCAGCCCGGTGGACGCCGCGATGGTCCGGTCCGACCAGGACGGGTGGCTGGTGATGATGCGTTCGGCGGCGGTGGTGCGCTCGGCCACCGACAGCGGCAGGCCGTGCGCGATGTTCGCCTTGACGCCGAGCACGAACGCCTCGCGTTCGGAGCCCTCGAACATCCGCGCCTCGATGACCTCGTCACCGCGGATCCGTGCGGCGCCGAGGCGGTGCGCCCCGTCGATGACCCGCATGGTGGCGCGGTGCACGATGATCGGCGGGAGCGGGGCGTCGATGCTGGCCAGCATGCGCGTGTGCTCGTGGTTCTCGCCGTGCAGGCGGGGTGAATCGAGCATCTGGAGAGATTCGACGGGCAGTTGTTCGATCGGCAATTTATCAATCAGTTCGCTGTAATTCTGCTCCGCCTTCATCCGATCAGCGAAATCGTTGACCATCTGATGTTCCAACACCAACCCCCCGTTGGCTCTGATTCCCCTCAACGCGGTGATGTGTCGACCCGGCGTTGAACGGGACCGATCGCCCGCGTAACGCCGCGACGTATCGATGACTGACTCTATCGACCATGGGGCTCCGCTGCAAAGTATTGCACGCGGGATTTGTGCGGGACGCGACTGCAGGGCACTTGACCGCGGCGTTGATCCATGATCCGAACGTTCGGTTAACGCGCGAACGGGACACATTGCCCAAAGCGCACCGTTCTCGATCCATGGCGATGCGTAGTGTCCGCCATTCCTGATGAATGCCGGCGTGACGGTTTTTTCGGGCGTGAGGTCGAGCGTCGCCGACCGAATCTGTGGTCTCGTGAGGTGGTTGCCGGGTTCGCTGCGGATGCCGGTCCTGACCGGCTGTGTCCGGAAAAATAGGCACGCGGCCACCGGCATTCGCGCGACGGGAGCGGGGGATGCCCGCACACGGTGTGTCAACCCGACGCGACGACGTTCGCGTAAGTCCCCCGCACATCACGGTTCGGTTAACCAGTAGGAAAAGATTGGTGGATGGAGGAGCCGTCGGGATGCGTGCGTAAACGGATGCTGCGCATGGCGGCCCCGTCCTCCGCGCTTTCCACTGAATTCGCAGGTCATCGCGCGGTTCCCGGACGGGATTGCGGTGGGTCGAGCGGATGGCCGGACGCATTCGGCCGCCCGGCCCGCGTGTCGGATGTCGGCATCCCCGGCGCATGTGGCGAGCGCCACACATCGGTTGGTCGCCCCGTGCGGGCGCATGACGAAGAAGGAGGTGGCGGCGCGTTTCTCGCGCCGCCACCTCCCGGCGATCGGATCAGGCCGCGGCGGCCTCCGCCTCGACGAACCGGGCGAGCCGTGTGACGCCCTCGTCGATCTCCTCCTGCGTGAGGTAGCTGATCGACAGCCGGATCCCGTGCTCGCCGCCGCCCTCCGGATAGAAGTACGACATCGGCGTCCAGATCACGCCGAAGTCGCGGGCGCACCGGGCCAGCGCGGCGTTGTCGGCCCGGAACGGCACCGTCAGGGCGAGGAAGAACCCGCCGGCCGGCTGGTTCCACCGCACGCCCAACTCGGTCCGACGCGGCGCCGGCAGCCGCTCGTCGAGCCGCTTCAGGGTGTGCCGCATCGCCTCGCCGTAGTAGGCGGACGTCTCGGCGTTCAGGTCGGCGGCCGTCCCGCCCGCGGCGAGCAGCATGCCGGCCACCGCGGCCTGGCTCAGCGGCGAGGTGTTCACGGTGACCATGCTCTTGATCTTGCTGAGCTCGTCGGCCAGCAGGCCGGTGCCGCCCGCGCCGTCCGCGACCTCCTGGTCGGCCACGGCGAAGCCCACCCGCGCCCCGGGGAAGAGCGTCTTGGAGAACGAGCCGAGGTGCACCACCCGCCGGGCGGTGTCCAGCGACTTGAGCGTGGGCAGCTGGCGGCCCGGGCTCACCAGCCGGTACGGGCTGTCCTCCAGCACCAGGAAGTCGTGCTCCTCGGCCAGTCGGAGCAGCTCGTGCCGCGCCGCCAGCGACATCGACAGGCCCGACGGGTTGGTGTGGTCGGGGATGACGTAGCACGCCCGGGGGTGACGGCCCCGCGCCCGCTCGGCCCGCAGCGCGGCCACCAGGTCCTCCGGGTGGAACCCGTCCTCCCGCTCCGGCACCGCGGTGGTCGCGATGTCGAGCAGCCGGGCCGCACCCGTGATGCCGACGTAGCAGGGGCTGGAGACGAGCAGGGCGTCCTCCGGGCCGCGGATGAGGGCCCGCAGCGCCAGCACCATCGCCTCCTGGCAGCCGACGGTGACCACGACCGACTCCGCCGGCACGTCGATGCCCTCGTCGCGGCGCAGCCAGTCGGCGATGATCTCGCGGATCCGGCCGGCGGCCGGGCCGTACTGGAACATCGCGTCCTTGATGGCGGCGGGGGAGCGGCCCTGCGCGGCGAGGTGGTCCAGGTAGGTGCGGATGCTGTCGAAGACCTGGTCGAGGTCGAAGAAGCCGTCGAACGGGCGGCCGGGCGCGAACGAGATCGCCCGCGGGTAGCGGGAGGTGACCTCGTTGAGGAAGTTCATCGTGTCCAGCAGCGGATCGGAGAGGCTGTCGTGCAGCTCGTCCCGGCGCAGGACGCGCCCGGGGCGCGGATTCGGCAAGGTGGTCATCTCACTCCCGTCGTGGTGGTGCGCCGGTCGGTCCGGGGCACGGGCTCACCGGCCCAGCCAGACCGGCGCGCGTTTCTCGGCGAAGGCCCGCGGGCCCTCCACGGCGTCCCGGCTGGCCCGGCGGCGCTCCTCCCAGCCGTACCGGCCGGCGAACGCCTCGGGCAGCGGCCGGTCCAACGACCCCAGCACCGCCTGCTTGATCGCCCGCAGCGCCAGCGGCGCGCAGGCCAGCAGGTCGGCCACCCAGCCGGCCACGCAGCGGTCCAGCTCGGCGGCCGGCACCACCTCGTTGACCAGCCCCAGGGCGTAGGCGGTGCCGGCGTCCATCCGGCGGCCGGTGAGCAGGTAGCCCATGGCCGCCTTCAACGGCACCTGCCGGCTGAGCCGGAACGCCCCGCCCGCCCCCGGAACCAGCCCGAGGCGCGGCTCGGGCAGGGCGAAGACGGCCCGGTCGGAGGCGACGACCAGGTCGCAGGCCAGGGCCAGCTCGAAACCGCCGCCGAGGGCGTACCCGTCGACCCGGGCCAGCACGGGCTTGGAGAGGTCGAAGCGCTCGGTGAGCCGGGGCCAGCCGGGCTGCCCGTGCGAGCCGAAGCTGCTCGGCGGCACGCCGTCGGCGTCCAGCCGGGCCCGCTCCCGCAGGTCCTGCCCGACGGAGAAGGCCCGGTCCCCGGCGCCGGTCAGCACGACCACCCGGATGTCGTCGTCGGCCTCCACGTCGTCCCAGACCTCGGCCAGCTCGGCGTGCATGCGCAGGTCCATCGCGTTCAGCACCTCGGGCCGGTCCAGCGTCACCCGGGCGACGTGGTCGGCCTTCTCGTACCGCACGCGAGGGGTCACCGCGGCGGTCCTCCCGGGTGGCCGAACCGGCCCACCTTGCCGATCACGTCGTCGCTGTAGAGCCGCAGCGCCTGCTGCACCGCGAACTCGGCCAGGTAGCGGCGGAACTCCTCCGGCGACTCCTCGCCGACGCTCAGCATCCGCCGGTTCGGCGCCACCGCCGGCTGCCGCAGCCGGGCCACCGCGTCCTCGACCGCCCCGTCCACCGCGGCCGGCTCCACCACCTCGTCCAGCAGCAGGCGCGCCTCCGGTTCGATGGCCCGGATGCGGCGGCCCAGCAGGATCACCTGCCGGGCCAGCCGGGGGCCGGCGATCCGGGTCAGCCGCAGGTTGGCCACCCCGGGCACGATCCCCTCCTGGGCGGCCGGCAGGCTGAGGTACGCGTCGTCGGCGGCGATCACGTGGTCGAAGACCAGCAACAGCTGCATCCCGCCGCCGATGGCGAAGGTGTCCACCGCGGCGATCCACGGCTTCTGCACCGTCGGCGCGTGCCACGGCGCCTCCTCGTCGCGCAGGCCGCCCCGGATCTTGGCCAGGTAGCCCAGCTCCCGGCGGAGCAGGAAGCCGGTCAGCGTGATCTGCCCGGCGTGCAGCGCCTTGAGGTTGATGCCCGCGCTGAACACGCGCCGCCCCTCGTGTCGGGGGTGGGTCATGACCCCGCCCCGCACCACGCCGACCTCGACCCCGGGGTCCAGCAGGGCCAGGTCGACGGCGGTCTCCATGTCGTCGACCTGGCGCTCGTCCTCGGCGTTGAGGCAGTCGTCGCGGCACATGGTGATCCGCGCCGCCCCGTCCTCCCGGCGCAGCCGCACCGAGCCGAGGTCGAGCGCGCCGGTGCGGCGGAACTCGGGCAGCAGCTCCCGGGCCCGGGGTGTGGGCCGCAGCATGGCGTCCAGCAGGTGTCGGCCGGACGTGGGGGAGCCGAGCACGCGCCCCAGGAAGAGGCCCTGGTCGATCTCGTGCCCCTCCTTGCGCAGCTGCGGGCGGGCGCGCTCGGCCGCGAGCCGCGCCGCGTCGGGCACCAGCCCGGGGAAGGCCCGGGCGGCCGCCGCGCAGAGCTCGGCCAGGCGCAGCTCCCGGCCGGCGGTCACCTCGTCGTAGACGGCGTCCACATGCGCGTCGAGGAAGGCGGCGCGCAGCCGGCGTACCCGGTCCTTGGCCGTCTCCGCGGCGGCCCGCTGGTGCGGCGAGCGTAGGTCCGGCACGGGCAGCGCGGCGAGCACCGCCTCCACCCGGCGGGCCTCCCGGGTGAGGACCGCGCGGGCGGTGGCCAGGTCGGCCCGGACGGCCTCCGTGGCCGCCGCCGGGGCCTCGGAGAGCAGGCCGGTCACGACGCCTCCTCCCGCCGGCGCAGCATCCGGTCGCAGGCGGCGAGGTGGACGCCGAGCGCCTCGTCGAAGCCGGCCGTGGCCGCCTCGAAGAGCAGCCGGCGCCGCACCGCCAGCTCCGCGCCGGGCAGCCCGGCGGCCCGGCCGGCCGCCGCGGCGAGCGCCGCGGGGACGTCGTCGGTCACCTCGTCGAGCAGGTGCCCGGCCAGGGCGGTGGCGGTGTCCAGCGGCGTGCCGTGCAGGACCGCCCGGCGGACCGCCGACCGGTCGGCGCACTGCTGGGTGAGCCGGTAGACGGCCATGCCCGGCCAGGTCGCGCCGGTGACCAGCGGCAGCACCAGCCGGGCCGGGCCGGCCGCGATCCGGTGGTCGGTGGCGAGCAGCGCGTCCAGCGCCGCGCCGCCGCAGTCGCCGTGCGCCACCGCCACCGAGGTCGCCGGCAGGCACTCCAACCGGCGCAGCTCGCGTTCCCAGCGACTGACCAGGGCGACGGTGAGGTCGTCGGCCCAGCCCGGGCCGGGCGCGCCCGACACGTGCAGCACGACCAGCGGGTCGCCCCGATCCTCCACCCGGTCGCAGAGGGCGCGCAGCGCGGCGACCATCTCGGTGGTCAGGGGAGCGGCGCCGTCGACGCGCAGCGTCGGCAGGTCCGGCTCGGGGCTCGTCTCCGCGAAGCCGTTCGCGGCCGGCGCGGTCACCACTGGACCAGCGCCGTCTCGATGGTGGAGCCCGGACCCATGGTCATCATGACGCCTTGGTCGCCACGCCGCACCACGCCCTCCTCGATCAGCCGCCGGTAGGAGAAGAGGAACGAACCGCTCGACAGGTTGCCGTGGTCACGCAGCACGCCGATGGTGTGCCGGACGTCGTGCCGGGACAGCCCGAGGTTGACGCGGACCGCGTCGATCACCTTCTTGCCGCCGGAGTGCACCAGCCAGTGCCGGATGTCGCTGCGGCGCAGGTGGTGCTCGCCGAGGAGCCGGTCGACGACCCGCTCCGCGTGCGCGCCGACCACGTAGGGGATGTCCGGGTCCAGGTAGAAGCTGAACTTGTGCTGGTCGTCGTCCCAGTCGTAGCGCATGGCGCCCATGGCGTCGGTGATGAGGTGACTGGCGAACGACAGGATCCGTGGGCCGGCCGGCTCCGCAGCGGCGTCGCCGTCCGCGGGAGCGACCAGGGCGATCGCGGCCGCGCCGTCGCCGAACAGGCTGTTCACCACCGCCGTCCGCATGCTCCCGTCGATCACGTACGCGGCGGAGCACGCCTCCGTGCACACCATGAGGGCGAGGCGTCCGGGGTGGGCGACGGACCAGGCGGCGGTCCCGCCGAGCGCGTTCAGGCCGGCGTTGCAGCCCATGCCCACCACGTCCACCCGGTGGCAGCGGACCTCGATGCCCAGCTCCCGGATGAGGAAGGCGCTCAGCCCCGGGGTGAGGAAGCCGGTGGTGGTGACGCAGCACAGGTAGTCGATGTCGCGCGGGTCGGCGCCGATGCGGGCGAGGCACTCGCGTACGGCGTTCGCGCCCATCTCGACGGCCAGCCGCCGGTGCTTGGCCAGGAGCGCGCCCTGGCTCTCGGGGAGCACCGCGCCGGCGGCGTCCCGGGGCGGCAGGGTGAGGTGCCGGCGGTCGATGGCGCTGTTGAGGAAGACCGACCGGATCCGCGGGTCGGTGATGTCGAAGATGTCGAGCAGCTCCCGCTGACTGTACGAGTCGGCGGTCACCGCGGTGCCGACCCCGGTGATCCGGGCCGCCGGCGGGGCGGCCGGGCGGCTGCGGGGGCGGGCGGCGGGGAGACGGAGTACGCCCTGCTCGGGTGCGCTGAGCGTGGTGGTCATCGGAAAGTCCACCCCCACATGCGGGGCTTGCTGCGCGGACGGCACACGACCGTGGTCATGTCGGTCACCCTCTCCTGTCGGACGGCGGGTCCTCCCCGGGCGGTCGGCGGCGCGGGGCCGTCGCGGCGGGTCGGGGAAGCGGGGTCGAGGCGCGGGCGGCGGGGCGCCCGGGCCGACCGGTCTCGGCGCCGCGTCGGCACCCCGGCGGCGGCGCGGATCGTACTGTGGCACCGCTTCCTGCCCCGATCAATCGGGCAGCGACCGGCGACCGGGCACAGTGGCCGGTCGCGGCGGCTGTCCAACTGGCGGCGAAGCGCAGTCGCACAGCGACCCTCCTCGGGCCCGTGACCGGCCCGGCGGCGGCGCGTTGATGGACGCCGTGACGGTGGGCCATAGTGACCGTGCGTAGGAAACGGGCAGCTCTCGGCCTCGGCTCCGTCCGGCGGGGCAACGGCTGTCGCGCTCGCGCCGGCCTCCGGCCCGGCGGACGGAAACCCCTCTTGGTGATGGTCGGCGGTCCCTGCCGTGTCGGCGTGGACCCGTCCCCTTCCGCCATCCCCGGCTGCGAAAGGAAGCTCCGTGGTTGCACGAGAGATTGAATACGTCGAGCTGTACGTGGGCGATCAGCGGTCCGCGGTCGACTACTTCGTCTCCCGCTTCGGATTCCGGCAGGTCGCCGAGTCCGCGGTGGACGACACCCGCTCCACCCTGCTCCGGCAGGGCACCGTGAAGATCATCGTCACGGCCGGGCCGAAGACCTGGAAGTTTCTCGACGGGCACGGCGACGGCATCGCGGACATCGCGCTGACCTGTGACGACGTGGACGCCACCGTCGAGGCCGCCGCGGCGGCCGGCGCCACCGTGAGCCGCTCCTTCCGCGGCCACCCCGTGGTCACCGGCTTCGGCGACGTCGGCCACACCCTGCTGCCCGCCACCGGCGGCCCGACCGACCGGCTGCCCGCGATCGGCGACTGGACGCCGTCGACCGCCCCGGACGGCCCCGCCGGAAGGATCCGCAAGCTCGACCACGTGGCGGTCTGCCTGGCCGGCGGCACCCTCGAACAGCACGCCGACTACTACGGCGCGGCCCTCGGGCTGGACCGGTACTTCAGCGAGTACGTGGCGGTGGGCGACCAGGCCATGGACTCGATCGTGGTCCGCAGCGCCTCCGGCGAGGTGACCTTCACCCTCGTCGCGCCGGACCCGACCAGGAGCCCCGGGCAGCTCGACGCGTTCCTCGGCCGCAACGGCGGCCCCGGCGTGCAGCACCTCGCCTTCCTGGTCGACGAGATCGTCCCCGCGGTACGCGAGTACGGTGCCCTGGGCGTGGAGTTCCTCAACACCCCGGACACCTACTACGAGATGCTCGCCGACCGGTTCACCGGGATGACCGAGGAGATCTCCCAGCTCCGCGAGACCAACGTGCTGGCCGACCGCGACGAGTGGGGCTACCTGCTCCAGCTCTTCACCCGGTCGCCCTACGAGGCGAACACCCTCTTCTACGAGCTCATCCAGCGGCGCGGCTCGCGCGGCTTCGGCAGCCGCAACATCCGCGCGCTGTACGAGGCGGTGGAGCGGGACCGCCTCACCGCCGACTGACCCCGACGGCGGGCCGGCCCGGTCCGGCCCGCCGCCGCCCGCCCGACACCGCGACCGCCCGCCCGACAGCGCGACCGCTCGGCCGATGGCGGCGGCGGGTCGGGCACGTTTAGCTGACTGCCACGGGGGTGTGCCGGAAGCCTGTCGATGGCGTGGTGGTGGTCGACATGTTGGCGATTCGTGGCGGTGCCGCGTTCGACGGCGTCAGTCCCGTCCTGGTCGAGCGGCCCCTGGTCCTTGTCGACCACGGGCGCATCGTCGACGTGCGGGCCGGTGGTGCGCCGCCGCCGGGCGCGGAGGTGATCGACCTGGGCGGCACGACACTGCTGCCCGGCCTTGTCGACGCCCACGTGCATCTGGTCTTCGACGCCAGCGCGGACCCGGTCGGCGCCCTGGAGCGGCTCTCGGACGAGGAACTGCTCGGCCGCATGCGCACCGCGGCGCGCACCTGCCTGGCGGCGGGCATCACGACCGTGCGGGACCTGGGCGACCGGGCCTATCTGGCGGTGCGGCTGCGCGACGAGCTTCGTGCCGAGCCCGCTGCCGGTCCGCAGATCCTCGCGGCCGGCCCGCCCGTCACCACCAGCCAGGGCCACTGCTGGTTCCTCGGCGGGGCGGCGGACGGGGTCGACGGCGTCCGGGCCGCGGTACGTGTCCGCGCCGAGCGGGGCGTCGACGTGATCAAGGTGATGGCGACCGGCGGCGAGATGACACCCGGGACCCGTTCGCACGAGGCGCAGTACGGGCCGGACGAGCTGCGCGCGGCCGTCGAGGAGGCCCATCTTCACGGATTGCCCGTGGCGGTGCACGCCCATGGCGTGTCGGGAATCGAGAGCGCCGTCGCCGCGGGAGTCGACACGATCGAGCACTGCTCGTTCATGACGGACGACGGGGTGGACTCACGCCCGGACCTGATCGAGGCGATCGCGCGGGCGGGCATCGTCGTCTCGGCGACCCTCGGGGTCGTTCCCGGATCCGCACCCCCGCCGCGGATATCCGCCCGGATCGACGGGTTCCTGGCCAACCTGCGCCGGATGCGGGAAGCCGGCGTCACGGTGGTCTGTGGCAGCGACGCCGGCATCGGGCCGCCGAAGCCGCACGACGTCCTCCCGTACGGCGCCGCGATGCTGGTCGACTGCGGGTTCCCGCCGGTCGAGGCGCTGCGCGCGATGACCTCGCTGGCCGCACAGGCGTGCCGGGTCGGCGACCGCAAGGGACGGCTGGCGCCCGGCTTCGACGCCGACCTGCTCGCCGTGGAAGGCGATCCCCTCGCCGACGTCACCGCTGTCCGCGCCGTCACGGCCGTGTTCCGCGCCGGCCGGCGGGTGCGCTGACCCGGCCGGGCGCCTCCAGACGCGATTGATCAGGAAGTGCGCCTGCTACCTGACGCGCACTTCCTGATCGACAACGCGGGGTCAGGCGGGGTGGGCGGCGGGGAGGAGGGGATCGGGGTCGGCGCCGCGCTGGTGGGCGAACTGGGTGCGGTACAGCTCGGCGTACAGGCCGTCGAGGGCGAGCAGCTCCTCGTGCGTGCCGCGCTCCTGGATCCGGCCGCCGTCGATGACCAGGATCTGGTCGGCGTCCAGGATGGTGGAGAGGCGGTGCGCGATGACCAGTGAGGTACGCCCGGCCAGCGCCGTCTTCAGCGCCCGCTGGATGGCCGCCTCGGACTCGGAGTCCAGGTGGGCGGTGGCCTCGTCGAGGACCACGATGGGCGGGGACTTCAGCAGCAGCCGGGCCACGGCGAGGCGCTGCTTCTCGCCGCCGGACAGCCGGTAGCCGCGGTCGCCGACGACGGTGTCCAGCCCGTCGGGCAGCTCCGAGATGGGTTCCCAGATCCGGGCCGCCTCGCACGCCTCCACCAGCTCGCGCTCGGTGGCGTCGGGGCGGGCGTAGAGCAGGTTGGCCCGGATGGTGTCGTGGAACAGGTGCGCGTCCTGGGTGACCACGCCGACCGTGTCGCCGAGCGAGCGCAGGGTCAGTTCGCGGACGTCGTGCCCGCCGATCCGCACCGCGCCGGCGCTGGGGTCGTAGAGCCGGGGCACCAGGTGGGTGATGGTGGTCTTGCCGGCGCCGGACGGCCCGACCAGCGCGGTGAGCGCGCCCGCCGGCGCCACGAAGCTCACGTCGGTGAGGATCTGGGTGCTGCCGCCCTTCTCGCGGCCGGGCAGCGAGAGGGTCTCCAGCGAGGCCAGCGAGACCTCGTCGGCGGCGGGGTAGCGGAACGTCACCTTGTCGAACTCCACGTCCGGGGCGGTGCCGGCCGAGGTGGCCGGCAGGTCCCGGGCGCCGGGGCGCTCGGCGATGAGCGGCTTGAGGTCGAGGACCTCGAAGACCCGGTCGAAGCTGACCAGGGCGGTCATCACGTCGACCTGGATGTTGGTGAGCTGGTTGATCGGGCCGTACAGCTGGAGCAGCAGGGCCACCATGGCGACCAGGGTGCCGACGCCCAGGCGGCCGTCGATCACGAGGCTGCCGCCGAAGCCGTACACCAGCGCGGTGGTGACGGTGGCGAGGAGGGTGGCCAGGATGAACAGGATCCGGCCGTGCACCGCCATGGAGATGGCGATGTCGCGGACCCGGGCGGCCTTGCCGGAGAAGGTCTTCTCCTCCTCGGCCGGGCGGCCGTAGAGCTTGACCAGCATGGCGCCGGAGACGTTGAACCGTTCGGCCATCATCGAGCCCAGTTCGGCGTCGATCTGCATGCCGCCGCGGGCCAGCCGCTCCAGCCGCCCGGCGACCAGCTTGCCGGGGAGGAAGAAGATCGGAATCAGCACCAGCGCCGCCACGGTGAGCGGCCAGGACAGCCAGAACATGGTGACCAGCACCAGGACCAGGGTCAGCACCGTGGAGACCGTCTGGGACAGCAGCGAGCTGACCGCCTGCTCGGCGCCGACCACGTCGGTGTTGAGCCGGCTGACCAGCGACCCGGTCTGGGTGCGGGTGAAGAACGCCAGCGGCTGCCGCTGCACGTGCGCGAAGACCTTGGTGCGCAGGTCGTAGATGAGCCCCTGCCCGACCCGCCCGGAGAACCAGGTCTGCGCGTAGATCGCCACGACGTTCACCAGTGCCAGGCCGGCGACCAGCGCGGCCAGCCCGACCACCACCGACTTCTTCCCGGGGATGATGCCGTCGTCGATGATCATCTTGAGCAGCAGCGGGCTCGCCACCGTGATGACCGACTCGACGATCGTGGTCAGCAGCACCACGAGCAGCGACCAGCGGTAGCGCAGGGCGTACGGCAGGATCCGGCGTACGGTGCCGGGTTTGATCTTCTGCGGTTCAACCAGATTCTCGACGCGGAGACCGAGCACGCCCAAGCCTGGGCCGTCCATCGTGGCCACAAAACCCTCTTCGTGGTCGCGCCGTCGCCGGGGTGGCCGGCGGACGGCTAGTGGGTGTCGAAAAATTCGATGAGCGCCCGGTTCAGCTCGTCCGGGCGCTCCAGGTAGCCGAGGTGGCCGCAGTCGGGGATCTCGACCAGGTCGCAGTCGGGGATCGCCTCGGCCACCTCGGCGCACAGGTGCGGCGGGGTGATCAGGTCGTCGGCGAAGGCGACCACCCGGCACGGGGCGGTGACCCGGCCCAGCGCCGCGAGCCGGTCGCCGGTCAGGTCGGCCCATGCCTGGCCGCTGCTGGTGAGGCCGGCACCGGACAGCTCGAAGAGGTCCAGCCAGCCGGCCACCGCGGTGTCGTCGTTCAGGGTGGCCGGCGAGAACATGGTGAACACCTTGTGCGCCGCCTCGTACGCGGCGGGCAGCCGCAGCCCCGACTCGATCAGCGCGAGACCGGCCTCGTGCTGGGCCCGCCGGGCCGCGTCCAGCCGGCCCCGGGTGGCCACGAGCACCGCGCACCGCACCAGCTCCGGATGGTCGATGGCCAGCTCCTGGGCGATCATCGCGCCCAGCGAGGTGCCCACGATCCGGCACGGGACCAGGCCCAGCGCCTCGATGAGGCCCCGGGTGTCGGCCACCATGTCCGCCAGCGCGTACTTGCCGGCGGGCGCGTCCGACGGCGGGATGCCCCGGTTGTCGAAGACGACCGTGGCGTAGCCGGCCCGGTGCAGGGCGGGGGTCTGGTGCATGGTCCAGGCCCGCCCGGCCGAGTCCGAGCCCATGATCAGGAGAACCGGCTCGCCCGCGCCGGAGCGCTGGTAGGCGAGCCGGATCCCGTTGCTGGTCAGGAAGTCCATGGTGGGGACGTCACCAGCGCCACTCGCGCTTGTTGAACAGGTGCTCGCCGGTCAGCCCCCGGTCCCCGCACCAGCTCAGGAACTCCTCGATCTGCTTGAGCTGGTAGGTGTCCTCGGTGTACGTGGTGGCCATGACGTGGCCCTGCCAGCTCTCCTCGCCCATGGCGTAGATGTAGCCCTCGTCCGCGCCGAGCTCGGTCATGATCTGGCCCGCCTGGGCGGCGTTCGAGCCGGACAGCTTGCGCGAGTCGCTCATCTTCTTGCTGACCGGCTTGGTGAGCAGACCCTTGTAGAGCCAGGTCAGCGGCGCGCCGTCGCACTCCATGCCGAGGAAGGCGATGTCCGCCTTCCCGAGGTGGCCCCGCACGTAGCGGTAGAGGGTCGGGTCGATGCCGGAGGAGTCGGCGCCCACGAAAATCGACTTGCCGGCCAGCCGGAGCCAGTAGGTCGACTTGCCGCGGATGTCGAGGTCGGCGTGCTCGCCGAGGAACGGCGTGGCGGTCACCGTGCCGCCGGGGAAGGCCACCTCGTCGAAGTCGTCCACCTCGACCACCGGCAGGCCCAGGTGCTTGAGGTAGAGCCCCATCGACGGGTCCGGCAGGTTGCCCCGGGAGGTGCGCGGCACCACCACGGCGCCGATCCGGCCGCGCAGCTGGAGCAGCGTCTCCAGCACGATGTGGTCCTGGTGGCCGTGGGTGATGAGCACCAGGTCGATGTGGTCCGGCAGGTCGTCCAGGGTGAACCGGTCGCCGTGGCGGTTGTCGGTGCTGATGAACGGGTCGGTCACGATGGCCGCCTGCTCGGTCTGGAACACGAGGCACGCGTGGCCGTAGTAGCGGATCCGGCCGCCGCCGTCGATGTGCCGGTCGGGGGAGAGGCTCGGCCGGTCGGTGAGCAGCCGGTCGAGCGCGCCCGCCTGGCTGTCGTCCAGCTCCAGCGCCTCGCGCAGCCGGTCCAGCGTGGTGGGGCGGACCCGGGCGGCGACCAGCTCGGCCAGGCCCGGGTGGCGGAACGGCAGCGGCAGGTCGAGCACCCCGGGCTTCGACAGCCGCGGCGTGCTGAGGATGAACGGCCGCTCCACGCCGTCGTCGAGCGAGAGCTGCACCGACTGGCGGCCCTCGTCGTACGCGGGGCTGTGGTAGAGCAGCGCCTCCAGGAAGTGCAGCGACGCCTGGTTGCTGGTGTCGTACGCCATCTCCACCAGGCCCTTCAGCGCGGCCGGCAGCTTCGGGTAGAGCGGCGTGAGGTCGAACCCGGTGGCCTCCTGGCGGATCATGTCCTCGGCCTCGGCGACGCCGGCCGCGAAGGCCAGCATCTCCGCCCGGTCCTCCTTGATCGACTTGACCAGGTCGGCCACCTCGCCGGCGCGCTCTTCCTCGATGCCGACGAAGTAGCCGCCGCGCATCGCCGGGTTGGTGCTCGCCGTGACGTGCACCGACGGGTTCTGCAGGTACGACTCGAGCAGCGGCAGGTGCAGGAACGCCAGGTTCATCGACGCCTGCACGGGCGCGACCGTGTGCAGCCACGCGTAGAACCGGTCGACCAGCGGCTCGAGGATCACGTTCGAGCGGAGATACCTCGGCTCGGCGGCATCGCCCATGTCGTCTCTCCATCCTGGGTGTCGTACGCCGGAGCGCGACCGGCGGAAGAGGTAGGCCGCAGCACGCCGAGCGGACGGCGCGTCACAGGACACGGCACTGCGCTGCCAGCGACGCCGGTCGGTGGACCCGGCGCGGGCGCGGTTCACTATGGCACCGCGCCGGGAGGCGGTACAGCCTGTGCGCGGACACCTCGCCGGGGGTGTGCGACCGGTGCGCGGGCGGGTGTGCAACCGGCGCGATGTCGCAGTTGAACAGGGCCGTGCGCGGGTGTTCCGGGCTTGTTGATCGTCCGCTCGGGGCTGCGCCATAGTGGACCGCTGTGGAGCCCGTGCATCCACGACCGTACATGCACCGGCCAGCCACGCGGCGGCGTCCGGCCGCCGGCCCGGCGGGGTGGTGGCGCCGCCCGAGACCCGCTTGACGTCGCCGTCGAGCCGTACCGCTTCCCACTGACGCACCCGGCGGCTGCCGGGTCGAGGAGGTACCCCATGTCCGAGACCGACCTGGCGGCCTACCGGCTGACGCCCGACCTCGTCCGGTCCTGGCTGGTCGAGCGGGTCGCCGACTACCTGCGCTGTCCGGCGGAGGAGATCGACGCGGACGCGCCGCTGACCGAGTACGGGCTGGACTCGGTGTACGCCTTCGCGCTCTGCGGCGACATCGAGGAGACCTTCGGGCTGACGGTCGAGCCCACCCTGCTCTGGGAGGCGGACTCGCTGGCCGCCGTCGCGGCCGAGCTCGTGGCGCTGGCCGGGAAGTGAGGCGGAGGTGACCGTGGTGTCGGGACAGGAGCCCCGCGAGCTGACCGCCGCCCAGCTCGGCGTCTGGTACGCCCAGCAGTTGGCGCCGGAGAGCCCGGTGTTCAACGTGGGCGAGTACCACGAGCTGCACGGGGACGTCGACGTCGACCTGCTGGTCCGGGCGCTGCGCGGCGCGCTGGCCGAGGCGGACGCCCTGCGGCTGCGCTTCCGGGCCGACGGCGGCACGCCCCGGCAGCACGTCGCCGACCCGGTGCCGCACCCCGTCCACGTCGCCGACCTCAGCGCCGAGCCCGACCCGCGGGCCGCGGCCGAGCGGTGGATGGCCGAGGACCTGGACCGCCCGGCGGACCTGCGCGACGGCCCGCTCTGCGGGTTCGCGGTGTTCCGGATCGCCCCGGACCGGGTGCTCTGGTACCAGCGCGCCCACCACCTCCTCCTCGACGGCGGCAGCCTGGCCGCCCTGGCCGCCCGGGTCGCGCAGCGGTACACCGCGCTGCTCGACGGCACGGCCGAGGGCACGCCGCTGCCGCCGCTGTCGGTGCTGCTCGACGCCGACCGCGCGTACCGGGAGTCGCCGGAGCGGGACCGGGACCGGCGGTACTGGCGCGACGCCCTCGCCGAGCTGCCGGAGAGCGTGACCACCGGCGGGGAGCACCTGCGCCGGCTGCCCCCGCGCCCGCTGCGGCACCGGCACGACCTCACCCCGGACACCGCGGCCGGCCTGCGTGCCGCCGCCCGCCGGCTGCGTACCGGCTTCGCCACCCTGGCCGTGGCCGCCGCCGCGCTGCTCCAGGCGCGCACCACGGGGGAGCGGGACGTGGTGGTCGGCGTGCCGGTCGCCGGCCGCACGACCCGCCGCGAGCTGGGGGTGCCCGGCATGACCTCGAACGTGCTGCCGATCCGGCTGCGGGTCCGGCCGGCGGCCACCGTCGCCGAGCTGCTGCGGGAGACCGGCGAGGCGGTCCGCGCGGGCCTGCGCCACCAGCGCTACCAGCACGGCGAGATCCTCGGCGACCTCGGCCTGGTCGGCCGGGGCTCGCTGCGCGGCCTCACCGTCAACGTGCTCACCCTGGACCGGCCGCCGCGCTTCGGCGACACCGTGGCCACCCGCACCGGCCTGGCCGGCGGCCCGGCCCACGACGTCACCGTCGACCTCTACGAGCGGGCGTCCGACGGGACGATGCAGACGCTTGTCGAGCTGAACCCGGAGCTGCACGAGCCGGACGCCGGCGCGGTGATCTCGCGCCGGTTCCGTACCGCCCTGGCGCTGCTCGCCGCCGCGGCGCCCACCGACCGCGTCGGCCGGCTCGACCTGCTCGACGCCGACGAGCGGCGGCGGGTGCTCGTGGAGTGGAACGACACGGACGCCGACCTGGGCGGGGAGAGCGTGCCGGCCCGGTTCGCGGCGCGGGTCGAAGCCCACCCCGAGGCCGTCGCGCTGATCTGCGGCGACCGGCGGCTCACCTACCGGGAGCTGGACGCGCGGGCCAACCAGCTGGCCCGGGTGCTGCGCGAGCGCGGCGCGGGGCCGGAACGGGTCGTGGCGCTCCGCCTGCCCCGGGGCCCCGAACTGGTCACCGCGATCCTGGCCACCTGGAAGGCCGGCGCCGCCTGGCTGCCCGTCGACCCGGACCTGCCCGCGGAGCGGGCCGCCCACCTGCTGCGGGACAGCGGGGCGGTGGTCCGGGTGGACGCCGGCCCGCAGCCGGCCGTCCCCGCCGACGGTCCGGCCGCCATCGTCGACGTCCACGACTCGGCCCTGTCCGCCCTGCCCACCACCGCCCTGGGGATCGCGCCGCTGCCGGCGCAGGTGGCGTACGTGATCTACACGTCGGGCTCGACCGGGCTGCCGAAGGGCGTGGCGGTCACCCACGCCGGGCTGGCCAACTACCTCGGCTGGGCGGCGGGCGCGTACGCCACCGGCGGCGCGCCGCTGCACTCGTCGCTGGCCTTCGACCTGACGGTGACGAGCGTGCTGCTGCCCCTGGTCACCGGGTCGGCCGTCGTGGTCAGCGAGGAGGGCGGCGCGACCGGGCTGGCCTCGCTGATCCGGGCGGAACCCGGCTTCGGGCTGGTGAAGGTGGTGCCGGGTCACCTGCCGCTGCTGGCCGAGCTGCTGCGGCCGGAGGAGGCCGCCCGCTCCTGCCGGACGCTGGTGGTCGGTGGGGAGGCGCTGCCCGGCGCCGACGTCCGGGCCTGGCTGGCCCGGTCGCCGGAGTCGGTGGTGGTGAACGAGTACGGGCCGACGGAGACGGTCGTCGGCTGCTGCGTGTTCGAGGTCGCCGCCGGTGACCCGGTGGCGGACGTGGTCCCGATCGGCCGCCCCGTCGCGAACACCCGGCTGTTCGTGTTGGATGAGGCGTTGCATCCCGTGCCGCCGGGCGCGGTCGGCGAGCTGTACATCGCCGGCGCGCAGGTGGCCCGCGGCTACCCGAACCGTCCCGGGCTGACCGCGTCCCGCTTCGTGGCGTGCCCGTTCGCGGCCGGGGAGCGGATGTACCGCACCGGCGACCTGGCCCGCTGGACGCCGGACGGTCAGCTCGTCTTCCTGGGCCGCACCGACGACCAGGTGAAGATCCGCGGCTACCGCGTCGAGCTGGACGAGGTGCAGGTGGCCGCCGCCGCCCACCCGGGCGTGGCCCAGGCCGCCGTCGTGGCCCGCGCCGACGCCGCCGGCGAGCGGCAGCTCGTCGGGTACGTCGTGCCGGCCGACCGGGACGCCGACCCGCGCGCCCTGGCCGACGCGGTCCGCGCCGACCTCGCCGAGCGGCTGCCGCACTGGATGGTGCCGGTCGCCGTGGTGGTGCTGGACGCCCTGCCCCTGGCACCCAGCGGCAAGGTCGACCGCCGGGCCCTGCCCGCCCCCGACCTCACGGTCACCGCCGGCCGCGCGCCCGCCGACCTCCGCGAGGAGGCGCTCTGCCAGGTGTACGCCGAGGTGCTGGGCCTGCCGCGGGTCGGGCCGGACGACGACTTCTTCGCTCTCGGCGGGAACTCGCTGCTCGCCGTCACGCTGCTGGAGCGGCTGCGCGGCCGCGGCCTGTCCGTGTCGATGCGCACGCTGTTCCGCACCGCCACCCCGGCGCGGCTCGCCGCGGAGGCCGGGCCCGAACCGGTGCCCGTGCCGCCGAACCGCATCCCGGCCGGCGCGACCGCGCTCACCCCGGACATGCTGCCCCTGGTCGACCTGGACGAGGCCGCGCTGGCCCGGCTGGTCGCCGCCGTGCCCGGCGGGGCCGGCAACGTCGCCGACGTCTACCCGCTCGCCCCCTTCCAGGAGGGGCTCCTCCTGCACCACCTCACCCGCGGCGAGGACGAGGTGGACGTCTACCTCTCCTCGGCCGTGCTCCGCTTCGACTCCCGGGCCGCGCTCGACGGCTTCCTCGACGCGTTCCAGCGGGTGGTCGACCGGCACGACATCTACCGCACGGCCATCGTCTGGGAGGGGCTGCCCGAGCCCGTCCAGGTGGTGCTCCGCACGGCCCCCGTTCCGGTCGAGGAGACCGTCCTGGACCCGGCCGGCGGCGACCCCGCCGACCAGCTCATGGCCGCCGGCCTGCCCCGGCTGCCGCTGGACCGGGCCCCGCTCCTGCGGTTCCGGGTCGCCCTCGAGCCGGGCACCGGCCGGTGGCTGGCGCTGTGGCAGGTGCACCACCTGGTCCGCGACCGGACCACCACCGAGGTGCTCTTCGCCGAGCTGCGCGCGTTCCAGGCCGGGCGGGGCGACGAGCTGCCGGCGCCGCTGCCGTTCCGGGACTTCGTGGCCCGGCTGCGCGCCGGCGCCAGCCGGGCCGAGCAGGAGCGGCACTTCGCCGCGCTGCTCGGCGACCTCACCGAGACCACCGCCCCGTACGGGCTGGTCGACGTGCACGGCGACGGCAGCGGCATCACCCGCGCGCACACCGTCATCGACGGCCCGGCCGCCGCCCGCGTCCGCGAGGTGGCCCGCACCCGGAACCTCAGCCCGGCCACCGTCCTGCACCTCGCCTGGGCGCGGGTGCTCGGCGCCATCTCCGGTCGGGACGACGTGGTCTTCGGCACCGTCCTGTTCGGCCGGATGCAGGCCGGCGCCGGCGCCGACCGGATCTCCGGGCCGTTCCTCAACACCCTGCCCGTGCGGGTCCGCCTGCGCGGCACCGTCGCCGGCGCCCTCACCGCGCTGCGCGACCAGCTCGCCGAGCTGCTGGTCCACGAGCACGCCCCGCTCGCCGTCGCCCAGCAGGCCAGCGGGGTACGCAGCGGAAGCCCGCTGGTCACCTCGGTCTTCAACTACCGGCACGGCGCCACCGTGCAGGAGGCCGACGTCGACCTGCCCGGCGTCGAGCTGCTCACCGCCGAGGAGCGCACCCACTTCCCGCTCAACGTCTCCGTCGGCGACCTCGACCACGGCTTCGCGGTCACCGTCGACGCGGTCGCCCCGGCCGAGCCGGCCCGGATCGCCGCCCTGCTGGAGACCGCCCTGGACGGCCTGGTCACCGCGCTGGCCGACGCCCCGGAGACGCCGCTTCCGGCGGTCCCGGTGCTCGACGCCGGGGACCGGCGGCGGGTGCTGGTGGAGTGGAACGACACCGCCGCCGACCTGGGCGCGGAGGCCGTGCCCGCCCGGATCGCGGCGCGGGTGGCGGCCGCCCCGGACGCGGTCGCCGTGGTCTCCGGCACCGACCGGGTCAGCTACCGCGAGCTGGACGAGCGGGCCAACCGGCTGGCCCACCACCTGCGGTCCACCGGCGTCGGCCCGGAGTCGATGGTCGGCATCTGCCTGCCCCGCGGCACGGCGGCCCTGGTGTCCATCCTGGCCGCCTGGAAGGCCGGCGCCGGCTACCTGCCGATCGACCCCGGCTACCCCGCCGAGCGGATCGGGTTCCTGCTCACCGACAGCCGCGCCGCCGTGCTGCTCGGCACCACCGACGTGCTCGACGAGCTGCCCGTCGGCCCGGTCCCCACCGTGGACCTGGACGACCCCGTGGTGGCCGCCACCCTCGCCCTGTGCCCGCCCACCGCGCCCGACGTTCCGCTGCTGCCGGCCCAGGTGGCGTACGTGATCTACACGTCGGGGTCGACCGGCCTGCCGAAGGGTGTGGCCGTCACCCACGCGGGGCTGACCAACTACATCGCCTGGGCGGCGGGCGCCTACGGAATGGCCGCCGGCGGCGGGGCGCCGCTGCACTCGTCGCTGGCCTTCGACCTGACCGTGACGAGCCTGCTGCTGCCGCTGGTCTCCGGGTCGGCCGTGGTGGTGAGCGAGGACGGCGGGGCGACCGGGCTGGCGTCGCTGATCCGGGAGTCCGCCGGCTTCGGCCTGGTCAAGGCGGTCCCCGGCCACCTGCCCATGCTCGCGGAGCTGCTGACGGCCGAGCAGGCCGCGCGGTCCTGCCGGGTGCTGGTGGTCGGCGGGGAGGCGTTGCCCGGCGCCGACGTCCGCGCCTGGCTGGCCCGGTCGCCCGAGTCGGTGGTGGTCAACGAGTACGGCCCGACCGAGACCGTGGTCGGCTGCTGCGTGTACGAGGTCGCCGCCGGCGACCCGGTGGCGGACGTGGTGCCCATCGGCCGCCCCATCGCGAACACCCGGCTGTACGTGCTGGACGACGCGCTGCACCCGGTCCCGCCGGGCGTGCCGGGGGAGCTGTACATCGCCGGCGCGCAGGTGGCCCGCGGGTACGCGAACCGCCGCGGGCTGACGGCGTCGCGCTTCGTGGCGTGCCCGTTCGCGGTCGGGGAGCGGATGTACCGCACCGGCGACCTGGCCCGCTGGACGCCGGACGGTCAGCTCGTCTTCCTGGGCCGCACCGACGACCAGGTGAAGATCCGCGGCTACCGCGTCGAACCCGACGAGGTGGCCCAGGTGCTCACCGGCTGCCGGGGCGTCTCCCGCGCCGCCGTGATCGCCCGCGAGGACGTCCCCGGCGACCGGCGGCTCGTCGCGTACGTGGTGCCCGACGACCCCGACGCCGACCGCGACCGACTCGCCGCCGCCGTCGCGGCGCACGCCGCCGCCCGGCTCCCCGACCACCTCCGGCCCGACGCCGTCGTGCTGCTCGACGCGCTGCCGCTCACCTTCAACGGCAAGGTCGACCGGGCCGCCCTGCCCGCCCCCGACCACGCCACCGGCGGCGGCGGCGACCGCGGCCCGGCCAACGCCCGCGAGGCCGCCCTCTGCGGCGCCTTCGCCGAGGTGCTCGCCGTGCCCACGGTCGGCGTCGACGACGACTTCTTCTCCCTGGGCGGCCACTCGCTGCTCGCCACCCGGCTGGTCAGCCGGGTCCGCGCCCTGCTCGGCGAGGAGCTGCCCATCGAGGAGCTGTTCGCCACCCCCACCCCGGCCGAACTGGCCGCCTGGCTGGCCGCGAACGCCGACCGGGCCGCCGACACCCGACCCGCACTGCGCCCGACGCGCCACAGGGAGGCGTCCTCGTGATTCCCATGTCGTACGCCCAGCGGCGGCTCTGGTTCCAGTGGCGGGTCGAGGGGCCGAGCGGCACGTACAACAGCCCGACGATCGTGCGGCTGGCCGGCCGGCTCGACCCGGCCGCGCTGGACGCCGCACTGCGCGACGTCATCGGGCGACACGAGCCGCTGCGCACCGTCTTCCCGGCGACCGGCGGGGAACCGGCCCAGCGGGTGCTCGACCCGGACGAGCTGACCTGGGCGCTCACCCGGGTCCGGGTGGCGCCCGCCGACGACGCGCCGCCGGTGCCGCTGGCCGCCTTCGCCGAGCTGCCCTGGGACCTGCCGACGCCCGAACTGCCCGCCGTCGCCCCCGCCGCCGATCTGCCCGCCGCCGAGATCACCGCCGCGGAGCTGCCCGCCGCCGTCGCCCGGGTCGCCGCGTACGCCTTCGACCTGGCCACCGAGATCCCCATCCGGGCGTGGCTGTTCACCGTCCGGCCCGACGAGCACGTCCTCGTCGTGGTGGTGCACCACATCGCCACCGACGGCTGGTCCGGCGAGCCGTTCGCCCGCGACCTCGCCGCCGCGTACGCGGCCCGCGCCGCAGGGCGGGCGCCGGAGTGGACCCCGCTGCCGGTGCGGTACGCCGACTACGCCCTCTGGCAGCGGGACCTGCTCGGCGCCGGTGACGACCCGGACAGCCGGCTGTCCACCCAGCTCGCCTGGTGGCGGGAGGCGCTGGCCGGCGCCCCCGAGGAACTGCCGCTGCCCACCGACCGGCCCCGCCCGGTCGAGCCCTCGTACCGCGGCCACACCCGGGGGCTGAGCCTCCCCGCCGACGTGCACCGGCGGCTCGCCGCGCTGGCCCGGCGGCGCCGGGTCACCCTGCCGATGCTCTACCAGGCCGCCATGGCCGTCACCCTGTCCCGGCTGGGCGCCGGCACCGACCTGCCCATCGGCACGCCCGTCGCCGGCCGCGCCGACGAGGCCCTGAACGACCTGGTCGGCTTCTTCGTGAACACGCTTGTCGTCCGGGCCGACCTCACCGGCGACCCGGCCTTCGCCGAGGTCCTCGACCGGGTACGCGGCGCCGCCGTGCGCGCCCTCGCCCACTCCGACGTGCCGTTCGACCGGCTGGTCGAGGAGGTTGCCCCCGCCCGGGTGCTCGGCCGGCACCCGCTCTTCCAGGTGGTCGTCGCCCCGCTCGACACGGGCGCCACCCTCGACCTCGGCGGGGTACGCGCCGACGCGCTCACCATCGGCCGCCCGACCGCCCGGTTCGACCTGGAGGCCAGCCTCGGCGAGACGTACGACGGGCGGGGCCGGCCGGCCGGCATCCGGGGCGCGGTCACGGCGGCCGCCGACCTGTTCGACCCGGCGACCGTCGCCCGGCTCACCGCCTGCCTGGGCCGGGTGCTCACCGCGATGGCCGCCGACCCGGACGCCCGCATCGGCGCCGTCGACCTGCTCGACCCGGCGGAGCGGCGGCAGGTCCTGGTCGACTGGAACGACACTGCCGTCCCGACGGTGGACGTGTCGGTGCCCGAGGCGTTCGCGGCGCGCGTGGCCGCCGACCCGGACGGGGTCGCCGTGGTGTCCGGTGGGGTGTCGCTGTCCTACGCCGAGTTCGATGCCCGGGCCGAGCGGCTGGCCCGCCGGCTCGTGGCGGCGGGCGTGGGCCCGGAGTCGCCGGTGGCGGTGGTGCTGGAGCGTTCGGCCGAGCTGCTGGTGGCGTTGCTGGCGGTGCTGAAGGCCGGTGGCGCCTACCTGCCGCTGGACATTGCCTGGCCGGTCGCTCGGATGCGGGCGGTGGCCGCCGACGCCGGCGCCCGGGTGGTGCTGCTGCACGAGGCGACGGCCGGGCACGAGTTCATGACCGGCGCCGAAGGCCTCACGCTGCTGCGGGTCGACCTGACGGGGACGGCGGTAGCCGCCGGTGACGGCGCCGCACTCGCCGTGGCCGACGCCACGGCCGACGCCACCACGGGCGACGCTGCCGCGGCTCGGGGAGCCGACGCGGAGGCCGCCCGGGCGGTCGACGGGCCGGTGTCGCCGTCTGCGGTGGCCTACCTCATGTACACCTCCGGCTCGACCGGTGTGCCGAAGGGCGTGGTGACGACGCACCGGGACGTGGTGGGTCTGGCTCGCGACAGGTGCTGGGGCGAGACGCCTCGGGTGTTGTTCCACGCGCCGCACGCCTTCGACGCGTCGACCTACGAGATCTGGGTGCCGCTGCTGTCCGGCGGGACCGTCGTCGTCGCCCCGGCCGGCGTGCCCGACGTGGCCGCGATCCGGTCCCTGGTCACCGGCCACGACCTGACCCACGTGCACGTCACGGCCGGCCTGCTGCGGGTCCTGGCCGAGCAGGACCCGACCTGCTTCGCCGGGATCCGGGAACTGCTGACCGGCGGTGACGTGGTGCCCGCGCAGGCCGTGCGCCGGGTCCTGGACGCCAACCCCGGCCTGCGGGTCCGTCAGCTCTACGGGCCCACCGAGATCACCCTGTGCGCCACCCAGCACGAGGTCACCGACCCGGGGCAGGTCGGCGACGTCCTGCCCATCGGCCGGCCCCTCGACAACACCCGGGTCTACGTCCTCGACGACCGCCTGCAACCGGTGCCGGTGGGTGTGCCCGGCGAGCTGTACGTGGCCGGGGCCGGTGTGGCCCGGGGCTATCTGGGCCGCGCCGCCCTGACCGCCGAACGCTTCGTGCCCTGCCCGTACGGCGGCGCGGGGGAGCGGATGTACCGCACGGGCGACCGGGTGAAGTGGGACGCCGACGGGCGGCTCGTGTTCGCCGGACGCACCGACGAGCAGGTGAAGATCCGCGGCTACCGGGTCGAGCCCGGTGAGGTCGAGGCCGTGCTGGCCGCCCACCCGTGCGTCGCGCAGGCGGCCGTGCTCGTCCGCGAGGACGCCCCCGGCGACAAACGCCTCGTCGCCTACCTGGTGCCCGCCGAGGCCGGCGCGCCGGTGGCCGACACCGTGCGGGAACACGCCGCCAAACGGCTGCCCGGATACCTCGTGCCGGCCGCGTTCGTCGAACTCGACACCCTGCCGCTGACCGGCAACGGGAAACTCGACCGGGCCGCCCTGCCGGTGCCGCGGGCCGCGACCACCGGGGCGGGGCGGGCGCCCGCCGACGCGCGCGAGGAGTTGCTCTGCGCGGCGTTCGCCGAGGTGCTCGGCCTGCCCGCCGTCGGCGTGGACGACGACTTCTTCGCCCTGGGCGGGCACTCGCTGCTCGCCGTCTCCCTCGTGGAACACCTGCGCCGGCACGGCGTGGCGGTGTCCGTGCGTACCCTTTTCGTCAGCCCGACGCCGGCCGCGCTCGCCGCCGTCGCCGGACCCGAAGCGGTGGCCGTGCCGCCGAACCCCATCCCGGCCGGCGCCACCGCACTCACCCCGGACCTGCTGCCCCTGGTCGACCTCACCCCGGCCGAGGTCGACGCCGTGGTGGCCACCGTGCCCGGGGGCGCCGCCAACGTGGCCGACGTCTATCCCCTCACCCCGCTCCAGGAGGGCATCCTCTTCCACCACCGGATGGCCGACCAGGGCGGCACCGACGTCTACGCCATGCCGTTCGTGCTCCGCGCCGACACCCGGCAGCGGGTCGACGAGTTCCTCGACGCGCTGCGCCGGGTCGTCGACCGGCACGACGTCTACCGCACCGCGATCGTCTGGGAGAACCTGCGCGAGCCCGTCCAGGTCGTGTGGCGCCGCGCCGACCTGCCGGTCACCGAGGTCACCCTGGAACCCGGCGGCGACCCCGTCGACCAGCTCCGCGCCGCCGCCGGCGGCTGGCTGGACCTGCACCGCGCACCGCTGATCGGCGTGCACGTGGCCGCCGACCCGGCCGGCGACGGCTGGCTCGTGTTGCTGCGCATGCACCACCTCGTGCAGGACCACACCTCCCTGGAAGTGGTGCTCGACGAGATCCGCACCCTCCTGGCCGGCCGCGCCGACCGGCTGCCCGCGCCGCTGCCGTTCCGCGAGTTCGTCGCCCACTCCCGGCACGGCGTGCCCGAGGCGGCGCACCGGGAGTTCTTCGCCGGGCTCCTCGGCGACGTCACCGAGACCACCGCCCCCTACGGCCTGCTGGACGTGCACGGGGACGGCACCGACGCGGCGCAGGCCCAGCTCGCCGTGGCCGACGACCTCGCCGAGCGGATCCGCGTCCTGGCCCGCACGCTCGGCGTCAGCCCCGCGACGCTGTTCCACCTGGCCTGGGCGCGGGTGGTGGCCGCGGTGTCCGGCCGCGACGACGTCGTCTTCGGCACCATGCTGCTCGGCCGGCTGTTCGCCGGCCCCGGCGCCGACCGCGCCCCCGGCCTGTTCATGAACATGCTGCCGGTCCGCGCCCGGCTCGCCGGCCGGACCGTCCGGGACGCGCTGGGGGAGATGCGCCGGCAACTCGCCGACCTGCTCACCCACGAGCACGCGCCGCTGGTCCTCGCCCAGCAGGCCAGCGCCCTGCCCGGCGGCAGCCCGCTGTTCACGTCGATCTTCAACTACCGGCACAACCAGGTCGACGTCCGCCGCTCCGGCACCGGCATCCACGGGGTCGACGCCGTGCTCACCAAGGAACCCACCAACTATCCCCTCGACGTGTCGGTCAACCAGGGCCCGGACGGCTTCGAGGTGATCGTCGAGGCCTCCGCCCCCGCCGACCCGGCCGAGGTCTGCCGGCTCCTGGTCACCTGCCTGGCCAACCTGGTCGCCGCCCTCGAAGACGCCCCGGACACCCCGATCGGCACGGTCGACCCGCTCGACCCCGCGCGGCTCGACCGCATCCTGCGGGACTGGAACGCCACCGCCGTGCCGGTGCCGGACGGCCTCGTGCCCGCGCTGTTCAGCGCCCAGGCCGCCCGTACCCCGGACGCGGTCGCGCTGGTCGGCGGCGACGTCGAGTGGACCTACCGGGAGGTCGAGGAGCGCGCGAACCGGCTGGCCCGGCACCTGGTCGCCACCGGCGTCGGACCGGAGTCGGTGGTCGCGCTCATGCTGGAACGCTCCCCGCACCTGCTCGTGGCGATCCTCGGCGTGCTCAAGGCCGGCGGCGCGTACCTGCCCATCGACCCCGACCAGCCGCGCGAACGCATCGGCCACGTGCTGTCCGACGCCCGGCCGGCGGCCGTCCTCGCCCAGCTCCGCACCGCCCCGTGGGTGCCGCTCGACGTGGCGACCGTCCTCGTCGTGGACGCCCCGCCGACCGTGGCCGCGCTGGCCGCGCTCGACCCGACCCCGCTCACCGACGCGGACCGGTCGGCGCCGCTGCTGCCGGGTCATCCGGCGTACGTGATCTACACGTCGGGGTCGACGGGCCGGCCGAAGGGTGTGGTGGTGTCGCACGCGGGGTTCGTGAACCTGTCGGCGAGTCATGGCCGGTTCGGGGTGGGTCCCGGTAGTCGGGTGGCGCAGTTCGCGTCGGTGGGTTTCGACATGTTCTGCGAGGAGTGGCTCCTCGCGCTGCTGTCGGGTGCGGCGCTGGTGACGGTGCCGCCGGAGCGGCGTCTGGGTGCGGATTTCGCGGCGTTCCTGAACGAGTACGGGGTCACCCACGCGACGCTGCCGCCGGCGGTGGTGGCGACCATCCCGGACGACGCCCTGGATCCGTCGTTCGTGTTGGACGTGGGTGGTGACGCGTGCCCGCCGGAGCTGGTTCAGCGGTGGACGGCGGACGGTCGGGTGATGTTCAACAGCTACGGGCCGACGGAGACGACCGTCAACGCCGCGGTGTGGCGCTGCCGTGCGGACCTGCCGGGTGGTGCCGTGCCGATCGGCTCGCCGATCGCGAACACCCGCGCCTATGTGCTGGACGACGCGCTGAACCCGGTGCCGGCCGGGGTGACCGGCGAGTTGTACGTCTCCGGTTCCGGGCTGGCGCGCGGCTATCTGGGGCGGGCCGGCCTGACGGGGGAGCGGTTCGTGGCCTGCCCGTTCGAGCCCGGCGCCCGCATGTATCGGACCGGTGACCGCGTCCGCTGGACCGCCGGTGGGGAACTCGTCTTCGCGGGTCGCGCGGACGACCAGGTGAAGATCCGGGGGTTCCGGATCGAGCCCGGCGAGGTCGAGGCCGTGCTGGCCGAGCACCCCGACGTCGCCCAGGTCGCCGTGGTCGCCCGCGAAGACACTCCCGGCGACATCCGGCTCGTCGGCTACGTCGTACCCGCCGACGGGGCCGGGCGGGACGGGCTGGCCGAGGCGCTGCGGGCGCACGCCGCCGGGCGGCTGCCCGCGTACATGGTGCCCGCCGCCGTGGTGCTCCTCGACGCGTTCCCGCTCACCGTCAACGCCAAGCTCGACCGCAGGGCGCTGCCCGCCCCCCGGTACGCCGCCGGCGCCGGCCGGGCGCCCACCAGCGCCCGCGAGGAACTGCTCTGCGACGCGTTCGCCGAGGTCCTCGGCCTCGACCGGGTCGGCGTCGACGACGACTTCTTCGCCCTCGGCGGGCACAGCCTGCTCGCCGTCTCCCTCGTCGAGCGGCTGCGGCAGCGGGGCGTCACCGTCTCCGTCCGCGCCCTGTTCACCGCCCCCACCCCGGCCGGACTGGCCGCCGCCGCCGGCCCCGGGACGGTGGCCGTGCCGCCGAACCTCATCCCCGACGGCGCCACCGCGCTCACCCCGGCCATGCTCCCGCTGGTCGACCTCACCGACGCCGAGGTCGCCACGATCGTGGCCGCCGTGCCCGGCGGGGCCGCCAACGTGGCCGACGTCTACCCGCTCGCCCCGCTCCAGGAGGGGCTGTTCTTCCACCACCTCATGGCCGACCGGGACGGCACCGACGTCTACGTCACCCCGACCGTGCTGCGCTGCGACAGCCGCGAGCGGCTCGACGCCTTCCTGGCCGCCCTCCAGCAGGTGGTCGACCGCAACGACGTCTACCGCACCGCGATCGTCCACGAGGGGCTGCGCGAGGCCGTCCAGGTCGTCGTCCGCCGCGCCGACCTGCCCGTCCGCGAGGTCACCGTCGACCCCGCCGACCCGGTCGAGGCGCTGCTCGCCGCGGCCGGCGGCTGGATGGAGCTGCGCCGCGCGCCGCTTGTCGACGCGTACGTGGCCGCCGAACCCGGCGGCGACGGCTGGCTCGTGCTGGTCCGCATCCACCACCTCGTGCAGGACCACACGGCCCTCGAGGTGCTGCTGCACGAACTGCACGCCTACCTGGAGGGGCGCGGCGACACGCTGCCCACCCCGGTGCCGTTCCGCGAGTTCGTCGCCCAGGCCCGGCTCGGCGTGTCCCGCGCCGCGCACGAGCGCTGGTTCGCCGACCTGCTCGGCGACGTCACCGAGACCACCGCCCCGTACGGCCTGCTCGACGTGCACGGCGACGGCGCCGCGTACGTCCAGGGGCGGCGCACGGTCGAACCGGCGCTCGCCGCCCGGGTCCGCGACCTGGCCCGGACCCTCGGGGTCAGCCCCGCCACCCTGTTCCACCTGGTGTGGGCGCGGGTCCTCGGGGTGCTGGCCGGCCGCGACGACGTGGTCTTCGGCACCGTCCTGTTCGGCCGGATGAACGCGGGGGCCGGCGCCGACCGCGTCTCCGGCCTGTTCATCAACACCCTGCCGGTGCGGGTGGGACTGCGCCGCACCGTCGCCGACGCCCTGGCCGCGCTGCGCGACCAGCTCGCCGACCTGCTGGTGCACGAGCACGCCCCGCTCGCCGTCGCCCAGGCGGCCAGCGGCGTGCCCGGCGGCAGCCCGCTGTTCACGTCGATCTTCAACTACCGGCACAACCAGGTCAGCGCCGAGGAGGCCGGCGCCGCCCTGCCCGGCATCACCGTGGTCTCCGCCCGCGACCTCACCAACTACCCGGTCACCGTCGCCGTGGACGACGACGGGACCGGCTTCGACCTGGTGGTCGAGGGGCCCGTCGACGCCGACGGGGTCTGCGCGCTGCTGCGGACCGCCCTGGCCGGGATCGTCGCCGCGCTGACCGACCGACCCGACACCCCGCTGGACGCCGTCGACGTCCTCGACGCCGACGAGCGCGGCCGGCTGCTCACCGCCTGGAATCCGGCCCCCGTGCCGGTGGCGGACCGCACGCTGCCGGATCTCTTCGACGCGCAGGCGGCCCGGGCGCCGGAAGCGGTCGCGCTCTCCTTCGACCGCCGGCACCTCACCTACGCCGAGGTCGCCGACCGGGCCAACCGGCTGGCGCGGCTGCTCGTCGCGCGCGGCATCGGGCCCGAGTCCCTGGTCGGCGTGCTCATGGACCGCACCCCCGACCTGGTGGTGGCGCTGCTGGCCGTGCTCAAGGCCGGCGCCGGCTACCTGCCCGTCGACCCGACGTACCCGGCCGAGCGGATCGGCTTCGTGCTCGCCGACGCCGGCGCGGTCTGCGCGGTCACCACCACGGCCTCCGCCGGGGCCGTCCCGGCGGGCGTGCCGCCGCTGGTCCTCGACGACCCGGCGGTACGCGAGACGCTGGCCGGCCTGCCCGGCACGCCGGTCACCGACGCCGACCGGGCCGCCCCGCTGCGCCCCGGGCACCCGGCGTACGTGATCTACACGTCCGGGTCGACAGGCGCCCCGAAGGGGGTTCTCATCCCGCACCGCGACGTGGTGGCGCTGTTCGCCGCGACGGAGGACCTGTTCGGGTTCGGCGCGGACGACGTGTGGTCCTGGTTCCACTCGTTCGCGTTCGACTTCTCGGTCTGGGAGATCTGGGGCGCGCTGCTGCACGGCGGCCGCGTCGTCGTGGTGCCGTACGCCGTCTCCCGCTCCCCGCAGGAGTTCGCCGACCTGCTGGTCCGCGAGCGGGTCACCATGCTCAGCCAGACCCCGTCCGCCTTCTACCAGCTCATGGACTCCGACGTGCTCCGCGACGGGGCGCTGCGCGCGGTCGTCTTCGGCGGCGAGGCCCTGGAGCCGGCCCGGCTGGCGGACTGGTGGGCGCGGCACGGGGACTCCGGGCCGCGGCTGGTCAACATGTACGGCATCACCGAGACCACGGTGCACGTCACCTACCAGGCCCTGGAGCCGGCCGACGGGGACGCCGGCAGCGTGATCGGCCGCGGCCTGCCCGGCCTGTCGGTGTACGTCCTCGACGAGCGCCTCCGGCCGGTGCCGGCCGGCGTGGCCGGCGAGGTCTACGTGGCCGGCGCCCAGCTCGCCCGCGGCTACGTGGGCCGGGCCGGCCTGACCGGCGAGCGCTTCGTGGCCTGCCCGTTCGGCGCGCCGGGCGGCCGGATGTACCGCACCGGCGACCGCGCGAAGTGGACGACGGGCGGGCGGCTGGTCTTCGCCGGCCGCGCCGACGACCAGGTCAAGGTGCGCGGCTTCCGGATCGAGCCCGGCGAGATCCAGGCCGTCCTCGCCGACCACCCGGCCGTCGGGCAGGCCGCCGTGGTGGCCCGGCAGGACACCGGCGACACCCGCCTGGTCGGCTACCTGGTGCCCGCCGAGGGCGCCGCCACCGACGGGCTCGCCGAGGCGGTCCGCGGCTTCGCCGCCGAGCGGCTGCCCGCGTACATGGTGCCGGCCGCCCTCGTGCTGCTCGACGCGCTGCCGCTGACCGTCAACGGCAAGCTCGACCGCCGCGCCCTGCCCGCCCCCGAGTACACCGCCGCCACGACGGGCCGCGCCCCGGCCACCACCGCCGAGGAGCTGCTCTGCGCCGCCTTCGCCGAGGTGCTGGGCCTGGAGCGGGTCGGCGTGGATGACGACTTCTTCGCCCTCGGCGGGCACTCCCTGCTCGCCATCGCCCTCGTCGAACAGCTCCGCCGGCGCGGGCTCGGCGTGCCGGTGCGCGCCCTGTTCCAGACCGCCACCCCGGCCGGCCTGGCCGCGGTCGCCGAACCGCACCGGGTGCAGGTGCCGCCGAACCTCATCCCCGACGGCGCCACCGCCCTCACCCCGGCCATGCTTCCGCTCGTCGACCTCACCGACGCCGAGCTGGCCCGCGTCGTGGCCGCCGTGCCCGGCGGCGCCGCCAACATCGCCGACGTCTACCCCCTGGCCCCGCTCCAGGAGGGCATCTTCTTCCACCACCTGATGGACGACGACACCGACGTCTACGCCCTGCCGTACGTGCTGCACCTGGACACCCGCGACCGGCTGGACGCCTTCCTGGACGCGCTGCGCCACCTCGTGGCCCGCAACGACATCTACCGCACCAGCGTGGTCTGGGACGGGCTGCGCGAACCGGTCCAGGTGGTGTGGCGCCACGCCGACCTGCCGGTCGAGGAGGTCACCCTCGACCCGGCCGGCGCGGACCCGGTCGAGGCGTTGCTGGCCGCCGCCGGCACCCGGATCGACCTCGGCGCCGCCCCGCTGATGCGCGCCCACGTGGCCGCCGCCCCGGGCGGCGGCTGGCTGCTGCTGCTCCGCATCCACCACCTCGTCCAGGACCACACCACCTTCGACGTGGTCCTCGACGAGCTGCGCGCCTTCCTCACCGGCCGCGCCGACGAACTGCCGCCGCCGCTGCCGTTCCGCGAGTTCGTCGCCCGGGCCCGGCTCGGGGTGTCCGGCGAGGAGCACGAACGGTACTTCACCGACCTGCTCGGCGACGTCACCGAGACCACCGCCCCCTACGGCCTCACCGACACCCACCACGACGGCACCACCGCCGTCCAGGTGCAGCTCACCGCCGACCGGGCGCTCACCGCCCGGGTCCGGGAGCTGGCCCGGGCGTACGCGGTCAGCCCGGCCACGATCCTCCACCTGGCCTGGGCGCGGCTGCTGGGCACACTCGCCGGCCGCGACGACGTGGTCTTCGGCACCATCCTCTTCGGCCGGATGAACGCCGGCGCCGGCGCCGACCGGGCCCCCGGCCTGTTCATCAACACCCTGCCCGTGCGGGTCCGGCTCGCCCGGCACGGCGTCGCCGACGCGCTGGCCGCCCTGCGCGACCAGCTCGCCGACCTGCTCGTGCACGAGCACGCCCCCCTCGCGCTCGCCCAACGCGCCAGCGGCGTCCCCGCCGCCGCCCCGCTGTTCACCTCGCTGTTCAACTACCGGCACAACCTGCCCACCGACGGGCACCCCGGCGCCGGCCTGGACGGGGTCACGGCGGTCCTGCACCGGGACAACACCAACTACCCGATGGTCGTCTCCGTCGACGACGACGGCACCGACTTCGCCCTGGTCGTCGAGGCGGTCGCCCCGGCGGACCCGACCCGGGTCGGTTCGCTGCTGCTCACCTGCCTGGACAGCCTCACCGCCGCGCTGGAACAGGCGCCGCAGACCCCGCTCGGCGCCGTGGAGGTGCTCGACGCCGCCGAGCTGCGCCAGGTGGTCGAGGAGTGGAACGCCACCGGGGCGCCGGTCGCCGACGAGCCGGTGCCCGCGGCGTTCGCCCGGCGGGTGGCCGCCGACCCGGACGCCGTGGCCGTGGCCGGGGCCGACGCGCTGTCGTACCGGGAACTGGACGAGCGGGCCGACCGGCTGGCCCGCCGGCTGGTCGCCGCCGGCGTCCGCCCCGAGACGCCGGTCGCGGTGGTCATGGAACGCTCCGCCGAGCTGATCGTGGCGCTGCTGGCCGTGCTCAAGGCCGGCGGCGTCTACCTGCCGCTGGACGTCGCCTGGCCGGCGGCCCGGATGCGGGCCGTCGCCGCCGACGCGGACGCCCGGGTGGTCCTGGTGCACGCGCCGACCGCCGGGCACGACTTCGTCACCGCCGCCGCGGCCGAGGGCGCGGCGGTCGTCGCCGCCGACACCGACGAGGACGGCCCGGGCGCGCTGCCGGCCCCGGCGCCGCCCTCGGCCGGGGCGTACCTCATGTACACCTCCGGCTCCACGGGCGTGCCGAAGGGCGTGCTCACCACCCACCGCGACGTGGTGCGCCTGGCCGCCGACCGGTGCTGGGGCGAGACGCCCCGCGTGCTGTTCCACGCCCCGCACGCCTTCGACGCCTCCTCGTACGAGATCTGGGTGCCGCTGCTCTCCGGCGGCACGGTGGTCGTCGCGCCGCCCGAGGCGGTCGACGCCCCCGCGCTGCGCGCCCTGGTCACCGGGCACGCGCTCACCCACGTGCACGTCACCGCCGGCCTGCTGCGGGTGCTCGCCGACCAGGACCCGGCCTGCTTCGCCGGGGTCCGCGAGGTGCTCACCGGCGGCGACGTGGTCCCGGCCGGCGCGGTCCGCCGGGTCCTCGACGCCAACCCGGGCGTCCGGGTCCGGCAGCTCTACGGCCCCACCGAGGTCACCCTGTGCGCCACCCAGCACGAGGTCGCTGACGCCGGCCAGGTCGGCGGCGTGCTGCCGATCGGCCGGCCGCTGGACAACACCCGCGTCTACGTCCTCGACGACGCGCTCGCCCCGGTGCCGGTCGGGGTCACCGGCGAGCTGTACGTCGCCGGCGCCGGCCTGGCCCGCGGCTACGCCGGCCGGCCCGGGCTCACCGGCGAGCGGTTCGTCGCCGACCCGTTCGGCTCCGGCGGGCGGATGTACCGCACCGGCGACCGGGTGCGGTGGGACGACGACGGCCGTCTGGTCTTCGCCGGCCGCGCCGACGACCAGGTGAAGATCCGCGGTTTCCGGGTCGAGCCGGGCGAAGTCGAGGCGGTGCTCGCCGCCCACCGGGCGGTGGCGCAGGCCGCCGTGCTGGTCCGCGAGGACGTCCCCGGCGACAAGCGCCTCGTCGCCTACCTGGTGCCCGCCGAGGCCGGCGCGCCGATCGCCGACACCGTGCGGGAATACGCCGCCGAGCGGCTGCCCGGCTACCTCGTCCCGGCCGCGTTCGTGGCTCTCGACGCGCTGCCGCTGACCGTCAACGGCAAGCTCGACCGGGCCGCGCTGCCCGCCCCCGACCTGGCCGGCGGCGGCTCCGGCCGGGCTCCCGCCACCGTCCACGAACAACTGCTCTGCGAGATCTTCGCCGAGGTGCTGGGCCGGGCCGCGGTCGGCGTGGACGACGACTTCTTCGCCCTCGGCGGGCACTCGCTGCTCGCCACCCGCCTGGTCAGCCGGGTCCGCACGGTCTTCGAGGTGGAGGTCACCGTCCGGACCCTCTTCGAGGCGCCCACCCCCGCCGCGCTCGCCGCCCGGCTGGCCGGCGCCGACCGGGGCCGGGCCGCGCTCACCCGAGGGGTACGCCCCGAGCGCGTCCCGCTCTCCTTCGCGCAGCGCCGGCTGTGGTTCCTGGCCCAGCTCGACGGGACCAGCGCCACCTACCACATCCCGGTGGCGCTGCGGCTCACCGGCGACCTGGATCGGGCCGCCCTCGACGCGGCGGTACGCGACGTCCTCGACCGGCACGAGGTGCTGCGGACCGTCTACCCGGTCGCCGACGGCGAGCCGTACCAGCGGGTGCTGCCGGTCGCCGAGGCCGGCGTGCGGCTCGATCTGGTCGAGGTCGCCGCCGACCGGGTCGCCGAGGCGGTGGCCGAGGTCGCGTCGCGCCCGTTCGACCTGGCGGTGCAGGCGCCGCTGCGGGCGACGCTGCTGGCCGTCGGGCCCGACGAGCACGTCCTCGTGCTGGTCGTGCACCACATCGCCGGCGACGGCTGGTCCATGGGCCCGCTCGCCCGTGACCTGTCCGCCGCGTACGCGGCCCGGCACGCCTGCCGGGCTCCCGGGTGGACCCTGCTGCCCGTCCAGTACGCCGACTACGCCCTCTGGCAGCGCGACCTGCTCGGCGCCGAGAACGACCTGGACAGCCTCATCGCCCGGCAGGTCGCCCACTGGCGGGCGGCCCTCGCCGGGGCACCGGAGGAACTGGCCCTGCCCACCGACCGGCCCCGCCCGGCCGAACCGAGCCACCGCGGCCACCCGGTCGACGTGACCGTCCCCGCCGACCTGCACCGCGACCTCGTGGCGCTGGCCCGCGCGTCCGGGGTGACCCTCTTCATGACCGTGCAGACCGCCCTCGCCGTGGTGCTGTCGCGGCTCGGCGCGGGCACCGACCTGCCCATCGGCGCGGCCGTCGCCGGCCGTACCGACCAGGGCCTCGACGACCTCGTCGGGTTCTTCGTGAACACCCTCGTCATGCGCACCGACCTGGCCGGCGACCCCACCGTCGCCGAGGCCCTGGCCCGGGTCCGCGACACCGCCCTGGACGCCTTCGCCCACCAGGACGTGCCGTTCGAGAAGCTGGTCGAGGAGCTGGCCCCGGCCCGCTCGCTGGCCCGGCACCCGCTGTTCCAGGTCCTGCTCACCCTCCAGAACACCACCCGCGACGCCGCCGGGCCGGCCCTGGACCTGCCCGGCGTGCGCGCCACCCCGCTCACCACCGGCGACGTGCCGGCCAAGGTGGACCTCGACCTCAGCATGACCGAGGCGCTCGGCCCGGACGGGACGCCGGCCGGGATGGCCGGCACCCTGCTCGCCGCCGCCGACCTCTTCGACCGGTCCACCGCCGAGCGGATCGCCGACCGGCTGGTCCGGGTGCTGCGGACCATGGCCGTCGCCCCCGACACCCGGATCTCCGCCGTCGACCTGCTCGACCCGGCCGAACGGCGGCAACTGCTGGTCGACTGGAACGACACGGCCGTGCCGGTGGCGGACGTGTCGGTGCCCGAGGCGTTCGCGGCCCGGGTGGCGGCCGACCCGGACGGGCTCGCCGTGGTCTGGGGCGAGGCTTCCCTGTCCTACCGGGAGTTGGACGCCCGCGCCGAGCGCCTGGCCCGCCGCCTTGTCGCGGCGGGTGTGGGCCCGGAGTCGCCGGTGGCGGTGGTGCTGGAGCGTTCCGCCGAGCTGCTGGTGGCGCTGCTGGCCGTGCTGAAGGCGGGCGGCGCCTATCTGCCGCTGGACGTGACCTGGCCCGTCGCGCGGATGCGGACGGTGGCCGCCGACGCGGGCGCCCGGGTGGTGCTGGTCCACGAGGCGACGGCGGGGCACGAGTTCGTGACCGGCGCCGACGGGCTGACGCTGCTGCACCTCGATCGGTCGGGGACGGCGGCGGCCGGTGACGTGGCCGACCGCACCGGTGCCGCCGAGGTCGATGCCGGCACGGCCCCGGTGTCGCCGTCGGCGGCGGCGTACCTCATGTACACCTCCGGCTCGACGGGCGTGCCGAAGGGCGTGGTCACCACCCACCGCGACCTGGTGCGCCTCGCGCTGGACCGCTGCTGGGGTGGAACCCCGCGGGTGCTGTTCCACGCGCCGCACGCCTTCGACGCCTCCGACTACGAGATCTGGGTGCCGCTGCTGTCCGGTGGGACCGTGGTGGTGGCGCCGCCGGAGTCCATCGACGCCGCCCGCCTGCGGGCGCTCGTCGCCGGCCACGACCTGACCCACGTGCACGTGACCGCGGGGCTGCTGCGGGTGCTGGCTGACCGCGACCCGGCCTGCTTCGCCGGGCTCCGCGAGGTGCTCACCGGCGGCGACGTGGTGCCCGCGCAGGCGATCCGCCGCGTCCTGGACGCGAACCCGGGTGTCCGGGTCCGTCAGCTCTACGGCCCCACGGAGATCACCCTGTGCGCCACGCAGCACGAGGTCACCGACCCCGCCCAGGTCGGCGATGTCCTGCCCATCGGCCGCCCCCTCGACAACACCCGGGTCTACGTCCTGGACGACCGGCTCCAGCCGGTCCCGGTCGGGGTGCCCGGCGAGCTGTACGTGGCCGGGGCCGGTGTGGCCCGCGGCTACCTTGGCCGCGCCGCCCTGACGGCCGAACGCTTCGTGCCCTGCCCGTTCGACGGCGGGCGGATGTACCGCACCGGCGACCAGGTCCGCTGGACGCCGGACGGCACGCTCGTCTTCGTCGGCCGCGCCGACGACCAGGTGAAGATCCGCGGCTACCGGGTCGAGCCCGGCGAGGCGGAGGCGGTGCTCGCCGCCCACCCCGCCGTGGCGCAGGCCGCCGTGCTGGTCCGCGAGGACACCCCGGGCGACAAGCGCCTGGTGGCCTACCTCGTCCCCGTCGAGGCCGGCGCGCCGGTCGCCGACGCGGTCCGGGAGCACGCCGCGCGGCGACTCCCCGGCTACCTGGTGCCCGCCGCGTTCGTGGAGCTGGACAGCCTGCCGCTGACCGGCAACGGGAAGCTCGACCGGGCCGCCCTGCCCGCGCCGCGGGCCGCCGCCGGAAGCGGGCGGGCGCCCGCCGACGCGCGGGAGGAACTGGTCTGCGCGGCGTTCGCCGAGGTGCTCGGCCTGCCCTGGGTCGGGGTGGACGACGACTTCTTCGGCCTGGGCGGGCACTCGCTGCTCGCCGTCTCCCTCGTGGAACACCTGCGCCGGCACGGGATCACCGTGTCCGTGCGTACCCTCTTCGTCAGCCCGACCCCGGCGGGCCTCGCCGCCGCCGCGGACGGCGCGACAGTCGTCGTGCCGGACGGGCGGATCCCGGAGGGCGCCGAGGCCGTCACGGCGGCCATGGTGCCGCTTGTCGACCTGACCGACGCCGACCTGGCCGCCGTGGTGGCCCGGGTGCCCGGCGGGGCGGCCAACGTCGCCGACATCTACCCCCTGGCGCCGCTCCAGGAAGGCATCTTCTTCCACCACCTCATGGCCGACCGGGACGGCGACGACGTCTACGTGCTGCCCACCGTGCTCGGCTTCACCGACCGGGCCCACCTCGACGGCTTCCTCGCCGCCCTCCAGCGGGTGGTCGACCGGCACGACGCCTACCGCACCGCCGTCGCCTGGCAGGACCTGCCCGAACCGGTCCAGGTGGTGTGGCGCCGCGCCGAGCTGCCGGTCACCGAGGTCACCCTCGACCCCGGCGGCGACCCCGTCGACCAGCTCCGCGCCGCCGCCGGCGGCTGGCTGGAGCTGGACCGCGCGCCGCTGCTCACCGTGCACGTCGCCGCCGAGCCGGACGGGCCGGGCTGGCTGGCGCTGCTGCGCATGCACCACCTCGTGCAGGACCACACGGCCCGGGACGTCGTGCTCGACGAGGTCCGTGCGTTCCTCGCCGGCCGCGCCGAGGAACTGCCCGCGCCCGTGCCGTTCCGGCGGTTCGTGGCCGAGGCCCGGCTCGGGGTGTCCCGCGCCGAGCACGAACGGTACTTCGCCGGCCTGCTCGGCGACGTCACCTGGACCACCGCCCCGTACGGCCTGGTCGACATCCACGGCGACGGCAGCGACGCCGGGCGCGCCCACACCGCCCTCGACGCCGGCCTGGCCAACCGGCTGCGCGCCACCGCCCGCACCCACGGGGTCAGCCCGGCCACCCTGTTCCACCTGGCCTGGGCCCGGGTCCTCGCCGCCGTCGCCGGCCGCGACGACGTGGTCTTCGGCACCGTCCTGCTGGGCCGGTTGAGCAGCGGCGCCGACCGGGTGCCCGGCCTGTTCATGAACACCCTGCCGGTCCGGGTTCGGCTCGCCGGCGCCGGCGTCGCCGACGCGCTCACCCAGGTGCGGCACCGGCTCGCCGAACTCGTCGCCCACGAGCACGCCCCCCTCGCGGTGGCCCAGCAGGCCAGCGGCCTGCCCGCCCAGGCGCCGCTGTTCAGCTCGCTGTTCAACTACCGGCACGCGCAGCCGCCCGCCGTCGACCCCGACGACCCGCTCAGCGGCGTGCGGACCCTGTTCACCGAGGAACGGAACAACTATCCCGTCACCGTCTCCGTCGACGACCACGGCACCGGCTTCGCGGTCACCGTCGACGCCGTCGCGCCCGCCGACGCCGACCGGGTCGCCGCGCTGCTGCACACCGCGCTGGACCAGCTCACCGCCGCGCTCGACCGGACCCCCGAGCTGCCCGTCACGGCCGTCGACGTCGGGCCGGTGCAGACCCCGGCGCCGGCCACCCGGGCGGTGCTCGTCCCGGCCGCCGAGGTGGCCGAGGGCGGCGGGCGGGCGCCGGCGAACGCGTACGAGGAGCTGATCTGCCAGGCGTACGCGCAGGTCCTCGGCGTCGAGCGGGTCGGCGTCGACGACGACTTCTTCACCCTCGGCGGCAACTCGCTGCTCGCCACCCGGCTGGTCAGCCGGATCCGCTCGGCGCTCGCCGCCGAGGTCTCCATCCGGGCGCTCTTCGAGTCGCTCACCCCGGCCCGGCTGGCCCGCCGGCTGCACCGCGCCGCCCCCGGCCGGCTCCCGCTGACCGCCCGGGAACGACCCGAGCGGCCGCCACTGTCCTCCGCGCAGCGCCGGCTCTGGTTCGTCGGCCAGTTGGAGGGCAGCACCGCCAGCTACAGCAACACCATGGCGCTGCGGCTCACCGGCGCCCTCGACGTGGCCGCGCTGCGGTCCGCGCTGCGCGACGTGGTCGGCCGGCACGAGGCGCTGCGCACCGTGATCCCCACCCACGACGGCGAGCCGTACCAGCGGGTGCTCCCGGCCGGCGAGGCCGACGTCGACCTGCCGGTCGCCGAGGTCGGACCGGACGGGCTGGCCGACGCCGTCGCCGGGGTCACCGGCCACGCCTTCGACCTGGCCACCGAGATCCCGGTCCGCGCCTGGCTGTTCGCCCTCGCCCCCACCGAGCACGTCCTCGTCCTGGTCATCCACCACATCGCCACCGACGGCTGGTCGATGGCCCCGCTCACCCGGGACGTCTCCGCCGCGTACGCGGCCCGCGCCGAGGGACGGGCGCCGCAGTGGTCGCCGCTGCCCGTGCAGTACGCCGACTACGCCCTCTGGCAGGCCGAGCTGCTGGGCGCCGCCGACGACCCGGAGAGCCCGCGCAGCCGGCAGCTCGCCTGGTGGCGGGACGCCCTCGCCGGCATCCCGGAGGAGATCCCGCTCCCCACCGACCGGCCCCGCCCCACGGTGGCCGGCCACCACGGCGACGAGGTGCCGGTGGAGCTCGGCGCGGAGCTGCACCGCCGGCTCGTCGAGCTGGCCGCGGCGGAACGGGTCACCGTCTTCATGGTCCTCCAGGCCGCCTTCGCCGCCCTGCTCAGCCGGCACGGCGCCGGCACCGACGTGCCGATCGGCACCGCGCTGGCCGGGCGCACCGACGAGGCCCTCGACGACCTGGTCGGCTTCTTCGTCAACATGCTGGTGCTGCGCACCGACGTCTCCGGCGACCCCAGCTTCACCGAGCTGCTGCGCCGGGTCCGCGCCACCGACCTCGCCGCGTACGCCCACCAGGACCTGCCCTTCGAGGACGTGGTGGAACGGCTGGTCCCGGAGCGGTCCCTGGCCCGGCACCCGCTGTTCCAGGTGGCCCTCGCCGTGCAGAACGCCCCCGACGCCGAACCCCGGCTGCCCGGGCTGACCGTGGCGGCCGAGCCCGCCGCGCACGGCCTGGCCCGCTACGACCTCACCCTCACCCTCGCCGAGCGGCACGACGAGCGGGGCGGCCCCGCCGGGCTGGGCGGCGTGCTGGAGTTCCGCACCGACCTGTTCGACCGGTCCACCGTGGCCGGTCTCGCGGAGCGGCTGGTCCGCCTCCTCGACGCCGTGCTCACCGACCCGCAGCGGCCGCTGAGCCGGGTCGACCTGCTCGACCCGGCCGAGCGGCGGCGGCTGCTCGTCGACTGGAACGCCACCCGGCGCGGCGTGCCGCCGGCCACCGTGCCCGAGCTGGTCGCCGCGCAGGTCGCCCGCCGCCCGGACGCCGCCGCGCTGCACGCCGGCGACACCACCATCGGGTACGCCGAGCTGGACGCCCGCGCCAACCGGTTGGCCCGGCTGCTCGTGGCCGGTGGCGTCGGGCCGGAGTCCGTGGTCGCCGTGGTGCTGGACCGCTCGGTCGACCTCGTCGTCGCGTTCCTCGCCGTGGTCAAGGCCGGCGGCGTCTACCTGCCCGTCGACCCGGCCCACCCGGCCGCCCGGGTGGCGTACCTGCTCGACGACGCCCGCCCGGTCCACGTGCTGACCAGCCCCCAGCGGCGCGACGTGCTGCCCGCCGGCGCGGACCTGCCGGTCACCGTGCTCGGCGACCCGGGGACCGACGCCGCGCTCGCCGACCTCGACCCGACCGCCCCCGACCCGGTCGCCCCGCTGCGCCCCGAGCACCCGGCGTACCTCATCTACACCTCCGGCTCCACCGGCCGCCCCAAGGGCGTGCTGGTCACCCACCGGGGCGTGGCCGCCCTGGTCACCACCCAGGTGGAACGCCTCGGCGTCACCCCGGACAGCCGGGTGCTCCAGTTCGCCTCGATCGGCTTCGACGCGGCGGTCTGGGAACTGGTGATGGCGCTCGGCACCGGCGCCGCCCTGGTCACCGCCCCCGCCGACGACCTGCTGCCCGGCGCCGGGCTGGCCGGCGTGCTGGCCCGGCACCGGGTCACCCACGCCACCCTGCCGCCGGCCGTGCTGGCCGCGTCCCGCCCCGGCGACCTCGACCCGGTCACCATGCTGGTCTCCGCCGGGGAGGCGCTCGGCGCGGACCTGTTGGCCCGGTGGGCGCCCGGCCGCCGCTTCGTCAACGCGTACGGGCCGACCGAGACCACGGTCTGCGCCACCATGTCCGCCCCGCTGCGCCCCGACGACGCCCCCGACATCGGCGCGGCGATCCTCGACACCCGGGTGTACGTCCTCGACGACACCCTCGCCCCCGTCCCGGTCGGCGTGCCCGGTGAGCTGTACGTCGCCGGGGCCAGCCTCGCCCGCGGCTACGCCGGCCGGCCCGCCCTCACCGCGGAACGCTTCGTGGCCTGCCCGTACGAGCCGGGGGAGCGGATGTACCGCACCGGCGACCGGGTGCGCTGGGACGCCGACGGCCGGCTCACCTTCGCCGGCCGGGTCGACGACCAGGTCAAGATCCGCGGCTTCCGGGTGGAGCCGGACGAGGTGGCCGCCGTCCTCACCGGACACCCGGGCGTCGCCCATGCCGCCGTGGTGGCCCGCGAGGACGTACCCGGCGACCCGCGCCTGGTCGCCTACCTGGTCCCCGCCGACCCGGCGTCCGCCGACCTGACCGCCGAGGTGCGCGGCTACGCGGCCGAACGCCTGCCCGCCTACCAGCTGCCCGCCGCGTTCGTGACGCTGGCGGCCCTGCCGCTGACCGTCAACGGCAAGGTCGACCGCGCGGCGCTGCCCGCTCCCGACTGGGGCGCGGCGGCCGGCCGGGCACCGGCCACCCCGCAGGAGGAACTGGCCTGCGCCGCGTACGCCGAGGTCCTCGGCCTGCCCGCGGTCGGCCCCGACGACCACTTCTTCGCCCTCGGCGGCCACTCGCTGCTCGTGACCCGGCTCGCCAGCCGGGTGCACGCGGCCAGCGGCGTGGACGTGCCGATCCGGGTGCTGTTCGAGAACCCCACGCCGGCCGGGCTCGCCGCCTGGCTGGCGTCCCAGGCCCGCCCGGCGAGGAAAGCCCGCCCGGCGCTGCGGCCCATGCGCAAGCAGGAGGAGAACTGATGGTCCCGTTGTCGTTCGCGCAGCGCCGGTTGTGGTTCCTGTGGCAGCTGGAGGGGCCCGGCGCCACCTACAACATCCCGGTGGCCCTGCGCCTCGACGGCGACCTCGACCGGGCGGCGCTGGCCGCTGCGGTACGGGACGTCCTCGACCGGCACGAGGTGCTGCGCACGATCTTCCCGCTGCACGACGGCGAGCCGGTCCAGCAGGTGCTGCCGCTTGACGCGACCGGCTTCGCGCTGTCCGTGGTCGACGTCGCCGCCGACCGGCTCTCCGCCGAGGTCGACCGGGCCATGGCGTACGGCTTCGACCTGGCCGGGGAGATCCCGCTGCGCGCGTGGCTCTTCGCGGTGTCCCCGACCGAGCACGTGCTGGTGCTGGTGGTGCACCACATCGCCGCCGACGGCTGGTCGATGGGCCCGCTGCTGCGCGACCTGGCCGGCGCGTACGCCGCCCGCCGCGCCGGCCACGCCGCCGACCGGCCCCCGCTGCCCGTCCAGTACGCCGACTACGCCCTCTGGCAGCGGGAGGTCCTCGGCGACGAGGACGACCCGGAGAGCCTGGTCGCCGAGCAGGTCGCGTACTGGCGGCGCACCCTGGCCGGGGCGCCCGAGGAGCTGCCGCTGCCGGTGGACCGGCCCCGCCCGGTCACCCCCTCCTACCGGGCGCACACCGCCGAGCTGAGCCTGCCCGCCGACACCCACCGGCGGCTGCTGGAGCTGGCCCGCGCGCACGGCGCGACCCTGTTCATGGTGCTGCACGCCGCCACCGCCATGCTGCTGTCCCGCCTGGGCGCGGGCCGCGACGTGCCGCTCGGGTCGCTTGTCGCCGGACGTACCGACGAGGGCCTCAACGACCTGGTCGGCTGCTTCGTCAACAACCTGGTCATCCGGGTCGACCTGACCGGCGACCCGACCTTCCTGGACGTGCTCGACCGGGTGCGGGAGACCGCCCTGGACGCGTTCGGCCACCAGGACGTGCCGTTCGAGAAGCTGGTGGAGGAGCTGGCCCCGGCCCGCTCGCTGGCCCGCCAGCCGCTGTTCCAGGTGATGGCCACCGTGGAGACCGCCGACCTGTTCTCCACCCGGGGCACCGCCACGCTGGAGCTGCCCGGCCTGCGGGTCACCCCGCTCTTCGGCGAGCAGGCCGTCCGCGGCCTCGACCTGGACCTGGTGCTCAGCGAGTCCCACGCCGACGGCGAACCGGCCGGGCTGCGCGGCTCCCTGGTCGGCGCCGCCGACCTCTTCGAGGCCGACACCGTGGCGCGGATCGCCGGCCAGATCGCCCGGGTCCTCGCCGCCGTCGCCGCCGACCCGGGGCTGCGGCTGCGCACCCTCGACCCGCTCGGCCCCGGCGAGCGGGACCGCATCCTGCGGGACTGGAACGCCACCGCCGTGCCGGTGCCGGACGGCCTCGTGCCCGCGCTGTTCAGCGCCCAGGCCGCCCGTACCCCCGACGCGCCCGCCGTGGTCAGCGGCGGCGTCAAGCTCAGCTACCGCCACCTCGACGATCGGTCGAACCGGCTGGCCCGGCACCTCGTCAAGGCCGGCGTCGGACCCGAGTCGGTGGTGGCGCTGCTGCTCACCCGCTCCGCCGACCTCATGGTGGCCATCCTCGGTGTGCTCAAGGCCGGCGGCGCGTACCTGCCCATCGACCCGGACCAGCCGGCCGACCGGATCGGCTACGTGCTCGCCGACGCCGCGCCGGTGCTGGCCCTCGCGCAGACCGCCACCGCCGGGAGCGCACCCGCGGAACTGCCCGTGCTGCTCCTCGACGACCCGGCCACCCGCCGCCGGCTCGGCCGCGCCCGCAAGACCCCGCTCACCGACGCGGACCGGTCGGCGCCGTTGCTGCCGGGTCATCCGGCGTACGTGATCTACACGTCGGGGTCGACGGGTCGGCCGAAGGGTGTGGTGGTGTCGCACGCGGGGTTCGTGAACCTGTCGGCGAGTCATGGCCGGTTCGGGGTGGGCCCTGGTAGTCGGGTGGCGCAGTTCGCGTCGGTGGGGTTCGACATGTTCTGCGAGGAGTGGCTCCTCGCGCTGTTGTCGGGTGCGGCGCTGGTCACCGTGCCGCCGGAGCAGCGGCTGGGCGCCGACTTCGCCCGTTTCCTCGTGGACCAGCGGGTCACGCACGCGACGCTGCCGCCGGCGGTGGTGGCGACCGTCCCGGACGACGCCCTGGATCCGTCGTTCGTCCTGGACGTGGGTGGTGACGCGTGTCCGCCGGAGCTGGTTCAGCGGTGGACGGCCGAGGGTCGGGTGATGTTCAACAGTTACGGGCCGACGGAGACGACCGTCAACGCCGCGGTGTGGCGCTGCCGTGCCGATCTGCCGGGTGGTGCCGTGCCGATCGGCTCGCCGATCGCGAACACCCGTGTCTACGTGCTGGACGACGCCCTGAACCCGGTCCCGCCGGGGGTCACCGGCGAACTGTACGTCTCCGGGTCCGGGCTGGCGCGGGGCTATCTGGGCCGCGCCGGGCTGACGGGGGAGCGGTTCGTGGCGTGCCCGTTCGAGCCCGGTGCCCGGATGTATCGGACCGGTGACCGGGTCCGCTGGACCGCCGGCGGGGAACTGGTGTTCGCGGGTCGCGCGGACGACCAGGTGAAGATCCGGGGGTTCCGGATCGAGCCCGGCGAGGTGGAGGCCGTGCTGGCCGAGCACCCCGACGTGGCACAGGTCGCCGTGGTCGCCCGGGAGGACAGCCCCGGCGACATCCGGCTCGTCGCCTACCTGGTGCCCACCGACAGCGCCGACCGCGACGGGCTCGTGCCCGCGGTGCGCGCTCACGCCACCGAACGACTCCCCGGCTACATGGTGCCGTCCGCGCTCGTCCCGCTCGACGCGCTGCCGCTCACCGTCAACGCCAAGCTCGACCGCGCGGCGCTGCCCGCCCCCGACTACGCGCGCGCGGCCGGCGCCGGCCGGGCCCCGGCGACCGTCCGGGAGGAGCTGATCTGCCAGGCGTTCGCCGACGTGCTGGGCGTCGACCGGGTCGGCGTCGACGACGACTTCTTCGCCCTCGGCGGACACTCGCTGCTGGTGGTGTCGCTTGTCGAGTGGCTGCGCCGGCGGGCCGTGCCGGTGTCCGTCCGCGCCCTGTTCACCACCCCCACCCCGGCCGGCCTGGCCGCCGTCGCCGGCAGTGGCGACGTGGTCGTGCCGCCGAACCTCATCCCCGACAGCGCCACCGCGCTCACCCCGGCCATGCTCCCGCTTGTCGACCTCACCGAGGCGGAACTGGCCACAGTCGTGGCCGCCGTGCCCGGCGGCGCGGCCAACATCGCCGACGTCTACCCCCTGGCCCCGCTCCAGGAGGGCATCTTCTTCCACCACCTCATGGCCGACCGCGACGGCGACGACGTCTACGTCACCCCCGTCGTCGTCCAGTTCGACGACCGGCGCCGCCTCGACGACTTCCTCGCCGCCCTCCAGCGGGTCGTCGACCGGACCGACGTCTACCGCACCGCCGTCCTCTGGGAGGGCCTGCGCGAACCCGTCCAGGTGGTGCTGCGCCACGCCGAACTCCCCGTCGCCGAACTGCGCCTCGACCCGTCCGGCCCCGACCCGGCCGACCAGCTCCTCGCCGCCGGCACGGCCGGCATGGACCTGCGCCGCGCGCCGCTCATGACCGCCGGCGTCGCCGCCGAACCCGGCACCGGGCGGTGGCTCGCCCTGATCCGCGTCCACCACCTCGTCCAGGACCACACGGCGCTGGACGTGCTCCTCGACGAACTCCGCGCCTACCTCACCGGACGCGGCGACGAGCTGCCCCCGCCGGTGCCGTTCCGCGAGTTCGTCGCGGCGACCCGGCTCGGTGTCCCGCGCGCCGAGCATGAGCGCTACTTCGCCGACCTGCTCGGCGACGTCACCGAACCGACCGCCCCGTACGGGCTGCTCGACGTGCACGCCGGCGGCATGGCCTCCGCCCAGGCCCACCTGCGCGTCGACGGCGACCTGGCCCGCCGGGTCGGCGAGCTGGCCCGCGCCCACGCGGTCAGCCCCGCCACCCTGTTCCACCTCGCCTGGGCCCGCGCCGTCGCCGCCGCCTCCGGCCGTGACGACGTCGTCTTCGGCACCGTCCTCTTCGGCCGGATGAACGGCGGCGCGGGCGCCGACCGGGTCGCCGGCCTGTTCATCAACACGCTGCCGGTCCGGGTCCGCCTCGACCGGGGCAGCGTCGCCGACGCGGTGGCCGGCATGCGCGACCAGCTCGCCGACCTGCTGGTGCACGAGCACGCCCCGCTCGCCCTCGCCCAGGCCGCCAGCGGCCTGCCCGGCGGCAGCCCCGTCTTCACGTCGATCTTCAACTACCGGCACAGCCAGCCCTCCGCCGCCCGCGAGGAACTGGACGGGATGCGGGTCGTCTCCGCCCGCGACCTCACCAACTACCCCCTCGCGGTGGCCGTCGACGCCGACGAGGCGGCCTTCAGCCTCACCGTCGACGCCATGGCCCCCGCCGACCCCGCGAAGGTCGGCGCCCTGCTGGTCACCTGCCTAGACAACCTCGTCAACGCCCTGGCCGACGCACCGGCCACCCCGCTGCGCGCCGTGGCCGCCCTCGACCCGGCCGAGCGGCGGCAGGTCCTGGTCGACTGGAACGACACTGCCGTCCCGGCGGTGGACATGTCCGTGCCCGAGGCGTTCGCCGACCGGGTGGCCGCCGACCCGGACGGGATCGCCGTGGTCTGCGGCGAGGAGTCGCTGTCCTACGCCGAGCTGGATTGCCGCGCGGAGCGGCTGGCCCGTCGCCTCGTGGCGGCGGGTGTCGGTCCGGAGTCGCCGGTGGCCGTGGTGCTGGAACGCTCGGCCGAACTGCTCGTGGCGTTGCTGGCGGTGCTGAAGGCCGGTGCGGCGTACCTGCCGTTGGATGTCGCCTGGCCGGTCGCCCGGATGCGGGCGGTGGCCTCCGACGCCGGCGCCCGGGTGGTGCTGGTCCACGAGCCGACGGCCGGGCACGAGTTCGTGACCGGCGCCGAGGGGCTGACGCTGCTGCGGGTGGACCTACCCGGCTCGCCTGACGCCGTCGCGGATCCGCCGGCCGCGGTGTCGCCGTCGTCGGCGGCGTACCTCATGTACACGTCGGGTTCGACCGGTGTGCCGAAGGGTGTGGTGACGACGCACCGGGACGTGGTGCGTCTGGCGCGCGACAGGTGCTGGGGTGACACCCCTCGGGTGCTGTTCCACGCGCCGCACGCCTTCGACGCGTCCACGTATGAGATCTGGGTGCCCCTGCTCTCCGGCGGCACGGTGGTCGTCGCCCCGGCCGGGGTGCCGGACGTGGCGGCGATCCGGGCGCTGGTCACCAGCCATGACCTGACCCACGTGCATGTCACGGCGGGTCTGCTGCGGGTCCTCGCCGAGCAGGACCCCAGCTGCTTCGCCGGGATCCGGGAACTGCTGACCGGCGGTGACGTGGTGCCCGCGCAGGCGGCCCGCCGGGTCCTGGACGCCAACCCCGGCCTGCGGGTCCGTCAGCTCTACGGCCCCACGGAGATCACCCTCTGCGCCACGCAGCACGAGGTCACCGACCCCGCCCAGGTCGGCGACGTCCTGCCCATCGGCCGCCCCCTCGACAACACCCGGGTCTACGTCCTCGACGACCGGCTCCAGCCGGTCCCGGTCGGGGTGCCCGGCGAGCTGTACGTGGCCGGGGCCGGTGTGGCCCGCGGCTACCTTGGCCGCGCCGCCCTGACCGCCGAACGCTTCGTGCCCTGCCCGTTCGACGGCGGGCGGATGTACCGCACCGGCGACCAGGTCCGCTGGACGCCGGACGGCACGCTCGTCTTCGTCGGCCGCGCCGACGACCAGGTGAAGATCCGCGGCTACCGGGTCGAGCCCGGCGAGGTCGAGGCCGTGCTGGCCGCCCACCCGTCCGTCGCGCAGGCCGCCGTGCTGGTCCGCGAGGACACCCCAGGCGACAAGCGCCTCATCGCCTACCTCGTTCCCGCCGAGGCCGGACAGCCCGTCACCGACACCGTCCGTGCACACGTCGAGGAGCGGCTGCCCGCGTACCTCGTGCCGGCCGCGTTCGTGGAACTCGACCGCCTGCCGCTGACCGGCAACGGGAAACTCGACCGCGCCGCCCTGCCCGCCCCCGACTGGACCGCCGGCGGCGCCGGCCGCGCACCGGCCACCGCCCAGCAGGAACTGCTCTGCCAGGTCTTCGCCGACGTGCTCGACCTGCCCGCCGTCGGGCCGGACGACGACTTCTTCGCCCTCGGCGGGCACTCCCTGCTCGCCACCCGCCTCGTCGGCCGGGTCCGCGCGGTCTTCGGTGTCGAACTGCCGATCCGCGCCCTGTTCGAGGCGCGCACCCCGGCGGCGCTCGCCGACCGGCTGGCCCGCGCCGGCGCCGGCCGCGTCGCGCTGACCACCCGGCCGCGCCCCGAGCGCGTCCCGCTGTCCTTCGCGCAACGCCGGCTCTGGTTCCTCGGCCAGTTGGAAGGGCCCAGCGCCACCTACAACATCCCCGTCGCGCTGCGGCTTACCGGCCACCTCGACCGGGCCGCCCTCGACGCCGCGCTCCGCGACGTCCTGGCCCGCCACGAGGTGCTGCGCACCTGGTACGCCGTCGCCGGCGGCGAGCCGTACCAGCGGGTGCTGTCCGTCGAGGAGACCGGCTTCCGGGTCGAGGTCGTGGAGGTGGCCGCCGACGAGGTGGCCGACCGGGTGGCCGGGGCCGCCGCGCACCCGTTCGACCTGGCCGTCGAGCTGCCGCTGCGCGCCACCCTCCTCGCCGTCGCCCCCGACGAGCACGTGCTGGTCCTCGTCGTGCACCACATCGCCGGCGACGGCGCGTCCATGGCCCCGCTCGCCGCCGACGTCTCCACCGCGTACGCCGCCCGGCTCCGCGGCGAGGCGCCCGACCGGCCGCCGCTGCCCGTCCAGTACGCCGACTACGCCCTCTGGCAGCGGGACCTGCTCGGCGCCGAGGGCGACCCGGAGAGCCTGGCCGCCGCCCAGCTCGACCACTGGCGGCGGGCCCTGGCCGGCGTACCCGAGGAACTGGACCTGCCCGCGGACCGGCCCCGGCCCACCGAGGCCAGCCACCGCGGCCACCTCGTCGACCTGGACGTCCCCGCGGAGCTGCACGACCGGTTGCACCGGCTGGCCCGCCGGCACGGCGTCACCCTCTACATGACCCTCCAGGCCGGGCTGGCCGTGCTGCTGTCCCGGCTCGGCGCCGGCACCGACGTGCCGGTCGGCGCGGCCGTCGCCGGCCGGACCGACCCGGCGCTCGACGACCTCGTCGGGTTCTTCGTCAACACCCTGGTCATGCGCACCGACCTGACCGGCGACCCGACGGTCGCCGAGGTGCTGACGCGGGTGCGGGAGAACGCGTTGCAGGCCCTCGCCCACCAGGACGTGCCGTTCGAGCGGCTGGTGGAGGAGTTGGCGCCGTCCCGCTCGCTGGCCCGGCACCCGCTGTTCCAGGTGATGCTCACCCTCCAGAACGCGGACCGGTCCGGTGGACCCCGCGCCGACCTGCCCGGCCTGGCCGCCACCGTGGTGCCGACCGGCGCGGTGCCGGCCAAGTTCGACCTGGACGTCAGCTTCGACGAGACGTACGACGCCGACGGCGCCCCCGCCGGGCTGCGCGGCGCGCTGATCGCCGCCGCCGACCTGTTCGAGCCGGACACCGCCGCCCGCCTCGCCGACCGGCTGGTCCGGGTCCTCGACGCGCTCACCCGCGACCCCGGGCAGCGGATCGGCGCGCTGCCCCTGCTCGACGCCGACGAGCGCCGCCGCGTCCTCACGGAGTGGAACGCCGCCCCGGTGCCGGTCCCGGAGGTCACCCTGCCCGACCTGTTCGAGGCGCGGGCCGCCCGCACCCCCGACGCCGTCGCGCTCACCGACGGCGACACCCGGCTCACGTACGCCGAACTCGACGCCCGCGCCGACGCGGTGGCCCGCCGGCTCGTCGGGCACGGCGTGGGACCGGAGTCCCTCGTCGGTGTGGTCATGGCCCGCACCGCCGACCTCGTGGTGGCGATGCTCGGCGTGCTCAAGGCCGGTGCCGCGTACCTGCCGATCGACCCCGCCTATCCGGCCGAGCGGATCGCCTTCGTGCTCGCCGACGCGGCCGCGGCCTGCGTGCTCACCAGCACCGCGCACGCGGCGGTGGTGCCGCCCGGCGCGCCCGTGCTGGTGCTCGACGAGCCCGACCCGGCGGCCGGGACGGGCCGGGCGGTCCGTACCCGCCCGCTGCGCCCCGAGCACCCGGCGTACGTGATCTACACGTCCGGGTCGACCGGCACCCCGAAGGGTGTGCTGGTGTCGCACCGCGACGTGGTGGCCCTGTTCGCCGCCACCGGCGACCTGTTCGACTTCCGCGCCGACGACGTGTGGACCTGGTTCCACTCGTTCGCGTTCGACTTCTCGGTCTGGGAGATCTGGGGCGGCCTGCTGCACGGCGGCCGCGTCGTCGTGGTGCCGTACGCCGTCTCCCGGTCCCCGCAGGAGTTCGCCGACCTCGTCGCCCGCGAGGGCGTGACGATGCTGTCGCAGACCCCGTCGGCCTTCTACCAGCTTCTCGCCGCCGGCCTGCGGCCCAGCGCGCTGCGCGCGGTCGTCTTCGGCGGCGAGGCCCTCGACCCGGCCCGGCTGGCCGACTGGTGGGCCTGGCACGGGGAGTCCGGGCCGCGGCTGGTCAACATGTACGGCATCACCGAGACCACGGTGCACGTCACCTACCAGGCCCTCGAACCGTCCGACGTGGACGCCGGCAGCGTGATCGGCCGCGGCCTGCCCGGCCTGTCGGTGTACCTGCTCGACGAGTGGCTCAACCCGGTGCCGGCGGGCGTGGTCGGTGAGCTGTACGTGGCCGGTGCCCAGCTCGCCCGCGGCTACGTGGGCCGGGCCGGCCTGACCGGCGAGCGCTTCGTGGCCTGCCCGTTCGTGCCGGGGGAGCGGATGTACCGCACCGGCGACCGGGCGCGGTGGACGACCGACGGCCGGCTGGTCTTCGCCGGCCGGGCCGACGACCAGGTGAAGATCCGCGGCTTCCGCATCGAGCCCGGCGAGGTGGCGGCCGCGCTCGCCGAGCACCCCGCCGTCGGGCAGGCCGCCGTGGTGGCCCGGCAGGACACCGGCGACACCCGCCTGGTCGGCTACCTGGTGCCCGCCGAGGGCGCCGAGGAGACCGACCTGGCCGGGGCCGTCCGCGACTTCGCCGCCGCGCGGCTGCCCGGGTACCTGGTGCCGTCGGCCCTCGTGGTGCTGGCCGCGCTGCCGCTGACCGTCAACGGCAAGCTGGACCGCAAGGCCCTGCCCGCCCCCGACTACGCGGGCACGGCCGGCGCCGGCCGGGCGCCCGCCACCGCCCGTGAGGAGCGGATCTGCCAGGCGTTCGCCGAGGTCCTCGGCATCGACTGGGTCGGCGTCGACGACGACTTCTTCGCCCTCGGCGGCCACTCCCTGCTCGCGGTCTCCCTCGTGGAACGGCTCCGCGAGCGGGGCGTCAGCCTGTCCGTGCGGGCCCTGTTCACCACGCCCACCCCGGCCGGGCTGGCCGCCGTGGCCGGCGGCGGCGCGGTGGCCGTCCCGCCGAACCTCATCCCCGACGGCGCCGACGAGATCACCCCGGCCATGCTGCCGCTTGTCGACCTCACCGACGCCGAGGTCGCCACCGTGGTGGCCGCCGTTCGCGGCGGCGCGGCCAACGTGGCCGACGTCTACCCTCTGGCCCCGCTCCAGGAGGGCATCTTCTTCCACCACCTGCTCGGCGACGGTCCCGACGTCTACGTCACGCCGACCGTGGTCCGCTTCGACTCCCGGGACCGGCTCGACGCGTTCCTGGCCGCCCTCCAGCGGGTGGTGGACCGCAACGACGTCTACCGCACCGCGATCGTCCACGAGGGGCTGCGCGAACCCGTGCAGGTGGTGCTGCGGCACGCCCCGCTGCCGGTGCGCGAGGTCGCGCTCGACCCGGCCGGCGCCGACCCGGTCGAGGCGCTGCTGGCCGCCGCGGGCGACCGGATGGACCTCGGCGCCGCGCCGCTGCTGCACGTGCACGTTGCCGGCGAGGCCGGCGGCGCCTGGCTCGCCCTGCTCCGCGTCCACCACCTCGTCCAGGACCACACCGCCCTGGACGTGGTGCTCGACCAGCTCCAGGCGTTCCTCGACGGGCGCGGCGACGAGCTGCCGCCGCCCGTGCCGTTCCGCGAGTTCGTCGCCCAGGCCCGGCTCGGGCTCTCCCGGGAGGCGCACCAGCGGCACTTCGCCCGCCTCCTCGGCGACGTCACCGAGCCGACCGCCCCGTACGGCCTCACCGACGTGCACGGCGACGGCGCCGCCGCCGTGCACGCGCACGTCCCCGTCGACGACGCGCTCGCCGAGCGGATCCGGGCGGTGGCCCGTACGCACGGGGTCAGCCCCGCCACCGTGTTCCACCTGGCCTGGGCCCGGGTGCTCGGCACCGTCTCCGGCCGGGACGACGTGGTCTTCGGCAGCGTCCTGTTCGGCCGGATGAACGCCGGCGCCGGCGCCGACCGGGTGCCCGGCCTGTTCATCAACACTCTGCCGGTCCGGGTCCGGCTCGCCGGGCACGGCGTCGCCGAGGCGCTCGACGGCCTCCGCGCGCAGCTCGCCGACCTGCTCGTGCACGAGCACGCCCCGCTCGCCCTGGCCCAGGCCGCCAGCGGCCTGCCCGGCGGCAGCCCCGTCTTTACGTCGATCTTCAACTACCGGCACAACCAGGCCCCGGCTGGTGCGGGCGACGGCATGCGCGGCATGCACACCGTCTTCGCCCGCGAGCAGACCAACTACCCCCTCGACGTCGCCGTCGACGTGGACGGGCCGCACTTCGGGATCACCGCCACCGCCGTGGCGCCCGTCGACCCGGCGCAGGTCTGCGCCCTGCTCACCACGGCCCTCACCAACCTGGTCACCGCCCTCGACGAGGCACCCGGCACGTCGCTGGCCGCCATCGGGGTGCTCGACCCCGGCGAGCGGCGCCGGGTGCTCCCCGAGCCGCCGGTCGGGATCGGGCCCACGGCGACCGTGCCGGAGCTGATCGCCGCGCGGGCCGCCGCCGACCCCGGCGCGCTCGCCGTCGTGGGCGGCGGCGTCACGCTCACCTACGCCGAGCTGGACGACCGCTCCGCCCGCCTGGCCCGCGCGCTGCTGGCCCGGGGCCTCGGCGCCGAGTCGGTGGTCGGGCTCTGCCTGCCGCGCGGACCCGAGATGGTCGTGGCCGTCGTCGCCGCGTGGCGGGCCGGCGTCGGGTACGTGCCGCTGGACCCGGAGTACCCCCTCGACCGGCTGGAGTTCATGCTGGCCGACAGCGGCGCCGCCCTCGTGGCCGGCCCCGGCGAGCTGGTCGACCGGCTGCCCGGCCGGCCGGCGCTGCGCCTCGACGACCTCGGCGCGGACGACGCCGACCGGCCGCTGCCCCGGGTCGCGCCCGAGCAGCTCGCCTACGTCATCTACACGTCCGGGTCGACCGGCCGGCCCAAGGGCGTCGCCGTCGCGCACGCCGCCCTGGCCAGCATGGCGGTGCACTACGGCCCGGTGCTCGGCGCCGCCCCCGGCGTCCGGGTGCTCCAGTTCGCCTCGTTCAGCTTCGACGCCTCGGTGCTCGACGTGGCCGTCACCCTGGTGGCCGGCGGCACCCTGGTGGTCGCCGCGCCCGCCGAGCGCGCCGACACCGCGCAGCTCACCGCCCTGGTCCGTGCCCAGGGCGTCACCGCCACCAGCGTGGTCCCGTCCCTGCTGGCCACCCTCGACCCGGCCGAACTGCCCGAGGTGCGGACCATCCTGGTCGGCGCCGAGCCGATCAGCACCGCCCAGGCCCGCGCCTGGTCCGCCGGCCGGAACCTGGTCAACACGTACGGGCCGACCGAGGCGACGGTCATGGTCACCGCCGGCGCGGTCGACGTCGGCCCCGACGGGCGGGTCCCGATGGGCGGCCCGGTCGCCGGCAACCGCCTCGTCGTGCTCGACGACCGGCTCCAGCCCGTGCCCGTCGGCGTCACCGGCGAGCTGTACGTGGCCGGCCGGCAGCTCGCCCGCGGCTACGTCGGGCGGCCCGGCCTCACCGCCGAGCGCTTCGTGGCCTGCCCGTACGCGCCGGGGGAGCGGATGTACCGCACCGGCGACCGGGCCTGGTGGACCGCCGACGGCCAACTCGTCTTCGCCGGGCGGGCCGACGACCAGGTGAAGATCCGTGGTTTCCGGATCGAGCCGGGCGAGGTGCGGGCCGTGCTGGCCGACCACCCGGCCGTCGCGCAGGCCGCCGTGGTGGTCCGCGAGGACACCCCCGGCGACCCGCGGCTCGTCGCGTACCTGGTGCCCGCCGAGGCCGGCGCGCCGATCGCCGACACCGTGCGGGAGCACGCCGCCGAGCGGCTGCCCGCGTATCTGGTGCCGGCCGCGTTCGTGACCCTCGACGCGCTGCCGCTGACCGTCAACGGCAAGCTCGACCGGGCCGCCCTGCCCGCCCCCGACCACGGCGGCCCCGCCGGCCGGGCCCCGGCCGACGCCCGCGAGGAGCTGCTCTGCGCCGCCTTCGCCGACGTGCTCGGCCTCGACCGGGTCGGCGTGGACGACGACTTCTTCACCCTCGGCGGGCACTCCCTGCTCGCCACCCGCCTGGTCAGCCGGGTCCGGGCGCTGCTCGGGCTGGAGGTGCCGATCCGGGCGCTGTTCGAGGCGCGTACCCCGGCGGCGCTCGCCGCGCGGCTGCGCGACGCGCGGGCCGGCCGGGTCGCGCTGACCGCCCGGCCCCGCCCCGACCGGGTGCCGCTGTCCTTCGCCCAGCGCCGGCTGTGGTTCCTCGGCCAGCTCGAAGGACCCAGCGCCACCTACGACATCCCGGTGGCGCTGCGCCTCACCGGCGACCTGGACCGGGCCGCGCTGGACGCGGCGGTGCGGGACGTCCTCGACCGGCACGAGGTGCTGCGGACCGTCTACGAGGTCGCCGACGGCGAGCCGCACCAGCGGGTGCTGCCGGTGGCCGAGACCGGCGTCCGGGTCGAGGTGGTCGAGGTGCGCCCTGCCGAGCTGGCCGCCCGCGTGGCCGAGGCCGCCGCGTACCCGTTCGACCTGGCCGTGGAGGTGCCGCTGCGGGTCACCCTCTTCGCCGTCGCCCCGGACGAGCACGTGCTCGTGCTGGTGGTGCACCACATCGCCGCGGACGGCTGGTCGATGGGCCCGCTGTCCCGGGACGTCGCCACCGCGTACGCGGCGCGCCGCGCCGGCCGGGCCCCCGACTGGACCCCGCTGCCGGTGCAGTACGCCGACTACGCGCTCTGGCAGCGCGAGCTGCTCGGCGCCGAGGACGACCCGGACAGCACGGTCGCCCGGCAGGTCGCCCACTGGCGGGCGGTGCTGGCCGGCGCGCCCGAGGAGCTGGAGCTGCCCACCGACCGGCCCCGCCCGGCGCAGCCCTCGTACCGGGGGCACCTGGTCGAGGTCGACGTGCCCGCCGCGCTGCACCGCGACCTCGTCGGGCTGGCCCGCGCGACCGGGGTGACCGTGTTCATGGCCGTGCAGGCCGCCCTCGCGGTGGTGCTGTCCCGGCTCGGCGCCGGCACCGACGTGCCGATCGGCGCGGCCGTGGCCGGGCGCACCGACCAGGGCCTCGACGACCTCGTCGGGTTCTTCGTCAACACCCTCGTGATGCGCACCGACCTGTCCGGCGACCCGACCGTGGCGGAGCTGCTGGCCCGGGTCCGGGAGACCGCCCTGGACGCGTACGCCCACCAGGACGTGCCGTTCGAGCGGCTGGTCGAGGAGCTGGCCCCGGCCCGCTCGCTGGCCCGGCACCCGCTGTTCCAGGTGCTGCTCACTCTCCAGAACCTGGCCACCGGCGCCGGTTCCGCGCCCCGGCTGCCCGAGCTGTCCACCGAGTCGTTCCCCACCGACGACGTGCCGGCCAAGTTCGACCTGGACGTCAGCCTCACCGAGGCGTACGACCCGGACGGCGCGCCGGCCGGGATGAGCGGCACCCTGATCGCCGCCGCCGACCTGTTCGACCGGCACACGGTCGAGCGGGTCGCCGGCTACCTCGTCCGGGTCCTGGCCGGGCTCGCCGCCGACCCCGACGCCCGGCTGAGCACGGTCGACGTGCTCGACCCCGCCGAGCACCGGCGGGTGGTCGGGGAGTGGAACGCCACCGACGCCCCGGTGCCCGCGCGGCCCGTCGCCGACCTGATCCGCGACCGGGCCGCCGCCACCCCGGACGCCCTCGCCCTGCTCGCCGGCGAGACCCGGCTCGACCACGCCGAACTGGCCGCCCGGGTGGACCGGCTCGCCGGGTACCTCGCCGCCCGCGGCGCCCGCCCCGGCGCGCTCGTCGCGATCTGCCTGGACCGGACCGCCGACCTGGTGGTCGCCCTGCTCGCGGTGCTGCGCACCGGCGCCGCCTACCTGCCGATCGACCCCGGCTACCCGGCCGAGCGGGTCGGCTGGATGCTCGCCGACGCCCGGCCCGTGCTGCTGCTCACCACCACCCGGGCCCGCGCCGGCAACGCCGCCCTCGCCGGGGCCGCCGGCGCGCTGCTGCTGGACGACCCGGCCACCGTGGCCGGGCTCGCCGAAGCCGGACCCGCGCCGGCGGCCGCGCCGCGCCCCGAACACCCGGCCTACGTCATCTACACCTCCGGCTCCACCGGCCGGCCCAAGGGCGTGGTGGTCCCGCACGGCGCGCTGGCCAACTTCCTCACCGCCATGGCCGCCACCACCCCGCTCACCCCGGACGACCGGCTGCTCGCCGTCACCACGGTGGCCTTCGACATCCACGTGCTGGAGCTGTACCTGCCGCTGCTCGCCGGCGCCGCCGTGGTCCTCGCCGACGAGGCCGTGGTCCGCGACCCGGCGGCCGCCGCCGCGCTGATCCGCCGGGCCGGGGTGACCGTCGCCCAGGCCACCCCCGCCTGGTGGCACGCCCTCGCGGCCGGGCACGCCGACGCGCTGGCCGGGCTGCGGGTGCTGGTCGGCGGCGAGGCGCTGCCGCCCGCCCAGGCCGCCGCGCTGACCGCCCGGGCCCGCTCGGTGACCAACCTGTACGGCCCGACCGAGGTCACCGTCTGGGCGACCACCGCCGAGCTGGGCGGCGAACCGGCCGGCCAGGTGCCGATCGGCCGTCCGCTGTGGAACACCCGGGCGTACGTGCTGGACGCCGCGCTGCGCCCTGTCCCGGTCGGCTGCCCCGGCGAGCTGTACCTGGCCGGCGCCCAGGTGGCCCAGGGCTACCAGAACCGCCCCGACCTCACCGCCGAGCGCTTCGTGGCCTGCCCGTACGGGGCCGCCGGGGAGCGGATGTACCGCACCGGCGACGTGGTCCGCTGGCGGGCCGACGGCAGCCTCGCGTTCGTCGGCCGCGCCGACGACCAGGTGAAGATCCGCGGCTTCCGGATCGAGCTGGGGGAGGTGGAGGCCGCGCTGGCCGGGCACCCCGCCGTCGCCCGGGCCACGGCCGCGGTCCGCGAGGACAGCCCCGGCGACCGGCGGCTCGTCGGCTACGTGGTGCCGGCCGGCCCCGCCGGGGTGGACGTGGCCGCGCTGCGCGGGCACCTGACCGGGCTGCTGCCGGCGTACCTGGTGCCCTCGACGGTGGTCGTGCTCGACGCGCTGCCGCTGACCGCCAACGGCAAGGTGGACCGCCGGGCGCTGCCCGCCCCGGACCACGCCGCCGGGGCCGGCCGGGCTCCCGCCGACGCCCGCGAGGAGCTGTTCTGCGCCGCGTTCGCCGCCGTGCTCGGCCTGCCGGCCGTCGGGGTGGACGACGACTTCTTCGCCCTCGGCGGGCACTCGCTGCTCGCCGTCGCCCTCGTGGAGCACCTGCGCGGGCTCGGCGTGACGGTGCCGGTGCGGGCGCTGTTCACCACCCCCACCCCGGCCGGCCTGGCCGCCGCCACGGGCGTCACGTCGGTGCCCGTGCCGCCCAACCGGATCCCCGACGGCGCCCGGGAGATCGGCCCGGAGATGCTCCCGCTTGTCGACCTGACCCCGGAGGAGCTGGCCACCGTGGTCGCGGCGGTCCCCGGCGGAGCGGCAAACGTCGCCGACGTCTACCCGCTCGCCCCGCTCCAGGAGGGCATCCTCTTCCACCACCTGATGGCCGACCGGGAGGGCGACGACGTCTACGTGCTGCCCACCGTGCTCCGGTTCGCCACCCGGGACCGGCTCGACGACTTCCTCGCCGCCCTGTCGGCGGTGGTGCGCCGGCACGACATCTACCGCACGGCCGTGGTCTGGGCCGGGCTGCGCGAGCCGGTGCAGGTGGTGGCCCGGCACGTCGAGCTGCCGGTGGAGGAGGTGAGCCTGGCCGGCGCCGCCGACCCGGTCGCCGCGCTGCTCGCCGACGGCGGCGCCTGGCTGGCGCTGGACCGCCCGCCGCTGCTGCGGATGCGGGTGGCCGCCGAGCCGGGCACCGGCCGCTGGCTGGGCCTGCTGCGCATCCACCACCTCGTGCAGGACCACACCGCCCTGGAGACGCTGCTCGCCGAGGTGCTGGCGTTCCTGACCGGGCGCGGCCACGAGCTGCCCGACCCGCTGCCGTTCCGCGAGTTCGTGGCCCGGGCCCGGCTCGGCTCCTCCCGCGACGAGCAGGAGGCACATTTCCGGGCCCTGCTCGGCGACGTCACCGAGACCACCGCCCCGTACGGCCTCACCGACGCGCACGGCGACGCCGCCGACCTGCGCGGCGCGCAGCGCTTCGTCGCCGACGACCTGGCCGACCGGGTACGCCGGCTCGGCCGCTCCCACGGGGTCAGCCCGGCCACCCTGTTCCACCTGGCCTGGGCACGGGTCCTGGGTGCCCTCGCCGGCCGGGACGACGTGGTCTTCGGCACCGTCCTCTCCGGCCGGCTGGGCGCCGGCGGCGGCGACGCCCGGGTTCTCGGCCCGTTCATCAACACCCTGCCCGTGCGGGTCCGGCTCGACGGCGGCACCGGCGACGCGCTGGCCGCCCTGCGCGTCCAGCTCGCCGAGCTGCTGGCGCACGAGCACGCCCCGCTCACCCTGGCCCAGACCGCCAGCGGGGTGCCGAACGGGCAGCCGCTGTTCACCGCCCTGTTCAACTTCCGGCACAGCGCGCCCCCGGTGGACGGGCCCGCCGACGACGGGGTGGACGGCATCGAGCAGGTGGCCTCCCGGGAGCGGAGCAACTACCCGGTCACCGTCTCCGTCGACGACCTGGGGGAGCGGTTCCTGCTCAGCGTCGACGCGGTGGCCCCGGCCGACCCGGACGACGTGTGCGCGCTGCTGCACACCTGCCTGGCACACCTGGTCGCCACGCTGACCGACGCGCCGGAGACCCCGCTGGCCGCCGTGCCCGTGCTGGACGACGACGGCTACCGGCGGCTGGTCGAGGAGCCGAACCACACCGGCCGGGGCGTGCCGCCGCTGACCGTCCCGGCCGCGTTCGCCGCGCAGGTCGCGCGTACCCCGGACGGGGTGGCCCTGGTCGACGCGGCCGGCGCCTGGACGTACGCCGAACTGGACGCCCGCGCCGGCCGGCTGGCGCGGCTGCTGCGCGACCGCGGAATCGGGCCGGAGACCGTGGTGGGCGTGCTGCTGGACCGCTCCGCCGAGCTGGTGGTGGCGCTGCTGGCCATCCTCCGGGCCGGCGGCGCCTACCTGCCCGTCGATTCCGGTTACCCGGCCGGCCGGATCGCCGACATGGTCGCCGACGCCGCGCCGCGGCTGGTGCTCACCACGAGCGCGGTGACCACCGCGCTGCCGGCGGCGGTCGACCGGCTGGTCCTCGACGACCCGGCCACCCGGGCCGCGCTCGACGCCGCCGACCCGGCCGGGCCCGCGGAACCGCGCCCCGACCACCCGGCGTACGTCATGTTCACCTCCGGCTCCACCGGCCGGCCCAAGGGCGTGGTCGTGCCGCACGCGGCGATCGACCGGCTGGTCCGCGCCCCCGGGGTGGCCCCGCTCGGCCCCGGCGACGTGGTCGCGCAGCTCGCCTCCGTCTCCTTCGACGCGGCCACCTTCGAGATCTGGGGCGCCCTGCTCACCGGCGCCACCCTGGCGGTGGCCCCGCCCGGGGCGCTGTCCGTGGCCGAGCTGGGCGCCTTCCTCACCGACCGGCGGGTCAGCACCCTCTGGCTGACCGCCGGCCTCTTCCACGAGGTGGTCGACGCCGACGTCACCGCGCTGGCCGGCCTGCGCCGGCTGCTCGCCGGCGGCGACGTGCTCTCCCCGGCGCACTGCCGCGCCCTGCTGGAGCGGCTGCCGCACGTTCAGCTCGTCAACGGGTACGGCCCGACGGAGAACACCACCTTCACCACCGTCCACCCGGTACGCCCCGACGACCTGTCCGGGGCCGTGCCGATCGGCGCGCCCATCCCGGACACCCGGGTGTACGTCCTCGACGCGGCGCTGCGGCCGGTGCCGGCCGGGGTGGTCGGCGAGCTGTACACCGCCGGCGCCGGCCTGGCCCGCGGGTACGCCGGCCGGCCGGGCCTCACCGCCGAACGCTTCGTGGCCTGCCCGTTCGCGCCGGGGGAGCGGATGTACCGCACCGGCGACCGGGTGCGCCGCGACCCCGACGGGCGGCTGGTCTTCGTCGGCCGGACCGACGCGCAGATCAAGCTGCGCGGCTTCCGGGTCGAGCCCGGCGAGGCCGAGGCCGTCCTCGCGGGCCACCCGGAGGTGGCCCGCGCCGTGGTCACCGTCCGCGAGGACACCCCCGGGGAGAAGCGGCTCGTCGCGTACGTGGTGCCGGCCGACCCGTCCACGCCGGGTGACGCCCTGGTGGCCACGCTGCGCGCGCACGCCGCCGACCGGCTCCCCGACTACCTGCTGCCCGCCGCCGTGGTGCCGCTGCCGGCACTGCCGCTGACCGTCAACGGCAAGGTCGACCGGGCCGCCCTGCCCGCCCCCGAGCAGAGCGCCGGGAGCGGCCGGCCGGCGGCCACCGCCCGGGAGGAGATCCTCTGCGGCGTCTTCGCCGAGGTGCTGGGCCGGCCCACGGTCGGGCCGGACGACGACTTCTTCGCCCTCGGCGGCCACTCGCTGCTGGTCACCCGGCTGGTCAGCCGGGTCCGGGTGGTGCTCGGGGCGGAACTGCCCATCCGCGCGGTGTTCGAGGCGCCCACCCCGGCCGGCCTGGCCGACCGGCTCGCCCGGGCCGCCGCGCCCGACCGGCCCGCGCTCACCCCCCGACCCCGCCCCGACCGGACGCCCCTGTCGTACGCGCAGCGGCGGCTGTGGTTCCTCGGCCGCCTCGAAGGGTCGAACGCCACCTACAACATCCCCCTCGCGCAGCGGATCGACGGACCGGTGGACACGGACGCGCTGGCCGCCGCGCTGCGTGACGTGGTCGGCCGGCACGAGGTGCTGCGTACCGTCTTCCCGGTCGCCGACGGCGAGCCGTACCAGCGGGTGCTGCCGCTCGACGGGTGCGGCTTCGCGCTCCGCGTGGTGCCGACCCCCGCCGACCGGCTCGCCGACGCGGCCGGCGAGGCGGCGGCCACCCCCTTCGACCTCGCCGTCGACCTGCCGGTGCGCGCCTGGCTGTTCACCGCCGGCCCGACCGAGCACGTGCTCGTGCTGCTGGTGCACCACGTCGCCGGCGACGGCTGGTCGATGGCCCCGCTGGCCCGCGACCTCGCCACCGCCTACGCGGCCCGCCGCGCCGGCCGGGCTCCGGAGTGGACCCCGCTGCCGGTGCAGTACGCCGACTACGCGCTCTGGCAGCGGGAGCTGCTCGGCGCCGACGACGACCCGGAGAGCGTGCTGGCGCGGCAGGTCGCCTACTGGCGGGCCGCCCTGGACGGCGCGCCGGAGGAACTGGAGCTGCCGGTCGACCGGCCCCGCCCCGCCGAGGCCGGCCACCGCGGCCACGACGTGCCGCTGCGGGTGCCCGCCGAGGTGCACGCGCGGCTGCGCGAGGTGGCCCGGGCCGAGGGCGTCACCGTCTTCATGGTGCTCCAGGCCGCCTTCGCGACCCTGCTGTCCCGCCTCGGCGCCGGCCGGGACGTGCCGATCGGCTCGGCCGTCGCCGGCCGCACCGACCAGGGACTCGACGAACTCGTCGGGTTCTTCGTCAACACCCTGGTGATCCGCACCGACCTGAGCGGCGACCCCACCTTCCGCCGGCTGCTGGCCCGGGTCCGCGCCACCGGCCTGGCCGCCTACGAGAACCAGGACGTGCCGTTCGAGCGGCTGGTCGAGGAGCTGGCCCCGGCCCGCTCGCTGGCCCGGCACCCGATCTTCCAGGTGATGCTCACCCTCCAGAACACGGCCGCGGCCGGCGGCGAGCTGGCCGGGGCCCGCACCGACGGCCTGCCGGTCGGGCTCACCGCGGCCAAGTTCGACCTGGAGGTGACCATCGGCGAGGCGTTCGACGCCGACGGCAGCCCCGCCGGGCTGGGCGGCGCGCTGATCGCCGCCGCCGACCTGTTCGACCCGGCCTCGGCGGAACGGATCGCCGACCGCCTGGTCCGGGTGCTCGACGCCGTCGCCCAGGACCCGGACCTGCGGGTCAGCCAGGTCGACGTGCTCGACTCCGACGAGCGGCGGGCGGTGCTCGCCGGCTGGAACGACAGCGACCTGCCGGTGCCGTACACCACCGTGCCGGCGCTCTTCGCGGCCCAGGTCGCCCGCACGCCGGACGCGGTCGCGGTGACCTGCGGCGCGACCCGGCTGACGTACGCCGAACTGGACGCCCGGGCCAACCGGATCGCCCGGCACCTGGTCGGCCGGGGCGTCGGACCCGAGTCGGTGGTGGCGGTCTGCCTGCCCCGCTCGGCCGACACGATCGCCGCCCTGCTGGGCGTCTGGAAGGCCGGCGCCGCGTACCTGCCGGTCGACCCGGCGTACCCGGCGGACCGGATCGGCTTCCTGCTCGGCGACGCCGAGGCGGTCTGCGTGCTCACCGCGAACGGCCCGGCGGCGACGCTGCCCGCCGGCGCGCCGGCGACCGTGCTGCTGGACGACCCGGCCGTCGCGGCCGAGCTGGCCGGCCTGCCCGGCGCCGACCTCACCGACGCCGACCGGCGGGCCCCGCTGCTGCCCGGGCACCGGGCGTACGTCATCTACACCTCCGGCTCCACCGGCCGGCCCAAGGGCGTGGTGGTCGAACACCGCACCGCCGTCGGCCTGCTCACCTGGGCGGCCGGGACGTTCAGCCGGGAGGAGTTCTCCCGGGTGCTCGCCGCCACCTCGCTCAACTTCGACGTGTCGGTCTTCGAGCTGTTCGGCCCGCTGGTCTCCGGCGGCAGCATCGAGGTGGTCCCGGACCTGCTGGCACTGACCGACCGGGCGGGCGCCGGCTGGTCGGCGAGCCTGATCAGCGCGGTGCCCTCCGCGCTGTCCCGGGTGCTCGGCGGCGACGTGCGCGCCGCCGCCCGCACCGTGGTGCTGGCCGGCGAGGCCCTCACCGCGTCGGCGGTCAACCGGGTGCGCGGCGCGCTGCCCGGGGTGCGGGTGGCCAACATCTACGGCCCGACTGAGGCCACCGTCTACGCCACCGCCTGGTGGACCGACGACGACGTGGCCGGCGTCCCGCCCGTCGGCCGGCCCATCGCCAACACCCGCGCGTACGTCCTCGACGACCACCTCACCCCGGTCCCGCCGGGCGTGGTCGGCGAGCTGTACCTGGCCGGCGCCCAGCTCGCCCGCGGCTACCTGGGCCGGGCCGGGCTCACCGGCGAACGCTTCGTGGCCTGCCCGTTCGACGGCGACGGGCAGCGGATGTACCGCACCGGCGACCGGGTGCGCTGGTCGGCCGACGGCCAGCTGGTGTTCGCCGGCCGGGTCGACGAGCAGGTGAAGATCCGCGGGTTCCGCATCGAGCCGGGCGAGGTGCAGGCCGCGCTGGCCGCCCACCCGGACGTGGCCGAGGCCGTGGTGCTGGCCCGCCAGGACGTGCCGGGCGACCCGCGGCTGGTCGGCTACGTCGTACCGGCCGGCCCGGACGTCGACGCGGCGGGCCTGCCCGAGGCGGTCCGCGGGCACCTCGCCGGGCGGCTGCCCGCGTACCTGGTGCCGGCCGCCGTGGTGGTCCTCGACGCGCTGCCGGTGACGGCCAACGGCAAGCTCGACCGGCGCGCCCTGCCGGCCCCCGAGTTCGGCGCGGGCGCGGGCGCCGGGCGCGGCCCGGAGACCCCCCGCGAGGAGATCATCTGTGCGGTCTTCGCCGAGGTGCTCGGGCTGCCGGCGGTCGGCGTGGAGGACGACTTCTTCGCCCTCGGCGGGCACTCGCTGCTGGCCGTCACGCTTGTCGAGCGGCTGCGCCAGCGCGGCGTGTCGGTGTCGGTGCGGGCGCTGTTCCAGACCCCGACGGTGGCCGGGCTGGCCGCCGCCGCCGGCCGGGAGCAGCTGGCCGTGCCGGCGAACCGGATCCCCGCCGGCGCGGACCGGCTCACCCCGGAGATGCTGCCGCTGGTCGACCTGACCGACGAGGAGATCGCCACGGTGGTCGCCACCGTGGCGGGCGGCGCGGCCAACGTCGCCGACGTCTACCCGCTCGCCCCGCTCCAGGAGGGCATGCTCTTCCACCACCTCATGGCGGGTGCGGACCGCGAGGACGTCTACGTCATGCCGGCCCTCGTGGAGTTCGACTCCCGGGCCCGGCTGGACGCCTTCGCGGCCGCGTTGCAGCAGGTCATCGACCGCAACGACGTCTACCGCTCGGCGGTGGTCTGGGAGGGGCTGCGCGAGCCGGTGCAGGTGGTGTGGCGGCGGGCCACGCTGCCGGTGCGGGAGGTGACCCTCGAACCGGGCGACGGCGACGAGGCCGACCGGCTCCGGGAGACCGTCGGGCTGGCCATGGACCTGGGCGCGGCGCCGCTGCTGAGCATCCACGCCACGCCCCGCCCCGACGGCACCTGGCTGGCGCTGCTCCGGGTGCACCACATGGTCCAGGACCACATGGGCCTGGAGGTGCTGCTCGACGAGGTCCGGGCGATCCTGCTCGGCCGCGGCGACCAGCTGCCCCCGCCGGTGCCGTTCCGCGACTTCGTGGCCCAGGCCCGCGGCGGGATCTCCACCGACGAGCACCAGCGCTACTTCGCCGATCTGCTCGGCGACGTGACCGAGCCGACCGCCCCGTACGGCCTGCTCGACGTGCACGGCGACGGCGCCGGCCTGGTCCGCGCCGGGCTGCCGCTGGCGCCCGAGGTGTCCGCGCGGGTCCGGGACGTGGCGCGCCGGCTCGGGGTGAGCCCGGCGACCGTGCTGCACGTGGCCTGGGCCCGGGTGCTCGCCGCCGTGGCCGGCCGGGACGACGTGGTGTTCGGCACCATCCTCTTCGGCCGGTTGAGCACGGGCGCGGACCGGGTGCCCGGCCCGTTCATCAACACCCTGCCGGTCCGGGTCCGGGTCGGCGGCACCGGCGCGGCGGCCGCGGTCACCGCGATGCGGGACCAGCTCGCCGCGCTCCTGGAACACGAGCACGCGCTGCTCACCACAGCGCAGCAGGCCAGCGGCCTGGCCGGCAGCGCGCCGCTGTTCACCGCGCTGTTCAACTACCGGCACAACACCCCCGGCCAGGCCGCGGCGCACGGCGACGAGGAGATCGAGGGCATCCGCGCGCTGTCCATGCGGGAGCGCACCAACTATCCGCTGTCGGTCGCCGTGGACGACGACGGCGCGGGGCTGCGGGTGAACGTCAACGCCGTCTCCCCGGTCCGTCCCGACGAGGTCTGCGCGCTGCTGGCGACCGCCACCGCGAACCTGGTGGACGCGCTGGAGGCCGGGCTCGACGGTGGGCCCGACCTCCCGCTGACCGGCGTCGACGTGCTCGACCCGGCCGAGCGGCGGCGGGTCCTGGTCGACTGGAACGACACGGCGACGCCGGTGGCGGACCTGACGGTGGCCGAGGCGTTCGCCGCGCGCGTGGCGGCCGACCCGGACGGGACCGCCGTGGTGGCCGGCGACGTGACCCTGACCTACGCCGAGCTGGACGCCCGGGCCGGGCGGCTGGCCCGTCGCCTGGTCGCCGCGGGCGTCCGGCCGGAATCGCCGGTGGCCGTGGTCATGGAACGCTCCGCCGAGCTGCTGGTGGCGCTGCTGGCCGTGGTCAAGGCCGGCGGTGTCCACCTGCCGCTGGACGTGGCCTGGCCCCTCGCCCGGATGCGCACGGTGGCCGCCGACGCGGGCGCCCGGGTCGTCCTGGTGCACGCGCCGACCGCCGGGCACGAGTTCGTCACCACGCCCGGCGACGCCGTGATCGTCGCCGCCGACACCGACGAGGACGCGCCCGGAGTCGCGCTGCCCCCGGTGACCCCGTCGGCGGCCGTGTACTCGATGTACACCTCCGGCTCGACCGGGGTGCCGAAGGGCGTCGTCACCACCCACCGGGACGTGGTGCGCCTCGCGTACGACCGGGGGTGGGGTGCGACGCCGCGGGTGCTGTTCCACGCGCCGCACGCCTTCGACGCATCCACCTACGAGATCTGGGTGCCGCTGCTCTCCGGCGGGACCGTGGTCGTCGCCCCGGCCGGCGCGATCGAACCGGCCGTGCTGCGGGACCTCGTCACCGGCCACGACCTCACCCACGTGCACGTCACGGCCGGCCTGCTGCGGGTGCTCGCCGAGCAGGACCCGGCCTGCTTCGCCGGGCTGCGCGAGGTGCTCACCGGCGGCGACGTGGTGCCCGCACCGGCGGTCCGCCGCGTCCTCGAGGCCAACCCGGGGGTCACGGTCCGGCACATGTACGGCCCGACCGAGATCACCCTCTGCGCCACGCACCACGTGGTCACCGACCCGGCGGAGGTCGGCGACGTCCTGCCCATCGGCCGCCCGCTGGACAACACCCGCGTGTACGTCCTGGACGACCGCCTGCAACCGGTGCCGGTGGGCGTGCCGGGCGAGCTGTACGTGGCCGGGGCCGGTGTGGCCCGGGGCTACGCCGGCCGGCCCGGGCCGACCGCCGACCGGTTCGTGGCCGACCCGTTCTCCGGCGGCCGGATGTACCGGACCGGCGACCAGGTCCGCTGGAGCCCGGACGGGGAACTGGTGTTCGTCGGCCGGGCGGACGCGCAGGTGAAGATCCGCGGCTACCGGGTGGAGCCCGGCGAGGTCGAGGCCGTGCTGGCCGCGCACCCGGCGGTCGCGCAGGCGGCCGTGCTGGTCCGCGAGGACACCCCCGGCGACAAGCGCCTGGTGGCCTACCTGGTCCCGGCCGAGGCCGGCGCGGACGTCACCGACACCGTGCGCGCGTACGTCGAGGAGCGGCTGCCCGCGTACCTGGTGCCGGCCGCGTTCGTCGCACTCGACGCGCTGCCGCTCACCGGCAACGGAAAGCTCGACCGGGCCGCCCTGCCCGCGCCCGGCACGCCCGGGGCGGGCGGCGGGACCGCCCGCGTCGCCCCCGGCCCCCTCGCCGTGCTGGAGGAACGCATCTGCGAGGCGTTCGCCGAGGTGCTCGGCCTGCCCACGGTCGGCGTCGACGACGACTTCTTCACCCTGGGCGGGCACTCGCTGCTCGCCGTCGCCCTGGTGCAGCGGCTCAAGGTCCGCGGCATCTCGGTGACCGTGCAGGAGGTGATGGCGAGCCCCACCGTCACCGGGCTCATGAACACCCTGAGCCTCTCCTCGGTGCGGGCCTCGCTGGACGTGCTGCTGCCGATCCGCACCGGCGGCGACCGGCCCCCGCTGTTCTGCGTCCACCCCGCCGGCGGCCTGAGCTGGTGCTACATGCCGCTGGCCCGGCACGTGCCGGAGGCGTACCCGATCTACGGCCTCCAGGCCAGCGGCCTCGACGGCGTCGGGGCGCTCGCCCCCTCGCTGCCCGAGATGGCCGCCGACTACGTCGCGCGGATGCGGGCGGTGCAGCCGTCCGGGCCGTACCTCGTGGTGGGCTTCTCCTTCGGGGTCGCGCCCGCCCACGAGATCGCCGTGCAGCTCCGCGAGCAGGGCGAGCGGGTGTTCCTGGTCATCATGGACTCCTACCCGCCCGACGAGGACGACGAGCCCGAGGCCGCGGCCGAGGACGTGCCCTGGGAGGAGCTGATCCGGGCCGAGTTCGGGCACGTGATCGCCGGCTTCTCCGACGACGAGGTCGGCCTCCTGGCCCGGGTGGTGCAGAACAACACGGTGGTCCGCGCCGGGCACCGCTACCGGGTGTTCGACGGCGACGCGCTGCTGCTCACCTCCACCGACAGCGCCCCCGACGGCGAGCCGGTCGCTGGCCGGTGGGCCCGGCACGTCACCGGCACCGTCACCGAGCGGGCCCTGCCCTGCTCGCACGACGAACTGGTCCGCCCCGACATCCTCGGCCAGGTCTGGCAGGCCGTCGCGGCCTGGCTGCCCGACGACGGACCGTCGGCCTGACGCACCACCCCAACGGAGAGAGGAACGACATGCAACCCACCTCGCTGGTGTGCGTACCCTTCGCGGGCGCCGGCGCCTCCTTCTTCCACCCGTGGGCCGCGCTCGTCGGGGAGCGGCTGCGGATCGTCGCGCTCCAGCCACCCGGGCGGGAGTGGCGGCTCGCCGAGGAGCCGTACACCGACGTGGCGACGGCCGCCGACGGGCTGCTGCCCGGCCTCGTCGAGCAGGTCGACGGGCCGGTCGCGCTGTTCGGGCACAGCCTCGGCGCGGTGCTCGCGTACGAGCTGGCGCACCGGCTGGTCGCCCGCGGCGCCCCGGTCACCCGGCTGATCGTCAGCGGCAGCCCCGGCCCGTGGACCGCACGGACCAACCGGGCCACCGGCCTCGCCGACGACGACTTCCTGCTCCGGGTACGCGAGTTCGCCGGCTACGACCACGAGGCCCTCGCCGACGAGGAGATGCGCGAGCTGATCCTGCCGATCCTCCGCGCCGACGTGGAGATGCACGAGAACTACCGGCCGGGGGGCGACGAGCCGCTGCCGGTCCCGATCACGGCCGTGCACGGCCGGGACGACGAACTGGTCACCACCGCGCAGACCGGCGAGTGGAGCAAGGCGACAAGCGGCGAGTTCACCCAGGTCGAGGTCGACGGCGGGCACATGTACCTCACCGAGGACGCGGCCGGGCTGCTCCGGCTCGTCGAGAGCGAGCTGGCCCGCGGATGAGCGCCGACGCCACCACCAGCACCGCCGGCGGGGCGCGGCTCGCCGGGAAGACCGCCGTCGTCACCGGCGCGGCGCGAGGCATCGGCCGGGCCTGCGCCACCGCCTTCGCGGCCCAGGGCGCCGACCTCGTGCTGCTCGACCGCGCCGAGGACCTGCCCGGGGTGCCCTACCCGCTCGGCACCGCCAGCCAGCTCGCGCACACCGTCGCGCTCTGCCGCGACCTGGGCGCCGCCGTGCTGCCGGTCCGCGCCGACGTCCGCGACCTGGCCGCGCTGGTGGCCGCCGTGGAGCAGGCGTGCGAGCGCTTCGGCACGGTCGACGTGCTGGTCAACAACGCCGGCATCGCGGCGCCGTCCGGAAAGACCGCCGACGAGATCACCGAGGACGAGTGGTCCCTCATGATCGACGTCGACCTCTCCGGGGCCTGGCGGATGACCAAGGCCGTCGGCAAGGTGATGACCGCCCGGCGCGCCGGCAGCATCGTCAACGTCGCCTCCACCGCCGGGCTGGTCGGCTACCGGCACTTCGCCGGGTACGTCGCGGCCAAGCACGGCATCGTCGGCCTCACCCGGGCCACCGCCCTGGACTACGCCCCCATGAAGGTCCGGGTCAACGCGCTCTGCCCCGGCTCGGTCCGCGACGACCACGCGGTGGAGGGGCGGATGCTCTCCGAGATCGCCCGCTCCCTCGACGTGCCGGTCGCCGAGCACGAGGAGACCTTCCTCCAGGCGCAGCCCATGAACGCCCTGATCGAGCCGGAGGACGTCGCCGCGGCCGCCGTCTGGCTGGCCTCCGACGAGTCCCGGCAGGTCACCGGCTCCGTCCTCACCGTCGACGGCGGCTTCACCACCCGCTGAACCCCAGGGAGAGCATGTGCGTACGCTCCAGCCGCCCCCGCCGGCCTCCGGGCCCCGCCGGCACCCCGCCGCACCGGCCGGCGCGCCGGACTGCCACGCGCTGCGGATCCGGCTCGGCCCGCCGGTCGACGACGAGACGGTCGGGGCGCGGCTCGCCGCCCACGCCGGCGCCGCCCGGCTCTGGGTGGAGCCGGTCCCCGAGGACGCCGACTCGCCGGCCGCCGCCCGCCGCCGCGACCGCGAGCTGTCCCGGCCGGTTGCCGCCGGCCTGCGGGCGGTGCTGATCCGGTACGCCGACGGCCCCGCCGACCTGGTCCTGGTGGCCCGGCGGGACGCCTGGGACCCGCCCGCGCTGCGCCGGCTCGGCGCGGCGTTCCGCGGCGGCACGGCCGACCCGGCGCCCACCCCGGCCACCGACCGCCCGGCCGCCCCGGCCGGCGGCGGCCCCGCGTGGGGGCTCGGCGACCCGCGCGCCGGCGACGCCTGGGGCGAGGACCGGACCGTCCTGCCCGGACACCCCGGCGGCGACCCGGCGAGCTGGCTGGCCGCCCTGGCGGTGCTGCTCGCCCGCTACCAGCCGGAGGAGACCGCGGTGGTCGGCGCGCTCGGCGTCCGGGCCGGGGAGGACGTCACGGCGCTGGCCGTGGCGACCCCGGACGACCTCCCGCTGGACGCGCTCACCGCCCGGCTGCGCGACCGCCTCGTCGCGCCGGCCGACCCGTCGCCGCCGCCGGCCGCCCCGGTCGGCCTCGCCTTCGACCTCGGCGACCCGGCCGACGAGTACGTGCCCTGCCTCGCCCCGCGCTTCCCGCTCACCGTCGTCGTCGGCCGGGACGCCGACGGGCACGTGGAGCTGCGCTGGCGGCACCCGCTGCGGGCCGTGTCGCCGGCCGTCGCCGCGCAGGTCGTGCGGCACCTCGCCCACCTGCACCGGCAGGTCACCGACGCCACGCCACCCCCGGTCGCCGCCGCCGACCTCGACGACGCGGCCGGGCGGGAGCGGATCGCCGCACTCGGCCGGCCGGCCCGGCCCCCGGCGAGCACGCCGCGGCGGCTGCCCGAGGTCTTCGCCGACCGGGTGGCCGAGCGCCCCGACGCGGTGGCCCTCTCCGCCGAGGACGCCCGGGTCAGCTACCGGGAGCTGGACGAGTGGTCGAACCGGCTGGCCCACGGGCTGCGGGCGCACGGCGTCCGCGACGGCGACCTGGTCGGCGTGTGCCTGGACCGCTCCGCGGAACTCGTCGCCACCCTGCTCGCGGTGCTCAAGGCCGGCGCGGTCTACGTGCCAATGGACACGGCGTACCCGGCCGACCGGCTCGCGTACACGGTCCGGGACTCCGGGCTCACCGTGCTCGTCACCACGCACGCCGGGTTCCCCGACGTCGACGGGATCACGCCGGTCACCCCGGCCGCGCTGGCCGGGGCCGGCGACGCCGGTGCGGGCGCGCCACCGGACGGCACGGCCGGCCCGGCGGACCCGGCGTACGTCATCTACACCTCCGGCTCCACCGGCCGGCCCAAGGGGGTCGTGGTCCCGCACGCCAACGTGGTCGCCCTGCTCGACGCCACCCGGGACGATTTCGGGCTCGGGCCGTCGGACGTGTGGACGTTCTTCCACTCCGCCGCGTTCGACTTCTCCGTCTGGGAGATCTGGGGCGCGCTGCTCACCGGCGGGCACCTCGTCGTCGTGCCGTACTGGGTGTCGCGCTCCCCGGAGCAGTTCCACGAGCTGCTGGTCGAGCGCCGGGTCACCGTGCTCAACCAGACTCCGTCCAGCTTCGCGCAGCTCGTCGAGGCCGACCGGGAGGCGGGCGGCCCGCTCGCCGTACGCCTGGTGGTCTTCGGGGGTGAGCCGTTGGACGCGCGGAGCCTGCTGCCCTGGTTCGACCGCCACCCGGAGTCGGCGTGCCGGCTGGTCAACATGTTCGGCATCACCGAGACCACCGTGCACGTCACCGCCGGCGACGTCACCCGGGCCGGCGCGCTGGCCGCCTCCCGCTCCGTCGGCCGGCCGCTGCCCGGCTGGTCCGTCCGGATCCGCGACACCGCGGGCCGGCCCGTCCCGCCCGGCGTGCCGGGGGAGATCCACGTCGGCGGCGTCGGCGTGGCCACCGGCTACCTGGGCCGCCCCGACCTGACCGCCGAGCGCTTCGCCGTCGACCCGGAGACGGGGGAGCGGACCTACCGCTCGGGGGACCGGGGCCGGCTGCTGCCCGACGGCACCCTCGAACACCTGGGCCGGATCGACAACCAGGTGAAGCTGCGCGGCTTCCGGATCGAGCTGGACGAGATCCGCTCCGTGCTCACCGAGTGCCCCGGCGTGGCGGCGGCGGCCGTGGTGCTGCGCCGCACCGACCCGGACGACCCGGCCACCGGCCGCATCGACGCCTACGTGGTGCTCACCGCGGGTGGGGCCGCGCCGCTGCGCGAGCGGCTGCGCCGGATGCTGCCCGAGTACATGCTCCCGGCCACCATCACCGCGCTGCCGGCCCTCCCGACCACCGCCAACGGCAAGGTCGACCGGGACGCACTGCCCGAACCGGCCGCCGAGCCGGCCACCCCGGAGGCGCCCGCCGAGGCGGCCGGGGACGACCTGGCCGGCGGGCTTCTCGGCGTCTGGCAGCAGGTCTTCGGCCGCCCCGTGGGCGTCGCGGACAACTTCTTCGAGTTGGGCGGCAACTCGCTCCTGGCCGTGCGGATGGCGGCCATCATGCGCGAACGCGGGCTGCCCCGGCTGCACCCGCGCACCCTCTACCTGAACCCGACCCTGCGCGGCCTCGCCGACGCGCTGCGCACCGGCTGACGCGGCCACGGCCACGTGGGATGCTGGTCGGACCCGGTCGAGCGGGCCGCAGGGGGTCAGCGATGAGCGACGAGCCCTATGACGTCGACTACGACGAGGTCTACCGCGACACCGCCGGCTCGGGCGGCCCGCCCTGGGACATCGGCGGTCCCCAGCCGGCACTCGCGGCCGTGCTCGACGGGGTGAAGGGCCCGAAGGTGCTCGACATCGGCTGCGGCGCCGGTGATCTCGCGATCGCCCTGGCCCGCCGCGGCCACCGGGTGACGGCGGTCGACATCTCGCGTGTGGCGATCGACCAGGCCCGGGCCAAGACCGCCCGCGAGGGCCTCACGGTCCACTTCGAGGTCCAGGACGCCACACGCCTGTCGCTGCCGTCGGCGCCGTTCGACTCGATCTTCGACTCCGGCCTGCTGCACAGCCTCGTCCGGCTCGGCGGCGGCGCCGCGGACGCGTACCTCGCGGCCCTGCCGGGCCTCGCCGCGCCGGGCGCGACCGTCTTCGTGCTGGCGGTCTCGCTGGCGGACGGCCAGGGCTGGGGCGTGACCGAGGACCTGCTGCGGGCCGGCTTCGCCGAGCCGGAGTGGGTCGGCACGGAGGTCGAGGAGATCCAGGTGGCCGCGGAGACCGAGGGCCAGCGGCTCGCGCTGCCCGGCTTCCTGCTCCGCACGGTCCGCGCGCCCGGCGCCTGACCGGCGCCGCAATTCGTCCGGTGTGGACGTCAGGCGTGTGAACGCATTCGTGTCGACCATTCTCTGTTTGTGGTACCCATGTGCTGCGCCCGCGTGATGCCGAAATGGCGTCCCCGGCGATTCCCGCCGGGGCTTCCGGGGCGCGGGACCGTTTTCCGAATCGCATGGAAAGGGCCACTCATGGCTGCACACGTTCGTCGGTTCACGGGGGTCGGCCTGGTGGCGCTGCTGGCGCTGGCCGGCTGCGGCACGACGTCGGGCGAGGCCTCCGGCCGGTCCTCGTCGTCGGCGGCCGCCCCCTCGGCCGTGGCTACCACCGACCCCGCGGCGGCCGCGTCCGTGCAGGAGGGCGTCGACGTCTACCTCAAGCTGCTCGACACCTTCGTGGCGGCGAGCAACGCCGGCGCCGCCGACGCGCCGGACCTGCCGAAGTACGCCTCCGGTCAGGCGCTGCTCACGGTCAAGACCATCCTCACCACCTACCGGGAGCAGGGTGTGCGCACCCAGGGCAACCCGAAGATCGGCAAGCCGGTGGTCACCGCCTTCAGCCCGGCCACCGCACCGACCAGCGCCAAGCTCACCGGCTGCTTCGACAACTCCGACTGGCCGTTCGTGAAGGCCGACGGCAAGCCGGTCGACAACCTCGGCCCGCAGCAGCAGGCCCAGGGGCCCAGCGCGGTCAACGCCACCCTGGCGAAGGCCGCCGAGGGCTGGCGGGTCACCGAACTGGTCATCGAGGGCGCCTGCCCGGCCTGAGAAACCCCGCTCGTCGCCGTGCGACTGCCGGAACTCCGCGGTCGCACGGCGACGCTCCCGTCGTATTCCGGCCGCCTTTCCGCGGTCGCCGAAAACGCCGGGCGGAAAACCGGCGTTGCCGCCGGAAAAGGCACACGGAATCGACGGGAGGACCCATGGACGCGGACGGTCGAGGCACGGCACCCGAGCGCCCCCCGACCCGCACCCGCCGGGGCGTCCCGACGCTTCCGCTCGTCGCCACGGTGCTCACCTTCGCGGTCGGCTTCGCGCAGAAGTGGCCCTGCCACTACGCCGGCTGGCCCTGGGACACCCGGCTCGCCTTCGGCAGCTACTGCTACAGCGACATCCCCATCCTGTTCCGCGGTCGCGGGCTCATCGACGGCGCCTTCCCGTACGCGCCGCAGCCCGCCGGGCCGCCGCTGGAGTACCCGGTCGGCAGCGGGTACCTCATGGACGTCACGGCGCGGCTGTCCCGGCTGTTCACCCCCGGCGCCGACGAGGCCACCGCCGCGCAGGCGTACTTCCTGGTGAACGTGGTGGTGCTGCTGGCGCTGGCGCTGGCCACGGTCTGGGCGGTGCACGCGGTGCTGCGCCGCAGCGGCGGGCGTACCCGGGACGCGCTGCTGGTGGCGGCCGCCCCGACGCTGGCCCTGGCCGGCACCATCAACTGGGACCTGCTGGCCGTGGCCGCCGCCGTGCTCGCGGTGCTCGCCTGGGCGTACGACAGGCCGCTGCTGGCCGGCGCCATGATCGGCCTGGGCACCGCGGCGAAGCTGTTCCCGCTCTTCCTGCTCGGGCCGCTGCTGCTGCTCTGCCTGCGGGACCGCCGGCTGCGCGACTTCGCCCGGACGCTGGCCGCCGCCGTCGCGGTGTGGCTGGTCCTCAACGCTCCGGTCATGGTGCTCTACCCGGACGGCTGGTGGGAGTTCTGGCGGTTCAACGCCGCCCGTGAGGCCGACTTCGGCGCCCTCTGGTACGCCCTCCAGCTCCTCGGCGCGCCGGTGCCGGCGGTCAACGAGGTGGCCCTCGGCGTGCTCGTGCTGCTCCTGCTCGGCGTCGCCGCGCTGGCCCGCTACGCCCGCCGCCCGCCCACCCTGGCCCAGCTCGGCTTCCTCACCGTGGCGGCGTTCCTGCTCACCAACAAGGTCTACTCGCCGCAGTACGTGCTCTGGCTGCTGCCGCTGCTGGTGCTGGCCCGCGGGCACGTGCCGGGGCGGCGGGTGCTGCGCGACTGGGCGCTCTGGCAGGCCGCCGAGGTGCTGCACTGGGTGGCCGTGTGGCGCTACCTGGGGGAGGCGTTGACCGCGGACTGGCAGTACCCGGCCGCCATCCTGATCCGGGTCGCGGTCACCGCGTACCTCTGCGGCCAGGTGGTCCGCGACGTGCTCACCGCCCCCGCCGGCGCCCCGGCCGGCGCCCGTCCGGCCGCGCTGCCCACCCCGGCCCCGCAGCCCGCCTGACGGCGCCGCGCGCCGCGGACCCGGCGACGCGCGACGCCCCCGGCCGCCGAGGGCGGGCCGGGGGCGTCGGGGTCGGCGTCAGTTCTTCGGTTCGGTCCACATGAGGCCGTTGCCCGCCGTGGCGAGTCCGCCCTCGAACAGCGGGGGCTCCTGCGGCGCGTCCTCGCCGAACAGCACCCCCGCCTGGATCTGCGAGCCCTCGAACATCGCGTCGGCGACCAGGCTGGACCGGCCCAGGAAGCCGCTGCCGCCGGGGGTGATGGCGTTCACCGCTGCGCCCAGCTCGGCCGTGTGCGCGCCCTGCCGCCGGATCAGGTCCGTCGAGCCGGCCAGCGCGTCCTCGCCGGAGGCGACGCCACCGACCAGCTCGATGAAGGACTGCATGTCCGGCGCGCTGCTCTGCGTCACCTTGCGGGCCTGCCAGAAGTAGGAGTTCTCGTCCACGTGCAGGTCGTAGAAGCTGACCAGGAAGTCGTGGAAGACGGCGTACTCGCGGCGGTAGCGCTGCTCGAACTCGGTGAAGGCCCGCTCCTCGTTCACCGCGCCGGCCAGCACGCTGTTGATCGACCGGGCGGCCAGCAGGGCGCTGTACGTGGCCAGGTGCACCCCGGAGGAGAAGACCGGGTCGATGAAGCAGGCGGCGTCGCCGACCAGGCACATGCCGGGGCGCCAGAACGAGGTGTTGCAGTACGAGTAGTCCTTGCGCACCCGCACCTGCCCGTAGTCGCCCTCGGTGACCCGGGTGGCGTCGGACAGGTAGTCGGCGATCAGCGGGCACTCGGCGATCAGATCGTGCAGCGCCCGCTCCTGGTCGCCCTGCACCTTGTGTGCCAACTCCCGGCGGACGACCGCGCCGACGCTTGTCAGCGAGTCCGACAGCGGGATGTACCAGAACCAGCCGGCGTCGAAGGCGACGCAGAGGATGTTGCCGCTGTTCGGGGCGGGCAGCCGCTTGCCGCCCTCGAAGTAGCCGAACAGCGCCAGGTTGCGGAAGAACGGCGAGTATTCCCGCTGCCCGCCGACGCTGCCGTGCAGGCTGCCCTTGTTGCCGGAGGCGTCGACCAGGAAGCGGGCGTGCGCCGTCCGGCTCTCCCCGCCCTGCGTGAACCGCACGCCGCGGACCCGCTCGTCGTCGGCGATCACCTCGGTGACGGCGCAGTTCTCCCGGACGTCCACACCGAGCCGGCGGGTGTTCTCCAGCAGGATCTGGTCGAAGCGCCGCCGCTCCACCTGGTAGGCGTGCGAGGTCGGCCCGGCCATCCGGGGCGAGACCGCGAACGCGAAGGTCCACGGCTCCGGGCTGGTGCCCCACTTGAAGGTGCCGCCCTGCTTCTTCATGAAGCCGGCCGCGGCGATCTCGTCGCCCACGCCGAGCAGGTTGCAGATGCCGTGCACGGTCGAGGGGAGCAGCGACTCGCCGATCTGGTAGCGCGGGAAGGTCTCCCGCTCCAGCAGCAGCACCTTCGCCCCGGCCTTGGCGGTCAGCGACGCGGCGGTCGACCCACCCGGCCCTCCACCCACGACGATGACGTCGAACTCTTCCGGTTGGCTTGCCACGAATCCTCCTGCCTTGCACGCGGCCGGGGCCCGGGACACGGCAGACAGCCGTCCCGCCCACGGCGGCTCGTCGGCGTGGGTCACCCGTCGCCCCCGCGGGCGACCACCCGAGCAGCATGATCGGTGGTCCCGGCGGGTGTTCGCCAGGCCGGCGGGAGGCACGCCGGACCGGGCCGCGGGACCGTTCGACCGGCGGGTGTCGGCGGTTGCACGGATCGGCGACCGTCGAACCCCGCCGGCTGGCGCGGACGCCGGATCGCGACCAGGATGGAGGTGCCGGTCAGCTGCTCTCCACCACGCGGTTCTCCCACGCCCACGCGGCGACCTCGACGCGGTTGCGCAGCCCCAGCTTGGTCTGGATGCCGGAGAGGTGGCTCTTGACCGTGCTCAGCGAGATGAACAGCTCGGCGGCGATCTCCTGGTTGGTGCGCCCCCGGGCGATCGCCCGCACCACCTCGATCTCCCGCTCCGAAAGGTTCGGGGTGGGCCGCCCGCGGGCCGGTCTCCCGGCCGTGGTGACGTGCTTGAGCAGCCGCAGGGTCACCGACGGCGAGACCAGCGCGTCGCCGTTGTGCGCGGCGCGGACCGCCTCCACGAGCAGGGCCGGCCCGGCGTCCTTGAGGATGAAGCCGACCGCACCGTTGCGCAGCGCGCCGTAGACGTACTCGTCGAGGTCGAAGGTGGTCACCACGATGACCCGCATGGGGTTGGGCACCCCCGGGCCGGCCAGCGCCCGCGTCACCTCGATGCCGTCCAGCCGGGGCATCCGGATGTCGACCAGGCAGACGTCCGGGCGCAGCCGGCGGGCCTGGGCGATGGCGTCGACGCCGTCGGACGCCTCGGCCACCACGCTGATGTCCGGCTGGTCCTCGAGGATCAGCCGCAGGCCGCCGCGGATCATCGCCTGGTCGTCGGCGAGCAGCACCCGGATGGTCATCGTGCCGTCCTGGAGGGGAGGGGGAGGGTGGCCAGCACGCACCAGCCTCCGCCGGCGCGGGGACCGGTCCGCAGCGTGCCGCCGAGGGTCTGGACGCGCTCGCGCATCCCGACCAGACCGTACCCGCTGCGGTGGCCCTTCCGGGCCGGGCCCGGCGGCGCGTCGTCCACCACCTCCACGGAGATGCCCTGCGCGTCCTGGCCGACGGTCACGGTGACCGACCGGGCGTGCGGGGCGTGCCGCGACACGTTTGTCAGTGACTCCTGGACGATCCGGTAGACCGTGGTGGTCACCTCCGGCGGCCACTGCGCGGCCGGCTCCGGCATCCGCAGCCGCACCGGCGGGCCGTGCCGGTTGAACCGCTCGACCAGGGCGCTGAGCTGCTCCGGGCCGGGCGAGGCGGGCGCCGCGTCCTCGGTGTCCCGCAGCAGCCCGACCACCCGGCGCATGGCCGCGAGGGCGTCCGAGCCGGCCAGCTCGATCCCGGCCAGGGTGGCCGGCAGCTTCTCCGGGTGCTTGCCGGCGACCAGCTGGGCGGCCTGGGCCTGCACCACGATCCCGGTGATGTGGTGGGTGACCACGTCGTGCAGCTCGCGGGCCAGCTCCAGCCGCTCGTCCTGGCGTACCTTCTCGGCGGTGGCCTGGTTGCGGGCGTCCACCAGGCGCAGCGAGAGGCCGACCGCGACGGCGCCCAGCCAGGCCAGCCCGCCCAGGGCGGCCACCGAGGAGATGCCGGAAGGGGAGGGGCGGGCCGCGAACTGGCTGACCACCACGAGGGCGAGGCCGGCGGCGCCCACCGCGCCCGCCGGCGCCGGTGGCAGGGTACGCAGCGCCGCGCCGACAAGCACCGCCAGCGCGAGCGCCATGGCCGGGCCCGGCTCGGCCGGCAGGTGGGCCAGCCGGGCGACCAGCACGGTGCACGCCACGGCGACGAGCCCGGCGACGGCCAGCCAGCCCCGGTGCCACCGGCGCAGCAGCGCGAGCACACACACCACCACGGCGGCGAGCCCACCGAACAGCCAGTACCGGGCGCCCCAGGTCTGCGCGATGGCGACCGCCTCGACCCCGAGCGCGACCAGGAACGCGACGACGAACCCCAGGTCGGCGGCGGTGCCGGCGAGCCGGTCCCAGATCTTCACCCCGTCCACGGTACGGAAGCCCGGCCCGCCGGCCGCGCCGGCCGGGCGGGAACGGTGGGCGCCGTCGGCCCGGCCGGCGCCGGCCAGCGGGGATAGCTGGTCGAGATCGGACACGCTCACCGGGCGCGCGCGGACGGCGTCCAGGCGGCGGGTGCCGGCGCGGCGCCCGTGCGCGCGTCGCTGCCGCGCAGGGTCAGCCCGGCGGCCACGGCGGCCAGCCAGCCCAGCGCGTCCAGCACGGTCACCGCGCTGAACCCGCTCTGGTTGTCCAGCGCGGACAGGTAGCTGCCGACGACCACCAGCAGGCCGCCGGCGCCGATCGCGGCGGCCGGCTGGAGCGGCAGGGTACGCAGCGCGGAGCCGACCAGCACGGCCAGCGCCAGCCCGGTGATCGGGCCGGGCTCCTGCGGCAGGTCCGCGACCAGAGAGACGACGACGGCGGCGGCGGCGAGGCCGATCCCGGCCACCGCGGTGCGGAACCGGTCCACGCCGCGCAGCAGGGCCAGGAGGCAGACGAGCACACCGACCGCGCCGTTGAAGATCGCGTACCCGGTGCCCCAGCTGTCCGAGATCATGAACGCGGTGAAGGCGAGGCCGAGCACGAACACCACGCCGAGGCCGACGTTGAAGAGGATCCCGGCCACACCGGCCGGTCGATTGGTGTTGGTCATGACGCCCAGGCTAGAAAAACTCCGGGCCGGGCGAACCGGTCAAAAGTACGGTCGCGGGCGCGGCGAACCGTGCTTTGGGCCGATGCTGCCACCGGGCCGGGTTCGCAGGATGGGTCCATGCCACACGACGACTCCCCGCCGGTCCTGCGAGCCGAGGGCCTGACCAAGCGGTACGGCAGCCGGACGGCGCTGACGGACTGCCACCTGAACGTCCCGCGCGGGCGGGTGATCGGCCTGGTCGGGCCGAACGGCGCCGGCAAGTCCACGCTGCTGAACCTCGCGTGCGGCCTGACCGCGCCGACGGCGGGCCGCCTGCGGGTGCTCGGCGCGCCGCCGGCCGCCGACGCCGCGCACCTGGCCCGGGTGGGCTTCGTCGCGCAGGACACCCCGGTGTACGCGGGCTTCACCGTGGCCGAGCACCTGCGGATGGGCGCCCGGCTCAACCCGACCTGGGACCAGGGCCTCGCCGAGCGGCGGATCGCCCAGGTCGGCCTGAACCCGGCGCAGAAGGCCGGCGGCCTCTCCGGCGGCCAGCGCGCCCAGCTCGCGCTGACCATCGCCGCGGCGAAGCGCCCCGAGCTGCTCATCTTCGACGAGCCGGCCGCCGCCCTGGACCCGCTGGCCCGCAACGGCTTCCTGCAGAACCTCATGGAGTTCGTCTCCGAGCTGGGCGCCAGCGCGATCCTGTCCTCGCACCTGCTCAGCGACGTGGAGCTGGTCTGCGACTACCTCATCGTGCTCTGCGACGCCCGGGTGCAGGTCGCCGGCGACGTCGCCGACCTGCTGGCCGGCCACCACCGGGTGGTGGCCCCGCGCGGCGAGCTGGACCTGCTGCACCCGCGGGTCGAGGTGGTCGGGATGGAGCACACCGGCCGGTACAGCCGGGCGGTGGTCCGGGCCGAGCGGCTGCTGCCCGAGCCGTCCTGGACGGTGGAGCCGGTCCGCCTGGAGGAACTCGTGCTCACCTACATGACCCGCGCGGCGGGTGCGCCCGGCGGCCGGCTGGTCGGCGCCGGGCGGTGAGGCTCGGTCCCGGGGCGGCCACGGACGGCGGCCGGCTGGTCGGCGCCGGGCGGTGAGGACGCGCCCCGGGGGTCGCCACGGACGGCGGTCTCCGGGGCGCGGCGCGGGTCAGGCGGGGGAGCTGGCGGGCAGCTCGTCGCGGAGCGCCGGTTCGAGTTCGGCGTGCAGCGCCGTGAGGTTCCCGGCGAGGAACCGCTCCCGCATGGCCATCCGCTTGATCTTGCCTGAGGTGGTCCGGCGGACCGTGCCGCGCCGGACCAGCACCACGTTGCGCACCGGGATGCCGAACGACACGGTGAGCCGGCGGGTGACCGCGCTGGCCACCCCCGGCAGGTCGGCCGCGGGAGTCCTCGGGTCGACCTCGTGGACCAGCACGATCCGCTCGTCCGGGGCGGCGACGCCGAAGGCCGCGCCGAGCTGGCCGCCGAGCGCGTGGTGCGCGGCCCGGGCCTCCTGCTCGACGTCCTGCGGGGCCACGTTGCGGCCGTGCACGATGAGCAGCTCCTTGAGCCGGCCCGTGATGAACAGCTCGCCGTCGAGCAGCGCGCCCAGGTCGCCGGTGCGCAGCCAGTCGCCGTCCCCGCCGTCGGCCAGCCGGGCCGCGAAGGTGGCCGTTGTGGCCTCCGGCCGGCCCCAGTAGCCGCGGCCGATGCCCGGCCCGCGCAACCAGATCTCGCCGATCCGTCCGGCCGGCAGCTCCCGGCGCGTGCGCGGGTCGACGATGCGGGCGGTGAACGGCACCGGCCGGCCCACCCCGACCATCGGCTTGCCGCCCGCGTCCACCGGGTGCAGGGCGGGTTCCCCGGCCGACTCCAGCCGGGCCCGGTCGACCTGGCGTACGGTGGGCGGCTCGCCGGCCAGCTTGGTGCTCACGTAGATCGTGCACTCGGCCATCCCGTACGCGGGGGCCACCGCGTGCGGGGGCAGCCCGATCCGGGCGAAGCGCTCGGTGAACGCGGTCATCGTGGGCCCGTGGATCGGCTCCGAGCCGTTCCAGGCGTACCGCAGCGCCGACAGGTCCAGCCCGTCGAGCTGGTCGTCGCGGACCAGCCGCAGGCACAGCTCGTACGCGAAGTTCGGCGCGGCCGTGGCGGTGATCCGGTGCCGGGAGAGCAGCCGGAACCACTCCACCGGCCGCCGGACGAACTGCGCCGGCGGCATGAGGACCACCGGGGCGCCGATCAGCAACCCCGCGGTGAGCTGGGCGAAGAGCCCCATGTCGTGGTGCAGCGGCAGCCAGCCGCCGATGCGGTCGTCCGGGCCCAGGCGGTCGTGCCGGGCCAGCGCGGCGAGGTTGTCCAGCACCGCGCCGTGGGTGAGCACCACGCCCTTGGGCGAACCGGTCGAGCCGGAGCTGTACTGGAGCACGGCGACGGTGTCCCGGTCCGGCCGGCGGTCGGCGGGCACCGGCCCCGCCGCGGCGCCGGCGTCACCCACCACCTCGACCGGCAGCGCGTCCAGGCCGTGCCCGGCCAGCTGCGCGGTGACCGCGGCCAGGTCCTGTTCCGTGGTCACCACGAGACCCGGGGCGCAGTCGGTGGCGATGGCCGCCACCCGCTCGGTGGCGGTCGCCGAGCCGCCGGGCACCGGGGCCGGTACGGCCACCAGGCCGGCGCGCAGGCAGGCCAGGTAGAGCTCGGCGAACTCGGTGCCGGTCGGCAGGGCGATCACCACCCGGGCGCCCGGTGCCAGCCGCCCGGCCAGCGCCGCCGCCCGCCGGTCGACCCGGCGGGCCAGCTCCCGGTAGGTCAGCCGCTGCTCCTCGTCCGGTCCGTGCGCGACGGTGAGCGCGGTCCGGTCGGGCCGGGCCACGACGCGGGCGGCGAACGCCTCGCTGAGGCTCCGGTACCCGTCGAGGTCGATCGTCATGACGTGTCCCCTCAGGTCGTGGCGCCGGCCCGACGCCGGGTCGCGGGTCGCGCCGCCGGCGACGGCGCGGCGGCCCCGCGGTCAGTTCTGCGGCTGCTTCTCCATCGCCTCGATCAGGCTCTTCGGCCGCATGTCGGTCCAGGACTTCTCGATGTAGTCGAGGCAGTCCTGCCGGCCGGCCTCGCCGAAGACCGTCTTCCAGCCGTCGGGGACGTCGGCGAAGACGGGCCAGAGCGAGTGCTGGCCCTCGTCGTTGACCAGGACCAGGTAGGTGGCGTCGGGGTCTTCAAACGGATTCGGCACGGCGTCGCCCTCCATCGAACGAAACGGGTCACGGTGGTGGCGGGTGGTCGCCGAACGCCGCCGCGCGGGCCGCCGGCGGCGTGGCCACGGCCCACCCCTCGGGTGGCCACGGCTCCACCGCGAGCACTATGGACCAGCTCCGCGTGACCGAACAAGAGCGCCCGGTGGCCGCCCGGGGGGCGTACAACTGCGTGGCCGGGACGGTTGGACAGCGGGTGCGGGTCGCGTTGACGCCTCCTCCGGGCGGCTGGAACGCTGACGCCGCCGGCCCGACGCCCCGTACCGCTGTCGAGCCGCTCGCCGCCGCCGGCGTCACCGGGACTCCCCGGCGCCGGCCGCAGCCGGGCGTCGTCCCGCCCGCGACCGGCGCGCGCGGCCGGACCCCCACGGCACCCGGCCTTCGAGGAGCGCTGCCACCATGCCCACCACCGTCGCCCCGATCAGCGCCGACCAGGTCCTGCTCCTGCTGCTGCAACTGGGCGTGCTGCTGCTGCTCGCGCTGCTGCTCGGCCGGCTCGCCGTGCGGCTGCGGCTGCCGGCCATCGTCGGCGAGCTGTCCGCCGGCGTCCTGCTCGGACCGTCGGTCCTGGAGCCGCTGGCGCCCGGCGTCTCCGACTGGCTGCTGCCCCGCGACGCCGCCCAGTTCCACCTGCTCGACGCCGTCGGCATGGTCGGCGTGCTGCTGCTCGTCGGGATCATCGGCACCGAGCTGGACTGGCGGATGGTCCGCCGGCAGGGGGCCACGGCCGCCCGGATCAGCCTGGCCGGCTTCCTGCTGCCGCTGCTGCTCGGCACCGCCGTCGGCCTGGTGCTGCCGGCGTCCTTCGTGGCCGGCGCCGGTGACCGGACGGTCTTCGCGCTGTTCCTCGGTGTCGCGCTCTGCGTCACGGCCATCCCGGTGATCGCCAAGACCCTGCTCGACATGAACCTCATGCACCGCAACGTCGGGCAGCTCACCCTCGCCTCGGGAGCCATCGACGACGTGCTCGGCTGGCTGATGCTCTCGGTCGTCGCGGCGATGGCCACCACCGGCGTGCGCGCCGGGCAGGTGGCGCTGTCCGTGCTGCACCTGGCGGTGATCCTGCTGGTCGCCGTGGTGGTCGGCCGGCCGGTGGTGCGGTGGACGTTCCGGGCCACGACCCGGTCGGCGGAGCCCGGCCCGACGCTCACCGCGGCGGCGGCGATCGTCTTCCTCGGCGCGGCCGGCACCCACGCGCTGGGCATGGAGCCGGTCTTCGGCGCCTTCCTCTGCGGCATCCTGATCAACGTCTGCGGCGGACTGGAGCCGGCCCGGCTGGCGCCGCTGCGGACCATGGTGCTCGCGGTCTTCGCGCCCCTCTTCTTCGCCACGGCCGGGCTGCGGATGGACCTCACCGGCCTGGCCGACCCGCTGGTGCTGCTCGCCGCGCTCGCGGTGCTCGCCGTCGCCGTGGTCAGCAAGTTCGCCGGCACGTTCGTCGCCGCGCTGGGCAGCCGGCTCAACCGGTGGGAGGCGCTCGCCATCGGCGCGGGGATGAACTCCCGGGGCGTCGTTCAGATGATCATCGCGATGGTCGGGCTGCGGCTGGGCGTCCTGAACACCCAGTCGTACACCGTGGTCATGCTGGTCGCCATCGTCACCTCGCTGATGGCGCCGCCGGTGCTGCGCGCCGCCATGCGGCGGGTCGAGACCACCGCCGAGGAGCAGCTGCGGCAGGCCGCCCGGGCCGTGCCGGCGCCGGAGCTGCGGTCGGCGCCGCCCCGGTGACCGGCGGCCTCCGCGCCGGCCCGGCCACCGGGACGGTACGCGGTCAGAGCGGACCGCGGCCGGCCCGCAGCACGAGCAGCGCGAGCTGGGTGCCCTCGTCGCCGATGCCGGCGCGGAACCGGGCCAGGATCTCCTGCTCGCGGGAGAGGACCAGGCGGGTGCCGCCCGAGGCGAGCCGCATCCGGCCGATCTGCCGGGAGAGCCCGGCGCGCTCCTGCCACAGTCCGATGATCGTCGCGTCGATCTCGTCGATGCGCCGTCGCATCGACGAGATCTCGGGGGGCCGGCCGTCGGCCGGTCGGGTCGGCGTACTCGTCGTCTCGTCCACCATCGACCTCCTCGTGCGGTGTCGGGGCCGGTGCCGATGCTGACCGTCCACGCCCGATCCGGGAAGCCGGTCGCCGTTCGACTGCGTCGGGGCGTCAGTCGTACGCGTGCCGGCGCGCTGCCCAATCGGGACGCCAGCCCCTACAGTCCTTCCGGCATGCATCCCGACCGATCCCTGGAGGGAGCGCCGTGGCCGACGCCGGAACCGTGACGCGCGCCCAGCCGGCGCCGGAACGCGCCGTCGACGCACCGACCCGGGCGTCCCGGCTGCGCTTCTGGCGGTCGCCGGCCGACCAGCCCCGCTGGGCCCGCCCGGCGCTACTCGCCGTGGCCGTGCTCGCCGCCGTCGTCTACGGCTGGCAGGTCCGGCACGCCGGCTACGCCGAGTACTACGCGGTCGCGGTGCGCAGCATGTCGGTGAGCTGGCGGGCGTTCCTGTTCGGCGCGTTCGACCCGGGCGCCACGGTGACCGTCGACAAGCTGGCCGGGGCCTTCCTGCCGCAGGCGCTCGCCGCGCGGGTGTTCGGCTTCCACCCGTGGTCGCTGGCGCTGCCCCAGGTGGTCGAGGGCGTGGTGTCGGTGCTCGTGCTGTACCGCCTGGTCCGGCGCTGGTGCGGCGCGCCGGCCGGGCTGCTCGCCGCCGCGATGTTCGCCCTCACCCCGATCGTCGCGTCGATGTTCGGGCACCCGATGGAGGACGCCGCGCTGACCATGTGCCTGGTGCTGGCGGCCGACGCGTTCGTCGCCGCGCTGGCCGGGGCGCGCACGGGCCGGCTGGTGCTCGCCGGGGTGTGGGTCGGTCTCGGCTTCCAGGCGAAGATGCTCCAGTCCTGGCTGGTGCTGCCCGCGTTCGCGCTGACCTGGCTGGCGTTCGCCCCGGCGTCCTGGCGGCGCCGGCTCGGGCAGGTGGCGCTGGCCGGCGCGGCCACCGTGGCGGTGTCGCTGGCCTGGGTGGTGCTGCTCACCGTCGTGCCCGCCGGGGACCGCCCGTACGTGGACGGCACCACGAAAGACAGCGCGGTCGCCATGGTCTTCGGCTACAACGGCCTGGACCGGTTCGGCGCACACGTGCCGGGCACGGTCGAATCCGGGTTCACCACCCCGGACCCGGCCGGCCCCGCCGACGCGGCCGCGTCGCCCGCCGGGTCCTGGCACAAGCTGGTCGACCCGGGGTACGCCACCCAGATCGGCTGGCTCCACCCGCTGGCACTGGCCGGCCTCCTGGTGGGGCTGCTGCGGGGCCGTCGCGCCGGCCGGACGGATCCGGTCCGCGCCGGTTTCGTGCTCTGGGGCGGCTGGCTGGCCACGGCCGTGGTGGTGTTCAGCGGGATGACGTTGACCCACCGGGCGTACCTGGCCACGCTGGCTCCGCCGCTGGCCGCGCTCGCCGCCGCCGGGGTCGTGCTGTCCTGGCGCGCGCTGCGGGACCGGTGGGCCACCTGGCTGCTCCCGGCGGTGCTGCTCGTCCAGCTCGCGTGGACGGCCCACCTGGCCGGCCGGTACGCCGGGTTCCTGCCGTGGCTGACCTGGCCGGCGCTGGCCACCGCCGCGGCGGCCACCGCGGCGCTGGTCGTCGTGGGCCGGCGGCCCGGTCGGCCGGGTCGGGCCACCGGGGCGCTGGTCGGGGCGGGCCGGCGGACGGAGAGGCCGTGGCGGGCCGTGGCCGCGCTGGGCGTGGCGGCCGTGCTCGCCGTGCCGGCCGCCTGGGGCCTGTCCGTCCTCGACCGCCGCTACGCCGGCACCGCCTTCGAGGCCGGCGCCGGCCCGAGCGGTCCGGTCGGCCTGGCCCTGGACGCCGACACCACCGACACCCTCACCGAGCCGCGCCGGCGCCTCGACGACTACCTGCTCGCGCACCGCGACGGGGCGCGCTACGTCGCGGCCACCTCGTCCTGGCGAACGGCTTCGCAGTTCGTGCTTCCCACCGGGCAGCCGTTCCTGCCGCTGGGCGGGTACAGCGGCCTCGTGCCCCAGCCGACCCTCGCCCGGCTGCGCGCGCTCGTGGACGCGGGGGAGCTGCGGTTCGTCCTGCTCGGCGGGGTCGGCGGCCTCGGCACCACCGATTCGGAGCTGTCCCGGATCATGACCTGGGTGCTGTCCTCCTGCCGCGAGGTGCCGGCGGCCGAACACGGCGGCGGCGACGAACTGCTGGTCTACCGCTGCGGGCCGGGCTCGTGACGGGCCACCACGGGGGGCCGGTCGCGGCGCCCCGACGGGAGGAGAGCCGATGACGTCCCTGCTGACCCTGCACGACTACGCGGCCGAGGCGTCCCGGCGGCTGTCCCCGCCGGTGTGGGACTTCATCGAGGGCGGCCAGGGCGACGAGCGCAGCCTGCGGGCCAACCGGGAGGCCTTCGAACGGGCCACCCTGGTGCCCCGGGTCCTCACCGGGACCGCCGAACCGGAGACCGGCACGCGGATCCTCGACGTGGACTGGGCGGTGCCGTTCGCCATCGCCCCCACCGCGTTTCACGCCATGGTCCACCCGGACGGCGAGCGGGCCACCGCCCGCGGCGCCGCCGGCCTGCCGGTGCCGTACGTGGTGAGCACCATGGCGTCCGTGCCGTTCGCGGACATCGCGGCGGTCGCCGGTGGGCCGCTCTGGTTGCAGCTGTACGCCTTCGCCGACCGTGCCGTCACCCGGCACGTGATCGCGCAGGCCGAGTCGGCCGGCATGAGCGCGCTGATGCTGACCGTGGACGCCCCGCGGCTGGCCCGCCGCCTGCGCGACCTGCGCCGGGACTTCCGGCTGCCGCCGGGCATCCGGGCGGTGAACCTGCCCGACGCCGACCTCGTCTCGCCCGGCGAGCACAGCCGGCGGGCGTTCGCCCCGGCGCTGGACTGGGGCGAGCTGGCCTGGCTGCGCTCGGTGACGGAGCTGCCGCTGCTGGTCAAGGGGGTGGCGGCGGCCGAGGACGCGGCCCTGGCGGTGGCCCACGGCGTCGACGGGATCGTGGTGTCCAACCACGGCGGTCGCCAGTTCAGCGCGGCCCCGGCGACGCTCGACCTGCTGCCGGCGGTCGTCGACCGGGTGGCCGGCGCGGTGCCGGTCCTGCTCGACGGCGGGATCCGTGGCGGCTCGGACGTGCTCGTCGCGCTCGACCGGGGCGCGGACGCCGTGCTGGTCGGCCGCCCGGTGCTGCACGGCCTGGCCGTGGGCGGGGCGGGCGGCGTACGCGGGGTGCTCGACCTGCTGGCCGAGGAGTTGAGTGAGGCGATGCTGATGGCCGGCCGCCCGCGGGTCCGGCCCGCCCCGTCCCGTGTCCCGCTGGCCGGGGTCAGCCCGCGCTGAGGTCGGTGCGGCGGACGATCCACCAGACGGCGGCGAGGGCCACCGCGGCCAGGCCCAGATAGCCGGTCGCGACGATCAGATGGAATTCGGGGATGCGGCTGCCCGGCTGGTACTGCACGTGCTGCTGGAGGTGGAGGTTCGAGAGGCAGGAGAGCATCCTGTCGCCGTCGTTGTCGGGCGGGCAGAGGCGTTGCAGCTCGACGCCGCTGAGCTGGCGCCCCGAGGCGTCGAACGCCCCGGACGGTCCGTCGCCACCGTAGTCGACCATGCCGCCCTTGACGACCAGGGCGTTGTCGCGCAGCGGGCCGCGGTCCGGCCCGTCCATCTGCAGGCGCGTGGACAGCGGCGTCATGAGGGTGGGGTAGCGCCACTGTACGAGGTAGGTCAGGCCGATGAAGCCCGCGATCATGCCGAACACGGCGGGAAGCGTGCGTTTGACCGCGGCGCCGAGCGCGACGCCGATGACGAACCAGCAGATGCTGATGGCGACCGGCAGCATGCCGGTGTTCAGGAACGGCAGGTAGTCGAAGAGGGTCACCGGGGCGACCTGGGCTTCCAGGTGCGCCAGGTGGTCGCTGACGCCGGCGACGGCCGCGGTCACGGCAATCACGAACAGGCCGAGGAGCCCGAGCCTGGTCCACAGCCAGCGTGTCGGGGAGACGTCCTGGCTCCAGGCGAGCAGCAGTGTGCGCTGCTCGTGCTCCCTGGCCAGCACCGGAACGCCGATGAACAGGCCGATCAGCAGCGGCATGTACTGCACCAGCCGCGACAGGGCGCCCAGGGTGAGGACCAGGTTCGAGGACCCGGCGAGCCGCTCGCCCTGCGGGGAGTTCTCCGGGCAGAGCGTCTCGTGACACTGGTGCCACAGGTCGGTCAGTTCGATGGACAGGTAGGTCATCCAGCCCACCAGGACCGCGGCCAGGACGAGCGTGCCGATCAGGGTCCAGCGGTGCTGACGCCAGGTCAGCCACAGCAGGCCGCGGACACCCCCGGCGGACCCGAGATCGTCCTGGCTGTTCGTGGGGGCGGGCGCTCGGGTGACCGGGCTCATGCTGCTGTCTCCAGATCGCGGTGTGCCTGGGACGAGGCCCGGAGGTAGGTCAGGATCAGCTCGTCCAGGGTGACGGGCCGGGCGGTCCAGCCGGGGGCGACGACGGCATGCGCGCCGGGTGTCGTCGGCTGCCGGAGGATGAACGTGGACTGGCGGTCGGTGTGCTGCGCCTGGACGATCGCGCCCGGGCCCGGTGGCTGGTCCGCGCGGGGTCCGGTCAGTCGCACGTGGCTGTCGAGCAGTTCCTCGACGTCGCCGTCGAGCACGGGCCGGCCCGCGTCGAGCAGCAGCAGGTGGTCACCGACGCCACTGAGTTCGGCGATGATGTGGGTCGACAGCATGACGGTCATGTCGCTGTCCGCGGTCTCGGCCATGAGCTCGCCGGTCACCTCGGTGCGGGCGACCGGGTCCAGGTTCGCGAGGGGTTCGTCCAGCAGCAGCACCGCCGGGCGGGAGCCCAGGGCGACCGCCAGCGCGACCTGCGCCCGCTGGCCACCGGACAGCTTGCCGCAGCGGCGGTCCAGGGGGATGTCGAAGCGCCGCAGCCACGACACCGCTCGCCGCTGGTCCCACACCCGGTTGGTGGCCCTTCCGAAGCGGAGCATCTCCGACACGCTGAAGTCCCGGTACAGCGGCTTGTCCTGCGCCAGGATCGCGACCCGGCTCCCGGCGGAACCACCCCCGTGCGTGGACCTGCCCTTCACCACCGGTCGACCGTGGACCAGTACCGATCCGGATGTGGCCGCCAACGTGCCGGCGATGATGCTCATCAGCGTCGACTTGCCCGCGCCGTTCGCGCCGACCAGCGCGACGATGCGGTTCGCGGGCAGTTGGAAGCTGCACTCCCGCAGCGCCCAGACGTCGCCGTAGCGCCTGCTCACGGTGCGGGCGTCCACGGCGATGGACCGCTCGCTCATGCGGCGCCCTCCTCCTTCTGCGACCCGGCGCCCGCTGACGGCGCTGCCTGCGTCCGGTCGCCGCCAGGCTGGGCCCTGCGCGCCGACTGGTCCACGATCACCGAGGCGAGCAACGCCTGGACGTCCTCGTCCTCCAGACCGGCCGCACGGGCCTGGCCGAGCCACCGGGCCAGGCTGCCGCGTAAGCGGGCCATGACATGGGGATCCGCGTGGCCGAGCGTTCCGCTGACGAAGGTGCCCGCCCCCTGCCGCGCCTCCACCAGGCCGGACAGCTCCAGCTCCCGGTAGGCCTTGAGCACCGTGGTCGGGTTGACCGTGCACGAGGTCACCACGCTGCGCACGGTGGGGAGTTGGTCCCCGGGCCGCAGCGTCCCGATCCGTAGCCCTTCGCGCACCTGCCGCACCAGCTGGGCATAGGCGGGGACGCTGCTGGACCGGTCGACATGAAAGTTGATCACCTGGCGATCCTCCTCGTCAGCGCTCCGGGTCGCACAGATTGTTCTGCTTGAGTAGAACACCAGACAACCAGCATGGCAAGGAAGCTCCGGAGCGGATCGGCCGTCGCGGTGGCGTCAATGGGCGGGGACGTTTCGGGGGTCGCCGGTGACGGCGGGTTGACGCGACCTCCGGCAGGGTCGCAGCGCGACGACGTGGTGGTCCGGGTGGCACCGGCCGCGACAGCTCCACCGTCTCCCGCAGGCCGTCGAAGGGGACCTCATGATCAGGACGATGCTCCGGATGCGCGCGCGTCAGGGCTGCGAGCCCGCCGTGCGGTCAGCGTGGGGCACGATCGCGGGGCGGATCGGCGGGGTGCCCGGCAACCTCCGGCACGAGCTGCTGCTCGACGCCTTGGACCCGCGCGGGTTCGTCGTCGTCACCGAGTGGGCCGACGAGGCGGCGCTGGGCGCGTACCGGGACGGGCCGGTGGCCGCCCGGCTGGCCGAGCTGGTCCGGCCGCTGACCGAGCCCGCCGGCCCGGACGGCTACCCGGTGCTGCGGGAGGACGGGACCGGCGACTCGACGGTCTACGTGGACGTGGAGCTCACCGTGCCGGCGCCCCGGCTCGCCGAGTTCCATCGCGGCTACCCCGAGGTCCGGGCGCGGATGGCCGGGATACCCGGGTACCGGCGCGAGCAGCTGCTGCGCGAACCCGGGTCGGACGTGCACCACATCTTCGCAGAGTGGAACAGCGCGGCGGAGTTCCTCCGCTGGATCGCCGACCCGGCCCACGCCTCCGCGCAGGCCGGGCCGATCGCGCCGTTCCTTCTCGACATCCGGCGCCGCCTGTTCCACGTCGTGCCCGACGGGGGCGGCAGGCGACCCACCACCGGCAGGGAGGCCGACGTGCACAGGGAAACGGACGTACTCGTCGTCGGGGCGGGGCCCGCCGGGCTGACCGCCGCCGTCGAGCTGGCCCGGCGGGGCATCGACTGCCGGGTGATCGACAAGCTGGCCACCCCGGCCGGCCAGGCCGACAAGGCGATCGGCGTGCACTGCCGCACCATGGAGATCTGGGAGGAGCAGGGCGTCGTCCGGGAGGCCATGGACGCCGGCATCTGGCTGACCGGCAACATGGTCTTCGTCAACGGGGTGAAGACCCACCGGATGAGCTGGGAGCTGCCCGGCCTGCCGTACGCGCACCTCGGCCTGCCCCAGTACGAGACGGAGCGCATCCTCACCGCCCGGCTGGCCACCCTCGGGATACGCCCGCAACGCGGCGCGGAGCTGGTCGACTTCACCCAGGACGGCGACGGCGTGACGGCCACCGTCGCCACCGCCGACGGCGGCACCGAGACGGTCCGGGCGCAGTACCTGGTGGGCTGCGACGGCGCGCACAGCCGCGTGCGGGAACTGCTCGGGCTGACCTTCACCGGCGGGCTCGGCCGGTTCCCGCAGCTGTTCATGCTCGGCGACGTCGACGTGGACTGGGACATGCCCGACGGCCACCTGCTGCGGTTCCTGCACGAGACCGACGGCCGGATGGACGGCATGCTGGTCTGCGTACCGCTGCGCGGCGAGCGCCGGTACCGGATCGCCACCCTGGCCCCGCCCCGCTTCTTCGCGCAGACCGGCGGGCAGGACGCGCCGCCCGGGTTCAGCGCGGAGCTGGGCGCGCCCACCCTGGCCGACGTCCAGGCCGCCCTCGACCACCTCGCCCCGCCCGGCACCCGCGCCTCGAACCTGCGCTGGTCGTCGGTGTTCCGGATCAGCCACGGCATCGTGGACCGCTACCGCGACGGCCGGGTGTTCGTGGTCGGCGACGCGGCCCACCTGCACCCGCCGGCCGGCGGCCAGGGCATGAACACCGGGATCCAGGACGCCTGGAACCTGGCCTGGAAGCTGGCCCTGGCGGTACGCGGGATCGCCGCGCCCGGCCTGCTGGACAGCTACGAGACCGAGCGGCGGCCGGAGGGCGAGGAGATCGTCGGCCGCGCGGTGCGGATGGCGTTCACCGACGAACTGGACCGCGAGGACCTGAAGCGGCAGTTCCTCCAGGAGATGTCGATGCTGCTCAGCTACGCGGACAGCCCGCTGGTCGGCGAAACCGTGTCCGACCCGGACGCCCTGCGCGACGCACCCCGCCCCGGCGACCGCGCCCCCGACGTGGACGGGCTGCTCCGGCGCGGCGTCGGCCACCCGCTGCGACTGCGCGACCTGACCCGCGGCACCCGGCACACGCTGCTGCTCTACGCCGACGAGTCGGCCGACGAGGCGGCGCTGCGGGCGATCGCCGAGCTCTGTGCCGACGTGCGCCGGCAGACGGCCGAGGAGGTCGACGCGTACCTGGTGCTCAGCCCGGACGCCGCCGAGCCGGGGCTGCTCGCCCCGCCGGCGGTGCGCGACGCCGACGGCCGGTTCCGCTCCGTGTACGGGGTGACCGGCACCGGGCTGTACCTGATCCGGCCGGACGGGCACGTCGGGTTCCGCAGCCAGCCGGTCGACCCCGACGCGCTGCGCAAGCACCTGCACCTGGTGTTCGGCGGTGCCCGGTGACCCGCGTCCGGACGGTGCTGGCGATGCGGACCCGGGAGGGCTGCCAGGAGCGCTTCGAGGCGGAGTGGCGCACCGCGGCCGAGGAGATCCGCACGCTGGACGGCTGCCTGCACCAGGACCTGGTGCGCGACGCCGACGACCCGCGCAGCTATCTGATCATCAGCGACTGGGCGGACCGCGAGCGGCTGGACGCCTTCGGCCGCAGCGAGCACCGGGACCGGCTGCTGCGCATCATCCGCGAGCTGCGCGAATCCGCGCAGCGGCACACCTACCAGGTGCTGCACAGCGTGGGCGGCGCACCGGAGGAGGACCGATGACCGAGGACGCCGTGCCGGCGGGCGAGCTCTACACCGACGGGTTCGCCGCCGACCCCTACCCGACCTTCGCGCGGCTGCGCACCGACCGGCCGGTGTGCCCGGTCAGCTCCCCGCGCTTCGACTCCTGGCTGATCACCCGCTTCGACGACGCCCGGTCGGCGCTGACCGACCCGCGGCTGTCCAAGGACCTCTACGGCCCCGGGCAGCACTACCTGCGGATCTTCGGCCCGAACTCGGAGGGCCTGAACCGCAACATGCTCAACTCGGACCCGCCCGAGCACACCCGGCTGCGCCGGGTGGTGTCCCAGGCGTTCGCGCCCCGCCGGATCGAGGCGCTGCGGCCCCGGGTGGCGCAGGTCGTCGACCAGCTGATCGACAAGATGCTCCCGCAGGGCCAGGCCGAGCTGATGCACGACTTCGCCATCCCGCTGCCCATGACGGTCATCTGCGAGCTGCTCGGCGTGCCGCCGGCCGACCACGACCGGGTGCTCGACTGGACGCAGGTGATCCGCACCTCCGGCTCGACCCGGCGGCCGCCGCAGGAGGAACGGGCGGCCGTGCAGGAGGCCCAGCTTCGCCTGCACCACTACTTCGCCGACCTGGTCCGCGCCAAGCGCGACGACCCGGCGGACGACATCATCGGGGCGCTCATCGACGCGGTCGACCGCGACGGGACGCTCTCCGAGGCGGAACTGGTGACCACCACGTTCCTGCTGGTGTTCGCCGGGCACCAGACCACCGCGGACTTCCTCGGCAACGCGGTGCTCGCCCTGCTCACCCATCCCGAGCAGCTCGAACTGCTACGCGCCACGCCCCAGCTGCTGCCCGCGGCCATCGAGGAGCTGCTCCGGTTCGACGGCCCGCTGCCGGTGGCCAGCCCGCGGATCGCCACCGAGGACATCGAGTACGAGGGGGTGTGCATCCCGCGCGGCTCCATCGTCGGTGTGGCCATCAACGCGGCGAACCACGACCCCGCCCACTTCGCCGACCCCGACCGGCTGGACCTGCGCCGGGTCCGCGGCCCGCACCTGGGCTTCGGGCACGGCGTTCACTACTGCCTCGGCGTCTCGCTGGCCCGGATGGAGGCGCAGATCGCGCTCGCCGCGCTGCTGCGCCGCCTGCCCGGGCTGCGGCTCGGCGTGCCCCTCGACGAGGTGCGCCGGCTGCCGGCCGCGTCGCCGTTCCGCGGCCTGCTGGAGCTGCCCGTCACCTTCGCCGCCTGAGCCCTCCACCGCCCACTCGAATCCACCAAGGAGCAGCCATGGTCTTCCGAAACGTGATCGTCTGCCACATGGTCCCCGGCAGCGACAAGATCGTCGGGGACGTCTTCGGCCACTACGACCAGGCCACCCGGCCCCAGGACCTCGGGGTCATCGGGCGGATCCTGCTGTCCCACCACGACCTCTACATCCACGTCATCGAGCGCGAGCAGGACCCGAGGATCTCCGGGCAGACCCGGGGGCTGCCCGCGTTCCAGAAGATCGCCGAGGCCATCGGCCCGTACGTGACGCCGTACCCGAGGTACTGGAAGAACCCGTCCGACTCGGTGGCGAAGGAGTTCTACCACTGGGCCCCGGAGGGGGAGCCACCCGCCGACACCACGCTGACCGTGATCGTCGGGCGGATCAAGCCCGGCGCCGAACCGGACGTGGCCCGGGTCTTCGGCGAGTCGGATGCCGGGTCGCTGCCGACCGAACTGGGCGTCACCGGGCGCTGGCTCTACTCCATCGACGACGTCTACGTCCACCTGCTCGAACAGGAGACGTCGGCGGCCGAGGCGACCCGGAACAACCACGACGCCAAGCCGGTCTTCGCCAAGGTGATGCAGGACCTCGCCCCCTACGTCAGCCCGTACCGGCCGGAGGAGTGGCACGGCCCGCAGGACTCGGTGGCCACGGTGTTCTACCGCTGGCAGGCCCAGGACTGAGCCGCGTGGCGGGGGCGTCGGACGGCGCCCCCGCCGCCCGCTTTCGTCGGCCTCTCCGGACGGCGCCGGGCCGCACCGGGTGAGACGTGAACAGGCGGTCGCCGGTGTCCCGAGCACGGAGATTCGTCCCACCGGCGCTGCTGGTCCTGGTCCTCGCCGCCCTCGTGGCCTCCGGCATTCGGCCGTACGACCGGCTGACCTGGTTGCTGGAGACGGTCTGGGTGCTCGTCGGCGTCCCGCTGGTGCTGGTCACCTGGCGCCGGTTCCCGCTGACCACCCTGCTCTGCTGCCTGCTCGCCGCGCACGCGCTGATCCTCGTGGTCGGCGGCCACTACAGCTACGCGCGCACGCCGGTCGGCGACTGGGCGCGGGAGGCGTTCCACCTGTCCCGCAACCCGTACGACCGGCTCGGCCACTTCGCCCAGGGCTTCGTGCCGGCGATCCTGGTCCGCGAGATCCTGGTCCGCCGGTCGCCGCTGCGCGGCAGCCGCTGGCTCGCCCCGCTGGTGGTCTGCGCCTGCCTGGCGTTCAGCGCCCTTTTCGAGATGATCGAGTGGTGGGCGGCGCTGGCCGGCGGGTCGGCGGCCGACGACTTCCTCGCCACCCAGGGCGACGTCTGGGACACCCAGTGGGACATGTTCCTGGCGCTGGTCGGCGCGATCACCTCGCTGGCGCTGCTCAGCCGCCTGCATGACCGCCAGTTGCCGGCCCCCGCGCCGCCCGCCGCCGATGTCCGGGCGGCGCGCGCCGGCCTGTCGTCGCGACCCTGAGCCGGAGGCTCACTCGTCGCCGACGGTCTCCGTCTCGCCGTCGTGCTGGAACCGGGCGGGCAGGTGCTCGTCGGGCTGCGGCGCCTGCGCCAGGTTGTGGTGGGGGTCCCCGTCCGCGGAGTACAGCACGTCGTCGGTCTTCTTGCTCTTCTCCTGGTCCTCTTCCGGCTGCGTCACGTCCGCTCCTCGCCAGGTGCCGTCGGTGACCACCCGCCGGCGGCGGGACGGTCCGGTCCGATTTCCACCCTAGGCGCGGCGGCGTGCCGTGGTGGGCGAACGCCGGCGAGGGCCGCCGTCCGGGCGGCCTCGGGGAAAAGTGGCCCGCCGGCAGCTGCGGTGCGACAGGGTGGTGCTGCGGACGGCCCGCGCGGGGCCGTCGCGGGTGCGGCCGGCGGTACGGGGGTGTCGGGTGCCGACCAAGGAGATCATCCAGCACGTCGGCACGCTCCTGGACCTGGCCGGAGTGGTGGTCATCGCGGTCGGCGTCGCGATCGCCACGGTCGTCTTCGCGCTGCGCTGGTGGCGCACCCGGCAGGTCGTCGACCACTACCGGGAGTACCGGCAGGGGGTGGGGCGGGCCATCCTGCTCGGCCTGGAACTGCTGGTCGCCGGGGACATCATCCGGACCGTGGCGGTGTCGCCCACCTTCACCAGCGTCGGGGTGCTGGCGCTCATCGTGCTGGTCCGGACGTTCCTCAGCGTCTCGCTCCAGGTGGAACTGGACGGCCGCTGGCCGTGGCAGGGCAAGGGGCCGGTCGGCGGCTCCGGCGTGGGGTCCCGACCGGAGCGCTGAGATGTCGTACCGGCCGGGCAGGATCGTGGCCGTGACACCGCTCCGGATCATCAAGGGCGACGCGACCAGCCCGCAGGCCAAGGGCCGCAAGGTGATCGCGCACGTCTGCAACGACCTGGGCGGCTGGGGGAAGGGCTTCGTGCTGGCCGTCTCCCGTCGCTGGCCGGAGCCGGAGCGCGACTACCGCGAGTGGCACCGGCACCGGGCCGGCAACGATTTCGGGCTCGGCGCCATCCGCCTGATGCGGGTCGCGCCGGACGTGTGGGTGGCCAACATGGTCGGCCAGCGCGGGATGCGGCGGGGCAGTGCCGGGCCGCCCATCCGCTACGACGCGGTCGAGCGCTGCCTGTCCGCCCTCGCGGACCGGGTCGACGAGCTCGGCGCGTCGGTGCACATGCCCCGGATCGGCTGCGGCCTGGCCGGCGGCACCTGGGACCGGGTCGAGCCGCTGGTGGTCCGCACGCTCTGCGCCCGGGACATCGCGGTCACCGTCTACGACCGCGACTGAACCGGGCTTCAGATGTTGGCGGAGTCCGCCGGGACCCCGCCGGGCAGCGACGGCGCGCCGCCCGCCGGCTGCTCGCCCCCGCAGCGCAGCCCGAGGGTGTACGCGGTCATCGACAGCGACCCGTACGCGTACCCGTCGACAAGCACGTCGGGGCGGTCCCCGGCGGCGCCGGCCAGCCCGGCCAGGTAGAGCAGCGGGATGAAGTGGTCCGGGGTCGGCACCGCGAGGCCGAAGTCCCGGTGCCCGTCCAGCCGGGCCGCCTCGGTCGGCGCGTCCTGGACCGTCTCCCGGGCGGCGTCGTCGAAGCGGCGCGCCCAGTCGAAGCCCTCGTCGGTCAGCCGCGGGTCGACCCCGCCCAGGTTGTGCACCACGTTGCCGCTGGCCACCACCAGCACGCCGCGCTCGCGCAGCGGGGCCAGCCGGGCGCCGAGGTCGAGGTGGTAGTCGAACGGCTTGAACGCGTTGATGCTGAGCTGCACCACCGGGATGTCGGCCTCGGGGAACGCGTGGGTCAGCACCGACCAGGTGCCGTGGTCGATGCCCCAGGAGTCCACGTCGGCGCCGACCCAGGTGGGGTGCACCACGTCGCTGACCTCCTCGGCCAGCTCCGGCAGCCCGGGCGCCGGGTAGCGCACGTCGAAGAGCTGCTGCGGGAAGCCGTAGAAGTCGTGGATGGTGGGGGGCCGGGGCATCGCGGTGACCGCGGTGGCGCCGATGTACCAGTGCGCGGAGACCACCAGGATGGCGCGCGGCCGGGGCACCGACCGGCCGAACTCCCGCCAGGCGGCGGTGTAGCGGTTGACCTCCAGCGCGTTCATCGGGTTGCCGTGCCCGAAGAACGCCGCCGGCAGCACCGTCCGGGTGTTCTGCTCGCTCATCTCGCTCCCTGGGCCGGCCGTGCACCGAGGCTAACCCGCAGGGCCGCCGCGTGTCCGGGTCACCGGCCGCGCCGGGGCCGCGAGTTGGCAGATACCCCCTAGGGGTATATGGTGGCGGCGGAGGTGGAGTTCGATGCGACAGGAACACGGGCACCACGGCGCGGGCCACGAACCGCACGCGGGACACGACGAGCACGCGGCGCACGACGAGCACGCGGGGCACAACCAGCACGCCGGGCACGACAAGCACGCGGGGCACGACCCCGAGCAGTTCCGCCGGAAGTTCTGGCTGAGCCTCGCATTGACCGTGCCGATCGTGCTGACCAGCCACATGGTCATGGACTGGCTCGGCTACTCGCTGGACTTCCCGGGCGTCCGCTGGGTCGGTCCGGTCCTGGGCACGGTCGTCTTCTTCTACGGCGGCTGGCCGTTCCTGGTCGGCGGCGTCCGCGAGGTGCGCGACCGGGCGCCCGGCATGATGCTGCTGATCTCGATGGCGATCACCGTCGCCTACCTGGCCTCGCTGGCCACCAGCCTCGGCCTGTTCGACCTGGACTTCTGGTGGGAGCTGGCCGCCCTGGTCACCATCATGCTGCTGGGGCACTGGCAGGAGATGAAGGCGATCGGGCAGGCCCAGGGTGCCCTGGCGGCGCTCGCCGCGCTGCTGCCCGACGACGCCGAACGCCTCGACGAGTCCGGCGCCGCGCACCGGGTGCCGGTGGCCGACCTGCGGGTCGGCGACCTGGTGCTGGTCCGCTCCGGCGGCCGGGTACCGGCCGACGGCCGGATCGTCGACGGCGCCGCCGAGCTGGACGAGTCGATGATCACCGGGGAGTCCCGGCCGGTGCCGCGCGCCGTCGGGGACCGGGTGGTCGCCGGCACGGTGGCCACCGATTCGGCCCTGCGGGTGCGCGTCGACGCCGTCGGCGAGGACACCGCGCTCGCCGGCATCGGCCGCCTCGTCGCCCAGGCGCAGTCCTCCGGCGGCCGCGCGCAGGTGCTCGCCGACCGGTTCGCGGCGCTGCTGTTCTACGTGGCGGCCGTCGCCGGCCTGGCCACCTTCGTGGCCTGGCTGGTGCTCGGCAACACCGACCAGGCCGTGATCCGGACCGTGACGGTGCTCGTGATCGCCTGCCCGCACGCCCTCGGGCTGGCCATCCCGCTCGTCGTGGCGCTCTCCACGGCGCTCTCCGCCCGCGCCGGCATCCTCGTGAAGGACCGGCTCGCCCTGGAACGCATGCGCACCGTCGACGCGGTGCTGTTCGACAAGACCGGCACCCTCACCAAGGGGCGGCACACCCTGGCCGGGGTGGCCGCCACGGGCGGGCTCGACGACGACGGCGCGCTGCGCCTGGCCGGCGCGGTCGAGGCGGACAGCGAGCACCCACTCGCCCGGGCACTCGTCACCGCCGCGCAGGATCGGGGCCTGGGGGCGACGGCCCGCGACTTCCGCTCGCTGACCGGCCGGGGCGTACGCGCCACGGTGGACGGCGCCGACTGGGCGGTGGGCGGCCCGGCCCTGCTGCGCGAGCTGGGCGCCGACGTGCCCGCCGAGCTGACCCGGGCGGCGGAGGGCTGGTCCCGGCGGGGCGCCGCGGTGCTGCACCTGGTCCGGCTGCCCGGAGGCGGCCGCCCCGAGGTGGTCGGCGCGTTCGCCCTCGAGGACGAGGTCCGCCCCGAGGCGCGCGCGGCCATCGCCGAACTGCGCGAGCAGGGGGTGAAGAAGATCGTCATGATCACCGGGGACGCCCGGCCGGTCGCCGAGGCGGTCGCCGCGGACCTGGGCTTCCGCCCCGGCGTGGACGAGGTCTTCGCCGAGGTCCTCCCGGCCGACAAGGACAAGGCCGTCACCGAACTCCAGTCCCGCGGCCTGACCGTGGCCATGGTCGGCGACGGGGTCAACGACGCCCCGGCCCTCGCCCGTGCCGACGTGGGCGTGGCCATCGGCGCCGGCACCGACGTGGCGATCGAGTCCGCCGGGGTGGTGCTGGCCAGCTCCGACCCGCGCGGGGTCACCGGCGTCATCCGGCTGTCCCGGGCGTCGTACCGGAAGATGCGGCAGAACCTGGCCTGGGCGGCCGGCTACAACGTGGTGGCCATCCCGCTCGCGGCCGGCGTCCTGGCGTGGGCGGGCGTCGCGCTCAGCCCGGCCGTGGGGGCGGTGCTGATGTCCGCCTCCACCATCGTGGTGGCGCTCAACGCCCAGCTGCTCCGCCGGGTCCGGCTCACCCCGGCGGACGACTGACAGGGCGCACCTACCACCGGCCCGGCCCCTCGCTCCTGGTGGATGCGAGGCGCCGGGCCGCTTCACACCCGCACCTGCGGGCCGCTAGGGTGGCCGCGTGACGGTGTTCCGGATCGGCGAGGCCGCCGAACTGCTCGGGGTCAGCGCGGACACGGTCCGCCGCTGGATCGACGCCGGGCGGCTGCCCGCCACCCGCGACGAGCACGGCCACCGGGTGCTCGACGGGGCCGACCTGGCCGTGTTCGTCCGCGCCCCGGGCCACCCCGAGCTCTCCTCGGCCCGCAACCGGCTGCGCGGCATCGTCACCGCCGTCGTCAAGGACACCGTGATGGCCCAGGTCGACATCCAGGCCGGGCCGTTCCGGATCGTGTCGCTGATGAGCCGCGAGGCCGTCGACGACCTCGACCTCCAGGTCGGCTCGGTCGCCGTCGCCGTGATCAAGTCGACCACCGTCGTGGTCGAGCGCGCGCCCGCCCCGAGGGGAAGGACCAGCCCGTGACCGTACGGCGGATCCGCGCCGCCCTGGCCGGGGTGACCGCGCTGGCCCTGTCCCTCACCGGCTGCGGCGCCGGCGACGAGTCGACCGCCGGCACGGGCGGCACGGTGACCGTGTTCGCCGCCGCCTCGCTCACCGAGACCTTCACGAAGCTCGGCCGGGACTTCGAGGCCGCCCACCCCGGCACCCGGGTCGTCCTCAACTTCGCCGGCAGCTCGGCGCTCGCCACCCAGATCACCCAGGGCGCGCCCGCCGACGTGTTCGCGGCCGCCTCGCCGGCCACCATGAAGACCGTCACCGACGCGGGTGACGCCGCCGGGGCGCCGGCCGTCCTGGTGCGCAACCAGCTCGTCATCGCCGTACCCGAGGGCAACCCGGACCGGGTCGGTGGCCTGCCCGACCTGGCCCGCCCCGGCGTGAAGGTGGCGCTGTGCGCCGAGCAGGTGCCCTGCGGCGCGGCGGCGCGAACCGCCCTCGACGCGGCCGGCGTTCAGCTCACCCCGGCCACCCTGGAACAGGACGTCAAGGGCGCCCTCGCGAAGGTGAAGCTCGGCGAGGTCGACGCGGCGCTGGTCTACCGCACCGACGTGCGCGCCGCCGCCGGGCTGGCCGCCGTCGAGTTCCCCGAGTCCGCCCGGGCGGTCAACGACTACCCGATCGTGGTGCTGAAGCACGCCGGCAACCCGGACGGGGCGCGGGCCTTCGTCGACCACGTCCGCTCCGACGCCGGCCTGGCCGTGCTCACCGCCGCCGGGTTCCAGGCCCCGCCGAGCCGGTGACCCGACCCGTACGCCGCCGGCAGCGGGTGCCGCTGGCCCTGCTGCTCCCCGCCGGTCTCGGGCTGCTCTTCCTCGTCCTGCCGCTGGCCGGGCTGCTGGTCCGGGCGCCCTGGACCACGCTGCCCCGGCGGCTGGCCCAGCCCGGCGTGCTCACCGCGCTGCGGCTGTCCCTGGAGACCGCCACGGCCGCCACGCTGCTCTGCGTCGCGCTCGGCGTACCCCTGGCCTGGCTCCTGGCCCGGGTCGAGTTCCCCGGCCGGCGGCTGGTTCGCGCGCTGGTCACCGTGCCGCTCGTGCTGCCGCCGGTGGTCGGCGGGGTGGCGCTGCTGCTGGTCTTCGGCCGGCGTGGCCTGCTCGGGTCCTGGCTGGACGCCACCTTCGGGGTGACCCTGCCGTTCACGACCGCCGGGGTGGTGCTGGCCGAGGCGTTCGTCGCCATGCCCTTCCTGGTCATCGCCGTCGAGGGCGCGCTGCGCGGCGCCGACGCCCGCTACGAGGAGGCGGCGGCCACGCTCGGCGCCGGCCGCTGGGCCACCTTCACCCGGGTCACCCTGCCGCTGGTCGCCCCCGGGGTGGCCGCCGGCGCGGTGCTCTGCTGGGCCCGCGCGCTCGGCGAGTTCGGCGCCACCATCACCTTCGCCGGCAACTATCCGGGGCGGACGCAGACCATGCCGCTCGCCGTCTACCTGGCGCTGGAGACCGACGTGCAGGCCGCCATCGTGCTCAGCCTCATCCTGCTCACCGTCTCCGTGGCCATCCTGGCCGGGCTGCGCGACCGCTGGGTCGGTGTGACGTGACCGCCCCGCCCCTGCTCGACGCGCACCTGGTCGCCGACCGAGGCGCCTTCCACCTCGACGTGCGGCTGCGCATCGAGGCCGGGGAGGTGGTGGCGCTGCTCGGCCCGAACGGGGCCGGCAAGACCACCGCGCTGCGGGCCCTCGCCGGGCTGCACCCGCTCAGCGCCGGGCACCTGATGCTCGGCGGCGTCGACCTCGACCGTCCCGACCGGCGGGTGTGGACCCCGCCCGAGCGGCGCCCGGTCGGCGTGGTGTTCCAGGACTACCTGCTCTTCCCGCACCTCAGCGCGCTGGACAACGTGGCGTTCGGGCCGCGCCGCCGGGGCGCCGACCGGCGGGCCGCCCGGGCCCGGGCCCAGGGCTGGCTGGACCGGGTGGGCCTGGGCGGGCAGGCCCGGCACCGGCCGCGCCAGCTCTCCGGCGGGCAGGCCCAGCGGGTCGCGCTGGCCCGCGCGCTCGCCGTCGAGCCCACCCTGCTGCTGCTCGACGAGCCGCTCGCCGCGCTCGACGCCCGGACCCGGCTCGACACCCGCGCCGAACTCCAGCGGCACCTCGGCGCGCACCCCGGCGCCACCCTGCTGGTCACCCACGACCCCCTGGACGCCCTGGTGCTCGCCGACCGGCTGGTCATCGTCGAGCAGGGGCGGGTGGTCCAGGAGGGCGACGCGGCGACCGTCACGGCCCGGCCCCGCACCGACTACGTGGCCCGGCTGGTCGGGCTCAACCTGCACCGCGGGCACGCCGACGGGCACGCCGTCACCGTCGGCGGGCTCACCCTCACCACGGCGGACACCGTACGCGGGGAGGCGTTCGTCGCGTTCCCGCCGGCCGCCGTCGCGCTGCACCCCAGCCGCCCGGACGGCAGCCCGCGCAACGTCTGGGCGGCCACCGTGACCGGGGTGCAGCGGCACGGCGACAACCTGCGGGTCCAGCTCGCCGGTCCGGTCGCCGTGGCCGCCGACGTCACCCCCGCCGCGGCGGCCCACCTCGGGCTGCGCCCCGGCCAGGAGGTCTGGGCGGCGGTCAAGGCCGCGGAGACCCGGGCGTACCCGGCGTGACGCACGCCGCTGGTCGGTCCACCGTCACCGGTGGGAGGTTTGATCCGGGCCCTCGCGGTCACTGAACACGGGAGCCACCACGAAGGGGGGAACGGGGTGCCCGAGACGACACGATTCCGGTCCAGTCAGGACGCCGTGCTGCCGGACGACGTCACCGATCCGCTGCTGTGGCGGGCCGCGTACGACGTGGCCGCCGCCCACCAGCCCGACGCCACGGGACGCTGTCCCAGCCTGCTCTGCGCCCGGGCGAGCGCGCCGTGCGAGCCGATGGTCACCGCGCGGCGGGCCATGCGGCTGGCGCGGGGCGGCGCGCGGCGCGCCGGGTTCCGGGAGAGCACCGGCCGGACGGCCCGCGACCGGCGCCGGGCGGCCTGAGCCCGTCGGGGACGCGGCAGGCGTGCCGCGTCCCCGGGACGGTCGGTCCGGTCAGTGGGCGGGGGAGAATGCGGCGAGGAAGCGGTCCCGGAAGGTGTCCATCCGCCACACCGGGGCGGTCGGGCCGGGGCGCAGACCGTCCTGCCAGCCCCAGCCGGCGACCCGGTCCAGCACGGCCGGGTCCTTCGCCACGATGGTGATCGGCACGTCCCGGCCGGCGCCCTCGCCGGTCACCGTCGCGTTCGGCTGGTGGTCGCCCAGGAAGACCAGCACCAGGTCGTCACCGCCGTAGGTCAGCACGTACGACACCAGGGTGCCGAGGCTGTACTCGATGGAGTGCCGGTAGTCGTCGCGGACCTGGGCGGTGTCCCGCTGCACCACGTCCCGGCTGCCGCCGGTGCTGGTGGACGCCGTGTGGAAGACGCTGCCGTCGCCCACCGCGTCCCAGGGCACCGGCTTCGGGATCGCCGACCAGGGGGAGTGGCTGGACACCAGCGGGATCTCCGCCATCAGCGGGGCGTGCGGCCGGTCCCGCTCCCGGCGCTGGAAGGTGGCCAGGGTGTACTGGTCGGGCATCGGCGCGTAGCTGAACTTCGGCCCCTGGTAGGCGAGCTTCTCCGCGTCGTAGTAGCGGTCGTAGCCGAAGAACTTCCCCTCCGGCCAGGGTTGGGTGGCGGCGGGCAGCACCCCGACGGTCTGCCAGCCGGCCCGGTGGAACGCGCCGTTCAGGGTGAGCCGGTCGCCGGCCAGCAGGTCCCGGTGGCGCTGGTCGTTGTCGATCCACAGGCCGGAGAGCAGGGTGGCGTGGGCCAGCCAGCTGCCGCCGCCGAAGGTGGGCGAGGTGAGGAAGCCGCTACGGGCGTCGTAGCCGGCCGCGCGCAGCCGCCGGTAGCCGTCGTCGAGCACCGCGTTCACGCCCGGAGCGAGCGCGGGGTCCTCCACGGCGTCCCGCCCGTAGCTCTCCACGAACGCGACGAGCACGTCCTTGCCGCGCAGCCCGGTCAGCAGCCGGTCGCCCGGCACGTCCCGGTACGCGTCGGCCGTCATCTCCCCGGCGAACGCGGCGCGGTCGCGCAGGCCGGCCCGGACCTGGCCGACGTGCGCCGCGACCAGGTCGGTCGCCGACCGGTCGGCGACCGGCGGGCCGGCGGCCAGGCGTACCCCGAACAGGGCGCAGCCCAGCCAGAGCACGGCCAGCGCGGCGACCACCCGGACCGCGCCGGTGCGGTGCCGCGCCAGCAGCCGGGCCAGCCGCCGCACGGCGAGCGCCAGGAGCACGGGCAGACCGGCCACGAGCAGCACCACCCCGACCGCCGCCGCGACCGCGCCGGCCCGGCCGGTCGAGTCGGTCAGGTAGCCGAAGCCGTCGTCGAACAGTCCCCAGTCGAGCAGCACGTCGAACGGCCGGTCCCGGGCCACCCGGAAGCCCGTGTCCAGCAGCTTGACCACGGTCAGCAGGCCCAGCACCAGGCCGAGCGCCACGGCGGCCGGCCGGCGGGCGCGGGCCGGCAGGACGAGCAGCAGCGCCGCCGCGACCAGGGCCTCCACCGGGATCCGCAGCACGGCGCCGGGCCCGACCTCGGCCAGCCGGTCCGGCGCGACAAGCGCCGCCACCACCAGCAGCGCGGCCAGCCCGGTCAGGACCGCGCCGGCCGCCCGACGGGCACGCGAGGCGGTCCGCGCCCGGTCGGCGGCGCCCGCGTCGGACATCGGCGCGTCGCCCGGTGGCGTGGACGCCCCGGTGTCCGGGGTGGGGGTGGCCGGCCCGGCCGGCCGGCGGAGACGGATGCGCAGTGACACGGCGACGTCCTTCGGCGAGGGGAGGAAGGGGGTCAGGCCGGCTGGTGGGCGACGATCCGGACGGCGACCGGCAGCGGAAGCGCGGTCGATCCGACGCCCAGCGCGGGCAGGGCGGTCGCGGAGGGTCCGGCGACCGGGGCGGGGAGCGCGGCCGCGGCGAGGCGGAGGTCCAGCGCGGGCAGGGCGGGCGCGGCGGTGGGTGCGGCCACCGGGACGACCTCGACGGCGGGGACGGGCCGGGCCGCCGGGGCGGCCGGGCGGTGCCGCCACAGCCAGGCCACGTCGCGGCCGAACGACTCGACCAGCAGCGCGAGCGCACCCGCGACCAGCGCCGCGGTCGCCGCCGGCGGCAGCAGACCGCTCGCGGCCATCGCGAGCACCACGCCCTGCGCCGCCGCCACCACCTTGCGCCAGTACCGGGGCGGCAGCGTGCCGCGCATCCAGGGCAGCGGCCAGGCCGCCGCCACGAAGGCGTACCGCATTCCGCCGATGACCAGCACCCAGCCGCCGACCGACGGGGCCAGGTGGACGCTGAGCACCAGGAGCAGGAACGAGTCGACCTCCATGTCGAAGCGGGCGCCCAGGGCGCTCACCGTGCCGGTGCGCCGGGCCACCCGACCGTCCACCGCGTCCAGCGCCAGCGCCAGCGCGGTGAGCGGGACCAGGACGGCCACGGGCGCCGGCCCGCCGCCGACGACCAGGGCGAGCACCCCGCCGACCAGCAGCGCCCGGGCCAGCGTCACCCGGTCGGCGGGACCCAGCCGGTCCGCGCCGGCCGCCCGCAGGCCGCGCCGGAGCAGCCCGCAGAGCACCCCGGCGTACGCCAGGCCGGCGAGCCAGCCCGCCACGCCGACGCCCACCGTGCCGGCGAGCCCGGCCAGCAGGACGAACTGCACGATCAACCCGACCAACGGGCCATTTCGAACCGTGGACACCCTGCCTCCGTGTCTATGATCGACAACCCTGCCAGTCATCACGGGAAATTCGGCCGTCCGGTTCGGTCCGGATGCGGAAAAGAGGAGAATTCGTGACCGGTGAGGCTCGCGCCTTCTGGCTCCGCGCCCCCGGCGAGGGTGAGCTCCGCCCGGTCGCGCTCGCCCCGCCCGGCCCCGGTGAGGTGCTGGTCCGCGCCCGCTACTCGGGCGTCAGCCGGGGCACCGAGACCCTGGTCTTCACCGGTCGGGTCCCCGCCGACCAGCACGCCACGATGCGCGCCCCGTTCCAGGAGGGCGACTTCCCGGCCCCGGTGAAGTACGGCTACCTGAGCGTCGGCACCGTCGAGGAGGGGCCGGCGGAGCTGCGCGGGCGTACCGTCTTCTGCCTGCACCCGCACCAGACCGCGTACGTGGTGCCGGCCGACGCCGTGGTGGTCGTACCCGACGGGGTGCCGGCGGCCCGCGCGGTGCTGGCCGGGACCGTGGAGACCGCGGTGAACGCGCTCTGGGACGCCGCGCCGCTGGTCGGCGACCGGGTCACCGTGGTCGGCGGCGGCATGGTCGGGTGCTGCGTGGCCGCCGTGCTGGCCCGCTTCCCCGGGGTGCGCGTCGAGCTGGTCGACGCGGACCCGGCCCGGGCCGGGGTGGCCGCGGCGCTCGGCGTCGATTTCGCGCTGCCCGCCGACGCGGCCGGCGACCGGGACCTCGTGGTGCACGCCAGCGCCACCGCCGAGGGGCTGCAACGCGCCCTGGAGCTGCTCCGCCCGGAGCGCACGGTGCTGGAGCTGAGCTGGTACGGCGACCGCCCGGTCACCCTCGCCCTGGGCGGGTCGTTCCACTCGAAGCGGCTCGGCATCCGCAGCAGCCAGGTCGGCACGGTGTCGCCCCGGCGCGCCGACCGCAGCTATGCCGACCGGCTGGCGGTGGCCCTGGACCTGCTCGCCGACCCGGCGTTCGACGCGCTGATCACCGGCCGGTCCCGCTTCGCCGACCTGCCCGACGTGCTGGACCGGCTCGCCTCGGGCCGGCTCCCCGCGCTCTGCCAGCTCATCACCTACGACGAGGAGTGACATGTTCAGCGTCACCGTCCGGGACCACATGATGGTCGCCCACAGCTTCCGCGGCGAGGTGTTCGGCCCGGCCCAGCGGCTGCACGGCGCGACCTTCGTCGTCGACGCCACCTTCCGCCGGCCGGAGCTGGACGCCGACGGGATCGTCGTCGACATCGGGCTGGCCACCGAGCAGCTCAAGGCCGTGCTCGGCGCGCTCACCTACCGCAACCTGGACGACGAGCCGGACTTCGCCGGGGTGAACACCACCACCGAGGTGCTGGCCCGGACGGTGGCCGACCGGCTGGCCGAGGCGGTGCAGGCCGGACGGCTCGGCGCGGGGGCGCGGGGCCTGGCCGGGATCACGGTCACCCTGCACGAGTCGCACGTCGCCTGGGCGAGCTACGAGCGGTCGCTGTGACCGGATGACCGTCGTGCACGTGGTGCTGCCGGGCCACATCGACGACCCGGCGAGCCCCAGCGGCGGCAACGGATACGACCGCCGGGCCTGCCAGGGGCTGGCCGCGCTCGGCTGGACCGTGCGGGAGCACCCGGTGCCGGGCGGCTGGCCGCACCCGGGCGCGGCGGACCGGGCCGCGCTGGCCGGCGTGCTCGCCGCGCTGCCCGACGGCGCGGCCGTGCTGCTCGACGGGCTGGTCGCCTCGACCGTGCCGGAGGTGCTGGCCCCGCACGCCCGGCGGCTGCGCCTCGTGGTGCTGGTGCACCTGCCGCTGGAGGACGACGTCGAGGCCCGGGCGCTGGCCGCCGCGACCGCCGTGGTGACCACCAGCGAGTGGACCCGCCGCCGGCTGCTCGACCGCTACCCGCTCGCCGCCGGCCGGGTGACGGTCGCCCCGCCCGGGGTGGACCCGGCGCCGGTCACGCCCGGCTCGCCGGCGGGCGACCGGCTGCTCTGCGTCGCGGCGGTCACCCCGCTCAAGGGGCACGACGTGCTCGCCGCCGCCCTGCACCGGGTCGCCGACCTGCCCTGGGCCTGCGACTGGGTCGGCCCGCTCACCCGCGACCCCGGCTTCGTGGCGCGGCTGCGCCGGCAACTGGCCGACACCGGTCTCGCCGACCGGGTCCGGCTGGCCGGCCCACGGACCGGGGACGACCTGGCGGCCGCGTACGCGGCCGCCGACCTGCTGGTGCTGCCCTCCCGCCGGGAGACCTACGGGATGGTGGTCACCGAGGCGCTCGCGCGGGGCGTACCGGTGCTGGCCAGCGACACCGGCGGCCTGCCCGGGACGCTCGGGCGCAGCCCGGACGGCGAGCGGCCCGGCCTGCTGGTGCCACCGGCCGACCCGGCCGCGCTGGCCGGCGCGCTGCGCCGCTGGCTCACCGAGCCGGGCCTGCGGGACCGGCTGCGCCGCGCCGCCCGGCAGCGGCGGGACACCCTCACCGGCTGGCCGGTCACCGCGCACCGGCTGGCGGCAGCCCTCAAGGAGGCCACGGCGGCATGAGCACTCTGCTACCCCCCGACTTCGCGGACTGGCTGCGGCTGCGGGAGCCGGCCGACGCGGCCGCCCGCTCCGCCGAGCTGCTCGACGCGGTCCGCCGCCGGCTGCCCGCCGACCGGCCGCTGGTCGTGCACGACCTGGGCAGCGGCACCGGGTCGATGGCGCGGTGGCTCGCCCCGCGGCTGCCCGGCCCGCAGCGCTGGGTGCTGCACGAGCGGGACGCCGACCTGCGCGCCCGGGCCGCCGCCGAGCCGGTCGTGGCCGCCGACGGCAGCCCGGTCACCGTGCTGGTCCGGGGTTCCGACATCACCCGGCTGGGCGCCGCCGACCTGTCCGACGCCCACCTGGTCACCGCCTCGGCGCTGCTGGACATGCTCACCGCCGAGGAGGTCGAGCGGACGGTGGCGGCCTGCGCCGGCCACCCCACCCTCTTCGCGATCACCGTGCTGGGCCGGGTGCGGTTCACCCCCGCCGACCCGCTCGACGCCGAGTTCGAGGCCGCGTTCAACGCCCACCAGCGGCGCACCGACGCCGGGCGCGCCCTGCTCGGCCCGGACGCCGCGGACGCCACCGTGGCGGCCTTCCGCCGCCGGGGCGTCGAGGTGCGGACCCGGCCCAGCCCGTGGCGCCTCGGCCCGGAGCAGGCCGCGCTGACCGCGGCGTGGCTGGTCGGCTGGCTCGACGCGGCCGTCGAGGAGCGGCCGGAGCTGGCCGGGGTGGTCGACGCGTACCGGGAGCGGCGGCTCGCCGAGGCGGCCGACGGCCGGCTGCGGGTGGTCCTGCACCACGCCGACCTGCTCGCCGGGTGAACCGCAGCGGCCGGCGGTACGTGACAAGGGATGGACCGAGGGAGGAGCGCTCTTGTCACACGCCGCCGTCGCCGGGCCCGTCCCGGCCGCCGCGCCCGCACCGTCCCGGTCGTTCTGGGCCTGGGCCCGTCCGCTGGCCGGGTTCGCCGTGCTCGGCGTGCTGGTCTGGTCGGTGGGCACCGGCCCGTTCCTGGCCGGGCTGCGGCTGATCGACGCGCCGGCGCTCGCCGCCGCGCTCGGCATCGGCGCGGTCACCACCGTCTGCTGCGCCTGGCGCTGGTCGCTGGTCGCCGGCGGCCTGGGCGTACGGCTGCCGCTGCGGGCCGCCGTCGCGCACTGCTACCGGGCGGTCTTCCTCAACTCCACCCTGCCCGGCGGGGTGCTCGGGGACGTGCACCGGGCGGTCCGGCACGGCCGGGACGCCGGGGACGTGGCCCGGGGCGTCCGCGCCGTGGTGTGGGAGCGCACCGCCGGCCAGGTGGTCCAGCTGGTCATCGCGGTGGCCGTGCTGGCGGCGCTGCCGTCCCCGGTCCGGCCGTACCTGCCGGCGGTGGCCGCCGGGCTGGCCGCCGCCGCGCTGGCGCTGGCGCTGGCCGCCCGCGCCGTGCCCCGCTCCGGGGCGTCCCGCTGGGCGCGGGCGGCCCGCACGGCCGTCGCCGACGTCCGGGCCGGACTGCTCGCCCGGCGCACCTGGCTCGGGGTCGTGGCGGCCTCGGCCGTGGTGGTCGCCGGGCACCTGGCCACCTTCGTGGTGGCGGCGCGCACCGCGGGCGCCGACGCGCCGCTGTCCCGCCTCGTGCCGCTGACCCTGCTGGCCCTGCTCGCCATGGGCCTGCCGACCAATGTTGGCGGGTTCGGCCCGCGCGAGGGGGTGGCGGGATGGGCCTTCGCCGCGGCCGGCCTGACCGCCGCGCAGGGCGTCGCCACCGGCACGGTCTACGGGGCGCTGGTCCTGGTGGCCAGCCTGCCGGGCGCCGCGGTGCTGCTGGTCCGCCGGCGTACGACCGCGGAGCCCGGCGACTGTCGGTGATCCCGCCTACGGTGAGGGTGCGAGGTGTGCGTTGCCGGCGCGTCCGGCAGCCCGGACTGAGGAGAAGCATTGGACGAAACACTGCCCACCGCGACGGTCCGAACGCAGGTCGCGGTCCCCCTGCGGTTCCCCGACGGGTACGTGACCACCGCCCGGGTGCACTCCTTCCACGGCCTGGTCGACGGCCGCGAGCACCTCGCCATCGGGCTCGGCGAGCGACGGGACCCGGAGGCCTCCCCACCGCTGGTCCGCCCGCACAGCGAGTGCCTGACCGGGGACGTCTTCGGCAGCCAGCGCTGCGACTGCGGCCCGCAACTGCGCGAGGCCGTCGAGCGGATCGCCGACGCCGGCGGCTACCTGCTCTACCTGCGCCAGGAGGGCCGGGGCATCGGCCTCTACGCCAAGCTCGACGCGTACGCCCTCCAGGACGGCGGGCTGGACACCTACGAGGCGAACGTGGCGCTGGGCCGGGGCGCCGACGAGCGCGACTACACGGTGGCCGCGCAGATGCTCGCGGCGCTGGGCGTGACCCGGGTGGCCCTGCTCAGCAACAACCCGGACAAGGCCGCCCAGCTGGAGCGGCTGGGCGTCACGGTGGTCGACCGGGTGCTCACGGGCGTGCACCTGTCCCCGGCCAACGCGGGCTACCTGGCCGCCAAGGTGACCCGCGCCGACCATGCCCTCGACCTGCCCTTCGTGCCGTGACCGGCCGGCCGTACGTGCTGCTCAGCTGCGCCATGTCGATCGACGGCTACATCGACGACGCCACGGCCGAGCGGCTGCTGCTGTCCAACGACGCCGACCTGGACCGGATCGACGCGGTCCGGGCCGCCGCCGACGCGATCATGGTGGGCGCCGCCACGGTCCGCCGCGACGACCCGCGGCTGCTGGTGCGCAGCGAGCGGCGGCGGGCCGAGCGGGTGGCCCTCGGCCTGCCCCCGTCCCCGGTGAAGGTCACCGTCACGGCCAGCGGCCACCTCGACCCGACCGCCCGCTTCTTCACCATGGGCGACGGGCCGAAGCTGGTCTACTGCCCGAGCGGCGTGGTGGAGAAGACCCGGGAGCAGGTGGGCGCGGTGGCCACCGTGGTCGACGCGGGCGACCCCGTCACCCCGCACGCGGTCCTCGCCGACCTGGCCGGGCGCGGCGTCGGCCGGCTCATGGTGGAGGGCGGCGGCACCGTGCACTGCCAGTTCCTCACCGCCGGTGTCGCCGACGAGCTGCACCTGGTGGTCGCGCCGTTCTTCGTGGGCGACCGCCGGGCGCCCCGGTTCGTCGGGGACGGCCGCTTCCCGTGGCACCCGGGCCGCCGCGCCCGGGTCGTCGAGGTACGCCAGATCGGCGACGTGGTCCTCACCCGCTACGCCCTGTCCGACCGCTGCGAGGTGTAGCGGCGCGCCCGGACCGGTGTGCCGCGACCCCGTCACCTCGGTGACGCGCGGCCGGTCAGGACGCCGGCGTCGGCAGCCCGAGCGCCTCATCGACGCGGTTGAGCACCGCCACGTCGTCGGTGCCGACACCGCGCAGCAGGTCGATGGCGGTGGACCGCACCTGCCCGACGATCATGACCACGGGCAGCGCCGGGTCGGACTCCAGCAGCCGCGCGCCGATCCGCACCGCGGCCAGGGCGGCCTCCTCCGCCCGTCCCGCGTGCCGGTCGGCGCCCTGGCCGGTCAGGTCGGTGGCCAGGGCCGCGCCGGCGGCGCGTACCGCCTCGGCGAGCGAGCGGATCGCCGCGCCCAGTTCCGGTGGGGCGGCCGTGTGCAGCCGGGTCAGCGTGACCGCGTTGCGGGCCAGCACCCGGATGTTGCGTACCGCGTAGTCGAGCTGCCGGGCGGTGGCCTCGACCTGGTCGAGCTGGCCGAGGTGCCGGCGGCGGCGGACCCGTAGGCGCAGGGTCTCGGCGCAGGCCCGCACCGCGGACCGCAGGCGTTCCACACAGCCGTCCACCTCCCGGGCCCGGTCCAGCGCCGCCTGGGCGGCCTCGGCGTCACAGCGGTCCAGCGCGGCGTTCACCCGGTCGAGCAGGTCGGCGAGGTCGGCGTATGTCCGGCGGGCCTCGGCGACCAGCGGCGCCAGCGGGTCCCGGGCCACCACGAGCTGGCTGGCGGCGAGGGCGACCGCCCCGCCGATCAGCGCGTCGACGAACCGGAACGGGGTGAACTCGCCCTTCGGCGCGGCGACCACCACCAGGTAGAGCGCGGAGACCGTGGTCTGGATGACCAGGGTGCTGCTCGCCCCGGCCGCCACCGTGACGCCGAGGGTGAGCAGCAGGACCAGGAGCATGGTCGCCGTGCCGGGGCCGAGGGCGTGCACCACCAGGTCGGCGACGAGCACCCCACCGGCCACCCCGAGCACCAGCTCGATGGTCTGCCGTACCCGCTGGCCCCGCGATTCGCCGAGCACGATCAGCGCCGCGCTCGGCGCGAAGAACGGGTCCGGGTGGCCGATCAGCCGCGCGGCGATCAACCAGGCCACGGTGGCGGCGAGCGCGGCCTCCACCACCGGCACCCACGCCTGTCGCAGCCGCCCCACGGCGGCCTTCCACCAGTCGCGCACCGGCGCGGTCCTCCCTCTCACGGACCGGCGCACCCACGGAATCTCCGTCCGGCCGTAGGGGCTCCTACCCCCGAAGTTGATCGTCGTAACCGGACCGTCCACGTCGGCGACGATCTCGCCCGATCGGGTCAGAGCACCTGGGACAGGAAGCGGCGCAGTCGCGGGTGCTCCGGCGCCTCGAACACGGCGGACGGCGGGCCGGCCTCCAGCACGACGCCGGCGTCCATGAAGGCCACCGTGTCGGCCACCTCGCGGGCGAAGCCCATCTCGTGGGTGACCACCACCATGGTCATGCCGGCGGACGCGAGGTCGGCCATCACCCCGAGCACCCCCTTGACCAGCTCGGGGTCGAGCGCCGAGGTGGCCTCGTCGAAGAGCATCACCTGCGGCCGCAGCGCGAGGGCACGGGCGATGGCCACGCGCTGCTGCTGGCCGCCGGAGAGCTGCGCCGGCCGGACGTCGGCCTTGTGAGCCAGCCCGACCAGGTCGAGCTGGGTCCGGGCGACCTGCACGGCCTCGTCCTCGGGGAGCTTCTTGAGCTTGCGCAGCGCGAGGGTGAGGTTGCGCAGCACGGTCATGTGCGGGAAGAGGTTGAACTGCTGGAACACCATGCCGATCCGCTGGCGCAGCGCGTCCGGGTCGTCGCCCAGCACGCTGCGCCCGTCCAGCAGCACGTCGCCCCGGTCCGGCTCGATGAGCCGGTTGATCGTCCGCAGCAGCGTCGACTTGCCGGACCCGGACGGGCCGATCACGCAGGCCGTCCCGCCCCGGGCCACCTCCAGGTCGGCGCCGCGCAGCACCTGGTGGCGCCCGAAGGCCAGGTGCACGTCCCGCACGGCCAGGCTCACCGAGGTGGCGGTGGTGGTGGCGGTGCTCATCGGGGGTCCTTTCCGGCCGGCGCCGGCGCGCCGGCGGGGTCGAGTTCGACGTCCAGGTCGGGGGCGGCCACCGCCCGGCCCTGCCGCAGCCGCCGGTCGATCCAGTTGACCGCGTGGGTCAGCGGCACGGTCAGCACCAGGTAGAACAGGCCCGCCAGCAGCAGCGCGGACTCGTTGCCCGTGGTGGCCGCGTAGTCCTGGCCGATCCGGAACAGCTCCCGCTGGCTGGCCACCAGGCCGAGGAAGTAGACCAGGCTGGAGTCCTTGATCAGCGCGATGAGCTGGTTGACCCAGGCCGGCAGCACCCGGCGTACGCCCTGCGGGACGATGACCAGGCGCATGGCCTCGCCCCAGGAGAAGCCGAGGGCCCGGGCCCCCTCCAGCTGGGCGGCCTCCACGCTCTGGATGCCGGCGCGGAAGATCTCGCCGATGTAGGCGGCCGCGATCAGCGACAGCGCCAGCACGCCGAGCGGGTAGGGGTTCGGGCCCCACACCTGCATGCCCAGCGGCGCCAGGCCGACGCCGATGAGCAGGATGGTCGCCGCCGCCGGCAGGCCGCGGAACACGTCGGTGTAGACCCGGGCCGGCCACCGCAACCATCGGGTACGCGAGATGCCCGCGACGGCCAGCAGCATGCCCAGCACCGAGCCGAGCAGGGCGGCGGAGACCGCCAGGATCAGCGTGTTGGGCAGCCCGACGGTCAGCATCTCGGGCAGCGCCTCGCGCATGGAGTCCCAGTCGAAGAAGGTCTCCCACAGGGTGCTCAGTGGATCCATGTCTCCGTCCGCCCCGCTCGAATCGATCGTTCCGGTCAGGACGCCGCCGACGGCGACGGCACGGCGACCGTGCCGCTGCCCGGCTTGAAGTCGGCCGGGATCGGCCGGCCCGGGTAGTACTGCGCCTGGAGCCTGCTCCAGGTGCCGTCGGCGATCACCTCGTCGAGGGCCTTGTTCAGCGCCTCGCGGAGCTTGTCGTTGCCCTTGGCCACCGCGTACGCGGTCGGGGCGGGGCTGAGCTGCTTCGCGGCCACCGTGATCTTGCCGTTGCTGTCGGCGGCGGACTTGTCGCCGATCTCGGCCGGGGCGATCCAGGCGTCGGCCGTGCCGGCCTTGAGCTGGTTGACCGCGCCGTTGTAGTCGGGCACCCGGACCGGGTTCAGGTTCTCCCGGGTGGCGTAGTCGTCCTGCACGGTGCCCTGCACGACGACGACCCGCTTGCCGGCGAGCTGGTCGAAGCCGGTGATCGGGGAGCCGGCCGGCACGTCGAGGCCGAAGTAGCCGAAGTCGTAGCCGTTGCCGAAGTCGACGGTCTTCTTCCGGGCCTCGGTGATGGTGATGGAGGAGCTGCCCACGTCGAACTTGTGGTTGTTGACCTGGGCGAGCAGGGCGGAGAAGTCGGTGCCCACGAACTCCACCTTCAGGCCGGCCTTCCCGGCGACCGCGGTGAGCAGGTCGTTGTCGAAGCCGGTGAACCTGCCGTCCTTCAGGTACACGTTCGGCGGCGCGTCGGTGAGCGTGCCGGCCCGCAGCACGCCGGCCTGGAGCAGGCCGTACGGGTTGGCGGCCTCGCTGGTGGCGCCGTCGTCGCCGCAGGCGGTGAGGGCGGTGGCGGCGAGCACGGCGGCGGCGCCGAGCGCTGCGGCGCGGGTCAGGGCGGAACGGATTCGCACAGGTGTCTCCAGGGTCTCAGGCGGCATGGGCGCAGGCCGCCGACGGCGCGCCCGGGGCGGGCGAGCCGGAAAGGGATGGTGCGGAAGGTGGGGGAGTGGCGCTCAGCGCGCGTCGGCGCGGCGACAGGCGTCGCTGCACACCCGCATCAGGTCGACGTGCCGCCGCTTGACCAGCGCGAACCGCGCCGGATAGGCGATGCCGTCGGCGGGCGGGGTGCGGAGCTGAGCAGACATGGTTCCCTCTGGTCGGTGATGACCTGGGTACCAGGCCACGCTTGCACCGGCGGCTGCCGGTGCCTGGTCCTCACCCGGGGCACCCCACCGCGGAGGAGGGTTGCCGGCCAGCGAGCCGGGGCTTGACGCTGGCGCTCATGACCTGCCGAGAAGGCTAGCAGCAGGCCCGCCCCGGCCGTCCAGCCGTTATGACCACCCTCACGCGCGCGCCTTACCGCCGCGCGGGCATGACCGGGGCGTCCCGGCCGGTGCCGTGCCGCGACGGCGTCCGCTGCTCGTGGTAGTCCTGCTCGACGTTGACCGTCCAGACGTCGTGGCCGGCGTCGTGAACGATGTTCTCTGCGGCCAGCATGGCCGTGAGCATCGAGTGGTCGGCGTTGTTGTAGCGGTGCATCCCGTTGCGCCCCACCGGGTGCACGTTCGGCACCTCCCGGGCCAGCCAGCCGCGGATCACGTCCACGTTGTGCTGGTAGCGCTCGTCGTAGACCGGGTACGCCTTCGGCATCCGGACCACGTAGCCGGTCTCCACGCAGCCGGGCCGGACCAGGCCCAGCCGCTCCAGCTCGGCGGTGGCGAAGGCGACCAGGTCCGCGTCCGGGGTCCGCCACATCTCGTCGTCCTCGAACACGAAGTACTCCAGGCCCAGGCAGGTCCGCCCGTCCTTGACCAGGTACGGCGACCAGGAGCCGAAGTTCTGGATCCGGCCCACCTTGGCGGCCGGGTCGTGCACGTAGATCCAGTTGTCCGGGAAGGAGAACTCCTCGGGCACCACCAGCGCGACGGTCAGGAAGTCCCGGTAGCGCAGGTCGTCGGCGGCGGCCCGGACCTCCGGCGGGGCCTCCGGCCGCATGGCCCGCACCAGCGCGGAGATCGGCATCGAGGAGATCACGTGGTCGGCCAATTCGGTGCGCTCGTCCCCGGCGTCGATCACCGTGACGGCGGTGGCCCGCCGCCGCGCCGGGTCCCGGTGCACCTCGGTCACCCAGGTGTTGGTGCGGACCGTGCCGCCCCGCTTCTCGACCTCCTCGGTGCAGCGCTCCCACATCATCCCGGGGCCGTGCTTCGGGTACTGGAACTCCTCGATGAGGCTTGTCACGTCCTTGCGGTTGCGCCGGGGCAGCAGCGCGTTGAGCACCGCGGTGGAGAGCGACAGGTTCTTGATCCGCTGGGCGGCCCAGTCGGCCTGCAACTGGTCGGCCGGCATCCCCCAGACCTTCTCGGTGTACGTCTTGAAGAAGATCGAGTAGAGCCGCCAGCCGAACCGGGCCGACACCCAGCCCTCGAAGTGCGACTGGTCCTTCGGCGGGCGCAGCCGGGCCCGCCCGTACGAGCCGACGCAGCGCAGCGCCTCCCGCAGGCCGAGGTTGCGCAGCGCGTTGCTCGCGTTGAGCGGGTAGTCGTAGAGCGCGCCGCGGTAGTAGATCCGGCTCATCCGGGGCCGGAGCAGGAAGTCCTCGTCGGGCAGGATCTCGTGCCAGAAGTCCTCCACCCGGGAGACCTTGGTGAAGAACCGGTGCCCGCCGATGTCGAACCGCCAGCCGTCCCGCTCCACCGTGCGGCTGATCCCGCCGACCACGTCGTCGGCCTCGTAGACGCGGACCGGCTCGCCGTGGCGCAGCAGCTCGTACGCGGCGGTCAGCCCCGCGGGCCCCGCCCCGATGATCACGGTCCCGTTGCCGTCACCCATGCCGTCCGCGCCCCCCGCCGCCAGCCTGCCGATGCGGCAGCGCCCTTACCCGTCCTGCCGCCCGACTCACCTGCGCCCGCGATCCGCGACGCCCGGGTCACCCGTTCGGGGTCCGGCGGGTGTGAACCGGGGCGGAACGGGGATGCGGGGCCGGTTTCCCGGTCCGGGGGTCGGTCGCGGGGCGACCGGTGGGAGCGGGATGGCGGACGAGCGGCGGGCCGGGACGGCGGACGTACCCGGCCCCGACCTGCGGCCCAGCGCACGCGCCCGGCTGGCGTCGGCGGGCCGGCGGCTGGCCGCGCGGATCCCCGCGCCCTGGGGCTTCGTGCTCGCCGTCTTCGTCGGTTCCAAGATCGTGCTCAGCCTGGTCGGCGTGCTGGTGCTGACCGCCTGGGACGGGGTGCCCGGCGCGCCGCCCGCCGACGAGACGATGATGCGGCTCCAGCAGGACCGGATCTCGTCGCACCGCTGGGTCTCGCTCTGGTTCGCCTGGGACTCGTTCCTCTACGACCACCTGGCCCGGCTGCCGCTGGACCGGCCGTGGAAGGACTTCGGCTTCCCGCTGCTCTACCCGTTCCTGGCGCGGCCCGTCGCGCCGCTGCTCGGCGGGCACACCGCCTGGGCGCTGCTGCTGGTCGCCAACGTGGCGCTGCTGTTCCAACTGTGGTTCGCGTACCGGCTGGGGGCCCGGCTGCTCGGCGACGAGGACCCGGGCGACGGGCGGCGGGCCGTGCGGTACCTGCTGCTCCTGCCGACCGCGTTCCTGTTCCAGGCCGCGCTGACCGAGTCGCTCTTCGTCTGCCTCGCCCTGGCCGCGTTCTGGTACGCCGAGCAGCGCCGCTGGCTGGTGGTCGGGATCGTCGGCTACTTCCTGGCGATGAGCCGCTCGGTCGGCTTCGTGGTGGTGATCCCGCTGGCCCTCGTGCTGCTGCGGCAGCACGGCTGGCGCCTGAATCCGGGCAGCCTGCCGCGCTACGTGCGGGAGGGCTGGCCGCTGCTGCTGGTGCCGGCCGGCTGGCTGACCTTCATGGCGTTCTGTCGCTGGCAGAGCGGCGACTGGTTCGCCTACCAGCACGCCCAGGAGAAGGGCTGGGGGATCAAGGTGCAGAACCCGCTCGGGGTGGCCGGGTCGGCGCTAGTCGGCGACAACTCGGCAAACGCGCTGCGGGTCTGGATCGCCGTGGCGATGCTGGCCGTGGCGGCCGTCGGCCTGCGCCGGCGGGCCGACTGGCCGTACCTGGCCTACACGGTGATCGTGGTGCTGGTGCCGCTGTCGATGGGCCCGCCGGTGTACAAGAGCCTCCTGCGCTACCTGCTGGCCGCGTTCCCGGTGGCGCTGGTGCTCGCCCGCTGGGCCCGCCGGCCCGGCCTCGACGGCTGGCTCACCGCCGGGCTGGCGCTGATCCAGGGCGCGCTGTTCGCGGTGTGGCTCACCTACTGGACCCACCTCATCATCTGAGCCCTTGCTATGCAACTCGTTGCATAGCAGGATGGCCGGCATGTCGCTGGAGCACGCCATCCTCGTCTCGCTCCTGGAGCAGCCCGCGTCCGGCTACGAGCTGGCCCGGCGCTTCGACCGCTCGATCGGCCGCTTCTGGACCGCCACCCACCAGCAGATCTACCGGGTGCTCAAGCGGATGGAGAGCGACCGCTGGCTCACCGCCGAGGAGATCGGCCAGGAGGGCCTGCCGGACAAGAAGGTCTGGTCGGTCACCCCCGCCGGGCGCTCCGCCCTGGTCACCTGGCTGCGCGCACCCGTGCAGCCCGAGGCGGTCCGGCACGAGCTGGCCGTCAAGATCCGCGGCGCCGCGTTCGACGACGCGGCCGGCCGGGCCGCCCTGGTCGCCGAGGTCGAGCGCTACCGCGCCGACCACGAGGCCACCCTCGCCGGCTACCTGGCCGGCGAGCGCCGCGACTTCCCCGACCCCGCCGACCGGGACGCCCGCGCGGCGCTCCAGCACGTCGTGCTGCGGGGCGGCATCGCGTACGAGCGGATGGTGCTGGCCTGGCTCGACGACGTCCTCGACACCCTCCGCGACCTCGACCCCTCCGCAGAAAGGCGACCGGCGTGACCGACCCGCTGCTGTTCCACCCCCACCGCTACGACCCCGCCCACCTCGACGAGACCTCCCGGCTGCTGCTGCGCGCCACCATCGACTGGTTCGAGTCCCGCGGCAAGCAGGCCCTCGTGGACAGCTACAACCACCACGAGTGGTACGTCGACTTCCTGGCCTTCGCCGCCAAGGAGGGGCTCTTCGCCACCTTCCTCACCCCGGCCGCCGACGCCGGCGACGACCCGGACAAGCGCTGGGACACGGCCCGCAACGCCGCCCTCAGCGAGATCCTCGGCTTCTACGGCCTCGGCTACTGGTACACCTGGCAGGTCACCGTGCTCGGCCTCGGTCCGGTCTGGCAGAGCGGCAACACCGCCGCCCGGGCCCGCGCCGCCGCGCTGCTCGACGAGGGCCACGTGATGGCGTTCGGCCTCTCCGAGCGGCCGCACGGCGCCGACATCTACTCCACCGACCTGCTGCTCACCCCCGACGCCGACGGCGGCTTCCGGGCCACCGGCGGCAAGTACTACATCGGCAACGGCAACGTCGCCGGGCTGGTCTCCGTCTTCGGCCGCCGCGCCGACGTCGAGGGCCCCGAGGGGTACGTCTTCTTCGCCGCCGACAGCCGGCACCCGGCGTACCGGCTGGTCCGCAACGTGGTCAACGCGCAGATGTACGTCAGCGAGTTCCGCCTGGAGGACTACCCGGTGCGCGCCGAGGACGTGCTGCACACCGGCCCGGCCGCCTTCGACGCCGCGCTCAACACCGTCAACGTCGGCAAGTTCAACCTCTGCACCGCCTCCATCGGCATCTGCGAGCACGCCATGTACGAGGCGGTCACCCACGCCCACCAGCGGATCCTCTACGGACGGCGGGTCACCGACTTCCCGCACGTGCGCCGCGAGCTGACCGACGCGTACGCCCGCCTGGTGGCCATGAAGCTGTTCAGCGACCGGGCGGTGGACTACTTCCGCTCGGCCGGCCCGGACGACCGGCGGTACCTGCTGTTCAACCCGATGACCAAGATGAAGGTCACCACCGAGGGTGAGAAGGTCATCGACCTGCTCTGGGACGTGATCGCCGCCAAGGGCTTCGAGGCCGACACCTACTTCGACAAGGCCGCCAAGGACATCCGCGGCCTGCCGAAGCTGGAGGGCACGGTGCACGTCAACCTGGCGCTGATCCTCAAGTTCATGCCCAACTACCTGTTCCGGCCGGCCGAGCACCCGCCCGTGCCGACCCGGCAGGACCCGGCCGACGACGAGTTCCTGTTCGCGCAGGGGCCGGCCCGCGGTCTCGGCGCGATCCGTTTCCACGACTGGCGCGCCGCCTACGACGCGCACGCCCACCTGCCCAACGTGGCCCGGTTCCGCGAGCAGGCCGACGGGCTGACCGCCCTGCTCGCCGCGCACGCCCCGGACGAGGCCCAGCAGCGGGACCTGGACTTCCTGCTCACCGTCGGCCAGCTCTTCGCCCTGGTCGTCTACGGCCAGCTGATCCTGGAGCAGGCCGAGCTGACCGGTCTCGACGCCGACCTGCTGGACGAGATCTTCGACCTGCTGGTCCGGGACTTCTCCGCGTACGCCACCGAACTGCACGGCAAGGCGGCCACCACCGAGGAGCAGGCCGCCTGGGCGCTCGCCCACCTCCGGCGGCCGGTCGTCGACGCCGACCGCACCGACCGCGTGTGGCAGCGGGTGGTCGCCCTCGCCGGCGCGTACGAGATGCACCCCTGACCGGATCGGAAGGGCCGGCCCGCCTCGGGGCCGGCCCGATCCACCGCCCCGTCAGGGCAGTGCGGCGGCGAGCCGGCGGGCCTCGGTCACGAGGCGGCTGCCACCGCCCCGGGCCACCATCTCGGCCAGGCCCGGCACCGCGATCGGCACGCCGGTCGCCCGGGCCGTCTCGGCGGCGAGGGTGAGCAGGTCGGGGGTCCCGCGGGGCGGCGCCGGCGCGGCCAGCAGCGCCGGGAGGGCCCCGGCGAGCAGGCGCCAGATGCTCAGCGGGGCGCCGGCCGCGACCGCGTCCCGCAGCGGGGTCGCCGCCCGGGCCAGCGTCACCTGGCCGTCCGCGGCGAGCGCGCCCAGGTGCGCGCCCACGGCCGGCGCATCCAGGTCGCCGGCGGCCGCCAGCGCCAGCAGGGCGTCGAGCGCGGCGACCCGGTCCACCTCGTGGCGGGCGCACAGCCCGTAGGCCAGCGCCAGGTCGAGCGCCGGACCACCCGGGCCGGCGCACTCGGCCAGTACCGGCAGGACCGTTGCGGCCTCCCGGACGTCCTCCTGCGCGGCCCCGGCGATCCCCGGCAGCAGGTGCGCGGCGACCATGCCCCGGTGCCCCGGCAGCAGCGCCGGCCACAGGTCGGTCCAGGCCCCGTGCCCGCGGCCGACCGGCTGCGCCGGCACGGTGAGCAGCCCGAGCGGGTCCGCCGCACCCTCGGGCGGGGCACTCGCCACGACGGTGCGCCGAACGGGCAACCGGTCGTAGCCGTAGTCGTAGCCGCCTACCCGGTCCCGCCGGCCGACCGTCTCCACCCGCTGGACGGGCGTGGGCAGGGCGTCTCCGCGCAGCCAGCCGGCGAGCTCGTCGCCGGCGGTCGTGCCGAGCGCCGCCGCCTTCGCCGCGAGCGCCTCGTCCACGCCGGCGGGCAGCCGCAGCAGCGCCTGCGCCAGGTCCCACCGCCACACCGGACGGTCGCCGAGGGCGGCCAGCCGCTCGTAGAGCGCGGTCGGGTCGACGGCGCCGCTGGCCGAGGTCGGCGCGGCCAGCAGCCCCGGGTCGTCCCGCCCGTCCAGCCGCTGCCCGATCTCGGCGAGCCGGGAGCAGTAGACCAGCGTGAGGGCGGGCCGGCGGGGTGGCTCGACGGCTCGCCGACGCCAGAACGGGCGCAGCTTGCGGGTCAGCGACTCGCTGAGGATCGCGGCCCACTGGTCCCGGCGGGTGGCCGCCTCGTCGGCCGCGGCGGCGGCCAGCAGGACCCCGTGCAGCTGGACCGGCACGTTGAACGTCGCCCACGGGTGGTCGTAGGCGCCGACCTGGTGGCGGCGCAACACCGGCGACAGGGCCGCCTGGAGCCGCTCCCGCTCGGTGCTGGCCAACCGGACCAGGCCGTCGAGAACCCGCTCGAGCGCCGACGCCGGCCAACCCCGGCCGACCAGCGCCGACACCTCCTCGACCAGCTCGTCGACCTCGGTGATCGGGGGCGGGGCTTCGGCCGCCGGCATCGGGGGTGGCAGGTCGTCGCCGACCACCGCGACGGCGGCGGACCGGACGGGCCGGTGCCCGTGGCGTTCCGCCAGCGCCACCGCGCGGTCCCGGAGGTCCGCCGACGGGTGGTCGGCCCCCGCCGCGAGGACCGCCGCGATCTCCGCCGCCCGGTCCGGGCGCTGCCGGGCCAGCGCGTCCAGCCAGGACAGCTGTGCCCGCACCAGGCCCTTCTCGGGCCGGGTCAGCACCGCCCGCGCGGCGTCCGCCAGGGCCTCCAGCTCCACGGCGTCGCCGAGCCCGCGCAGCGCCCGCTGCGCCGTCGTGGCGACCGGGCCGGGCGCGTCGGCGAGCAACCTCAGGTACGCGCCCGCTCGCGCCGCGACCTCGTCCGGCGTCGGTGCCAGCAGGTCGTGCAGGGCGAGGAACGGACGCAGGGCGGCCGGCCGGTCCCCGCGCAGCAGCCGCCCGAGGACCCCGTCCAGCAGGGCTGCCCGGTCGACCCGGCCCTCCGCCGCGAGCGCGACCAGCGCCCGGGCCACCGCCTGCCCGTCACCGCCGACGGACAGGTCGGCGCCGACCCCGTCCACCTCGAAGAGCCGGGGCAGCAACGTGTCCAGGAACGGATCCTCGCGCAGCCGGTCGAGCAGCGGCTGCTGCTGCCGGCCGTGCAGCGGCTGCCACCACATCGCGTTGGCCCAGCCGGCGACGAACGCGTCCCCGGTCGGGGGCGGCGCCTGCTCCGCCCGCAGCAGCGCCGCCGTGAAGTGCCAGCCCTCCCACGGCTCGCGGCGGCGCATCCGCTCGGCGAGCCGGTACGCCAGGTCGGCCAGCCAGGTCACGCCACGCTGCCGCGCCGCGGCGACCACCGGCTCCGGGTCGGCGTCCCGCAGCCACACCGACCGTCGGCCGAGCAGCGCTGCGGCCTTGGTCGCGGTGCTCTGCGTGCCGACCGCGGCCACCGCCAGCGCGGTCGCCTCCTTCCCCCACCACCAGTTGTCGCGCCGCCGCCGGACATGGGCGACCAGTTCCTCGCCGAGCGCCCGGCGGGCCGGCTCGTCGAGCGCGTGCAGCACCGACCGGACGGCGGGCACGTCGCCCCGGACCAGGGACTCGAAGAAGTCGGTCACGCCCCCACCTCCACCGGCGCCGCGACCATCGACACGGCCAGGGCGTGCTTGCACGGCCCGCGCTCCCCGCGGTGCCGTGCCCACCAGCGGCAGGTACAGGCGTAGCCGCCATCGGGAAGCCGGCGCACCCGGTAGGCCTCCTCGTCGCTGCGGACCGTGGCGTGCTCGCCCTCGCGGACGACGGCGCCCCGCTCGACCAGCACCCGGGCACCGACCAGGCGGGGATTGTCCCGCTCGGCCCGGCCCGCGTCGTAGGGCATGACGCGGTGGAAGTATCCGGCGTCCGCCACGTCGTAGCCGACCCGCCCGGCGGTGCCGAGCTGGGCCAGCGCCGCGCGGACCCGGTCGTCGGGCAGTGCCGCCGCGTCGGCGAGGGCGGCGACGTCGATCGTCGGGTCCCAGGAGAGCAGTGTCGCGACCAGTTCGGCGTCGTCGACCACCTCGTCACCGGCGAGCGCGAGCAGTGCCGCCCCCTCACCGGAGAAGCCCCGGTAGGGCTCGGGGGAGAGGGTCAGCGACAACCGCAGCGCGCCGGTGTCGAGTTCCCAGGTGCTCGGCACGGCCGGCGAGCCGGGCCGCACGGCCGGCCCGTAGACCCGCAGGACCCGCGCGTGCCGGAGCACTCCGCGCAGCGCCGCGAGCCGGCCCGCGCCCGCCAGGCAGACGGCGCCCGGGACGGGCCGCGAGGTGAGCCGGAGCGTCCGCCCGGCGGGCACCGCCCAGAGCACCGAGCGGTCGGCGCCGCCGGGCAGTCGGCGCAGGAAGGCGGCGGCCTCCGCGGCCGGAATCTCCGCGCGCGGCTCGAACCCCGCGGTGAGCACCTGCACCTCCGCGAAGCCGCGCAGCCAGCGACCCGGCAGCGGGACCTTCTTCTCCACCACCGCGCCGTCCATGGTGGAGACGGTCAGGTCGTCCGGGCCCACGGCGGCGTGCAGCGGTTCGAGCCCGCCGACCCGGGCCAGCGCCTCGCGCAACGGCGGGTTCACATCCACGTTGGTGGTGCCGTGCCCGGCGATCTCGCCGTCGAAGCCGGCCGGCAGCACGTCCATGCGGGCGTACACCCCGCAGCAGCCGGAGAAGGACTCGAAGCGCAGCCGGTCGCGGCTGCCGGTCACCACCGGGTCCAGGCTGGCCGGGCTGACCGGCTGGTGATAGCGGGTGCGGGCCACCTCGGCGACGGCCAGCAGGCCGGCGGCCGTGGCCGCGGGGGTGGTGAGGAACCCGGAGAAGAACCGCGGGTTGGCCGCCGGGCCGCCGCAGGTCTGGAGGTCGAGACCGGCGGCGCCCAGCGCGGACGGCTGGAGGTATCGGTACGTCTGGACGGCGTTCACGGCGCACACGGTAGAGAGACCGACCGACAACCCGGTCCGGGGAGTGGATCGCAGCGTCCCGAAGGACGGAAATGTCACGGCCCACCACAGGCAATTGTCGACAGACAACAATTCCTCTCCGCCTCCCCGGCCCGGCCGGCGGATCCGCCCTAGCGTTCGGCTGCCACCACCCGCGACCGCGGTGCGGAAGGGGAAGAGGGATGCGCCCGATCGTCCGGCGGCTCTGCGCCGTCACACTCACCGTCCTGCTCACCGCCCTGGCCACGTTCCCGGCGACCCCGGCGTCCGCCGCGGCGGCGTCCATCACCGGCCACGTCCTCGACGCGCAGATCGGCGGGGCGCCCGCGAACGGCGCCTGCGTCTACGCGTGGGAGGCCAACGGCGGCGGCATCATCGCCGGGACGTGCGTGGACCTGCAGACCGGCGCCTTCACCCTCGACGGCCTGGAATCCGGGGTGGGCTACCGGATCGAGGTCAGCCCGGGTGGTGACCTGTACCCGGCGCAGACGTGGCTACCCGGGGCCGCGACCAGCAGCGACGCGGTGCCGGTGGTCGCGCCCGCCGTCCTCGACGTCGCGCTGCCCCGTGCCGGCACGCTGACCGGCACGCTCACCCGCTCCGACGGCACCCCGGCCGCCGGCCTGAACGTGCTCGTCTGGCTGGCGAACCGGGAGGAGGCGTTCGGGCGGTCCACCACCACCGCCGAGGACGGCAGCTGGATGATCGGCGGGCTCTACCCGACCTCGTACAAGGTCTCCTTCGACTGCTGCTGGCCGGCCTGGGCGTACGGCGCCACCGACTGGGCCGGCGCGGCCGTCATCGACGTCGACGCGGGCGCGACGGTCCGGGTGGACGACACCTACTGGCTGCCGGCCACGCTCAGCGGGCGGATCACCGACGCCGCCACCGGGCAGCCGATCGAGGGCGCCTGCATCGAGCTGCGCAACGTCGATCCCGCCGGCGGCGGCGGGTACAGCGGCGGCTGCACCGACGCGACCGGCTCCTACCTGGCCGAGTACGTCGTGCCCGGCCAGTTCCGGGTGATCTTCTACGACCCGCAGGGCCGGTACGCCGTGGCGTACCACGGCGGCGACGACCTGGCCTCGGCGACCGTGGTGACCATCCCGCGGGGCGGCCGGGTCACCGGGGTGGACGGCGGCATGTCGCTCGGCGCCACGATCACCGGTCGGGTCGTCGACTCGCGTACCCGGCAGCCGGTGCAGTGGGTCTGCCCGCTCGCGTTCGCCGGCCGGGACGGCGACACCGTGCCGTACCAGCAGCAGCAGTGCTCCGACGCCGACGGCCGGTGGCGGCTGTCCGCCCTGCCCGCCCGACCCACCACCGTCCGCCTCGACGGCGGCGACCGGTACGGCGTGGTGTGGCTCTACCGCGCGGAGACCCGGGCCGGGGCGACGGTGTTCCAGCCGCGGCCCGGGGAAACCATCACCGCCCGGGAGGTCCGGCTCGTGGCCCGGTGACGGGCGGCCGCAATCCCGGTGCGCCGCGGGCATGATCGCACTAGGTTGCGGGGATGTTCGCACTTCCCCTGACCGACGACGCCGAGCTGCGGCCGCTGATGCCGTGGCACGCCGACGAGTTCCTCGCCAACCTCGACCGGTGCCGGGAGCACATCGCCCCCTGGGTCGGCGCGTCCTTCGTGGCCACCGACGCCGGGTCCGCCCGCCGGGTCCTGCAGAACTACGCCGACCGGTGGGCCCGCGACGACGGCGGGATCTGGGGCATCTGGCAGCGCGGCACCCTGGTCGGCGGCGTGCTCTTCGTCTCGCTCAGCACCACCACCGGGGTCTGCGAGGCCGGATGCTGGCTGGAGGCGGGCGCCGAGGGGCAGGGCCTGGTCACCCGCGCGGCCCGCGTGATCATCGACTGGGCGGTCCGGGAACGCGGCATCCACCGTGTCGAGTGGGTCACCAAGGCCGGCAACGAGCGCAGCATCGCGGTCGCCCGGCGGCTCGGCATGAGCCGCGACGGGGTCCTGCGCGGGGCCGCCCCCACGCCGGAGGGCCGGGCCGACATGGAGGTCTGGTCGGTGCTGGCGCCGGAGTGGACGGCCTGACCGCGGGGGTTTTGTCGTACCCGGACGTCAACATGTGTCCATGGCTGTCCCCGCACTGGCCGACCGGTCCCCCCAGCCGCGCGCCCTGCCGCTGCGCGAGGTCCGCACCCGGCTCACCCAGCTCGTCTCCCTCGCCGAGCTGACCGACACCGTCACCGTCGTCACCCGCGACGGCGATCCGCGCCCGGTCGCCGCGATCGTGCCCGCCGCGGCGGCGCGCACCGCGGCGCAGGCCCGCGCCGACGCCGACCGGATCGCCGCGATCAGCGCCGGCTGGTCCCGGCGGCTGGAGGAGCTGCACCGGCAGAGCAGCCGGCGGCACGCCGCCGAGCTGCGCGCGCTCACCGACGCCCTCGCGGAGGCCTGGGCCGAGCTGGACCGCCGCGCGCCGGCCGGTGACGCGGCGCTCGCCCGGCTCCGCGCCGCCCACGCCGACCTGCTGCGCGGCTGACCGCGCGGCCTCCGACCACCTCGGGCCGGAGGCCGCGGGCGTACGTCAGTCCCGGCCGCGCTGCCGGCGGTAGCGGCGGATCAGCGCGGCCGTGGAGGAGTCCACGTCGCCGAGGTCCGGCCCGCTCCCGGTGAGCTTCGGCGCGAGCTGGTTGGCCATCACCTTGCCCAGCTCCACGCCCCACTGGTCGAAGGCGTTGATGTCCCAGACCGCGGCCTCGGTGAACACGATGTGCTCGTAGAGGGCGATGAGCTGGCCCAGCGTCGCCGGGGTCAGCTTCGGCGCGATGATCGACGTGGTCGGGTGGTTGCCCGGCATGACCCGGTGCGGCACCACCTCCGGCGCGGTGCCCTCCGCCTCGACCTGCTCCCGGGTGCGGCCGAAGGCCAGCGCCGCGGTCTGCGCGAAGAAGTTCGACATGAACAGGTCGTGCATGTCGCCCAGGTCGTGGTTGGGCTGGCTGAACGCGATGAAGTCGGCCGGGATCAACCGGGTGCCCTGGTGGATGAGCTGGTAGAAGGCGTGCTGCCCGTTGGTGCCCGGCTCGCCCCAGAAGATCTCCCCAGTCGGGTACGTGACCGCCCGGCCGTCCCGCGTCACCGACTTGCCGTTGCTCTCCATGGTGAGCTGCTGCAGGTAGGCCGGGAACCGGTGCAGGTACTGCGAGTAGGGCAGCACCGCGTGCGTCTCCGCGCCGAGGAAGTCGGTGTACCAGACGTTGAGCAGGCCGAGCAGCGCCGGCACGTTCCGCGCCACGGGCGTGCTCCGGAAGTGCTCGTCCACGGCGTGGTAGCCGTCCAGCAGCTCCCGGAACCGCGCCGGCCCGACCGCCAGCATCACCGACAGCCCGACCGCGGACGGCAGCGAGTAGCGCCCGCCCACCCAGTCCCAGAAGCCGAACATGTTCTCCGGGTCGATGCCGAAGTCGCGGACCCGCTGCTCGTTGGTGCTTACCGCGACGAAGTGCCGGGCCACGGCGCTGTCGTCGGCGTCCAGGCCGGCCAGCAGCCAGCGCCGCGCCTGGTCGGCGTTGGCCAGCGTCTCCTGGGTGGAGAAGGTCTTCGAGACCACCACGAACAGGGTGCTGGCCGGGTCCAGGTCGGTGGTCTTGTCGTGGATGTCGGTCGGGTCGATGTTGGACACGAACCGGCAGGTGATCCCGGCGTCCCGGTACGCCTTCAGCGCCTCGTACGCCATCACCGGCCCGAGGTCGGAGCCGCCGATGCCGATGTTGACCACCGTGCTGATCCGCTCGCCGGTGTGGCCCCGCCAGGCGCCGGAGCGGACCCGTTCGGCGAAGGCCGACATCCGGTCCAGCACGGCGTGCACGTCGGCGGCCACGTCCTGGCCGTCCACGGTGAGCGACGCGTCGCGGGGCAGCCGCAGGGCGGTGTGCAGCACCGCCCGGTCCTCGGTGGAGTTGATGTGCTCCCCGGCGAACATGGCGGCGATCCGGTCGGTCAGCCCGACCCGCTCGGCGAGCGCCGTCAGCAGGCCCAGCGTCTCGTCGGTGACGAGGTTCTTGCTGTAGTCCACGTGCAGGTCGGCGACCTCGCCAGTGAGCCGGTCGCCCCGCTGCCCGTCCGCGGCGAACAGCTCCCGCAGGTGCGTGCCGCGCATCGCCTCGGCGTGCTTGCGCAGGGCCTGCCATTCGTCCGTGGTGGTGACGTCCACAGCCATCGGGTCGATCTTCTCCTTCACGACGGGTCTGCCAGCGGGCCGGCGTCGCCCCGCTGCCGGCGACCCCACCAGCCTGCCACCCGGGGCGGGTACGCGCGACGCGACCCGACATCGCCCACCCTGTGGACCCGCTCCGGCGCTGCCCCGCGACGCACCCTTGGGACACCTGTTCGACACGCCAGACACGGGGAGACACCGACTCGTCGCGGAACGTAGGCTCCGGAAGCTGACCGTACCGGAGGAGGCCCCATGACGACGGTGATCGGCCCGCGCCCCCCGTCCGACGAGGACGAGACGGCGGAGTCGCCGCTACCGGAGCTGGCGGACGGCCACTGGATGAACCGGGCCACCGAGTTCGCGCACACCAGCTTCTGGGCGGTGGCCCGCCGGCTGCCCGCGCTGGTCCGCGAGGCCATCAGCCTGGCCTGGGCGACGAGCCGCCGGGACACCGTCGCCTCGATCGGGCTCAACATCGCCGCCGGGGTGCTCACCACGCTCGGCCTGCTCGCCACCACGGGGGTGCTCCGGCAGCTCTTCGCCGCCGGCCCCACGCCCGACCGGATCCGCGCGGCGTTGCCCGCCCTGCTGCTCGCGGCCGCCGCGGTGACCGTGCGGGGCGCGCTGACCGTGGCCGCCGGCTGGGCGCAGGCCCGGCTCATCCCGCAGATCAACTACCAGGTGGAGCTACGGCTCTTCGAGACCACCACGGCGGTCGAACTGGCCGCCTTCGACGACGCCGGCTTCGCCGAGGAGATGGACCGGGCCCGGGACCGCGGCATGGCCGAGGCGGCGTCGATCGTGGACCACACCGTCAACCTGGTCACCGGACTGGTGGGAGTGCTGGCCACCGCCGCCGCGGTGACGGTCATCCAGCCGGTGCTGCTGCCCTGCCTGCTGCTCGCCGCCGTCCCGGAGGCGGCCACCGCGGTGAAGATGGCCCGCCGGCAGTACCTCGCCCTGCTGGCCTGGATCACCCGGCGCCGGCGGATGTACCTGCTGGCCCGGCTGATGGCCGACCGGCACACCGCCGCCGAGATCCGCTCCAACCAGATGCGTGACTTCCTGCTCGGCGAATACCACCGGATGATGACCGTGGAGACCCGCGCCCAGCTGCGGCTGGCCCGCTCGCAGACCGTCACCCGCGCGGTCGGCCTGTCGGTCACCGGGATCGCCGCGTTCGGCGTCTACGCCGTCCTCGGTGGCCTGCTGCTCGGTGGCGTGGTGGCGCTGGCCGCCGCGGCCACCGCGCTGCTCGCGCTCCAGTCCGCCCGGTCCAGCCTGCGCATGGCGGTGTTCGCCACCAACTCGCTCTACGAGGACGCGCTCTACTACCAGGACTACCGGGACTTCCTGGACCGAGCCCGGCAGCGGGTGCCGGCCGGCGGCACGCGGCCCGTCGACGGCTTCGAGCGGATCGACCTCGACCGGGTGAGCCTCCGCTACCCGGACACCGGGACGGCCGCCGTCGACGAGGTCAGCCTGACCGTCCGGCGCGGCGAGGTGATCGCGCTGGTGGGGGAGAACGGCTCCGGCAAGACCACCCTGGCCAAGCTCATCGCCGGCCTCTACCGGCCCACCGCCGGGGTGATCCGCTGGGACGGGGTGGACACCGCGGAGCTGGACCCCCGGCAGACCGCCGCCCAGGTGGCGGTGATGAGCCAGGACTGGTGGAAGTTCCCGTTCACCGCGCGGCAGAACATCCGGATCGGCCGGCACGACCGGCCCACCGACCGGCCGGGGCCGGACATCGAGGACGCCGCCCGGGACGCCGCCGCGCACGACATGATCACCGAGCTGCCGTTCGGCTACGACACGCTGCTCGACCGGCAGTTCAAGGACGGGCAGGACCTCTCCGGCGGGCAGTGGCAGCGGCTCGTGGCCGCCCGCGGTCTCTACCGGGACGCCCGGCTGCTGATCTGCGACGAGCCGTCGGCCGCCCTCGACGCGCGGGCCGAGCATGCCCTCTTCCAGCACCTGCGGCGCCACCCCGACCGGGCCGTCGTGCTGATCACCCACCGGCTGGCCAACGTCCGGCACGCCGACCGGATCTTCGTGATGGACCACGGCCGGCTCATCCAGCAGGGCGACCACGACGAGCTGATGGCCCAGGAGGGCCTCTACCGGGAGCTGTTCGAGTTGCAGGCGGCCGGCTACCTGGCGCAGGCCGGGGAGGCCGCGGCGGAGAGTTGACCTCGAGCGCGCTCGAACTCCTACGGTGACCGCACCGGCCGCCGCCCGGTCAGCGCGGCGTCAACCCAGGGAGCCCACATGCGTTACCGCGTCCTCGGCGGCACCGGCATCCAGGTCAGCGTCCACTGTCTCGGCACCATGATGTTCGGGTCGGTCGGCAACCCCGACCACGACGACTGCGCCCGGATCGTCCACACCGCCCTCGACCGGGGGATCAACTTCGTGGACACCGCCGACATGTACTCGGCGGGCGAGTCGGAGGTGATCGTCGGCAAGGCGCTGCAGGGCCGGCGCGACGACGTGGTCCTGGCCACCAAGGTGCACTTCCCCATGGGGGAGGGGCCCAACCGGGGCGGCAACTCGCGACGCTGGGTCGTCCGCGCCGTGGAGGACAGCCTGCGCCGCCTGGGCACCGACTGGATCGACCTCTACCAGGTGCACCGGCCCGACCACACCACCGACGTCGAGGAGACCCTCGGGGCGCTCACCGACCTGGTCCGGGCCGGCAAGATCCGCGCCTTCGGCTGCTCGACCTTCCCGGCCGAGGAGATCGTCGAGGCGCAGCAGGTCGCGGAGCGGCGGGCGCTCGGCCGGTTCCGCACCGAGCAGCCGCCGTACTCGATCCTGGCGCGCGGGATCGAGCGGGCGGTCCTGCCGGTCTGCCAGCGGTACGGCATGGGCGTGCTGGTGTGGGCCCCGCTCGCCTCCGGCTTCCTGTCCGGCAGCTACCGGCAGGGCGCGGCCGTCGACCTCACGGCCGGTCGGCCGGCGCGCAACCCGGACCGGTTCGACCCGGCTCTGCCGGGCAACGCCGCCAAGTACGCGGCCGTCGAGGAACTGGTCGCGCTCGCCGAGGAGGTCGGCTGCTCGCTGCCCGAGCTGGCCGTCGCGTTCACCGTGGCGCACCCGGGTGTCACCTCGGCGATTCTCGGGCCGCGCACGATGACGCAGCTGGAGGGGCTGCTCAAGGGCGCGGCACTGACGCTCGACGACGCGGTGCTGGACCGGATCGACGAGATCGTCCCGCCCGGCACGAACCTCTACCAGCCGGACGGCGTCTGGTCCCCGCCCGCGCTCACCGACCCGGCTCTCCGCCGCCGGCCCCCGGCCGACCGCGCCGCCGCCTGAGCCGGCCGCGACCGCCTGACCGCCCGGTGCGCCGCCTCCTGGTGCCGGCGAGCGCCGGCGGCCGCCCGCTGGACCGGGTCGACCCGTTGCCGCCGGACGCCGCCCTCGGGCAGGATGCGCGGAATGGCCCGTCCGTCAGTCCGCCGCGCCACCGCCGTCGCGGCCGTGCTCGCCCTGGTCGCCGCCGGCTGCTCCGACCCGGCCAGCCCGCCGGCTGCCGTGCCGACACCCACCGGCGCGGTCAGCGCGGCACCGGCCCCACCGGCCGACCCGTCGCCCGTACCGGCCGCCCGCGCCGGACTCGGCGGCCGGCCCAGCCCGACCGCCCGGCCGTGCACCGTCTTCCCGGCCGACAACGTCTGGCACGCCGATGTCTCCCGGCTGCCCGTGCACCCGCGCTCGACGGCGATGATCGGCGCGATCGGCGGGGGCGCCACGGTGCACGCCGACTTCGGCTCCGGCCGGTGGGAGGGCGCGCCGATCGGCATCCCGATCACCGTCGTCGCCGCCGGGCAGCGGCGGGTCCCGGTGACCTTCGGGTACGCCGACGAGAGCGACCCGGGGCCGTACCCGGTCCCGCCGGACGCGGCGATCGAGGGCGGACCGGACGGCACCGGCGACCGGCACGTGATCGTCTGGGACCGGGCGGCCTGCCGGGCGTACGAGCTGTTCGACGCGCACCCGTCCGGCGCCGGCTGGCGGGCCGGCTCGGGTGCGGTCTTCGACCTGCGGTCGAACAAGCTGCGGCGGGCGGGCTGGACCTCCGCCGACGCGGCCGGACTGTCCATCCTGGCCGGGCTGGTCCGCTACGACGAGGTGGCCGCCGGCCGGATCGACCACGCGGTCCGCGTGACCGTGCCGCGCACCCGCACCGGCTGGACCTGGCCGGCCACCCATTCCGCCTCGTCGGCCACCGACCCGGCGCTGCCGCAGCTCGGCCAGCGGCTGCGACTCAAGCGCTCGGTGGACCTGTCCCGGCTGCCCCGGCAGGCCCGGATCGTCGCCGAGGCGATGCAGCGGTACGGGTTGATCGTCGCCGACCACGGCTCGGCCTGGTTCCTCTCCGGCGCCCCCGACCCGCGCTGGGACAACGACGCCCTGCACGCCCTGGGTGGCCTGCGCGGCAGCGACTTCGAGGTGGTGGACGCCGCGGGCCTGATGGTGAGCGCCGGTTCGGGCGCCACCGGCTGATATCCGTCGACCGCCCCCGGCCGGTGGGTCACACTGTCCCCGTGGATCATCGTGACCTGGTCCGGGTGAGCAAGCGGATGTCGCTGGCCCTGCGCCACCGCCCCGACCAGTTCCACCTGACGCTCGACCGCGCCGGCTGGGTGCCGGTAGCCGACCTGCTCGCCGCGCTGCGGATCACCCGCGCCGACCTGGACGCCGTGGTGACCGGCAACGACAAGCAGCGCTTCGCCGTCGAACGCGGACCCGGCGGGGTCGACCGGATCCGGGCCAGCCAGGGCCACTCCGTCCCCGTCGACCTCGGCCTGAGCCCGGCCGTGCCGCCCGACCGGCTCTTCCACGGCACCAGCGAGACGGTGCTCCCCGCGATCCGCGCCGAGGGCATCCACCGGGGCCGCCGCCACCACGTGCACCTGTCCCCGGACGTGGAGACCGCCCGCCGCGTCGGCGCCCGCCGGACCGGCGCGGTGGTGATCCTGACCGTCGACGCCGCCGCCATGGCCGCAAACGGCTACCCCTTCTACCGCAGCGCCAACGGCGTCTGGCTCACGGACACCGTCCCACCGGCCTACCTGACGGTCCCGGCGCGTTGATCATGAAGTTATGACCACCGACTCCGGCGTGTCGTGACAACAACTTCATGATCAACGCCCCGAGGGAGTCAGCGGGCCGTGATCGGGTGGTGGACCACCGCGTCGAAGAGGTAGGCGAGGGTGTTGGGGGCGGCGCGGTCGGGTTGGGTGGCGCCCGTCGTGTCGGTGGCGCGGGCGCGGAGGGTGTAGCGGCCCGGCGCCGGGGGGCGCCAGCGCGCCGTCCAGCGCTGCCAGGGGCCGCCCCGGTCGACGGCGACCAGGTCGGCGGGGCGCCAGCCGTCGCCGGTGTCCACCTCGACGTGCTCGATCGGGCCGTTGCCCGACCAGGACCGGCCGTGCAGCAGCAGGTCCGCGCCGGCCGGCACCCGGGCGTCCCAGGCCAGCTCGAACGCGCTCTTCACCGGCTGCGCGCCCAGCACCGTGCCCTCGGCCGGGTGCCCGGGGCCGAACATCCGGTAGAACCGGGTGTTCCACGGGGAGAACAGGGGAGTGGTGGAGACCTCGACGGGACCCACCCACTTGATCGAGGAGATGCCGATCCAGCCGGGCACCACCACCCGGACCGGGAAGCCGTGGTCGGCGGGGAGCGGCTCGCCGTTCATCTCGTACGCCAGCAGCACGTCGTCGAGGGCCTTGGCGATCGGCAGCGGACGGCGTACCCGGCCCAGGTTGACCCCGCCGGTCACGTAGTCCGGGTCCAGCCCCTCGGGCATCACGTCGACGGCGTCGTCCCGCAGACCGGCGAGACGCAGCACGGTGCCCAGCCGGACACCCCGCCAGCGGGCCACGCCGACCCCGCCCAGCCCCCAGGCCACCCCGGGCGCCGGGTCGTCCTGCTGCTCGGCGAAGTAGCGCCGGCCGTTCCCGGCGCACTCGAGCAGCGCGGTGCTCTCCTCGGCCGGCAGCCGGCGCAGCTCGTCGAGGCCGAACTCGACCGGGGCGTCCCGGGTGGGGGCGCCCCGCAGCCCGGTGCCGAACAGGCGCAGCCGCCACGTGTGGGCGTCCAGGCGGGGCGTCACGGTGTGGTTGCGGACGAAGAACCGGTCGTTCGGCACCACGTACCCCTGCCCGGCCAGCGCCGTCCAGTGCATCTCGGCGTTCGTGTCCAGCGGGCGCAGCAGCTCCGGGGGCAGCGGCTTGGCGATCGGCGTACCCGGGTCGACGCCGACCGGCGCCGGGGCCACCGCGACCGGCTCGCGCTCGTCCGCCGCGGCGGTCAGCGCGGCCATGGCCGCTCCCAGCTCCAGCAGCCGGTCGCGGTCGACGCCCGCGCCGCGGGCCTCCCCGGCGAGCCACTGCCGGCTCCGGAGGGTGTCGTGGTCGGCTTCGGCGTGGGACACGGGTGACCTCCGGAGGCTCGGCGACGCTGCCATTCCTATTCAATCAATAGGACTTTTCGCGGCGTCGGCCGAGGTCCGGGTCAGGTCACCGGGTCGGTCAGTCGGCGGTCTGGCCGGCGAGGAAGTCGGCCAGCACCCGGGTGTGTGTGGAGAACGCCAGCTCGACCGGCTCGGTGAGGACCAGCCACTCGGTGGCCTCCTCGGTCGGCGCCGACGGAGGCAGGTCACCGACCGGCCGTTCGGGCAGCACGCCGAAGACCATCATGGTGCCGCCGGCCGGCGCCCCGTGCACCGCGAACAGCCGCGCCTCGTCGGCCTCGGCCAGCAGGCCGGTCTCCTCCCGCAGCTCGCGCACGAGCGCCTCGGACCACTCCTCGCCGTACTCGATGAAGCCGCCCGGGAGGGCGAGCTGGCCGCGGGCCGGCTCGATGTCCCGGCGGACCACCACCACGCCGAGGCCGTCCGGGGTGCGGACCGGCAGCACCGCCACCGCGACGGGCAGCGGGTTGCGCCACACCGTCTCCCCGCAGGCCAGGCAGACGCGCGGCCACCCGGCCTCCGCCGGGTAGGCCACGCCGCAGAACGAGCAGTGCGTGTACGGTGCGGCGGTCACGCCGCTGCACGTTACCCGCCCGGGCGCCGCGGCGCCCCCTTCACCCGCCCGTGCGGGGCGTCTCCGGGTGCCGCAGCCGTTCCGCGATGCGGCGGACGTCCGCCATGGTCATCCCGGTGCGCTGCGCCACCGCGAGCGGGTGGTCGGTCGGCTCGACCTCCACGAGCGGCTTCCGGCCGACCGGCTGGGTGTGCACGTGCGTCTTGAGTTCCAGGGTGCTCCGGCCGTAGACCGGCAGCTCGGTCGACAGCCAGCCGAAGTAGGGCGGCTCCGACTCCCGGCCCGGGCTCTCCCACAGCTCGACCGTGCGGCCGAAGTTTGCCGCGCTGAGCGACACCCAGACGCCCCAGGAGAACGCCCCGTCCGCGTCGCGCAGCGGGATGTCGACGGTGCCCTGGACGAAGAAGTGCTCGCCCTGGATGACGCAGAGGTCCGGGCTCAGCTCGCTGCCGGCCGCCGCCGCCACCTCGTCGGACCAGTAGACCGGCGCGTGGGTGCGGTAGGACAGGGGCGGGTCCTCGTGGCGCGCGCCGCAGGTGCCGCAGGTGTAGCCGGGGGAGTCGTGCACCCGCGTGACCCTAGCCGAGCGCGCCGGCGGCGTCCGCGCGGAGGGCGGCGCGGGCCTCCATGAGGGCGAAGCCGAGCAGGTTCGCGCCCCGCCACCGTGCCGGGTCCGCGGCGCGCGGGTCGGCGGCGGCCAGCCCGATGCCCCAGACCCGGTCCAGCGGGCTCGCCTCGACCAGCACCCGCTCGCCGGTGCCGAGCAGGAACCGGCCCAACTCCTCGTGCCGGCCGAACTTGGCCACGCTGCCGGCCACCACGATGTCGTAGCGGCGGGCCGCCCAGGTCGCCTCGTCGAAGCCGCGGACCTGCCGGCCGAGCGCCTTGGCCCGGTGCGGGTGCGCGGCGTCGAGGACGCGTTCGGCGATCTGCTCGTCGCCGAAGAGGGTGGCCTTGTGCCACATCATCCAGTGCTCGGCGGTGGCGTACGTCCGGCCGTCCACCGTGAACGGCACGGGCCACCACTGGCTCAGGCAGCCGGGGCCGACGCTGCCGTCCCGCTGCGGGCGGTGCCCCCAGAAGTGCAGGTATGTCACCCGCGCTCCGGAGTGGACGGCGGCGGTCAACTCTTCGACGGACCGGATCGGCATGATCGACAGTCTGCCGGAGGGCACCGACACTCCGCCGCCGCCTCTCCCCGGGCCGGAATCCCCTCGCGGCGCGGCGTCACCGCCGATAGCCTGCCCCGGACCCGAGGCGGAAGGAGGAGGCGGTGGAGACCATCACGCTGTGGCGGCCGACCGGGCCGGAGGAGTTGGCCCTTGTCGAGGCGTCCGGCTGGCGGGCGTGGCCGCCCCGCCTCCCGGACCAACCGATCTTCTACCCGGTGCTCACCGAGGAGTACGCCGTCCTGATCGCCCGGGACTGGAACGTCCCGGCGTCCGGCGTCGGCTACGTGACCCGGTTCGCGGTGCGGCGGGACTTCGCCGACCGTTACCCGGTCCGCCAGGTCGGCGGCCGGGAGATCCGCGAACTCTGGATCCCCGCCGAGGACGTGCCCCTCCTCAACGCCCACCTCGTCGGCCGCATCGAGGTCGTGCACGAGTTCCACCCCGCGTGACCTCGCGACCGTGCCCGTGCCGCCCGGCGCGGGCACGGTCGCGAGGGCCGGTCAGGGGGTCGGGGCGCCCGTGTAGAAGGCGGTGACCCGATCGCCGGCGGCGCGGGCCTCGTCGGCGGGCGTGCCGGCGGCGATGCTCGCCTCCGTCCAGCGGGCGCTGGCCTCCGTCATGAAGCGGCGGCCCTCCTCCGAGCCCATCCAGGCGACGGCCTCGTCCGGGGTGATCCCGGAGCCGTCGGCCGCGAGGTGGGAGGCCAGCCCGAGCAGCGCCCCGTCCCAGCCGACCCCGACCGCGCCCGGCCCGTACTCGGCCCACCGCGCGTCGTCGACGTGCGCGACGTGCTCCAGCTCGAACCGGGTACGCCCGGCGCCGGCCTCGGTGAGCCGCACCTCGATCCAGCTCACCTCCCCGCCGAACTCCCAGGTCGCGGCGAAGCTGTGCGGCGGCTCGCAGCGCTCGACCGTGCCCCCGGCGTTGCCCTCCAGCTGGTAGCGGCCGCCGAGCTTCAGCTCGCCGGAGACCGGCAGGAACCAGCGGGGGATCCGCTCGGCGCTGGTGCAGGCGTCCCAGACGTCCTCCACGGGCGCGTCGTACGTCTGGCTGATGGTCATGACCCGCGCCTCGCCGGCGGGGAGCGTGCGGGTGCCCAGCCGCCGCTCGACGGCGCTGATCTGCCCGGTCACGTCGATCATGGTGTGTTCCTCTCCTCGGAGTTGCCCTCGCGCAGCCGCCGCTCGCGCCGGCCCCGGGCCAGTTCGGTGGCGAGCGCCGCCAGCGGCGGCGTCCAGAACCGGCGGAAGCCGGCCAGCCACTCGTCCAGCTCGCGCAGCGGGCCCGGGTCCACCGCGTAGAGGCGGCGGGCGCCCTGGGCGCGCACGGTCGCGAAGCCGTGCTCCCGCAGCACCTTGAGGTGCTGCGACACGGCGGGCTGGCTGATGCCGAACTCCCGCTGGACGGTCGCGCCGACCGCGCCGGCCGGCTGCTCGCCCTCGGCGAGCAGCTCCAGGATCCGGCGACGCACCGGGTCCCCGAGGACGTCGAAGGCGTGCACGACCCCTTTCTATCAGACCCGCCTTATATAAGCGAGCGCTGAAACGCGGGGACACCTTCCGTCCGAGGCGAACGGAAGGTGTCCGGGATCCGGTCAGGCGCCGAGGCGGGCCGCGACGGTGCTGCGCAGCTCCGGGAGCCGGTCGTGCAGCAGGCCGGGGCACTGGGTGCTGTTGAAGTCCTTGTGCCCGTAGATCTCGGTCGGCGGGATGCCGTACTGCTGGCAGGTGAAGGCGCAGAACCACACCAGGCTGTCCCAGAGCGCCTGCGGAGGCTGCACGTCGAGGTAGATGCCGTCGTTCTCGATGCCGATGGCCTGGCTGTTCTGCCCGACGCAGTGCGCGCCCTGCACCATGGTCTGCCCGTGCAGCAGCCCGTACAGGCTGCCGTGCCGGCCCTCGGTGAGGTAGCCGCCGCGGCTGTTGGTGAAGTGCTGCCCGGAGTCGAGCCAGCCGTTGGTGTCCATGTGCAGGTTCTGGATGTCGCGGGAGTTCCGGTAGGCCTGCGCGAGGCTGTAGTCGGTGGTGTTCGGGAACGCGGTGTGGTGAATGATGATCTTGTTGGGCCGGCTCTGCACCACGCTCACCGCCGACGACGGCGGGCGTGCGCCCCAGGTCGCGCAGTTGGCGATGGTCGGCTGGTCGATCCGGGTGGCGACGGCCCGGGCGTCGCGGCCGGCGCCGAACTGGGTCAGTGCGGTGGCGCCGGCGGCGGCGCCGAGCAGGACCGCGCCGCGCAGCACGGCCCGGCGGGGAACGGGGACGGACATCGGGGCCTCCTCGTCGGGGGGACGGACGCCGCCGGTGGCGGGCGGCTGTTCGCCGGTCGCGGCATCGGGCGAGCCGAGCCGGAGGGGTCGGAGAGCCGGCCCGCCACCGGAGCGGGTCAGCAGGGTCCGTTGCAGGCCAGCACCTTGAGCCGGTCCAGGGTGCCGTTCCAGACGTTCTGGTCACCCGGGAAGACGCCCGAGGAGGCCCACTGCCAGAAGGAGTACGTCCCCCAGCCGGCCGGCAGGGTGCCGACGCTGCTGGAGTAGCGCGCGATCCACAGCGGGTTGTTCGCGGCGAACTGCGAGGTGTTGCCGGTGCAGGTGCTCCACCAGTCGGTGGTGGTGTAGATGGTGGCCCACCGGCCGGTCCGCGCGTAGTACTGGTTGACGAACGAGGCGATCCAGCTGCGCATCGACGCCTGGCTCAGGCCGTAGCAGGTGGCGCCGTACGGGTTGTACTCGATGTCGAGCGCCCCGGGCAGCGTCTTGCCGTCCTTGGACCAGCCGCCGCCGTGGTCCACGAAGTAGTTGGCCTGGGTGGCGCCGCTCGTGGTGTCCGGGCGGGCGAAGTGGTACGACCCGCGGATCATGCCGACGTTGTAGGAGCCGTTGTACTGCTGGGCGAAGTACGGGTTGGTGTAGTACGTGCCCTCGGTCGCCTTCACGTACGCGAACCGGGCGCCGTTGCTCCAGGCGGCGGACCAGTTCACGTTGCCCTGGTGGCTGGAGACGTCCATGCCGGGCAGGCCGGCCGGCGCGGCGCTGGCGGGAGTCGCGCCGACGACGGCCGAGGCGGCCAGGGTGACGGTGGCGAGCAGGGCCGTGGCGGCCGTACGCAGCGCCGATCGCAGGGGACGGTTCATCTTTCCTCCCTGGGGGTTGGGGAGACTGACGAAAGGAACTGTCAACATTAGGTCACAGGGTGGAGAAACTTTTCAATAGACACATGGAAGTTTTTCTTTGTCTGGGGAGGCTCAGCCGAGCTCGGCCAGCACCTCGGCGGCGGCGCGCTCGCCGGCCGCGACCGCGCCCTCCAGGTAGCCGCTCCACCGGGTGGCGGTCTCGGTGCCGGCCCAGTGCACCCGGCCCACCGGCCGGCGCAGCTCGGGGCCGTAGTCCCGCCAGGAGCCGGGCGGCAGGATGCCGCAGAAACAGCCCCGGGTCCACGGGTCGGCCGACCAGTCGTACTCGACCAGGTCGTCCGGGCGGGCGGCCGCCGGCCCGACAAGCGTGACGAGGGCGTCCAGCACCGCCGCGCGCCGCGCGTCCGGCGTCATCCGGCGCAGCTCGCGGGCCTCCGCGCCGTAGCTGAACGCGGTGAGCACCCCGCCCGGCGAGCCGGGCAGTGAATTGTCCACGGTCTCGGTGACCGGGCCGTCGTCCGCGGTCGCCACCCCGGAGCGGCCGTCGGCCCGCCAGAACGGCTCCGGGTAGAGGGCGTGCACCTTGATCGCCGCGCCCATCGGCATCCGCTGGGTGAGCCCGTCACGCAGCGCCGGCAGCGGCGGGTCGTACCGGATCCGCCCGGCCAGCGCCGGCGCCACCGCGACCACGACGGCGTCACCCCGGTGCACCTCGCCGCCGGCGTGCACCCGCACCCCGGCCGGGTCCGTGACGATCCCGTCGACCGCGGCGCCGAGCCGCAGGCAGTCCGCCGGCAGGGCGGCGGCCAGCCGCTCGGCCAGCGCCGCGGGGCCACCCACGATCCGGTCCTGCTGTGCCCCGCCGGCCATGCCCAGCAGCAGGCCGGTACCGCCGCCGCTGCGCAGGTAGAACAGCATCTGCAACAGCGACACCTCGTCCGCGGAGGCGGCCAGCAGCCCGCCGGCCAGCAGCCGGCCGGCGTAGCGGGCGGTGACCGGGTCGGGGGCCGTGGCGGCCAGCCAGCCACCGAGCGTGGTCCGGTCCCACTCCGCCGCCTCGGCGGCGAGCCAGGGCGCGGCCGGGTCGAGCCGCCCGGCGAGCCCGTCCAGCGCGTCGAGCACCCCGGCCACCGGCTCGGGCGCCCCGGCCAGCAGCCGCCCGGCCCAGCGCACGGCCGGCGTGCCCGTGGCCGGCGACGGGAAGGTGGCCAGGCCGTGCGCGGCGACCAGCGCGTACATCCGGTCCTGGGTCGGGCCGATCCACTGCGCGCCGAGGTCGAGCCAGCCGCCGCCGGGCAGCGGCCGGGAGAGCGTCCGGCCGCCCACCCGGTCCCGGGCCTCCAGCAGGCGTACGGCGCAGCCGGCCCCGGCGAGCGCGAGCGCGGCGGCCAGGCCGGAGAATCCCGCCCCGACCACGACCACCCGGCTGCCGCGCACGGCGGGGGATACCCGGATCCGGGTGGAATCTTCTCCGGCCGGCGTGTCGATACCGGCGTCCACCGTTCGTGTGGAGGGTGAAGGGGCGGCGCCGGGCCGTTCCGGCGGGTGAGGAGACGCGCGTGAAGCAGTACCTGATCAGCATGTACCAGCCGGCCGGCGGCGGCGTGCCGGACCCGGAGTTCCTGGCCGGGGTGATGCGCGAGGTCGACGCCATCGGCCGGGAGCTGCGGGAGGCCGGCTGCTGGGTGTTCGGCAACGGGCTGCACGCCCCGGAGACCGCCACCGTGCTGCGCCCGAAGGGCGACGAGGTGCTCGTCACCGACGGCCCGTTCGCCGAGGGCAAGGAGTACCTTGGCGGCTTCACCATCATCACGGCGCCCGACCTCGACGCCGCGCTCGACTGGGGCCGCCGGTACGCCCTGGCCACCACCCTGCCGGTGGAGGTGCGCCCGTTCCAGGGCGAGGCATGACCGGGCCGACCGACGTCGAACGGGCCTTCCGCGCGGAGTACGGCCGCGCGGTCGCCGTCCTGGTCCGCCTGCTCGGCGACATCGACCTGGCCGAGGAGGCGGTCCAGGAGGCGTTCGCCGTCGCGGTCGACCGGTGGGCCGTCGACGGGCCGCCGCCCAGCCCGGCCGGCTGGATCATCACCACGGCCCGGAACCGGGCGATCGACCGGCGCCGCCGCGAGGCGTCCCGCGCCGACCGGCACGCCCAGGCCGCCCTGCTGTACGCCCCCGAGCCGCCCGCCGAGGAGGGGCCCGTGCGCGACGACCGGCTCCGCCTGATCTTCACCTGCTGCCACCCGGCGCTCGCCGTCCCGGCCCGGGTCGCGCTGACCCTGCGCCTGCTCGGCGGGCTGAGCACCGCCGAGATCGCCCGCGCCTTCCTGGTGCCGGAGCCGACCATGGCGCAGCGCCTGGTCCGGGCCAAGGCGAAGATCCGGGACGCGGGCATCCCGTACCGGGTGCCCCGGGACGCCGACCTGCCCGACCGGCTGCGCGCCGTGCTGGCCGTGGTCTACCTGATCTTCACCGAGGGGCACACCGCCAGCGCGGGGGAGCGGCTGGTCCGCGACGAGCTGTGTGCCGAGGCGATCCGGCTGGGGCGGCTGCTGGACCAGCTGATGCCGGACGAGCCGGAGGTGCTCGGGCTGCTCGCGCTCATGCTGCTCACCGACGCGCGGCGGGGCGCCCGGACCGCGCCGGACGGCGCGCTCGTGCCGCTGGGCGCGCAGGACCGCGGCCGGTGGGACCGGGCGCTGATCGCCGAGGGGCAGGCCCTGGTGCGGCGCTGCCTGCGGCGGGACCGGCCCGGCCCGTACCAGATCCAGGCCGCGATCAGCGCGGTGCACAGTGACGCGGCGACCGCCGCGGACACCGACTGGCGGCAGATCCTCGCCCTCTACGACCAGCTCGTGGCGCACGCGCCCGGGCCGGTGGTGGCGCTGAACCGGGCCGTCGCGCTGGCCGAGGTGGACGGTCCGGCCGCCGCCCTCGCCGAGGTCGACCGGCTGGACCTGGCCGGCTACCACGTGCTGCACGCGGTCCGCGCCGACCTGCTGCGCCGCCTCGACCGGCCCGCCGAGGCCGTGGCCGCGTACGACGCGGCGATCGCGCGCACCGACAACACCGCCGAACGGGAGTTCCTCCGCCGCTCCCGCGACCTGCTGAGGAGCCACCCGTGAGTGCACCGGAGATCCTGGTCGACGGACTCGCCTTCGGCGAGTCGCCCCGCTGGCACGACGGCCGGCTCTGGCTGGCCGACTGGGGCGCCGGGGAGGTGCTGGCCGTCGACGCGGCGGGCCGGACCGAGGTGGTCGCCCGGGTCGACGGGCTGCCGATCTGCTTCGACTGGCTGCCCGACGGGCGGCTGCTGCTGGTCGCCGGGAGCGCCGGGCGGCTGCTGCGCCGGGAACCCGACGGCGCGCTGCGTACCCACGCCGACCTGGCCGCGCTGGTCCCGCACCCGTGGAACGAGGTGGTCACCGACGCCCACGGCAACGCGTACGTCAACACCATCGGCTTCGACTTCCCCGGCGGGGAGTTCCGGCCGGGCCTGGTGGCCCTCGTCGCGCCGGACGGCGGCGTCCGGCCCGTCGCCGACGACCTGGCCTTCCCCAACGGCATGGCGCTCACCCCGGACGGGCGCACCCTGATCGTCGCCGAGTCGTACGCCGGCCGGCTCACCGCGTACGGCGTGGCCGCCGACGGGACGCTCGGCGGGCGGCGGATCTGGGCGGCGGTGCCGGACTCCGCGCCGGACGGCATCTGCCTCGACGCCACGGGCGCCGTCTGGTACGGCGACGTGCCGAACCGGTGCGCCGTGCGGGTCGCCCAGGGCGGCCGGGTGCTCGACCGGATCGAGCTGGACCGGGGCTGCTTCGCCTGCGCGCTCGGCGGTCCGGACGGGCGCACCCTCCACCTCGTCGCCACACAGTGGAGCCCCGCGGCGCTGTCCGGCGGGCCACGCACCGGCCAGGTGCGCACGCTGCGGGCGCCCGCTCCGGCCGCCGGCTGAGCCCGGGTCGACCCCTGCACGACGGGTGCAACTCCGCGCGCGTCGCGGAATCGTGATCCCGTCGATATCGCCATGCCCTGCGGGAGGCATTGACGAACCCTCGCCGAAAAGTACACTCCCGGTGTAATAAGTTTCCCCGCTTCGCCCGAGCCGCACCGCGCACCCCCGACGCCGCGTCCTCTCCCGAGGTGAAGATGAGCCCACCCACCACCCCCGTGGACGGCATCGACCTGGCGCTGCACGGCGTCGGCGTCCGGTTCGGCGGGCTGGTCGCCCTCGACGACGTCTCGCTGCGGGTCCCGCCCGACCGGATCGTCGGCGTGATCGGCCCCAACGGCGCCGGGAAGACCACCCTGTTCAACGTGGTCTGCGGCTTCGTCCCGCCGACCAGCGGATCGCTCACCCTGGACGGCCGGCCGTTCCGGCCCCGCCCGCACCGGCTGACCCGGCTCGGCATCGCCCGAACCCTCCAGGGCGTCGGCCTGTTCCCCGGGCTCACCGTGCTGGAGAACGTGGTGGCCGGGGCCAGCCACGCGGCCCGGGCCGGCTTCGCCACCGCCCTGTTCGGCCTGCCGCGCAGCGACCGCGACGAGCGGCGGCTGCGCCGGGAGGCCCTCGACCTCCTCGCCGAGCTGGGCGTCGCGGCGCACGCCGGCACGGCCCCGGCCACCCTGCCGTACGCGGTCCGCAAGCGGGTCGCCCTGGCCCGCGCCCTGATCGCCCGGCCCCGGCTGCTCCTGCTCGACGAGCCGGCCGGCGGGCTCGGCGCCGACGACGTGGCCGAGCTGGCCGAGCTGGTCCGCACCCTGCCCGAGCGGGCCGGCGGCGCCTGCTCGGTGATGCTCGTCGAGCACCACATGGACCTGGTCATGTCCGTCTGCCAGGAGCTGGTGGTGCTCGACTTCGGCCGGGTCATCGCCGCCGGCACCCCCGACCAGGTCCGCGACGACCCGCTGGTCACCGAGGCCTACCTGGGCGCCGACGTGCCGGCCGAGGCGGCGGGGGCCGGATCGTGACCGGGATGCTGGAGGTCGAGGCCGTCAGCGCCGGGTACGGGCCGGTCCCGGTGCTGCGGGACGTGACGTTCGCGGTGCCCGCCGGGACCATCGCCGCCGTGCTCGGCGCCAACGGGGCCGGCAAGACCACCCTGCTGCGTACCCTGTCGGGTCTGCTGCGGCCCACCGGCGGCCGGATCCGCTTCGACGGCGCGGAGCTGCGCGGCGTCCGCGTCGAGCGTCTGGTCCGGCGCGGCCTGGCGCACGTGCCCGAGGGGCGGGGCGTGGTGGCCGAGCTGACCGTGGAGGAGAACCTGCGCCTCGGCGGGCTCTGGCGCCGCGACCGGGCCGACGCCCGGCGGGCCCAGGACGAGGTGTACGAGCTGTTCCCGGCCCTGGCCCGCCGGCGCCGGCACGCCGGGCACCAGCTCTCCGGCGGGGAGCGGCAGATGCTCGCCCTCGGCCGGGCGCTGATCGCCCGTCCCCGGCTGCTGCTGCTCGACGAGCCGTCGCTCGGCCTCGCCCCCAAGGTGACCGCGCAGATCATGGCGCTGCTGCGCCGGCTCTGCGACGACCGGGGGCTCACCGTCCTGCTGGTCGAGCAGAACGTGCGCAGCGCCCTCTCCGTCGCCGACCAGGGCGTGGTGATGTCGCTGGGCCGGGTGGTGACCGCCGCCCCGGCGGAGCGGCTGCGCGACGACGCCCAGCTCCGGCACGCGTACCTCGGGTTCTGACGGCCCGGCGAGCAGGAAGGATCCGCATTGGACCGGTTCTTGTTCCTCACCTTCGGCGGGCTGTCCACGGGCGCGGTCTACGCCGCGTTCGCCCTCGCCCTGGTGCTCATCTGGCGGGCCGCCCGGCTGGTCAACTTCGCCCAGGGCGCGATGGCCGTGGCCACCGCGTACGTCGGCTACGCGGTGGCGTCCGCGACCGGCTCCTACTGGGTGGGCCTGGGCGCGGCCGTGCTCGCCGGCCTGCTGCTGGGCGCGCTCGTCGAACGGGTGCTCATGCGCTTCGTGGGGCACGCCAACCCGCTCAACGAGGTCATCGTGGCGCTGGGTCTGGTGCTGCTCATCCAGGCGGTGCTCGGCATGGTGTTCGGCAACGGCTACCGGCCGGCGCCCGCCCCGTTCGACACCGACGCGCTCACCGTGGGCGGGGTCGCCGCGCTCTCGCCGTACGACCTGTGGGTGCTCGGCGCGGTGCTCGTGGTGGTGGTCCTGCTGGCGCTGCTGTTCACCCGCACGCCGATCGGCCTGCGTATGCGGGCCGCCGCGTTCGCCCCCGAGGTGTCCCGGCTGCTCGGCGTCGACGTCTCCCGGATGCTCACCCTCGGCTGGGCCCTGGCCGCCGCGGTCGGCGCGCTCGCCGGCATGCTCGTCGTCCCCACCGGGCTGGGGCTGCACCCGCACGCCATGGACCTGGTCTTCGTCGTGGCGTTCACCGCCGCTGTGGTCGGCGGCCTGGACAGCCCGGCCGGTGCGGTGGTCGGCGGCCTGCTGGTCGGCCTGATCCTCTCGTACGTCACCGGCTACCTGGGTCCGGACACCACCCCGCTGGCCGTCCTGGTGCTGCTGCTGGCCGTCCTCCTGGTCCGCCCCGGCGGGCTCTTCTCCAGCGCGAGAGCGAGGCACGTGTGACCGCCACCCGCCCCTCCGCCCGCTCCGGGGTGGACCGGCCCGCCGGGCCGTCCCCGCTGCGCCGGCTGCTGCCCGGCGCGCCCGCCACCGCCGGCGCGCGCGGCTCGACCCTGCTGCGCCACCTGGCCGTCGCCGTGCTCGCCGGCACCCTCGTCGTGCTGCTCACCAACCAGCTCGCGCCCTACCAGAACCTCCAGGTGGCCCGGGTCTGCGCGTTCCTCTGCGTGACCGCCGGCTACACCGTGCTGGTCGGGCTCAACGGCCAGCTCTCCCTCGGCCACGGGGCGCTCATGGCCACCGGCGCCTACACCGTGGCGCTGGTGCAGCGGGGGTTCGACGAGCGGGGGGTTCAGGGGCGGTGGATCCTGCCGCTGTCGCTGCTGGCCGCCGTCGCGGCGACCGCGCTGGCCGGCATGGTCATCGGGCTGGCGGCGGCCCGGCTGCGCGGGCCGTACCTGGCCGGCGTGACCCTCGCGGTGGCGACGCTGGTGCCGGCCGTCAGCACGATCTTCACCGGCGTGTTCAACGGCGAGCAGGGGCTGCGCTTCCCGGCGGAGGCCCCGCCGGCGTTCCTGGGCGCCTACTTCCAGCCGGAACGGTGGCTGGCCTGGATCGCGCTGCTCGCCGCCCTGCTGACCGTGCTGCTGCTGGCCAACCTGGTCCGCAGCCGGTTCGGCCGGTCGCTGCGCGCCGTACGCGACGACGAGGTGGCCGCCCGGCTCGCCGGCATCCACGTCGCCCGCACCCAGGTGCTCGCCTTCGTGGTCAGCGCCGGCTGCGCCGGCCTCGGCGGCGGCGTGTACGCCGTGCTCACCGCCACCGTCGCGCCCGGCAAGTTCCCCCTGGAGCTGTCGCTGTTCCTGCTCATGGCGATCGTGATCGGCGGGCTGGGCAGCCTCGCCGGCGCGGTGTGGGGCGCGGTGCTGCTGGTCGCGCTCCAGGACCTGCCGAGCCTGCTCACCGAGACCTTCAGCCTCCCGTCCGGCCTGGCCCAGCGGCTGGAGGGCAACCTCGCGCTGGCCGTGTTCGGCCTGATCCTCATCGTCGTCATGCTCGCCGCCCCGGGCGGCCTGCACGGCGCCTTCCGTACCCTCGCCGCCCGGCTGCGGGCCCGCCGCCGCGCGCCGGAGCACTGACCACCCCGGTTCCACCCGCCCGTCCGCACCGCCGCACCGGAATGGAGAACCATGCGCCCCACCACCCGCCGCATACTCGCGGCCGCCACCGGCCTCGCCCTGCTGGCCGCCGTGCCGGCCTGCGCCGACGACGAGAAGCAGGCCGCCGAGAACGTCCCCGGGGTCACCGACACCGAGATCGTCATCGGCACCCACCAGCCGCTCACCGGCCCCGCCGCACCCGGCTACTCGAAGATCTCCGCCGCCACCAAGGCGTACTTCGAGCACGTCAACAGCAAGGGCGGGGTGAACGGCCGGAAGATCGTCTACAAGGTCATGGACGACGGCTACAACCCCGCCAACACCGAGAACGTGGTCCGCAAGCTGGTGCTCGACGACAAGGTGTTCGCGCTCCTCGGCGGGCTCGGCACCCCCACCCACACCAACGTGCTGGAGTTCGTCAAGACCCAGAAGGTGCCCGACCTCTTCGTCTCCTCCGGCAGCCGGAACTGGAACCAGCCCGACAAGTACCCGACCACCTTCGGCTGGCAGCCCGACTACACCGTCGAGGGCAAGATCCTCGCCACCTGGGTCAAGCAGCAGTTCCCCGGCGCCAAGGTCTGCCACTTCGGGCAGAACGACGACTTCGGGCGGGACTCGCTGGCCGGGGTCGAGAAGGTCCTCGGCGCGGTGGCGGCGAAGCAGACGTACACCACCACCAACCAGCAGGTCGGGCCGGCGATCGGGGCGCTCAAGGCGGCCGGCTGCCAGGTGGTGATCTCGGCGAGCATCCCGGGCTTCACGGCGCTGGCCATGGGGCAGGCCGCCGGGCAGGGGTTCCGGGCGCAGTGGGTGGTGTCCAACGTGGGCGCCGACTACACCACGCTCTCCAACCAGCTCGGGGACAAGAAGGTGATCCTCGAGGGCATGGTGGCCGACAACTACCTGCCCATGGCGGGTGACAAGGCCAACCCGTGGATCCAGGAGTTCACCAAGATCCACCAGCAGTACAACTCGGCCAACCCCGTCGACGGCAACGCAATCTACGGCTACTCGATGGCGTACACCTTCGTGCAGGCGCTGCTCGCCGCCGGCAAGGACCCGACCCGGGAGAAGCTCGTCGAGGCCGTGCAGAAGGGTGGCTTCCGGGGGCCGGGCCTCACGCCGTTCCGGTACAGCGACGACGTGCACGCCGGCTACAGCGGGGTGCGGCTGAACAAGGTCCAGAACGGCGCGCAGGCGTACTTCGGCCCGACGTACACCACCGACGACGGCGATGCCGCGGTCACCGAGTTCACCGAGCCGCCGGCCACGCCGCCGGCGGACGCCATCCCGACCACCTGACCAGCGCCACGGGCCGGGCGGCCGTCACCGCGGTGACGGCCGCCCGGCGGCGCGCACGTAGAGTTGCGCAGTCCGGCGCGACGCCACCGGGGCGGGCGGGTCGCGCGGGTCAGGGAGCCACGCACAGGGGGCAGTCGCATGATCGAGGTGGACGCCGACGCGCCGGCGCGGGTGGACGGCCGGTCGGCGCGGGCCGAGCGGACCCGCGCCGCCATCGTCGAGGCGCATCTGGCCCTCATCGACGCGGGCGACCTGCGGCCCACCGGGGAGCGGATCGCCGAGCGCGCCGGGGTGTCACTGCGCACCCTGTGGACCAACTTCAAGGACATGGAGACCCTGTTCGCCGCGACCGGGCGGCTGGTCGGGGAGCGGCTGGACGCGCTCTGGCGGCCGATCCCGCCGGAGCTGCCGCTCACCCGGCGGATCGCGGAGTTCTGCGACCAGCGGGCCGAGATGCTGGAGGTCCTGGCCCCCTCGGCGCGCGCCTCGGCGCTGCGGGAACCGTTCTCGCCGCAGCTGCGGCGCAACCGCGAGGCGGCCATCGTCCGGGTCCGCCACGAGATCGAGCTGGTCTTCGAGCCGGAGCTGGCGCACGCGGGCCCGGGGCGCGAGCAGTTGCTGGACGCGCTGACCGTGGCCTGCACCTGGGCGGCGTGGGCCATGATGCGCGACGCCATGGGCCTCGACGTGGCGGCGGCCCGGGCCACCCTGGCCCGCACCATCGGCGCGCTGCTCGTCGACGCCATCGCCGCCGGCCTGCGCTGACCGTCGCCGGCGCGCGCTGACCGTCGCCGGCGCGCGCTGACGGTCGCCGGCGCGCGCTGACGGTCGCCGGCGCGCGCTGACGGTCGCCGGCGCGCGCTGACGGTCGCCGCGCGGCGCGGTCCCTGGCCCGGCCGGTCCGCGCCGGGCCCTCGATACCGGTCAGTCGTCGCGCAGCCGGCGCAGGATCCGGGTCAGCTCGGCCCGGTCGGCCGGGTCGAGGGCGCCGAAGAACCGTTCCGCCTCGGCGGCCCGGGCCACCCGGATGGCCTCGCCGACCCGTTCGCCCTCGCCGGTGAGCGCGACCAGGGTGGCCCGCCGGTCCACCGGGTCGGGCTGCCGCTCGACCAGCCCGCGTTCCGCCAGGCCGTCGACCACCTCGGTGGCGGAGCGGGGGGCGATGCGCAGGTGCTCGGCGAGCGTGCTGAGCCGGACCGCGCCGTGCCGCATGAGCACGGCGAGCGCCCGGGCGTGCCCCGGGTTGATCTCCCAGGGTTCGAGGGTGCGCTTGGACTGGTGGCGCAGCCGCCGGGCCACCGCCCAGAACGTCTCGGCCAGGCTCTCCTCGTCGTCGCTGCCGGTCACCGGAATACGGTAGCAGCACATGCTGTTGTTGCCTCATGATGAGGTAACCTCAGCAATGTACCCGACGGAAGAGAGCACACCCTTGGACGGATTCCGAGACGGCCGCGGCGGCGGCCGGACCACCGTGACCCCCGCCGAGAAGACGCAGGCCCGCCAGGTGTCCCTGCGCCGGATCGGCGGCCTCTTCACCGACCATCGCGGCCCCCTCGCCGCCGTGGTGGCGATCATCATGGCGTCGTCCGTGATCGCGATGGCGTCGCCGTTCCTGCTGCGTACCGTGATCGACCGGGCCCTTCCCGAGCGCGACCTGACCCTGCTGGCCTGGCTGGTCGCGGGCATGGTCGGGGTGGCCGCGGTGACCGCCGTGCTCGGCGTGGCCCAGACCTGGATCTCCACCCAGGTGGGGCAGGAGGTCATGCACCGGCTGCGCACCGACGTCTTCACCCACCTCCAGCGCCAGTCGATCGGCTTCTTCGTCCGCACCCGCACCGGCGAGGTGCAGTCGCGCATCACCAACGACATCGGCGGCATGCAGGCCGTGGTCACCTCCACCGCCACGTCGATCGCCGCCAACCTCACCACCGTGGTCGCCACCGTCATCGCCATGGTCGCGCTGAGCTGGCGGCTCACCCTCGTCTCGGTGGTCGTGCTGCCGCCCGCCATCTGGCTGACCCGGCGGGTGGCCCGACTGCGCCGCGAGATCACCGCCCGCCGCCAGCGCGAGCTGGCCGACCTCAACGTCACCATCGAGGAGGGGCTGTCGATCAGCGGCGTGCAGCTGGCCAAGACCCTCGGCGCCGGCGCGACCCTGGTCGACCGGTTCACCGCCTCCTCGGCCCGCCTCGTCGACCTGGAACTCCGCTCGGAGCTGGCCGGCCGCTGGCGGATGGCCTCGATGACGGTGATCTTCGCGGCCATCCCCGCCGTCATCTACCTGGGCGCCGGCCTGCCCGGCACCGCCGGCACGCTCACCATCGGCACCCTGGTCGCCTTCACCGCCCTCCAGGGCAACCTGTTCCGGCCGCTCATGGGCCTGCTCAACGTCGGCGTCTCGCTGACCGCCTCGATGGCGCTGTTCGCCCGGATCTTCGAATACCTGGACCTGCCCGTCGAGGTGGCCGACCCGGCACGCCCGGTGGCCCTCGACCCGGCCCGGGTCCGCGGCCACCTGCGCTTCTCCGACGTCACCTTCAGCTACCCCGGCAGCGACACCGCCGCCGTGGCCGGGGTCAGCCTGGACGTCCCGGCCGGCACCAGCCTGGCCCTGGTGGGGGAGACCGGCTCCGGCAAGAGCACCCTTGCCGCGCTGATCAGCCGGCTGCACGACCCCGACGCCGGCCGGATCACCGTCGACGGCGTCGACCTGCGCGACGTGCGCCTGGCCGACCTGGCCGCCGTCGTGGGCGTGGTCAGCCAGGAGACCTACCTGCTGCACGCCACCGTGCGGGAGAACCTCCGGTACGCGAAGCCGGACGCCACCGACGCCGACATCGAGGCCGCCGCCCGCGCCGCGCAGATCCACGACCTGATCGCGGCGCTTCCCGACGGGTACGACACGGTGGTCGGCTCCCGCGGCCACCGGTTCTCCGGCGGCGAGAAGCAGCGCCTGGCCATCGCCCGCACGCTGCTGCGCGACCCGCGGATCCTGGTGCTGGACGAGGCGACCAGCGCGCTGGACACCGAGACCGAGCGCGCCGTGCAGCGGGCCTTCGACGAGCTGGCCCGGGGCCGCACCGTGGTCACCATCGCGCACCGCCTCTCCACGGTCCGCGACGCTGACCAGATCGCCGTGCTCGACCACGGCCGGATCGTCGAGTCCGGCACCCACGCCAGCCTGCTCGACCGTGCCGGCCGGTACGCGTCGCTCGCCGCCTGAGCGAGTGGGCCGTCAGCGCGCCTTGATCCGGGACGCCAGGTCCAGGGCGGCCCGGATCGGGTCGTCCGCCCAGCGGCTCGCGAACACGTCGTGCAGCCGCCACCCGGCCCGGGTCAGCGTGCGCTGCCGTTCCAGGTGCGCCGCCACCCCCTCCGGGTGCACCGCGCAGACCACACCGACCGCGTCCGCGCCCGTGCTCACGCAGAGGTCGACCCGCCAGCGGCCCACCGGATACCCGGGCCGCACCGGCAGCCCGAGCCGGCGCAGCTCCTCCGCCAGCTCGGCGGTCCAGCCCGTCGCCGGTTCCACGTCGGGTGCGGCCGGCGGCCGGCCCGCGTACGCCAGGTAGTCACCCACCAGGCCCTCGGGCGACCGCAGGGAGGTCACCACGGCCAGCCGCGCGCGTGCCCGGGTGACCAGCACGTTGAACAGGTTGGGCTCGGCCACGAACCGGTGCCGCGACGGCGGGTCGCCGTCGACCAGCCCCAGCGAGGCGATCACCACGTCCGCCTCGCTGCCCTGGAACGCGTGCACGGTGCCCGACCGCAGGCCGAGGCGCTCGATCTCGTCGACGTCGTACGCGGCCAGCAGCGCGGCCTCCAGCGCGTCCGCCTGCGCGCGGAACGGGCTGACCACCGCGATCCCGCCCGCCGGCGGGTCGTCGGCGAGCCGCCGCACCAGGTCGAGGGCGGCGGTGACCTCGGCCTGGTTGACACCCTCGACCACGGTCGCCCCGTCGACGGTCAGCACGTCGATGACGTCGGCGCGCTCGTTGCGCGGATGGCGGGTGACCAGCTCCAGCCGGTCACCGTAGAACCGGCGCGCGGAGAACTGGATCAGGTGCGGGACGGACCGGTGGTGCTCGCCCAGCCAGGTGACCGGGGCGGCGCCGGCCGCCACGTCGAAGGCGCTCGACCGGCGTACGTCGAGCCGGTCGCCGAACCGGTCCAGACCGTGCCGGCGCAGGGTGGCGGCCACGTCCACGTCGGCCACGAACGACACGAACCGGAGCTGGCGCGGATCGCCGGCCACCAGCGCGCGCCGCGCCCGGGCCAGCGCCGGCGCGGCCCGCAGCTGGTCGATGTGTGCGGCCTCGTCGAGCACCACCAGGTCGAACATCCCGGCGACCGGTGGCAGCAGGTCCTCGACGTCGGTGACCGTGCCCACCCACAGCGGCAGCGCCCGTACCAGCGCCTCCGCGTCCAGCCCGGCGAGCAGCTCGCGACGGCGGTTCCGGCCGGCCCGCAGCGCCGCGCCGAGCCCGCTGGTCGCGCGCCGTGCCGTACCGGTCCACCGCCGGGCGCTGGCCGCCCGGTGGCGCATCGCCGTGCCGACGGCGTCGGCCAGCGCGGCGTCCGCCTCCGCGAGGCCGCGCCACGCGGCCGCCAGGTCGGTGCCACCGGTGGCGGCCAGCCGCGCCGCCGCCCGTACCGCGCTCGCCGCCTCCACGGCGGCCCGCACCCGCTCCACCGGCACGTCGCCGCCCACGAGCCGCCGCAGCCGCTGTCCGGCGCGGGCCCGCCGCCAGCGCCGCCACCAGCCGTCGCCGGCCGCGGTGGCGCCGGCCAGGGCGGACCGGACCGCGGCCAGGTCGGTGTCCGGGTCGAACAGGCTCGGGGCGTCCCGGCCCAGGGCGGGCAGCAGCGGCTGCCAACCGGGCAGCGTGGCGGCAAGGCGTTCCTCGTCGAGGGCGGCGGCGACGCCGGCCGACACGGCCGCCACCCGGTCCCGGGCGGACGCCACGGCGGCCTCGTCGGCCCGCAGCGTGGCGTCGTCCGCCCCCGCCGCCGCGCCGCCGGCCAGGTCGGCGGCGATCGTCTCGCGGCGCTCCGCGTCGCCGAACAGCACCGGCGTGGGCCCCGGGTGCCGGCGCAGCAGCTCGCCCAGCACGTCCGCGGCGTGCACCGACTGGGTGGCCACCAGCACGGACCCGCCCCGGTCCACGGTGTCCAGCGCGGCGGCCACCAGGGCGTGGCTCTTGCCGTTGCCGGGCGCGCCCGAGACGACCACGACCGGCTCGGTCCTGGTCCGCCGCACCACGTCGCGCTGGGCGTTGTTCAACGGCAGGGGCGACAGCACCTCGGCGTCGTCGGCCGGGCCGCGCTGGCCGGTCGAGTCCAGCGACCTGGTCGGCGCCGGCAACACGGCCGGCGTTTCGACGCTTCCGGTCCTGTCGCCGTAGAGCCGGCTCAGCGCCGTGTCCGCCAGCCCGGGGCGGGCCGCCCAGCCGAGCAGGGTGTCGCGCAGTCGGCCGGCGAGCACGTCGCGGGTGGTGAAGAGCGCGGCGGCGGCGACCCCGGTGAGCGTGCCCTCGTCGATGCTGCGCGGTGGCCGCGCCAGCACCGCCTCCAGCTTCAGGCCGGCGGCCTCGGCGGCGGCGGTGATCCACGCCGTGGTGCCGGGCGCGCCGAGCCAGCCCGGTCCGGCGAGGCCCGGGGCGGCCTCCAGCCGGGCGGCGAGATCCCGGTCCTCGATCAGCGACGTCAGCTCCAGGTCCCCGGCCGGCACGATCCGGTAGCCGCGGCGGGTGCGGTCCAGGCGCACCGGCTGGGCCAGCAACGGCACCCGGACCCGCCGGCGGGCCCCGTCGAGGTCGGCCCCGCCGACGACGAAGGCCAGGCCCCGGCGCAGGATCCGCTCGTCGCGGTGCAGCGCGTCCAGGGCCGCCAGCCGGTCCAGCCGGGTGCCGCGCGGCCCCCGGTCGGGCTCGGGCAGCCAGATCAGCGGACGGCCGGCGCCGGACACGTCGAAGGACCGCTCGGCGCCGGCCGGGGCCAGCTCGGCGAGCGCGGTGAGGATCCTCGCCGCCTCCATCGCCCGCCGATTCTGCCGTACGCGGACGCGTCCGACCCGCCCCCCGTGGCATAGCATCGATGCCTGTCGCTCGAAGGGGGAACCGATGTCCGTACCGTTCACCGCCGCCCGGTGGCGCGTGCTCGCACTGCTCACGGTGGCCGTCATCGTCGGGGCACTGACCGGGGTGCAGCCCGCACAGGCCGCCCGGCCGGGCTTCCGGATGCCGTTCCTGTGCGGCCAGACCTGGCAGGGCAACAACTGGAACGGGCACAGCCCGGCCCACTCCATCGACTGGAACCACTACGACGCGAACGGCAACGCCGACGACTTCGGCCGCCGCGTGGTCGCCAGCGCCGGCGGCACCGTGCTGGAGTCGTACTACTCGACCACCACCGGCTACGGGCACACCATCGTCATCGGGCACGGCGACGGCTGGCGCACCCGGTACGCCCACCTCAGCGAGCGCCTGGTCGCCGCGGGCGACACCGTGAACCAGGGCACCGTCATCGGCAAGGTCGGCGCCTCCTCGGCGATCTACGACCTCAGCCCGCACCTGCACTACGAGCAGATCCACGACGGCAGCGTCGTCGTCTCGGTCGTCCAGGGCGTCACCTGGTCCGACTACCTCAAGCGCAACCAGACCAGCACCAACAACTGCTGATTCGCCGGCTCATGTGTTGGGCGGCCCGGAGTTGTCCGGGTCGCCCGACGGGGTCTCGCCGGACTGCGGCGGTGCGGGTCGTGGTCCGGGGGGACGCACCGGAGGCGGGGCGGGCGGCGGGAAGGGTTCGAGTGGGGTGAACTGCTCCACCGGGGCATCCGGCCGGGGACTCCGCCGGCCGCCCGGCTGGCGCTTCCGCTGCTGCGGCGGGTGATCCGTCCGGAGCGCCTCCGGCTTGCCGGCCGTCGGGGCAGCGCCGTCCTCCGGCGTGCCGGCCGCCGGCGCGGCACCGTTCTCCGGCATGCCGGCTGTCGGCGCGGCACCGTTCTCCGGCATGCCGGCTGTCGGCGCGGCACCGTTCTCGGGCATGCCGGCCGTTGGCGCGGTGCCCGCGTCCGCGGGGCGGCGCCCGCGCTGTTCCTCGGCGTACTCGGCGCGCCGGCGGTCGAGGTCGCGCTGCCACTCCAGGGCGATGCGCTGGTCCCAGTAGGGCTGGAGCAGCCTGCGGACCGGCTCGTCCAGGTACACGGACACGTCCGGCTCGCAGGTGAACGCCACCTCGCCGCGCTCGTAGGCCCAAGGGAGGGCGTCGTCCCCGGTCATCGCACCCTCCAGCGCGACCATGAAGGCGCGGGGGCGGTCCGGCGGGATGTCCGCGGCGCACCGGACGGCGATGCGCCGGAACCGCTGGAGCGCCTGCGGCTGGAACTGGTCGACGTACCAGCCGAACAGTTCCGGCCGCGCGTTGTGCGAGGTCCAGGTGAAGGTGGCCCGGACGACGAAGTGGTAGACCTGCCCCTGCGCCGGCACCAGCACGGTCGGTGCCGCCCGCCGGTCGACGAGCGTCACGGCCGACGGTTCCGCCTCCTGCCACCGCAACTGGTCCAGCAGGGGCCGGGCCGCCACCCACAGCCGCTCCGCCCCGCGCCGCGTGACCGCCCAGAGTTGCCGCGCGTGGACGAGCCACCGCTCCCGCCGCTCCTGCCGGTCCGGCGCCGGTACCCCGACCCGGCCGCCCTCGACGCCCTGGCCGCGGTCGGCGCCCGGGCCGCCGCCGTCCGTCTCGCCGCCGTCCTCGCCGGGCGTCCCGGTCATCGCACCCCTCTCCGCTGGAGCAGCCGCGCGTCGTACGGCCGCGCCGGTACGGGGTCGGTGCGGCCGTTCGAGGGGTGTGCGGAGACGCCGAGTCGGCCCTCCGCCGTCCCACGCTAACAAGCCGACGCGGCGGCCCCCGGCAGCCGCGCGGGACCGGGGCGCCGCGCGCCGCTGGTGGACGTCTCGATCACTGACGGACCGATGACCGGACACGCCGACGCCACGACACCCCAGCCGCCAGCGATCGGCTGCCCTAGCGGATTGCGAGGGGTTTGTGGGTGTTGTCCACAGTGTGGTGGCTGTGCACAGGGGGGGTGGTGCGTTGGTGGGGGGAGGCGCCGTGGGGGCGGCAGCCTTGGGGTGTGAATGCGGCGCTTCGGGAACTCGTGGAGCGGGGCGGGGGACTGGTGACCCGTGCGGTGGCCGAGCAGGTCGTGCCGGAGTGGACGCTGCGGCGGGCGTGCGGCAGTGGTGACCTGGTGCGGGTGCTGCCCGAGGTGTTCGTGGCGGCGCACCTGCTGAATGATCGACCGGAACAGCCGGCCATCGGCCGACTCGACCCCGCCGTGGGCATCCGGGCGGCCCAGGCATGGGCCGACGGGCGGGGCGCGCTCAGCCACCTCAGCGCGCTCGCGACATGGGGGCTGCGCCGGCCGCGGGCCGGGGACCTGTTGCACCTGAGCGCCCCGGCCGGCGCGGGCATCCGCAGCCGGCCCGGGGTGGCCGTGCACCGGCGTCAGGGCCTCCTCCTCGATCCGCCGCACGTCGTGGTCCGGCGGGGCCTCACCGTGACCCGACTCGAACAGGCCCTCGTCGACTCCTGGCCGCTGCTGCCGTCCGGCGAGCGGCGAGCGCCGGTGATCCGGGCGGTCAACGACCGGCTCACCACGCCCCAGCGGCTCGTGGAGGCCATGAGGGCCGCGCCCAAGCAGTGGTACGGCCGCACCTGGCGTCCCCAGCTCACCGACCTCAAGATCGGCTGGGAGAGCTACGGCGGCGCGGCCGACACGCTCTGGTTCGACGACGTGGCGCTGGGCGCCACCCGGATCGGCTGCTGACCGGCCCGGCCGGGCGGTCCGACGGGGCCGCCCGGCCACGGTCGATCATCGAGCGTTCACCCGGCGTTCCGGGCGCGGTCGCCGCGCGGGTCTGTACGCCGGGCAGGATCACCGCCAGACTGGGCGCGACCGGACAACGACACCGGTCGATGCCGTCGCCCAGTTCGGGGAGGATCCCTTGACCACGCTTGCGACCCCGCTCCGCTCCACCGGCGCCCGCGTACGCCGGGCCCTCGGCGCGTGCGCCCTGCTCACCGCCATGGTCGCCGCCGCGCTCGTCGGCCCGCCGGCGGTCTCCACCCGGCTCGCCGAGCCGGCACAGGCCGCCGTCTACAGCTCGTGCACGATGACCCGCTGCGCCGACGCCCGCACCGCGCGCTCGGGCTGGTCCGCCAAGAGCTTCCCGACCAGCCGCGGCTGGTACTCCTGGAGCGGCGGCCTGTGCAACTTCGCCGGCGGTCGGTTCTACAACTACGAGGGGCAGCTCCCCACCAACGCCACCTACTACGAGTACGACGTCTACCCGCGCGCCTGCGGCGCGGCCCGGGACGCGTACCGGATCGTGGTCAACAAGAGCACCGGGGCCACCTGGTTCTCGCCCGACCACTACGCCAACTTCTACCGGCTCTGACAGGCGTTCGGAGCGGGTCGGGCCGGCGGGCCCGACCCGCGCCGACCGGAAAGGATCGACCGATGGGCGCAGCGTCCCCGCACCCGCCGGCCTGGCTCGTCCTCGCCGCCGGGCCGGAGCCCGAGCCGGCCGGGGTGCCGGTGGCCGGGGCGGGCGCCCGGACCCGGGCCGGCCTGTACGAGGCGCTGACCGAGGCCCTGCCCCTGCCCGCCTGGTTCGGGCGCAACTGGGACGCCCTCGCCGACGTGCTGGCCGACCGGCTCGACGCCGGCCCGCTGACCCTCGTCGTCCGGGACGCGGCGGACCTGCTCGCCGACGAGCCGCCCGCCCAGCTCGGCACCCTGCTCGACGTGCTCGGCGGGGTCGCCGCCGGCGGCCACCGGTCGCTGCGCGTGGTGCTGCGCGACCACCCCGACCGGCTGCCCGCGCTGCGGGCCCGGATCACCGCCGCCCTGGGCGGCCGGGTCGGCGCCCCACCCCCCGACGCCGACTGACGGGGCCGCCGCGTCGGCGCCCACCCGCGGACGCCGGCTGACCGGTCCGCCGCGTCGGCGCCCACCCGCGGACGCCGGCTGACCGGTCCGCCGCGTCGGCGCCCACCCGCGGACGCCGGCTGACCGGTCCGCCGCGTCGGCGCCCACCCGCGGACGCCGGCCGACCGGGCCGCAGCGCGTCGCCGCCCCGCCCCCGGACGCCGGCTGAACCAACCCGCCGGTCAGTTCGGCCGGTCGAGGATCGCGCTGAACCGCTCCTCGGCCAGGTCGAGCTGGGCGAAGATGTGCCGCTTCACCGGCGCCGACAGCGGCGTGTCCGGCCGGGCGATGAGGTCACGGAAGACGGGCACCAGCGGCCGGTACTTGGCCGCCGAGCGGGCCACCTTCGGCCCGACCGTGTGGATCACGCCCACCCCGTTGTCGGTGAAGTCCGACACCTTGATCACCCGCGCCCAGGGCTCCCGGTCCAGGCTGGCCGCCACGTGTTCCCGGTACTGGACGTTCCGGTCGCGCCCCGGGTCGTACGCCGGGTTGGTGACCGCGCCGACCAGCCGGGCGACCCGCGGACCGAACCGCGCGGCCAGCGCGGCCAGCGCCGCGGGCGTCGGGTCGCCCGGGACGGCCGGGCCGGCCAGTTCGGCGGGGTGGTCCTCCACGGCGTCGTGCAGCAGGCCGGCCACGATCACGTCCACGTCCCGCACCTGGTAGTGGTGCATCATCCGGATCGCCACCCGGAGCAGGTGGTTCAGGTACGGCTCGCGCACCCGCCGGTCGTCCCGGTGCAGTTCGGCGGCGAGGTCGAGGGCGGCGGTGAGCCGCTCCCGGGCGGGTTCGTCGAACGCCTCGACCTCCAGCCGGAAGCGGGCCAGCAGGCCCGGCTCGCCGTGGATCTCGGTGATCGCGTGCATCGGCATGGTCGCCAGGTACGCCGGGAACTCCATGCGTCCCTTATAGCTGATCTTCGCCAGGAACGGCCGGCCCGGGTCAGCTCCCGGTCAGTCGCTTGACCAGGCGGACCGTGGTGCCCTCCGCGGTGCCGACGATGCTCACCTCGTCCATCACCCGCTTCATGATCATCCGTCCCCGGCCCCGGTCGCCGGGGTCGCCGTCGGCGTCCGCCCGCCAGCCCCCGCGGTCGCGCACCTCGATCACCAGGTGGTCGTCGCGCAGCTCGGCGCGGAGCGCGGTGATCCCCTCGGGGGCGAACCGGTAGCCGTGCTCGATGGCGTTGGCGCACGCCTCACCGGTGGCGATCAGCACGGTCTCGACGTCCCACTCGCTCACCCCGTGCGCGCGCAGCCAGCCCCGCAGCCGCTCCCGGGTGGGCGCCAGCCGCGCGGGGTCGGCGGGCAGGTCGACGGTGAAGACCGGGGCCGTCCCGGCCGGGTCGTCGCCCGGCACCAGCCCGGCGGCCGTCCCACCCTCCACGTCCGGTCCCCCGTCCCGCGCACGTCCCGGGCCTGGGCGCTTGCCGTCACCGTCCCGTCCTGTCGGTCATTGTCCCCGGTCGGGGCCGGCCTTATTCCTCGACCCGGCGGTTGGTTTCCACCGGATGTCCGATCCCGCCGGGCGGGCGCGGCGCCGCCGGGTCGCGGGTCACAATCGGCGGGTGGACCGGGTGCTGGATCTGCTGGTGGCGCTGCCGCCCGCGCTGGTGCTGGCCCTGGTGTTCCTGCTGCCGGCCCTGGAGGCGTCCACCTTTCTCGGGCTGCTCGTGCCGGGCGAGATCGCGGTGCTGGTGGGCGGCGTGCTGGCGCACGAGGGGCGGCTCCCGCTCTGGGCGGTGATCCTCGCGGCGGTCCTCGGGGCGGCCCTCGGCGACCAGGTCGGCTATCTGGTGGGCCGCCGGTACGGCCGGCGGCTGCTGGCCCGCACGCCCCGCCGGTTCGTCCGCTCCGGGGAGGTGTCGCGGGCGCTGGACCTGGTCCGCCGCCGGGGCGCCGCCGCAGTGGTGTTCGGCCGGTGGGCGGCCGCGCTGCGCGCGCTGGTGCCCGGGCTGGCCGGGATGAGCGGTCTCCCGCGCCGCGCGTTCACCCTGGCGAACCTGGCCGGGGGCGCGCTGTGGGCGGTGACCGTGGCGCTGCTCGGCTACCTGGCCGGGGCGTCGTTCCGGCTGCTGGAGCGGCGGCTCGGCTGGGGCGGCGAGGCGCTGCTCGCCCTCGTGGTGCTCGTGGTGGTCGTGCGGGTGGTCCGGGCCCGGCGGGCCGCCCGCCGCGAACGGGCGCACGCCGCCGGACCCCGCTGACCGCGCCGGTGGTCCGAGCCGGCGGGAGCGTGGTCGTGGGTCACATGGGGAAGACGGTCCAGAGCCAGTCGCGGAGCCCTGCCGTCCGGTGCCGGCGGTGGTGGTTCGCCGGGCCGTTGCACAGTCCGGAGCGGTGCTGGTCCCGCTGCCGGTGCGGCGCGCTCATCGCGCCGAGGTGGTCACGCCCTCTCTTTTGATCATGGCTTCGATGGTCGCAGGACCGCCCGCGAGCGGCAACGGGATTACCGGCCGGGCCGGCGCTGCCCCGAGGGGGAGCGCCGGCCCGGCGAGGGCGCCGGGGTCAGCCGCTGATCTTCCCGGTGCCGGCCCCGGCGGTCACCGTGGCCTTCACCGTGCTGGCGGCGTCGAGGGTGTACGCGTACGGGATCGACGCCACGCTGCCGGCGGTCTGCGGTGCGCCCGAGTTGACGTAGAGGTTGTTCCGCTCGACCAGGTTGCCGGGCGGCGAGGAGCCCTCGCCGACGTGCGTCGGGTCGGTCATGTTCTCGAAGGAGTTCCCTTCGACCAGCACCCCGGCGCCGCAGGTGGTGGCGATGCCGTAGCTGTACGACGGGTTGGCGGTGTTCACGTAGTAGTTGTTGAACACGTGCACCGGGTTGCCGAAGCGCACCCGCGGGTTCCGCTGGAAGCAGTTGCTGAACACGTTGTGGTGGTAGGTCACCTTCAGCTTGCCGGTGTCCTCGCCCGAGTTGCTGTCGCTGTGCCCGACCAGCGAGCACTTCACGTGGTCGTGCAGCCGGTTCCAGGAGACGGTGACGAAGTTCGACCCGTGGGTGACGTCGAGCAGCCCGTCGTAGTAGTCGGTGCCGCTCGTGGTGTCGCTGGACAGGTCGTTGTGGTCGATCCAGACGTTCGTGGAGTTGTCCAGGTGGATGGCGTCGCCGTTGCCGACGCCGGCACGTACCTTGGCGATCTTGAGGTTGCGGACGACGATGTTGCGGGCGTCGCGCAGGTTGAGGCCGCAGCCGGTCAGCCCGGAGCCGGCGCCGACCCCGATGACCGTCTTGTTCGAGCCGACCCGGATCTCGGTCGAGCAGCTGAAGTTCCCGTTCACCCGGACCGTGGTCGCCACGTCGCCCTCGACCGCGTCGGCCAGTGCCGCCGGGTCGCTCACGGTCACCGTGCCGCCGCCGGCCCCGCCGGTGGTGCCCCCGTTCTGGGTGGCCCAGCCGACCAGCCCCGTGGTGGGTGGCGGGTTGGTGGGCGGCGGCGTGGTCGGCGAGGTCGTGGGGGAGGAGGAGGTCGGCGGCGTGGTCGGGGTGCCGCCGGCGCCGTCGACCGCGACGTCGTCGAAGACCGCGCTGGCGTACGCGGTGACCAGCACGATCCGGCCGGCCGCGTACGCGGGGTCGGTGCCGGCGGCGATCTGGGTGCCGTTGACGAAGCCCCTGATGGTGCTGCCGCTGGCCTCGATCCGCAAGGTGTACCAGGTGCCGGTGGCGACGGTCAGCGCGGCGGACCCGAGCACGGAGATCTGGCTGCCGTTGACCATCTGGAGCTCGGCCCGGTTGGCGTTGGTCAGCGCCAGCCGGTACATCTTCGTGGAGCTGGTGGAGCGGGACGCCAGGCCGACCAGCCGGTTGGCGCCGTTGAACGACAGCGGCTTGACCCGGGCCTGCACCTGGTAGTCGGTCCAGCCGGTCTGGCCGGCGAAGGCGCGGGCCAGCTCGCTGGCGTTGTTGCCCTGCCGGTACGCGGGTGAGCCGTCGGTGACGACCGACCAGTCGCCGCCGGACTTGGACCAGCCGTCGGCGTTGCCGTCGTCGAAGGTGTCGCCGAACAGGGTGGCCGCCGCGGCGTTGCCGGTCATGCCGACGGCGAGCAGCAGGGCGGTGAGGCCGGCGCCGGCCGCGGCCAGCGCTCCTCGGTGGTGGTGTCGGAGTCGCACGGTGCTTCCTCCAGGGTGGGTGGGGGTGGGACGGCCGGGCGCCGCGCGGGGGGACGCACGCGGGCCGGGGATCAGAGGGGCAGCCGGCCGGCGCCCGCGAACGCGCCGACCGCGAGCGGCACGAGCGGCGTGGGCAGCAGGGGGCCGGCGCGCAGGGTGGGCGTCCAGCCGGCGTCGCCGCCGAGGTCCGGGTCGTGGGCCGCGTTGTACGCCCCGAGCAGGTCGACCGGGTGCGCGGGGCCGCCGGCCTGGCGGAGCCAGCTGCCCCGCTCGGTCAGCGCGGTGCCGCCCCAGTCGTGGATCAGGTCGGCCGGGTCGACGTCGTCGGCCAGCGTGAAGAAGTTGTTCTCCGCGTACAGGGCGGACTGCACGCCGACGCCGAGGGCGTACTCGAAGCCGGGGCCGCCGAGCCGGTAGTGGTTGTCGTAGACGTCGACCTGGCCGAACCGGACCCGGGGCAGCCGCTGGAGGTCGCCGTCGAAGAGGTTGTGGTGCACGGTCACCTTGAGGCGGCCGACGTCCGGGCCGACGGTGTTGGACGAGCCGATCAGCATGAGCTTGTCCCGCCCGGCGAACCGGTTCCACGAGGCGGTGACCAGGCTGGCCGTGTGCGTGACGTCCAGCGACCCGTCGTGCACCTGGTACGGCCGACCGAAGTAGGTGGGCTGGCCGCTGTCCGGGTTGTCGCCGTCGGTGAACGTGTTGTGGTCGACCCAGACGTGTTCGCTGCGCCGGACGGAGATCTGGTCGTACTGGGAGTTCCAGTTGCCGGCGTCGCCGTCGGTGGGAGACCACGCCGGGAAGCAGTCCCGGGCGTCGGCGAGGGTGAGGTTGCGGACGATGACGTTGCTGACCCTGTCGATCATCAGGGTCAGCCCGGTGAGCCGGGCGCCGCGCAGGCCGATGATTGTGGTGTTGGACCCGACGTTGACCTGGGTCTGCCGGGTCTGGTTGGCCACCGAGCGCACCCGGGCCGCCTCCAGGGGCCCGCTCGGGTTGACCCGCCCCCACACCGCCGGGTCGTACGCGGCCAGGTAGCCGTCGAGCGTGTATTCCGGGTCGGCCAGGTCGGCGCAGTCGAGGAGGGCGCCGTCGGGGCCCTCGAAGCCGTCGACGGCGCCCGCCACGTACACGATCTTGGGGGTGGCGTCCGCGGCGTTGGTGGCGTTGTCGCCGCCGAGCGCGTCGACCAGTTCGGCCCGGGTGCGCACCAGCCGGATCCGGTCGGGAGCGGCGGCCGCGCCCCCGGTGGTGCCGGCGCCCTCGGCGGCCCAGCCGTCGTTCGCGGGGAGCGCCTGGCGGCCGAGTTCCCGGGCGGGCCGGGACAGGGCCGGGTCGGTCGGGGCGGCCGGCGCGGGGGCGGCGCCGGTGACCACGAGCGCGGCGGCGAGGAGCGCGGCGCCCGCTGTTGTTCTACGCATGACTCGTACCGTCCTGTCAGCTTCTGGTGGCCGATATCTGTGACGGTAAAGTCATTGTTTTATATGAGTCAATGTGTATTGTGTGCAGGTTTGTTGCAATGGGGGATTGTGTGCGGTATTGCCCCGACCCGATACGACGGGATGGGCGGTCATCTGTCCGGATCGTCCGGGCCGGGGTTTGCACTACCGTTGCGGCGCCTCCCCGTCGGGCAGCTCGATCCGGTACGGCGGCACGGCCCACGGCACCCCCGACTCCGACGGCAGCGCCCCGGTCTCGGTGGCCCGCCGCAGCACCGCGTCGACGCCCCGGATGATCCGCACCCGCTCCGGCCCGTCGCCCTCGGTGCGCACCAGCGCGCCGCCCAGCAGGGCCGGCTCGGGCGCGTCCCGCAGGGCCGCCACGATCGCCGTGAACGGCGCGGTACGCGCCAGCGGCGCGATCAGCGGGGCGCCGGCGGCCCGGTGGTCGAGCAGGTTCTCCAGCAGCCCGCGCCGGCCGGGCACCTCACGCGGCGCCGGGTCGCCGGGCAGCCGCAGCCGGTCGGTCGGATACTCCAGGACGGCCCGGCCCCGGTCGCCGCGGACGTGCACCTCGCCGGCGATGAACTCCTCGCCGGCCAGGGTGACCGCGGCCAGCACCGGCGGCCCGGTCCGCGGCGTCACCCGCAGCACGGCGGTGTCGTCCACCTCGATGGGCCGCACCCGGTAGCGCTCCACCTCGATCCGGGCCGGCCGGACCGGGCCACCGGCCACCGCCTCGGCGACGGCGAGGCACTGCATCACCGCGTGCGCCAGGGGGTTGGCCAGGGCCCCGTCGAGCGCGGGCCGGCCGTCGACGCTCCGCCGGCCGGCCCAGGGGGAGCGGGCGTAGTAGGCGTCGGGCCGCCGCCACGCCGCCACGGTGGCGACGGCGGTGACCGTGCCGAGCCGGCCGGCCGCGAGGGCGGCGGTCAGTTCGGCCAGGGCCGCCGAGCCGAGCGCCTGGAAGCCGACCTGCACGGCCCGGCCGGCGTCCTCCGCCGCCCTGGAGAGCCGCCGGTGTTCGGCCGGGTCGAGCACCGGCGGCTTCTCCAGCAGCAGGTCGGCCCCGGCGGCGAGGGCGTCGAGCGCGATCGGCAGGTGGGTGTGCGGCGGGGTGCAGACCACCACCACGTCGGGGCGTACGGCGGCGAGCATGGCCCGGTGGTCGGTGAAGGTCCGCGCCCCGGGCGGGACCGGGGCGGCCGGCTCGTCCTCCAGCGGGTGCAGATCGACCAGGCCGGCGAGGCGTACCCGGCCGGCGGCGTGCAGCGGGGCGATGGCCCGCCGGTGCCAGCGCCCGTGCCCGTTCGCGCCGACCAGCGCGACCGTTGGCGGGTCCGCCCGACCCGCTCCGGCGTCACCGCGCCGCGCGGCGCCCGGGCCGGTCACCCCGCACCGGCCAGGGTGGCCCGGACGCCGTGCCGCTCCAGGTCGGTCAGCCAGCCGGTCACGTCGGCCCGGACCTCGTCGTCGGCGGCCAGGTCGGCGGGGAAGACCTCGCGCAGGGCGAAGAGCGCGTCGACCACCCCGGCCGGGGTGCCCGGGGCGGCGGCGAGGGCGGCGCGGATCCGGTCGGCGAGCGGGTCGTCCAGCGGCAGCGGACGGCCGTCGTCGGCGTGGCCGAGCAGGAAGCGCAGCCAGGCCGCGACCACCAGGGCGGCCCAGCGGGCCGGGCGGCCGGCGGCGCGCAGGTCGGCGATGGTGTGCAGCACCCGCTGCGGCAGCTTCTGCGAGCCGTCCATGGCGATCTGGAGGGTGCGGTGCCGGATCGCCGGGTTGCCGAACCGGCCCAGCACCTCCTCCCCGTACGCGGGCACGGACACGCCGGGCGGTGGGGTGAAGCTGGCCGCCACGTCCTCGGCCACCAGCCGGCGCAGCACGGCGTCCAGCCCCGGGAGCGCCAGGGTCTCGGCGACGGTCTCCACGCCGGCCAGGGCGCCCAGGTAGGCCGTGGCCGAGTGCACCCCGTTGAGGGTGCGCAGCTTCAGCCGCTCCCACGGGCCGGCGTCGGCGGTGAGCACCGCCCCGGCCCGCTCCCAGGCCGGCCGCCCGGCGGGGAAGTCGTCCTCGATCACCCACTGGGAGTACGGCTCGGCCGCCACCGCCGCCAGGTCGGTCACGCCGAGTGCCCGCCGGGCGGTGTCCACCGTGTCCCGGGTGGGGGCCGGCACGATCCGGTCGACCATGGTGCCGGGGAAGCGGACCTGCCGCTCGATCCAGCCGGCCGGCCCGTCGGGCACCCGGGCCAGCGCGAGCGCCTGGGTCACCAGGCCACGCAGCCGGCGGCCGTTGGCCGGCAGGTTGTCGCAGCTGACCAGCGCGACCGGGCCGGCGTCGGCGGCGGCGCGGGCGAGCAGCCCGCGCACCAGCAGCCCCGGCACGGTCCGCGGCGGCCGGTCGGTGGTGAGGTCGGCGACCAGGTCGGAATCGGCGCGCAGCGTGCCGGTGACCGGGTCGAGCTGGTGCGCCTTCTCGGTCACGGTCAGCGTCACCACCCGGATCGCGGGGTCGGCGAGCAGGCGCACCACGGCGGCCGGGTCGCCGGCCGCGTGGCGTACCCCGGCCAGGGCGCCGACCACCCGGGTGGCCGCGCCCTCGGCGGCCAGGGTGGTGACGCTGAACAGGTAGTCCTGCACGGCGAGCGCGTCGACCACGGCGGTGCTGCGCGGGGCGACCCCGACGATGCCCCAGTCCCCGCCGGCCGCGCCGACCGCCGCCTCGGTGTGGACGGCCTGGTGGGCGCGGTGGAAGGCGCCGAGTCCGAGGTGGACGATGCCGGCCGGCACGGTGCCGGGGCGCAGCAGCGGCCGGGACTCGACGGGCAGCCGGCGCAGGGTGGCCAGGCCGAGCCGGTCGGCGCCGGCGCTCACCGCCACACCGGCCCGTCCGGGAAGCGGAACTCGGCGATCGACTCCGGTCTCATGGTGCTGCTGTAGCCCGGGGCGGTGGGCAGCAGGTAGCGGCCGCCGCGGGTGCGCACCGGGTCGACGAAGTGCTCGTGGAGGTGGTCGACGTACTCGACCATCCGGCCGTCGAGGCTGGCGCCGACCCGGAGATGGTCGAAGATCGCCAGATGCTGGACGTACTCGCAGAGGCCGACGCCGCCGGCGTGCGGGCAGACCGGCACGCCGAACTTCGCCGCCATGAGCAGCTCGGCCAGGACCTCGTCGACCCCGCCGACCCGGCAGGCGTCGACCTGCATGACGCCGATGGCCTCGGCCTGGAGCAGCTGCTTGAAGATCACCCGGTTGGCGGCCACCTCGCCGGTGGCCACCCGGCACCGGCCGCCGGTCAGCTCGGTGACCGCGCGGGCGATCCGGGCGTGGCCGAGCACGTCGTCGGCGTGCGTCGGCTCCTCGATCCAGTACGGGTCGACCTCCGCCAGCGCGGTCATCGCGGTGATCGCCTCGTCGACGTCCCAGACCTGGTTGGCGTCCATCATGAGCAGCGCCTCCGGCCCGATCTCGGCGCGGATGATCCGGGCCCGGCGCAGGTCGTCGTCGAGCGGGCCGCCGACCTTCATCTTCACGGCCCGCCAGCCGTCGGCGTACGCGGCGCGGGTCAGCGCCCGCACCTTGTCGTCCGGGTAGCCGAGCCAGCCGACCGAGGTGGTGTACGAGGGGAAGCCGTCCCGCTCCAGCGTCGCGAGCCGGTCGGCGAGCCCGTCGCGGCCCTTGTCGAGGAGGGCGGCCGCCTCGTCGGGGGTGAGCGCGTCGGTGATGTGGTGGAAGTCGACGCTGGCCACGAGGTCGTCGGTGGGCAGTTCGGCGAGGAACTGCCACATCGGCTTGCCGGCGAGCTTGGCGCGCAGGTCCCAGACGGCGTTGACAAGCGCGCCGGCCGCCATGTGGATGACGCCCTTCTCCGGGCCGAGCCAGCGCAGCTGCACGTCGGCGGTGAGCGAGCGCCAGAAGGCCACCGGCTCGGCGGCGATCTCCGTGATGCTGCGGCCGCGCACGTGGTGGGCCAGGGCGCGCACGGCCGCGCAGGTGATCTCGTTGCCCCGGCCGTTGGTGAAGGTGAACCCGGCGCCGGTGGGGCCCCCGTCGGTGGCCAGCTCGACGTAGGTGGCCGAGTAGTCGCCCCGGTTGACGGCGTCCGAGCCGTCGCCGCTGGCGGCCGTGGGGAACCGGACGTCGTGCACGTGGACGTCGGTGATCCTGGTCATGAACCCTCCCCGAACTTGAAGACCCGCTTGGGCAGCCGGTACGCCAGGTCGACGATGGTCTCGGCGGCCTCGTCCATGGGCAGCCGGTGCTCGGCCACGAGGCGGGCCAGGTAGCCGGCGTCCACGCGGCGGGCCACGTCGTGGCGGACCGGGATGGAGCAGAACGCGCGGGTGTCGTCGACGAACCCGGCGGTGTTGTAGAAGCCGGCGGTCTCGGTGACCGCCTCCCGGAACCGGCGCAGCACCTCGGGCGAGTCGAGGAACCACCAGGGCGCGCCGAGGTGCAGGGCCGCGTACCCGCCGGCGAGCGGGGCCAGTTCCCGGGTGAAGGTGTCTTCGTCCAGGGTGTAGAGCACCACCCGCAGCCGCGGGTCGTTGCCGTACGCGTCCAGCAGCGGGGCCAGGCCGTGCACGTACTCGGTGGCCTGCGGCACGTCGCCGCCGACGTCCCGGCCGTGCCGGGTGTACAGCCAGCGGTTGTGGTTGCGCACGGCGCCCGGGTGCAGCTGCATGACCAGGCCGTCGTCGAGCGACATCCGGGCGAACTCCAGCAGCATGTGCGCCCGGAACGCCTCGGCGTCCGCGGCGTCGGCCCGCCCGCGCCGGCCCCGGTCGTAGAGCGCCGCCGCCTCGGCGGCGTCGAGGGCGAGGGTACGGGCCGTGGGGTGCCCGTGGTCGGAGGAGGTCGCGCCCGCCGCGACGAACGCCGCCCGGCGCCGCCGCAGCGCGGCCAGGTAGCCCGCGTACGTGCCGGTGTCCTCGCCGGAGACCTCGCCGAGCCGGTCCACGTTGGCCGACCAGTTGTCGAACTCCATGTCCACCACGTCGTCGGGGCGGAACGTGGTGACCACCCGGCCGCCCGGCCCGCCCCAGCCGTCGGCGGCGAGCTTGGCGTGCTGGCCGAGGTCGTCCAGCGGCGACTCGGTGGTGGCGAGCACCTCGATGCCGAAGCGCTCGAAGAGCGCCCGGGGCCGGAACCCCGGTTCGGCGAGGCGCGCGGCCAGCTCGTCGTAGACCGTGTCGGCGGTGGCCGGGGACAGCGTGGTGGTCACCCCGAACACGTCGTGGAAGGTCTGTTCCAGCCAGAGCCGGGACGGGGTGCCGCGGAACAGGCGCCAGTGCGCGGCGAAGCGGCGCCAGATGGTCCGCCCGTCGGTCTCCACCGGGCTGCCGTCGACGGTGGGCACGCCGAGGTCGGCCGGGGGCACCCCCTGGCTGAGCAGCATCCGGGTGAGGTAGTGGTCGGGCACGATGAGCAGCCGGGCCGGGTCGGGGAACGGGCGGTCCTCGGCCAGCAGGGCCGGGTCGACGTGTCCGTGCGGGGAGATGATCGGCTGCTCGGCCGCCAGGGCGTACAGCTCGCGGGCGAGGGCGCGCTGGCCGGGTTCGGCGGGCAGGAGCAGGTCGCTGCGGGGGACGGTCGGCACGGGGGCGTGACTCCTCGGTCAGGGGAGGGTGAGCAGGTCGGCGACGCGGACGGGGGCGCCGGTGTCCAGGGAGCGGTTCGCGGCCAGGCCGGTGAGCAGGGCGAGCGCCCCGTCGTACGCGGTGGCCGCCCGGCCGAGGGGGTCGGGCTCGCCGCCGAGCAGCACCCGCGTCATCCGGGCGTCCGCGCCGCCGTGGCCCCGCCGGATCCAGCCGTCGACGGGGACGTCCACGGGTGGCGCCCAGAACGGCCGCAGGGTGAGCCGGGCCGCGCCGTGCTCGACCGCCGCCTCGTCGCCGTGCAGGGCGGCGCCCTTGAGCGCGCCGGCCCCGGCGGGGGAGACGTGGTCGCTCTCGGTCACGTCGAGTTCGAGACGGCCCCGGCTGCCGTTGACCATCACCCGGTAGCCCTCCCAGGGGGCGTAGGCGGTCAGGTGGTAGGTCATGGTCGCGCCGGTGGAGTAGCGGGCCAGCACGGCGAGGTCGTCCTCGATGGTGACGCCCGGGGCGAAGACGTTGCGGTCGCGCTGGTAGCCGTCCTCGGCCTCGGCGTCCAGGTACAGCTCGCGCAGCCGGGGGTGCTCGGCCAGCCGCAGCGCGAACGGGTCGTCGGCGGCGGCGGGGGAGCCGTGCGCCCGGTCGTAGTCGCGGGCGTAGCCGTGCCGGCGGCCGGACTCGCCGTAGAAGAACAGCCGGCCGGCCGCGTGCACCTCGACCGGGCGGGCGTCCAGCCACCAGTTGACCAGGTCGAAGTGGTGGCTGGCCTTGTGCACGAGCAGGCCGCCCGAGGTGGCCTTGTCCCGGTGCCAGCGGCGGAAGTAGTCCGCGCCGTGGCGGACGTCGAGCAGCCACTCGAAGTGCACCGAGCCGATCTCGCCGACCGCCCCGTCGGCGAGCAGCCGGCGGACCTGCTCGTGCAAGGGGTTGTAGCGGTAGTTGAAGGCGACGGTGACCCGGCGCCCGGTCTCGGCGACCGCGTCGAGGATCCGCCGGCAGCGGGGGGCGTCGACGGTCATGGGCTTCTCGGTGACCACGTCGCAGCCGGCCCGCAGGGCGGCCGTCACGTACTCGTCGTGGGTGACGTCCACGGTGGTCACCAGCACCACGTCGACCCGCTCCTTGGCCAGCATCGCGGTGAAGTCCGCGGCCCGGTACGTGGGCACCGGCGGGTGGCCCAGCTCGGCCAGCCAGCGGTTGTGCGCGTCCATCCGCGCCTGGTTGACGTCGGCGAGGGCGACCAGCTCGGCGGTGTCGGCGTGGTCGAGGGCGAGCGCGCGGACGAACATCTCGGCCCGGGCCCCGGCGCCGACCAGGGCGTGCCGGACCCGTTCCCGGGCGGGTGGTGACATGGCGTCGGCCTCCCCGGAGAGCTGCAAAGGTTTGCAGCCGAAGAAACCACGCCGGCGAAGACCGCGTCAACGGTCGATGCCAAACCGGTTACCTATATCCGCTTTTATAGGGCAAAGAACGGGTGCTGGGAGCGGTACCGCAATCGATCCGCAACAAACTCCCGTTGACAGTGGAGCAACCGTTTGCATTAATTGGCGGCACCCACGTGACCGCCACCACATCGGACGAGGAGCCCGCCGTGCCAGCCACCATCCGGGACGTCGCGCGGGCCTCGGGCGTGCACATCTCCACCGTGTCCCGCACGTTCTCGGCCCCGCACCTGGTCAACCCGGAGACCCGGGTCCGGGTGCTGGCCTGCGCGGAGGACCTCGGCTACCGGCCGAACCGGGCCGCCCGCGCCCTCATCACCGGCCGTACGCACAACATCGGCCTGATCGTCGCCGACATCGCGAACCCGTTCTTCCCGCCGCTGATCAAGGCGGCCGAGGGGCAGGCGCGGCACCGCGACTACCACGTGTTCGTGGCCGACACCAACGAGGACCAGGCCGCCGAGGAGGAGCTGGTCCACGCCCTGGCCAAGCAGGTCGACGGGGTGCTGCTGTGCAGCCCCCGGATGAGCAACAGCCTCATCGAGCAGGTCAGCCGGGAGGTTCCGGTGGTGGTGATAAACCGCCAGGTCGCCGGCCTGCCCTGCGTGATGATGGACGTCGGCCAGGGGGCCCGGCTGGCGATCGAGCACCTGCTCGGCCTGGGCCACCGGCGGATCGCGCTGCTCGGCGGCCCGCGCGGCTCGTGGACCAACCGGGAGATCCGCCGGGCCGCCGGCGCCGCCGCCCGGGCCGGCGGCGCGGAGCTGACCGTCCTGGGCCCCAACCACCCCACCGAGACCGGCGGCGGCGCCGTGGCGGACCAGGTCCGCCGCAGCGGCGTCACCGCCGTGCTCGCCTACAACGACCTCATGGCGATCGGCCTCATCGAGGGGCTCGACGCGCTCGGGCTCCGGGTCCCGCAGGACGTCAGCGTCGTCGGCGTCGACGACATCGCGCTGAGCCGGCTGACCCGGCCCAAGTTGACGACGGTGGCCACGCCGACCGCGGCCGCCGGCCGGACGGCCGTCGACATGCTGCTGCAACACGACTCCGACGCGCCCCGCGGCGCCCGGGGCCGGGGCGCAACGGCCGGCGACCGTCGCACCACCGCACAGGTAATGCTCCAGACCGAACTGGTCGTCCGCGACTCGACCGGGCCCGTCCCACCGCCCGGCCGGGACGGCACCGGGGCCTGACGTGGTGGCCCGGGCCCGCATCGCCGTGCGGACCCGGGCGACCCGTGGACGGCCGCCGGTGACGTCGTCGCCTCCCACAGCCGAGGAGTGAGCGCAGATGCACCCCGCAACGTCCCCCACCGCCGGCGTGCCCGCCGGGCGGAATCACCGTACCCCCCTGACCCGACGTCGATTCGTGCGCGGCCTGGCCGCCGTCGCGCTGGCCGCGCCGCTCGCCCTGGGCGCCGCGGCCTGCGGCGGCGACGAGGCCGGCGACGACGGCCCGGTCAAGCTCTCGGTCTTCTGGTGGGGTGGCGACGCCCGTGCCAAGCTCACCGAGGACGCCCTGGCCCTCTACACGAAGAAGCACCCCGAGGTGACCTTCGAGAAGACCTGGCAGGCCAACCAGGGCTACTTCGACAAGCTGGCCACCCTGACCGCCGGCGGCAACCCGCCCGACCTGTTCCAGATCGACGACAACTACCTCGCCGAGTACGCCGGCCGCAGCACCACCCTGGACCTGACCAGCTACACGGACTCCGGCAAGCTCGACGTGTCGAAGTTCCCCAAGAGCCTCCTGCAGTACGGCGTGGTCGACGGCAAGCTCGCCGGCGTGGCCGCCGGGGAGAACACCCAGGGCCTCGTCTACAACAAGACCCTGTTGCAGAAGCACGGCCTGCCCGAGCCGACCACCGGGATGACCTGGGAGCAGCACATCGCCTGGGCCGAACAGGTGGCGAAGAAGACGAAGGTGCCCGGCACCCAGGACCCGAGCGCCGACTACAAGGCGTTCTGGGTCTGGCTGCGCCAGCAGGGCAAGGACCTTTACGACGGCAAGGAACTCGGCTTCACGGCCGAGGACGTGACGAAGTGGTTCGACCTGTGGAAGGGCGCCCGCGACCGGGGCGCCACCCCCACACCCGACGTGATCCACGAGGGCAACGCCACCGACATCACCAAGCAGCTGGTGGTCACCGGCAAGGCGGCGACCTCCTGGGTCTGGGCCAACCAGATGCCGGACCTGAAGAAGAACACCAAGGACGAGCTGGGCGTCGTGGCGTACCCGGGTGACCCGAGCGCCCAGTGGGCCCGGGCCTCCATGTACTGGTCGGTGTTCAAGGGCAGCAAGCACCGGGACGTCGCCGTCGACGTGATCAACTTCCTGAACAACGACCCGGAGGCGGTCGCCCTGCTCGGCACCGACCGCGGCCTGCCGTCCAACCTCGACCTGCGGGCCAAGGTCAGCGAGACCGCCACCGACCCGGCCATGAAGCAGTCCATCCAGGTCGAGTCCGACCTCGCGCAGAAGTTCGGCGAGTCGCCGCAGGTGCCGATCAAGGGGCACAGCAAGGTGAAGTCCGAGCTGACCAAGGCCGCCGAGAACGCCCAGTACGGCCGGGCCACCCCCGCCCAGGCGGCCGAGCAGTTCCTGGCCGCCTGCAAGTCCGCGATCGGCTGACCGAGCCGACGGAAAGGAGCCGGCCCGTGGCCCTCACCACGGCGCCCGACCGGACCGGACGCACCGGACCGGCCGGCCCCCGCCGCACGCGGCGCGGGGCCGGCCGGGCCCGGCTCGGCGAAGGTCTGGCGGGATACGTCTTCCTCTCGCCCTGGCTCATCGGACTGATGGGCATCACGGCGATCCCCATGCTGCTCTCGCTCTGGCTGAGCTTCACCGACTACGACATCCTCACCCCGCTGTCCGAGGTGCGCTGGGTGGGGCTGGCCAACTACGAGCGGATGTTCACCGGCGACCCGTCCTACTGGCACGCGGTGCGGGTGACGCTGACCTTCGCGCTGGTGGCCGTGCCCCTCAAGCTGGCTGCGGCGCTCGGCGTGGCGCTGCTGCTCAACCGGACGTGGCGCGGCGTCGGGCTGTTCCGCGGCCTGTTCTACCTGCCGTCGCTGCTCGGCGGCAGCGTGGCGCTGGCCATCGTCTGGGTGAACATGTTCAACCGGGACGGCGCGTTCAACTCGTTCCTCGCCCTGTTCGGCATCGAGGGGCTGCCCTGGGTCAGCGACCCCGACTGGGCCCTCGAAACGCTCATGGTGCTGGCCGTCTGGCAGTTCGGCGCGCCCATGGTGATCTTCCTGGCCGGGCTCAAGCAGATCCCCACCGAGCTGTACGAGGCGGCGGCCGTCGACGGCGCCGGCACCTGGCGGCGGTTCCGGGCGGTCACCCTGCCGATGCTCTCGCCGGTGATCTTCTTCAACCTGGTGCTGGAGACCATCCACGGCTTCCAGGGCTTCACCGCCGCGTTCGTGCTCAGCAACGGCACCGGCGGCCCCGTCGACTCCACCCTGATGTACACGCTCAAGCTCTACATCTCCGGCTTCACCGACCTGGAGATGGGCTACGCCTCCGCGATGGCCTGGGTGTTCCTGGTCGCCATCGCGCTCATCACGGCCGTCTTCTTCAGCACCGGCCGGTTCTGGGTGCACTACTCGGACGGGGAGGAGGACCGATGACCGCACTCGCTCCCGCCCGCCGCCGTGCCGGCGGCAGCCGGCAGGCCGTGCGCCTGCTGGTGCTGGTCGTGATCGTCGCGGTGGTGCTCTACCCGCTGGTCTGGATGGTCGGCACCTCGGTGAAGAGCCAGGCGGAGATCGTCAACAACGTCGGGCTGCTGCCTGAGCGGTTCACCCCCGGCAACTACGCCGACGGGTGGACCAACTTCGACGTCGGCTTCGGCCGGTTCTTCCTCAACAGCGCCATGGTCAGCCTGCTCACCGTGGTCGGCAACGCGCTGTCCTGCCTGCTCGCCGCGTACGCCCTCGGGCGGCTGCGGTTCCGGCTGCGCAAGGTCTGGTTCACCGTCATGATCGGCACCCTGCTGCTGCCCGGGCACGTGCTCATCGTGCCGCAGTACATCCTGTTCCGCAGCCTCGGCCTGGTCGGCGGCGACTGGCCGTACCTGCCGCTGCTCATCCCGCACTTCCTGGCCACCGAGGCGTTCTTCGTCTTCCTCATGGTGCAGTTCATGCGGGGCATCCCGCGCGAGCTGGACGAGGCCGCCAAGATCGACGGCGCGTCCCCGTACGGCGTCTTCCGGCACGTCATCCTGCCGCTCAGCCGCCCCGCGCTGGTCACCACCGCGATCTTCTCGTTCATCTGGACCTGGAACGACTTCTTCCGGCAGCTGGTCTTTCTGTCCAACCTGGACGACTACACCGTGCCGGTGGCACTGACCCTGTTCATCGACTCCACCAGCCAGAGCGCGGTCGGCCCGATGTTCGCCATGTCGGTGCTGTCCCTGCTGCCGGTGTTCCTGTTCTTCCTCGCCTTCCAGCGGATGCTGGTCGAGGGCATCAACACCAGCGGACTGAAGGGATGAGCGCCGAGCCGCCCCGCCGGGACTGGCGGGACACCGCGCGCGAGGCGAGCGACCTGGCGCTGCTCGGCTTCGCCGTGGCCCTGGCGGCGCTGCCGCTGCTCACCCTCGCCCCGGCGGTCGCCACGGCCAGCGCCGCGCTGCACGACCGCAGCGTCACCGGCAGCTGGCCGGCCGCCCGGACCACGCTCGCCCGGTTCGGCCGGGCGCTCCCCGCCGGGCTGGCGGTCAGCGCCGTCGTGCTCGCCGCGGCCGGCGCGCTCGCGGCCGACCTGCTCGCCCTGGCCGGCGGCCGGGTGCCCGGCGGCGGGCCCGCCACGGCCCTCACGGCCGCGGTCGCCGCCGCCCTGCTCGGGTACGCCGGCCTGGTCGCCGTCGCCGTCGGGCGCACCGGTGGCCGGGGCTGGCGGGCGGCGGCCCGCGCGGCGGCCGGCACCTGCGCGCAGCGGCCCGGCACCTGGGCCGCCGCCTCGGGCGTGTGCTGCCTGGCCGGGCTCCTCGCCGTGCTGGTCACCCCGGTCGCCGTGCCCATCCTCGCCGGCTACACCCTGGCCGCCCTGCACGCGGTCGCCGCCCGCCGCCCGCTTCCCCGCCCGGAGGCGCCGTGACCGCCGAACCGCGCCTGGTCGTGGCCGGCACCGAGGTCGCCCGGTACGTGGTCCACCCGGACCTGGACGCGCGGCACGGGCCGCGGCCGTACCTGCACCCCGTGCGGACCCGGGCCGGCACCCCGGTCACCGACGCGCTCCCCGCCGACCACGTCTGGCACCTGGGCGCCTCCCTCGCCGTGCAGGACGTCGACGGCGCCAACCTCTGGGGCGGGCGCACCTACGTCCGGGACGCCGGCTACACCTGGCGGGACGACCACGGCGTCATCGCGCACACCGGCTGGCGGGACCGGGCCCCCGACCGGCTCGACCACGACCTGGAGTGGCGGGACCGGGCCGGGCGGCCGCTGCTGCGCGAGCGGCGCCGGCTCACCGCCACCCCGGCCGGCCCCGACGCCTGGTGGCTCGACGTCGACGCCACCCTCACGGCCGCCACCGGTCGGGACGTTCACCTGGGCAGCCCGGCCACCAACGGCCGCCCCGGCGGCGCCGGCTACGGCGGCTTCTTCTGGCGGGCCGTCGCGGCCGGGGAACCCCGGGTGTTCACCGGGGACGCCGAGGGGGAGGAGACGGTCAACGGCGGCGCCGCGGAGTGGCTGGCGCTCACCGGCGTGGGGCCGGGCGGCGGGGCGTACACCCTGGTCTTCACGGGGCTGGGGCCCGGCGACCGGTGGTTCGTGCGGACCGCGATGTACCCGGGCGTCTGCGTGGCGTACGCCTTCGACCGGCCGGCCGTGGTCGCCGCCGGACAGCCCCGGCGCAACCGGCACCGGGTGCTGGTCGCCGACGGCCGGCTCGACCGGGCGGCGGTGGCCGCCCGGCTCGCCCCGGCGGTGTCCGGGTGACCGGACCGGAGGTGGCCTGCGTCGGCGAGACCATGGTGGTGCTCGCCCCGGCCGCCGCGACCCCGCTGGAGAACGCCGACCGGCTCGCCGTCGGGGTGGGCGGCGCCGAGTCCAACGTGGCCATGGGACTGGCCCGGCTCGGCCACCGCGCCGCCTGGGTGAGCCGGGTCGGCGACGACCCGTTCGGCCGCCGGGTGCTCCGCGAGATCGCCGCCGCCGGGGTGGACACCACCCTGGTCACCGTCGACCCGGCCGCGCCCACCGGCGTCTACCTCAAGGACCCCGGCCCGGACGGCACCCGGGTGCACTACCACCGCGCCGGCTCGGCCGCGTCCCGGCTGACCGCCCGCGCCCTCGACGACCCGCGGCTGGCCGGGGTGCGGCTGCTGCACCTCACCGGGATCACCCCGGCGCTCTCCCCGAGCTGCCGCGACCTGGTGGAACACGCGCTCACCGCCCGCCCGCTGCCGGCCGCCCGGATCAGCTTCGACGTCAACCACCGAGCCCCGCTCTGGCCGGCGGGCCGGGCCGCCCCGGTGCTGCGCGACCTGGCCGACCGGGCCGACGTGGTGCTGGTCGGGCTGGACGAGGCGGCCGCCCTCTGGGGCGTCACCACGCCGTTCGCCGTCCGCGCGCTGCTGCCCGGACCGGAACTCGTCGTGGTCAAGGACGGCCCGGTCGGTGCGACCGCGGTGCCGCGTACCGGGACGGGGGTGTTCGTGCCGGCGCTGCCGGCGCCGGTCCGCGAGCCGGTCGGGGCGGGGGACGCCTTCGCCGCCGGCTTCCTGGCCGGGCTGCTGCGCGGCCTCGACCTGCCGGCCTGCCTGCGGCTCGGGCACCTCACCGCGGCCCCCGCGCTGGCCGCCGCCGGCGACACCGCGCCGCCGCCCGATCCGGCCTGGACGGCCCGCGCGCTGGCGCTGACCGACACGCAGTGGGCCGCCCTCGTGCCCGCGGACCTCGCCGGTCCGCCGTCGGGGCGGCCCGACGTCGCCCGCACGGTGCAGAATGCGGCCGGCAGCGGCCACGGTGGAGGGAGCACAGGGTGAACGGGCACGACTTCGCGCCGGTCTTCGGCCCCGCCCGGGTGATGGTGATCCTGCGCGACCTGCCGCCCGACGAGACCGTCCGGCTCGCCGAGCGGGCCTGGGACGTCGGCATCGACGTGGTGGAGGTGCCGATCCGCACCCCCGACGCGGTCCTCGTGCTGCGCGCCGCCGTGGACGCCGGCCGGCGGCGGGACCGCCTGGTCGGCGCCGGCACGGTCCGCACCCCCGCCCAGGTCCGGCAGGCCGCCGGCGCGGGCGCCGCGTTCACCGTCGCCCCCGGCCTGGACCTCGCGGTCGCCGACGCGGCGGTCAGCTACGGAATCCCGCACCTGCCCGGCGTGGCCACCCCCACCGAGGCACAGCAGGCCCTCGACCACGGCCTGGTGTGGTTGAAGGCGTTCCCGGCGGTCAGCCTCGGCCCGGCCTGGTTCCGGGCGGTCGCCGGGCCGCTGCCCGAGGCGCGGTTCGTGGCCACCGGCGGGATCGACGCCGACAACGCCCGCGACTTCCTGGCCGCCGGGGCGCGGGTGGTGGCGGTCGGGTCGGCGCTGGCCGACCCGCGCCAGATCCCGCGCCTCGCCGCCCTCGCCGCCGGCCAGGACTGAGGCCGGCCGGCTGGGCCGGGGCGTCCCGGGCGTGTCCGGTCGGCCGGGCCGAGCTGAGCGGGCGGGGGCCGAGCCGGTCAGGTCGGGGCGGGGCCGAGGCTGTCCCGCCGGACCAGTTCGGCGGGGAGGCTCTCCACCCGGTCCCGCCCGTCGGCCGGCTCCAGCGCCAGGGTCATCGCCCGCGCGCCGAGTTCCGCGAGGGGAAGCCGGACCGTGGTCAGCGCCGGGGTCACGTCGGCGGCGATCGGCATGTCGTCGAAACCGACCACGGAGACCTCCGCCGGCACCCGCACCCCGCGGGCGCGGAGCAGGTTCAGCGCGCCGACGGCCATCGAGTCGTTCAGCGCCACGATCGCGGTCAGCCCCGGCGCGACGTCCAGCAGCTCCGCCGCGGCCCGGGACCCGCCGTCCCGGGTGAAGTCCGCGTACCGGATCGACGCCTCCGGCAGCGGCTCGCCCAGGCCGGCGCCGAGCCCGGCGATCCGGTCGCTCGTGGTGGTGAGGGAGCGCGGGCCGGCGAGCACGCCTACCGCCCGGTGCCCGAGCCGGCGCAGCTCCGCGCCGAGCAGGCGGGCGCCCTCCTCATTGGCCGGCAGCACGGCGTCGCCCCGGTGCCGGTGCCGGCCGATCACCGCCACCCGCCCGCCGGTGGCCGCGTACGCGGCGAGCCGCTCGTCGAGCAGGGCGTTGACCGTGGGGTCGTGGTAGCCGGAGCCGGCCAGCACGATGGCGGCGACCTGCTGGGCGCGGAGCAGGTCGACGTACTCCAGCTCCCGCTCCGGGTCGCGGTAGCTGTTGCAGATGATGACCAGCCGGCCCCGCTCGGTGGCGACCCGTTGCAGCCCCCGGGTCACCTCGGCGAAGTACGGGTCGGAGACGTCGTGCACGAGCACGCCGACCACGCTGCGCTGCGGCCGGGCCAGCAGCTGGGCGTGCGCGTTCGGCACGTACCGCAGCTCGGCCACGGCCTTCAGCACCCGCTCGCGCAGCTCGTCGGCGACCGGCTTGCTGCTGCCGTTGATGACCCGCGACGCGGTCGCGGGGGAGACGCCCGCCCGACGGGCGACGTCGGCCAGCGTCGCCATGCGCACCCCCTCGCACACCCCGGTGGCCGAGAGGCTACCGCAGCGCCGCCGGGAAAGCCCTTGCCTGATCGGTGGAGGCGGCGTTCACCCGGAGCGGGCGGTGGGGCGGGAGGTGGTCGCCGTGGTGCGGACGGCCTTGACGATGGCGGGGATGGAGCCGATCAGCAGGACCAGCGCCCAGATCAGCGCCACCACGGCGAAGACCACCGCGCCCAGGTCGTCGGTGATGCTGACCAGGATCCCCGGCACCAGCTGGTGCAGGAACTCCAGCACCACCGTGCACAGCAGGGTGGTCAGCGCCAGCAGCACGAGGCCCTTGTTCTGGAGGAAACGCGGCTGGGCGGCCAGCAGCAGCGCCGCCCAGACGAGCTTGAGCAGCAGCACCAGGCCGAGCAGCACGGCCGCGTCGCCGACCGGGAAGAACCCCCACACCGCCAGGTACGCCAGCGTGCCGAACGGCGCCGCCAGGAACAGCGAGACCATCACGGTCAGCTCGACGAAGGCGACGACCAGCAGGACCAGCGAGGCGAGCAGCAGCAGGATCGAGAAGACCAGGGTGGCGACGCCCTGCACCCGGCCCTGGATCCGGTCCGGCACCACGAGGCTCAGGCTGAACAGCCCGGTGGTCCACAGCGCCACCACGTCGATGAGCGCCAGGTAACCGGTGCCCCGGCCGGACGGCTCGGTCACCGAGCCCACGTCGCCCAGTTCGACGCCGAGCTGCCCGGCGCTGTCCCGCAGCGCGCCCCCGGCGTCCCCGCCGCCGGTGAGCGCCGCCGCCCCCAGCTCCAGCCCCACCACCAGCGCGATGGCGAGCAGCGCCAGCAGCAGGAACGGTTTGCGCAGCTCACCCATGTCGCGCCTCCTCACCGGCCGGCACCGGCCGGCCGGGCCCGTGTCCGCTCAGGACCGGGCGACGGTGACCGCGCATCCGCCACCTCCCGGGCACCGCAGGACGACCTCGGTCTCGCCGTCGACCGCCACCTTCGCCACCGCCGTGCCGTCCTCGCCGGGTGTCACCTCGTCGGTGACCGTGACGTCGGCGTCCCCCGGCGCCGGGGCGGTCACCACGAACGGCGCCGCGCTGCGCAGCACCAGGCTGCGCAGGCCGCCCGGATCGGCCACCCGGAGCCGGCAGGCGGTGCCGAAGGCCACCACCACGCCCTCGGCGGACGGGCTCGGCTCGTTGGCCGGCGGCACGCACGCCACGGTCACCGTCGCCGGGTTCACCGCGCCGGCGTCCCCGCCGAACCGGGCCAGCCAGCCCGGCCCCGCGGCCGGGTCGCCCCGGTCGTGCCGGCCGCCGCCCACCGCCACCACGTAGAGCACCACCAGCAGCCCGGCCAGGGCCGCCAGCAGCACCTTCTGCCGCCCGCTCACGGCTGGAGGAGCTGGGTGAACCGGATCTGGTCGACCCCGGCGAAGTACCGGTCGGTGCCCTGCGTCTTGCTCACCGCCACCAGGGTCAGCTTGTGCGGCCCCCGGGCCAGCTCCACGGTGCCCACGTCCCCGAAGTCGGTGCGCACCACCGTCGGGGTGAAACCGAAGAAGGTGTCGCCGACCTGCCGGCCGTCGACCAGCCAGATGGTGTTGGCGTAGTCGAACGAGGTGGTGCGCACGGCGGACAGCCGCCAGGTGCCGTCCGCGGGCAGGTCCACGGAGACGGTCACCCGGTCACCCACGGCCCGGCCCAGGAAGAAGAGCTGGGCGTCCCCGGACCAGACCACCTCGCAGCAGTTCGCCTGGGACACCACCTGCGCCCGCGCCGCCGTGGTGGACTGCACCGCCGCGCCGCCGACCAGGCTCTCCGCCTCCACGGTCACCACCTCGGCCCGGGGCGGGGGCGCCGGATCCCCACCCCGGGTCACCAGCCAGACCACCGTCCCGGCCACCACCAGCAGCAGCGCCGCCGCGGCCGCGAGCCACGGCCACGGCGCCCGCTTCGGGGCTACGACCGCCCGCACGTCGTACGTCACCCGGCCGCTGGACCGGGAACTCTCCTCCGGCGCGGTGTTCGCCGAGTACGCGAACCCGGTCAGGTCGTAGCGCCGGGGCGGCGTGCCGGGCGGCACGGCGAGCCGCACCAGGAACGACACCGAGCCCTGCCCGGGCACCACCCGCTGCGGCTCGGCCACGGTGAACCAGCCGCGCTGGGTGCCCTCGCCGGGCGCCACGTCGAAGACCACGGTGTCCGGCGCCTCGCCCGGGTTGGAGACGGTGAAGGTCAGCTCGCCGCAGTTGCGCGCGTCCAGGGTGAACTGCTCGGCGGCGGCGACGACGGTCCATTCGGTGGTCATGACGGCTCCTCTGACGGCTGGTCCGGTGGTGCGGGGGACGGCACGTGCGCCCGGCCGACCGCCCGGACGGACGCCACCCCGGTGGCCGCGCCCTCCTGGTCGCCGGGGCCGGCATCGGGTGGCTCGGTGCCGGGCGGCTGCTGGTCGGCGACGGGGGCATCGGTCGGCTCCGGGTCGCCGGTGTCGGTCGGCTGCTGGCCGCCGGCGCCGTCTCCGGGCGGCTCCGGGGCGGGGTCGGCGGCCGGGTCGGTGGTCACCTCGACGGTGACCGCGGCGGGCTTCTCCGCCTCGACGATGCGGGTGACGAGGGCGAGCCGGTCGGCGGCGGCCGGCGGCACCCGGACCACCACGTGGAACGGCCGGTCGGCCGGCTCGTCCAGCACGAACCCGGTCACCCCGGTGGCCAGCTCCAGGGCGGTGCGCATCCCGTACGGGGTGCCCCGCCACCGGGCCAGCAGCGCGCCGTGGGCCACCAGGTCGCGCAGCCGGCCCAGCGGCAGCGGGAGCGGCGCGTCCGCGCGGGGCGCGGCGACCACGTGGTCCATGGCCACCCACCGGGTCAGGTAGGCCACGAACCCGTCCGGCGTCCGGTACGGCGCGAACAGCGCGTCCACGTCGGCGAGCACCGCCTCGTCCGGGGCGTGCAGCGCCTCCATCACGTCCAGCAGCGCGCCCAGCACGCTGCCCGGGCCGGCGGCCCGCTGGTACGCGGCCGGCAGCAGCCGCTCAATCGCCGCTCGGCGCATCCTGCCGCACCACCTCGATGTCGTGCTCGCCGGAGCAGAGCAGCCAGGTGCCGGGGACGGTGACCACGTCGGCGGTGGCCTGGTTGGCGCTGGCCGTCCAGTCCTCCGCGTCGCCGCTGCGGTACACCCCGCGCTCGCCGCCGGCCAGGATCAGTCGGCCGGCCCCGCCGGCGCCGGTGGGCACGGTGGCGGCGATCGCGTCGACCGGGACGAACCGGGTCCGGTCGCGCAGCGGCAGCCCGCAGTTGACCGACACGGGCTGCCACTGCGGCTGCGCGGCCAGGGTGTCCAGTCGGACCACGCCGCCGCTCTGGGTGGCGGCCAGCGCCAGGGTGCCGCTGAACGCCAGGTCCCGGCAGGTGCCGCCGATCCAGCCGCTCGCCATCGACTGCCACTTCACGTCGGACTCGAACAGCCGGGTGCGGTGGCAGCCCTGCCCGGGCTTCTTCGGGTCCGGCTCGCCGGCGCCGCTCCACAGCAGGGTGGCCGGGCCGTCGTACTGCACGGCGAGCACCCGGTTGTCCACGTTGGCCAGCCCCACGTGGGCGAAGCTGCCGGGGCGGCCGGCCGCGGTGGACAGGTAGACACCGAAGCCGGCCTGTGCCGCCACCGCCACGCCGGGCGCGCCGCGTTCGGAGACGAACGACCGGACCGCGTAGAAGCCGCGGTCGGCGTCGGCCGGGTCGACCAGGATCTGCAACGGCACGGCGCCGGGCAGCAGGGACACCTCGTACAGGCCGGCGTCGGTGGCCAGCAGCAGCGCCCCGGCGCCGTCCCGGTCGATCCAGGCCAGGTCGCGGACGCCGGAGTCCAGGTCGGTGAGCAGCGTCCAGGTCTCGCCCAGGTCGGTGCTCAGCCGGACCCGGGAGCCGCCGGCGTCGCGCGTGGTCACCACGGCCACCGAACCGGCCCGGGGCACCACGCCGGGGCGGACCGGGGCGGGGGCGGGCACCACCCGGACCACGCTCTCGCCGTCGAACCGGCCGGCCGGCTCCCAGCCCGCCCCGGCGTTCGTGGAGCGGAACAGCACCGGGCCGCGCCCGGCGTACCAGGTGCCCGGCTGGTACTGGTCGACGGCCACGGCCCGCACCTGGGCGTCCGGCGCCTCGTCGACCACGAAACGGACCGACTCGACGTAGCGCACGCCCGGCTCGGCGTGCTCCAGCAGCCGGTACACGTTGGAGGCGCGCAGCGGCTCGCCGAACGCCCAGCCGGCCGGGTTGAGCGGGGTGGGCAGCGGGCTCAGCGTCTGGTGCAGCCGGTCGTGGATGCGCCGGCGGACCGCGTCCACGTCCTCCTCGCGGCGGACCACCACCCGGGCCCGGACGGACACCGCCTTGTAGCGCGCCCAGCCGGCCCGCACCGCCGTGCCGAGCGCCCGGCGCCGCTCCAGGTCGGCCTCCACCCGGCGGCGGGCCTCCTCGACCTCGTGCTCCCGCAGCACCGCCACCGGCAGCCGGCCGCCGGGGCGGGTCTGCTCCGGGACGTACGGCACCAGCACCACCTCGACCTCCCCGGGGCGGGCGAAGCTGTAGACCGCCGCGCGGGTGAACGCCCGGGCCCGGGCCACCGCACCGGAGCCGGCGGCGAGGATCTCGTAGTCCCGGGCGGTCACCGCGCGCTGCTGGGCGAAGAACTCGTACGGCCCGCGCGCCAGGGCCGACTCCAGCGACTCCAGGTCCCGGCCGCCGGCGGCCGGCGCCGGGTTGTCCACCCTCAGCCCGGGCAGCGGGTCGCGCAGGCTGGTCAGCGTCCCGGCCGCCACGTTCCCGGCCGGCCCGCCGCCGCACCGGTACCAGAGCCGGACCTGCCGGCCGGCCGGCGGCACCGCCGCGACCGGGCCGGGCGCCCCCTCGACACCCGGCCCGGCCCCGTCCGCCGGCCGCAGGTCCAGCGCGGGGGCGAAGGTGACCACCCCGGAGGCCCGGTCGACCAGGTAGACCTTGGCCTGCGGGCCGACGCCGGCGAAGCTGTCCACCGGCCGCCAGATCTCGTACGTGCGGCCCTCGTGCTCCCGCGCCGCCGCGCCCAGCTCCACGGACCCGGTCGGCACCTCCACGCCGAGCAGCAGGTCCAGCGCCTCGGTGGTCCGGGCCAGCGGCGCCCGGGCCACCCGGAACACCTGCCCGGCCTGTCCGGTGCCGGTGCCCAGCAGCTCCGCCTCGACCGGCTCGCAGTGGTGCACGCGTACCGTCACCTCGGTCTCGCCGGCGGGCAGCACGGCCGGTTCGGTGGTCACGAAGACGACCGGCCGGGGGTCCGCGCCGCGGGCGGCGGCGACCCGGGTGCCGGCCGGGACGCGGACCGCGCCCCGGTCCGGGCCGGTCCGGGTGAAGCGGACGTCCGCCCAGGCGGCGGCCGGCGGGTGCCGGGTCACCCCGAGCAGGTTGAGGAAGGCCACGTACGCCTTCTCCGGCAACTGGTTCAGCCGGTAGATCATCACCTCGGTGAGGTAGGCGAACGCCTCCAGCAGCGCCATCCCCGGGTCGTGCGCGGAGAGGTCCGTCCAGTCCGGGCAGGACCGGCGGATGCGTTCCCGCGCCTCGGTGACCAGGTCGAGGAAGGCGCGGTCGTCCAGGTGCGGCACCGGCAGCGTCATGTGGTCGCCTCCTCGCCGGGTTCGTCGTCGACGGGAAGCAGGTCGACGGAGAAGACCAACTGGCCGGGGGAGAGGCTGGCCCGCACCCGGTAGTCCAGCCGGATCACCAGCCGCCACGGGTCGTCGGGGTCCGGCCCGGCGTCCACGTCGAGCACCTCGACCCGGGGCTCCCAGCGCCGGATCGCCTGCCGGACGTAGTGGATGGCCAGGCCGGCCGTGGTGTCGTCGTTGGGCGCGAAGACCAGCCGGTGCAGCCGGGAGCCGTACCCGGGGCGCATCAGCCGCTCGCCCGGCGTGGTCGACAACAGCAGGAACAGCGCCTGGCGTACGGTCTCGTCGCCCTCGGTCATGGCCAGGCCGCCGGCGGCGGTCAGCGCGAGACCGCCGGCGCGACCCGCGTCGAAGCCGGCGCCCACGAAACGGAAGGCCCTCATGCGTCCGCCCCCAGGAAGGTCTGCCGCGGGTCGCGGACGGTGTGGTGGACCAGCCCGGGCGGGGTGCCGTCGGTCAGCCCGTCCAGGTTCGACAGCACCACCCGGTGGCCGTCCACCCGCAGCCAGGCGCTGTAGCCGACGGTCACCCGCAGCGTCTTCGCGCAGGGCTTGATGGTCGGTCCGTAGTTGGGGCACGCGGTGACGTCCCGCCCCTCCGGGTCGGCCTCGACAAGCACCGGCACGCCCCGCACGGTCACCCACCGCTGCGAGGGGCGGTTGGCCACCCGGCCGTCGTGGTCGCAGGTGATCAGCGAGTCGCGGTGGATCCAGCGCATCAGCCACCTCCGTGGGCGCGGGCGAGGGTACGGGCCTGGGCGGCGGCGGTCTCGGCGTCCTCGGCCGCCTCCGCGTGCAGGAAGTCGACGGTGCGGGCGCGCACCACCATGGCCCGGCCCGGCGCCGAGAGCACCAGGTCGCCGGCCGCGTGCACAGTGGTCAGCTCGGGACGTAGCTCCACGAAGCTGCCGCCGTCGGTGGCCAGCCGCAGGGCGCGCCCGTCGTCGTCGATGACGATCGACTGGCCGGTGCCGGTCCGCATCGACCAGCGGCGGGACCGCCCCGACACGATCCCCGCGTCGTACGGCTCGACCGCGCCGAACAGCGAGCCGAGCACCACGCCCGAGGCCGGCTCGCCGCCGGGCAGCGCCACCAGCACGGTGTCCTCCGGGTCGGGCAGCGCCACGATGCCCTTGCCCCGACCCGCGCCCGGGCACAGCACGGCGAGCCAGCCGGCGTCCAGGTCCCCGTACGCGGGCAGCGTCACCCGGGCCCGGCCCAGCCCGTCCGGGTCGTCCACGTCGGTGACCGTGCCGAGCGTGACCGTGGCCGCCACGGGCGCGGCGGGCGGCGGCGCGGGCGGGACCGTGGAGAAGCGCGTCAGGTGCCCGTTCGCGTCGAGCGTGTGCACCACCTCGGTGAGCACGTACACCCCGGCGACCGGGTCGGGCACGCCGGCCAGCGCGATCCGCCGGCCCGGGCGCAGCGCCGGATCACCCTCGGCCGTGCCCTCCGCCGTGACCAGCGCCGCGACCCGGGCGTCCACACCGGCCTGGGCCAGGGCGGCCAGCTCGTCGTCGCTGCGGCCCGGCTGGTCGACGGCCGTGCGCACCCCGTCCGCGCCCACCCCGCCCGGGTCCGGGCACAGCGGGATGCGCCGCCCCGAGCGGGCCTCGCCGGCCTCCTGGCGCAGCGGCTCGGCGCGCTGCGGGTGCCAGCCCAGCACGGCGCAGCCCCCGCCGGCCCGGTCCAGGTTCTCCGCGATCCGCAGCGCGTGCACGTTCCCGCCGAGGGTGAGCGGGACCGGGTCGCCGTGACCGTCGAGGGTCAGCAGGCGCAGCCGGTCGCCCTCCACCGTCAGGTGCAGGCCGGCCCGGCCGGCCACCTCGTGGAGCAGCTCCAGGTCGGTGTGCCGGTGCTGGAGCAGCCGGTCCAGTCGCGGCCCGTCGGTGTCCGCGTCGACGGTGAGCCCCAGGTCGGCGCAGAGCACCCCGGCCAGCTCGGCGGCCGTCACCGACTCGAACACCCGCAGCTCCTGCCGCTTGCGCAGCCGGTGCAACGGGTCGTACGCCCGCATGCGCAGCAGCGCCGCGCCGTCGCCGGCGTACTCCACCTCGACGGCGGTCACCTCCCCGGTGAACAGCGCGTCGGGCTGGCCCTCCAGGCGCAGGTCGAGGGCGGCGCCGGGGCGTACCGGGGGGTCCAGGGCGGCGGTGCCCGGAGCCGTGGCCAGGGTGAGCTCGCACTGGGTCGGCTGGTCGAGGCGGGCGGCGACCCGGACGCCACGCAGCCGTCGGGGGTCGGTCAGCGGTGCGCCGTCGATCGTCACGGCGGCGGCCCGGATCACGGCGCACCTCCCGTCCCGGTCGGGGTGCCGCCGGCCGTCGTGGCGCCGGCTCGGATCACGGCGCACCTCCCGTCCCGCTCGGGCCGCTCGGAGGCGACGGGGCGGTCGTGGTGGTGGGCACGGCCAGGGCGGTGCCGGCCGGCACGGTGAGCGGGTCGCTGATCCGGTTGTGCTCGGCGAGCAGCCGCCAGCGCAGCGGCGAACCGAGCGCGTCGTGCGCGAGCAGGTCGAAGCGGACCCCGGACCAGCCCGGCTCGGCCGCCCCGTCCGCGGCGGCGACCACCGCCGACCCGGGCGGCACGGTCGGCGTGCTCGCCGCGGCCAGTTCCTCCTCGAAGCCCGCCTGCGCCGCCTCGGCGGTCTCGGCCACGCGGACCAGCTTGAGCCGCAGCCAGGAGCGGCGCGGGGTGCCGGTGAGGGTGAACGCGTCGAAGCGTTCCGCGATCGCGACGATGACGCCCGGCACGTTCCAGGTCTTGCCCCAGACCAGCCGGACCAGCGGGGGCCGGAGCCAGCCGTGCTCGACGGCGGAGTTCTCGGCCAGCATCCACAGCGGACGGGTGAGCGCGCGGACGTCCTCGGGGCGTGCCGGCGACTCCACGAAGTCGGTGTCGAAGAGCAGGTCCAACACCAGTTCGGTACGCCCGCCGCCGGTGAAGACCAGCGGGTCGTCGGCGAGACCGGCCCCGGTGAGCTGCCCGTCCGGTGCGCCCCGGGGGCGTACCCCGGCCAGCCGGGTGACCTGCACGGTCTCCGGGTTGAGCAGGCAGTCCACCCGGGTGCCGGACTCGTCCACGAGGAAGGCGACCCGTTCCATCAGTCACCCGCCTGTTCGCGGTCGAGCCGGGCCAGCCGGTCGGCGTCGCCCGCCGTGACCACCGGCGCCCACAGCCTCCGGTCGTCGGGCAGCGCCGGCCACGGATCCCGCCTCGGCGCGCCGCCGGCCTCGTGGCGGGCGCTGTCGACGGCCCAGTCACCGGCCCGGTCACCGGCCTGCTCGCCGGCCTGCTCGCCGGCCTGCTCGCCGGCCTCGGCCGGCAACGCGGGCCACGGCCCGGCCACTGCTCCGATCCAGCCTGGACGGTCCGAAGCCGGCCAGCCATCCCGGCCGTTTCCGGTCCGCGCCGCGGGGGCGATCGGATTCGGGTGCGCCAGTTGTCGTCCCAGCGACAACAGACGCACCCGAAGGTCCCGGCCACCGGCCGTGGTCGTCCCGCCGGTGCCGGCCCCCGGTGCGTCGCCGGGCCGTCCGTTCCGCGTGCGGCCGGTGGCATGGCCGGCGAGCGGGACGGCGGATGCGGGTGCGCCTGCGTCCGACGACGAAGGCACCCGGGTCGCCCGGCCGGCGGTTCCCGACTCGCTGTCCGCGGCGACGTCCCACCCCGACCGGTCGCTTCCAGGCCGGGCACCGGCCCCACCCGACGCCGATCCCGACAAGGCGCCGGCCGACGATCCCGCCAGGGCGGGCCCCCGTCGGGCGCCGTTCCGGGCGGACGCCGATCCCGCCGGCGCGTCGGTCCGGCCAAGCGTCGATCTTGCCCGGGTGTCGGTCCGGCCAAGCGTCGATCCCGCCCGGGTGTCGGTCCGGCCGGACGACGACTCGGCGGAAGCACCGGTTGCGGCGCGCCCACCTCGCGACCGCTGCGTTCCGGCGGCCTGGAACGACCACCCGGCCGGTGCGAGGCCATCGCCCCACGACCCACCGTGGCCGGCATCGCTGACCGACGGCGCATCCCGCAGGTCGGGGAAGGTTCCGCGCCCTGCGGACTCGGATCGGCCCGGTCCCCATCCGATGTCGAGCGGCCAGCGTCGGCCCGGCTCGCCGCGCCCGGTGGATCCGTGCCGGCCCGCATCGTCGCCCGAGAAGGAAGCGCGCCCGCCGATCCCGTCCGCCGAGGAGACCGCCCGCCGGATCCATTCGCCGGCCGACGCGCGACCGGGGGCCTCGTCACCCGCCCACGGCGAGCGGCCCGCGATCCCGTCCCGCGACCAGGGCGAGCGTTCCGCGATCCCGTCCCGCGACCAGGGCGAGCGTTCCGCGATCCCGTCACCCGCCCACGGTGCGCCGCCGGTAGCCCCGTCACCCGGATCGGACTGATACCAGGCCGAGCCGGCACCGGACGTGCCGAAGCCGGCGCGCCCGCCCGGGCCGGCCGTCCCGGCCCGCCCGCCCCGCCGACGAAGACCCCAACGCGCCCCGAAGACCCTTCCCTCTCCGCTCCTCCGGAAGAACCCGGCCGCGCCACCACCCCGCCCGACCACGCCCGGAACCGCCGGCCGCAACGGCAACCCCCGCGTGCCCCGGCCCCCCGCGTCCCCGCCACGTCTCCCCGCCCCCTCCTCGTCGATCAAGAGGTTCGCGTCGGCGGAGGCGTCGGATCCGACGCGAACTTCTTGATCGACAGGGAGGGTGGGGGTGGGGTGGGGGAGGTCGTGGAGGAGGCCGGGGGCGTGGGCGGCTACCAGGCGGAGCCAGTGCTCGGGGGGTTCGCCGGCGCGGCGGGGTGCGGGCTCGTCGGGCCGGCCGCCGGAGGGTGCGGCGGTGGGCGCGGTGGCGAGGCGGTCGGCGGTGGCCCGGAGCAGGCGGGCCAGCCGGTCACGCGGTCGTCGGGGCGGCGGCACTGCCGGACTCCAGCTCCAGCCCCTCGTACGCCAGGGTCAGCGCCTCGATGGCGATCTCCTGGGACAGGGTGTTCAGGTGGGCGCCCCGCCACCGCGTCGGCCACGCGTTGATCATGTTCCAGCGCAGCACCTCGGCGGTGCCGGCTGGGTCGAGCAGCACCACCGAGACGTTGCGCCGGTTCACAGTGCCCTTCGCGGCCGCGTTCACCCAGTCCCACAGCTCGCGGGACGAGGTGAGGCCGAAGTGGAGGGTGACCGGGGCGTACTCGACCTGGCCGGGGACCGCCCGGATCCGCTCGTTGCCGGCCTCCCGGTACGCCAGCGCCGGGATGGCCACCTCGAAGCCGCTGACCTCGGTGAAGTGCCCGTTGGTGATGCCGTTGATGAGCAGCTTGAAGTGGTACGCCCGGTAGGGGTCGACGGGCGCGCCCGGCTGCGGGGTGGCCGTGGTGGGCATGTCAGCCTCCGATCGTCTCGGTCTCGGTGCCGCCGGCCCACTGGCTCAGCTTGAACACCACGAACTCCGCGGGCTTGACCACCGCGATGCCGATGTGCGCCACCACCATCCCGGCGTCGCGCACGTCGGCCGGGTTGGTCTCCTCGTCGCACTTGACGAAGAACGCCTCCTCGGGCGTGCGGCCGAGGAGCGCGCCGTCCCGCCACACCCGGGTGAGGAACGCGCCGATGTCCCGCCGGATCGAGCGCCACAGGGTGTAGTCGTTGGGCTCGAACACCATCCACCGGGTGCCGCCCGCGATGGCCTGCTCGATGGCGATGGAGAGCCGCCGTACGTTCAGGTAGCGCCATTCGCTGGCCTCGGCGGCGAGCGTACGGGCGCCCCAGAGGCGGATGCCCTCGCCGGCGAAGAACCGGATCACGTTGACGCCCTTGGGGTTGAGCACGTCGTGCTCCGGCCGGGTGACCCGGTACGCCAGGTCGACGGCGCCGCGTACGGGCTCGTTGGCCGGCGCCTTGTGCACCCCGCGCAGGGCGTCGGTGCGGGCCCAGATGCCGGCCACGTGCCCGCTCGGCGGGGTGAGCACCAGATCGCCGCTGAGCGGGTCGCGCACCCGGATCCAGGGGAAGTAGTAGGTGGCGAAGTCCGACTGCCGGGGCCGGTCACCGCCGGGTGGGTCGTCGTCGGGCTTCGGCGTACCCTCGGCGGGTTTGCCGGACGACCGGGGCGGTGTGGCGACCCGGGTGAGCCGGGAGATGTCCTCCACCTCGGGCGGCGGGTCGCAGATGGCGACCATGGTGCGCAGCCGCTCGGCCGTGCTGATGAGCGCCTCGTGCGAGACCGGGTCGTGGTAGCCGGGCGCGGCCAGGATGGAGATCTCGTCGATGGCCTCCAGCAGTTGCAGGCCGCTGCGCTTCCCGCCGGTGCCGGTGAGCTGGCCGCCCTCGCCGACGTTTACCACCCAGCAGCGGGTGCCGCCGTTGTCGAGGAAGCCGAAGACCGCCCGCGCGAGGGGAGTGCTTTCCAGGTTCTCGCCGTCGGCGTAGAGCCGGAGGAACTCCGACCAGCTGTTCACGGCGACGGCCTGGCCGACGTGGGCGGTGCGGTTCGGGGTGAGCCCGACGAACGCGGCGGTGCTCGTGCCGACCGGGCCGATGGGGCGGGCGCCGCTGGGCACCTCCTCGACGTAGATGCCGGGGGAGAAGTAGGTGGGCATCGGTCCTCCTGAGGAGTCAGTCCGGGGCGCAGACGACGACGGGGTCGGGGTCGGCGGGGTCCAGGTCGGCGGTGTGGGTGCGGCCCCGGCCGACCAGCCGGATCCGCACCGGCCGGTCCGGGGCTTCGGGGTCGTGCGGGACGCCGACCAGCCGGAACCGGCCGCCGGCGTCGGTCTCGGTGGCCTGTGCGGTGCCGACCAGCTCGACCCGCATGGCGGCGAGCGGCTGCCGCTCCGGCCCGACCACCCGGCCGTCGAGGGTGCGCATGGCGAGCTGCCGCAGCCGCAGCGGCTGCCGCACCGGCGGCGCCGAGGACGCCGGACGGTCGATCCGCGCCGGCACGTCGAGCAGCAGCGCGGGCCGGGGCGCCACGCCGAGGGCCCGCCAGAGCGCCGGGTCCCCGGCGGCCAGCACCACCTCGGGCTGGCCGGCGGTGGTGGCGGCGGCGAGGACCCGGTCGAGCGCCGGCAGCGCCGCCGGCCCGCTGCCGCTGACCAGCAGCCGGACCACGAACCGGTACGGTTCGCGCGCCCCGCCGCTGCCCGCGGTCTGCCGGGCCGGCCGCAGTTCGAGGGGCCAGACGGTGAGGCCGCCGTCGGGGTCGTCGCGGGGCGGGCCCACCGGGACGGGGTGACCCGCCGCCCCGGTCAGCCAGGCCGCGAGGTCCGCGACGGCCGCCTCGATCGCGCCGGTCATCGCGGCGGGGTCCCCTGGATCCGGTACGCGATGGCCTCGTTCCAGACGTGCGGGTAGACGCCGATCTCGAAGTAGCGGGTGAACCGGTTGATCGGCGCGTTGCTGTGGTCGTGCCAGAGCAGCCACACCGGGGCGATGGTGAACAGCACGTAGTTGAGCGCGACCAGCGGCAGGTAGAGCGGGCCGAGCAGGCGCGCCTGGAGGATGTGCACGTCCTCGTGCCGCTGGATGCCGGTGCTGGACCCGGCGCAGACGGTGCCGATGGTGGTGGCGTAGCGGGGCGAGACGCCCTCGACCACGTTGACCCGCCCGCTGCCCTGGGAGACCACCCGGTCGAGCTGGTGCCCGAAGACCAGGTGCAGGGCCAGGTAGAGCGCGCCCGCGACGGTGTTGAGCAGGCTCCAGGTGTGGTCGACCACGAAGAGGAAGATGCCCTTCGCGTCGGCGGCGTAGGTGCCGGCGGACGCGACCGCCCAGCCGAACGGGGCGCCGACGAGCAGCCCGACGACCGCACCCACGAGCAGGCCGATGGTGCCGCCGGCGGCCCCGCCGAGCACGGCGCCGAGGACGATGTGGACGGCGGCGCTGATGATGCCGAGGATCATGGGGGTCACCTCTCTCAGACCCAGGAGCGGATGTAGCGGGGCTCGCGGCCCTGCGCGAGCTGGGTCGGCGACGCGTTCGTCGCCTGCCGGTTGCCCGGGGGCAGTTGGTTGATGCCGAGGGCGGCGGAGAAGATGACCAGCCCGTTGAAGAACGCGATGATCCACTTTTCCGGGCCGGCGTCGGTGGCGAAGGCGGCGGTCAGGTACGACAGGGCGAGCGCGAAGCCCAGCGCGAGCCACTTGCGCGCCTTGTCGCCGCTCGGGCCGATCAGGCCGCCGATGACGTTGGTGGCGAGCAGGGTGGCGGCGCTGGCGCCGGTCAGGCTGCCCAGGGCGGCCCAGGTGAAGAGATCGTTCACGGCGATCCCCCCTTTTCGACGGTGCGGTGGTGCGGTCGGGGTGGGGTGGTACGGCGGCCCCGGCTGCTGCGGCTCCGGGTGCCGCCCGGGTGGCGGCGTCGTGCCCGCTCAGGCCGGCCGGTCGGCCGGGGGAGTGGGCGCGGGGGTGGGGGTGGCGGGTGCGGCGGCGGCCGGGCCGCGGGGGCGGCGGAGCAGGAGGACGACGACCACGGCGACCAGCAGCAGCACGACCACGCCGCCGACCACCAGCAGCCAGGGGAACCCGCCGCCGGCGGCCGCGGCGGCCGGGGTGACGGAGGCGGAGGGTTGCGCCGGGGCCTCGGCGACGGCCCGCAGTTCGGCCGGCTTCGGCTGGTTGGCGACCACCTTCCAGCTCACCGACCGGCCGTTGATCGTGCCGTTGGTGTCCAGGACCCGGCCGGGAAACGTCACCGAGATCTCGAACGACATCAAGGTCATGAAAGCCTGCTGGTTCCGCGGATCCTGTTCGGCGACCTTTCCGCCGTATTTCTTCGGATCGAGCGGGAGCGAGAAGCGGTAGAGATCGCCGTCCCGGGAAAGATTCACACTCTCGCTGGTGAATTGCGAGAGGGGCGTTTTCCGGTACGCGACCTGAATGCCGTAGTAGTTGGCATCCTCGTACCGGGTCTCGGCGCCGGCGGGGAGGGTGGGGATGTTCTGCCGCAGCTCGGCGAAGGCCGCCGCGACGTCGGGGTTCCGGCGCTTGAGCACGGACTTCTCGGCGGTGAGCAGGAGTTGGCCGGTGACCGTGTCGTCGGTGTCCACGGTGAGCCCCAGGTTCAGTTGCATGCAGCCGCTCAGTGCCGCCACCAGGGCGAGACACACCGCGAGGCGGAATGCCCGGCTGCGGCGGAGTCTCGTATTCATGGGCACAGTGTGTGTGATCGCCATCACGTCCAGCAGTCAGCGATCAGTCACACGCTTGTCGCCGATCTTACCGGCCCCTTCTCCCATTCGGGCGAGCCCGGAAAACGCACGAGGTCGATATTCTGAAAGTTTGTGTGCCGCGCATTTCCGCTCAGCCCCGGGGCGGCTGCCAGTCGGCGTACCGGGCCATGCCGCGCAGCGCCGCCCGGGACGGGGTCAGCCGCAGCAGGCCGTCGCGCAGGGCGACCGCCGCCGGGTGGCGGAGCTGCTGGCCGAACCGGGCGGTGCGGGCGGAGGCCCGGGCGACGGCCTGGCTGCGGGGTCGCCGCTGCCGGTCGTACCCGGCCAGCGCGCCGGCCAGGTCGCCCGGCCCGCCGGCGCAGGCGGCGCCGAGCACGACGGCGTCCTCGATGGCCTGCCCCGCGCCCTGCCCCAGGTGCGGGGTCATGGCGTGCGCCGCGTCGCCGAGCAGCGTCACCCGGCCCCGCACGTACGACGGCAGCGGGGTGGCCAGGTGGAACAGGTCGGTGCGGAGCACCGCCTCGGGCGGGGTGGCCGCCAGGAGCGCGGGGATCGGCTCGTGCCAGCCGCCGAAGCGGGCCCGGACGGCCGCCAACTCGTCCGGCTCGCGCCCGCCCGGCGGGGTGGTCTCCGCCGCGTACCAGTAGAGCCCGCCGTCGCCGAGCGGGACGGTGCCGAACTCCCGGCCCGGCCCCCAGGTGACGGCCATGGACACCGGCGCGGTCCACCGGATCGCCGCCCGCCAGGCCGTGGAGCCGGAGTACGCCGGCGCCGGCAGGTGCGGCCAGAGCTGCCGGCGCAGCACGCTGCGCAGCCCGTCGGCGCCGACCACCAGGTCCGCCCGCAACGTGGCCGGCGCGCCGTCCCGCCGGTAGGTCACCGCGGGGAGGTCGGCGTCCACGTCGACCACCTCGGCGCCGGTGACCAGGGCCGAGGCCGGCAGGGCGGCGCGGAGCAGCCGGTGCAGCGCGGTCCGGTGGATGCCGAGCGCGGCCGTGCCGAGCGCCCGTTCCAGCTCGGCCCCCTCGATCCGGGACAGCCACCGGCCGTCGCTGGTCCGCAGCCCGCCCGGCGAGTCCGGCGTGCCGTGCCGGCGGACCGCGTCGCCCACACCGAGGGCGTCGAGCCCGCGCAGCGCGTTCGCCATCAGGGTCAGGCCGGCGCCCAGCTCGCGCGGCTCGGCGGCGCGTTCCAGCACCGTGACCCGCCAGTGCCGGCGGTGCAGGGCCAGGGCCGCCGCGAGCCCGCCGATGCCGGCACCCACCACGATCGCGTGCGGCTCGCCCATGCCGACCACCTTTCTACGCCTGTAGAAGTTCATACTACATCCGTAGAACGTGGGCGAGGAGGACGACAGTGAGCGGACGGGCGGCCCGGGTGGCCCGGCTGGCCGACGCGGCCGTGGAGCTGCTGGCCGAGGGCGGCATGCGGGCCCTGACCCACCGCGCCGTCGACGCGCGCGCCGCCATGCCGCCCGGCACCACCTCGGCGTACCTGCGGACCCGGCAGGCGCTGATCGAGGCCGTGGTCCAGCGCCTGGCCGACCTCGACCGCGCCGACCTGGCGGCCCACGAGCTGCCCACCGAGGCGCCCGCCGAGCCGTCCCGGGCCGCACCGGCGCTCGGGTCGGAGGGGCTCGACCAGCTCGCCGCCGGGGTGGCCGAGGTGCTCGACCGCTGGCTGACCACCGGACGCACCCGGTCCCTCGCCCGGTACGCCTGCCTGCTGGAGGCCGTGCACCGGCCCGAGCTGCGCCGGATCCTGGACCACGGCACCGTGCTCCGCGTCCAGGCCCGGGACCTGCTGGCCCGCGCCGGGGCGCCGGACCCGCGCCGGCAGGGCGACCAGTTCGTCGCCTTCGTCGACGGGCTGCTCTTCGACCGTCTGGTCGGCGCCGGGGCGCTCAGCGCGCCGCCGCCCGGAACGCCGGCCAGCCGGGAGGACCTCCGGGCCGGGGTGCGTGCTCTGCTGCGGGCGTTCACCGGGACCTGATCGGCCGTGACCACCGCCACCGGTGCGAAGGTGGCGCCCGCCGCTGCCGACCGGCGTGCCGGGCCGCAGGATGAGGACGGCGGAACAGGGAGGCGGGGCGATGGCGGGGTGGGGCAGTCGGCTACTCCGGCTCGGCGTGTCTGACGCCACGCCGCGACCCGGAGCAGCCGTACGGGAGGCGGCCGGGCGGCTGCGGCGCGGCTGGCTGCCGGTGGTGGAGGCCACCCTGGCCGCCACCGTCGCCTGGATCCTCGCCACCCGGCTGGTCGGCCACCCGCAGCCGTTCTTCGCCCCGGCCGCCGCGCTGATCGTGCTCGGCCAGGCCCGCGGCCAGCGGATGCGCCGGGCCGTCGAGGTGGTGCTCGGCGTCGCGGCCGGCGTGCTCGTCGCCGACCTGGTGGTGCAGGCGCTCGGCCCGCGGACCACCTGGACGGTGCTCACCGTCATCCTGCTCACCGTCGCGCTGGCGGTGGCGATCGGCGCCAGTTCGGTGACCGTGGTGCAGGCCGCCGTCTCCGCGCTCTACCTGGTGGTGGTCTCCCCGCCGACCGAGTCGCTGGTCCCGTTCCGGTTCGTCGACGCGCTGATCGGCGGCGCGGTGGCCGTGGTGGCCAGCCAGCTCGTCGACGCCCGCCGGCCGCTCGCCCCGCTGGTCGACGAGTTCCGGCACACCTTCGAGGAGCTGGCCGGGGTGCTCGGCGAGATCGCCGAGGCCCTCGACCGGGCCGACGACGCGGCGGCGCTGGCCGCCCTCGAACGGGCCCGGCACGCCGACGCCGGAGTGGAGCGGCTGCGCGGCGCGGTGCAGGCCGCCGGCGAGGCGCTGCGGCTCAACGTACGCCGCCGCCGGCACCTGGGCCGGCTGCGCTCGGTGGAGGGCTCCATCCGGCAGATCGACTACGCGGTCCGCAACGTCCGGGTGCTCGCCCGCGCGGCGGTCACCCTGACCCGGGGCCCCGCGCCGGTCCCCGCCGAGCTGGGCGGCGCCGTGCGGACCCTCGCCGAGGCGGTGCGCTCGGCCGGCGACGCGCTCGCCGCCGACCTGACCGGGCAGGACGCCGTCGCCGACGCGCACGCCGAGCGGGCCGACGTCGCCGCGCTGGCCGCGGTCCGGGTGGCCGGGCGGCTCTTCACCCCCGGGCAGACCCTGCCGCTCGCCATGATCATCGGGCAGGTCCGGGCCACCGCCATCGACCTGCTGCGCGGCGTGCGGGGCGACGACGACGCGACAGTGCTCACCCGGGTCGACGCGGCGGTCGCCGGGCCGGAGGACTGAACCGGCTCAGCCCACCAGCCAGTCCACCGCCCGCCGCCGGATCTCCGCCGGCACCTCGTGCCCGCCGGCGAACTCGGCGTACTCGGCCGGGTAGCCGAGGGTGTGCAGGCGGGGCACCAGCCGCCGGCTGCACACGTCGACCGGCAGCACCCGGTCGTCGGTGCCGTGCGAGACGAACAGCCGGGGCCGGCCGTGGGTGACCAGCGGCGCGGCGAAACCGGGGGAGAAGGCCAGCACCGCGTCGACCAGGTCGCCGTTGGTCAGGCCCAGGGAGAGGGCGTACGAGGCCCCGTCGGAGAAGCCGCCGACCGTGACCCCGGCCACCGGGTACGCGCCGAGCGTCGCGGCCAGCAGCGCGTCGATCCGGGCCACGTCCGGGCCGTACCCCTCGGCGATCAGGTCCCAGGTGCTCGCCACGGCCTGCGGGGCGACCAGCAGCAGCCGGTGCGCGTCGGCCAGCGGCAGCAGCAGGTCGAGGCCCTGCCGGGCCGAGCCGCCCGCGCCGTGCAGCAGCAGCACCAGCCGGTACGGTCCCGTGCCGCCGGCCGGCACGTGGCGCAGCGCGGGCGGTCCGCCCGCCGGATCGGGCACCTCGGCCGGCCCGGCCGGACCGGGCGCGGCCACGGCGGTGGGGCGGGCGGTCAGCCGGCCGTGCCGGTACCCCTCCTCGGGCTGCCGGTGCGGCGGCGCGGGCTCGGTCACCTCGCCCCCCCTGTCGTCGGTCGGGTCGGGCGGCGGATACCCGGCTGCGGGCCGCTCAACCGCCCGGCCGCCGGCGCGAGTTCGACCGCCGGCCGTGCCCGCCCGCGCCCGCCTTCCGCCGGCGCTCGGCCGCGCCGGTCAGGCGCTCTCGCGCGCCACCAGCGTCGAGGGGAACGCGGTCACCGGCGGCACCGGACGGCCGTCCAGCACCGCAGTCGCCGCCGCGGTGGCGATCCGGGCCACCGGATGGGTGGCCGTGGTCAGCGCCGGGCTGCTCACGGCCGCGTACGGGATGTCGTCGAAGCCGCCCACCGCCACGTCGTGCGGCACCCCGATCCCGCGCCCGCGCAGCGCCGCGATCACGCCCAGCGCGGTGGCGTCGCTGGCCGCGTAGATCGCGTCGGTGTCCGGCCAGCGGGTCAGCGCCTCCAGCGCCGCCCGGCCGCCCCGCTCGGCCGTGAAGTCGCCGGTCACCAGCCGCACCGGCAGCCCGGCCGCCCGCATCAACCCCTGGTACGCGGTCACCGACCGCTCGGCGCAGCTCAGCCAGCGCGGGCCGGTGACCATGGCGATCCGGCGACGGCCCCCGGCGTGCAGGTGGCGCAGCACCGCGTCGGCGCCGCCGGCGTTGTCGACGTCGAAGGACGGTACGGCCGGCGAGCCGGTGCCGATCGAGACGACCCGCCCGCGCAGCCCGGCGGGCACCGCGTCGAGCACCCGCGCCGTGGTGTTGACCAGCAGCACCCCGCAGACGCTCCGGTCGTCGCCGAGCCGGCGCAGCCCGGCCGGGGCGTCCAGCGGCAGCCACTCCAGGGCCACCCCGACCCCGTGCGGGGCGCACACCCGGGCCGCCGCGCTCACCAGCCGGTCCACGTACGGGTCGTCCAGCACGCCGGCGCCGGTGCCGGAGACCGCCACGACGAGGCGTACCCCGGCGCCCCGGACCAGCGCGCGGGCCGTGACGTTCGGCACATAGCCGAGCCGGTCGGCGGCGGCGCCCACCCGTTCGCGGGCGTCCACCGAGGCGAACCCGTAGCCGCCGAGCACCCGGGACGCGGTGGCCCGAGAGACACCGGCCGCCCGCGCGACGTCGTCGAGGGTCGCCGGGCGGCTGGTCGGCGTCTCCATGTCTGGTCCTCCCCGTGGTGGCCGTTCTGTCGGCATCATGCCCGGTCAGGGCCGGCCGGGGTAAGGGGTGGGAGCGTTTGTGGTGGTAGCGCTCTCAGGTGTGCGATGGTCGTCGGACGACTTCGCGGAGAGGACCACACCACGGTGAGCAGCACCATCGACGCGCCGGCCGAGGCCCGCGCCGTGACCCCGCGGGCGGTCCTGGCCGCCCGCAACGGCGTGGCACTCGTGTTCGCCCTCAACGGGCTGGCCGTGGCCACCTGGTTCTCCCGGGTGCCCGCCATCCGCGAGGCGCTCGGGCTCAGCGCCGGGCGGCTCGGCCTGCTGCTGCTGGCCATGTCGGCCGGCGCGCTGGTGGCCATGTCCACCGCCGGACTGGTCAGCCTGCGGCTCGGCCCGGCCCGCACCGTGGCCGGCTCGACCGTGCTTGTCGCGCTCGGCCTGACGACCGCCGGCCTGTCGGCCAGCCTGGGTGGCTCGCTGGTCGGCGTCGTGGTCGGGCTCTTCGCCGTGGGCTACGGCTCCGGCACCTGCGACGTGGCGATGAACGTCGAGGGCGCGGCCGTGGAGAAGCGGCTCGGCCGGACGATCATGCCCCGGTTCCACGCCGCCTGGAGCCTCGGCTCGGTCGCCGGGGCCGGCCTGGGCGCGGGTGCGGCCCGGCTCGGCGTGCCGGTCGGCTGGCACCTGCCCGTGATCGCGGCGGTGGTCCTGGCCGGCACGCTGCTCGGCGTCCGCGCCTTCCTGCCCGCGCCGGCCGAGACGGCCGCCGCGACCGACCCGGCTCGCCACCGGCGTGCGCTGCTGGCCACCTGGCGGGAGCCGCGCACCCTGCTCATCGGCCTGTTCGTGCTGGTGATGGCGTTCACCGAGGGCAGCGCGAACGACTGGCTGGCGGTGGCGTTCGTCGACGGGTACGGGGTCAGCGAGGCGGCCGGCGCCGCCGTCTTCGGGGTCTTCGTGGTCGGCATGACCCTCGGCCGGACCGCCGGCACCGTGGCGATCGACCGGTGGGGCCGGGTGCCGGTGCTGTTCGGCACCATCGCGCTTGCCGTCACCGGCGCCACGTGCGCCGTGCTGGCCGGCTCCGGGCCGCTCGCCGTGGTCGGCGTGGCGCTGTGGGGCGTCGGCGCGTCGCTCGGCTTCCCGGTCGGGATGAGCGCCGCCGCCGACGACGAGGACCGGGCGCCGACCCGGGTCAGCGTGGTCGCCATGATCGGCTACACGGCCTTCCTCGCCGGCCCGCCGCTGCTCGGCTTCCTCGGTGACCACCTGGGCATCCTGCACGCCCTCGGTGTGGTGCCGCTCCTGCTGCTGCCCACCCTCGCCCTGGTCCCGGTGCTGCGCCCGCGGACCCGCTGACCGGTCGGCCCGCCGGCCGCCAGTGGACTCCCACCCGGCTCCCAGCCGGTTGTCAGGTGCGGGTGCTGCACTGGACGGGACGCCGAGGAGAGGAGGCGGGTATGGGCTGGTTCAGCCGACGGGCCGCCGACCCGACGACCCCGACGAAGCTCGACCGGGAGGCCACCCGGGACGACCTGGCCGCGCTGGAGGACTTCGTGACCAGCCGGCGCGGGGTGGAGTTCTACCTGGAACCGGAGACCACCGCCACCGACACCACCGTGGTGGCCATCGCCCACGACGGTGAGTGGATCCGGCGCCGCACCGGCTCGCCCCGGGCCGCCGGGAAGATCGCGCAGAAGCACGCGGTCCCGCTCTACGAGGCGGCCCGCACCGGCTACCCGGAGCGGATGCGGGCCTGGAACCGGGCCCACCCGGAGCGCCGCGCCCGCTGACCCGGGCAGCATCGCCCGCCGGGTCCCGCATCGACCGAGGACAGGTCAGCCGGCCAGGGCCGCGTGGGCCTCGGCCAGCGTCAGCGGGTCGCTGTGGCTGGAGACGTACCACTGGTGGCCGTGTTCGAGCAGGCCGCGGGCCATGGCCAGGTCGGGGCCGTCGTCCGGCCCCCGCAGGTGCAGCGGCGGCGGGTACCAGCAGTCGCCGAGCAGCATGACGCCCGAGTCGGCCACCAGCACCACCGACGAGTCCGGGGCGTGCCGACCGCCGACGTGCCGGACCCGGACCCCGGTGGGCAGCGTCACCTCGTCGGTGAAGGTGCGGGTAGGTGGCAGGATCGCGAAGCCGTCCCAGGAGTCGACCGCCCGGGCCCGGGCCTGGAAGCTGGGGCCGAGCCGGGGGTTCGCCCGGACCTGCTCGTCCAGGTAGTCGTGGCTCCACGGCCGGGCCGCCTCGGCGCGCAGCAGGCCGACCGCGCTCTCGTGCCCGACGATCTCGACGCCGGGCCAGGCGCAGGCGCCCCAGACGTGGTCCCAGTGGTGGTGGGTGTAGACCAGCCAGCGCGGCTCCGGCAGCCCGGCGGCCGCGAGCGCGGCCCGGACCTCCCGGGCGTGGGCGGGGCTCTGTCCCGCGTCGACGATCACACTTCCGCGGTCGTCGGCGACCACCGCCACGGTCGGGCGGACCGCGGACGGGTCGGGATCGCCGGGGAACAACCAGACCCGACCGGCGAGATGTCGCAGCGCCACCCTCGGCTCCTCCCCGCTCCCTGGTCCACGATCGACCGATGCTACCGAGTGCCGCTCCGGGCCGCCCCGGCGGCGGGGGACCCGGCGTTGACCCACGCCGCGCCGCTGTGGCAGCATTCGCGGCCTGACGGCAGTGAAGGAAGCCGGTGCGATTCCGGCGCGGTCCCGCCACTGTCACCGGGGAGCGATCCCCCCTCGTGAGTCACGGCCGTGCGTGCGCGGTTGGAAGGCCGGGGGTGAGCGTCGATCCGGGAGCCAGGATACTTCGGCCGTCGGAGAACCCCAGGGCGTGGACACCCGAGGAGGACCCCGATGCACGGCCTTTCCGCCATCGACGACGATCGTCGTATCCGGCCGGCGCGCACTGACGCGCCGTTGACCGCACACTCCGCCGCCCCGCAGGCCGTCGCGCCGTGCGCCGGGCGGGCCCGCGCCGTCCGCCGCTGATCGTCCCGCCGGGTTCCGCACCCGGCCGGGCACCCCTGCCGACCGTGTGTCGGTGAGCCGTCCGCCGGACCCGCGTACCCGCAGAACCCGCACCCGCCCCCGCCCGCCGCCGGCCCCGCCGCGCCGCCGGGCGTCACGCTCCGGAGCCGTCCGTGCGCATCCTGCTGCTCTCCACCGCCGACACCGACCTGCTCGCCGCCCGGGCCAGCGGCGCCGACTACCGGCTGGCCAACCCCGCCCGGGTCGCCGCCGACGGCCTGCCCGCGCTGCTCGACGGCATCGACCTGGCCGTCGTACGCCTGCTCGGCGGCCGGCAGGCGTGGCCGGACGGCCTCGCCGCGGTGCTCGACTCCGGCGTGCCCACGGTCGTGCTCGGCGGCGAGGCGCTGCCCGACGCCGAGCTGATGGCGGTGTCCACGGTGGCCGCCGGGGTGGCCGCCGAGGCGCTCGCCTACCTGGTCGAGGGCGGCCCGGAGAACCTCGCCGAGCTGGCCCGGTTCCTCTCCGACACGGTGCTGCTCACCGGCGAGGGCTTCGCCCCGCCCGCGCCCACCCCGCCGCACGGGATCCTCGGCCCCGACCCGGCCCCCGACGGCCGGCCCGTGGTCGGCATCGTCTTCTACCGGGCGCACGCCCTGGCCGGGAACACCGCCTTCGTCGAGACCCTGGCCGACGCGGTCACCGCGGCCGGCGGGCAGCCGCTGCCGGTGTTCTGCGGCTCGCTGCGCGGGCTCACCCCGGGCGCGGGCCCGCTCGAGGACTTCGCGCGCTGCGACGCCCTCGTGGTGACGGTGCTCGCGGCGGGCGGGGCGGTCGCCGCGGACGCCTCCGGCGGCGGCGACGAGGACGCCTGGGACGTCGGCGCGCTCGCCGCCCTGGACGTGCCGATCGTCCAGGCGCTCTGCCTCACGAGCGACCGCGACCGGTGGGCGGCCAGCGACGCCGGGCTGTCCCCGTTGGACGCCGCCATGCAGGTGGCCATCCCCGAGTTCGACGGCCGCATCGTCGCCGTGCCGTTCTCGTTCAAGCGGATCGACGCCGACGGGCTCTCCGTCTACGAGCCCGACCCGGAGCGCGCCGCCCGGGTCGCCGGCATCGCCGTCCGGCAGGCCCGGCTCCGGCACGTGCCGAACGCCGACAAGCGGCTGGCCGTCGTGCTCAGCTCCTACCCGACCAGGCACTCCCGGGTCGGCAACGCGGTCGGCCTGGACACCCCGGCCTCCGCGGTCCGGCTGCTCGCCGCCCTCGCCGAGGCCGGCTACCACCTGGGCGACGCTCCGGTGCCGGACGACGGGGACGCGCTGATCCACGCCCTGATCGCCGCCGGCGGGCACGACGTCGAGTGGCTCACCCCCGACCAGCTCGCCGCCGCCGAGGCCCGGGTGCCGGGGGAGACCTACCGGCGCTGGTTCGACGCCGTCCCCGTCCCGCTGCGGGACCGGATGCGGGAGCACTGGGGCGAGCCGCCCGGCCGGCTCTACACCGACGGCGGCGACATCGTCCTCGCCGGCCTGCGCTTCGGCAACGTGGCGCTGCTCATCCAGCCGCCCCGCGGCTTCGGCGAGAACCCCGTGGCCATCTACCACGACCCGGACCTGCCGCCCAGCCATCACTACCTGGCCGCGTACCGGTGGCTGGCCGCGCCGGTCGCCGACGGCGGCTTCGGCGCGGACGCCGTGGTCCACCTCGGCAAGCACGGCACCCTCGAATGGCTGCCCGGCAAGGGCCTCGGCCTGGCCGCCGACTGCGCCCCCGACGCGGTCCTCGGCGACCTGCCGCTGGTCTACCCGTTCATCGTCAACGACCCCGGCGAGGGCACCCAGGCCAAGCGCCGCGCCCACGCCGTCGTGGTCGACCACCTGGTGCCGCCCATGGCCCGCGCCGAGACCTACGGCGATCTGGCGAAGCTCGAACAGCTCCTCGACGAGTACGCCACCGTGCAGGCCCTCGACCCGGCCAAGGCGCCCACGGTGCAGCGGCAGATCTGGGACCTCGTGCGCGCGGCCGAGCTGCACCACGACCTGCACCAGGCGGAGATGCCCGGCGCGGACGACTTCGACGACTTCGTGCTGCACCTCGACGGCTACCTCTGCGAGGTCAAGGACGTGCAGATCCGCGACGGCCTGCACATCCTCGCCGAGGCGCCCGCCGGGGAGGCCCGGGTCAACCTGGTCCTCGCCGTGCTGCGCGCCCCGCAGGTCTGGGGCGGGGTCCGGGCGCTGCCCGGGCTGCGCCAGGCCCTCGCCGCGCACGCCGGCCTGGACGAGGCGGCGCTGCTCGCCGCGCCCGGCGCGCGGATCGCCGTGCCGGCGGCGCTCACCGAGGCCGTCGACTTGCCCGCCGCCACCGCCGCCGACGCCGTCGACCTCATCGAGGCCCTGGCCCGCCGGCTCGTGCTCGGCATGGAGACCCTCGGCTGGGACGACACCAAGGCCGGCGCGGTCGTCGAGGAGGTGGTCGGCGCTCCGGTGCCCGACGCCACCGAGGTGCTCCGCTTCGCCGCCCGCGAGGTGGTGCCCCGGCTGGACCGCACCACCGACGAGATCGACCGGGTGCTCGGCGCGCTCGCCGGCCGGTTCGTCCCGCCCGGCCCGTCCGGCTCGCCCACCCGCGGGCTGGTCAACGTGCTCCCCACCGGGCGCAACTTCTACTCCGTCGACCCGAAGGCCATCCCCAGCCGCAACGCCTGGGATGTCGGGGTGGCCCTCGCCGACTCGCTGCTGGCCCGGCACCTCGCCGACACCGGCACGTACCCGCGCTCGGTCGGGCTCACCGTCTGGGGCACCAGCGCCATGCGCACGCAGGGCGACGACATCGCCGAGGTGCTGGCGCTGCTCGGCGTCCGTCCCACGTGGGACGACCGGTCCCGCCGCGTCACCGGCGTGGAGGTGCTGCCCCTGGCCGAGCTGGGCCGCCCCCGGGTCGACGTCACCGTGCGCATCTCCGGCTTCTTCCGGGACGCCTTCCCGCACGTCGTGGCCCTCATCGACGACGCCGTCCGGCAGGTCGCCGCGCTCGACGAGCCGGCCGTCGACAACTACCTGAAGGCGCACGTCGACGCCGACGTCGCCGAGCACGGCGACCCGCGCCGGGCCACCGCCCGGATCTTCGGCTCCAAACCCGGGGCGTACGGGGCCGGGCTCCTGCCACTCATCGACGCCCGGAACTGGCGCACCGACGCCGACCTGGCCGAGGTGTACGCCGTCTGGGGCGGCTACGCCTACGGGCCGGGGCTGGACGGGCGGGAGGCGCGCGCCGACATGGAACGCTCCTTCGCCCGCATCGCCGTCGCCGTGAAGAACCAGGACACCCGCGAGCACGACATCGTCGACTCCGACGACTACTTCCAGTACCACGGCGGGATGGTGGCCATGGTCCGCCACCTCACCGGCGGCTCCCCGGCCGCGTACGTGGGCGACTCGGCCCTGCCGCACGACGTGCGCACCCGCACCCTCGGCGAGGAGACGCGACGGGTGTTCCGCGCCCGGGTGGTCAACCCGCGCTGGATCGCCGCCATGCGCCGGCACGGCTACAAGGGCGCCTTCGAGCTGGCCGCCACCGTGGACTACCTGTTCGGCTACGACGCCACCGCCGGGGTCGTCGACGACTGGATGTACGAGCGGCTCGCCGAGGCGTACCTCTTCGACCCGGAGACCCGGGAGTTCCTGGAGCGGTCCAACCCGTGGGCGCTGCGCGGCATCGCCGAGCGGCTGCTGGAGGCCGCCGACCGGGGGCTGTGGGCCGCGCCCGAGCCGGCCACCCTCGACCGCCTGCACGAGACGTACCTGGCCAGCGAGGGCGACCTGGAGGACCGGCAGTGAGCGCGAGGAGTGAGCCGGTTTTGCGAGCCCCGCAGTCGCGAACGAAGGAAGCGCAGTGAGCGCGAGGAGTGAGCCGGTTTTGCGAGCCCCGCAGTCGCGAACGAAGGAGACGCAATGACGAGCTATCCGTTCAGCGCGGTCTTCGGGATGGACGAGATGCGGCTGGCCCTGCTGCTCAACGCGGTCAGCCCGGCCGTCGGCGGGGTGCTGGTCCGGGGCGAGAAGGGCACCGCCAAGTCCACCGCCGTCCGCGCCCTCGCCGGGCTGCTGCCCCCGGTCGACCGGGTCGCGGCCTGTCGTTTCGCCTGCGATCCGGCCGCGCCCGACCCGGGTTGCCCGGACGGGCCGCACCCGGCCGGGTCGGCGGCCGAGCGCCGCCCGGCCCGCCTGGTCGAGCTGCCGGTCGGCGCCGCCGAGGACCGGGTGGTCGGCTCGCTCGACCTGGAGAAGGCCCTCGCCGAGGGGGTACGCGCCTACGAGCCCGGCCTGCTCGCCGCCGCCCACCGCGGGGTGCTCTACGTCGACGAGGTCAACCTCCTCCACGACCACCTGGTCGACCTGCTGCTGGACGCCGCCGCGATGGGCCGCTGCCACGTCGAGCGGGAGGGCGTCTCGGTCAGCCACGCTGCCCGGTTCCTGCTGGTCGGCACCATGAACCCGGAGGAGGGGGAGCTGCGCCCGCAGCTGCTCGACCGGTTCGGGCTCACCGTCGAGGTGGCCGCCAGCCGCGACCCGGCCGTACGCGCCGAGGTGGTCCGCCGCCGGCTCGCCGCCGACGCCGACCCGGCCGGCTTCGCCGCCGGCTGGTCCGAGGCGGACGCCGAGGTGGCCCGCCGGGTGGCCGCGGCCCGGCGCCGGCTGCCCCGGGTGGCGCTGCCCGACGCGGCGCTCCGGCAGATCGCCGAGGTGTGCGCCGCGTTCGACGTGGACGGCATGCGCGCCGACATCGTGACCGCCCGCACGGCCGTGGCCCACGCCGCCTGGCAGGGCCGGGACCGGGTGACCGCCGACGACGTCCGGGTCGCGGCGCGGCTGGCCCTGCCGCACCGCCGCCGCCGGGACCCGTTCGACACCCCAGGGCTGGACGAGCAGCGCCTGGACGAGGCACTGCGCCGGGCCCGCGAGCAGCACCCCGACGACGACCCGGACGGCGGGCCCGACGGCAGTCCCGGCCCGGACGGTGGACCCGGCGGCGGGCCCGGCCCGGACGGTGGTGCCGGCGGCGGGCCCGGCGGGGGTTTCGGCGGGTCGGGGGCGGACGACGGTCCCGAGGGCTCGGGCGGGGCGGAGGCCGACGGTCCCGGCCGGCCGGCCCGCGGGAAGGGCGGCGCCGGCGGCCGCGACCGGTCCGGGTCGTCCGGCGACACCGGGCGTCCCGGTTCGCCGGACGACGGGCGCGGGACCGGCCGGGACGGTCGCTGGCCGGCCAACGGCCGCACCGGCGACGGGAGGGGCGACGACCGGTCCGACAGCGACCGGCCCGGCGACAGCCGGTCCGGCGACGGGCGGTCCCGCGCCGGCGGCCGGCCAGGGGATCCGGGGAGCGCCGAGGGACGGCCCGCGACCGTTGCCGTTGCCGACCGGGGGCTGCGGGCCCGGCTGTTCACCGCTCCCGGGGTCGGCGAGGGCGTGCCCGGCCGGCGCTCCCGGGCCCGGACCGGGCGGGGCCGCACCACGGGCGCCCGCGTGCCCGCCGGCCGCGCCGGGGCGCTGCACCTGCCGGCCACCGTCCGGGCCGCCGCCCCGCACCAGGCCGCGCGGGGTCGGGGCGGCGGGCCGCTGCGGCTGCGCCCGTCCGACGTGCGCGAGGCGGTCCGCGAGGGGCGCGAGGGCAACCTCGTCCTGTTCGTGGTGGACGCCAGCGGGTCGATGGGCGCCCGGGAGCGGATGTCCGCCGTGAAGGGCGCGGTGCTGGCCCTGCTCACCGACGCGTACCAGCGGCGGGACAAGGTGGCCGTGGTCGCCTTCCGGGGCACGGGTGCGCAGACCCTCCTCCCGGCCACCTCGTCCGTGCTGGCCGCCTCGACCCGGCTGGCCGACCTGCCCACCGGCGGGCGTACGCCGCTCGCCGAGGGGCTGCTGGCGGCGGCCGACCTGCTCCGCGTGGAGAGGTTGCGCGACCCGAAGCGTCGCCCCCTCGTGCTGGTGGTCACCGACGGCCGGGCCACGGCCGGCCCGCGCCCGCTCGACCGGGCCGCCCGCGCCGCCGCGGTGCTCGCCGCCACCGGCGCGCCCTGCGTCGTCGTCGACTGCGAGTCCGGCCCGGTCCGCCTGCACCTGGCCCGCCGCCTCGCCGCCCACCTGCACGCCCCGCACCACCACCTCGCCGACGTGGCCACTGACCCGCTCGTCGGCCTCACCACGAGGAGCGTTGCCTGATGCCGCAGGGGAAGCCGAGCCATGTGCCCGCGGACGGGTTGACCACCCGGCAGCGGCGGCACCGGCCGCTGGTGATTGTGCACACCGGACAGATGAAGGGGAAGTCGACGGCCGCGTTCGGGCTGGCGCTGCGCGCCTGGACCGCCGGCCTGCCGATCGGCGTGTTCCAGTTCGTCAAGAGCGCCAAGTGGCGGGTGGGGGAGGAGAACGCCTTCCGGGCCCTCGGCGAGGTGCACGAGCGCACCGGACAGGGCGCCCCGGTGAGCTGGCACAAGATGGGCGAGGGCTGGTCCTGGATCCAGCGCGGCGGCGACACCGACCACGCCGAGGACGCCCGGGAGGGGTGGCGGCAGATCCAGCGCGACCTGGCCGCCGAGCGCTACGGGCTCTACGTGCTCGACGAGTTCACGTACCCGATGAAGTGGGGCTGGATCGACGCCGGCGAGGTGGTCGCCGTGCTGCGCGACCGGCCCGGCTTCCAGCACGTGGTGATCACCGGCCGGGACGCCGACCCGCGGCTGGTCGAGGCCGCCGACCTGGTCGCCGAGCTGACCAAGGTGAAGCACCCGATGGACGCCGGCCAGAAGGGCCAGAAGGGCATCGAATGGTGACGCCCTGGGCCCTGCCCCGGCTGGTCGTCGCCGCCCCGGCCAGCGGGCACGGCAAGACCACCGTGGCCACCGGGCTGCTCGCCGCGCTGCGCCGCCGCGGCCTGACGGTCAGCCCGCACAAGGTCGGCCCCGACTACATCGACCCCGGCTACCACGCGCTCGCCGCCGGCCGCCCCGGCCGCAACCTCGACCCCTGGCTGGTCGGGCCGGAGCGGATCGCCCCGCTGCTGCGGCACGGCGCGACCGTGCCCACCCCGGCCGACGTGGCCGTCGTGGAGGGGGTGATGGGGCTGCACGACGGCGCGGTCGGGCGCGGTGGGTACGCCTCCACGGCGCACGTCGCCCGGCTCGTCGAGGCGCCCGTGCTGCTGGTCCTCGACACCACGGCGCAGGGCCGCTCCGCCGCCGCGGTGGTGCTCGGCATGCGCGCCTTCGACCCGGCGGTAGGCATCGGCGGGGTGATCCTCAACCGGGTCGGCTCGCCCCGGCACGAGACCCTGCTGCGCGACGCGCTCGCCGAGGTGGAGGTGCCTGTGCTCGGCGCGGTGACGCGGGCCGCCGAGGTGGCCGCCCCGTCCCGCCACCTCGGGCTGGTGCCGGTCGCCGAACGCGCGCCCGAGTCGGTCGCCGTGGTGGCCGCGCTCGCCGACCTGGTGGAGTCCACGGTGGACCTCGACGCCGTGCTGGCGCTGGCCCGCACCGCGCCGCCGCTGACCGCGACCGCCTGGGATCCGGTTGCCGCCGTCGGCGGTCCCGCCGGCACCGCCCGCCCGGTCGTCGCGGTCGCCGGCGGGGCGGCGTTCACCTTCTCGTACGCGGAGACCGCCGAGCTGCTCACCGCGGCCGGCGCCCGGGTGGTGACCCTCGACCCGCTCCGCGACGAGGCCCTGCCGCCCGGCACCCGGGCCGTGGTGATCGGCGGCGGCTTCCCCGAGCTGCACGCCGACGCCCTGGCCGGCAACACCGCGCTGCGCGCCGAGCTGGCCGGCTTCGACGGCCCGGTGGTCGCCGAGTGCGCCGGGCTGCTCTACCTCGGCCGCGCCCTCGACGGTGTGCCGATGTGCGGGCGGCTCGACCACACCGCGCGGATGACCGGCCGGCTCACCCTCGGCTACCGCGACGCCGTGGCCGCCGCCGACTCCCCGGCACACCGGACCGGCGACCCGGTACGCGGGCACGAGTTCCACCGCACCGTCACCGACCCCGGGCACGGCGACCGCCCCGCCTGGCGTTGGGACGGCGCCGCGCACGGCTTCGTGGCCGGCCGGGTGCACGCGTCCTACCTGCACACCCACTGGGCCGGGCACCCGGCCGCGGCCCGCCGGCTCGTCGAGGCGGCGAGCCGGTGAACCCACCTGGTGCCGTGCTGACCGGGGTCGGGGTCGGACCCGGCGACCCCGAACTGCTGACGCTCAAGGCCGTGCGGCTGCTGGGCGAGGCCGACCTGGTGTTCGTACCCGTGCTGGACCGGCACGCCGCGCCCCCCGGCCGGGCCGAGACCACCGTGCGGGCGCACGTGTCCGCGGACCGGTTGCGCCGGCTGCCGTTCGCCCTGGACGACCGGGGCGGGGTGACCGCCCGCCGGGAGCGCGCCTGGGACGCCGCGGCGGCGGCCGTGGTGGCCGCCGTCGACGCGGGCGCGCGATCGGTCGCCTTCGCCACCATCGGCGACCCCAACGTCTACTCCACCTTCGGCTACCTGGCCGACGGCGTCCGGGCCCGGCGGACCGGAGTCGAGGTGCGCACGGTGCCCGGCATCACCGCCATGCAGGAGCTGGCCTCCCGCGCCGGTGTGCCGCTCTGCGAGGGCCGCGAACCGCTCACCCTGCTGCCCGCCACCGCCGGGCTCACGCCGGTCGCCGACGCGCTCGCCGGCCCCGGCACCGTCGTCGTCTACAAGGGCTGGCGCCGCCACCCCGACCTGGTCGACGAGCTGCGCCGGCAGGGCCGGCTCGCCGACGCCGTGCTGGGCCGGGCGCTGGGCCTGCCCGGCGAGCGGATCGGGCCGGTGGACGCCACCGCCAGCGACCTGCCCTACCTGTCGACGCTGCTGGTCCCGGCCCGCCGGGACGGCCGGGGAGGAAAACTGTGACCACCACCGGCAAGGTCTGGTTCGTCGGGGCCGGACCCGGCGCCGCCGACCTGCTCACCCTGCGCGCCGCCCGGGTCATCGCCGAGGCCGACGTGGTGATCTGGGCCGCGAGCCTGGTGCACGCCGACGTGCTCGCCCACGCCCGCCCCGACGCCGAGATCGTCGACTCCTCCCGGCTGCCCATCGAGGGGATCCGGCCGCTCTACGAGCGGGCCGCCGCCGACGGGCTCACCGTGGCCCGGATCCACTCCGGCGACCCGGCCCTGTGGGGCGCCGTGCAGGAGCAGCTCGATCTGTGCCGCGCCCTCGGCCTGGCCGTGGAGGTGGTGCCCGGGGTGTCCTCGTTCACCGCGGTCGCCGCGCTGGTCGGCCGGGAGCTGACCATCCCCGAGGTCGCCCAGTCGGTGATCCTCACCCGCCTCGAAGGCGGGAAGACGCCGATGCCGCCCGGCGAGCGGGTCCGCGAGTTCGCCCGGCACGGCACCACCATGGCGCTGTTCCTCTCCGCCGCCCGCTCCGGGCAGGCGCAGGCGGAGCTGCTGGCTGGCGGCTACCCGCCGGAGACCCCGGTGGTGGTCGCCTACCAGGCGACCTGGCCGGACGAGCTGGTGGTCCGGTGCGCGCTGGGCGAGCTGGAGGCCACGGTCAAGGCGCACAAGCTCTGGAAGCACACGCTGTTCCTCGTCGGACCGGCGCTCGCCGCCACCGGCACCCGCTCGCACCTCTACCACCCCGGCCACTTCCACACCCACCGCCGGGCCGAGCCGGCCGCCCGCGTCGCGCTACGCCGCGCCCGCACCGATCGGCCCGACGTCGACCGGCCCGGCGCCGATCCGGGCGGGGACGGCCGGTGACGTACGCCGAGCCGCCGCTGCGGGAGCCGGACCTGCCGCGTACGGCGAAGGTCCGGCCCACCGCGCTGCGCACCGGCTGGACCACCGGCGCGTGCGCCACGGCGGCCACCAAGGCGGCGCTGACCGCGCTGGTCACGGGCGAGCCGCAGCGCCAGGTGGAGATCGGCCTGCCCGCCGGCCGGCGGGTCAGCTTCGCGGTGGCCCGCTGCAACCTGGAACCGGCCCGGCGGGCCGAGGCCGTGGTGGTCAAGGACGCCGGTGACGACCCGGACGTCACCCACGGCGCCGAGCTGACCGCCACCGTCACCTGGCGGGACGAGCCGGGGCTGCGCCTCGACGGCGGGCCGGGCGTCGGCACGGTCACCCGGCCGGGGCTCGGCCTGGCGGTGGGCGGCCCGGCCATCAACGAGACCCCGCGCCGCATGATCGGCCAGGCCGTCGCCGAGGTGGTCGACCTCGGCGAGACCGGGGTACGCGTGGTGATCAGCGTGCCCCGCGGCGAGATCATGGCCCGCAAGACCACCAACCGGCGCCTCGGCATCCTCGGCGGCATCTCCATCCTCGGCACCACCGGGATCGTCCGGCCGTTCTCCACCGCCTCGTGGCGGGCCAGCGTGGTGCAGGCCGTGCACGTGATGGCCGCCCAGGGCGAGCGGACCGTGGTGCTGTGCACCGGTGGGCGTACCGAGCGGGCCGCCCGGGCTCTCCTGCCGGAGCTGCCCGAGGTGTGCTTCGTCGAGGTCGGCGACTTCACCGGCGCGGCGGTCACCGCCGCCGTCGGCGACGGGATGACCGGGGTCGTCTTCGTCGGCATGGCGGGCAAACTGGCCAAGCTGGCCGCCGGCATCCTCATGACCCACTACACCCGGTCCAAGGTGGACCTGTCGCTGCTCGGCGCGGTCACCGCCGAGGCCGGCGGCGACCCGGACCTGGTGGCCGCGGTGGCGGCGGCCAACACCGGCCGGCACGCGTACGAGCTGTGGGCGGCCGCCGGCCTGCTCGGCCCCGCCGGGGACCTGCTCTGCCGGCGGGTCCGGCAGGTGCTGCGCCGCTTCGCGGGCCACGCGGTCACCGTCGACGTGGCCATGGTGGACTTCGCGGGCGCCCGGGTGGTCGCCTCCTCCGGGCGGTGGGCCGCGTGACCGCGCCCGGGCTGGTCGCCCCATCGCGGCGGTGGGCCGCGTGACCCCCACCGTGCTCGTGGCGGGGATCGACGCGGCCGGCCGGCCGGCGCACCCCGCGCTCGCGGAGGCCCTGGCCGGCGCCGGGCTGGTCGTCGGCGCGGCCCGGCACCTGGCCGCCGTGCCGGTGCCCCCGGGCTGCGCCACGGTCGTGCTCGGCCCGCTCGCCCCCGCCCTGGACCGGCTCGCCGCCGCCGTCGCCGCCGGCACCCCCGCGGTGGTGTTGGCCAGTGGCGACCCCGGCTTCTTCGGCATCGTCCGCCGGCTCCGGGCGGCCGGCCTGCCGGTGCGGGTGCTGCCCGCCGTCTCCAGCGTCGCCGCCGCGTTCGCCCGCGCCGGGCTGTCCTGGGACGGCGCGGCCGTGGTCACCGCGCACGGCCGGGACCCGCGCCCCGCGCTCAACGCCTGCCGGGCGCTGCCCGCCGTCGCGGTGCTCACCGCCCCCGGCGCGGGCGCGGCCGAACTGGCCGCCGGCCTGGCCGGCTGGGACCGCCGCCTGGTCGTCGCCGAGCACCTCGGCACCCCGGACGAACGGGTCACCTGGACCACCCCCGCCGAGGCCGCCGCACGGACCTGGGCCGATCCGCACGTGATGCTCAGCCTCGCCCCGGAAACCGTCCCAGGCCGCGTCGACCTCGCGCCCCGTTCTTCGAGCACCGTCTCGACGGCCCGGAAACCGGCCGAGGGCGCGGCGCGCGGGCTTCCCGGGCCGCCGGCGGCCGGCGCCGACGGAACCCGCGCCGGCGACCGCCCGGCCGCCGCCAGGCCGCCCACCGCTGGCTCCGACACGATGCGCGCGGACGATCAGCCCGCCGCCGCGCCCGCCGGGGGTTGGGCGCTGCCCGAGTCCGACTACGCCCACCGGGACTCGATGATCACCAAGGCCGAGGTGCGGGCCCTTGCGGTGGCCCGGTTGCGGCCCCGTCTGGGCCGGCTGGTCTGGGACGTCGGCGCCGGCAGCGGCTCGGTCGGCATCGAGTGCGCGCTGCTCGGCGCCGCGGTGCTCGCCGTCGAACGCGACCCGGACGCGCCGATCCGGGCCAACGCCGCCCGGCACGGCGTCGACGTCCGGGTGGTGACCGGGGCGGCCCCGGGCGCCCTGGGCGGGCTGCCCGACCCGGACGCGGTCTTCGTCGGCGGGGGCGGCCCGGACGTGCTCGCCGCGGTGGCCGACCGCCGCCCGCCCCGGGTGGTGGTCACCCTGGCCGCCCTCGACCGCGTCGCGCCGGCCGTGCACCTGCTGCGCGCCGCCGGCTACGCGGTCGACGGCTGCCAGCTCGCCGCCGCCCGCCTCGCCGACCTGCCCGGCGGCTCCCTGCGCCTGGCCGCCACCAACCCGGTCGTCCTGCTCACCGGGGAACTCCCGTGACCGCCCACCCGGAGGAAGTCGTGACCACACCCTCGGACCCGTCGACCGGGGACCCCCTCGCCACCGCAGGCGGCAGGAAGGGGCCCCGCCATGTCGGACTCGTGGCGGCGACCGCCGCCGGCCGCGGACACGCGCACCGCCTCGCGGCGGCCTGGCCGCACGCCCGGCTCGTGGAGGCGGAGAGCGTCGCCGACGCGCTGCGGGCGGCCTGGCGGGAGTACGACGCGGTGGTCGCCTTCCTGGCCACCGGCGCGGTGGTCCGGATCCTCGCCCCGCTGCTCGCCGACAAGCGGACCGACCCGGCCGTGGTGGTGGTCGACGAGGCGGCCCGCCACGCGGTGGCGCTGCTCGGCGGGCACGCCGGCGGCGCCAACGCCCTCGCCGCCGAGGTCGGCGCGCTGCTCGACGCCCGGCCGGTGGTCACCACCGCCACCGACGCGGTCGGCCTGCCCGGTCTGGACACCCTCGGCTGGCCCGTGGAGGGCGCGGTGGCCGCCGTGTCCCGGGCGATCCTCGACGGCGAGCCGGTCCGGCTGGTCGCCGACGCCACCTGGCCGCTGCCCGCCCTGCCGGCGCACGTCCGCGTCGAGATCGCACCCCCGCCGGCCACCATCCCGGACGCCACCCCGGCGTCCACCGGCGGACCGGCGACCTCGACGCCGGCCGGGGGAGCGGCCACCGCCGGGACGGGCGGGAGCGCGGAGGGCTGGCGGATCCTGGTCACCGACCGGGTCGTGCCGCTCGACGGGCGGACCGTGGTGCTCCGCCCGCCGTCCCTGGTCGCCGGGATCGGCTCCAGCCGGGGCGTGCCCGCCGCCGAGGTGACCGGCCTGCTGCGCCGGGCGCTCGCCGACGCCGGCCTCAGCCCGGCCAGCCTGCGCTGCCTGGCCAGCGTGGACCTGAAGGCCGACGAGGCGGGCATCCGGGCGACCGCCGACGCGTACGGCGTACCGCTGGAGACCTGGCCGGCGGCGGACCTGGCGGCGGTCGACGTGCCGCACCCCAGCGAGGTGGTCCGCGCCGCGGTCGGCACGCCGAGCGTCGCGGAGGCCGCGGCGCTGCGCCGCGGCGGCGCGCTGCTGGTGCCGAAGACCGCCTCGGCCATGGCCACCGTGGCGGTGGCCCGGCGGGCCCCGCGCGGCCGGCTCGCGCTGGTCGGCCTCGGCCCCGGCGCGGCCGACCTGCGTACCCCGCGCGCGGTGGCCGAGCTGCGCCGGGCCGCCGTGGTGGTGGGCCTGGACCAGTACCTCGACCAGGTCCGCGACCTGCTCCGCCCCGGCACCCGGGTGCTGGCCAGCGGGCTCGGCGCGGAGGAGGCGCGGGCCCGGGCCGCCGTCGCCGAGGCCACCGCCGGCCACGCCGTCGCCCTGGTCGGTTCCGGTGACGCCGGGGTGTACGCGATGGCCAGCCCCGCCCTGGAGTACGCCGACGACCGGATCGACGTGGTCGGTGTGCCCGGGGTGACGGCCGGCCTCGCCGCGTCCGCGCTGCTCGGCGCGCCGCTCGGGCACGACCACGTCTACCTGAGCCTGTCCGACCTGCACACCCCGTGGGAGGTGATCGCGTGCCGGATCGCCGCGGCGGCGGAGGGCGACCTGGTGGCGCTGCTCTACAACCCGCGCAGCCGGACCCGGGACTGGCAGCTCGGCGCCGCCCTGGAGACCTTCGCGGCGCACCGCCCTCCGGACACCCCGGTCGGCGTGGTGCGCAACGCCAGCCGCCCCGGCGAGCGGGTGCACCTGGCCACCCTGGCCACCCTCGACCCGGCGCTTGTCGACATGTACAGCGTCGTGGTGGTCGGCAGCTCGCAGACCCGGGTGGTCGCCGGCCGGATGGTCACGCCCCGGGGGTACCGGTGGCGGTCGTGACCATCGGCCCCTGCCAGGGCTGCGGCGCCTGCCTGCTCACCTGCCCGGCGCACGCCATCCGCCCCACCCCCGCCGGCCTGCGGGTCACCGACCGCTGCACCGGCTGCCTCGAATGCCTGGAGATCTGCCCCGTGGACGCCATCCGCGTCGACCCCGAACCCGGAGGGAAGCGATGACCTCGACCCCGACCGCCGCCCCGCCCGTCGGCCGCTGGAGCCGCGCCGAGCGGGCCCGCCTCGGCGGCATCGTCTGCGCGGTCGCCGCGTTGCACGTCGCCGGCGTCACCCTGTACCTGTACTGGAACCACCAGCCGGTGGCGGCCGGCGGGCTGGCCGGCGCCGGCACCCTGGCGTACGTGCTGGGGGTGCGGCACGCCTTCGACGCCGACCACATCGCCGCCATCGACGACACGACCCGGCTCATGCTGCTGCGGGGCCGGCGACCGGTCGGCGTCGGCTTCTTCTTCGCCCTCGGGCACAGCGCCGTGGTGCTGCTGCTCGCCCTGGTGGTGGGGCTCGCCTCCACCCGGCTGACCGGCGCCCGGATGGCCGGTGTCCGCGAGGTCGGCGCCACCTTCGCGATCGTCACGGCCACCGGCTTCCTGCTGCTGGTGGCGGCCCTCAACGCGGCGGTGCTGGCCGGACTGGCCCGGCTCTGGCGGCGGCTGCGCGCCGGCGCGCTGGACGAGACCGAGCTGGACCTCCTGCTGCTCAACCGGGGCCTCATGCACCGGATCCTCGGGGCCCGGGCCCGCACCCTGGTCCGCTCCTCCTGGCACATGGCCCCGGTCGGCTTCCTGTTCGGGCTGGGCCTGGAGACGGCCAGCGAGGTGACCCTGCTGGCGCTCTCGGCGAGCACCGCCGCCGCCGGCGGGCTGCCGGTGCTGGCCCTGCTCACCCTGCCGCTGCTCTTCGCCGCCGGGATGTCCGCCATGGACACCGCGGACAGCCTGCTGATGAGCCGCGCCTACTCGTGGGCGTACCGGCAGCCGGCCCGGCGGCTCTGGTACAACCTGGCCACCACCACCATGACCGTGCTGGTGGGCGGCCTGGTCGCCAGCGTCTACCTGGCCGGGCTGCTCGCCGACCACCTCGGCGTCACGGCCCTGGCCGGGTACGCCTCGATCGCCGACCACTTCGAGCAGCTCGGCTACGCCGTGGTGGGCCTCTTCGCGCTCGCCTGGGGCGGCGCCGTGCTGCTCTGGCGGCTGCGCGGCCACGACCGCCGCTACGGCCGGGCGGAATCGTGAGCGCGAGGAGTGCGCCGGGTCTGCGAGCCCCGCGGTCGCGAACGGAGATCGGCTCATGACCCGGGCGGTGCACCCCATCGAGGCGGAGTCCTACCGCATCCTGCGCGACCGGGTCGACCTGTCCCACCTGCCGCCGCTGACCCGGGCGGTCACCGAGCGGGTGGTCCACGCCAGCGCCGACCTCGACTACGTCACCGACCTGGTCTGCGACGAGGACGCCCTGGCCGCCGGACTGGCCGCGCTGCGGGCCGGCGCGCCGGTCGTCACCGACGTGTGGATGGTCGCCGCCGGCATCACCCGGGCCGGGCGGGAGATCGTCTGCCCGGTCGCCGAGCCGGCCGCCGCCGACCTGGGCCGCGCCGCCGGCATCACCCGCTCGGCCGCCGCGGTGCGGATCGCGTACGACCGGGTCGGCCCGGGCGCGGTCTGGGTGGTCGGCTGCGCCCCCACCGCGCTGGTCGAGCTGATCGGCCTCGACGCGGCCCCGGCGCTGGTGGTCGGGCTGCCGGTCGGCTTCGTCGGCGCGGCCGAGTCCAAGGCGGCGCTGCGGGCCAGCGGCCTGCCCGCCGTGTCCAACGTGGGGGAGAAGGGCGGCTCCGCGGTGGCCGCCGCCGCCCTCAACGCCCTGCTGTACCTGGAGGACAAGTGAAGGACCGTACCCCCCTGCTGATCGTCGGGCACGGCACCCGCAGCGCCGCCGGCGTCGGCCAGTTCGCCGCGCTCGTCGAGCGGATCCGCCGCCGGGAGGCCGTCGCCGACGTCGAGGGCGGCTTCATCGAACTGTCCCGCCCGCCGCTGACCGACGCGGTCGGCGCCCTGGCCGGGCGGGGCCACCGCCGCCTGGTGGCGCTGCCGCTGGTGCTGGCCGCCGCCGGGCACGGCAAGGGTGACATCCCGGCCGCCCTCGCCCGGGAGAAGCGGCGCCACCCCGGCCTGCGGTACGCCTACGGCCGGCCCCTCGGGCCGCACCCGCTGCTCCAGGAGGTGCTGGCGGAGCGCATCGACACCGCCCTGGACGGCGCCGGCCGGGCCGGCACCTGGGTCGCCCTGATCGGGCGCGGCTCCACCGACCCGGACGCCAACGCCGAGGTGACAAAGGTGGCCCGGCTGCTCTGGGAGGGCCGCGGCTACGCCGGCGTGGAACCCGGCTTCGTCTCCCTCGCGGAGCCGTCCGTGCCGGCCGTGCTGGAGCGGCTGCGCCGGCTCGGCGCCCGGCGGATCGTGGTCGCCCCGTACTTCCTCTTCGCCGGGGTGCTGCCCGACCGGATCGTGGCGCAGAGCCGGGAGTTCGCCGCCGACCGTACCGACCTGGACGTGCGGGTCGCCGAGGTGATCGGCGACTGCGACGCCCTCGCGGACCTGGTTCTCGAACGGCACGCCGAGGCGCTGCGCGGGGACATCCGGATGAACTGCGACACCTGCGCGTACCGGGTGGCGCTGCCCGGGTTCGCCGACAAGGTGGGGCGGCCGCAGACCCCGCACCACCACCCCGACGACCCGGCCCACGGCCACGACCACCATCACCACCACGCCGACCACCACCACGAGCCGGCGTTGCGCCCCGGCCAGGTCGCCGTGGTGGGCGGTGGGCCCGGCCCGGACGACCTGATCACGGTACGCGGAAGGGCGCTGCTCGACGCCGCCGACGTGGTGGTGGCCGACCGGCTCGCCCCGGCCGGACTGCTGCGGAGCCTCCGCCCCGGCGTGCTCGTGGTGGACGCGGCCAAGGTGCCCCGGGGCCCGTCGATGGCCCAGGACACCATCAACGACACGCTCGTGGCGCACGCCCGCGCCGGCAGACGGGTGGTCCGGCTCAAGGGCGGCGACCCGTACGTCTTCGGTCGCGGCCACGAGGAGGTCCTCGCCTGCGCGGCGGCCGGGGTGGAGACGGTGCTGGTGCCCGGGGTGAGCAGCGCGGTGGCCGCACCCGCCCTGGCCGGCGTGCCGGTGACCCACCGCGGCGTGGCGCACGAGGTCACCGTGGTCTCCGGGCACCTGCCGCCCGGGCACCCGGACTCCCTGGTCGACTGGGCCGCCCTGGCCCGGGCCCGGGGCACGCTGGTGCTGCTCATGGCGGTGGACACGGTCGGGCGGATCGCCGCCGAGCTGCTCGCCCACGGCCGGGCGGCCGAGACGCCGGTGCTCGTGGTCCGGGACGCCGGCCACCCCGACCAGTGGACGGCCCGGTGCCGGCTGGACGAGGTCGGCGCACTCGCGGAACGCGACGAGGTCCGGCCACCGGCGGTGTTCGTGGTCGGACCGGTGGTGGCGCTCGCCGCCGATCCCGCGCCCGTGGCGGCCGAGCCGGCGCCCGCGGCCGTCCCCGTGCGGGGGTGAACGCGGCGGTCGGGAGGATCAGCCGGTGACGGCGCGGGCCAGTGCGTAGCCGACGGTGGCCGCGCCGAGGCCGGCGGCGAGGCTGCCCAGCGCGTTGGCCAGGGCGTACCCGCGGGCGCCCGCGCGGTGCAGCCGCAGCGTCTCGTAGCTGAGCGTGGACCAGGTGGTCAGCGCGCCGCAGAAGCCGGTGCCCACCAGGGCGGTCACCGCGGGCGGGGCGGGCGCCGCGGCCACCGCGCCGAGCAGCAGCGACCCGGCGACGTTGACGGTCAGGGTGCCCCAGGGGAAGGGGGAGTCGTGGCGGGCCTGCACGGCCCGGTCGGTCAGGTAGCGCAGCGGCGCGCCGAGCGCCGCCCCGAGCGCGATCAGCAGGACGGTCACCGGGCCGCCCCCACCCCGGCCCGGTCCAGCAGCCGGCCGGCCACCGCGTCCCCGGTCCACACCGCCAGCAGCGCCCCGGCCAGGGTCGCCGCCAGGTACGCCAGCGCCGTGCCGGGCGCCCCGGCGGCGATCGCCCGCTGGGCGTCCACCGCGTAGGTGGAGAAAGTGGTGAAGCCGCCGAGCACGCCGACGCCGAGGAACGGCCGGACCAGCGGGCCCTGCGGGCGGGCCGTGAGCACCGCCATGAGCGCGCCGATCAGCAGGCAGCCGCTCAGGTTGACGCCGAAGGTGGCCCACGGGAAACCGGTCGGCGGGTGCGGGAACGCGGCCTGGAGCCCGGCCCGGGCCAGCGCGCCGAGCACCCCGCCGGCCGCGATGACGCCGAGCACGGCCGCCGGGTGCGCGGCCAGCTCCCGCCGGTCGGCGGGGACGTGCAGGTCGACGTCGGGGTCGACGCGGAACTCGGACGGTCCGGTCACGGTGCCTCCCACCAGGACGGGCATCACTGGCAGGGACCGTTGGCGAGCGTGTCGCGGTTCTCCCGGCGCGTTCCGGGACGGCGGGCCCCACCGCCGCGCCGAGCATAACGCCGCCCGCCTCGCCGGCCGCCGTCACACCGTCAGGCCGCGACGTCGGCCAGCTCGCGGGCGGCCCCCGGGTCCGCCGGGGTCCGCCGGGCGCGCCGCTCGGCCACCAGCAGCACCGCGAGGCCGAGCAGGGTGAGCCCGGCGCCGGCCCAGATCGGGGCGGTGAAGCCGAGGCCGGCGTCGATGGTCAGCCCGCCGAGCCAGGCGCCGAGCGCGTTGCCGACGTTGAACGCGGCGATGTTCGCTCCGGAGGCCAGCGTCGGCGCCCGGCGGGCGTACTTCATGATCCGCATCTGCAGCGGCGGCACGGTGGCGAAGCCGAACGCGCCCATCAGCACCAGCGAGCACACGGTCAGCGCCGGGCTCGCGGCGGTCAGCGCGAAAGCGACCAGCACCAGGGTGAGCACCGCGAGGACGGTGACCAGGGTCCGGGACAGCGACACGTCGGCGGCCCGGCCGCCGGCCAGGTTGCCGGCGAAGAGCCCGACGCCGAAGAGCACCAGCAGCCAGGGCACGGTGCCGGCGGCGAAGCCGCTCACCTCGGTCAGCGTGTACGCGATGTAGGTGAACGCGCCGAACATCCCGCCGAACCCGAGCACGGTGACCACCAGCGAGAACCAGACCTGGGTGTGGGTGAACGCCCGCAGCTCGCCGCGCAGCCCGCCGGTGGGGGCGGCGTCGGTGGCCGGGCCGCGTCCGGGCACCAGGAGGGCGAGGCCGACGAGCGCGACCAGCCCGATGCCGGTGATCGCCCAGAACGTGGCGCGCCAGCCGAGGTGCTGGCCGAGGAAGGTGCCGAACGGCACGCCGAGGACGTTGGCGGCGGTCAGGCCGGTGAACATCAGGGCGATCGCGCCGGCCCGGCGGGCCGGCGGAACCAGACCGGCCGCCACCACCGCGCCGATGCCGAAGAACGCGCCGTGGCAGAGCGCCGCGACGATCCGGCCGGCCAGCATGGTCCCGTAGTCGCCGGCCAGGGCGGAGAGCAGGTTGCCGGCGATGAAGAGCACCATGAGCCCGAGCAGCACCGGCTTGCGGCGCAGCCGGGTGACGGCGGCGGTGAGCGCCACCCCGCCCACGGCGACGCTGAGGGCGTAGCCGGAGATCAACCAGCCGGCGACCGACTCGCTGACCGCGAAGTCGGCGGCTACCTGGGGAAGCAGCCCCATGATCACGAACTCGGTCAGCCCGATGCCGAACGCCCCGATCGCGAGGGCGATCAGGCCGCCGGGGAGGGCCGAGGTGCGGTGTGCCATGACGTACCCAATCCATGTGTCCGAAAACAACAAGCGCGTGCAACTACACGCGCCGACAACGAGATGGTTGCACGCGCTTTATATCGGCGCAAGGGTGGTAACCTGGGCGACGGCCAGGTCACACCGGAGGAGGCGCCATGGGGATCGCCGACGACGCAGTCGAGATCCGCGCGCAGGGCTGGCGTACGCTCGCCGCGCTGCACGGCCTGATCGAGACCGCCCTGGAACGCGCGCTCCAGGCCGAGCACGACCTCTCCGTCGTCGAGTACACGGTGCTCGACGCGCTCTCCCGGCAGCACGGCTGGCACATGCGGATGCGGCAGCTCGCCCGGGCTGCGGCGCTCTCCGGCAGCGCCACCACCCGCCTGGTCACCCGGCTGGAGGAGCGCGGCCTGCTCACCCGCGTCCTCTGCGCGGACGACCGGCGCGGCATCTACACCGAGCTGACCCCGGCCGGCTCGGAGCTGCTCGGCCGGGCCCGCCCCACCCACGACCGGGTGCTCGCCGACGCGCTCGCCGAGGCCGAGCGCACCCCCGAACTGGCCCCGCTGGTCGACGCGCTGCACCGGCTCCCCGCCGCCCACTGATCCGCTGTCCCGCGGTTCCAGCCGGAGCGCGTCGGCCGACCGGGTGCGTGAGGGGGACCCGACCCGGCCGCCGCATCGGCGAGCGGCGATGCCGACCGGGCTGACCTGGCAGGACGGGCCGTACGGGCGTACGGTGATCGGCACCCGCCCGGCGCGACGCGGCGTCGGCGGACCCGTCGCGCAGGAGGCCACCGTGCAGGACCGCACCCCTCGTCCGGACGAGCTGGAACCCGTCGAGCGGGCCGGCGTCGACGAGCTGCGGGCGCTGCAACTGGACCGGTTGCGCTGGTCGCTGCGGCACGCGTACGACAACGTGCCGCACTACCGGCGCGCCTTCGCGGCGGCCGGCGTGCACCCCGACGACCTGCGCGACCTGGCCGACCTGGCCCGCTTCCCGTTCACCGGCAAGGCCGAGCTGCGGGAGAACTACCCGTTCGGCATGTTCGCCGTGCCCCGCGAGCGCATCGCCCGGCTGCACGCCTCGTCGGGCACCACGGGCCGCCCCACCGTGGTCGGCTACACCCGTGCGGACCTGGACACCTGGGCGAAGCTCATGGCCCGCTCCATCCGGGCCTCCGGCGGCCGCCCCGGCGACCGGGTGCACGTGGCGTACGGCTACGGGCTCTTCACCGGCGGGCTCGGCGCGCACTACGGCGCCGAGGAGCTGGGCTGCACGGTCATCCCGGTCTCCGGTGGCATGACCGAGCGGCAGGTCATGCTGATCCGCGACTTCGCGCCCGAGGTCATCATGGTCACCCCCAGCTACATGCTGGCCATCGTCGACGAGATGGAGCGCCAGGGCGTCGACCCGAGGTCCACCTCGCTCCAGGTGGGCATCTTCGGCGCCGAGCCGTGGACCGAGGACATGCGCCGGGAGATGGAGCAGCGCCTCGACATGCACGCCGTCGACATCTACGGCCTCTCCGAGGTGATGGGCCCCGGGGTGGCCGTCGAGTGCGTGGAGACGAAGGACGGCCTGCACCTCTGGGAGGACCACTTCTACCCGGAGATCATCGACCCGGTGACCGGCGAGGTGCTGCCCGACGGCGAGCGGGGCGAGCTGGTGCTCACCTCGCTCACCAAGGAGGCCATGCCGGTGGTCCGCTACCGCACCCGCGACCTCACCCGGCTGCTGCCCGGCACCGCCCGCACCATGCGCCGGATCGAGAAGATCACCGGCCGGACCGACGACATGATGATCGTGCGCGGGGTCAACGTCTTCCCGACCCAGATCGAGGAGCTGATCCTGCGTACGCCCGCGCTCTCGCCGCACTTCCAGTGCGTGCTGGACCGGCAGGGCCGGATGGACACCCTCACCGTCAAGGTGGAGCGGCGGGCCGGGGTGGCCGCCGACGAGGCCGAACGGGCCGGGAAGGCCCTGGTCGAGCAGGTCAAGAACACCATCGGGGTGAGCGTGGCGGTGCAGGTCATCGAGCCGGACGGGGTGGAGCGCTCGATGGGCAAGATGCGCCGGATCGTCGACCAGCGGCAGGGGCGCTGACGTGCCGGGCGACGACGGCCGCACCGCGGCCCACGACATGTTCGACGCCGACGTGGCGTCCAAGGGGCTCGGCATCGAGCTGGTGTCGGCCGGCGACGGCGCGGCGGTGGCCCGGATGCGGGTCACCGCCGGCATGCTCAACGGCCACGCCATCGGCCACGGCGGCTTCGTCTTCCTGCTCGCCGACACCGCGTTCGCGCTGGCCTGCAACAGCCACGGCCCGGCCACCGTGGCCGCCGGCGGCGAGATCAGCTTCCTCCGCCCGGTCCGCGAGGGCGACCTGCTGGAGGCCCGGGCCACCGAGCGCGTCCGCTACGGCCGCAGCGGCATCTACGACGTCACGGTGTGGCGGGACGGCGAGGTGGTCGCCGAGTTCCGCGGCCGCAGCCGCACCATCGCCCGGGACTGACCGGCGCGCCGGCCGGTCCGCCGGCCGGGGTGCGGACCAGGATGGGGCGATGGCACACATCCTGCTCCTGCACTCCGTCTACGGGCTGCGGCCCGCCGTGCTGGCCGCCGCCGACCGGCTGCGCGCCGCCGGGCACCGGGTCGCCACCCCCGACCTGTACGAGGTGCCGGCCGCGGAGACCGTCGAGGCCGGCTTCGCGCTGTTCGAGAAGATCGGCCAGGACGCGGTCCTCGACCGGGCCCGGGCGGCGGCGGCCGACCTGCCCGCCGAGACCGTGCTGGCCGGCTTCTCGATGGGCGCCGGCGTCGCCGGGGCGCTGCTCGCCGAGCGGCCGGAGGCGTCGGCGCTGCTCCTGCTGCACGGCACCGGCGGCGACCCCGGCTCGGTACGCCCCGGCCTGCCGGTCCGGCTGCACCTGGCCGACCCCGACGAGTACGAGACGTCGGACGAGGTGGACGAGTGGCAGCGGGCGATGACGGCGGCCGGCGCGGAGCTGACCGTGCACCGTTACCCGGGCGCCGGGCACCTCTTCACCGATCCCGGCACGCCCGACCACGACGCGCCGGCCGCCGCGCTCACCTGGGACCGTGTCCTGGCGTTCCTCGCCGGCCGCTGACCCGACCGGCGGCACGCCTCGGCGCGGCGCCGTCTCCCGGCCGCGCTTCGGCGCGGCGTCGTCTCCCGGCCGGCGCGCCCGTGGCCATGGCCGCCCGCGACGCGGTGGCCCGGACGACGTCCGGGTCGGAGTGGCCCCGTGCCCGCTCCGGCCCGGACGTCGCGTTTCAGGCGGCGGTCGCGCCGGCCCCGACGGCCCGGCGTGGTCGGGCCGGAGCTGGCGCGGTGTCGAGCCGCGCCCGGGCGCCGTGCGGCGGACGCGGTGGCCCGACGGCCGGCGGTCGCCCGCCCACCGGTCGGACCTGGCCCACCGACCCGGTCGCCGGGCCGCCCGGTAACGCGTCGACGAGCCCCGGGAACAGCCCGAGGCGCCCCCGCGCCCGCCGGCCGGCCCGGTTCCCCCCGGTCCGGGCCGCGGCGGCCGCCCGCCCGGCGGGAGCGCCCCCCGGCACCCCCACCGGTCGGCCCGCCACCGCGCCGGCCCGCCCCGCCACGACGGCGACCGGCGAGTTGAC
>NZ_JANAVK010000004.1:750073-804243 GCF_024213425.1 Micromonospora sp. A3M-1-15 | reverse complement strand
CGGGCCGGTCGACAAGGCGTCGACCGGCCCGCTCTGGGGTGCTCGCTTCAGGCGTTCGGGTAGCCCTGCTGCTGCGGCTGGCCGTACTGGCCCTGGGGCTGGCCGTACGGCTGCTGCGGCGCCGGGTGGCCGGGCTGCTGCGGGGGCTGGCCGTACTGGCCCTGCGGGGCCTGGCCGTAAGGCGCCTGCGGGGTCTGGCCGTAGGGGGCGGGCTGGCCCTGCGGGGCCGGCCAACCCTGGGCCGGCTGGCCGGGGGCGGACGGGGGGAGCTGACCGGACTGGGGGGCGCCGGCGAACTGGTGCGCCGCGGCCTGCTCGCGGGCCTCCTTGCGCGCCTTCACCGCGCGCACGATCAGCAGGATCGGCAGGATGAAGACGTAGATGAAGATCCGGTACGAGCCGCCCTCGAAGAGGAACATCAGGTAGAAGCCGTAGGCGAAGAAGGCCAGGCCCACGACGACGTTGAGGATCCGGGCACCGGTGCCCTGCTCCTTGATGGCGATGCCGATGGCGACCATCGCGATGCCGCCGAGCAGCAGCAGGAGGTCGTAGATGAGGAAGAACATGCGATTCCTGTCGATCGGTGAAGGTGCCGGCCCACGATAAGGGAGCCCTCAGCGGTCCCGCTGCCCCGTTGCCTGTGGCAACCAACACCTCACTTGAGCTGCCCCGCGGTGAGGCCCGCCTGGATCTGCCGCTGGAAGGCCACGTAGACCACCAGCACCGGCAGCACCGCGATGGTGAGGCCGGCGAAGAGCTGCGCGTAGTCGCCGGCGTAGCCCTGGTTGACGGCCAGCGCGTTGAGCCCCTGGGCGAGCATCCACTTCGACTCGTCGCCCTGCATGAGCACCTGCGGCAGCAGGAACTGGTTCCAGTGGCTGAGGAGGTTGAAGATCCCGACGCTGATCAGTCCCGGACGCGCCATCGGCAGCATCACCCGGAAGAACAGCCGGAAGTGGCCGCAGCCGTCGATCAGCGCCGCCTCGGCGATCGTGGTCGGCAGGGTGCGGAAGAAGGCGGTCAGGAAGAACACCGTGAACGGCAGCGAGTAGGCGGTGTAGACCAGGATCAGGCCGGTCCAGGTGCCGAAGAGGCCGGCGTTGCGGACCACGAAGAAGAGCGGCACCAGGGCGAGGAAGACCGGGAACATCATCCCGCCGACGAACAGGTAGTAGACCACCTGCCGGCCGCGGAAGTCGTAGCGGGCGAAGACGTACGCGGCGGCGGCGCCGAGGAGCATGGTGAGGGTCAGCGAGCCGGCCACCACCACGGCGCTGTTGAGGAAGTAGCGCCCGATGTGTGCCTTGGTCCAGGCCCGCGTCCAGTTGTCCAGGTGCAGCGCCTCGGGCAGCCCCCACGGGTCCGCGAGGATCTCGCCGTTGCTCTTCAGCGAGCTGAGCACCATCCAGGCCAGCGGCAGCACGGTCATGGCCGCCCAGAGGAGCAGGAAGCTGTGCGAGAAGACGTTCGCCACGCCCAGTTCGCGGCGCGGCGGCCGGCCGGTCGTCGGCTCGGCGAGCTCCGCCGGGGCCCGCCGGGTGCCGGAGTCCACACTGGTCATGAGTACTCGATCCGATCGCGCCGGGCGGCCCGCAGCGCCAGCACCGCCACCGAGAGGGTCAGGAAGAACATCACCACGCCGATCGCCGAGGCGTATCCGAACTTGGTCTCGCTGCCGAACGCCGTGTCGTACATCCGGTTGCCGATCACGTCGGAGGAGAAGTTCGGGCCGCCGTTGGTCATGAGCTGGACCAGGATGAACCCGTCCAGGGCGGCGATGGCCAGGTAGATCCAGGCCACCTGGATGGTGTCCCACAGCAGCGGGATGGTGATCTTCCGCAGCATCACGGCCCGGGACGCCCCGTCGAGCATCACGGCCTCGTAGATGTCGCGCGGGATGGCCTGCATGGCGGCGCCGAAGAGCACCACGTAGAAGCCGACGTTGCTCCACACCATCACGGCCAGCACGCACCAGAAGGCGAACCGGGGGTCGCCCAACCACGCCGGGGTGGGCAGGCCGAGCGCGTGCAGGGCGCCGTTGAGCAGGCCGCTGCGCGGGTTGTAGATCTCCTTCCACAGCAGCGCGATGATCACCACCGAGAGCACCTGCGGGAAGAAGTAGACCAGCCGGTAGACCGCCGTGCCCCGGACACCGGTCACGCCGGCCTGGCCCTTGCGGCCGCCCATGGTCAGCATGGTGGCGAAGAACAGGCCGAGCGCGATCGTCAGCACCGGCACCACGAGCAGCAGGACCGCGTTGTTCTCCAACGCGTTCCAGACGTAACCGTCGTGCAGCAGGGTGCGGAAGTTCGCCATGCCCACCGGGTCGGCCTGCGCGGAGTAGCCCAGCCAGTTGGTGGTCGAGATCTGAAAGGCCTGAAGGTACGGCGAGAGCACGAAGACGCCGTACAGCACCAGCGGCGGCAGCAGGAAGCTGACGATCAGCGGGTATCTGCCATGTCGCACCTGGCGACCCCTCCCTGGTTCGATCGGTGGGGGCGGGCGGACCCACCCCCACCGGGGCACGTCACGCGGCGCGCTTGTACTTCTTGATCGAGCTGTCCTGGGCGATCGAGTCGGCGCCCTTCTGGCACTGGTCGAGGAACTCGGCCGGCCCGATCCGGCCGCTGAAGAACTCGCCGCAGGCGGCGTCGACCAGGTTGCGCTCGAGCTTGCGGTAGTAGTTGTTGTAGACCCAGTTGAAGCCGTTGGACCCGGACGCCTCCAGCGACTTGACCACGGTGTTCAGCCCGAACGGCAGCTCGACGCCCTCGGTGGCGCCGGCGACCACGGTGAGGCTGGCGACCTTCTTGGTGAAGTCCTGGGCGCCCTTCTTGGAGAGCATGGTCCGGAAGTACTCCAGCCCACCGGCCACGTTCTTGGCCTTGGCCGGGACCATGAACGGCTCGCCGGCGGTGCCCCGGACCGCCTCGAACGGCAGCTTGTCGCCGCTGCCCAGGCTCGGGGTCGGCTGGACGGTCATGTTGAACCCGGCCGGGGTGACGTCCTTCTGCTCACTCTCCAGCCAGGAGCCGCAGGAGATGAACGCGGCCTTGCCCTGGCACCAGGCGGTCTGCGACTGCTTGTGGTCGAGGCCGGGCGAACCCTCCAGGATGTACTTGTCCTTGACGATCTGGTGCCACGCGTCCGCGGCGGACTTCATGGCGTCGGACTTCCAGGCGTTCGGCTCCAGGTTGTCGATGGCCAGCGCCACCGACGGGCCGCCGAGCTTGATCGCCGTGGAGATCAGCGGCCAGCTCATGTAGCGCGGGTGGATGCCGGCGTACGTCCAGGGGGCGATGCCGGCGGCCTTGATCTGCTTGCAGAGCGCGATGTGCTCGTCCCAGGTCTTGGCGTACTGCCAGCCCCGGTCGGCGAAGAGCTTGGTGGAGTGCCAGATGCCGTACACCGTGTAGGTGTAGTTCATCACGAGGAACTTGCCGTCGTACGAGCCGACCTCGACGGCACCCGGGAGCAGGGTGTCCTTGACCGTCTTGCCGGGGATGTCGAGGCTGGGCGCGGCGAGCAGGTCGCCGAGGTCGGCAAGGGCGTTCTGCGAGACCAGGCCGTTGAAGTCGATCTGCCCGGCGCCGGAGTTGTTCACCACGTCCGGCGGGGTGCCGTCGACGAAGCGCGGCTGGAGGGTCTTGCTGATCTCCTGGGTGGCCGAGTGGTTGATCTTGGCCTTCGGGTACTTCTCCTTGTACATGGCCTCGTGGGACTTGGCGTACTCCTCGCCGAAGCCGCCGTTGAAGATCACCACCTCGAGCGGGGCGTCCTCCTTGACACCGAGCGGGTTCTGCTCGCTCTTGGTGCCCTTGTAGGCGCCGGAGTCGCCCTTGTCGTCGTCGCCACCGGAGGTGGCGCAGCCGGCGAGCAGGCCGGCGGCGGGGGTGGCCAGCAGACCGGCGGCAGCGGTCCGCCGGAGGATCTCACGCCTGTTCATCGCATCTCCTCGGTCCGGGTAAACATCGAGGCTCGGGGGTGCCATCTGTCGCTTGTCTTCAGTTCAGTTGATGTTGCTGAAGAATTTCTACGGCAGCGGGCCCCGGACCACAAGACCTCAGGACCGAACCGTTATCCGTACCTGTCGGCGCCGGCTGGCATAGCCTGGGCCCATGCGCCGCCTGCGGCAGCTCGCCGAGCGCACGCCGGCCGCCCGGGAGCGCTACGTCGACCTGCTCCGGGCGCTCGCCATCACGATGGTCGTGCTCGGCCACTGGGGCGTGACCGTCATCGGGTACGACCGGGCCGGCCGACCCGCCGGCCACTCCGCCCTCGGCGACCTGCCCTGGGCCTGGCCGCTGACCTGGGTGGCTCAGGTGATTCCGGTGTTCTTCCTGGTCGGCGGCTATGCCAACGCGGCCTCGCTGGCCGCCCGCCGCGGGCGGGGAGGAACCCCCACCGGCTGGCTGGTCGATCGCAGCGCGCGGCTGGCCCGGCCCACCACCGCGCTGCTCGTGGTGCTGGCGGCCGGCGCCGCGGTGGCCACGCTGCGCGGCGCCGACCCCACCCAGGTCCGCACGGTGGTCTGGTTCGCCACCATCCCGCTCTGGTTCCTGGTGGCCTACCTCGTGGTGGTGCCGCTGACCCCACCCATGTACGCGCTGCACCGCCGTTTCGGGCTCGCCGTGCCGCTGGTGCTGGTCGCCCTGGTCGCGCTCGGCGACCTGGGCCGGCTGCTCGGCCCGGCCGGGCTGGCCACCGGCAACTACCTGTTCGGCTGGCTGGCCGTGCACCAGCTCGGCTTCGCCTGGTACGACGCCCGCACCGGGCCGCCCGAGAGCCGGCCGGCCGGCCCGGTCACGCCGGAGCCACGCGGTCTGCGCCGGCGCCGGCTGCCGCTCTCCCGCCGGGCCGGGGCGGCCCTGCTCGGCGGCGGGCTGGCCGCGCTGCTGCTGCTCACCGTCGTCGGGCCGTACCCGGTGGTGCTGCTCAACGTGCCCGGCGAGCGGCTGGACAACGCGGCCCCGCCGAGCCTGGCGTTGCTCGCCGCGGCCACCGCGCAGCTCGGCCTGATCCTGCTGCTGCGCGAGCCGGCGCAACGCTGGCTGCGGCGCTCCCGCCCGTGGCAGGCGGTGATCGCGGTGAACGCCGTGGTGCTCACGGTCTTCCTCTGGCACCTGACCGCGGCGGTGCTCCTGGTCGGGCTGCTGGACGCGCTCGGCGTGCTGCCCACTCCCCCGGTCGGCACGGCGGCCTGGTACGCCTGGCGGGTCCCGTGGCTGCTCGCCCTCGCCGTGGTGCTGGCCGCCCTGGTCGCCGTCTTCGGCCCGATCGAGGCCCGCACCCGCCGCCCGCCCGACACCCGTCCGGCCCGCGAGGGCGCCCGCCGGCTCCGCACCGCGCTGGCCGTCCTCGGGTACGTCGGACTCGTCGCCGGGCTGCTGCTGAACAGCCTCACCCGCAAGGCCGCACCCGAGCCGTTGGGGCTGCCCGCCCCGGCGCTGGTGGCGTACCTGGCCGGGGCGGGGGTGCTGCGGCTGCTCAGGTCTGGGTGGGGAAGCCGAGGTTGACCCCGCCGTGGCGCGGGTCGAGCCAGCGGCTGGTGACCACCTTGCCCCGGGTGAAGAAGGCGACCCCGTCGGCGCCGTGCGCGTGCAGGTCGCCGAAGAGGGACGCCTTCCAGCCGCCGAACGAGTAGTAGGCCATCGGCACCGGGATGGGCACGTTGACGCCGACCATGCCGACCTCCACCTCGTGCTGGTAGCGCCGGGCGGCCCCGCCGTCGTTGGTGAAGATCGCCGTGCCGTTGCCGTACGGGTTGGCGTTGACCAGCTCGACCGCCTCGTCGTACGAGCCGACCCGGACCACGCTGAGCACCGGGCCGAAGATCTCGTCGGTGTAGATCGACATCTCCGGGGTGACGTGGTCGAAGAGCGTCGGGCCGAGCCAGAACCCGTCGGCGTCCCCGTCCGGGGTCACCTCGCGCCCGTCCACCACCGGCACGGCGCCGGCCGCGATGCCGGACTCCACGTAGGAGCGGACCCGCTCGGCGTGCGCGGCGGTGACCAGCGGGCCCATGTCGCAGCCCCGCCGGCCGTCCCCGGTGCGCAGCCCGCCCATCCGCTCGGCGATCCGCGCGACCAGGGCGTCGGCCACCGGCTCCACCGCGACCAGCGCGGAGATCGCCATGCACCGCTCACCCGCCGAGCCGAAGCCGGCGTTGACCGCCGCGTCGGCTGCCAGGTCCAGGTCGGCGTCGGGGAGCACCACCATGTGGTTCTTCGCCCCGCCCAGCGCCTGCACGCGCTTGCCGGCCAGCGAGCCGCGCTGGTGCACGTACCGGGCCACCGGGGTGGAGCCGACGAACGACACCGCCTTGACGCCGGGGTGGTCGAGCAGCGCGTCGACCGCCTCCTTGTCGCCGTTGACCACGTTCAGCACGCCGTCCGGCAGCCCGGCCTCGGTGAACCACTCGGCCAGCAGCAGCGCCGCGCTCGGGTCCTTCTCGCTGGGCTTGAGCACCACGGCGTTGCCGCAGGCGACGGCGACCGGCACGAACCAGAGCGGCACCATCACCGGGAAGTTGAACGGGGAGATCACCGCCACCACGCCCAGCGGCTGCCGCAGGCTGTACGAGTCGACCTCGGTGGAGACGTTCTCGCTGAAGCCGCCACGCAGCGCCGAGGGGATGCCGCAGGCGTACTCGATCACCTCCAGGCCACGCTGCACCTCGCCGGCGGCGTCCGCGAGCACCTTGCCGTGCTCGGCGGTGATCACCTCGGCGAGCCGGTCGCGCCGGGCGTTGACCAGCTCGCGGAAGGCGAACATGACCGCCGTCCGCTTGGCCAGCGAGGCGTCCCGCCAGGACCGGGCGGCCCGCTCGGCGGCCTCGACCGCGCCCGCCACGTCGGCGGCGGAGGCCAGCGCCACCCGCCCGGTACGCCGCCCGGTGGCCGGGTCGAAGACGTCCCCGCGCCGCTCGGAGTCCCCGCTGACCCGCTTCCCGTCGACGAAGTGCCCGATCGTGGTCATGCGGTCACCTCCTCGGCGACGGACGAGCGGATGGCCTCGACCAGGATGGCCAGCCCCTCGCGGGCCTCGTCCTCGGTCAGGGTCAGCGGCGGCCCCATCCGCACCACGTTGCCGAGCAGGCCGCCCTTGCCGACCAGCAGGCCGCCCTCCCGGCAGGCCTCGAAGACCCGGGTGGTGAGCGAGGGGTCCGGTTCGGTGGTGCCGGGCCGGACGAACTCGACGCCGAGCATGAGGCCCTTGCCGCGGACCTCGGCGACGCAGTCGAGGTCCGCGGTGGCGGCCCGCAGGCCGTCGCCGAGGATCGCGCCCACCCGCGCCGCGTTCGCCTGGAGGTCGTGGTCGAGCAGGTAGTCGAGAACCGCGTTGCCGGCCGCCGTGGAGACCGGGTTGCCGCCGAAGGTGGAGAAGCTGATCGCCGGCACCGACTCCAGGACGTCGGCCCGGCCGACCACGCCGGCCAGGGCGAAGCCGTTGCCGATGCCCTTGGCGAAGGTGAGCAGGTCCGGGGTGATCCCGTGCGCCTGGTAGCCCCAGAAGTGCTCGCCCGTGCGGCCCCAGCCGGTCTGCACCTCGTCGGAGACGAGCAGGATGCCGTGCTCGTCGAGCACCTTCTTCCAGGCGGCGAAGAGCCCGTCCGGGCCGTGCACGAAGCCGCCGACGCCCTGGATCGGCTCGGCGATCAGGCAGGCCACGTCGCCGGCGGTCTGGGTGGCGAGCACCTCGCGCAGGTCCTCCACGGCGGCGTCGATCCGGTCGCCCTCGTCGAGCCGGGCCAGCAGCCCGCGCAGCCGCTCGCCGGAGTGCAGCCACGCCACCTGGAGCGGGTTGAGCGCGCTGGCCGACCAGCCCCGGTTGCCGGTGACGCCCATGGCCGCGTACGACCGGCCGTGGTAGCTGTTGCGCACCGCGAGGATCTGGTGCGAGCGGCGGTAGTTGGTGGCGACCAGCAGGGCCGCCTCGTTGGCCTCGGTGCCGGAGTTGGTGAAGAAGACCCGGGCGTCCGGGATGCCGGAGACCCGGGTGATCTTCTCGGCCAGCTCGACCTGCTGCCGGATCAGGTAGAGCGTCGAGCTGTGCACGATGCCGGTGCGCAGCTGCCGTTCGACCGCCTCGCGGATCTCCGGGATGTCGTAGCCGATCATGTTGGTCAGCACGCCGCCGAAGAAGTCCAGGTAGCTGCGTCCGGCCGCGTCGGTCACCCGGCGGCCGGAGCCGGCGACCAGTTCCAGCGGTTCGGCGTAGTAGAGCGGCATCCAGGACGGGAGCACGGCCCGGTGCCGGGCCAGCAGGTCGTCGGAGGTCATCGGCGCACCCTTCAGCGGCGGTTGGTCCCCCGCACGCTCTCACCACCGGGTGGCAGGGACAACTGTCACTGTGTAGCGCAGGGGGCCCGTCCGCCTGACACCACGTCAACCATCTCGTTGCGGTTTCCGGAGCAGAACCCGGCCACCGCCCACCCTTCCGCTGCCCGGACGGCTCATCGGCCACTCGATCCGCAGCAGCGGGCCGCGGCGGGGCAGGTGCAGGGCAGCGGCGACCAGCGCGAAGGCGGCCCAGCCGGCGGCCAGGGCGAGGGCCGGCGAGGTGTCCTCCAGGTAGTGGTGGCCGGCGAGGAAGCCGATCAGGGCCAGGCTGTTGCGGGCGAAGTGCCGGCTGAACTCGGCGAGCTGGCGGCGGGCCTCGACGGCGACCAGCACCCCGGAGTACGGGAAGGTGACCACCATGCCGCGCAGCAGCCCGCCGAGCAGCCCGGAGAGCAGCGCGCCGACGAAGATGACCACCAGCTTGACCGGCGCGGCGAGGCCGTCCCGCCGGGCGTCCGCCGGCCCCGGTGGCGGCGCGGCGGCGGGCCGGCGGCGCAACAGCACCATGGCCAGCGCCCAGAGCGCCACGGTGCCGGCCAGCGCCGCCTCGAACGGCACCGGCACCGCCAGCACCCCGGCGCTGAGCGCCACGTAGACCGCGATGCCGGCCAGGTCGGCCAGGAGGATCGGCCAGCGCAGCCGGCGGTGGGTGACCGCCACCGTGAGGAAGAAGAGGTTCAGGCCGACCACGCCGAGCAGCTGCGCCCCCTCCACCGGGTGGCCGGTGGTGACCAGGGCGAGGGTCATCGGCAGCGGCAGGCTGTAGACGAACGCGCGCAGCCGGACCGAGCGGAGCACGCTGACCGCCCAGACCACGGCCGTCACCAGCAGCACGGCGCTCCAGGTCACGGCGGTCAGCCCGCGAAGGTGGCGACGTCGGCGCAGCTCCGGAAGACGCGGGTGAGCCGCTCCACGTCGGCCGGGTGGACGGAGAACTCGTTCTCGCTGATCTCGCCGTGGGCGGTCATCCTCCCCTCCCAGCAGCTCGACCCGTCCCACACCGCCAGGTTGACGTGCAGGTGCGGGCTGACCGCGCCGATCGGCAGCAGACCCACCCGCACGCCGGCCCGCCGTTGCGCCTCCACCAGCTCGGACAGTTCGGGGCTGAGGGTGGCGTAGACGAAGACGCGGGTGATCCGTACGCCCCGGGCCAGGGCGGCCACGTTCGCCTCCCAGTAGCGCCGGCCGACGTCACCGCGCCACCAGCTCAGCTCGCCGCTCACCCGGGGCATCACGTTTGTCAGCCCGAACATCTCCCGCGCGCAGTCCCGGGTGGCCCCGACGAGGTCCTCGCCGTCGTCGCCGGGGCGGATGATCCGGCCGGCCGCGAGCTGCTCCGCCTGCCGGCGGAACTCCTCGAAGCGCCGCTGCGCCTCGGCCGCGACCCGGGTGCCGGCGTGCCGCTCGGCCGCCTCGCGCAGCGCGCCGGCGACCTGCGGGGTGGCGCGGACCAGCCAGGGCGGCCCGTCCAGCAGCGTCCGGAGGTGGAACCGGCGCTCGGCCCGGGCCAGCGAGTCGAGCACCAGCGAGATGGTGATGCCCATCAGCCCGGCCAGCAGCGACTCGACGCCGGTGGCCGCGTTGGTCAGGTCGAGCGTCACGGACAGCAGGATGGAGAGGCTGATGCCGACCAGGGCCACCGGGTCGGTGTGGGCGACCAGCCGCACCAGGTTCTCCGCCGGGCCGGTCCGGCCCCGCGTGCGTCGCCGCATCGCCTCACCCGCCATCGGCCACCCCCGACCACTCGTGCGCTCAGCGTAGCCACGATCCACAACGGTCGGTCGGCGCCCGCCCACCGCCGGTAGCATCCGCCGGGTGCGGACGACGGAGGTGGCGCTGCCGGCCGGCGCGGTGGGGACGACCCGGGCGGAACTCACGGCGGGGGTACGGGCGTGGGTGGACTCGCCGCCCATGCGGGCCCTGGTCGGGCACTTCGGCGGCGACTGGCCGGCCGGCGGCCTGAGCGCGGTGCTGGCCGGGCTGGACGACTTCTCCGCCCGGCACTGGGACTTCCGCGGCGGGCGGGAACGCCCCGAGGCGCGGGAGCCGGCGTTCGACCCGGCCACGGTCGGGCTGGTGCTCGACGCGGCGACGGCGCTGGGCCTGGTCCGGGCCGTCCCGCCGACCCTGCCCCGCTACGCGCACCTGCTGGTCCTGGGCGGCCTGGCGCACGCCTGCCTGCGGCGCACCGCGTACGCCGCGCACCTGGCCCGGACGGTCGCCGGGGTCGACGGCGAGGTGGCGGTGCTGGGCAGCTTCCGGGCCCTCTCCCCGGTCGAGTCGCGGATGCTCGCCGACCTCGGGGTGCGCGGCTGCGCCACCGAGGTCGACGCCCTGGACGCCGGGGTGCGCGTGGCGTTCGGGGTTGACGCGCCGAGCGAGGAGATCGGCGAGAGCGCGGACCACCCGCACCGGGCCTGGTCGTCGCGCACCTACCGGCCCGCCGGGCTGCCTCCGGTCCGGGTGCTCGCCGCCCCGTCCGGCGAGCCGGACCGCCGCCGGGCGCACACCGCCGACACGCAGCGGTTCTGGGCCGGGCACGTCCGGCTGCGGGAGGGGGATCCGGTGCTCATGGTGACCGCCCCCATCTACGTGCCGTTCCAGCACTGCGACGCGCTGCGCACGCTCGCCGTGCCGTTCGGCTGCGGGATCGACACGGTCGGGGTGGACCCGGCGCTGGCCACGCCGGTCCGGGTGCCGGAGCCCACCCTCACGGCGGGGCGCTACCTCCAGGAGGTCCGCTCGGCGGTCCGCTCGATGCGCGCCCTGCACGGGGTGCTGGCGGCCGGCTGACCGGCGCGCGGCGGGGCCGGCGCCCGGCGAATCGCCGCGCACCGGCCCGTGGACGGTGGGTCAGTTGACGTAGACCGCCGGGCTGCCGGTCTTGCTGGTGTCCAGCACCGGCGCGTAACGCGCGGAGAAGTAGGCGGTGGTGAAGCAGGTGCTGGGCCCGGAGGACTTCGTCAGCACCTGGTTGGTGAAGGTGATCGAGTTGGTGCTGTTGACGGCGGCGCCGGTGAGGCTGGTCGTCCGGTAGACGCAGGTGGTCGGGCCGAGCAGGGTGTTCAGCACCACGGTGCTCTGGATCGAGCCGGAGATGGTGACCACGCCGGCGCTGGTCACCGAGGTGGCGTACGGCAGGTTGTTCACCGTGACGCTCTGCACGCCGATGGTGCCGAACACGTTGCTGGTGCAGCTGGTGAAGGTCTGCGCGGTGAGGCTCTCGGTGGCCGTGCCGGGGGCGGCGGGATTGGTCAGGACCTTGGCGCTGAAGGTGGACGCGGCGCACTTCACGCCGGTGGTGCCGGTGGTGGACGAGTAGAAGGTGGCGCTGGTGCCGCTGGCCAGGCTGGCCTTGACGACGTCGCCGACGGTGACGGCGCTACCGCCGACGCTGCCGTAGGTCAGCACCGGGGAGGCGAGCGAGGACGACGGGGAGGCCGCCGCAGGCGCGGCGCCGATCAGGCCGGCGAGCAGTGCCGTGGCGGCGAGGGCCGCGCCGATTCGTCCGTACCTGGGCATGGTTTCTTCCTTCCGTGTGGGGACGGGGATGTGGACCGCGCGCCGCATGGGGTCGGGGGCGCGATCACCGTCCGGACCTGCGGGCCGGACGGTGGGCACCATCCACGAGGGACGGTGGCGGACGTCCCGACGCGAGCCGTCGAGGACCGGGCCGGGCGGTGGCGGGAGCTGCCGCGACGTCAGCGGGCGGGCCGGCGTGGCGCACTGCGGCGAAGCCGCGTCACCTGCGCCTTTCCGGTCTTGGGAGGGCACTCGTGCTCGGCGATAATGGCAGCCATCGAGCCCTCCTTCGACGAGCCAGGGGTGACCATCCGGGGAGATCACCAACGGTGACGGGGCGTCAACTCAGCGTGCAGACAGTTGTAAACCCCGGAGGGTCGTAAAGTCAATGCATCCAGGGAGGTCGATAAGTTGACCACACAGCGCCGCCCGCAACCGGCGCCGGTCCCATTGCCCGGCGCGCGCCCCGGCCGCGACCCGGACCGCGCCATCAAGCGTGGTCCGCGCCGGGTCTCCGCCGAGGTGGTGGCGGCGACGCAGCGCGACCGCCTCTTCGACGGCCTGGTGCAGGAGGTGGCCACGAGGGGCTACGACAACGCCCGGGTCAGCGACATCTGTCACGCCGCCGGCGTGACCCGGCCGGCCTTCTACGCCCTGTTCACCGGCAAGGAGGACGCGTTCCTGGCCGCCTACCGGCACGGCATCGCCGTGGTGTCACAGCTGATGGAGAGCGCCTACCGGGACGCGGGCCCGGCCTGGCCGGACGCCGCCCGCGCCGCGCTGCGCACCCTGCTGGAGGTGCTCGCCAGCGTGCCGGCGTTCGCCCGGATGGCGCTGGTCGAGGTGGACGCCGCCGGCCCGGACGCGCGCCGGGAACGGGACGCGCTGCTGGGCAGCTTCCGCCGGTTCTTCGCCGACGCCGGCCCCGGGCCGGTCGCCGAAGGCGTGGACCGGGAGACGCTGGTGTCCACGGTGGTCGGCGGCATCCACGCGACCATCCGCGGCCGGGTCTCGCAGGGCCGGGCGGAGGAACTGCCGCTGCTGCTTCCGGTGCTCACCTATGCGGCCACGGCCCCCTTCCTGGGCACCGACGGCGCGACCCGGGCGACCCGGCCGGTGCGCCCGGACGACGGCCCCAGCACGGCCGCGCCCTGCGCGCCGACCACCCACCCCTGAGCTGCGCCGCGGTCGAAAACCGCAGCGGTTTTTCACTTTGGCCGCATTTGGCAAATGCCGCCGAACTGGCTGCTACACGCTGTTGACCCGACCTTTACCCAGCGGTAACTTCGGCCTGCACCCCCAGCGCGGGAAACGTCGCGAAGCCAATTCAGATCCATTCCGCATCGTCGCCGATGAATTGATCTCGAAAAGGAGCCGCCATGTCGGAGCAGATCGCACCGCACGAGTCCGAGCCGCCGCGCAGCGGCGTGCGCTGGCGCCGGTTCGCCGTCACGCTGGGCACCGTCGCGGTGGGCGCGGCCGGCATGGTGGTGCTGACCGCACAGGGCGTGCTCGGCGCCCAGTTCGCCATCTCGGGCATGCCGTTCACCGTCACCGCCGACAAGCTCACCGGCACCGGGTTCGAGCAGTTCGCCACGATCGACCAGATGATTCCGGACAGCCCCAACCAGGGTGACACCGGCGGGCAGGTCGTGGTGATCGTCTCGGCGATCGACAAGGCCGAACTGACAAACCTCTGCCAGAGCATCAGCCTGGGCGGGATCAACCTGCGGATCACCGCCGGCGACGAGGGCGAGCCGGTAACCGCCCGGACCCTGGTCGTCGACGGCGACGAGGTCGCCGGCAACGCCTCGTTCAAGAACATCAACGTCGGCCAGGACGCCAGCACCGTCGACCAGGTGCCCGGCGTACGCGGAAACCCGGGCGTCTTCGCCCAGCAGGCCGACACGGTGACCATCACGAACCTGCGGCAGAACAACTACGCCACGACGGCCGCCGTCTTCACCCTGCCCAACCTGCACATGGCGTTCAGCTCCGACGGGTGCTGAGATGACCACCGCGAGACACGAGGCTGCGCCTGCCGCCCGCCGGTCCGGCGGGCGCTGGCGCCGCTGGCGGCGGGGCCGCCCCTTCACCGCCGGGGTGCTGGTCGCGCTCGGCGGCGCGGAGATGCTGGTGACCCTGCGTGCGCCGCTCGGCGTGCTGCTGCACATCGGGCCGCAGGGGCTGGCCGCCTACCTGGTGCCGATCATCCTGGTGATCTGCGGGGCGCTGCTGATCGCCACGCCGCAGCAGCGGGTCTTCTACGCGCTGGTCTCCCTGGTGCTCGGGCTGGTCTCCTGGCTGACGTCGAACCTGGGCGGCTTCCTGGTGGGGATGCTGCTGGCCCTGGTGGGCGGCGCGCTCGCCTTCGCCTGGACCCCGGACCGGCAACGCCGGCCGGCCGCCGCGGAGGCGCCCGGACCGCCGGCGCCCCGGGAGCCGGCGGACGACGCCGACACCGCGCCGCTGCCCGGCGCCGAGACGCCGGACCCGGCCGCGGCCGACCGGGGTTGAGTCAGCGGGCGGTGTCGGCGACCGCCTGCGCGAAGACCTCCGAACGGTGCTCGAAGTTGCGGAACCGGCCGTAGCTGGGCGCGGCCGGCGAGAGCAGCACCACCCCGCCGGCCGGGGTGAGCTTGCGGGCCAGCCCCACGGCGGCCACCAGGTCGTCGGCGAGTTCGGTGCGCACCGCCGGCAGCCCCGCCAGCGCCTCCACGATCCGGGGGCCGCTGTCCGGGATGCCGATCACGGTGATCTCCCGCTCGGCCAGGTGGTCGCGGAGCGGGGTGTAGTCCAGCCCCCGATCCGTGCCGCCGACGATCACGGTCAACGGCCGCCCCTCGTACGCGTCGATCGCGTGCATGGCCGCGTACGGGCTGGTGGCCAGGGTGTCGTCGACGAAGGTGAGCCCGGACGGGTCGGCGATCTCGGTGAGCCGGTGGGCGAGGCCCTGGAACCCGGCCACCGCGATGGCGAGGCTGTCCTTGCGCGCCACCACGTCGACGCCGAGCGCGTCGAGCACGGCGACGGCGACGCAGAGGTTGCCCTCGTTGTGCCGCCCGACCAGGGGCAGCACGGCGCGCGGGAAGAGCGGGGTGTCCCGCAGGTGGAACCAGGGGGTGCCGTCCGGGCCGGTGGCCACGTGGGTGGTGTCCGGCGAGCCGGCCCGGACCGCCGCCCGGTCCCCCAGTTCGAGCGCCAGCCGCGGGTCGGCGCCGTTGACCACCACGGTGTGCGGGCCGTGCGCCAGCAGGTTGAGCTTGTCCCGGTAGTACTCCCGCTCGCCGCCGTGCGCGTCGAGGTGCTCGGGGAACAGCGCCGTCACCACGGCCACCCGCGGCGAGTCGGTCAGGTCGGCGCACTGGTAGCTGGAGAGTTCCAGCACGTACAGCTCCGCCTCGGGCAGGTCGAGCAGCGGCACGCCGATGTTGCCGCCGAAGACGTTCGGCCGGTCCATGGCGGTGAGCAGGTGGCTGATCAGGCTGGAGGTGGTGCTCTTGCCCTTGCTGCCGGTCACCCCGACGGTCCGGTCCGCGTGGTCGGCCATCCACAGCGCGCTGCCCTGCGTGACCGGGACGGCCCGGCGGCGCAGCTCCACCATCCACGGGTGGGTGTTCGGCACCCCGGGGGACCGGACCACCACGTCGGCGGCGGCCAGCCGGGCGAAGCCGTCCTCCCCGGTCACCAGCGGCGCGGCCGCGGCGAGCGGACCCTCCCAGGGCAGGGTGAGGAAGTTCGCGCTGTCGTCGACGGCCACCAGGTCGGCCGGGCCGTGCGCGGCGATCGCGGTCACCGCTGCCCGGCCCTCCCGGCCGGCGCCCCAGACGGCGACATGACGTCCGCGCAGATCAGACAGGCGCACGGGCTCTCCTCGGGGGTCGGGTCGGCGGGTCGGCGGGTGCGGTCCGGCACAGCCGGACACGGCGGACGAACCAGGGCCTAGTATGGCGTGTGCCCAACGAGCAGCTGCGGCGGATGGACGCCTTCACCTTCCCGTCCTACTCGATCGACTTCGCCACCGGCGAGGTGTTGTTCGACTACGCCCTGACCGGCCCCGACGGCGAACAGCGGTTCACCGAGGTGGTCACCCTTCCCCTGCCGGCGGAGCCGGTGTCCGACGAGACCGCGGCCACCCTGGCCCGGGTCCTCGAACTGCTGCACGTGGTCGCCGGGGTCAGCTACTACAAGGCCGCCGCGCCGCCCCGGCTGGTGCTGCCGGCGCCGCTGGGCGCGGCCGCCGCCGACCTCGTGACCGCCGTCTACACCAAGGGCCTCGCCGAGTACGCGTACCGCAACCAGCTGCCGCACGTGCTGGAGCTGCGCCCGGAGGTGCCGGCCGGTTCGGTGGAGGCGGCCGCGCCGCTGGACAACTCCGACCGCCGGCCGCTGTCGGCCGTCGGCGGCGGCAAGGACTCCATCGTCACGCTGGAGGCGCTGCGCCGGGCCGGCTTCGACCCGGTGCCCTTCTCGGTCAACCCGAACCACGTCATCGTCTCGGTCAACGAGGCGTCCGACCTGGTGCCGCTCGCCGCCCGGCGGCGGATCGACCCGGTGCTGTTCGACCTCAACGCGGCCGGCGCGCGCAACGGGCACATCCCGGTCACCGCGGTCAACTCGCTGATCGCGGTCGCCACGGCCGTGCTGCACGGGCTCGGGCCGGTGGTGATGTCCAACGAGCGCTCGGCGTCCGACCCGAACCTGGTCTGGCAGGGCCACGAGATCAACCACCAGTGGTCCAAGGGTGTCGAGGCGGAGGGGCTGCTGCGGGCGGCGCTGGCCGAGCACGCCGGCCTCACCGAGCCGTACTTCTCGCTGCTGCGGTCGCTGTCCGAGCTGCACATCGCGCGGCTGTTCGCCGACACCGACCGCTACGACGCCGTGGTGACCAGCTGCAACGCGGCGTTCAAGCTGCGCGACGCGAGCGAGCGCTGGTGCCGCGACTGCCCGAAGTGCCGGTTCGTCTTCCTGGCCATGGCCCCGTTCATGCCGCGGGAGCGGATCACCGCGATCTTCGGCGGCGACCTGCTGGCCGACGAGTCCCAGATCCCCGGCTACCGGGAGCTGCTTGGGGTGGACGGGCACAAGCCGTTCGAGTGCGTCGGCGAGGTGGAGGAGTCGGTGGTCGCGCTGAGCCTGCTCGCCGAGCAGGAGCAGTGGCGCGACGCCCCGGTGATCCGCGCCCTCGTGGAAGCGGTCCCCGCCACAGCCTGGTCGGCGGCCGCCACCTCAGACGTCTTCACCCCCGGCGGCCCCACCTACATCCCCACCCCCTACGCCAAGGCCCTAACGGCCCTAACCTGACCCCCCGCCCCGCCCCGCCCCGCCCACCCCCGCCCCCCGGGCGGTGATCATGAAGTTATCGCCCCGACACGCCGACGCGGAGGGCGATAACTTCATGATCACCGTGGGCGGTCAGGGGGTGCGGACGGCGTCCAGGGCCAGCAGGGCCACGTGGAGGGACAGGCACTGCTCGACCGAGTCGAGGTCGACGTCGAGGATCCGGCCGATGCGGGCCAGGCGTTCGTAGAAGGCGGGCCTCGACAGGTGGGCGGCGGCGGCCGCCGCGGACTTGTTCCGGCCCTGCTCCAGGTACGCCCGGAGGGTGCCGAGCAGCTGCTCCCGGGGGTGCTGGGCGTCGTACGCCAGCAGCCCGCCCAGCTCCCGCTCGACGAAGGTCTGCAGGCGCGGCTCGTCCCGGAGCAGGTGCAGCAGGCCGGCGAGCCCGACGTGCGGCAGCCGGAAGTAGGGCAGGTCGCGCCGGTCCCGGCGGGCCGCCTCGGCGACCTGCCGCGCCTCGACCAGCGAGCGGCGCGCCTCCCGCAGGCTGCCCACCCCGGAGCCGGCCGCCACGATCACGGCCGGGCCGGCCGGGCGCGGGCGGGAGGCGGGATCCGCGGTGCGCTGGGCGCCGACCGCCACGGTACGGGCGGCCGGGTCGACGGGACGGGCGGCGCGCGGCGCCGGTGGACGGGCCGGGTCGGCGTCGAGGCGTACCCGGCGCAGCGCGGCGGCGAACGCGGCGAGCGCCTTCTCCTCGGCGGCCGGATCGGGCAGCGCGAGCAGCGCCCCGACCGCCTGGTCGTCGACGGCGCTGGTCAGGGCGGTCAGCTTGGCCTCCCGCAGCGCCTGGCCGACCGCCTCGGCGAGGTCGCGCAGCCGGGCCGGGCCGGCCTCCGGGCCGGCGTCGGGGCCCGGCCCGCCGCCCTCGGCCGGATCGTCGGCCCGGTGCCGCACCACCACGCCGACGAGGTGCCGGCGGTCCAGGGTGACGCCGAGGGCCTTGGCGCGCAGCGCCACCTCGTCCACCGGGCGGGAGTGGTCGATCAGGGCGGTGAGCAGGGTGCGGTGGATCTGCCGTTCCAGCCCCTCGGCGTCGCGCCGGATCAGCCGGCCCAGGGCGAGGGTGGAGGCGGCCCGCTCGATCAGGATGGTGAGCCGCGTGGGCGGGGTCGCGCCCGATCCCGCGCCGGGATCCCGACGCGGATGCGGTGGCGCCCAACGGCCGACGGGCGCGCCGTCGACCGGCGTGGCGCCGACGGGCGTGGCGCCGACCGGCGTGGCGGTGCCGGCCGCCCCGCCCTCGTACCCGTCGGACGAGCCGGCGGTCCCTCCGCCGGCGGGGGCGGCGGTCCCTTCGCCGGCAGGGGCGACCGGGACCGCGTCGTCGGGCACCGGCCGGTCCTCCGGGGCGGCCGGCGGCGTCCGGTCGGGACCGCCGGTGGTCAGCCCGCCGTCGGCCGGCCAGCGCAGGAGCAGCCGCCCCCAGTCCTGGCCGCGGGCGCCGACGGTGGTCACCAGCCACCCGCTGTCCGGGTCGTACGCGGTCCGCCCGGCCGGCCGGATCCGCCGCGAGTGCTGCTCCCAGCCGTCCAGCAGCAGCTCGGCGCTCTCCCCCGCCGGGTCGTACGCGAGCACCTGCCGGGACAGGTTCTCCAGCACCACCGGGCAGCCGGCCAGCTCGGCCGCCTGACGGACCACCTCGGCCGGCTCGGCGCCCTCCACGGACAGCTCGGTGAACCGCTGGTGGATCTCCTCGGTGGCGCGCAGCTCGGTGAGCTGGGCGTCCACGATCAGCGCGTGCACCGCCTCGGTGATCCGCACGAACGGGGTGGCCCGGCGCAGCTCGACCAGGGGCAGCCCGCGCCGCTCGGCGGCGGCCGCCATGACCCGGGGCACCCCGCTGACGTAGCGGCGGCCCAGCTCCACCACGAGCCCGGAGACCCCGACGTCGGCCAGGTCGCCGATGAACGCGCGCAGGCCGGCGTCGTCGGCCGGCAGCCCGATCCCGGTGGTGAGCACCAGCTCGCCGCCGCCGAGCAGGGTGGCGATGTCGGGCACCTCGGCCACGTGCACCCAGCGCACCGGACGGTCCAGGCCCGCGTCCCCCGCGACCAGGCGCGGGGCGCCGTGGCGCACCGGCACCAGGGCGAGCACCTCACGGACGGTAGGGAACACGGGCGACACGCTACCCTGCGTCACCGCCGATTCCGAGTGCGCCGGGCGGCCCCTCGCCCGTCGATCACGTCCAGTAGCGTGCCGAAGATCGTGATCAATCGGAAGGGGAGGCATGGACGGGACGACGGTCAGCCGACGGGCGTTCGCGAAGCTGGTCACCGCCGCGGGGGCGGGGGCGCTCGGCGCGGGCGCGGTGGCGGCGCCGGCAACGGCCGCGGTGGACACCTGGACGACCACCGGGACCACGGTGAGCGCCCTCAGCGCGTTCGACGACACGATGAAGAGCTTCATGCAGGCCCGGCACATCGACGCCGGCCAGCTGGCGGTGACCTACCAGGGCCGGCTCGTGCTGGCCCGCGGCTACGGCAACAACTCACCGATGCTCATCCAGCCCACCTCGCTGTTCCGGGTGGCCAGCCTGTCCAAGTCGCTGACCGCGGCGGCGCTGGTCCGGCTGGCCCAGGACGGCAAGCTCAGCCTCGGTGACCCGATCACCAGGTTCCTCGACCTGACCCCGCCGGCCGGGCAGAGCGCCGATCCCCGGCTCGCCAAGGTCACGCTGTGGCGGCTGCTCCAGCACACCGGCGGCTGGGACAAGGACCTCACCGCGTTCGACCCGGTCTTCAAGGACCGGATCATCGCCAACGCGCTGGGCGTGCCGATGGAGCTGACCCACGCCGACGTCATCCGGTTCATGTCGGGCCAGCCGCTCATGCACGAGCCCGGCTCGACGGTCTCCTACAGCAACTAAGCCTACCTGCTCGCCGGCCGGATCGTCGAGAAGGTCAGCGGCCTGCCCTACGAGACGTACGTGAAGCAGAAGCTGTTCGCCCCGCTCGGCATCACCCGGATGGGGCTGGGGTGGACGGTCAGCCGGCACGCCGGCGAGGTCGGCTACCGGTCGCAGTACACCGGCCCCACGGTGCTGGACAACTCCGGCACCGTCGTGGACGCCCCGTACGGCACGTTCAGCATGCGCATCCACGACGCCAACGGCGGCTGGCTGGCCTCGGCCGTGGACCTGGTCCGCTGGGCGACCGCGTTCGACAGCGGCAGCCCGGTGCTGAACAGCACCTCGACCGGCCGGGTCTTCGCGGTGCCGAACCCGACCGGGGTCAACGCCGACGGCTGGTACTACGGCCTCGGCTGGGCGGTCCGCCCGGTCACCGGCGGCACCGGCCGCAACACCTGGCACACCGGCAGCTTCGCCGGGACGTACAGCATCCTGGTGCGCACCTACCAGGGGATGAGCTGGGCGGCGGTGTTCAACCAGCGCGACGACGAGTCCGGGCTGAGCTACGCCCCGATCGACTCCGCGCTCTGGACCGCGTCCCGCGCGGTGAGCAGCTGGCCGACGCACAACCTCTGGTCGAAGTACTTCGCCTGATCGCGCTGCGCCGGGGCGGCACGGGCCGCCCCGGCGTCACAGCGGGTCGTCGCGGCCCAGCTCCCAGCAGGCCACCGCGGTGGCGGCGGCCACGTTGAGCGAGTCCACCCCGCGCCGCATGGGGATCACCACCCGGACGTCGCTGGCGTCCATGGCGGCCCGGGTCAGGCCGGCGCCCTCGGCGCCCATGAGCAGGGCGGCGCGGGCCCGCTGCCCGGCGTCCAGCCGCTGGATCGGCACCGCGTCCGGCGCGGGCGTCATGGCCAGCACCGTGAAGCCCGCCGCCCGGACCTGGCCGACCGCGTCCGGCCAGGGCTCCAGCTTCGCGTACGGGATGGCGAACACCTCGCCCATGCTGACCCGGACGCTGCGCCGGTAGAGCGGGTCGGCGCAGGTCGGTGAGAGCAGCACGGCGTCCACCCCGAGCGCCGCCACGGCCCGGAAGATCGCGCCCAGGTTGGTGTGGTTGTTGACGTCCTCCAGGATCACCACCCGCCGCGCGGTGGCCAGCACCTCGGCGGCGGACGGCAGCGGCTTGCGGCGGAACGAGGCGAGCACGCCCCGGTGCACGTGGAAGCCGGTGGCCCGCTGGAGCACGTCCGGGGTGGCCGCGTAGACCGGGGTGTCGCCGGTGTCGAGGTCGGCGAGCTGGTCCACGCGCTTGGCGTCGACCAGGTACGACCGGGCCGGGTAGCCGGCCCGCAGCGCCCGCCGCAGCACCAGCTCCCCCTCGGCGATGAACAGCCCGTGCGGGGGCTCCCAGCGGGTCCGCAGCTCCACGTCGGTCAGCGCGCGGTAGTCGGCGATCCGGTCGTCGTCGGGGTCGGTGATCTCGTGGACGGGCACCGGACGATTCTGCCTGGTCCGTCCGGCCGGTCCGGCGCGGCCCGGGTTTCCGCCGGCCGGGGCGGGGAACGGAGCCCGGGAAAGCGGACAGCGACGAAGGGACCACCCTGATGAGCGCGGACCCCAGCGGCGACGGCCGGCTGCCCCGGAACGCCACGGTCGCCGACTTCATCGTGGCCCGGCTGGCCGAGTGGGGCGTGCACCGCTACTACGGCTATCCCGGTGACGGCATCAACGGGATGACCTCCGCGCTGCAACGGGCCGCCGACCGGACGCAGTTCGTCCAGGTCCGGCACGAGGAGACGGCCGGCTTCGCGGCCAGCGCCCACGTCAAGTACGGCGGCGGCCCGCTCGGCTGCGTGGTGGTGACCAGCGGCCCCGGCGCGATCCACGTGCTCAACGGCCTGTACGACGCCAAGCTCGACCACCAGCCGGTGGTGGCGCTGCTCGGGCACACCGCGCTGCCCGCCGAGGGCGGCGGCTACTACCAGGAGGTCGACCTGCTCGCCCTGTACAAGGACGTGGCGTCGGCCTTCCTCGCCCAGCTCGACGACCCGTCCCAGGCGCGGCACCTGGTCGACCGGGCCTGCCGGACCGCGCTGGCCCGGCGTACGGTGACCGCCCTGGTGCTCCCCTCCGACGTGCAGGACGAGCCGGCGGTGCCGGAGCCCCCGCACGCGCACGGCTACTACCACACCAGCGCGGTGCCGAGCAGCATGCCGACCGTGCCGCCGGATGAGGAGGTACGCCGGGCGGCCGAGGTGCTGCGCGGCGGCGAGAAGGTCGCCATGCTCGTCGGTCAGGGCGCCCTCGGCGCGGAGGACGAGGTCCGCCGCGTCGCCGACCGGCTCGGCGCCGGGGTGTCCACGGCCCTGCTCGGCTTCGCCGCCGTCGACCACCGGGAGCCCTGGGTGACCGGCGCGATCGGCCTGCTGGGCAGCCGCCCGAGCTGGCAGCTCATGCAGGAGTGCGACCGGCTGCTGATCGTGGGCAGCAACATGCCGTACTCGGAGTTCTACCCGCCGCAGGGGCGGGCCCGGGCGGTGCAGGTCGACCTGGACGGCAGCCGGATGGGGCTGCGCTACCCCACCGAGGTGAACCTGACCGGGGACGCCGCGCCGACCCTGCGGGCGCTGCTGCGGGAGCTGGGCACCGGACCGGCGCCGGCCGCCTGGCGGGCCACCCTGGCCGACGCCACCGGGAAGTGGCGGCGGGCCCAGCGGGAGCTGGCGGAGCAGCCGGCCGACCCGGTGAACCCGCAGCTGCTCTTCGCCACCCTGGACGACGCCCTGCCCGACGACGCGATGCTGGCCGTGGACTGCGGCACCGCGACCGCCTGGTACGCCCGCCACGTCCGGGTCCGCCCCGGCATGCTGGCCAGCCTCTCCGGCACCCTGCTCTCGATGGGCGGGGCCATGCCGTACGCGATCGCCGCGAAGTTCGCCCACCCGGACCGTCCGCTGGTCGCGCTGATCGGCGACGGCGCCATGCAGATGAACGGTGTCAACGAGCTGATCACCGTGGCGAAGTACTGGCGGGAGTGGGCCGACCCGCGGTTCGTGGTGCTGGTGCTCAACAACCGCGACCTGTCCTTCGTGAGCTGGGAGCAGCGCTCCGGCGAGGGGACGCCCATGTTCCCGGCCAGCCAGGACCTGCCGGACGTGGCGTACGACAAGTGGGCCGAGGTGCTGGGGCTCGACGGCGTGCTGGTCGACTCCCCCGACCAGGTGCCCGACCTGTGGCGGCGGGCGCTGAGCGCCGACCGGCCGGTGGTGGTGAACGCGGTCGTCGACCCGGCGGAGCTGATGCTGCCGCCGCACTTCACCGTCGAGCAGGCCCGCAAGACCGCCGCCGCGGTGCTGCGCGGGGACAGCGACCGGACCGAGATCCTCCGACGCGGGCTGCCGTCGGTCGTCGCCACGTACCGTCCCCGCCGCCGCGGGCGGTGAGGCGTCACGCCCGCTCGTAGCGCAGCTGCACCGAGCGGCCGTCGAAGCCGCGGGTCCCGGTCAGCCGCAGGTCGAGGCGGTCCTTGCCGGGGAAGACCGGCGTGCCGCCGCCCAGCACCACCGGGTGCACCACCACCTGGTACTCGTCGACCAGCCCCAGCTCGGTCAGCGCCGCCGCCGCGCCGGAGCCGCCGGTGAGCAGCAGGTCCTTGCCCGGCTGCGCCTTCAGCTCCGCGACCTCGGCGGCCAGGTCGCGGCCGATCACCCGAGCGCCGTACTCGGCGCTCTCCAGCGTGCGGGAGATGACGATCTTCGGGGTGCGGGCCCAGATCGGGGCGAACTGCAGGTCGTGCTGGTCCTGGGACATCTGCTCCGCCCGCGGCCAGTACCAGGACATCAACCCCCACACCTTGCGGCCGTAGAGGAAGGCGTCGGCCCGGTCGGTCAGCTCGATGGAGTACGCGGACAGCTCCGGCCCCATCTCCGCCCAGTCGAACTCCCCGTTCGGCCCCTCGATGAAGCCGTCGACCGACTGGTGCACCCAGTAGACGAGCTTGCGCATGGTGTCCTCCGCTTCCGGCGGCGCCCCCGGCGGGCGCGCTCACCGGTGGGTCGGAGCCGGCCGACCCGATCCGACACCCGGCCGGACTTTTTCTCCGGGAGATTTGCGCGGGGCGGCTAGCGTCCGGATCCATGGCCCGCTCCGTGATGATCGCTCTGGTCGGTGTCGACGGCTCCGGCAAGAGCACCCAGGCCCGCGCCCTCGCGCGCCGGCTGACGGCCCGGGGCGTCCCGGCGACCTACTTCGAGAACGCCGGTGGGCGGCCGCTGTGGAACCGGCTGGCGCGGGCGCTCGGCCGGGCGGACGGGCCGGCGCTGTTCGGCCGTACCCTCTATCCGGCGCTGGAGGCGACGGTCCGCGCGCTGGCGATGGCCCGCACCGTGCTGGTGGCGCGGTTGACCGGACGCACGGCGGTGCTGGACCGGTGGACCTGGTGCCAGGAGGTCGTCATGGCCGCCCGCGGCGACCGGGGCCGGCGGGCGGTCCGGGCGGGGTACGCGATCTTCCCGCGCCCCGCGGTGGTCTGCTTCCTGGCGACCTCGCCCGAGGTCGCGCAGCGGCGGGTCGCCGCACGGGGCATCGACACCGAGGAGTTGGCGCACCTGCGCGCGCTGGACGCCGCCTACCGGGCGCTGCCCGACTTCCCCTCGTTCGTGCTCCTCGACGGCAACGCCGACCCCGACGAGGTGGCCGCCGCCCTGGACCGCGCGGTGTCACCCCTCGTGGCGGGGTGACCGCCCGGTCGGGGTCAGCCGCGGTGTCACCCGGTCACCCCGGGTGTGGCGGGGTGACACCGCGGATCGGGGTCAGCCGCGGCCGCGGCCCTGGAGCCAGCGGAGCAGGTCCGAGGGGAGGTTGTCGCGCTCCTGCCGGCGCTGCTCGGGCTGCGGGGTGGGTCGGGGCTGCGGGCGCTGCGGGTCGCCGGCCAGCTCACGGCTCGGCGCGGTGAAGTCCTTCACGGGCTTGCCGTCCACCGCCGTCCTGATCACCCGGGCGACCGCGTCGATCACCTTGGCCTGCACCGCCGAGCCGACCAGGTCGGTCGAGTCGTCGGGGTTGGCCGCGATGCCGGCCACGGCCACCTGCGGGGTGAACCCCACGAAGGTCTCGGTGGCGTTCTGCTCGGAGCTGCCGGTCTTGCCGGCGACCGGGCGGCCGACGATCCGGTTCACCGAGGTGGCGGTGCCGCCGTTGCACTGCCCGTACGCCGACTGCTGGCCGACCGGGCAGCGGGCCGCGTCGGTGGCCGCCCGGGCCACGTCGGCGTCCAGCACCTTCCGGCAGGAGGGCTGGCCGACGTCGACCTTCTCCCCGTTGGCCGCGGTCACCGAGACCACCGGCAGCGGCGTGCAGTACGTCCCCTCGGCGGCCACGGTGGCGTACGCGTTGGCCAGGTCGAGCGGGGTGGTGGCGGCCACCCCGAGGGTGAACGCGCCCCAGTTCTCCGCGTCGTCCTTGGCGAAGGCGGCGTCGGATTCGGCCCGGAAGGTGATGCCGAGCCGCTGCGCCATCTCCACCACCTTGTCCTCGCCGACCTGCTCGGCCAGCCAGACGAAGTAGGTGTTCACGGAGCGGCCGAAGCCGTCCCACATCATCCGGTAGCCGTCCATCCACTCCGGGTTGGCGTTGCCCGGGCACCACTTGCCGGCGCAGTTGCCCTCGTCGTCGGAGGCGTACCGGGTCGGCAGCTTGGCCGGGGCGTCGAAGCCGGTGGCGAGCGGCTTGCCGGCCTCCAGCGCGGCGAGCATGGTGAACAGCTTGAACGTGGAGCCGGCCTGGTAGCCGTCGACGCTCGCCCCGCCGGAGATCAGCGGGTTGACGGTGTTCGGGTGGTTGGCCTGTCCGGCCGGGTTGTCGGCGAGGCTGTAGTGCCGGTTGACCGCCATGGCGAGCACCCGGCCGGTGCCCGGCTCGACCGCGGCGATCGGCAGGGCGCGCTTGTTGCCGTAGCCGTAGACGCTGGTGGCCTGCTTCTGGGCGGTCTGCTGGATCTTCGGGTCCAGCGTGGTGACGACGCTGTAGCCGCCCCGGCGCAGCGCCTGCTCGCGCTCCTTGACGGTGTTGCCGAAGGCGGGCTGGGCGAGCCACCACTGGCGCAGGTAGTCGCAGAAGAAGCCCCAGTCGTCGTGCCCCTGGGCGACCGAGGTGCAGCCGTTGGGCTGGGCGGTCGGGTGCAGGGTGAGCGGCGTCGCCTTGGCCGCGGCCGCCTGCTGCGCGGTGATCGCGCCGGTCTCGGCCATCGAGTCGAGCACGTACCCCCGGCGGGCGAGCGCCTGGTCCTTGTCGCCGTCGATCGGGCTGTACTCGTCGGGCGACTGGACCAGGCCGGCGAGCAGCGCCGCCTCGCCCAGGGACAGGTCGGCCGGGGCCTTGCCGAAGTAGCGCTGGCTGGCCGCGGCGACGCCGTACGCGCCGGACCCGAAGTACGCGATGTTGAGGTAGCGGTTGAGGATCTCGTCCTTGCTGAGCGTCTCTTCCAGCGCGTTCGCGTACCGGATCTCCTGGAGCTTGCGCCCCACGGTCTGCTCGGTGGCGGCCTGCCGCTCCTCGGCGGTGCGGGTCGGGTCGGTCTTGAGCACGTTGCGGACGTACTGCATGGTCAGCGTCGAACCGCCCTGCTCGGTGCCGCCGCCCCTGACGTTGGCGACCAGGGCGCGGGCGATGCCGCGCAGGTCGGCCCCGCCGTGCGAGTAGAAGCGGCGGTCCTCGGCGGCGATGATCGCCTGCCGCATCACCGGGGCGATCTCGGCGAGGGGCACGTCGGAGCGGTTGACGTCGTAGAACGTGGTGATGAGGGTCCTGCCGTCGTTGGCGTAGAGGTAGGACCGCTGTGGCTGCGCGGGGGTGCGCAGCGCGTCGGGCAGCTCCGCGTACGCGCCCAGGCTGGCCTTCGCGGCGAGCCCGCCGAGCAGGCCGCCGGGGAGCGCGGCGACCGCGAGGACGAGCCCGGCGAGGACGCCGGCGAGCAGCACGATGAGGAGCCGCGACAGCGGCGACCGGGGAGACGGCATGGACTCCAGGATTACCGCGAATGCGGCGATTCGGCCACCCCGCCAGGCAACTGTCAGTTACCTCACGGCGACCTCTCAGCCACTCCGCCCCAGTTGATCAAGAACTTTGCGTCACTCCGCAGCGGTCGTCAGACGCAAACTTCTTGATCGACGCGGCCGGGCGCGGCGCGGCCGGGCGCGGCGCGGCCGGGCCCGGGGCGGGGGCCGGGGCGGGGCCTCACGTGGGGCGAGGGCCGGTGGCGGGTGGGGCGGGGGTGGCCGTCATGCTGGCGGCCAGGGCGTCCTGGGCGATCGCCGCGGGGACGAGGCGCCCGGAGCGGTAGCCGATGCCGATGCCGGAGACCAGCACGAAGATCGCGCCGAAGGTCTGCAGCGAGCCGATCAGCGCGCCACCCAGGCCGACCAGCGGGGCGGCGATCATCAGCATGATCCCGTCGCCGTAGGAGAACATGCCGGACCGGGCCACCGACCAGCCGGTGAGGAACCAGCCCAGGCTGTAGAAGGTGGCGCCGACCAGGACGATGCTGCGCGCGGTGGTGCCGAAGACCGGCGCCTGTTCCTCCAGCCCTGCGAAGGGCAGCATGAGCACCATCCCGCCGATGCTGGCCAGCAGGCCGACGAGGGCGATCCGCCGGCACCGGGTGGCGGCGAGCAGGCCGGCGAGCGCCAGCAGCGCGAGCAGCCCGAGCCAGACCGCGGCCACCCAGCCGACCAGGTAGAGCGGCTGGCCGTCGGCCGGGTAGGGGTCGTTGCCCACCCCGCCGTCGCTGGCCATGGCCACCAGGCCGTAGAGGACCGCGTACGCGGGCAGCAGCCAGACCGCCGCGCGGGCGAACCGGCGGACCGACCAGGCCCAGCTCGCGTCGGTGGCCGGGGCGGCGGGCCCGGGCTCGGAGACGAACGGCAGCACCCCGAACCCGCCCCCGGTACGCCGGGTGCCGAGCGGCCCGGCCGGGTCGTGCGCGCCGGGGACCGGGGTCCTGGAGAACAGCCGGTTGGCCGGATCCTTCATGCGTCACCTCGCTCCGCGTGCGGGAGGCGCGGGACGCGCGACGGCGCCCCGGTCCTGCTCACCACCCGTCCTCAGACCGATCGTGGCAGGCGCCGGGGCGCCGTATGAGTGATTCTCGGATTTGCCGGCGGCGTGCCCGTCAGCCCCGTTCGCGCTGGTCCGACGGGTCGTTGAGCAGGCTCTGCGGGGAGACCGGCTCGGGCGCCGGCAGCCCCTGCGGGGCGTTGCCGCCGGTGGCCTGCGCCTCGGCCACGCGTACCTCGTCGTGGATCTCCTGGGCCGCGGTGGCGGCGGCGTGCGCGGCCTCGGCGGCCTCCCGCTCCACCTCGACGGCGCTCTTCGTGGCCTCCGGCGACGGCACGTCGCCGACCATGTTGGCCAGGCCGCCGAGCGCGCCACCCATGCCCTCGAGGGCCTTGGTCAGCTCGGTCGGGACGATCCAGACCTTGTTGGCGGTGCCGTTGGCGATCTGCGGCAGGGCCTGGAGGTACTGGTAGGCGAGCACCTTCTGGCTCGGGTTGGCCTGGTGGATCGCGTCGAAGACGGTGCGGATCGCCTTGGCCTGGCCCTCCGCCTGGAGGATCCGGGCCTGCCGGTCACCGTCGGCGCGCAGCACGGCGGCCTGCTTCTCACCCTCGGCCGTGAGGATCTGCGACTGCTTGTGCCCCTCGGCGTTGAGGATGGCGGCGCGGCGGTCCCGCTCGGCGCGCATCTGCTTCTCCATCGAGTCGCGGATGCTCGGCGGCGGCTCGATCGCCTTGATCTCGACCCGGGTCACCTTGATGCCCCACCGGCCGGTGGTCTCGTCCAGCACGCCGGAGAGGTGCCGGTTGATCTCCTCGCGGCTGGTGAGCGCCCGCTCCAGGTCCAGCGAGCCGATCACGTTGCGCAGCGTGGTGACGGTGAGCTGCTCGATGGCCTGGAGGAAGTTGGAGATCTCGTAGGTGGCGCGGACCGAGTCGACCACCTTGAAGTAGAGCACCGTGTCGATCGAGACGACGAGGTTGTCCGAGGTGATCACCGGCTGCGGCGGGAAGCTGACCACCTGCTCCCGCATGTCGACCTTGGTGCGCACCGCGTCGATGTACGGCACCAGCAGGTTCAGCCCCGGGTTCAGGGTCCGCTTGTACTTGCCCAGCCGCTCCACCACGTCCTGGCGCTGCTGCGGCACGATCCGCACCGCCTTCACCAGCGTCACCACGACGATCACGGCGACGGCGATCAACAGGATCGCTGCAAACTCCATAACTTCACCTTTTCCCTTCGGGCAGCCCGCCCGGGGTGGAAATCTCGTCCTGCCAGACCAGGGCGGTCGCGCCCCGGACCTTTATCACCTGCACCCGCTCGCCCACCGCGTAGCTGCGCGTCGCGTCGTACGACCGGGCCGTCCACAGCTCACCGTCGATCTTGACGAGGCCGCGCTCGGCGTCCACCGGCTCCAGCACCATGGCGCTGGACCCCTCGATCGCCTCGACCCCGAACGGCTGGTCGCCGCTCTGCAGCGCCGGCATGGCGTGCCGTTTGATCACCGGCCGGACCAGGGCCACCGACAGCGCGGACACCACCGCGAAGACCAGTGCCTGGAGCGCGACCGGCGCACCGAGCGCCGCGGCGCCGGCGGCAGCGAACGCCCCGGCGGCGAACATGATCAGGAAGAGCGTCGTCGTAAAGATCTCGGCGACCGCCAGCAGCACACCCAGCACGATCCAGAACACGGCGTCCACCCTTAGATCGTGACACGCCGACGCACCTCACAACGACCCGCATGATCACCTAAGCTCGGCACCGCGCCGACGACCGCCGAGGAGGACGCCATGGCTTTGTTGCCCGAGACCGCCCGACAGGTCGACCTGCTGGTCGCCCGGGCCCAGGCGGAGGGGCGCGGCCCCTCGCTCGCCCTCGGCGTGGTCCGGGACGGCGGCCTGGCGCACGTCGCCCTCGCCGGTGAGCAGCCCCGCCCCGACGCGGACCTCCAGTACCGGATCGGCTCGATCAGCAAGACCATGACGGCCGTGCTGGTCATGCAGCAGCGCGACGCCGGCCGGCTGGCCCTCGACGACCCGCTGGACAAGCACCTGCCCGGCACCCCGGTCGGCGCGCTCACCCTGCGCCAGCTCCTCGGGCACGCCAGCGGCCTGCAACGGGAGCCGGACGGGCAGTGGTGGGAGCGGGCCGCGGGCGCCGACCTGGCGACCCTGCTCGCCGGGCTCACCCCCGCGAAGATCGCCCACCCGCCGCACCACGTCTACCACTACTCGAACCTGGCGTACGGGCTGCTCGGCGGGGTGCTGGAGCGGATCACCGGCACGCCCTGGGCCGACCTGCTCCGCGAGCGGCTCCTCGAACCGCTGGGCATGCGCCGCACCACCTACCACCCGACCGAGCCCTACGCCCCCGGCTACGTGGTGCACCCCTGGCACGACACGCTGCGGGAGGAGCCGCGCACCGACACCGGTGCGATGGCGCCGGCCGGGCAGCTCTGGTCGACGGTCGAGGACCTGGCCCGCTGGGCAGCCTTCCTGGCCGACCCGGCCCCGGACCTGCTCGCCCCGGCCACGCTCACCGAGATGTGCGCGCCCGTGGTGATCAGCGACCTGGACGCCTGGACGGGCGGGCACGGCCTCGGCGTGGAGCTCTACCGGGTCGGCGAGCGGGTGTACGTGGGCCACGGCGGCTCGATGCCCGGCTACGTCGCCGGCCTGGCCGTGCACCGGCCCACCCGCACCGCGGTGGTCGACTTCGCCAACTCGTACGGGCTGCGTGCCGGCCACCACGTCGTCGGCCTGGCCCGCGACATCCTCACCCTGGTGCTGGACGCCGAGCCGGCCGCGCCCGCCCCGTGGCGCCCGGCCGAGGCGCCGCCCGCCGACCTGGCCGAGCTGACCGGCCGCTGGTGGTGGATGGGCGGCGAGTACGAGTTCCGCATCGACCCGGCCGGCGACCTGGTGGGTGGCCAGGTCGGCCGCCCACTGCTCCGCTTCACCCCGGAGGCCCCGGACCGCTGGCGCGGCCGCTCCGGCTCCCAGGACGGGGAACTCCTCACGGTCGTCCGCGACGAGAAGGGCCGCGCCGTGGCCCTCGACATCGCCACCTTCGTCTTCACCAGAACCCCCGACCAGGAGCCCTGACCGGCCACTAGTCAGGCGACGTGACGAAGTCGATCATCCGCTCCACCGCGTTGATCAACGGCGTCTCCACGTCCGCGAAACTGTCCACCCGGGACAGGATGTGCCGCCACATGTCCGCCGGCTCCGCCACCCCGAGGGCCGCGCACACGCCCTCCTTCCAGGGCCGCCCCGGCGGCACCACCGGCCAGGCCGGGATGCCCAGCGCCCGCGGCTTCACGGCCTGCCACACGTCGACGTACGGGTGCCCGGTGATCAGCACGTGCGGCGAGGTGACCTGCGCGACGATCCGGCTCTCCTTGGAGCCCGGCACCAGGTGGTCGACAAGCACGCCGAGCCGGCGGCCCGGGCCCGGGTCGAAGGCGCGCACCTCGGCGGCGAGCGCGTCGATGCCGTCGAGCGGCTCCACCACGACGCCCTCGATCCGCAGGTCGTCGCCCCAGATCCGCTCGACCAGGGCCGCGTCGTGCACGCCCTCGACCCAGATCCGGCTGGCCTTGGCGACCTGGGCCCGGACGTTGTCGACCGCGATCGAGCCGGAGGCGGTGCGCCGCCGGGCGGCTTGCGCCGGGGCGCGGACCGGGCGGCGCAGCGTCACCGGCGAGCCGTCGAGCAGGAACGCGGCGGGCAGCAGCGGGAAGTTGCGCCGCCGGCCGTGCCGGTCCTCCAGCACCACCGCACCGGACTCGAAGCCGACGACCGCGCCGCAGAACCCGGAGTCGGCGTCCTCGACCACCAGGTCGGGTTCGGCGTCGACCTCGGGGATCACCTTCCGCCGCCGCCAGTCGCCCGCCAGCACGTCGCCGTCGTATCGCCCCGCCATGTCGATCACGCTAGCCACCGGGCCGGCGTGTCGCCCGGCGACGCGCCGACCAGGCGTTCCACCGGCGACACAGAAAGGGGCGAAGGGGGTAGTTGGGGGCAGGTCACGCCGCCGGAGCGGCAGCCGAGACAGCGACGGCGGCGAGCACGTACCCTTTCGGCATGTCCTCCCCCGCAACGGGCGCGGCCACGCTGGCACCGCGCCGGTCGAGCCGGTTCGTCGCCTGGGTTCGCGCCTGGCGCGCCGGCCTGGTGCCCTTCGACGAGGTCGCCGACGAGATCGCCGGCGACGAGGAGCACCTGGTCGCCGACGCCCCCGGCACCTGGACCGACGTGTCCCTGCGGGAGGCGCTGCCCAGCCTGGCCAAGCTCTCCCCGGACGAGATCCGCCTGGTGCTGCCCGCCCCGGGTGACCCGCGGGGGCTGCCCGGTCCCGGCGACTTCGCCGGGGCGGCGCTGCTGGCCGGGGAGGCCGTGGTGGCCAGCGGGCTCGGGTTCGTCCCGGAGGTACGCACGCACACCTCGGGCTCGGGGATGACCTGGGAGACCGTGCTCTGGCGGGTCCACCCGCTGCCGGTCGACGCACCGAAGGCGTCCCTGACCACGCCCGGCGCGGCCGAGGCGGAGGCCGAACTGGCCGTCGCGCTGGCCGAGACGACGGCCGCGCTGACCCGGCTCGACGTGGCCCAGTGGCGGCCGGAGCTGGCCGGCGCGCTCGCCGCGCTGCGCCGCCCGGACTGCGGGACCGACCTGCCGCCCGGCTTCGACCCGCGGTCGCGCCGGCTGTTCGCCCGCGCGGCCGTGCTGGACCGGGTGCTCGCCCTGGCCGGGGAGAGCGCCCCGGGCGGGGCGGTGAACACCTACGAGGCGCAGCAGCGGGACGCGGCGCTGCGGCCGTTGACCACCGCCTGCCGGCAGGCCCTGGTGGCCGCCTGCAACGCCCCGCTGCGCCCCTGAGCCCGAGGCTCAGACCTCGTCGATGAGGTCGGCCACCGAGTCGACGATCCGGGACGGCCGGTAGGGGTAGCGCTCGGCCTCGGCGCGGCTGCTGATCCCGGTGAGCACCAGGATGGTCTCCAGCCCCGCCTCCAGGCCGCAGAGGATGTCGGTGTCCATCCGGTCGCCGATCATCGCGGTCGACTCGGAGTGCGCGTCGATGGTGTTCAACGCCGAGCGCATCATCATGGGGTTCGGCTTGCCGACGAAGTACGGCTCCACCCCGGTCGCCTTGGAGATCATCGCGGCCACCGAGCCGGCGGCCGGCAGCGCGCCCTCCACCGACGGGCCGGTCGCGTCGGGGTTGGTGCAGATGAACCGGGCCCCGTCGTTGATGAGCCGGATCGCCTTGGTGATCGCCTCGAAGCTGTAGGTGCGGGTCTCCCCCAGCACCACGTAGTCGGGGGCGAAGTCGCTGAGCACGTAGCCCACGGCGTGCAGCGCCGTGGTGAGCCCGGCCTCGCCGATCACGTACGCCGTGCCGCCCGGCCGCTGGTCGGCCAGGAACTGGGCGGTGGCCAGCGCCGACGACCAGATCGCCTCCTCCGGCACGTCCAGCCCCATCCGGGCCAGCCGGGCCTGGAGGTCGCGCGGCGTGTAGATCGAGTTGTTGGTGAGCACCAGGAACGGCTTGCCGGAGGCGCGCAGCCGCTTGACGAACTCGGGCGCGCCGGGCACCGGCTGGCCCTCGTGCACCAGCACGCCGTCCATGTCGGTGAGCCAGCTCTGCACCGGCTTGCGGTCATGCATGTGTCGTCCCCAGGGGGTGTCGGAGGTGGTCGGGCTCAGGGTCGGCGGGCCGGGGGCACGCAGCACAGCGCCGGGCAGGTGTCCCAGGCGGGCAGCTCGCCGAGGCGGCGGAAGTATCGTTCGCCGTCCGGGGCGTGCCGTTCCAGCACCAGCTCGCGGACCATCGCCACGAACCGCGGGTCGGTGCCGGGCGTGCCGGCGCGGACGAAGTCCAGGCCGAGCTGCTTGGCCGTGTCGAGGGCCTCGGTGTCCAGGTCCCAGACCACCTCGAGGTGGTCGGAGACGAACCCGATCGGGCTGACCACCACGCCGGTGACGCCCTGCCCGGCGAGCGTGGCCAGGTGGTCGTTGACGTCCGGCTCCAGCCACGGCACCTGCGGCGGCCCGGAGCGGCTCTGCCAGACCAGGTCGTAGGGCAGGTCGGGCGCGGCGGCCGCGTGCACCAGGCGGGCGGCCTCGGCGAGCTGGGCGGTGTACCGGCCGCCGTGCGGGCCGGCGGTGGCGGCCGCCGACACCGGCACCGAGTGCGCGGTGAACACCAGCCGGGTGCTGTCCCGCCGGGCCGGGTCGAGCTGCGCCAGCGCGGCCCGGACCGCCTCGGCGTGCGGCTCGACGAAACCCGGGTGGTCCCAGAACTGGCGCAGCTTCTCGATCAGCGGGGCGTCCGGGCCGACGGCGGCCCGGGCCGCGGCGATGTCCTCCTGGTACTGCCGGCAGGAGGAGTAGCCGCCGTACGCGCTGGTGACGAAGGCGAGGGCGCGCTGGATGCCGTCGTCGCGCATCTGCGCCACCGTGTCGGCGAGCATCGGGTCCCAGTTCCGGTTGCCCCAGTAGACCGGCAGGTCGACGCCGTGCGCGGCGAAGTCCTCCCGGATCGCCGCGAGCAGGTCACGGCACTGCTGGTTGATCGGGGACACCCCGCCGAAGTGCAGGTAGTGCTCGGCGACCTCGGCGAGCCGCTCCGGCGGCACGCCCCGCCCCCGGGTCACGTTCTGCAGGAAGGGCAGCACGTCCTCGGGCCGCTCGGGGCCGCCGAAGGAGACCAGCACCAATGCGTCGTACGCCATGGTCCCATTCTCCCCCGACGGCCGTGCCGGTCCGGCGACCACCCCGGGTCGAGCGGGTTTCGCGCCCGGTGTCAGGCGCCGATCGCGTGGTAGCCGCCGTCGACGTGGACGATCTCGCCGGTGGTGGCCGGGAACCAGTCGGAGAGCAGCGCCAGGCAGGCCCGGGCGGCCGGCTCCTGGTCGGTGAGGTTCCAGCCCAGCGGGGCGCGCTCGGTCCAGGCGTCCTCGAACTGGTCGAAGCCGGGGATGGACTTGGCGGCGATGGTGCGCAGCGGCCCGGCGGCGACCAGGTTGCTGCGGATGCCCTGCTTGCCCAGGTGCAGCGCCAGGTAGCGGGAGGCGGACTCCAGCCCGGCCTTGGCCACGCCCATCCAGTCGTAGACCGGCCACGCCTTGGTGGCGTCGAAGGTGAGGCCCACCACGGCGCCGCCCGCCGACATGAGCGGCAGCGCCGCCATGGCCAGGGACTTGTAGGAGTAGGTGGAGACCTGGAGGGCGGTCGCCACGTCCTCCCAGGGCGCGTCGAGGAAGCCGCCGCCGAGGCAGCTCTGCGGGGCGAAGCCGATCGAGTGCACCACGCCGTCGAGGCCGTCGACGTGCTCGCGCACCCGGTCGGCCAGGCCGGCCAGGTGCTCGGTGCTGGTGACGTCCAGCTCGATCACCGGCGCCGGCTCGGGCAGCCGCTTGGCGATCCGCTCGACGAGGGAGAGCCGGCCGTAGCCGGTGAGCACGACCTGCGCGCCGTTCTCCTGGGCGAGCTTCGCCACCGAGAAGGCGATCGAGGCGTCGGTGATGACGCCGGTGACCAGCAGCCGCTTACCGGCCAGGAGTCCGGACATTGTGCTATCTCCTCCGTACTTTCTCAGTGGCCCATGCCCAGGCCGCCGTCGACCGGGACGACGGCGCCGGAGATGTATCCGGACGCGTCCGAGGCGAGCCAGGTGACGGCGGCGGCGACCTCCTCCGGGCTGGCCATCCGGCCCGCCGGGATCTGCTTGCGGATCTCCGCCCGGCGCTCCTCGGACAGCGCCGCGGTCATGTCGGTGTCGATGAAGCCGGGCGCCACCACGTTCGCGGTGATGTTGCGGCTGCCCAGCTCGCGGGTGATCGAGCGGGCCACCCCGACCAGGCCGGCCTTGCTGGCCGCGTAGTTGACCTGGCCGGCGCCGCCGGCCAGGCCGACCACCGAGGAAATGAAGATCATCCGGCCCCACTTCGCACGGAGCATCTTCGTCGAGGCCCGCTTGGCGACCCGGAACGCGCCGGTCAGGTTGGTGTCGAGCACCCGGGTGAACTGCTCCTCAGACATCCGCAGGAGCAGCGTGTCGTCGGTGATGCCGGCGTTGGCGACCAGCACCTCGACCGGGCCCAGCTCGGCTTCGACAGCGGCGAACGCGGCGTCCACCGACTCGGCGTCGGTCACGTCACACTTCACGCCGAACAGACCCGCCGGGGCCTCGCCGCTGCGGTGGGTCACCGCCACCCGGTCGCCCTGCTTGGCGAAGGCCTGCGCGATGGCCAGGCCGATTCCCCGGTTTCCGCCGGTCACCAGCACGGTACGGGCCACGGTTCCCCCTCTGCTCAGCTGATCTCCCATCGGTGGCGAGCCTAGGGGTTACCGGCAGGTAAGCGCTAACGCGGGCGGCCCGCCGGGAAGCCCGCCGACCCGGTCGGGCCGGGGTGCGTGGACCGGTCGGCCGAGTGCGTGCCGCCGGCGCGCCGGGTGTACGATGATCGACGTTTGCGGGCAGTGGATTCGCCCGCCGTCGAGCCCCGCCGACCGCAGGAGGTGATCGCTGTGCGAGATAGCGATCCTCCCAGTCGTGGCCGGGCCGACCGTCAGCCCCGCTGAGCCACGACTCAGTCGGCGCGGCTGACCCCGCTCCCCGCCCTCCGCACCGCCCCGCTCTCCTCGGCCGTCCGCCGGGGCGACCCTGGCGCGCGGCGCCGGCGGAGCACCCCGGTCACGACTTCGTGTGCGTACGTCCTGATCCACACCCGCGGTCCGTCCCGCCGGACCGTCCGTCGCCACGGAGCAGTCCCATGAGCCGTTACGTCGCCCCGCTGGGCTTCACCCTCGCCGCCGTCTGGGTGGCCGTCCTCTTCGTCCTGGCCGGCGGCGGTCACTGACCACCACCGGCCAGGCCCCGGCCGTCCCGCCTCAGATCAGGCGGGACGACCAGAGCAGGCTCAGCCCTCCCGCGCAGAGCGCGAGGAGCAGCGCGATGCCCGCGTACCACTGGGTGATCTCCCGCGGCTCGGTCCGGAAACCGATCGAGCTGCCCATGTCCTGGTAGACCTGCTTCAGCTCGCTGACCGAGGCCGCCTCGTAGAAGTAGCCCTGGGTGGTCTCGGCGAGCTGCGACAGCGCCATCCGGTCCACCGGCACCCGCTGGAGCTGGCCGCCGATGTCGACCTGCCCGGAGTCGGTGCCGAACGCGATCGTCGAGACCGGCACGTTGGCCGCCTGCGCCGCCGCGGCCGCCTCCTCCACCGACCGGCCCGAAGTGCGGTAGCCGTCGGAGAGCAGCACGATCCGCGCCGGCGGGACGCCGGCCGCGCCGTCCGCCGGCACCGAGCGGATCGCCTCCAGGCAGGTGAAGACCGCCTCGCCGGTGGCGGTCGCCTCCGCCAGCACCAGGCCGTCGATGGCGGTGGTCACGGCGCCCCGGTCCTTGGTCGGCGGGACCAGCACGTTCGCCGACTTGGCGAACGAGACAAGCCCCAGGTTGTAGCTCTCCGGCAGCTCGCCGACGAACTGCTTGGCCGCCTCCTGCGCGGCCTCCAGCCGGTTCGGCGCCACGTCGTCGGCCTGCATCGACAGCGACACGTCGATGGCGAGCATCACGGTCGCCCGTTCGAGGGGCTCCTTGGTGTCGATCGCCGGCCTTGCCAGCCCGGTGGCGAGCACCAGCAGGCAGAGCAGGAAGGCGGTGGCCGCCGCGTGCCGCCGCCAGCCCAGCCCCTTCGGCGCCAGGGTGCGCAGCAGGTCCACGTTGGTGAACCGCATGGCGTACTGCCGGCGGTGCAGCTGCCGCCAGACGTACGCGGCGGCCAGGGCGAGCACCGGCAGCACGGCCAGCAGCCACCACGGTTGCAGAAAACGGATCATCGGGTCGTCCCTCGGGTGCGGGCGTGCCGCTGCGCGGCCACGAAACGCACCATGTCCAGCAGCCAGTCTCGGTCGGTACGCAGTCGCAGGTGGGCCGCGCCGGCGGTGCGCAGCTCGGCGGCGATCGCCGCGCGCTGGGCGGCCGCCGACTCGGCGTACCGGCGGCGCAGGCCCGGATCGGCGGTCTGCACCTCGTGCAGCTCGCCCGTCTCCGGGTCGACCACCGGCAGCACCCCCACGTCGGGCAGTTCCAGCTCGCGCGGGTCGACGACCTCGACGGCCAGCACGTCGTGCCGGACCCGCAGCTTACGGAGCGGCCGGCCCCACTGCTGCGGCGGCGCGAGGAAGTCGGAGATCACCACCGCCACGCCCCGCCGGCGCGGCGGGCGGTTGAGCATGTCGACGAGGACGCCCAGGTCGCTGCGGCCGGGCCGGATCTCGGTGCCCGCGATGGCCCGCAGCAGCCCCTGCGCCTCCTTGCGCCCGGCCCGGGCGGGCAGCCGGTGCAGCGAGCCCGGCCCGGCGGGCGGGGAGCCACCCCGCCACCGGCCGGCCGGCGCCGGTGCGCCCGTGCCGACCACCGCGCCGATCCGGTTGCCGCCCCGGACGGTCAGGTGGGCCAGGGCGGCCGCGGCGGCGACCACCACGTCCCGCTTGAGCCACCGACCGGTGCCGAAGTCCAGGCTGGCCGAGAGGTCGACCGCCAGCCAGGTCTCCAGCTCCCGGTCGGCGACCGTGCGCCGGACGTGCGGCATGGTGGTGCGGGCCGTGACCGGCCAGTCCATCCGGCGCACGTCGTCGCCGGGGCGGTACTCGCGGGACTCCCCCGCCTCGCTGCCCGGGCCGGGCAGCAGCCCCGCGTAGTCGCCCTGGAGCAGCCCGTCCAGCTTCCGGGTGACCATGAGCTGCAACCGGGCGAGGACGGCGCCGGAACGGTCACCGCTGGCCGGCGGTCGGGTGGGTGGGGTCACGGCCGCTGCCCGGGCCAGCCGTTGTGCGGGACGGCCGGTGGCGGCGGCGTGGCCTGCTGCCGGGGTGCGACCGCGGGCAGCGGGATGGTCGACATGACCCGGTGCACGATGTGGTCGGCGGGCACGTCGTCGGCGAGCGCGTCGTAGCTGAGCACCAGCCGGTGCCGCAGGATGTCCGGGGCGATGTCCTGCACGTCCTGCGGCAGGGCGTAGTCCCGGCCGCGCAGCAGGGCCAGCGCCCGGGTGGCCCGGACCAGGCCGAGCGAGGCGCGCGGGCTCGCGCCGTACTGGATGAGCTGCGCGACGTCCGGCATGCCGTGCTCGGCGGGGGCCCGGGTGGCGAGGACCAGCCGGACCGCGTAGTCGACAAGCGCGTTGTGCACGAAGACCTGGTCGGCCTTGTGCTGGAGCGCGATGAGGTCCGGGGTGTCGAAGACCCGGGCCGGCTCGGGCGGCGCGACGCCCATCCGGTAGACGATCTCGCGCTCCTCGGCGTCGGTCGGGTAGCCCACCACGATCTTCATGAGGAACCGGTCCCGCTGCGCCTCGGGCAGCGGGTAGACGCCCTCCTGCTCGATCGGGTTCTGGGTGGCCATCACCAGGAACGGATCGGGCACCCGGTGGGTCTCGCCGCCGATCGACACCTGGCGCTCGCTCATCACCTCCAGCAGCGCCGACTGCACCTTCGCCGGGGCCCGGTTGATCTCGTCGGCCAGCAGGAAGTTGACGAAGACCGGGCCCAGCTCGACGTCGAACTTCTCGCTGGACTGCCGGTAGATCCGGGTGCCCATGATGTCGGCCGGCACCAGGTCGGGAGTGAACTGGACCCGGGCGAACGACCCGCCGACCACCTTGGCCAGGGTCTCCACGGCGAGCGTCTTGGCGACGCCGGGCACCCCCTCCAGCAGGCAGTGCCCGCGGGCGAGCAGGGCCACGAACATCCGCTCGACCATCCGGTCCTGGCCGACGATCACCCGCTTGATCTCGAACAGCGCCCGCTCCAGCAGGGTGGCGTCCTGCGCCGGGGTGGTGGTCGCCGGGGGCGGCGCGTCCGGCACGGCCTCGGTCGGGGTCGGGGCGTCGGGCGTGGTCGGCTGGGCCACCGGTCCTCCACAGCTTGGTCGTCGTCGCGGGATGGTGCGTGTCAAGACTGTCATGCCTCGCTGAGAGGCGAGGGCGGGAGAGGGACGATTTTCGCCGCGCCGTCCCACGGCCCGGAAAACCCTGAACACGGGTGGACAACGAGGGGTCCGGCGTGTGTACGATTCATCCCGTCGCCGGGCGGCTCCCCCCGTGGCCGCCCGGCGCTAAAGCTTCCGGCGTGCGGCCCTAGACTCGCCCCGGTGACCACTCCCGCTCCCCCCGACGAGCCGCTGATCTGTTCGGCGCGGGGATGCCGCGCTCCCGCGATCTGGGAGCTGCGCTGGAACAATCCCCGCCTGCACCCGCCGGAGCGGCGCAAGACCTGGCTGGCCTGCGCCGCACACCGCGGGTCGCTGGGCGACTTCCTCGACGCACGCGGCTTCCTGCGCGAGGTCGTACCGGTGCCCGGATCGCCTACGCTCGAAGGGTGATTGAGCGCAGCGGATCACCCGGGTGAACAGTGACGACCTCGCCGGCCGGCCGCCGACCCCGACCGGCCCCCTGGAGCCCTGGCCGGACACCGTCCGGTGGCAGCCGATCTCCCGCGACCTGATCTGGGTGGAGCTGATCCGGCTCGGCATCGGCCTCGCCGTGGCGCTGGTGGTGCTCGGCGTGGCCTGGGCGCTCGCCGGGCACTGGCTGTTCGGCGCCGCCATGGGCGTGGCACTGCTGCTGGCCGCCTGGCGGGCGGTCACCATCGTCCGCGCCGTGCGCGCCTGGGGCTACGCCGAGCGGGCGGACGACCTGCTGGTCCGGCACGGGCTGCTGGTGCGGCGGCTGTCCATCGTGCCCTACTCCCGGATGCAGTTCGTCGACGTGAGCGCGGGTCCGCTGGAGCGCGCCTTCGACCTGGCCACCGTGCAGCTGCACACCGCCGCGGCGGCCAGCGACGCCCGGGTGCCGGGCCTGCGACCGGCCGAGGCGTCCCGGCTGCGGGACCGGCTCACCGCGCTGGGCGAGGACCGGGCGGAGGGGCTGTGAGCTCCGGCCCGGCCGAGCCGGAGCCCGACGGCCCGCCGCCGCACCCACCCGCCGACGGCCCTCCCGCCGGCACGCCGCCGCCTGCCGCACCGCCGCCCGCCGGCGCCGAGCCGGCACGGAACGGCCACCCGTGGCCACCGCAGCCCGGCCACGCCCACCCGCCCGGACCCGCCGCCCCGGACGGACCGTGGCCCGGGTACGGCCACCCCGCCCCGCCACCCGGCTACGGCCACGCCACGCCCCCACCTGGCTACGGCCACCCCGCGCCCCCGCCCGGCTACGGCTACCCCGCGCCGCCCTGGTCCGGACCGGGTCATCCCGCGCCGGCCGGACCCGGTCCCTGGGGACCGGGCGGGCCGGGCGGGCCAGGCGGGCCGGGCTGGCCGGGCGCACCGGCACCCGCGGGCGAGGAGCCGCGGCAGCGGCTGCACCCGCTGAGCCCGGCGCTGCACGGCGCGAAGTCGCTGGTCGTGGTGATCGCCGGGCTCTCCTGGTCGACGCTGTCCCGGGTCGGCTTCGGCTGGTTCGCCGTGCTGGTCGCGGTCTTCGCCCTCGGCGCCACCGTCCTCTCGGTGGTCAGCTGGTGGAACACCGGATACCACGTGGTGGGCCGCGAGCTGCGGGTGCACGAGGGGCTGCTCTGGCGGCGTACCCGGGCGATCCCGCTGGAGCGGTTGCAGGCCGTGGAGGTGGTCCGGCCGCTGCTCGCGCAGCTCACCGGGCTGGCCGAGCTGCGGCTGGAGGTGGTCGGCGGGGGCAAGACCGAGGCGCCGCTGGCGTACCTGAGCGTGGCCGAGGCCACCGCGCTGCGGCACCGGCTGCTCGCCGTGGCCGGCCGCGCCCCCGCGACCGGCCGCGCACCCGAGGCCGCCCCGCCCGCCGCCGGCGCACCGCCCGCGCCGGCCCCGGCCGCGGCCGGGCGAGCGCTGCACGCCGTACGCAACCAGGACCTGCTGGTCAGCCAGCTGCTCACCCCGCAGGCGTTCCTGCTCCCGTTCGGCCTGGCGTTCGTGGTGGCCCAGTTCGTCTCCGAGGGATCCTGGTCGTTCATCGCGGTGGCCAGCACGCTGACCGCGATGGCCGGCGTGGTGCTGCAACCGGTCCGCCGGGTGCTCGACGACTGGGGCTTCCGGCTCGACCGCGACGGCGACGCGCTGCGGGTGCGCAACGGGCTGCTGGAGACCCGGGTGCAGACCGTGCCGCTGCACCGGGTGCAGACCGTCGGGGTGACCTGGCCGCTGCTCTGGCGGATGAAGGGCTGGCTGCGGCTGCGGCTGGAGGTGGCCGGCTACTCCGCCGCCGAGCCGGACGACCGGAACCGCCCGGACCGGCTGCTGCCGGTCGGCGACGCGCCCACCGCCGAGCTGGTCGTGGCGGAGGTGCTCCCCGGCGTACGGCTGGGGGCGCTGCCCGACACGCTGCCGCCCCGGCGGGCCCGCTGGCTGCGCCCGCTGAGCCGGGCGAGAGTCGGCGCCGGCCTCGACGAGCAGGTCTTCATAACCCGGTCCGGGCTGCTCACCCGGCGGTTGACGCTGGTGCCGTACGCCCGGATCCAGAGCGTGCGGGTGACCCAGGGGCCGGCGCAGCGGCGGCTGCGGCTGGCCACCGTGCACGCCGACACTGCCGGCGGTTCGGGTGCGGCGGCACCGGACCGGGACCTGGCCGAGGCGTGGGAGCTGGCGGCGGAACTGACCGCGCGGGGGCACGCCGCCCGCCGGAGCGACCGGGGCCGGCCGGGCTGACCCGGGCCGAGCGACCGGACGGTCAGCGCTCGACCGGGCTGAGCAACCGGCCGGTCACCGCTCGCACGTGAGCCGCGCTGACCCGGCCGGGCATCAGCGCTCGACCGGCACCGTGGCCGGGTCGGCGGCGGGAGCGGGATCGGCCCGGTCGGCGGCGGGCGTGGCCGGGCCCGCGGGCGCGGGGTCGGCCGCCCGGGCCGGCTCGGCGGCGGTCGCCGCTCCGGCCGGGGCCAACGCGGCGCGGCGGGCCCGGCGGGCCGCCCACCAGCGCTCGGCCAGCCCCACCACCAGGAAGGTCAGCCCGACGTACGCCCAGCCGACGAGCACGTCGATCAGGTAGTGCTCGCCGCTGTAGATCAGCGTGAAGGTCATGGCCAGCGGGTACGCCAGCAGCAGCGGCCACCAGCGCTTCCGGGTGCCGCGCAGGAAGAACAGGACCACGAACAGGGCGAACGCGGTGTGCAGCGACGGCATGGCGGCCACCGGGTTGGAGGCGATCTGCCCGGCGTTGAGCAGGTTGCCCGCGCCGTGCATGCCGATCTCCTTCCACCCCCGGGTGGAGATCCGCGCGACGTCGGTGAGCAGCCCGTTCTGGGCCGCCCACCACGGCGGGGCGGCCGGGTAGAGGAAGTAGGTGGCCAGCCCGGCCGCGCAGAGGAAGCCCCACCGCCGCATGTACGCGCCCCAGCGCGCGCGGTCGCGCAGCCAGAGCACCGCGGCGGCGGCGAGCGTCGCCACGAAGTGCGAGAAGTAGATCCAGCTGACCGCCACGTCCCACCAGTGCACCTGGTCGGGCCGGTAGAGGTGCTGCTGGAGCCAGATCGTGGGCACCTCGCCGCCGGTGGCCCAGCCGGTCAGGAACCGGTCGGCGACGATCAGCTCCATGGCGTGCGGTGTCGCGCCGTTGTCGGCGAACCCCCGGGACAGGTTGTACGCGGCCAGCAGCAGCACCACCGGGATCCAGTCCCGGGCGAAGCGCAGGTGGCTGCGCCACGGGCGGGACGAGTGCCAGGCGATGGTGCCGGCCCAGATCCAGAGGAACGCGTACGCCGGGTCGGTCGGCAGGCCGATGGCGAGCCAGGCGGCCACGAAGGCGATCCCCCAGATCGCCATCGCTACCACGCGACGGCGCCCGCCGTCGGGGGACGCGGTCGGTCCGGCGGGGGCGGGGGGCGGGGGATCAGTCAGCACGGCCATCGCGGACAAGGTTAACGGCGGGCGACGGGGCCGCCGACGCCGACCGCCCGCCACCGGGGCAGGTCGCCCCCCGGTCCGGGCCCGGGAGGGCCGGGGTGGCGGTGTGGACGCCGCCCGGGCCCGGGGCGGCTGCACTAGGCTCGGCCCATGCAGGAGCAGCCGGAGCCGCCCCTCGCCCCGGGCCTGACCGCCCGGGTCGAGCTGACCGTCGCCGACACGGACACCGCGCTGGCGGTGGGCTCGGGCGACGTGCCCGTGCTGGGCACGCCCCGGGTGCTCGCGCTGGCCGAGGCGGCGACCGTGGCGGCCACCGCGGCCCGGCTGCCGTCCGGGTCGACGACCGTCGGCACCCGGGTCGAGCTGGAGCACCGCGCGGCCACCCCGGTCGGGCGGACCGTGGCGGCCCGGGCCGAGCTGGTCAAGGTCGACGGCCGGCGGCTGACCTTCGAGGTGATCGTGACCGACGGCAACGAGGTCGTGGCCACGGGGCGGGTCGAGCGGGCGCTTGTCGACCGGCAACGCTTCGTCGAGCGCGCCGTGCGGGCGTCATGACCGCCCGGTTCGTCGAGGTCGCCGACCGCGTGCACGTGCTGCGCGACCCGCTGCTGCACGTCAACGTGACGCTGGTGGTGGGCGACGGCGCGGCGCTGCTGGTGGACACCCTCTCCACCGCCGGGCAGGCCCGGGAGCTGGCCGAGGCGGCCCGCGCGGTCACCCCGCACCCGTGGACGATCGTCAACACCCACCACCACTTCGACCACTGCTTCGGCAACGCCACGCTGGCCGCTGACCCGCCCCGCCCGGTGTACGCGCACGCCCAGGCCGCGGCCGTGCTCCGCGACCATCCCGACGAGCTGCGCCGGGCCGCGGCCGAGGAGATGCGCGCGGAGCAGCCGGACCTGGCCGCCGAGCTGGCCCGGACCGAGCTGCTGGCACCGACCCACCCGGTGCAGGGCGAGGCGGTGCTGGACATCGGGGGGCGGCGGGTGGTGCTGCACCACCCCGGGCACGGGCACACCGACGCCGACCTGGTGGTGCACGTGCCGGACGCGGACGTGCTGGTCGCGGGGGACCTGGTGGAGCAGAGCGGGCCGCCGGCCTTCGAGGAGTCGTACCCGGTGCAGTGGCCGGACGCGGTGGCCGGGCTGCTCCGGCTGACCACGCCGGCCACCGTGGTGGTGCCGGGGCACGGCGCGCCGGTCGACGTGGCGTTCGTGCGGGCCCAGCACGCCCAGCTCGCCCAGCAGGCCTGGCTCATCCGGGCCGGCCACACCGGCAGCGCCCCGCCCGAGCGGGTGGCCGCCGAGTCGCCGTTCGGCGCCCGTCCGGGTCTCATCGCGGCCCGCCGCGGCTACGCCGAGCTCGACGGCGCCGCCTGACCGCCCGCAGCGGGTCAGGGGCGGGCGCGCAGGGCGGCGAGCAGGGCGTCGAGGTGCGGGGCGGCGGCGACGATCGCGTCGCGGGCCGGCGGGTCGAGGGTGGCCAGCGCCTCGGTGAGCAGGGCGCTGCGGTGGGCCGCGTAGTCGGCCATTCGGGCGCGGGCGGCGTCGGTGAGGGTGAGCCGCGCCACCCGGCGGTCGTCCGGGTCGCGGTCGCGCGCCAGCAGACCGGCGCCGGTGAGCTCGCGGACCAGGGTGCTGACCGTGTTCGGCGCCGTGCCCAGCCGGCGTGCGACCTCCTTGCCGCTGATCCCCGGCTCGGCGCGGACCAGGTGCAGCAGTTCCACCTGCGCCTCGGGCAGGGAGTCCCGGTTGGCCCGGGTGACGACCTTGCGGCGCAGCAGCCGGTGCAGCTCCCCCACGACGGCGCCGAACCGCGCGACGGGCTCTTCACTCGCCACGGAGTCACCTGCTTCACATCGCAATAGTTCTGAGTACAGAGCTAAGGTTACTCGGCGATCACCGATCCCAGGGGGAACCTCGTGAGCCAGACCGTGCGGACCGCCGCGCGTCCGACCGTCCACCCGCCCGCCGCCGGGGGTGGCGCGACGCTGCTGGTGCTGCTCGGCACGCTCACCGCGATCGGCCCACTCTCGCTGGACATGTACCTCCCGGCGTTCCCGGCGATGACCCGCGACCTCGGCGCCGACCAGGCCGGCATCCAACTCTCCCTCACCACCTGCCTGATCGGCCTCGCCGTCGGCCAGTTCGTCACCGGCCCGCTCAGCGACCGGTGGGGGCGGCGGCGCCCGGTGCTGATCGGCGTCGCGGCGTACACCGTCCTGGCGCTCGCCTGCGCGGCAGCGCCGAGCGCCCCGGTGCTGGCCGCCGCACGGTTCGCCCAGGGTCTGGCCGGCGGCATGGGGGTGGTGGTCGCCCGGGCCGTGGTCCGCGACCTCTACGCCGGCCGCGACGCCGCGAAGTACTTCTCCCGCCTCACCCTGGTCTTCGGGGTCGCGCCGGTCGCCGCGCCGAGCGTCGGCAGCCTGGTGCTGCGCTTCGGCGACTGGCGGGCGGTCTTCCTCACCCTGGCCGCCATCGGGTTGCTGCTCTCCGTCGCGGTCGCCCGGCGCCTGCCGGAGACGCTGCCGCCCGAGCGCCGCAGCACCGGCGGCTTGGCCGCCACCGCCCGGACCATGCGGTCGCTGGCCGCCGACCGCGTCTACCTCGGGTACGCGCTGACCCAGGGCTTCGCGTTCGCCGGGCTGTTCGCGTACATCTCCGGGTCGTCGTTCGTGTTCCAGGACGTCTTCGGCGTCTCCGCGGTGGCGTTCAGCCTGGTCTTCGGGCTCAACGCGCTCGCCCTGGTGGCCACCGGGCAGGCGAACGCCCGCCTGCTCGACCGGTTCAGCCCGCGCCGGCTGCTGTCCACCGCGCTCGTGGTCGGCGTGGTCGCCGCGGCCGGCGTGCTCGCCGGGGCGCTCGCCGGCAGCCTCGCCGTGGTCGCGGTGGCGCTGTTCGCCTTCGTCGGCTCGCTGGGCATGGTGACGCCGAACAGCACGGCGCTGGCGCTGGACGCGCACGCCCGGCACGCCGGCACGGCCGCCGCGCTCATGGGCGGCATCCAGTCGGTGGTCGGCGCGCTGGCCGCACCCCTGGTCGGCCTGGGCGGCGAGGGCAGCGCCGTGCCGATGGCCGTCGTGCTGGCGGTCGCCGCCGCCCTCTCCCTCACCGCCGTGCTCACCCTCGCCCGCCCGCGCTGACCTCAGCGGAAACGCTCGGCCACCGCCTCCCGGGTGGGCATGGCGGTGGCCCCGCCGGGTGACTCGCAGACCAGGCCGGCCACCCGCAGGGCGAAGGCCACCCGGTCCCGCCAGCCAATCGGGTCCACCGGCTCGCCGGCGTGCAGCAGGTCGGCGATGAGCGCACCCATCACCGAGTCCCCCGCGCCGGTGGCGTCCACCGCGTCGACCTTCGGCGCGGGGACGCGTACCACGTCGTCCGCGGCGGCGACCAGGGCGCCGTCCGCGCCGAGGGTGACCACCACGGTCGCCGCGCCCAGTTCCCGCAGGTACGCGGCGACGCCCTCGACCGGCTCGTGCGGGTAGAGCAGGCGCGCGTCGGCGGCGCTCAGCTTGACCAGGTGGGCGCTCGCGGCGAACTCGGCGACCACCCCGCGCAGGTCGTCCAGCGCGCCGGGGCCGGTGAGCAGGCGGGGCCGCACGTTCGGGTCGAACACCCGCAGCGCCCCGGCCATCGACCAGGCCCGGCGGGCGGCGGCCAGCACCGGCGGGTCGAGCAGCACGATCGAGCCGCAGTAGAGCACCTGCGCGCCCTCGACCAGGGCCACGTCGAGGTCGTCGGCGGTGAGCAGGGCGTACGACCGGGGTTCGCCGTAGAAGCGGAAGTCCGGTTCCGGGCCGGCGAAGGTGGCCACCGCCAGCGCGGTCGGCGCCGGCACGGTGACCGCCCCGGCCAGTCCGACACCCGCGTCGCCCAGGAAGGCGCGGATCCGCGCGGCGAGCGCGTCGTCGCCGAGCGACCCGACGAACTGGACGTCCCCGCCGAGCCGGGCCACCGCCACGGCCACGTTGAGCGGCCCGCCCCCGATCGCCTGCCGGTAGACGGGTTCCCCGTCGTGCTCGGCGTCGAGCAGGTCGACAAGCGCCTCGCCGAGCACCACCGCGTACCCCATCCTGGCTCCCTCCGTCCGTCGTACCTCCGATCCTGGCGCATGGCGCGTCCCGGCGCGACGAGACGCCCGCATCGACGGGCGGCTATTGCGCGGGATGCCCGGACGTGATGGGATTGCGCGTGCCGGGAGGGCGCGGGGGCTGCCGCGCCGCCGGCCGCCGGGTCGAGCCGACGCGAGGGCACTCACCGGTCCGTGGCACGGACCGCAGGCGGTGCGCGTCCCCCGACGGCCCCGGCCGCACTCCGACCGCCGGGCGTGGCACCGCGATCGTCGCATCCGCTCGTCGCAGCGGGGCGGCCCGTGCGGGTCGCGCCCCGCGAGTCAGGAGATCCCGTGCACCGATCCCGTACGGCCGCGCTGCTCACCGCGGCCGCCACCCTGGCCCTGGGCGCGTTCGCCCTGGTCACCGGCCCCGACCCGGCCGCCGCGCACGGCGCGGCGATGACCCCGGGCGCCCGGACCTACCTGTGCTGGAAGGACGGCCTCACCGCGACCGGGGAGATCCGCCCGAACAACCCCGCCTGCGCGGCGGCGGTCGCCCAGAGCGGGGCCAACTCGCTCTACAACTGGTTCAGCGTGCTGCGCTCGGACGCCGGCGGCCGGACCGTCGGGTTCATTCCCGACGGCAAGCTGTGCAGCGGCGGCAACCCGAACTTCAGCGGCTACGACCTGGCCCGCACCGACTGGCCGGTCACCCACCTGACGGCCGGGCGGTCGATGGAGTTCCGCTACAGCAACTGGGCCCACCACCCGGGCACCTTCTACTTCTACGTGACCAAGGACAGTTGGAGCCCGACCCGCCCGCTGGCCTGGAGCGACCTGGAGGAGCAGCCGTTCCTCCAGGTGACCAACCCGCCGGCGATCGGCTCGCCCGGCACGAACGACGGGCACTACTACTTCAACGGCACCCTGCCGGCCAACAAGAGCGGCCGGCACATCATCTACTCCCGCTGGGTCCGCTCGGACAGCCAGGAGAACTTCTTCGGCTGCTCCGACGTGACCTTCGACGGCGGCAACGGCGAGGTGACCGGGATCGGCAACGGCGGCACGCCCTCGCCGGACCCCACCACGCCGACGCCGGGCCCGACCAGCCCGACCCCCACGCCCACCTCGCCGAGCCCGACGCCGACCCCGACCATGCCGGGCGGGGCCTGCATGGCGGTCTACAAGGTGGTCAGCGCCTGGCAGGGCGGCTTCCAGGGCGAGGTCATGATCATGAACCACAGCACCCGTACCTACAGCGGCTGGACCGCGAACTGGACCTGGCCCAGCGGCCAGACCATCACCCAGCTCTGGAACGGCACGGTGAGCACCAGCGGGGCGGCCGTGACGGTCACCAACGCCCCCTACAACGGGAGCGTGCCACCGGAGGGCACCACCACGTTCGGCTTCACGGCGAACTTCTCCGGCACCAACACCCTGCCCACGGTCACCTGCACCGGCCGGTGACCCCGAGTTGAGAAGGGCCCCCGGGGCGTACCCCGGGGGCCCTTCGTCACGCCTGCGTCAGCGGACCATGCTGCCGACCACCGGCTTCGTGAGCAGGGCCGACTGGTTGCGCTGGATGCCCGGGTCGAGGGTCTTCGCCACGAAGATGGCGTGCCAGATGCAGAAGATCAGCACGGTCCACACCTTGCGGGAGTGGTCCGCCTCCTCCCGCTTGTGCTCGTCCAGCAGCCGCATGGCGTACGACAGGTCGATGAGGTCGCCCGCGCCGGAGGTGGCCAGCACGTGCCGGGCCCACTCGTACATCTCGCCGCGCAGCCAGACCCGGGTCGGGGTCGGGAAGCCCAGCTTCTTGCGGTTGACGATGGCCGGCGGCACCACGCCCTGCAACGCCTGGCGCATGGCGTACTTGGTGGCCTCGGAGCGCGGCGGCAGCTTCAGGTCGACCGGGATCCCGGCCGCCACGTTGAACACCTCGCGGTCCAGGAAGGGCACCCGGACCTCCAGCGAGTGCGCCATCGAGATCCGGTCGGCCTTGACCAGGATGTCGCCGCGCAGCCACGTGTAGAGGTCGACGTACTGCATCTTGGTGACGTCGTCCAGCTCGGTGCACTCGGCGTAGATGGGCGAGGTGACGTCGGTGTAGCGGACCGAGGGGTCGTAGCGGCGCAGCAGGTGCTGCTTCTCCTCCTCGGTGAACATCCGGGCGTTGCCGTAGTAGCGCTCCTCGATCGGGGTGGTGCCCCGCTCCAGGAAGCTCTTGCCCTTGACGCCCTGCGGGATGGCCTTGGAGACCGCCCGCAGGCCCTTCTGCACCCCGCCCGGCAGGCTGTTGACCGCGTTGAGCGACAGCGGCTCCCGATAGATCGTGTAGCCGCCGAAGAACTCGTCCGCGCCCTCACCGGAGAGCACCACGGTGACGTGCTCGGCGGCCTTCTTCGCCACGAAGTAGAGCGGCACCAGGGCCGGGTCGGCCACCGGGTCGTCCAGGTGCCAGACGATCTTCGGCAGCGCCTCGATCATGTCCTGCGGCCCGATCTTGGTCGGGATGGTGGTCACGTCGAGGTGGCGGGCCGAGTCCTGGGCCACGTCGATCTCGGAGTAGCCCGGCACGTCGTAGCCGACCGTGAAGGTCAGGATGTTCGGGTTGAACTCCCGGGCGAGGGCCACCACCGCGGTGGAGTCGATGCCGCTGGAGAGGAACGAGCCGACCGGCACGTCGGACCGCATGTGCATCCGGACGCTCTCCCGCAGCGTCTCCCGGATCTCGTGGTAGAGCTTCTGCTCGTCGGAGACCGGGGCCGGGCGGAACACCGGCCGGTACCAGCGGCGCACCTCGATCCGGCCGCCCGGCGTCCAGGTCAGGTACTCCCCCGACCCGATCCGGCTGATCCCCCGGTGCAGGGTGCCCGGCTCCGGCACGTACTGGAGGGTCAGGTAGTGGCTCAGGTTGGCGGTGTCGATCCCCGCGTCGCCCTGGTACGCCGAGTGCGCGAAGGGCAGCAGCGCCTTCTTCTCCGAGGCCAGGTAGAGCCCGTCCTGGGTCTCCAGGTAGTGCAGCGGCTTGATGCCGAAGTAGTCCCGGGCGCCGAAGGCCCGCCGCTCCTGCCGGTCCCAGATCACGAAGGCGAACATGCCGCGCAGCTTGGTGAGCACCTGCTCACCCCAGTAGTGGTAGCCGGCGACGATCACCTCGCCGTCGCCGTTGGTGGCGAACTGGGCGCCGTAGTCGCGGATCAGCTCGTCCCGCAGCTCGATGTAGTTGTAGATCTCGCCGTTGAAGGTGAGCAGGTAGCGGCCGTTCGCGTAGGGCAGCGGCTCGTGGCTCAGCGCCACGTCGATGATCGCCAGCCGCTTGTGGGCGAACACTCCGTCCGCGTACCGGCCGGAGGCGTCGCCGACCACCTCGACCCCGGTCTCGTCCGGGCCGCGGTGGTGCAGGCACTCCAGTGCTCCGGCGATGTGGTCGCGGTGAGCGGCGGCGTCACCGCGCGCGCTGAAAAAGGCCAGGAGTCCGCACATGGGGGCCATCTTTCCACGCGCCGGAAGCCACCGTCGCGGCACCGCAGGCACTCCCCGCTCCCGCGCGCGCGGTACCGTCTGGACCAGCGACGAGGCGCAAGGAGGCGGACATGGCCGAGGAGCGGACGCAGCAGAGAAAGCCGGCGGACGGCACCGAATCGCACGACCCGGACTTCCCGGAGGCGTTCCTGTCCTTCATGCGGCAGGGCTGGCGGGACACGGAGCTGCCGGTCGGTCCCCGACCGGAGGTGCCCAACCACGCCAAGCGGCGGGCCGCGTTGGCCGAGGCGTTCCCGGGCGAGACGCTGGTCATCCCGACCGGCACCGAGAAGGTACGCGCCAACGACACCGACCACCGGTTCCGGCCGGGCAGCGACTTCGCCTACCTGACGGGCGACCTGGAGCCGGACAGCGTGCTCGTGCTCCGGCCGGGCGGCGAGGCCACGCTGTTCATGCGGCCCCGGTCGTCCCGGGCGACCGACGAGTTCTTCCGCAGCCGCCACGGCGAGCTGTGGGTGGGCCGGCGGCCGACGCTGAAGGAGAAGTCGACCGAGCTGGGCCTGCCCACCGCCGACCTGACCGAGCTGGACGCGGCGCTGGCCGAGCTGGCGCCGGGGCGGACCCGGGTGCTGCGCGGTTTCGACGCCCGGGTGGACGCGGCGGTGCGGCCGTACGACGGCGCGCGGGACGAGGGGCAGCCGGGCCGGGACCGGGAGCTGGCCATCGCCATCTCGGAACTGAAGCTGGTCAAGGACGAGTGGGAGATCGCCCAGCTCCAGGAGGCGTGCGACGCGACCGTCCGCGGCTTCGAGGACGTGGCCCGGGCGCTCCCGGCCGACCGGGCGGTCTCCGAGCGACTGCTGGAGGGCGTCTTCGCGCTGCGCGCCCGGCACGACGGCAACGACGTCGGCTACGGCTCGATCGTGGGCGCCGGCGAGCACGCCACGATCCTGCACTGGGTGCACAACCACGGGGCCACCCGCCCGGGCGAGCTGCTGCTCATGGACATGGGCGTGGAGAACCGCAACCTGTACACGGCCGACGTCACCCGGGTGCTCCCGGTCGACGGCCGGTTCACCCCGCTCCAGCGCCAGGTCTACGACGCCGTCTACGCCGCCCAGCAGGCCGGCATCGACGTGATCAAGCCGGGCGTGGCGTTCCGCGACGTGCACCTGACCGCCATGCGGGTGCTCGCCGAGGCGCTGAAGGACCTGGGCCTGCTGCCGGTGAGCGTCGACGAGGCCATGGACCCGGCGTCGACGGTCTACCGCCGGTGGACGCTGCACGGCACCAGCCACATGCTCGGCATCGACGTGCACGACTGCGCCAACGCCCGCAAGGAGACCTACCGGGACGGGCCGCTCGGCGAGGGCTACGTGCTCACCGTCGAGCCGGGGCTCTACTTCCAGCCGGAGGACGAGCTGGTCCCCGAGGAGCTGCGCGGCATCGGCGTGCGGATCGAGGACGACATCCTGGTCACCGCCGACGGTTCGGTGAACCTCTCGGCCGGGCTGCCGCGCCGCTCGGACGAGGTGGAGACCTGGCTGGCCGAGCAGCGCGAGGCCGGCCCCCGCCTGCCCGGCTGATCCGACCGGCACGACCCCCGGCGGGCCCGCCGCCGGCGTCTGCGAGGTTTCTCGCGGTAACGACGCCGACGCCGGGCCCGTCGTCGTTTGCGCTGCTCACGGTGCTCCTGGCGTCGCTCCGCCCCGCTGCACCGCCCGGCCGCATGTGAGCCAAATGCGCGATTTCTTCGGATACGTCCGCGTCGCGAGGATCCTTCTCATACGGTGGCGATCAGAGGCTGCAACCGATTTGTAGCTGGTCGCGCGGCTGAGACCGGTGCGACCCCTTTGGTAGAAACCGAAAGGGCGGAAGGCTCTGATGTCCAACGACGTAACGACTTCCGACGGCGGGGCGCCGACGCCCCCGCCGACGAGCAGGCGACGGGCACTCTGGGTCGCCACCGGCGTGGCCGGGCTGACCGGCGTCGTCGGCCTGGCGGCCCTCGGTGGCCTCGCCGCTCGCGACGACAAGTCCGGCGAACCGCAGCGGGTCGCGGAGAACCACGCGGCGCCCCAGAACGCCGGCGACTCCGGCAAGAGCGCCGACGAGGAGCACAAGGACAAGGACAAGAAGGGTGAGGAGGGCCGGGACCGTGGGGAGTGGGACCCGGACGGCGCGGATCACGGGACGGTCCGGGAGGTGCCGTGTGACGACGAGGAGCTGGTCGAGGCGGTCGATCTGGCGAACCGGGATCACGGCGGCACGCTGAAGCTGGCGGAGAACTGCACGTACGAGCTGAACGTGAAGGACCGCAAGAACGGTGCGGCCCTGCCGGAGATCAAGCAGGACATCACGATCAAGGGCAACGGCTCGACGATCAAGCGGGACTCCGAGGACACGTTCCGGATCTTCCGGGTCGCCGACGGCGGCGAGCTGACCCTGAAGGACCTCACCGTCAAGGGCGGCAACGCCACCGAGTTCAAGTACGGCGGCGGCGGACCCCAGATCCCCACCCCGCCGGCGGTCATGGGCGCGGCGCCGGGCTCGCAGGGCCCGGGGTCGTGGGACCAGGACAAGGACAAGGACAAGGACAAGAAGCAGGGCGAGGGTGACGGTGGCGCGCTCCT
>NZ_JANAVK010000004.1:0-749973 GCF_024213425.1 Micromonospora sp. A3M-1-15 | reverse complement strand
ACCATCAGCTTCACCGCCATCACCGGCAACACCGCCTGCGAGAACGGCGGCGGCATCTACGCCGAGAACACCGAACTTAAGCTCGACCACGTCCTCGTCGCCCGCAACCACGCCGACGGAAACGGCGGCGGCATCGTCAACACCGGCGGCAAGCACTGGGGCTACCCCAACGACAAGCAGGACGCCACCGCCACCATCTCCGACAGCACCATCGTCGAGAACACCGCCAACCGCTTCGGCGGCGGCATCTTCAACGGCGAATGGCTCGTCAAGGTCGAGGACGGCTTCACCGAGCACGACGGCAGGGACAAGGACGACAACGCCACCCTCACCCTGCGCGACACCGAAATCAAGAAGAACACCGCCCTCAACGGCGGCGGCATCTTCAACAACAAGGGCAAGGTCACCCTGACCAACACCCACGTCACCAAGAACACCGCCACCGACACCGCCAAGCTCCACCGCGTCGCCGGCGGCGTCCTCAACAACGAGGGCAAGGTCAAGCTCGACGACAAGTCCACCATCACCAACAACGACCCCACCAACTGCGCCAACACCGTCGAAGACTGCTTCAACTGAGCAACGGTCGACGTACGGCTCGACGCAAAGGGTCCGGCCCCCTGCCACTTCGTGGCAGGGGGCCGGACCGGCGTTCGGTGTCAGCTCTGGACGAAGACCGCCACGCTGCGCGCCGGCACGGTGAACGTGCCGCCGGCCCGGTCGAAGGACGCGGTCCGGAGCACCGGGTCGGCCGAGTTCCGCAGCACCGGGTGCAGCGCCACGTTCGCCCCGCGCAGGCCGCTGACGGTCTGCTTCGCGGTCTCCGGGGTGCCGTTGAAGACCACCGTGACCGACTTCCACTTCCCGTCCAGCCCGCGGGCGTCCAGGGTCATGGTGATCACGCCCGGGGTCTCCCGGTCGCCGGAGAGCGGGAAGGCGACCCGCTTCTGCACCTGGTCGGCGGTGGTCAGCCCGAAGACCGGCGAGGAGCGCCGGATGGTGAGCAGCTCCGCGTACCGGGCGTCGGCCAGGTCGATCGCCGCGCAGTCCGGCACCAGCTTCGGGTCGGCCAGCAGCGGCTTGGCGTACGGCCACTTGTCCTTGTTGTCCTGCTCCGGCGGGAGGCCGGCGCCGAAGCCGTTGCCCTGGGCGCAGTCCCAGCGGATCTGGTTGAACCAGTCACCGGAGTTGAACGAGTTGCGGTCCAGCGACTTCGAGCGCAGCCGCTCCGAGCCGGCCGTCACGAACCCGGTCCCCTGCCCCATCACCACGGTGCTGAGCGCGAGCACCTGCATCCGCGCCCGGTCCTGCGCCGAGGTGCCCTGCGGCAGCTTGTACGCCAGCGCGTCGTACAGGATCTCGTTGTCGTGCGCGTCGACGTACGTGACCGCCTCGCCGGGCGCCGCCGTGTAGCCGGCCGGCGAGCCGTTGTAGTCCACCTGCGCGCCGGTCACCGGCCGCCCCGACGAGTCGGTGAACCGGTAACCGCGCAGGTTGCCGGTGAGCCCCACCTTGATGAGGTCCTGCTGGTGCAACAGCCGGGCCTTCTGCTCGGCGGCCGAGCCGTTGACGTCGTCACCGTTCGGGTCGGTGAAGAGCCCGGACGCGAAGCCCTGGATCCGCGGGTTGCCGTCGAAGGGCCCGCCACCCCGGACCGCGTCGCGGAGCCGGTCGTTGAAGGTGCCGATGCCGGTGCCGGCCATGTTGGCCTGCGTGGCCTGCACGAACCGGGCGTCGTCGGCGACCTCGCCGAAGTTCCAGCCCTCGCCGTAGAGCAGGATCTTCTTCCCGTCCACGCCGTCGCGGGCCACGGTCAGCCCGTCCAGCGCGGCGCGGACGGCCAGGATGTTCGCCTTCGGGTGGTGGCCCATCAGGTCGAACCGGAACCCGTCCACCTTGTACGCCTTCGCCCAGGTGACCAGCGAGTCCACCACGAGCTTGCCCATCATGGCGTGCTCCGGGGCGGTGTTGGCGCAGCAGGTCGAGTTGGCCACGCTGCCGTCGGGCAGCAGCCGCTGGTAGTAGCCGGGCACCACCTGGTCGAGCACCGACTTCGGGTCGGTGCCGGCGGCCGAGGTGTGGTTGTAGACGACGTCCATCACCACGCGCAGGCCGGCCTGGTTGATCCCGGCGACCATCTGCCGGAACTCGGTGGTCCGCTTCGCCCCGGCCGGGTCGACGGCGTACCCGCCCTCCGGCACCGTGTAGTGCAGCGGGTCGTACCCCCAGTTGTAGCCGTCCTTGCCGGCCACCGCGGCGACGCACTTCTGCTGCTCGTCGGAGTCCGGGGGCAGCGCGGCCAGGTCGCAGGCGGGCTGCGCCTGGTCGGCTCGCTTCTCGGGGATGGTCGCGAAGTCGAACGCCGGCAGCAGGTGCAGGTAGTTGACCCCGGCGTCGCCGAGCGCCTTCAGGTGCTTCATCCCGGCGGTGCCCGGGTCGGTGAAGGCCAGGTAGGTGCCCCGCCGATCGGCCGGCACCGTGGTGTCGGCGATGGAGAAGTCGCGGACCGACACCTCCTGGATCTGGGCCTTCGCCGACGGCACGGCCTTCGGCTTGCGCAGGTTCGCCCAGCCGGCCGGGGCCAGCGCCGGGTCGGCCAGGTCGACGATCTGGCTGTGCGTCGAGTCCGGCGCGAGGGCCAGCGAGTACGGGTCGGTCACGGCGGCCGTGACCACCTTCTGCGCCGCCGGCTGCCACGCCTCGACCTGGTAGCGGTAGTACTTGCCGGTCCAGCCCTTCGTGCCGCGCACGGACCAGACGCCGGTGGTGTCGTTGCGGCTCATCGACACGCTCGTCGGCTCGGCCGCCGGAGAGTCGAAGAGCTGGAGCGAGACCTTCCGGGCGGTGGGCGCCCAGACGGCCAGGGTGGGCACCTTGCCGGCGAACGTCGGGCCGAGCTTCGCGCCGGTGGCGGCCCGGTAGACGTCGTCGAGGACACCCGGGATCTGCACGCCGGTGGCGCCGAGCAGGTGGCCCTCGGCGTCCCGCTCGGTCACCACGAGCTGGCCGCGCAGCGCCACGGGCACCTTGGCCAGGTCGGCGCGGTCCAGCGTGAACGCCCGGTAGGCCCAGAGCTGGGGGTACGCCTGCCGCTGGGCCTCGGTCAGCCCGTTGCGCCCCGCCCGCAGCGGCAGCGTGGTGTACGTCCCGGTCAGCTCGCCGTCGGCGATGCCGAGCCCGCCGGCGGGGGCGGCCACCAGGGCGTACCGCTTGCCGTCGGTCGGCCCGGTCTGCCACGCCACGGTGGACCGGTCGATCCACTGCGCGTTCTGCTTGGTGATGTCGAGGTCCTTCGCGACGCCGGACGAGGTCGGCGGCAGCAGCCGGCCCTTGACCCCGGCCAGCAGCCAGATCTCGTGCCCGGCGGTGGCGAAGTCCAGCCGCTGGTCGTCGGGCTGGTCCTTCTCGTCGCCGGAGTGCACGATGTAGTTCAACCCGGTGGCCCCGGCCGCGAGCGGCACCCGGAACACCGCGCCGTACGCGTCGATCTTCTCCGGCTTCAGCGGGTTGCCCCAGTCGGTCGGGTTGGCGGCGCCGTCCCACAGGTGCAGGCCCCAGCCGTCGTAGTTACCGTCCGCCTTGCGCCAGTGGATGACCGCGGTGCTCTGGTCGACCGGCGGGTCGGGCTCGCCGGTGGCGGCCTGCCGGGTCGGGTAGAGGGCGCTGTCGCCCTGCTTGACCCAGACCTCGCCGGTCTGCGTCACGTCGATGGTGCGGTCGTTCGCGACGTCCTTGTTCCCGTCCTTGTCGACCACGAGGAACCCGACCGACTTGGCGCCAGGCTTCAGCTTGACCCAGGCGAACCGGCCGTAGGAGTCCTCACCCGCGAACGGCTGCCCCTTGGGCCACTCCGTCTGGTAGGCGGGGTCGATGTCGCCCCAGGTGTAGAGGCCCCAGTCGGCGTACCCCCCGGCGGGACGCTGGTAGTGCACGACCGCCCAGTCCCGTGAGGCGCTCTGCGCCGGGGTGCCGACCACGCCGGTGGTGCGCGCGGCGGCCACGCGGCCCTTGCCGTCGCGGACCACCGCCTTGTACTCCACCTTCGTCCCGCCGGCCAGGCCGGTCAGGTCGTGGTGGACGGTGTACGGCGCCCGGTGCGCGCTGCCCAGCAGCGTCCACTTGCCGCCGGGGACCCGGGCGGCGAAGGTGACGGTCGCGAGGGGGTCGCCGGTGACCTGGGCGGTGACGGCGGCCTTGGTGGCGACCGGGGCGTCGCCCGGCTCGGTGAGGGTGATCGTCGGGGCCGCGCCGGCCTGCGGGATCGCCCGGTCGGCCTTGAGCACGACGGCCGACATGGCGGGCACGGTCACGCCCAGCTTGCCGTCCGCGCCGGCGCTCGCGGTGGTCGCGCCGCCGTACACGCCGGTGAAGGTGGCGCCGGCCGACCACGTGTCCACGGTGACGGTCTGCGCGGTCGCGGCGTTGTTCACCGCGACGACGTACTCGGTGCGGTCCTTCGGCAGGACGCGGGAGAAGGCGAAGACGCCGGGACCGTCGGCCGCGTACCGGGTGACCTGGACGCCGTCCCGCAGCGCGGGGTGGGCCTGCCGCAGCTCGCCCAGCTCGGCGATGGTCCGGTAGAGCGGGTGGGTGGTGTCGTACTGGTCGCTGGCGTGGGTGCGGGTGGTGCCGATCAGGTCGTCGTCGAGGTAGTCCGCCGTCCTGCTGGCGAACATGTCCTGCCGGGCGTCCTTGTCCCCGCCGGGCCCGGTGAAGCCCTGCTCGTCACCGGAGTAGACGACCGGCTGGCCGCGGGTGAGGAACATCAGCTGGTGGGCGAGCTGGTCGCGGCGGAGCTGGCTGGTGTCGTCCCCGCCGGCGGCCGCGATGAACGAGCCGATCCGGCCCATGTCGTGGTTGCCGAGGAAGGTGGTCAGCCGGTTGGCGTCGGTGTCCCGCGCGGCGTAGAGGTCGTCCTTGGCGTACAGGTCCGCGAGGGCCTTGGCCGAGCCGTCGGCGGCGGTGTAGCTCCGCGCGGCCTCCTGGAAGGAGAAGTCGAGGGTGGCCGGCAGGCCGCCCTGCCGCACGTAGGTCGACTCGATCTCCTGGTCGGCGCTGTAGACCTCGCCGAACATGAAGAAGTCCGGCTTGCCGGCCTTGGCCGCGGCGGCGTCGATGCCGCGGGTGAACTGCGGCCAGAAGTCCAGGTTGGCGTGCTTGACCGTGTCGAGGCGGAAGCCGTCGACGCCGGCCTTGCCGATCCACTGCGCGTAGATGTCGGTCATGCCGCGGACCACCTCGGGACGCTCGGTCCACAGGTCGTCGAGGCCGAAGAAGTCGCCGTACTCGCTGTTCTCACCGGCGAAGGTGGAGTCGCCCCGGTTGTGGTACATGGTCGGGTCGTTCAGCCACGCCGGCACCTTGACCTTGGCGTCGGCCGCGCTGGCGAAGGTCGGGGTGTACGGGAAGGACTCCTTGTTCACCTGCGGGAACGCCCGGGTGCCGTCGGCGTAGTTGCGGTCCTCGAAGGCCCGCCCCTGCGCGTCGGTGTAGGGGGACGTCTTCTTGTCGACGTAGCCGTACTTGTCCTCGGCGTAGCGGATGACGTCCGCGGTGTGGTTGACGATGATGTCCAGGTAGACCTTGATGCCCCGCTGGTGGGCGAGGCCGACCAGATTCTTCAGCTCGGCGTTGGTGCCGAAGTGCGGGTCGACCTGGGTGAAGTCGGTGATCCAGTAGCCGTGGTAGCCGGCGGACACGTCCGCGCCGGTGCCCTGCACGGGCCGGTTCTTGAAGATCGGGGCGAGCCAGATGGCCGTGGTGCCGAGGCCCTCGATGTAGTCCATCTTGTCGATGACCCCCTTGAGGTCACCGCCGTGGTAGAAGCCCTTGTCCGCGGGGTCCAGGCCGGTGCTGAGCCGGTCGCCGGCCAGCCCGCCGGTGTCGTTGCGCTTGTCGCCGTTGGCGAAGCGGTCCGGTAGGACGAAGTAGAACTGCTCGGCCTTCGCGCTGTTGCTGCCGGCCTTGAGCAGCGCCTCGGCGGACGGCTCCCGGCTCCACTGCGGGGCGCCCGCGGCGGCCAGCACGTCGGGGGTGGCGCGGCGGTCGCTGCCGTCGGCACCCAGCTGGTGGAGGGCCACCGGCACGCCGACGAGGGTGAGCACGAGGGAGGAGGCCAGGGCGGCCAGGGCCTTGCGGGATATCGGCGGGGGTTTCATCGACGGCCTTTCTCTGGTCGCTGATTCGCCCGCACGCTAGCTCCCGCCGAAACATTCTGCAATACCTTGCAAACGAAGTCGCAACAAAGCAGCCGTCTTGCGAAACACGGCAGCGCGTGGTGGTCGCCGAGGGTGACGCGGGAGGCCGGGGATCAGAGCCCGGAGCAGTCGGCGCCGTCGACCGCGCAGCTCGTCGGCCGGGTCGTCCCCGTCTGCTCGAAGTGGAACTGCAGCGCCACCGACGCGCCGGGCGCCAGGGCCACTCCGCTGCGGTAGGTGAAGACGCCGTCGGTGAAGTCGCCGCTGCCCTGCTCGGCGCCGCTCACCCAGGCGGTCACGAGACGACCCCGCGGAAAGGTCAGCCGCACGGTCCAGCCCCGCGCCGTGTCGGCGGCGTTGACCAGCCGCACCTCACCGATGAAGCCGCCGTCGAAGCTGTTCACCACCCCGTACCGGCCGGTCACCGGCGGGGCGGCCGGCGCGGGCGCGGGCGGGCCGCCGGGGCGGGCCGTGCCGGTGCCGGCCGGCGGGCTCGGCGTGGGCCGGGCGGGCAGCACAGTCGACCGGGGGGAGAGCCCGGGGACCACCGGACCGGCGGCGGACGTGGGCGGCCGGGCGGCCTGGCCGGAGGTGGTGGGGGTGGTGGTGGCCGCCAACTCGGGCAGCGACATCGTCGGGGCCGGCGGCGGGGACTCGGCGAACGTCCGCCGCCCGCGCACCGAGCCCAGCGCCACGACCAGCAGCACCACCATGACGATCACGCCGATCGACACGATGATCCAGGGCGAGGAGACGATTGCGGCGCCGGGTGACGGGCGTACGCGTCGTGTGCCGGACATGCCCCTCCCCTGTCGGTCCCCGTCGGGCGAGCGTAACGACCTCGAGCGTCGCCCGCCCGGGGGAGCCGCGGCCGGTGCCGCCTCAGGCGATCACGCAGTCCGCGCCGTTGACCGTGCACTGGCCCGGCTGGTCACCGGTGCCCGTGCGGCCGAACCGCATCCGCACCGTGGTGGTCTGCCCGGCCGGCAGCGGCCCGGTGCCGCGCAGCACGAACACCCCGCCGCCCTGGGTGCTGACCGACACCCCGGAGCTGGACGAGGCCTCGATGCTCTTCACGTTGCCGGTGAAGAGCAGCCGGACCTCCCAGCCCTGCCCGCCGCCGGAGCCGTTGACCACGGTCAGCCGGGCCTCGAACCCGTCCCGGTCGCTCGCGGTGGCCTCGTACCGCGCGGTCACCGCACCCTGGGTGGCCACCCGGGTCGAGGCGCTGGGCCGCGGCGTCGCCGACCGGGACGCTCCGGCCGAGGGCGAGGCGGTCGCGCTGGGCGACGGCGTCGCCGATCCGGTGGGCGTGCCGGTGGCACCGCCCGTCGGCGGCGCGGAGGTGGGGGGGTCCACGCCGAGGGTCGGCAGGTACATCGGCGGGGCGGGCGCCGGCACCGGCTGGCGTTCCTGCCCGCGCAGCGAGAACAGGGCGATCACCAGCAGGCCGACGATCAGACCGACGCCGAGCACCACCACGACCCACGGCACCGATGCGAGCACCCGCGGCGCCGCCGGCGCCTCGGCCGGCTCGGCTGGCCCGCCGCTCATCACATGCCCCCCTCGTGGTACCCGACGCGCCAGCGTAGCCATGGTGCGTCGCGTCCCGCAGCACGGGCGGGCCGATCCGACCGTCCGGGCACCCGCGACGCGCGGAACGGACGATCACGTGCGGCGGATCGGCCCCGTCGGCCGACCCACGAACACGACCTGCACGCAACACGTCGCACCGCGTCGTCGGCTACGCTGTCCGGGCTCAGCTATCGGAGCTCCTAAATGGCTCAGATCCGGGCAAGGACGCGCACATCCGCCCGCACTGTCCATCATGGAGAGCCGTTCCGACGGACACCCGCCCCGACAACCCCCTCCCCCACTCGGAGCAGCTCCATGCAGATTGCCAGCGCGCCAACCGGGCTCATCCGCAAGTCCCTCGGCACCGGCGCCCTGTTGGTGTTCAGCGCCACCGCCTCCTCCCCGATGGCCGTGCTCGCCGGCGCGATCGTCGCCACGTACGCCTCGACCGGCGTCACCGGCACACCGCTCGGCTTCCTCGTGATCGCGGCCGCCCTGCTCTTCTTCTCCGTCGGCTACCTGGCCATGGCTCGCTACGTCTCCAGCGCCGGCGTCTTCTACGCGGCCCTGGCGGCCGGCTTCGGGCGGTTCTGGGGCGTCGTCGCCGCGCCCGTCGTGCTGCTCGGCTACAACGCCATCCAGATCTGCCTGTACGGGCTGCTCGGCGCGGTCGTCAGCGGCAGCCTCGGCGGCGCCTGGTGGGCCTGGGCGCTGCTCGCCTGGGCCGGGGTCGCCCTGATCGGCGTGCTGAAGGCGCGGATCAGCGTCGGCCTGCTCGGCGCGGTGCTGGCCGTCGAGGTCGCGGTGATCCTGCTCTTCGTGCTCACCTCGTTCACCCACCCGGCCGGCGGTTCGGTGAGCTTCGCGCCGCTGGACCCCGGCAACCTGCTGGTCCCCGGCATCGGCGGCGTGGTCGCCTTCTGCGCGGCCTCGTTCGTGGGCTACGAGTCGGCCGCCGTCTACTCCGAGGAGTCCCGGTCGCCGGAGGCGGTGTCCCGGGCGGCCTACTCGGCGCTGATCCTGCTGGGCGTCCTCTACGCGCTCGCCGCCTGGGCCATGGCCGTGGCCGTGGGCCCGGACCAGGTGGTCGACCGGTCCCGCGACCCGAACGCCGGGCTGCCGTTCTCGATCCTGGAGGCGAACGCCAGTCCCGTGCTCGGCAGCGTCGCCACCATCCTGGTGGTGACCAGCGTCTTCGCCGCGATGATCAGCTTCCACAACTCGATCGCCCGGTACGCCTTCAGCCTCGGCCGGGAGCGGGTGCTGCCGGCGGTGTTCGAGCGGGTCGGCCGGGGCGGCGCGCCCGTCGCCGGGTCCGTGCTCCAGTCGGCGATCGCCCTGCCGGTCATCCTGGTCTTCGCGCTGACCGGCGCCGACCCGGTCGCCATCATGTTCAGCTGGCTCTCGGGCGTCGCGGCCATCGCGGTGCTGCTCATGATGGCGGTCACCTCCATCGCCACGATCGCCTTCTTCCGCCGGGGCGGCGGCGGCGACGAGAGCACGTGGCAGCGCGCGGTCGCGCCGGCCATCGGTGCGGCGCTGGTCGGCGCGGCCCTGCTCACCACGCTTGTCAACCTCTCCGCCGTGCTCGGGGCGCCACCGGAGTCCACCACGAAGTGGCTGGTCCCCGGCGCGGTGGCGGCCGCCGCGGCGGTGGGGCTGGTCTGGGCGGCGGTCATCCGGGCCACCCGCCCCGAGGTGCTGGAGAACGTCGGGCAGGGCCAGCCGCGCCCGCTCGCGGTCATCGAGCAGGACCTGGTCGGCCGCTCCCTGTAGGCGGCCCGGACACGCGACGGCCCGCCCCCGACAGCCGGGGCGGGCCGTCGGCCTGTTCAGCGCCGGCGCCGGCCGGCGACCGTCCCGGCCATCGCGGCCTTGCGTTCCTGCCCGGTCATCACCAGCTGGTTGAGGTGCTGCAACCAGCGCCAGGCCGGGTGGACCTGATGCTCCGGGCTGAGCGGGAGCCAGCTGCGGTACTCCACGCCCCCGCCGCTGTAGTGCGGGGAGGTGGAGTGCACCACGACCTGCTCGTGCGCCCGCGCCGGGCGTTCGACCACCAGCAGGTTGTCGTCGGACATGACCACCAGGTTGCGCCCGGGGATGCCCATTCCGCCGCTGCCGGGCTGCGCGGCGCCGGTCTCGTCGCCGGCGCCGAGCAGGGTCGACACGGAGACCCCGACGTAGCGCGCCTCGGCCGGCATCGGCTCGCCGGCCTGGGTCATCTGGGCCACCGGGTCGAAGACCCCGCCGCCGGCCAGGTAGCCCTCGGCGATCTCGCACAGCTCGGCGAGCAGCGCCGGCAGGTCCTGCACCTCGCTGCCGTCGCGGAACAGGCGGGAGGCCGCCTTGATCTCGTAGTAGGGCCGGCGCGGGTCGGCGAACCGGGGGTCCGGGCAGGCGTAGAGGAAGACCAGGGCGTGCGGCCCGACCGGCTTGGTCCGCCGCAGGTCCCAGTAGTGCGAGGCGTGCAGCGCGTTCGCGTACTGCACCCGGTGCACCACCGCCTGCCGGATCTGGTGGTAGACGGCCTGGTTCGAGTAGCCGTCGACGTTCGCCTCGGACGCGTCGGCCCCGGACCAGCTCGCCGGGGCCGGCCCGGCCGCGCCGTAGCCGGGGGCGCCCGGCGCGCCGTAGCCGCCCGGCGTTCCCGGTTGCGCCGAGGCGGGGGCGCCGTAGCCCGGCGTCGCGGGGGCCGCGTAGGCCGGCGTCGCGGGAACGCCGTAGCCCGGCGCCGCGGGGGCCTCGTAGGCCGGCGTCGCGGGAGCGCCGTAGCCCGGCGCCGCGGTGCCCAGCCCCGACCAGTGGGGGGCGGCGCCGTGGCCCGGGGGCTCCGGCGGGGCGAACCGGGGTGCGGAGGCCGGGGCGCCGTATGTGGGGCCGAAGCCGCCGCCACCGACCGGGTCGGGGTAGCCGGGAGCGGGAGGAGCACCGAAGCCGCCGGCGGCGCCCGGGACGCCGTAGCCGTGCGCCGGTGCGGCGGGAGCGCCGTGGGCCGGGCTCGCCGGGACGCCGTGGTCGGGCCCGCCCGGGGCCGGCGCGCCACCGGAGAGCCGGCGGCTCCCCCACCGGGCGGGCGGCCGGACCGGTGGTGCCGGCGGGTGCGCCGGCCGGTCGGGGCCGCCCCCGCGCAGGTCCTCATAGGACGGACGCGGCAGCGGCGACCGGTGTTCATGCGACACGTGGCAGCTCCTGGCTAGCGGGAATTCGCCCGGCCGATGATTTCACTGAGTGCACACGTTATCAACTGTCCGCGAGCATTCTCTGGGGCGTCCGACGCTGACTGCGCGCTCAGTCGGTAGCACCGGCCGGCGGCGGCAGGTGCCGGATGACCAGCGGTTATCACCCGACCAGTACGTCGATTATGGACAATTGGTGGCCAATTTCGTAACGCTTGCCCGCTCTCCGTGACTCATGGTCCACTCTGTGCGCTGTGCACCGTGACGACGAGGGAGCGCCGTGTTGTCAGCCGACCCAGGCCGTGACGGTTCCGTCACCCGCCCCGAGGAACTCCTCGCCGAACTCGCCGCGGTGCGCTCGGCCGCGGTGGCCGGGCGGGAGACGCACGTCGGTTTCCCCGTCGCCACCGACATCGACTACAGCCCGCTGGCGCCGCTGTTCGGCTCGTTGCTCAACAACATCGGTGACCCGTGGAGCGACCCGGCCGGCGCCAACCACACGAAGCGCTACGAGCGGGAGGTGCTCGACTGGTTCGCCGACCTGTTCCAGGCGCCTGTCGACGACCGCTGGGGCTACCTCACCTCCGGCGGCACCGAGGGCAACCTCTACGCGCTCTACCTGGCCCGGGCCCGCTTCCCCAAGGCGCTGGTCTACCACTCCGCCGACGCCCACTACTCGCTGCCCAAGTGCGTCGACATCCTCGGCCTGGACTCGGTGGTGGTCCGCACCGACGAGCGCGGCGAGATGGACTACGACGACCTGGCCCGGATGGTCGACCGGCACCGGGACCGGCCGGCCATCGTGGTGGCCACCTGCGGCACCACGATGACCGAGGCCGCCGACGACGTGCCGCGGATCCGGCGCCTGCTGGCCCGCACGCCGGTCCGCCACCACCTGCACGTCGACGGCGCGCTGGCCGGGGTCCCGCTGGCGCTGGCCGACGGGCGGACCACGCTGCGACTCGACGCCACCGTGGACAGCATCTCCATCTCCGGCTACAAGTTCCTCGGCACCCCGGTGCCGTGCGGGGTGGTGCTGACCCGCCGCACCCTCCAGCAGCAGCTCGCCCAGTCCCCCAACTACACCGGCACGGTGGACACCACGATCAGCGGCTCGCGCAGCGGCCACCCGGCGCTGCTGCTGTGGTACGCGATCCGCAGCCTCGGCCACGACGGCCTGCGGGAGCGTGCCGAGCGGGCCCGCGAGCTGGCCGCGTACGCGGTGGAGCGGCTCAACGAGGTGGGCTGGCCGGCCTGGCGGCACGAGCACGCCTTCACCGTGGTCTTCCCCACCCCGTCCCCGGCCGTGACGGCGAAGTGGGTGCTGGCCAGCAGCGCCGGCCACAGCCACCTGATCTGCATGCCCGGCGTCACCCGGGAGGCGGTCGACGCCTTCGTGGCCGACGTGGCGACCGGCGCGCTTGTCGACGCGCTGCCCCGGCAGCGGGAACGGCAGGCCCTGGTCCGCTGAGCCGCCGGCACCGGGCCGCCGGCGTGGGAGCGCGAGGAGACGCCCGGTCAGGCGGTGCGGATGACGGTGCAGATGGCCGGGCCGTCCTCGGTGGCCCGCAGCAGGTAGCGGTAACGCTCGCCGGGCACCGCCCGGCCCTGGCTGTCCAGGAACTCCCAGCGCACCGCCACCTCGGTGAGCAGCGCCGAGACCTGCTGCACGTCCTCGATCTGCGCGTTGGCCGCGACCAGCTCCCGCTCCTGGTAGTCGGGGGCCGCGCCGACGAAGCTGAGCGCCACGGCAGCCGGCGAGGTGAACGAGAAGCTGTACGTGTCGGCGACCACCAGCCCCGGCAGCGCGTAGCAGCCGGCGATGGCGGGCACGTCGGCGGTGGTCAGCGCCACGCCGTACCGGTCGAAGAAGTCGGTGAGCGTGTCGAGGTCCGTGGAAGCCGTCACGCCGCTCTCCATTACCGGACGGCGGGCGCGGCAAACCTGGTCAGCGGGGCGGGATGCTTACCTCGATCTCCGCTCCGAGCTGGGCGCCGCCGGTGAGGTCGAGGTCGTCGCCGCTCCAGAACCGGCCCGGGTCGTACCAGTTGGGGCGCCGGCCGGCGGGCAGCAACCCCATCGCCTCGTAGGTCACGGCCACCACCTCCGCGCAGTACGCGGTCTCCAGCGCCCGGTCCCGGACCGGCACACCGCCACCGTCGGCGATGGAGGGTCGACCCCGGCGCAGGTTCGGCACCCGCCCGCGTGCCCAGCGCCAGGCGAGCTGCGCCGTGGACGGGAACGGGGTGCCGTCGAGGCGCGCCACGGTTCGCAGCACCGCCTCCTCCATCGCGGTGTCCGCCGGCGGTTCGAGCTGGCGCAGCCAGGCCCGCTGGCCGTACCGGTTGGCCCAGATGCAGACCGCGTCCCGCAGGTCGTGCAGCTGCACGCCGCGCTGGTGGCTGCCGGTCCACATGTCCGGCAGCGAGCGGCCCAGCTCGGCGTGCCACATGAGCGGCGGCATGTCGTCGAGCACCACGGCCATGCCCACGTGGTTGACTGGGCTGTTGGTAGTGAGCTGGATGGCGCGGTCCGGCACGCTGCGCCCACGGAACACCCACAGGTCTCCGGTGCGGGTCAGCTCCACCGCCTCGTCCAGACTGATGCTCATGGAGGATCACCCTATGCCGAAGCGGCAACGGATGCGGTGGTGGAAGCTGCTCGGCCTGGCCGGCCTCGCCGGGGTCGCGGCGACCGGCGTGGTCGTGGCGCGGGCGGAGCGGCGGCGCCGGGCGTACACCCCGGAGGAGATCCGGGACCGGTTGCGCGAGCGGCACGCGAAGGCCGGCGACCGGCCCTCCTGAACCGGCCGCGGGCTCACCGGTCCGTGCGGCGCACCGCTTCGTCCAGGGCCTCGGGGGTACGCCCGACGAGCGCGCTGCCGTCGTCCAGCAGCAGGATCGGGCGCTGGATCAGCTCGGGGTGCGCGACCATCGCGGCGACCCAGCGCGGCTCCGTGGCGTCGTCGCGGGGCCAGTCCGCCATGCCCAGCTCGGTCGCGGCCGGCTCGCCGGTGCGGCAGATGTCCCACGCCCGCGCGTCCAGCCGGCGCAGCACCTCGGTCAACTCCTCCGCGCTCGGCGGCTCCGCCAGGTACGCCCGCAACCGGTAGGGCACCCGCGCCTCGTCCAGGGAGGCCCGGGCCGTGGCGCATTTCGAGCAGGACGGGTTGTGCCAGATCTCCATGCCCGACATGGTGGCACGCCCACTGTGGAACCCGACGGGACCGGTCGACCTCACCCACGGGTGGAACGCCATGGTGGTTTCCGCACACCGGAGACCTCCATGACGTTCCACCCACCACCGCCCGGTCCGAACGCCCACGGAGCCCACCTCGGCGAGATGTCCGTTATGCCCATCTGAGCGACCGTCGCCCAATCCTGGGGCCTCGGCCCACGCCTGTCCGGTTGCGGTGACGGGTTCAGGGTGCGGTGTCCGGTTTGGGTGGGTGGCCGGCGCCACCCTGGCAGCGGAATGCTGGCGGGGGTGGGGTCGTTGTACATGGCAGACCGCGCAGGACCCCGCCGAGAGCGAGGCCGCCGGTCGTTTCCACCCCGAGCACGATGCCGGGCTGGCCGTGGGAATGACCCCCGGGCCCCGGTCGTTACATCTCCCGGACCGCGCACCACCGGTCCGGAGCCGGTGAGCCAGGGAATGATCCCCGAGCCCCGGTCGTTACATCTCCCCGGGACATCGGATCAGGTCGAGGGAATCGCTACCCGCCGCCGATGGTTACATCCCCGGGCCGCCCGAGCAGGTCACCCCCCTTTGATCGCCGGGCACCCCACAGACTTCCCCCTTACAGCGGCATCGCATCCCCCTGCGCGTGCCGCTGGAACCCCCGAACGGAAGGCGTTGATCACCATGCGTACCAACACCATGCTGCGCAACACCGTCCTGACCGCTGCCGGTATCGCCGCCACCGCCGGTGGGATCGCCGGCCCCGCGATCGCCGCGCACGCCGCCCCCGCCGAGAACACCACCAAGGTCGCCGCCGACCGCAAGGGCCACGGCGAGCGGGAGCTGGACGTCCGCTACGAGGCCCAGCCCAACTTCTACTACTGCGGCCCCGCCGCCGCCCGCAACGCCATCAGCGTGCTCGGCAAGAACATCGACGTCGACGCCATGGCCAAGGAGATGGGCACCACCGAGAACGGCACCAACAGCATCAACGACATCACCCCCGTCCTGAACAAGGAGACCGGCAAGACCTACCGGTCGGTGGAGATCAAGGACGGCAAGGCCGACGACAAGCAGACCGACACCCTGCGCTCCGACATCGTCCGCACCGTCGACGACGGCCGCGCCGTGGTCGCCAACATCGCCGGCACCGCCACCGACACCGACGGCAACACCCACTCCTTCGAAGGCGGCCACTACATCAGCGTCGTCGGCTACCAGGACAACGGCAAGACCGTCACCATCGCCGACAGCGCCAACCCGAACACCGCCTCCTACCGCATCAGCGTCGACAACCTCGCCGACTGGATCGCCACCCGCGGCTACAGCGCCTCCTGACGATCCGCCCGGTAGCAGGACAGCAACACGAAAGGGCCCGACCCCACGAGGGGTCGGGCCCTTTCGGCGTCCCGGTCTAGCGGTCGCCGGCCGGCACGCGCTCGTCGGCCTCGTCGGGCACGTCGGCCGACTCCAGGTGCCGGGCACGGCGGCGCAGCCACCAGGTGCTGGCCAGGCCGGCGAGCACCGCGAGGGCCAGCCCGGCCCAGGAGATGTCCTTGAGCCAGTGCTCGGCCGCCCGGCCCACCGAGAAGAGCAGGTAGGTGGTGCCGAACGCCCAGACCAGGCCGCCGGCCGCGTTGGCCAGCAGGAACCGGCGGTACGGCACGTGCAGTGCCCCGGCGAGGGGGCCGGCGAGGATGCGGAGCAGGGCGACGAACCGCCCGAAGAAGACCGCCCAGACACCGTGCCGGGCGAAGCTCTGTTCGGCGCGGGCGAGCTGCGCCGGGCCGAGGTGCTTGGGGAACCGCCGGCCCAGCCGTTGGAGCAGCGGCCGCCCGCCGCGGCGGCCCACGGCGTATCCGACGGAGTCGCCGATGATGGCGCCGGCGGCGGCCGCGGTGGCCACCCACTCGGGCTCGACCACCCCGGTGGCGGCGAGCAGTGCGGAGCTGACCAGCACGATCTCGCCGGGGAGCGGGATGCCCATGCTCTCCACGCCGATGACCCCGGCGACGATCAGGTAGAGCACGCCCGGGGGCAGCGCGGAGAGCCAGTGCTGCACGTCGACCACCCCCGAACCCTACCCGCGGAGGCTCAGTCCACGGGGGCGAGGAACTCCAGACGGTTGCCGTGCGGGTCGTACGTGTGGAACCGCCGCATGCCGGGAATCTCGTCGTCGCCCCAGGTCACAGGGTGCCCGGCAGCGTCGAGCCGGGCGGCCAGCCCGTCCAGGTCGGGGCGGAGCAGGGCCGGGTGCGCCTTGCGGGCGGGCCGGAAGTCGTCCTCGACGCCGAGGTGCAGTTCGGCGCCGTACCCGGTGAACCAGCAACCACCGCGGGCGGCGAGGGCCGGCGGTTTGGGCTTCTCGACCAGGCCGAGCAGGCCGGCGTAGAACGCCCGCGAGGTTTCCTCGGAGCCGCGCGGGCAGGCGAGCAGGACGTGATGGATCATGGTGGCACCTCCTCGTCCCGAACCCTGGCACGAGGTTGCGCGAATAGCAAGACGGACGTACGGTTTTGTTGAGACCGACGCGGGTAAGTGTTGCCTAACCACGGCGGCGCCCCGGCCGGTGCGACAAACTGCTCAGGACTACTCACGGTCGCTGGTGTGAAGGAGTACGACGTGGCGAGCCTCGACACCTTCGGTGCGAAGACCCAGCTACGCGTCGGAGACGCGAGCTACGAGATTCTCAGGATCGACAAGGTGGAGGGCCACGACCGGCTGCCCTACAGCTTGAAGATCCTGCTGGAGAACCTGCTGCGGACCGAGGACGGCGCGAACATCACCGCCGACCACATCCAGCAGCTCGGCGCGTGGGACCCCACCGCCGACCCGAGCGTGGAGATCCAGTTCACCCCGGCCCGGGTGCTGATGCAGGACTTCACCGGCGTGCCCTGCGTCGTCGACCTGGCCACCATGCGCGAGGCCGTCCGCGACCTCGGCGGCGACGCCACCAAGGTGAACCCGCTCGCCCCGGCCGAGCTGGTCATCGACCACTCGGTCATCGCCGACCTGTTCGGCCGCGAGGACGCCTTCGAGCGCAACGTCGAGCTGGAGTACCAGCGCAACAAGGAGCGCTACCAGTTCCTGCGCTGGGGCCAGACCGCGTTCAACGAGTTCAAGGTCGTCCCGCCGGGCACCGGCATCGTGCACCAGGTCAACATCGAGTACCTGGCCCGCACGGTCATGGAGCGCAACGGCCAGGCGTACCCGGACACCGTGGTCGGCACCGACTCGCACACCACCATGGTCAACGGCCTGGGCGTGCTGGGCTGGGGCGTCGGCGGCATCGAGGCCGAGGCCGCGATGCTCGGCCAGCCGGTCAGCATGCTGATCCCGCGGGTCGTCGGCTTCAAGCTCTCCGGCGAGATGCCGGCCGGCACCACCGCCACCGACCTGGTGCTCACCATCACCGAGATGCTCCGCAAGCACGGCGTGGTCGGCAAGTTCGTCGAGTTCTACGGCCCGGGCGTGAGCGCGGTGCCGCTGGCCAACCGGGCCACCATCGGCAACATGTCCCCGGAGTACGGCTCCACCGTCGCGATCTTCCCGATCGACGCCGAGACCGTCCGCTACCTGGAGCTGACCGGCCGCGACCCGCAGCAGGTCGCGCTGGTCGAGGCGTACGCCAAGGAGCAGGGCCTCTGGCACGACCCGAACCATGAGCCGGAGTACTCGGAGCGGCTGGAGCTGGACCTCGGCACCATCGAGCCGTCCCTGGCCGGCCCGAAGCGCCCGCAGGACCGGGTGCCGCTGGGCTCCGCCAAGACGCTGTTCCGCTCGGCGCTCGCCGACTACGTGGCCGCCGACGACCTGGGCGGCGCGGAAAAGCAGATCAAGCCGGGCGTGGCCCGCGAGGAACTGCCCCGCGGCGCGAACGGCCCGGCCGACGAGGCCAGCGCCGAGTCCTTCCCGGCCAGCGACCCGCCGGCCAACGAGTTCAGCGACCCGGCCGACGAGCCGCGCGACCTGGAGACCGCCGCGGCGGGCGCCGGTGGCCGCGCCACCAACCCGGTCCGGGTGACCGGCGCCGACGGCGTCGAGTACGAGCTGGACCACGGCGCCGTGGTGATCGCCGCGATCACCTCCTGCACCAACACCTCGAACCCGCAGGTCATGATCGGTGCCGCGCTGCTGGCCCGGAACGCCGTGGACAAGGGCCTGGCCCGCAAGCCGTGGGTGAAGACCACCCTGGCCCCGGGCTCCAAGGTCGTCATGGACTACTACAACCGCGCCGGCCTCACGCCCTACCTGGAGAAGCTCGGCTTCAACCTGGTCGGCTACGGCTGCACCACCTGCATCGGCAACTCCGGCCCGCTGCCGGAGGAGGTCTCCGCCGCGGTCAACGACGGCGACCTGGCCGTCGTCTCGGTGCTCTCCGGCAACCGCAACTTCGAGGGCCGGATCAACCCGGACGTCAAGATGAACTACCTGGCGTCCCCGCCGCTGGTGGTCGCGTACGCACTCGCCGGCACCATGGACATCGACCTGGCCAACGAGCCGATCGGTGAGGACTCCGAGGGCAACCCGGTGTTCCTGCGGGAGATCTGGCCGAACAGCGCCGAGATCCAGGACGTCATCGCCTCGGCGATCGGCGCCACGGGCTTCAGCGCCGCCTACGCGGACGTGTTCGCCGGTGACGAGCGCTGGCAGTCGCTGCCGACCCCGACCGGCGACACCTTCGCCTGGGCCGGCGACTCCACCTACGTGCGCAAGCCCCCGTACTTCGAGGGCATGGCGAAGGACCCCCAGCCGGTGCAGGACATCGCCGGCGCCCGGGTGCTGGCCAAGCTGGGCGACTCGGTGACCACCGACCACATCTCCCCCGCCGGCTCGATCAAGGCGGACTCCCCGGCCGGCAAGTACCTGGCCGAGCACGGCGTGGCGCGGCACGAGTTCAACTCGTACGGCTCCCGCCGGGGCAACCACGAGGTGATGATCCGGGGCACCTTCGCCAACATCCGGCTGCGCAACCAGCTCGTCCCGGGTGTCGAGGGCGGCTTCACGGTCAACCACCTGACCGGCGAGCAGACCTCGATCTACGACGCCTCGATGGCGTACCAGGACGCGGGCGTCCCGCTGGTCATCCTGGCCGGCAAGGAGTACGGCTCCGGCTCGTCCCGCGACTGGGCGGCCAAGGGCACCATGCTCCTCGGGGTGAAGGCCGTCATCGCCGAGTCGTACGAGCGGATCCACCGCTCGAACCTGATCGGCATGGGCGTCCTGCCGCTGCAGTTCCCGGTCGACACCACCGCCGAGTCGCTGGGCCTGACCGGCACGGAGACCTTCTCGATCAGCGGCGTCACCGCGCTCAACGACGGCGACACCCCGCGCACCGTGAAGGTCACCACCGACACCGGCGTGGAGTTCGACGCCGTGGTCCGCATCGACACCCCCGGTGAGGCGGACTACTACCGGCACGGCGGCATCCTGCAGTACGTGCTGCGTCGCATGATCGCCAGCTGACGTCGTACAGCTGAGGAGGGCCCCTTCCCGCGAGCGCGGGGAGGGGCCCTCCGGCGTTTCCCGCTCCGGGCCCGACCCTCACCGCAGCCTCAGCGCGACCGCGCGGGCCTCCTCGTCGGTCAGCGGCAGGAACCAGAGGAACCGCCGGACGACGGCCACCGGGTCCGGGCCCCCGGGCCGGCCGCGGAGGTCGCGGATCGCCTGGCGGGTGATCCGGGAGTACTCGGGGATCAGCGTCGCGCGCCGGGCGGCGTCCGTCGGGGTCGCACGCAGCGCCGGACAGGGCCAGTCCCGACCGCATGCGTCGCACGTCCAGGACGGGCCGCGGGCGGTGTGCGCGACGCGCGGGCCGCACCGGGACCGCCAGCGCGTCGCGGGCGGGACGTTCGTCACCCGGCCGGGACCACGGTACGGAGGAAAGAGCGGCCCGATCGGTCCGGGCACGACCGGGCGGGCCGGCGGCCGGTCGTTCTTCGGCTCCGGTGCCGGCTTCGGCTTCTCCTCGGGCATCGCCATCCCTCCTCGGCGTCGTCTGCACAGCACCTTTCCGAGGGTTGCCGGACAATCACACAGCGTTGTCTAATCTCCTTCGGACGGTTGTTTTGTTCCTGAGAGGAACAGGGATGAACCACGCCTTTGTTGCCGCGCTGGCCGACGCGGGCCACACGGCCGAAAGCCTGGCGGGTCGCCTCGGTGTGCATCCGAAGACCGTCGCGCGGTGGGCAAACCCTGGGCACATCCCGCAGAGCCGGCACCGTGCCACCGTCGCAAACATGCTCGGCCGGCCTGTCGACGCGCTCTGGCCTGACGTGGTGAAGCGCCGCGAGCCCGTGTGGTTCCGGCCGTGGGTCGACATCGAGCGCGAGGCGGTCGCGCTGCGCTCATTCGAGCTGGCCTGGGTGCCGGGGCTGCTCCAGACGGAGGCATACGCCCGCGCCACGTTCATCGGTCAGCCCTTCACGCCGGCCGAGGTCGCCGATCTGGTCGCGGCGCGGCTGGACCGGCAGGCGATCCTGACCCGGGAGCGGGGGCCGCTGTTCGTCGCGGTGGTCGACGAGCAGGTCCTGCGCCGCCCCGCCGCCGGCGATCGACAGCTCATGGCCGCACAACTGTCCCACCTCGTGGCCTGCGCCGAGCTGCCCACCGTCCAGCTCCACATTGTTCCGCGTGACACCTCGACGTATCCCGGGCTGGACGGGCCCTTCACGCTGGCGGAACTGCCGGACGGGACGCGGGTCACCCACGTCGACAGCCAGGCCCGCGCGCAGATCATCGACCAGGCATCCGAGATTGCTACGCTTGAGCGTCGGTGGGAACGCATCCGGGGCGAGGCTCTTCCCCGCGGGCGGTCCCTGGATCTCCTGAGAGAAGCGGCGACAGCATGGACCTGATCGGTGCCCGGTGGCGCAAGAGCACCAGGAGCGGCGGCAACGGCGGCAACTGTGTCGAGGTCGCGGACAACCTCGCGGGCGTCGTCGCCGTACGTGACTCGAAGGACCCGGCCGGGCCGGTCCTCACCTTCGACCCGGCCGCCTGGACGCGGTTCGTGGCGACGGCCAAGCGCGGCTGACCCGTACCCCTGAAGGCCCTCGGCGACGCGCCGGGGGCCTTCGGTGTGTCTCCGGCGCGGACGGCGCCCGCTTGTGGCGTCACTCGGGCGGAGCGTGCGGCGGAAGCGGAAGCCGGCGAGATCCGGGCGCGATCACGGGCGATCGGGCCTGACACGCCGGCCGCGGACGGCGCACAATCTGAACGTGTTCAAAAACTCCTGGGCCGGCACCTGGCTGCTGATCGGTCTGGTCGGATCGGTGCTGCTTCGCGGCATCCTGTGGCTGCTCACGATCTTGAACTTCGGGCCACTCCTCGGGCCCGCCGACCTGATGCTCATCGACGCGACCGACCACACCGTCGGCACCGCGATCTGGCTCGGCGACATCGTCGCGTCGTTCCTGTGCGCCATCGCGACGGGCGTCGCCTGCGGGGGACTGCGCCGCGACCACGACTGGGCGTACCGGCTGGGACGGGGGCTGGCCCGGTTCTACGTGGCGGTGAACGCGGCGACCGCCACCGCATGTGGCGTACTGATGGCGACGGAAAGCCCGTCGGTGTGGAGCCTGACGGACTGGAGCTTCGTGGGCCTCCCGTTCGTGCTGTACGTCGTCTCGATCGTCGTCGCCGTCCTGGCGCTTCGCCAGCTCGCGGCGCCTCGCCCGTCCCAGCCGGCGCCGAGCCGGTCCGAGCTGGACCCGGTGCGGGACACCTGACGACGGGTGCTGGCCCGTCAGGACCGCTCCTCAGGCCGACGGGGTTCCCAGGATCTTCTTGAGCAGGGCGAGGTCGGCACTGACGAGCCCGGCGTCCCGGTCGAACTCGGCGTCGGTCATCCCCGGCGAGCGGCGCACCGTGAAGACCACCTCGCAGCCGTCGCCGTCCGCGATGGCCCGCAGCGGCACGTACACCGTCTCGCCGGAGGGCGTCACCACCTCGTGGTCGAGCACGCCGTACTCGTTGCGCGGGGCGAAGGTGAAGCGCGCCCGGCCCTCCGGTGTCTCGACGAACCACTCGCCGTCCTCGCGCACCACGGAGCTGCCCAGGCCGGGCGCCCAGCGGGACAGGTTGCGGGGGTCGGCGACGAACGCGTAGACCTCGGCGACCGGCCGGTCGATGTGCACGCTCAGGTGCCGCGATTCCGTGGACATCACCCCATCATGGCAGTGCGGCGTGGTCAGGCGCTCGTGAGAATGGCGAGTTGCCGGGTCGCGCGGGTCATCGCGACGTAGCGGTCGACCGCGCCCTCGATGCCGGTCCCGAACGCCTCCGGGTCGACGAGGACGACCAGGTCGAATTCGAGCCCCTTGGCCAGTTCCGGGGTCAGCGACCGGACCCGGGACGTCGCCGGGAAGGTGGGATCGCCGATGACGCAGGCCGTCCCCTCGGCGTGCGCGGCGAGCCAGGTGTCGAGGATCGAACCCAGTTCGGAGACCGACCCGTGTACGACGGGGACGTCGCCGCCGCGGATGGAGGTCGGCACGTTGGCGTCCGGCAGCACGGCCCGGATGACCGGCTCGGCTTCCGCCATGACCTCCTTCGGCGTCCGGTAGTTGACGGTCAGGGAGGCCAGGTCGATCCGGTCGAGCCCGATCCGCTCCAGCCGTTCCCGCCACGACTCGGTGAACCCGTGCCGGGCCTGGGCGCGGTCGCCCACGATGGTGAAGCTCCGGGACGGGCAGCGGAGCAGCAGCATCTGCCACTCGGCGTCGGTCAGTTCCTGGGCCTCGTCCACGACGATGTGCGCGAACGGGCCGGCGAGCTGGTCCGGGTCGGCGCTGGGCAGCGCGGCCTCGTCGACCAGGGCGTCCCGCAGGTCCTGCTGGCGCAGCATGGTCAGCAGGCCCTCACCGTCGTCGTAGACGTCGGCCGCGATGAGGTCGTCGACGACTGTGGCCATCCGGGCGCGTTCGGCGGCGACGGTGGCCTCGTGCCGGCGGTTGCGCCGTGACGTCTCCGGGTCGCCGAGCCGCTGCCGTGCCGCGTCCAGCAGCGGCAGGTCGGACACGGTCCAGGCCCGCGGATCGTCGCGCTGGAGCTTCCGGACCTCGTCAAGACTGAGCCAGGGGGCGCACCTGCGCAGGTACGCGGGGACCGACCACAGGTCCGCGACCACGTCGGTCGCTTCGAGCAGCGGCCAGGCGCGGTGGAGGGTCGTCCGCAGTTCCCGGTTCTGCTCCAGCGACCGGCGGACCAGGTCCTCCGGCTCGTCGCCGTCGTACCTCTCCAGCAGGATCGTGAGCAGTTCCGTCCAGATCTCGTCGCGCGCCTCGTTGTGCGGGGTGCCGGGTCCCGGCGCCGCGAACGCCTCGGCCCAGTCGTCGGCGCTGAGCCGGATGTCGGTGTCGCCCGCCGTGACGGTCGTCCCCTTGGCCGGCGGCTCCTCATAGAACCGGACGGCCGCCTCGATCGCCCCCACCAGGTCCGCGGACGACTTCAGGCGCGCCACCTCCGGGTCCGTCTCGGTGCCCGCCCCGGCTCCCTCGGGAACGAGGTCCCGCAGGGTGCAGGTCTGCACGTCCTCCTCGCCGAGGCTGGGCAGGACGTCGGCGACGTAGGCCAGGTAGGGCTGGTGCGGACCGACGAACAGCACGCCGCCCTGGCGGTGACCGAGGCGCGGGTCGGAGTAGAGCAGGTAGGCGGTGCGGTGCAGGGCGACGACGGTCTTCCCGGTGCCCGGTCCGCCGTCGACGACGAGAGCGCCCCGGGAGCCCGCCCGGATGATGGCGTCCTGGTCGGCCTGGATGGTGCCGAGCACGTCCCGCATCCGGTTCGACCGGCTGCCGCCCAGGCTGGCGATGAAGGCGGACTGGTCGTCGAGCGCGGCGTGCCCCTCCAGACCGTCCGGGGTGAACACCTCGTCCCAGTAGTCGATGACGCGGCCCCGGGTCCAGCGGTACCGGCGGCGGCTGGCCAGACCCATCGGGTTGGCGTGGGTCGCGCCGAAGAACGGCTCGGCCGCGGGGGAACGCCAGTCGACCAGCAGCCGCCGACCCGTGGTGTCCGTGAGGCCGTGCCGTCCGACGTACACGGGCTCGGGGTTGTCGGCACCGACCATGCGCCCGAGGCACAGGTCCAGGCCGAAGCGGCGCAGGGCGCGCAGGCGACCGGTCAGCCGGCGGATCTCCATGTCCCGGTCCGACGCCCGGCGGCCGATGCCGCCGGGCGCCCGGCGCTCGGCGTCGAGGCGGTCGGACAGGTCGGCGCGCAACTGCTCCAGGGTTTCCGCGATGGCCGCGAAGTGCTGCTCGTCGCCGGCGATCAAGGTCGGGTCGGCCTTGGCGGACAGGTGGTCGGGAAGGTCGAACGCGCTGGTGGTCTGAGAATTCAATTCATCAAATCCGATCTGAAGTCGCACGTCGCGACTCCCCCGATGTGCGCGGGCACTGGCCTCGGCCAGCGATTCTGCGTCACGAACCGGGTCTTGCCGCAAGACCCCCCTTGCGGTATACCTTGAAAGTGGAGGGGTTCATGCCTTCCTTCAGGCGTGATCGACACCGGCCCCAAAGGGGCGGGAGCCGCCGATCCGCCGTCGGATCCGGGCAGCTCCCGCCGATCCCGTGAGGTCAGTCGGTGGCGGCGCGCCGGCGCTCCTCGCGCAGCTTCATGGCGTACTCCAGCAGCGTGATCAGCACTTCCTTGACCGACTCCCGCTTCCGCGCGTCGCAGAGCACCACCGGCACCTCCGGGTCGAGGTCGAGCGCTCCCTGCACCTCGTCCAGCCGGTACTGCTTGGCGCCCTCGAAGCAGTTCACCGCCACCACGAAGGGCGTGCCCCGCCCCTCGAAGTAGTCGATCGAGGGGAAGCAGTCGGCCAGCCGCCGCGTGTCGGCCAGCACCACCGCCCCGATCGCGCCCAGCGCCAGCTCGTCCCAGACGAACCAGAACCGGTCCTGCCCGGGGGTGCCGAACAGGTAGAGCACCAGGTCGTCGCTGAGGGTGATCCGGCCGAAGTCCATCGCCACGGTGGTGGTGGTCTTCTCCTCCACCCCGGACAGGTCGTCGATGCCGATCCCGGTCTCGGTCAGCACCTCCTCCGTCCGCAGCGGTTTGGTCTCGCTGACCGCGCCGACCAGGGTGGTCTTGCCGACGCCGAAACCGCCGGCGATCAGGATCTTGATCGCGGTGGGCAGCGGCGCCGCTCCCGCCGGCCGCTCAGAGCGCCCGTAGTCCATTGATAACCGCCTCGAAAACACTGTCGTCGGGAAGGCCGGCGGGGGTCGCGCGCGGCTCACGGACCTGCACCAGGCTGCGGGCCGCCAGATCACCCAGGAGGACCCGTACGGTGCCCACCGGCAGGTCGAGATGGGCGGCGATCTCGGCGACGGACTGGATCCGCTGGCAGAGGCCGACGATCGCCACGTGCTCCGGGCCGAGCCCGGACTCCGACCCCACCTCGGCCCGGGTCGCCGTGACCAGGGAGATCAGGTCGAACGTGCCGGTCACCGGGCGGGCCCGGCCACCGGTCACCGCGTAGGGGCGCACCACCGGACCGGCGTGGTCGTCCACCCACTCGTGCTCCGCGGACTCCCCCCGGCCGCTCATCGCGCCGGATTCTCGCCGAGGGGCTGTTCCCGTGTCGGTGAGGCGACGAACCGGCCGACCCGGGTGACCAGCATGGCCATCTCGTACGCGATCAGGCCGACGTCGGCGTCCTCGGACGCCAGCACGGCCAGGCAGGCGTTGCGGCCGGCCGCGGTCACGAACAGGAACGACGACTGCATCTCGATGATGGTCTGCTGCACCTGACCACCGCCGAACCGCTTGCCCGCGCCCCGCGCCAGGCTCTGGATGCCCGCCGCCATCGCCGCCAGGTGCTCGCCGTCGTCCCGGCTCAACCCGCGCGACGAGGCCATCAGCAGTCCGTCGGTGGAGAGCGCCACGGCGTGTTCCGCCTGCTTGACCCGGCCGACCAGGTCGTCCAGCAACCACGTCAGGTCCGCGCTCGAAGCCGTCTTCTGCGCCACTCGTCGTCCTCTTCTCCCCCGGCTGGTGTGCCGTGCTCGTCCGGGACCGCGGATCGGCGGTCCCTAGGTCGCCTGACCGTCGCCGGTGTCCGGCGCGCCGGCCTCGTGCGCCCCGCCGAGCAGCCGGGCCGCGTCGGTCCGGCCGCGTCGGGTGCCGCTCTGGTAGGAGCTCATCATGCGGCGCACCTGCTCCGGCGGGCGCACCACGTCGTCGTCACCGTCGTCGTCCGGAGTGGACGAATCGTGCCGCAGCTCCGGCGCCAGGCTCGCCTGGCGGACCCGGACCGGCAGGCCGCCGTCGGTCCGGGCCGGCGCCGCGTCGTCGGCCGGCCGGCCGTCGGCGGGCGCGGCATCCACCGTCGACCCCACCGCGGCCTCCGCCGGCGCGGGCTGCCTCTTCCGGGTACGCGCCGGTAGCCCCGACGGGGTGAGCCGGGGCTCGGCCGGTTCGGCCTCCGGCGCCGGGGCGGGCTGGTCCACGCCGTCCTCGGCGGCCTCCGCCGTGCCGGTGCTCTCGGCCACCGCCACGGGGGCGGCGGGCCGCTCGCCGGAGGGCCGGGCCGCGCCGTCCGATCCGGCGGGGACGGGCGTGGCCGGGGCGGGCTGCCCGGTGCCGACCGGGAAGCCGCCGGAGGTGCTCGGGTCCGGCCCGTCCTGGGTGACCAGCTCGAGCGGGATCAGCACCACCGCCGTCGTCCCGCCGTACGCCGATTCCTTGAGCTGCACCTTCACCCCGTGCCGCTCGGTGAGCCGGCTGACCACGAAGAGGCCGAGCCGGGCGGCGTTGGCCAGGTTCAGCTCGGACCGGTCCACGATGCGCCGGTTCGCGGCGGCCAGCTCCTCGGCGCCCATGCCGAGGCCGCGGTCCTCGATCTCGATGGCGAAGCCGTTGGCCACCATCTGGCCGCGGACCTCGACGGTGGTGTGCGGCGGCGAGAAGGAGAGGCCGTTCTCGATCAGCTCGGCCAGCAGGTGGATGACGTCGCCGACGGCCCGGCCGGTCAGCGCGACCGGGCCGAGCGGCCGTACGGTCACCCGGGTGTAGTCCTCGACCTCGGCGACCGCGCCGCGCACCACGTCGACCATCGGCACGTTGCGCCGCCAGGCCCGGCCCGGCGTCGAGCCGGAGAGGACGATCAGGTTCTCCGCGTTGCGCCGCATCCGGGTGGCCAGGTGGTCGACGCGGAACAGGTCCTCCAGCTCCTCGGCGTCGTGCTCCCGGCGTTCCATGGCGTCGAGCAGGGTGAGCTGGCGGTGCACCAGCGCCTGGGTGCGCCGGGCCAGGCTGAGGAAGACCTCGCGGACGTTGCGGCGCAGCTCGGCCTGCTCGACGGCGGTCCGGATGGCGGTCTCCTGCACGGCGTTGAACGCCTTGCCGACCTGCCCGATCTCGTCGTCACCGGTCTGCAGCGGCGGCGCCTCGCGGGCGACGTCGACCTCCTCGCCGTGGCCCAACCGCTCCACCACGCTGGGCAGCCGCTCGTTCGCCAGCCGGAACGCCGCCTCGCGCAGCCGTTCGAGCTGCCGGACCAACGCCCGGGCGGTGGTGATGGACACGACGACGGACGCGATGACGGCGATCAGGCCGAGGCCGGCGGCGAGCACCAGCCGGACGATGACGCCGACGGCGACCGGGGTGGCCCGCGAGACGATGTCCTCACCGCCGGCGAGGATCACCCCGCGCAGGTCCTCCATCGACCGGCTGACGGCGGCCTGCCAGGCCGCCGCGGTGACCGGCGGCCGCACGTCGTTGCCCTTCGCGGCGAGCACCCGGTCCTGGAGGGCGCGCAGCTGCTGGAACGCCTCGCCCTCGGTCATCTGCTGGTAGCGGGCCCGGTCGGTCGGGGCGAGGTCGCGGGCGGTCCGGTCGGCGAGGAACCACTGGGCGCCGACCAGCCGGGCGAAGGCGGCCTGCTCGGACACGGTCATCCGGTTGGCCGCCACCGCGCCGGTCAGCAGCGCGTCCTGCTGGGACAGCAGCTCCCGGGCCCGGTTCAGGTCGATGAGCGCGGCCGTGTCGCGGGCGATCTCGTCGTCGTCCAGGCCGCCGAGCGCGTCGAAGACCCCGAAGATGGCGTCGACCGCCTCGTTGTACGCGGCCAGCGTCGCGGTCCGGTCGATGGTCTTGCGGCCCACCTCGGCGCGTACCTCGCCGAGCTGCCCGACCTGGGTCTTCAGCTCGGCGATCCGCTGCTCCAGCTCGGCGCTGGCCGGGATCTCGGTGCGCCAGTCCTGCGCGGAGCGCCACAGCGCCGCGGCGCTGTCGTCCGTGCGCTGGCGCTGCGCGACCAGCTCCTGCAACTGGTCCGGGTCGGACTGTCCCAGGTACAGCAGCGACAGCCGCCGCTCGTTCTGGAGCTGGAGCAGCAGCGGGTCGCTCGGCTCGAAGACCCGCGCGTTGAGCGCCTGCACACCGAGCAGGTTGAAGCCGTCGCGCACGGTCACCCAGGCCGCGAAGGCCCAGAGCGCGATCAGGGACGCCAGCAGCGCGATGATCTTCGTACGGAGATTCGTACTGCGGGAACCCATCACACCGTCCTGGCCCGGTATTCGATCAGTCCGAAATCCGATCGACTCCGGCGCACGCTAGCAGCCGTCGTGAACTCCATTCAAGCGATCCTGATCATGGTGTCGTCGCCCGGCTGGCCGTGGCGCCGGCCGACCACGACGCGGCCAGCACCGCGGCGCGCACGATCAGCGTCGGACGGTAGAGATCCTTGTCGTGCCACAGGGCGGGCCCGTCCGCGGATCCGTCCCACTCGGACAGTCGACGCCGTCCGCGTACCAGCGCGGCGGCCACCCGGAGGTCCCCCGGCCGCCCGGCGCCGGCCAGTGCGAGCACCGCGTACGCGGTCTCCTCGGCGGTGCCGCTCCACCGCCCCCAGGAGCCGTCCGCGCGCTGGGTCTCCAGCAACCAGCCGACCCCCCGGTCGACGGCGGCCCGCGCCGTGGCCCCGGGGGCGTGGTCGGCCAGTGCGAGCAGCACGCAGTACGTCGCGTAGTACGCCGACGCGTGCCAGCGGTCGCCCCACCGCCCGTCCGGCTCCTGCCGCTCGACCAGCCAGCCGGTGACCCGGTCCACGGTGGCCGCGACGCCGGGGTGGGCGGGGTGCTGTCCGAGGGCGTCGAGCACGTGCGCGTTCGTGGTCACCGACGCCCCGTCCTCCCCCGGCCAGGTGCAGAAGTGCCGCCCGGTGTCGTACGGGTCGAGCCGGGACACGTCGAGCGGCCGGCCCAGCCGGGCGAGCGCGTACAGGGTCACCGCGGTGGTGTCGGCGTCGGCGGGCAGCCCGGGCCCGGTGGCCGCGCCGGACACGCCCACGGCCGCCCGCAGCTCGGTCACGAGCGACCCCGGAACGGTCAGCGGCGCCCCGGCCCGGGCCAGGATGGCGAGCACCCAGGCCCGCTCGAAGACGGTGATGGGGCTGGCGCAGGGCACCGGGCCGCGCCGGCCGACCGCGTGCAGGTAGTCCAGGGCGGGGCCGGGTTCGGGGTGACCGAGCCAGGCGGCCGTCGCGGCGGGCGAGGCCCCGACCGCGCCCGCCTCGCCGGGCCGCACCCCGGCCGCCCGGCGGGCCCGGTCGCCGCCCACCTCCAGGGCGTGCGCCAGCTTCTCGGGGACCGGCCGGCCGGCGGCCAGCAGGCCGCGTACCCGGGTCAGCCGGCCCGGGTCGAGACCGGCCGGCAGCGGCAGGCGCCTCCCGGCCCAGCCGGCCAGCCCGGCCGGGGGCTGCGCGAGGTGCCGGTCGACGGCCTCCCGCAGCGCCGGCACGATCAGGTCGGTGGCGGGCAGGTCGGGCGGGGCCCCGGCGTCGAGGGCGCCGGCCAGGAAGGTCAGCCCCCGGTGCGCGGCGCCGGCCAGCCTTCCGGCCGGACCCCGGCCGCCCCGGCTCAGCACGGTCAGCAGGGCCTCCGTGGCGCTCAGCGTGGGCACCACGGCGTACCCGCCGGGGCCGCCCCAACCGCCGTCGCCGCGCTGCCGGTCGAGCAGCCAGGAGACGCGGACGTCGTGGCCGGGCAGCCAGGGCGCCAGGGCGACCAGCCGGCCGGTCTCGTAGACCGAGGCGGAGGTCTCCCCCGCCGGGTTGTCCACCATGGCCGCGACCAGGTCCCGGGCCTGCGCGGCGCGCGCGTCGCCGGGGTGGGTGACCGGCGCAGGCCCCGCGGTGAGGCTCACTGGGCGCCCCAGAAGTCGGTGAGCCGGTAGAAGCCGCTGGTGAAGCCGAGCTGCCGGGCGAGGAAGTCGGCCTGCCGGGGGCAGGCGGGGGCGAGGTCGGCCAGCAGCCGCCGGCAGTGGTCGACCTGCTCCGCCAGCCGCCGCTCGATCTCCGCGGGGTCGTCCACCAGCATCAGCGCGTTGAGGTCGCCCCACTCCCGGTCGCGCCGGTGGGTGCCGAGGTCGTTGACCAGCCGCAGGGCCCGCTGCACCTCGTCGCTCACCGCGACGAGCCGGGGCAGCGAGCGGTGCGTGCCGGCGTCCCCGGTGTGGATCCAGTGGGCCACGTTCACCACGGTGGCGGCGAGGTTGTCGGCGTTCGCCAGGTAGTCGGCGAGAGTGGGGCGGCCGGTCTGCTTCCATTCCCACTCGCGGGCCATCGCGTCGAGGGTGCGTTCCATCGCGTCCCGCCACGACCCGCGCAGCTCCGCGTAGGCGGGGGTGGCGGCCAGGTCGTCGCGCAGCTCGGCGAGGAACCGGCCCAGCGGGTCGTCGGGCACGCCGCCGTCGACCACGGTGAGACAGGTCTTGACGATCCGGTCGACCTCCGACCGGGACTGCGCCAGGTGGTCGACCTGCCAGTCGACCGCGAAGCCCCAGAGCACGGCCCGGTTGGTCAGCGCCAGCTCGTCGGCGGTGCACCAGGGCGCGCTGAACGCCATGGCGAGGGCGATGCTGCTGAACAGCGTCGCGTCGAACGGCCGGCCGGGGAACAGCTCGGCGTGCCCGGCGGCGCAGCGCGCCAGGTCACGCTGGCCCTTGGCGGCGAGCGCGCAGATCCGCCCCTGCTCCGCGGCCGCGGCGACCGGATCCGGCGCGTCCGCGCCGGTCATGCCGGTTCCGCCCGCCGGTCGGCGGCGAGCAGGGTCAGCTCGACCCGTCCCCGGGGCCGCAGCGCCGCGGCCAGCCGCAACCCGGGTACGCCGGGACGGCGCAGCCGGAAGCGGTAGCGGCTGAGCATCGTGGCGAGGATGAGCTGCGCCTCCAGGTAGAACAGGTACATCCCGAGACACTGGTGCGGGCCGCCGCCGAAGGGGAAGTGCGCGTACCGGTGCCGGGCGCGGACGCGCTCGGGCCGGAACCGTTCCGGGTCGAACTCGTCCGGCCGGTCCCAGAACTGCCGCATCCGCTGGGTGATCAGCGGGCTGGCCACCACGGTCGCCCCGGCCTCGATGGGCACTCCGTCGATGACGTCGGCGGCCACGGCGCGGCGCGGGATGATCCAGCCGATCGGGTAGAGCCGGAGCAGCTCGTCCAGGACCATCCGGGTGTAGGTCAGCTCGGCGAGGTGTTCGCGGCGTACCGGTTCGCCGCCCACCACCCGGTCGATCTCGGCGTAGAGCCGGTCGGCGATGTCGGGCCGCTGCTCCAGGTGGGGCCAGGCCCAGGTGAGCACGTTGATGGTGGTCTCGGTGGTGGCCGCGAACATGGCCACGGTGTCGTTGCGGACCTGCCGCTCGTCGAGCTGCCGGCCGTCGTCGGTGCGGGCCCGCCAGAGCGTGGAGATGATGTCGTCGCCCTGGTCGGCCACGGCCCGGGTCTCCCGGACGATCGGCACCAGCACCTCGTCGACGACGCGGACCGCGCGGCGGAACGGGCGGTCGCCCGGCATCGGCAGGGAGAGCGGGGCGAACGGCACGACGATCCGGGGGATCACCGCGGTGGCGATGACGTCCTGGGCGTCGATCACCCGCAGCGCGTCCGGCACGGAGATCTTGTCGGCGAAGAGCACGCGCATGATCGCCCGGCTGACGATCCGGGCCTGCTCGGTGCCGATGTCGACGGCACGCCCGGCGCGGAACGGCTCGTCCAGCTCGTCGACGGCGTCCCGGATGGCGTCGGCCATGCCGTCGATCAGCGCCTCCACCCGCTTGGCGGTGAACATCGGCTGGAGCATCCGGCGGCTGGCCGACCAGATCTGCCCCTCGCCGAGGATGCCCTCGCCGAACAGCCGCTTGACCGGGCGCCAGAACAGTCCGTCGCCGGCCCGCTCGTAGTTGTCCGCCCGGTCGCGGAGCACGTGCTGGACGTGCCGGGGGTGGGTGACCAGGTAGGGGCGGAACGATCCCAGGTTCAGCCGGACGAGGTCACCCCCGGTCCGGTTGCCCACGTCGATCAGCGCGCGGGCCGGGTCGCGGAGCATGCCGGGCAGGATCTGACGCAGGGGAACGGGGTGGGGCCGCCCGGTGGGCCGGGGCGCGATCGGCGACTCGTCCACGTGGATGGCTCCCTCAGTTCTACCCAGGGTCGCGACAACGTCATGACCCGTGACGTTGCCCGCGAGCATGCCATCCTGAACGACGGATAAAAAGGCGGACGGGAAAATATCTCACTGAACAACAGTCCCGCCGTCGACAATGGAGCGCGTGGGATATGCGCCGCGCCGGAAGGCTTCCGGCGCGGGCCGCTTTCCATCGTGGACAGTGCCGCCGGCCTCCGGCGCAGGTCCGGCCGGCACCGCCCGTCGAACCCGCCGGCCGCCGCCGGCCGAGCCGGCCCTGCCGCCCGGCGGCCGGCTCGATCAACTCCTGCCCGGCCGACTGGGGAGAACGCGGGCGCGTGCCCGCCCCCTGTGCCAAGCTTCGGGCATGGACGACAAGACCATCCTGAGCCGGATCTCCGAACTCGTCGACGAGGAGCACCGGCTGCGCGCGTCTGCGCAGGAGCACGAGGCCGGCACCGACGACGAGGCCAAGGAGCGGCTACGGGCCCTGGAGGAGTCCCTCGACCAGTGCTGGGACCTGCTCCGCCGCCGCCGGGCGGCCCGCCAGGCACACGGCGACCCGGATGCCCAGGGCCAGCGCCCGGTGACCGAGGTCGAGCGCTACATGCAGTGACGCCGGGCCGGCGGCCCACGTGCCGGCGTCCCGGGCGGGCATCGGCCCGCCCGGGACGCGACGCGCTCAGCGGAGGCCTGCCTCCCGCAGCAGCACCTCGGTCAGCGCCTCCGGGTCGGTGTCCGCGGCCGGCAGGCCCCGGGCGGTGAACCAGGCACCGACCACCCGGACGTCCCGGGCCAGGAACTCCGCACCCTGCGGGTTGGCCACCACGTCGACCACCTGCGGCAGGTCGATCATGACCAGGCGCCCGGCGTGCACCAGCAGGTTGTACGGCGACAGGTCGCCGTGGGCGTACCCGGCGCGGGCCAGCACCACGAGGGCGTCGACCAGCTGCTCCCAGAGGTCGCGCAGTTCGGCGCCCTCGGGGCGGAGCTGGGCCAGCCGGGGCGCGGCCTCGCCCGCCTCGGCGTCCCCCACGAACTCCAGCATCAACTCGGTGCCGAGCAGCTGCACCGGGTAGGGCACGGCGATCCGCCCGGAGGCGGCGCCGATCTCCCAGAGCCGGGCGAGCGCGGCGAACTCCGCCGCCGCCCACTGCCCGGCGATCATCTGCCGGCCGAACGAGGTCCGGCCGGCCATCGCCCGCATCTCCCGGGACCGGCGCACCCGGCGCCCCTCCAGGTAGCCGGCGTCGCGGTGGAAGAGGCGGTGCTGGGGGTCCCGGTAGCGCTTGGCGGCCAGCAGGCAGCCGCGGCCGGTGTCCCGCACGGCCCGGCGGACCAGGTGAACGTCCGCCTCCTTGCCGGTCTTCAGCACACCCAGCTCGGTGTCCTTCGCGGCCAGCTCGGTAACCAGCCAGTCCGGGTGGGGTTCAGGCCCGTGCACGGCCTGGTCCCAGGAGGACCAGCGGTCCTCCCCGTCCGGCTCGGCGTCGGGGTCGGCGAGAGCCGGCTCGGTGTGCCGGCCCCGCTTCAGGAAGTGGGACTCGTCGTCGTCGAAGCGGCTCTTGCCGCGGCCACGGCGCTGCGGCGCCGGGAAGTCGTGATCACGCACGGGTGGATCGGTCCTTCGATCGAGGCTGGTGGAGGCAGGTGGAACGACCCTGCAAAGACGGCCATGACCGACCTCCTCTCCTCGACCGGGACCCGCCCGGCTGCGCCCTCGCGCCGCACCATGGTCACGGGCGGCCCCGGACGGGTCAACCGAATTACCGCTCAGCCGGCCAGGACCGCGGCCACCGCGGCGATCAGCCCGTCCGCCGTGCGGGTGGGCGCGAACCGCGTGTCCGACCAGCGGCGGCCGCGGTGCAGCCAGACGCTGGGCAGCCCGACGGCGGTCGCGCCGCCGATGTCCGCCTCCGGGCTGTCGCCGATCACCCAGGCGCCGCGCAGCGGCATCCGGGCCCGCTGGGCGGCCAGCGCGAAGATGCGCGGGTTGGGCTTGCTGACCCCGGCCTCCTCGGAGATCACCCAGTCCGCGACGTACCGGTCCAGCCCGGTCTGCCGGATCTTGGCGTCCTGCTGCCGGGACGTGCCGTTGGTGACCACCACCGGCACCCAGCCGGCGTCGTCCGCGATCCGCAGCGCGCAGGCGACCAGCGGGTCCAGCCGGGTGAACGCCACCACCCCGTCGTGCAGCTCCTCGACCAGGTCGATGGAGGGGACGCGCAGCCCGTACCGGTCCCGGATGGCGTCCGCGACGTCCCACCGGTCGGTCAGGCCGTCGGCGTCGACGGAGAGCAACCAGTCGATGTCGGTGGGCGGAGCGCCGATGCTGTCCAGGAACCGCTCACCCCAGGCGCGGAACGGCACCTCGCGGTCGAGCAGGGTGTTGTCCAGATCGAGCAGGAGCAACGGCACTCGGGCACCCTACGGGACCGGGGTGCGCCACCGACAGGCCCGAGGGCACCAGGCCCTCAGCCGACGAGCGTCGTCCGGGCGAGCCCCTGGTCGGGCAGGCGGTCGGTGAGCATGGTGTGCGCCGCCCGGGTGGCGCCGAGGGCCGCCGGGTCGAGGGTTGCCACCAGCACGTCCTCGCCGGTGTCCGCGCCCCGGACCAGCGCCCGGCCCTCCGGCTCGTAGACCGCCGCCCCGCCGTTGAACCGCCACGGGTCGGCGCCGTCGACGGAGTTGGCGAAGACCACGTACATGGTGTTGTCCAGGGCGCGCGCGGCGTAGTACAGGTCGCGGCGGTGCTCGGAGCCGGCCAGGTAGCCGCTCGGGCAGAGGTAGCCGTGCGCGCCGTCGTCGGCGGCCGCCCGGCCGTGCTCGGGGAAGCAGCCGTCGTAGCAGATGCCGAGGCCGAACCGCCAGTCGTCGACCAGCAGCGTGGCGCCCCGCGGGCCGGGCACGAACAGCTCGCGCTCGCCGCTCCAGAGCTGCTGCTTGTCGTAGCCGACGGTGACCGCGCCGGTCGGGTCGACCACCAGCGAGGAGATGGTGCGCCGCCGGTCCGGGTGGCGGACGGCCGCGCCGATCACCACGCTCGTCGCGCCGTCGCGGGCGGCCGCGCGCAGCGGGTCCAGCCGCGGGTCGCCGACCCGGCCGTCGACGTCGGCGGCCACGTCGGTGCCGGCCGGGTCGGCGCCCAGGATCGGCGGGTGGTACGCGGGCAGGAACAGCTCCGGCAGCACCACCACCCGGGCGCCGGCGGCCCGGCCGACGAGGCGGGCGGCGGTGGTGGCGTTGCCGGCGACGTCACCGGGGACGGGCTCGGCCTGCACGGTGGCCACGGTCAGCGGGCGGGTGGGGAGGGGCACGGCCTGGGTCACCGGAGGATGGTAACCGGCGGGGCCGACCGGGCGGATCATGCGAAAACCGCATCTCAAGCCGTACGTACGGTTTGCATCGGCCGGGTCCACCTGCAACGATCGTGACGTGCCCAGAGTAAGCCAGGACCAGCTCGACGCGCGCCGGCAGGAGATCCTCGGCGCCGCGCGGGCGTGTTTCGCCCGGCACGGCTACGAGGGTGCCACCGTCCGCCGGCTGGAGGAGGCCACCGGGCTGTCCCGGGGCGCGATCTTCCACCACTTCCGGGACAAGGACTCGCTCTTCCTCGCCGTGGCCGAGGACGACGCCGCCGTCATGGTGGAGACCGTGGCCCGCAACGGCCTGGTCCAGGTGATGCGGGACCTGCTCGCCCGGGCCATCTCCCCGGACACCACCGGCTGGCTCGGCAGCCAGCTCGAGGTCTCCCGGCGGCTGCGCACCGACCCGGCGTTCGCCAAGCGCTGGGCGGAACGCTCGGCGGCGATCGCCGAGGCCACCCGGGAACGCCTGCTGCGCCAGCGGGAGGCCGGGGTGCTCCGCGACGACGTGCCGATCGACGTGCTGGCCCAGTTCCTGGAGCTGGCGTACGACGGGCTCGTGCTGCACCTGGCGATGGGCCGTCCCGCCGGTGACCTGGGCCGGGTGCTCGACCTGGTCGAGGAGGCCGTCCGCCGGCACTGACCGGCCCGGGTCTCGGTCCGGTAACTCGACCCGCCGGGAAGATCACCGCTGGCGCACCTGCTCCACAATGAGCCGCGACCCCTCGCGACAGGAGCAGAGCATGACCGTCCTCGCGGGCGACACCTGGGGCATCCCCGGCCCCGTCTTCCTCCGCTGGTACCTCGTGGCGGCCGTCGTGCTGGTCGCCGGTGCCCTGGTGTACCGCCGGCGCGCGCTGGCCGGCACCCCCGTGCAGGGGGACGGGCCGCTCGGGCCGCAGCAGGCCGCGTACCTGAACGGGGGCGAGCAGCTCGCCGTCTGGACCGCGCTCGGCGGGCTGCGCCGCGCCGGCGCGGTCGGCGTGCGCCCCGACCGGCGGCTCACCACCGGCGGCCCGCTGCCCGCCGGGGTCACCCCCCTGGACCAGGCGATCCACCACGCGGCGAGCCGGGGCCTGCGCTCCCGGGAGCTGGGCCGTGACGAGTGGGTCCGGCGCGCCCTCGACGAGCTGCGCGACGGTCTCGTGCGCCGGGGCCTGGCGCTGGACAAGGAGCGGCGGGCGACGCTGCGCCGCGGCGCGCTGCTGGTCGGCGCACTGCTGCCGCTCGGCCTCGTCCGGGCCTTCGCCGGCATCTCCAACGGCCGGCCCGCCGGCTGGCTGCTGCTCACCATGGTGCCGCTCTTCATCGCGTTCCTGCTGCTCAACCGGGTTCCGTGGCGCACCCGGGCGGCCAACCAGGCGCTGCGCGAGCTGCGCCGCCAGCACACCTGGCTGCGCCCCTCCGCCGCACCGGCGTACGCCACCTACGGCCCGTCCGACACGGCGATGGGTGTGGCGCTGTTCGGCACCGCCACCCTCTGGAGCATGGACCCGGGCTTCGCCGAGCAGGCCGAGATCCAGCGCCACGCGATGGGGGCGAGCGGCAGCTCGGGCAGCTCGTGCGGCGGCGGCAGCTCCTGCGGGGGCGGCAGCTCCTGCGGCGGGGGCAGCTCCTGCGGGGGCGGTGGCGGCTGCGGCGGCGGTGGCGGGTGCGGCGGATGACCACCGGCCCGTCCGGAGTGGGCATCGGGTGGCGGCCGGAGATCGCCGGCTTCGTGGCCGGCCTGCCCGGGCTCCGCTTCGTCGAGGTGGTCGCGGAGACGGTCGCCCCGGCCGGGCCACTCCCCGACGGCCTGGCCGAGCTGCGGGGGCGCGGCGTCACCGTCGTACCCCACGGCGTGAAGCTCTCCCTCGGCGGCGCGGAACCGGTGGACCCGGCCCGGGTGGCGCACCTGGCCGGTGTGGCCGCGGCGCTGGACGCGCCGCTGGTGAGCGAACACATCGCGTTCGTCCGGGCCGGCGGCCTGGAGGCCGGTCACCTGCTGCCGCTGCCGCGCAGCCGGGAGGCCGTGGCCGCCGTGGTGGCCAACGTCCGGCGGGCGCAGGCGGAGCTGCCGGTGCCGCTGGCCCTGGAGCCGATCGCCGCCCTCTTCGACTGGCCGGACGACGAGCTGGACGAGGCCGACTTCCTCACCGAGATCCTCGACGCCACCGGGGCGCTGCTGCTGCTCGACGTCGCCAACGTGCACGCCAACGCCCGCAACCGGGGCGGCGACCCGGCCGCCCTGCTGGACCGGCTGCCGCTGGACCGGATCGCCTACGTGCACGTGGCCGGCGGCGCCGAGCGGGGCGGCTTCTACCACGACACGCACACCGACCCGGTCCCCGCCGAGGTGCTCGACCTGGTCCGCGAGCTGTGCGGCCGGCGCCGGCCCCCGGCGCTGCTGCTGGAACGCGACGGCCACTACCCGCCCGCCGCCGAGCTGCGCGGCGAGCTGGACGCCCTGGCCGCCGCCTCCGGGTACCCGGTGGTCACGTGAGCGGCGGGGACCTGGCCGCGCGCCAGGCGGAGCTGGTGGCGGCGCTGGTGGCCGGCGGGCCGCTGCCGGCCGGGTTCGCCCCCGCGCCGGTCGAGGCGGCCCGGCGGGCGCTGCTGCGCAAGCGGGCCGGCGACGTGGCCCGGCACTGGCCGCTGCTGGCGGCCGGCCTCGGCGACGCGTGGCCGGCCACCTTCGCCGGCTGGGCGGCCGGCCGGCCCACCAACGGCTCGCTGCGCGACGGCTGGGACCTGGCCCGGGAGCTGCGCGACCGGGGCACGCTGCCGCCGCTGGGCGCCGAGGAGCTGGCCGCCCGCGAGGCGGCCACCCGCTACGACGGCCGCTCGGCCCCCCGGCCGCGCCGGCTGCCGGCCGTCGTCCGGGCCGGCGGCGCCGTCGCGGCCCAGCTCGCCGGCCGGGTACGCCTGCTCCGACCGGCGTCGCGCTGAGAGCGGGTGGCAGGCCCACCCGGGGTACGGCAGGATCGGCCTCATGGATCTCGGACTCGCCGACCGGGTGTACGTGCTGACCGGCGCCTCGGACGGCCTCGGCTTCGCCACCGCCGAGCAGCTCGTGGCCGACGGCGCCCGGGTGGTGATCTCGTCCCGCGCCCCCGAGCGGGTGGCCGCCGCTGTCGAGGCGCTCGGCGGGCCGGAGCGCGCGATCGGGCTGACCGCCGACCTCACCGACCCGGGCACCCCGGAGCGCCTGGTCGCGGCGGCGCGCGAGCAGTTCGGCCGGCTCGACGGGGCGCTGATCTCGGTGGGCGGCCCGCCCCGGGGCACCGCCGCCCAGATCACCGACGAGCAGTGGCGGGAGTCCTTCGAGACGGTCTTCCTGGGCAGCGTCCGCACCGCGCGCACGGTGGCCGCCGCGCTCACCGGTGGCGGCGCCATCGGGCTGGTGCTCTCCACCTCGGTCCGCGGCCCGCTGCCCGGGCTCGGCATCTCCAACGGTCTGCGCCCCGGCCTGGCCGGCGTGGCCAAGGACCTGGCCGACGAGTACGGCCCGCGCGGCGTACGGGTGGTCAGCCTCCTGCCGGGGCGGATCATGACCGCCCGGAACCGGGAACTCCTGGCCGCCGCCGGCGACCCGGAACGGGCCCGGGCCGAGGCCGAGGCGTCGATCCCGCTGGGCCGGATCGGTGACCCCGCCGAGTTCGGCCGGGTGGCCGCCTTCCTGCTCTCCCCCGCCGCCGGCTACGTCACCGGAGTGACCGTGCCGGTCGACGGCGGCGCGCTGCGCGGCCTGTGACGGCGAGCCGGTGACGGGGCGAAGCCGGCCCGGGGGGCGGTATCCCCGGCCGACGAAGGAGCAGCTCGCGGCGGCGGCCGACAAGCTGCTGCCGGACGTGATCGCCCCGGGGCTGGACGTGCTCTTCGTCGGGATCAACCCCGGCCTGTGGTCGGCGGCCACCGGCTGGCACTTCGCCCGCCCGGGCAACCGGTTCTGGCCGGCGCTGCACCGGGGCGGCTTCACCCCGCGCCAGTTGCACCCCAGCGAGCAGGACGAGCTGCCCGGCCTGGGGCTGGGCATCACCAACATGGTGGCGCGGGCCAGCGCCCGCGCCGACGAGCTGACCGCCGAGGAACTGGTCGAGGGCGCGCGGGAGCTGGCCGCCAAGGTGGCGCGCTACCGGCCGCGCTGGGTGGCGGTGGTCGGGGTGACCGCGTACCGGATCGGGTTCGCCCGGCCGAAGGCCGCCTTCGGGCCGCAGCCGGAACCGCTCGCGGCGGCCCGGCTCTGGGTGCTGCCCAACCCGAGCGGGCTGAACGCCCACTTCACCCCGGAGACGCTCGGCGCGGCCTTCGGCGAGCTGCGGGCCGCGGTCGCCGGTTAGCCGGTCAGCCGGCTTCGGCACGGCGACACCGACGGCGTTGAGATGGGCCCCCGTTGCGCTGTGGACGTGTCGGTCGTGCTCGTCGACGTCGCTACCCTCGGGAGGGAACCTCGGCAGATTGGCGAAGGGGCAGGTCATGGCCTTGCGTTTCGAGCATCGCGACACCGAGATCGACGTGAGCCTCGTCGACCGCGTGTGGCGCACCCGCTCCGACGCGGAGGAGACGATGACCTCCGCGGCACGCACCTCCTGGCATCTGATCCTCTCGCGGGCGCCGGGACGCCTGCTCGCCGGCCTGCGCGGGCCGGAGACGAGGGCGACGACGGCGCCGGTCCCGCCGGGCACCGAGTTCCTGGGGGTCCGGTTCGCATTCGGCGCGGTTCTCCGGCCGCATCCCGCAGCCTCGATCGTCGATGGGTACGTGCCGTTCCCGGTGACGGAATCGGGCCGGATCGTCATCGGCGGCGAGAGCTGGGAGGCGCCGACGTTCGAGAACGTCGAGCACTTCGTCCGGCGGTTGCAGCAGGCGGATCTGCTGGTGCGATCGCAGCTCGGGGACGAGGAGCGGGTGCCCGGGCATCGCGAGGCCAGCCCGACCGAGCGAACCCGGCAGCGTCGCCACCGCGCGATCGTCGGACTGTCGCAGACCGCCGTGAGGCAGATCGACCGCGCGAACGCCGCAGCCACGATGCTGCTCGACGGCCTTGACTGGCGCACGGTCGTCGAGACGTTGGGGTACTTCGACCAGGCCCACCTCGCGCATGCGCTGCGTCGCTACGTCGGGCGCACCGCACGGGAGCTGCGGGCGGGCCACGTCGCCGCGATGTCGTTCCTGTACAAGACCCACCCCGGGCCCGGCAGCTAGCGTCCGCCTGCCAGCCAAACCTGGCCGGCCGTCCGCGACCCGAGTTCCGAGGAGAACCGTGCTGCTCAGCGTCAACACCTTCGTCAGTCTCGACGGCGTCATGCAGGGACCCGGAAACCCCGACGAGGACCGCTCCGGCGGCTTCGACCGCGGCGGGTGGCTCGTTCCGCACGCCTCGACGCACACCAACGAGGTCGTCGAGAGCTGGTTCCGTGCGGCCGACGCGTTCCTGTTCGGCCGCACCAGCTTCGGCCTGCTCGGCGGGTACTGGCCGAAGGTCACCGAACCTGACGACCTGATCGCCACCAAGCTCAACACGCTGCCGAAGTATGTCGTCAGCTCCACGCTGACCGACGATCAAGCCGATTGGAGCCCGACGACGGTCCTCCGCGGTGACCTGGCCGACGAGGTACGCCGCCTCAAGGAGCTTCCCGGCCGGGAACTCCAGGTTCACGGAAGCTGGAAACTCGTCCAGGCGCTGCACCAGGCAGGACTCGTCGATGTCTACCGGCTGCTCCAGTACCCGGTCATCGTCGGCACGGGGAAGCGCCTGTTCCCGGACGGATCGACGCCCGCGACGTTCGCAGCCGTCGAGGAGAACTCGCGGGTGCTGCCCGGCGGCGTCGTCTCGCTGACCCTCCAGCCCACGAGCCTCGGCGCGATCTCCGCGGGCGCGTACACGGTGGACGAAGGGCGCTCGGCGACGGTCCTCGACTGACACCGGCGCCCGACCGGCGTCGAAGCGGCCTCTGTCCCGGCTCAGCAGGCCGCCCTAGTTGGCGGCGGCCGGGGGCAGCGCCTCCTGGGCCACGTAGGTGCCGACGGGCACCGTGGTGACCACCGGCTCCGGCTGCTCCTGCTCCGCGTACGGGGCCGGCGAGTCGGTGACGGCGAACTGGGTGCGGTAGAGCTCGGCGTAGAGGCCGCCCACCGCGACCAGCTCGTCGTGCCGGCCGCGCTCGACGATCCGCCCCTCGTCGAGGACGAGGATCTGGTCGGCGTCGCGGACGGTGGAGAGCCGGTGCGCGATCACCAGCGCGGTACGCCCGGTCAGCGCCACCGACAGCGCCCGCTGCACCGCCGCCTCGCTCTCCGAGTCGAGGTGCGCGGTGGCCTCGTCGAGGATCACGATCGACGGCGCCTTGAGCAGCAGCCGGGCGATGGCGATGCGCTGCTTCTCGCCGCCGGAGAAGCGGTAGCCGCGCTCGCCGACCGTCGTGTCCAGCCCGTCGGGCAGGGCGCGGACCAGGTCGGCGACCTGCGCGCCGGCCAGCGCTGCCCAGATCTCGTCGTCGGTGGCGTCCGGCTTGGCGTAGCGCAGGTTCTCCCGGATGGTCTCGTGGAACAGGTGGGAGTCCTGGGTGACCACGCCGACCTCGTCGCGCAGCGAGGCGAGCGTGGCGTCGCGGACGTCGACGCCGCCGACCAGCACCTGGCCGTCGCTCACGTCGTAGATCCGGGAGATCAGCATGGAGAGCGTCGACTTGCCGGCGCCGGAGGGACCGACCAGGGCCACCATCTGGCCCGGCTCGACGGCGAACGAGACGCCCTTGAGCACCGGCTCGTTGACCGTCCGGTCGAGGGCGGCGACCTCCTCCAGGGAGGCCAGCGAGACCTCGGCGGCGCTCGGGTAGCGGAACCGCACGTCGCGGAACTCGACCCGGCCGTTGCCCCGGGGCACCGGCACGGCGTCGGGCTTCTCCTCGATGCCGGGGCGCAGGTCGAGCACCTCGAAGACCCGGTCGAAGGAGACCAGCGCGCTCATCACGTCGACCCGGACGTTGGAGAGCGCGGTGAGGGGGCCGTAGAGGCGGGTGAGCAGCAGGGCCAGCTTGACCACGGTGCCCGCGCTGACCGCACCGGCGACGGCGAGCCAGCCGCCCAGACCGTAGGTGAGTGCCTGGGCGAGGGAGGCGACCAGCAGCATGGCCACGAAGAAGGTGCGCGAGTACATGGCCGACTGGATGCCGATGTCGCGGACCCGCTCGGCCCGGCCGGCGAACCGCGTCGCCTCCACCTCGGGCGAGCCGAAGAGCTTGACCAGCAGGGCGCCCGAGACGTTGAACCGCTCGGTCATCGTCGCGTTCATCTTGGCGTCGAGGTTGTAGGACTCGCGGGTGATCTCGGCCAGTCGCCGCCCGACCCGGCGGGCCGGGATGATGAAGATCGGTAGCAGCACCAGCGCCAGCACGGTGATCTGCCAGGACAGCACGAGCATCGCCCCGGCCGTGAGCACGAGCTGGATGACGTTGCTGACCACGCCGGACAGCGTCGAGGTGAACGCCCGCTGGGCGCCCAGCACGTCGTTGTTGAGCCGGCTGACCAGCGCGCCGGTCTGGGTCCGGGTGAAGAACTGCAGCGGCATCCGCTGGACGTGGTCGTAGACCCGGGTCCGCAGGTCGAGGATGATGCCCTCGCCGATCCGCGCCGAATACCAGCGCTGGGCCAGCGAGAAGAGCGCGTCGGCCACGGCCAGCACGGCGATGATCAGGGCGAGCCGGACCACCGTCGCGCCCGCGTCGGAGCCGCCGCCGGCGATCGCGTCGATCACGTCACCGGCGAGCAGCGGGGTGGCCACCCCGATCACCGCGGCGATCACCACGGTGATCAGGAAGACGATGATGTCCCGCCGGTAGGGCTGGGCGAACGCGACGATCCGCTTGGCGGTGCCGCGCTTGAGCTGGTGGGTGGAGATCTCGTCGCGGTTGCGCATCGACCGGAGCATGCTCCAGCCGCCCATGCCGCCACCGGCCATCGGGTTGGACACTCGTCACCTCCGGGTCGTCGGCAGCCGTGGACCGTCGGGGTCAATTCTCCCGACGACTACGACAACCTCGCGAGTAACCCGGATCTTCCCGAACGGTCCTTACTATTCGCCCCGGCCGGCCAGGTCGCGGATCCGCCGGGTCTGCGCCTCCCGCTCCGCCCGCTGCTGCTCGGCGTGGGTACGCCCGCCGGCCCCGGCGAGCAGCGCCTTGATCTCCACGATCGCGTCCCGGTTGTTGGCCAGCAGGCCCGCGGTCAGGTCGCGCACCGCGCCGTCCAGCTCGGCGCCCGGCACGACCAGGGTGGCCAGGCCGATCCGGTCCGCCTCGGCGGCGTCCATCCGGCGGCCGGTGGCGCAGATCTCCAGCGCTCGGGAGTAGCCGACCAGTTCGGCGAGGCGCTTGGTGCCGGCCAGGTCGGGGACCAGGCCGAGCGTCACCTCGGCCATGGAGAGCCTGGCGTCCTCGGCGAGCACCCGCAGGTCGCAGGCGAGGGCGAGTTGGAAGCCGGCGCCGATGGCGTGGCCCTGCACGGCGGCGATCGAGATCACGTCCGGCCGGTGCAGCCAGGTGAAGCCGCCCTGGTATTCGGCGATCCGGTCGGCGCACTCCTGCTCGGGCAGGGTGGACAGCTCGGCGAAGGAACCCGGGCCGGAGGAGCCGGCGACCGACAGGTCGAGGCCGGCGGAGAAGGCCCGCCCCTCACCGCGCACCACGACGACGCGGACGTCGCCGGGCAGATCCCGGGAGAAGTCGCTCATCGCGCGCCACATCGCCGGGGTTTGGGCGTTGAGCACGTCGGGCCGGCACAACGTCACCGTCGCGACCGGCCCGTCGCAGTCGAGTCGCACTCCGGTCGTCTCGGCGGTCACCGGACCACCCGGAGCACGGCGCTGATGGACGACGCTGGGGGGCGGGTCACGCCTTCTTCCGGCGCCGGGCGCCGCCGCGCTGCCGCAGCTGCACCCCGGACTCGGTGAGCACCCGGTGGATGAACCCGTAGGAACGGCCGGTCGAGGCCGCGAGCGCACGGATGCTCTCACCCGAGGTGTACCGCTTTACCAGGTCCTTGGCGAGCGTCTGGCGCTCGGCCCCGACGATCCGGCGACCCTTCTCAGTGCTGGTGGCTGTGCCGGTGGCTGCCATGCTGATTCCTCACGTCCCAGACTGTGCGGTTCGGATACGGTCCCACCTATTAGACCGCCTCGGACGATCATGCGCCAGATATCAACTATTCGCCAACCGACACGCTATGCAATGTCAGCTTCCCGATAGAGTGATCCTTCTGACCGGTCGGTCGGCGCCGTCCGGCTGGATCATGAGGGGCGGCCCGCCCGGCCGACCCGTACGCTGCCTCGCGTGATCGACCTGCTCGCCCCGGCGGCGGCCGCCGCCGGGGTCTTCGCCGCCACCAACATCGACGACATCGTCGTGCTCACCGTGTTCTTCGTGGCGGCCCGCGGCACCGGCCGGCCCCGCCCCTGGCAGATCGTCGCCGGCCAGTACGCCGGCATCGGCGCCCTGGTCGCGGTCGCGGTGGTGGTCGCCGCCGGGCTGCTCGTGGTGCCCGACCCGTGGACCGGCCTGCTCGGGCTGCTGCCCATCGCGCTGGGCGTCCGCGCCCTGCTGGCCCGCGACGGCGACGACGACGAGCCCCCGGCCGTGGTCGGCACCCTGCTCGGCGTCGCCGGGGTGACGGTGGCCAACGGCGCCGACAACATCGCCGTCTACGTGCCGGTGTTCCGCTCGCTCGACCCGGCCGCCGGCCTGGTCTGGCTGCTGGTCTTCGCCGCCCTGGTGGCGCTCTGGTGCGCGGTCGCCGCCGCGCTGGGCGGCCACCCCCGGGTGGTCGCCCTGGTCGGCCGCGCCGGCCACTGGCTGGTCCCGACCGTCTTCATCGCCCTCGGCCTGGTCATCCTGACCACCTCCGGCGTCCTCCCCCACCTGGCCGCCCTCCTGCCTTGATCATGAAGTTGTCGCCGCGACACGCCGTGTCCGGCGGCAACAACTTCATGATCGACCCGCGCGGGGCCGGGGCCTGGGCGGTCAGGCCAGTTCGACCAGTTCCAGGAGGTCGTCGGACCAGGCGTCCTCGTCGCCGTCGGGGAGGAGGATGGCACGGTCGGGCTTCAGCGCCAGCACGGCTCCCGGGTCGTGGGTGACCAGGACGATGGCGCCCGGGTAGCGGGCGATCGCGTCGAGCACCTGCTCGCGGCTGACCGGGTCGAGGTTGTTCGTCGGCTCGTCCAGCAGCAGCACGTTCGCGCCGGAGCACACCAGGGTGGCCAGCGCCAGCCGGGTCTTCTCGCCGCCGGAGAGCACCCCGGCCGGCTTGTCCACGTCCTCGCCGGAGAAGAGGAACGCGCCGAGGATCTTGCGCAGGTCGGTGTCGGTCTGATCCGCCGCGGCGCTGCGCATGTGCTCCAGGATGGTCCGCTCCACGTCCAGCGTCTCGTGCTCCTGGGCGTAGTAGCCGAGCCGCAGGCCGTGCCCGGGGCGCACCTCGCCGGTGTCCGGCTCCAACAGGCCGCCGAGCATCCGCAGCAGGGTGGTCTTGCCGGCGCCGTTGAGGCCCAGGATGGCCACCCGGGAGCCGCGGTCCACCGCCACGTCGACGTCGGTGAAGATCTCCAGCGACCCGTACGACTTGGACAGGCCGGAGGCGGTGAGCGGCGTCTTGCCGCACGGCGCCGGGGTGGGGAAGCGCACCTTCGCCACCTTGTCGGCGACCCGGACGTCCTCCAGGCCGGACAGCAGTTTCTCGGCCCGGCGGGCCATGTTCTGCGCGGCGACGGTCTTGGTGGCCTTGGCCCGCATCTTGTCCGCCTGTGCCTTCAGCGCGCCGGCCTTCTTCTCGGCGTTGGCGCGCTCCCGGCGGCGGCGCCGCTCGTCGGTCTCCCGCGCCTCCAGGTACGCCTTCCAACCCAGGTTGTAGACGTCGACCACGGAACGGGTGGCGTCCAGGAACCAGACCTTGTTCACGACCGCCTCCAGCAGGGACGCGTCGTGGGAGATCACGATCAGGCCGCCCTTGTGGTTGCCGAGGAAGCCGCGCAGCCAGGTGATCGAGTCGGCGTCGAGGTGGTTGGTCGGCTCGTCGAGCAGCAGGATGCCGCCGCCGTTCTCGCCGGCGTCGCGGAACAGGATCCGGGCCAGCTCGATGCGGCGGCGCTGGCCGCCGGAGAGGGTGCCGATGGTCTGCGCCAGGGCCCGGTCGGGCAGGCCCAGGTTGGCGCAGATCCGGGCCGCCTCGGCCTCGGCCGCGTAGCCGCCGAGGGAGGCGAACTGGTCCTCCAGCGCGCCGTAGCGGCGGACCAGCTTCTCGTCGTCGGCGCCCTCGGCGAGCTTCGCCTCCAGCTCCGTCATCTGCGCCATGAGCACGTCCAGCCCACGGGCGGAGAGCACCCGGTCCCGCCCGGTCACCTCCAGGTCGCCGGTCCGCGGGTCCTGCGGCAGGTAGCCGATGGCGCTGCGCCGGTCGATCTGCCCGCCGTACGGCTGCCCCTCCCCCGCCAGCACCTTGAGGGTGGTGGTCTTGCCGGCGCCGTTGCGGCCGACCAGGCCGATCCGGTCACCGGGCTGCACCCGCAGCGTGGTGTCGGACAGCAGGATCCGGGAACCGGCGCGCAGCTCCAGGCCGGTGGCAGTGATCATTTCGAGGTACTCGCTCTCGGGGTTCGGCGAAGGCTGACTCAGGGCACGCGAAAGCGCCGGCGGGTCATCACTTCCCGTCGGCGCGGGGCCGTTCAGCCTTCGCAGCGCAGCACGGGCCAAGTGTACCGGGCGGCTCCCGGACGGCCCGCCGGATTACCGCGCAAGATCATCGGGTACCGGAAACCTCGTCCGGACCCGGTCCGGTACCGCAACCACCACATACGGATTATTCGGTGATCGGGGTCAACATGGAGCTGAACGAGAACGCGCGGGTCGACACCAGCCAGGTGGAGGATCGGCGAGGGTCCGGCGGAGGCGGCGGGATGGGCATACCGATCCCGATCGGCGGCGGCCGGGGCGGCATCGTGGGCATCATCATCGCCGTCCTGATCGCCCTGGTGGGCGGCGGCTTCGGGCTGAACGCGGCCACCAACGGCGGCGGCTCCGAGCAGGGCGACAACACCTCGCTGGACCAGAAGTGCTCGGCGCAGGACGCGCTGAAGCAGCTCGACTGCCGCAACACCCTCTACGTCAACTCGATCCAGGCGTACTGGCGGACCGCCATGCCGGAGGTGTTCGGCGAGCAGTACAAGCCGTCGAAGACGGTGTTCTTCAGCCAGAACGTCAGCACCGGCTGCGGCGCCGCCGACTCCGGCGTGGGCCCGTTCTACTGCCCCGCGGACGACCTGGTCTACATCGACCTCACCTTCTACCGCCTGCTCGCCGACCAGCTCGGCGCCGAGGGCGAGTTCGCCCAGCCGTACGTGCTGGCCCACGAGTACGGGCACCACGTGCAGGACCTGCTCGGCACCGAGGCGCAGATGCGCCGCCAGCAGCAGCGCGACCCGCAGAACGCCAACGCGCTGTCGGTGAAGCTGGAACTCCAGGCCGACTGCTACGCGGGCGCCTGGGCGAAGAACGCCACCGGCACCTCCGACGAGCAGGGCCAGAAGATCTTCAAGAGCATCACCGACCAGGACATCCAGCAGGCGATCGACACCGCCGAGAAGATCGGCGACGACGCGATCCAGCAGCGCTCCGGCCGGCCGGTGAACCCGGACGAGTTCACCCACGGCACCTCCGAGCAGCGCAAGCAGTGGTTCACGAAGGGCTTCTCCACGGGCGACCCGAAGGCCTGCGACACCTTCGGCGGCCAGCAGTGAGCGCGGACGCCGGCTGACCGGCTCCACGACACCGGGCCGCCGGCCTGGACCCCTGGCACCCGCCAGCGGTCAGGCCGGCGGCCCGTGTCGTGCTCGGTGCCGCCGGTTCAGCCCAGCAGGGTCACCTGGGCCGGGGTGGACCGCTGGGTGGTGGTGCCGTCGCCCAACTGCCCCCCGCTGTTGTCGCCCCAGCACCAGAGGCTGCCATCGGTGCGTACGTCGCAGTTGTGGTCGGTGACGTCGACGCCGCCGGTCCAGACGGTGGCGGCGCCGACCCGGGTGGGCGTGAACCGGTGGGTGGTGGTGCCGTCCCCCACCTGCCCCGTCGTGTTCCTGCCCCAGCACCACAGGCTGCCGTCGGTCCGGACCGCGCACGACGTGTCGCCGCTCCCGCCGACCCCGCTCCAGGTGGTGGTCGCGTCGACCTGGACCGGCGTGGTCCGGAAGCTGCCGCTCACGCCCAACTGCCCGTACCCGTTCTCACCCCAGCACCACAGGGTGCCGGACCGGACCCCGCAGGTGTGGGCGTACCCGGCCGTCACGCCGGTCCAGGTGGTCGCGGTGCCGACCTGCGCCGGTGTGGTCTGAGAGCCCAGGGCGCCGAGACCGAGCTGCCCGTCGGAGCTGTAGCCCCAGCACCAGAGCGTCCCATCGGTGCGGACACCGCAGGTGTGCGCGAAGCCGGTCGTGACGCTCGCCCAGTTGGTCGCCGTGCCGACCTGCAGCGGGGTGGTCGCGACATAGGGCGAAGAGCCGACGCCCAACTGGGAGGTCCGGTTGAAGCCCCAGCACCAGAGGGTGCCGTCGGTCCGCACGGCGCAGGTGTGCGCGGGGCCGGCGCTGACCCGGGCCCAGGTGGTGGCGGTGCCGACCCGCACCGGGGTCCTCCGGCTCGTGGTGGTGCCGTCACCGAGCTGGCCCCGGTAGTTCGAGCCCCAGCACCACAGCGTCCCGTCCGTCTGCACCCCGCAGGTGTGGCCGGAGCCGGCGTCGACATCGAGCCAGGTGGCGGTGCCGACCCGCGCCGGGGTGCTCCGGTTCGTCGTGGTCCCGTCACCGAGCTGGCCGCTGTAGTTCGAACCCCAGCACCACAGCCCCCCGTCGGCGAGGACCGCACAGGTGTGTGCGCCGCCCGCGGTGACGCTGCTGACCGCCGGGGCGGCCAGCGCGGCGCGCTGGGCGGGGCTGACGCCGGCGGCCGCGGAGCCCGTCGTCAGTACGACGGCGAGTCCGGCGCTTCCGGTCACCATCGCCGCCGCCGCGGCGAGGAGCCGCGTCGCACGGCGCCACCGGGTCCGCAGCCGGCCGTCCTGATATCCGCTCATGTACTGCTTTCTCCCAACCTTGTCGATGCCATGACGGAGGCGGCGCTGCCCGATGGGTCGCCCGGAAGACCCAGCGCTCGACAGCGAGCCTATGCATCGGTTTCCTTCGATGCACAATCGACGGGTTGGATTGACCGTCTTGATGGGGATCTTTCCCCCTCAACGGACCAGGATGTGGACCGCTCGGGCGGCGGAGACGGCGGCGACCAGAACGGCTTGCCGGGGTTCGGGCACGTCGAGGAGGCGACCGGCGCGCAACGCGGCGAGCGGGGCCAGCCGGCGGTCGGCCAGCACGGTGTCCACCGCCTTCCGGTCCCCGCCGCAAACCAGGGCCGTGAGGGTGGACGCCGCGGGCAACAGCAGGCGTACGGCCAGTTCGGCCGCGTCGCCCAGCGCCGCCTTCGCCTGGTTGTCCCGCCGCCGGGCGAAGCGCTGCTGGGACCAGCCGCCGGCGGCGGTGCGCCCCTGCACGTACCGGGTGTCCACCTTGGAGACGACCAGGTCGGGGCCGTCGGCGACACCGACCGCCACGGCGCCCTTGCGGGCCAGCAGCAGGCCCAGCCGACGACGCGCGCCGGCCGCGGCCACGAACCCGGGCACGTCGGCGGTGGCCGGGGCGCCCGGCGGCGTGTGCAGCTGGGCGGTGGCGCCGTCCGGGGCGGTGAGCAGCAGCCCGTACCCCTCGACGGTCGTGGTGGGCGGGCCGTGCCGGTCGGCGAAGCCCTCGACCCAGCGGGCGACGCGGCCCGGGTCGACCTCGACCCACCGGCCGCCCCCGGCTGCGGGTCGGCTGGTCACCGCCCGACCGTACGACACCGGCCCCGGCGTCGCTCAGTCGGGCAGCAGGGTGGCGACGGCCAGGGCGGCGATCAGGGCGCTGGAGACCAGACCGGTGATCAGGCGGCCGCGCGGCCCGGCCAGGGCCCGACCGACCATGGTGCCGCCCCCGGCGACGACCAGTTGCCAGCTCGCCGACGCCAGGAACGCGCCGGCCACGAAGAGCGCGGCGGTCGCGCCGTCCGGGTCGGCGGTGTCCTGACGGCCGAGCACCAGCGCGGCGAAGTAGAGCACCGTGGCCGGGTTCAGCAGGGTGAGGCCGAGCAGCGCCGCGTACGCCCGCCCCGGGGTGTCCAGCCCGCGCCCGACCGGTGCCGCCGCGACCTCCCGGGTCCGCCGGGCGGACCAGGTGCGCCACAGCCCGTGACCGGCGAGCCCGAGCAGGACCAGGGCGGCCACCACCCGCAACGGCCCGGCGACCGGCGCGATGATCCCGGCCAGGCCGGCGCCGCCGAGGGCGGCCACCGCCGCGTAGAGCCCGTCGGCGGTGGCCACGGCGAGCGCCGCGGCCGCGCCGACCCGGAACGAGGTACGGGCGCTGAGCCCGAGGATGAGGATCGCGATCGCGCCGACCGGGACGGCGACGCCGTAGCCGGCCACCAGACCGGCGAGGAACGCCCCGGTCACGACGGTGGGCGGCGGGTCGATGCGGCCGGCGGCAGGGTGCGCTGTCGGCGCGCGACGGTGGCCGCACGGACAGGAACCTGCTTCGGGTACGCCTCGATCACGCGCCCATCCTGCACTCCACTCCCCCACCCCGCCACCCGATTTCCGCGGAGCGGATCTCCGGTGCGACCCCTACAAGATCTTGGACGGAAATGGCCCCTACAGGGGCCGTTTGCGACCAAGATCTACTGCGGCAGGCTTCTGAGACGAATCGAGCGCGGCACCCGACGGGTGCCGCGCTCGACCGGGACCGCGGAGCGGTCAGACGTTGAAGCCGAGGGAGCGGAGCTGGTCCCGGCCCTCGTCGGTGATCTTGTCGGGGCCCCACGGCGGCAGCCAGACCCAGTTGATCCGGATGTCGTCGACCAGGCCGCCGCCCGGGCCGGTGGTCAGCGCCTGCCGGGCCTGGTCCTCGATCACGTCGGTGAGGGGGCACGCCGCCGAGGTCAGCGTCATGTCCAGGGTGGCGACGTTCTGGTCGTCGACGTGGATGCCGTACACCAGGCCGAGGTCGACCACGTTGATGCCCAGCTCCGGGTCGACGACGTCCTTCATCGCCTCCTCGATGTCGTCGATGGCGGCCTTGCCGCCGGCCGCACCGGCACCGTTGGCCGGAGCGTCGCCGGCCGGGGCCGCGCCGTCGGTCGCCACCGCGCCGGTCTCCGGCGTCGAGGTGGTCTCTTCGCTGCTCATGCCTTCACCTCCGGGCTCACGCCCACCCCGGCGCGTGCCGCGGCGTCCTTGAACGCCATCCACGACAGCAGCGCGCATTTCACCCGGGCCGGGTAGCGCGCGACACCCGCGAACGCCACCCCGTCTCCGAGCACGTCCTCGTCCGGCGTGACCTGGCCACGCCCGGACATCAACTCGACGAACGCCTCGTGCACCGCGGCGGCGTCGTCGGCGGCCCGGCCGCGCAGCAGCTCGTGCAGCACGCTGGCCGACGCCTGGCTGATCGAGCAGCCCATCCCGTCGTACGAGATGTCGGTGAACACCTTGCCGTCGGTGGACACCCGCACGGTGATCTCGTCGCCGCAGGTCGGGTTGACGTGGTGCGCCTCGCCGACCCGGGCGGCCGGGTCCGTCGCGTCCCGCAGGCCACGGCCGTGCGGGTGCTTGTAGTGGTCCAGGATGATCTCCTGGTAGAGCTGGTCGAGCTGCATCAGTCGAACACCTTCCGCACCTGCTCGAGACCGGCCACCAACGCGTCGATCTCCTCGGTCGTGGTGTACAGGTAGAACGAGGCCCGGGTCATGGCCGGCACGCCGAACCGGGTGCACACCGGCTTGGCGCAGTGGTGCCCCACCCGGACCTGCACGCCGAGCGAGTCGAGCACCTGCCCGACGTCGTGCGGGTGCACGTCGCCGAGCGCGAAGGAGATGGTGCCGCCCCTGCCGACCGGCACGTTCGGGCCGAAGATCCGCAGGCCCGGCACGGTGGCGAGGGCGTCCAGCGCGTACGCCGTCAGCTCCTTCTCGTGCCACTGGATGGCCCGCATGCCGATCCCGGTGAGGTAGTCGACCGCCGCGCCGAGCGCGACCGCCTCGGCGATCGGCGGGGTGCCCGCCTCGAACCGGGCCGGCGGCGCGGCGAACGTGGAGCGCGCCATCGACACGGTCTCGATCATCGAGCCGCCGCCGAGCACCGGGGGCATCGCGGCGAGCAGTTCGCCCCGGCCCCAGAGCACGCCGATGCCGGTCGGGCCGCACATCTTGTGCCCGGTGAAGACGATGAAGTCGGCGTCGTAGTCGACCACGTCCATGGGCATGTGCGGCACCGACTGCGAGCAGTCGAGCAGCAGCAGGGCGCCCACCTCGCGGACCCGCTGGGTGATCCGCGCGGTGGCGTTGACCGTGCCCAGGATGTTGGACATGTGCACCAGCGAGACGATCTTCGTCCGCTCGGTGACCAGGTCGTCCAGCCCGGACTCGTCGAGCCGGCCGTGGTCGGTGACCGGGAACCAGCGCAGGGTCGCGCCGGTGCGCTCGGCGAGGAGCTGCCACGGGACGATGTTCGAGTGGTGCTCCATCTCGGAGATGACGATCTCGTCACCGGGCCCGATCCGGAAGCGCGGGTCGGCGTCCGGGCGCAGCGAGGCGTTGGAGAAGGCGTACGCCACCAGGTTGATCGCCTCGGTGGAGTTCTTGGTGAACACCACCTCGTCCACGCTGGGCGCGTTGATGAAGGCGGCGATCTTCGCCCGGGCCCCCTCGTACGCCTCGGTCGCCTCGGTGCCCAGCGTGTGCACCGAGCGCGACACGTTGGCGTTGTGCATCGCGTAGTGCTCGGCGAGCACGTCGAGCACCTGCCGCGGCTTGTGCGAGGTGTTGGCGCTGTCGAGGTAGACCAGCGGGTGCCCGTTGACCTCCCGGTCCAGGATCGGGAAGTCGGCCCGCACCCGCGCCACGTCGAAGCGGGGCACGTCGTCGTACTGCGGCATGCCCGACGGGATCGCGATGGAGGTCATCGGAGGTCAGGCCCGCGCCGAACCGGCCCCGGCGACGTACCGCTCGTAGCCCTCTTCCTCGAGCTTGTCGGCCAGCTCCGGGCCGCCCTGCTCGACGATCCGGCCGGCCACGAAGACGTGCACGAAGTCGGGCTTGATGTAGCGCAGGATCCGCGTGTAGTGGGTGATCAGCAGCAGGCCGGTGTCACCGGTGTCGCGCACCCGGTTGACGCCCTCGCTGACCACGCGCAGCGCGTCCACGTCGAGGCCGGAGTCGGTCTCGTCGAGGATGGCAATCCGCGGCTTGAGCAGCTCCAGCTGCACGATCTCGTGCCGCTTCTTCTCGCCGCCGGAGAAGCCCTCGTTGACGTTGCGCTGGGCGAACGCCGGGTCCATCTGGAGCTTCTCCATGGCGCCGCGCAGCTCGCCGGCCCAGGTGCGCAGCTTCGGCGCCTCGCCGTCGATGGCGGTCTTGGCGGTGCGCAGGAAGTTGGCCACCGAGACGCCGGGGACCTCGACCGGGTACTGCATGGCCAGGAAGAGGCCGGCGCGGGCCCGCTCGTCGACGGACATGGCCAGCACGTCCTCGCCGTCGAGGGTCACCGAGCCGCCGGTGATCTCGTACTTGGGGTGACCGGCGATCGAGTACGCCAGGGTCGACTTGCCGGAGCCGTTGGGGCCCATGATGGCGTGGGTCTCGCCCGACTTCACGGTCAGGTCGACACCGGCCAGGATCGGCTTGAGCTCACCCTCGGGCAGCTTGACCGACACCTTCAGGTCGCGGATCTCCAGGGTGCTCATTATCGGGTCACTCCATTGCTCGGCGTCAGGCTGACGTAGATGTCGCCGTCGCGGACTTCGACGGGGTAGACGGGAACGGGTTCGGTCGCGGGCAGCCCGGTGGGCTCGCCGGTCCGTAGGTCGAAACGGGATCCGTGCAGCCAGCATTCCAGCGTGCAGCCGTCGACCTCGCCCTCGGAGAGGGCCACCGCGGCGTGCGAGCACTCGTCGTACACGGCGTAGAAGTTGTCGTCCTCGCCGTGCACGACGGCGATCTGCGTGCCGTCGACGTCGGCGCTGATCGCGGTGCCCTTCGACACGTCCTCGGTGGAGCAGATCCTGATCATCAGGCGCCGGCCTTGGTGAGGCGGGCCTCGATCGCGTCGCCGAGCCGCTCGCGCAGCTCCTCGACCGGGATCTTGTTGATCAGCTCGGCGAAGAAGCCGCGGACCACCAGGCGGCGGGCCTCGCCCTCCGGGATGCCCCGGGCCATCAGGTAGAAGAGCTGCTCGTCGTCGAACCGCCCGGTCGCGCTCGCGTGCCCGGCGCCGGCGATCTCGCCGGTCTCGATCTCCAGGTTCGGCACCGAGTCCGCCCGGGCCCCGTCGGTGAGCAGCAGGTTCCGGTTGATCTCGTAGGTGTCGGTGCCGGTCGCCTCGGCCCGGATCAGCACGTCACCCACCCAGATGGTGTGCGCGCTCTCGCCCTGGAGGGCGCCCCGGTAGCCGACGTAGCTGCGGCAGTCCGGCACCGTGTGGTCGACCAGCTGGCGGTGCTCCAGGTGCTGCCCGGAGTCGGCGAAGTAGACGCCGTACAGCTCGGCCTCGCCGCCGCGCTGGGTGTACTCCACCGAGGTGTACTGCCGGACCAGGTCGCCGCCGAGGCTCACCTGGACGTGCACCACCTTGGCGTCGCGGCCCAGCTTCACCCTGAGGTGCTGCGCCTGCACCGCGTCGTCGGCCCAGTCGGCGACCGTGACCAGGGTCAGCTTCGCGCCGTCGGCCACCGCCACCTCGACGTTGTCGGCCAGGGTGGCGGACCCGACGTGCTCCAGCACCAGGGTCACCTCGGCGAACCGGCCCACCTCGACGAAGGTGTGGGCCAGGGCGAGCGCGTCCGCGCCCTGACCGACCACCCGCAGGCTCACCGGGGCCCCGACAACGGCGTCCCGGGCGACCTGCACCAGCAGGGCCTCGTCGACCCCGCCGTACGCCAGCGCGCTGACCCGGTCGAACGGGGTGAGCACGCTGCCCACCCGCGGGTCGTCCTTGCCGATCCGGCCGACGGTGACGCCCTCGGGCAGGTCGCCGTGCTCGTGGCGGACCGTGCCGGTGGCGGCCTGCGCGCCACCGGCCAGGCCACGGAGGCGCTTGAGCGGGGTGAAGCGCCACTCCTCCTCCAGGCCCGTGAGGGCCGGGAAGTCGGCGACGTCGTACGAGCGGAGCGCCTGCGACTTGGTCGCGGGCGGCGCGGAAGCCTGGGTAGTCATCTCTTCCTTGGTCTGTTCTGACGACGTTGTCTGATGCTGGGCGAGCGGCCGGCGGATCAGCCGACCGCGCCCTCCATCTGGAGCTCGATCAGGCGGTTGAGCTCCAGGGCGTACTCCATCGGGAGCTCCTTGGCGATCGGCTCGATGAAGCCGCGCACGATCATCGCCATCGCCTCGTCCTCGCTCAGGCCCCGGCTCATCAGGTAGAAGAGCTGGTCGTCGCTGATCTTGGAGACGGTCGCCTCGTGCCCCATCGACACGTCGTCCTCGCGGATGTCGACGTAGGGGTAGGTGTCGGAACGGGAGATGGTGTCGACCAGCAGCGCGTCGCACTTGACCGTGCTGCGGCTGCTGTGCGAGCCCTCCAGCACCTGCACCAGGCCCCGGTAGGAGGTGCGGCCGCCGCCCCGGGCGATCGACTTCGACACGATGGTCGAGGAGGTGTGCGGCGCGGCGTGCACCATCTTGGCGCCCGCGTCCTGGTGCTGCCCCTCGCCGGCCATGGCCACCGAGAGCACCTCGCCCTTGGCGTGCTCGCCGGTCATGTAGACCGCCGGGTACTTCATGGTCACCTTGGAGCCGATGTTGCCGTCGACCCACTCCATGGTCGCGCCCTCGTGGCAGACGGCGCGCTTGGTGACCAGGTTGTAGACGTTGTTCGACCAGTTCTGGATGGTCGTGTAGCGGCACCGGGCGTTCTTCTTGACGATGATCTCCACGACCGCGCTGTGCAGCGAGTCCGAGGAGTAGAGGGGCGCGGTGCAGCCCTCGACGTAGTGCACGTACGCGCCCTCGTCGACGATGATCAGCGTCCGCTCGAACTGGCCCATGTTCTCCGTGTTGATCCGGAAGTAGGCCTGCAGCGGGATCTCCACGTGCACGCCCTTCGGCACGTAGATGAACGAGCCACCGGACCAGACGGAGGTGTTCAGCGCGGCGAACTTGTTGTCGCCGACCGGGATCACCGTGCCGAAGTACTCCTTGAAGATGTCCTCGTGCTCGCGCAGCGCGGTGTCGGTGTCCAGGAAGATGACACCCTGCTCCTCGAGGTCCTCACGGATCTTGTGGTAGACGACCTCGGACTCGTACTGCGCCGCGACACCGGCGACCAGCCGCTGCTTCTCCGCCTCGGGGATGCCCAGCCGGTCGTAGGTGTTCTTGATGTCCTCGGGCAGGTCCTCCCAGCTGGTGGCCTGCTTCTCGGTGGACCGCACGAAGTACTTGATGTTGTCGAAGTCGATCCCGGTGAGGTCCGCGCCCCAGGCCGGCATCGGCTTGCGGCCGAACAGCCGCAGGCCCTTCAGGCGCAGGTCGAGCATCCAGGCCGGCTCGTTCTTCTTGGCCGAGATGTCCCGCACCACCGCCTCGTTGAGGCCGCGCTGGGCGGCCGCCCCCGCGACGTCGGGGTCGGCCCAGCCGTACTCGTAGCGACCGAGGGCGGCGAGCTGCTCCTCCTGGGTCAGGGGCTGGACGATCTGCTCGGTCATCTATCTGTCCTCACAGTGGTGACGGTGTTACCGGACTGGGCACGCGGCTGGGTGGGGATGTGCGTGGTGCACACCCCGTCGCCGTGCGCGATGGTGGCCAGGCGCTGCACGTGGGTGCCGACCAGACGGGAGATCACCGCGGTCTCGGCCTCGCACAGCTGGGGGAACTCGGCGGCCACGTGCGCCACCGGGCAGTGGTGCTGGCACAGCTGGCCGCCGGAGGCGATCGTGGACGCGTTGGCAGCGTAACCCTCGGCCGTCAGCGCCCCCGCGAGCGCCTCCGCCCGGGCGAGGGGGTCGTCGCCGGCGTCCTCCATGGCGGCGCGGCAGCGCTCCTCCAGGGCGGTCACCTGCTCGGTGGCGAACGCCTCGACGGCGTGCGAGCCGCCGGTGCGGGCGATCCAGCGCAGCGCGGCCGTGGCGATGTTGTCGTAGTGGTGGGTGCCGCAGCGGACGCGGGCCGCCTCGGTGAGCACGAAGACCTTGGCCGGTCGGCCCCGGCCCCGGCTGCCCCGGACTACCTGCTCGCGGGCCTCCACGTCGCCGTCGGCGAGCATCGCGTCGAGGTGCCGGCGGATCGCGGCCGGGCTGAGCCCGAGCGCCGAGCCGAGCTGGGCCGCGGTGGTCGCGCCCCGCTCCAGCAGCAGCTGGGTGACCCGGTCGCGGGTGGAAAGATCGGTGGACGCGGAAGCGCCGACAGCCGGGCCGGCCGCCGGCTGGTGCCCGGAGAGCGCCGCCGCGTTTTTCACAACGCCAACGTTACGTAATTCGCCGGAGGGCCGCAAACCCGGGGTCCGGTGATCCCGACCACCGGTGCGGCGGAGTCACCCGATCGGGATCCACTACGGTGCGTAGGATTCGCTCCGTGAAGGCTTCCGTCCGGTTCCCGGTCTCCCCCACGCTGCTGCGTCGCCTCGCGTACACCTCGATCATCGCGAACGTGGCGATCGTGGTCACCGGCGGGGCCGTCCGGCTCACCGCGTCCGGTCTCGGCTGCCCCACCTGGCCCCGGTGCACCGACGAGTCGTACCACACGACGGCCGAGATGGGCGTGCACGGGGTGATCGAGTTCGGCAACCGGCTGCTCACCTTCGCGGTGGGGATCATCGCGCTGGCCGTGGTGCTCGCCGTGCTGGCCCAGCGGACCCGCGCGCGCGGGCTGCTGCCCCTGGCGATCGGCGTGCTGTTCGGCATCCCCGCCCAGGCCGTGATCGGCGGCGTCACCGTGCTCACCAACCTCAACCCGTGGGTGGTCGGGCTGCACTTCCTCGCCTCGATGGTGGTGATCGCCGCCGCGTACGCCCTCTGGCGGCGCACCGTCGAGCCGGACGGGCCGGTCCACCCGACCGTGCCGGCGCCGCTGCGTACCCTCGCGCTGCTCACCACCGTGGTCAGCGCGGCCGTGCTCGTGGTCGGCACCTGGGTGACCGGCAGCGGGCCGCACGCCGGCGACCAGGGCGCGGCCCGCAACGGCCTGGACCCGGAGGCGATCTCCCAGGTGCACGCCGACGGGGTGTTCCTGCTCATCGGCCTCTCGGTGGCGCTGCTCTTCGCGTTCCGCGCGGTGGGCGCCGCCCGGCCCGCCCGGGCGGCCGGGGTGCTGGTCGCGGTCGAGCTGGGCCAGGGCCTGATCGGCTTCGTGCAGTACTTCACCCACCTGCCCGCGGTGCTGGTCGCCGCGCACATGCTCGGCTCCTGCCTGGTGCTGCTGGCCACCCTGGGCGTGCTCTGGGCCACCCGGGAGCGGCGTCCGGCCGCCCCGCCGGCCCCGGCCACCGCCACCACCCCGGCCGACCAGCCGGTCACCGCCGCCGCCTGAGGCCCGGTCGGGCGGGCCGGTAGCCGGCCCCCGAGGCGCGACCGGCGTTATGCCTCGCCGGCAGCGGGAAAGCAGTCCGGGCCACGGACCGTCCGCCCGAGGGGAGCCGCCGGTGTCGCGCAAGGGCCTGGCCACGACCGTCCCGCAGCGGCTCACGCCGGTGGCCGGCGCGCCGCTGTGGTGCGACGCCCACGAGTTCGGGCTCACCGGCGACGGCGTGACCAACGACCAGCCGGCGCTGGCCGCCCTGGTGGACCGGCTGGGTGAGGGGTACGACGCCGACGGCCGGGCGCGGGTGATCTACTGCCCGCCCGGCATCTACTCGATCCGGGACGCCGGCACCGTCTGGCGCAGCGGCGTCTCGCTGATCGGTGCGGGATCGGCGGCGACCCGGTTCCTGCTCAGCAACGAGGGCAACCGGGACGATCCCGTCCCGCTGGCGTACTGGACCACCGTGCAGCACGGCGCGGACCGGGACCGGCACATCGCCGACTGCACCTTCGCCGACTTCGAGATCGACGGTTCCGGCGTCGGCATGGCCCGGTACAACTACCTCGCCAAGGGCCTCGGACTCCAGTACGTGGTGCGCGGCGTGTTCCGCAACCTGTACATCCACCACACCGGGGCGACCGGTCTGGGCTGCGACTTCCTCCAGGACAGCCTGATCGACGGGGTGGTCGTGGTGGGCTGCGGCCGGCTGGACAACGGCGAGCAGATGGGCGGCGCGGGCATCGGCGTCGGCATCGGCGGCTGGGGCGACGTGGAGCGGCTCACCATCGCCAACTGCACCACCCTCGGCAACGGGACCAACGGGATCTTCCTGGAGCTGCAGAAGGACTACTGGGCCCCGCCGCGCGGCTTCCGCATCGTCGGGTGCCACAGCCAGGCCAACCGGTTCGGCATCTCCGACTGGGGCGCCGACGGGCTGGTCGTCTCGGCCTGCACGCTGACGAACAACTTGGAGGCGGGCTTCGACGTCTCGGCCAACGGCACGGCCGGGGTCGCCGGGCGCGGCGGGCTGCTCACCGACTGCGTGATCGACCGCAACGTGGGCGACGGGATCAGCATGGGCAACACCCCCGGCCCGTACGCGATCCGGGGCAACCGGATCAGCCGCAACGGCGGCTACGGCCACCACGAGCACGACCTGGGCCACGGGTACCGGGGCGCGGCGGCGGACGTGGTGATCGAGGGCAACGACATCTGGGAGAACGCGCTGGACGGGATCCGAATCGACCGGCCGATGATCGACGCCGCGGTGGTGGGCAACCGGATCCGGGACAACGGGCGCCGGTCCGCGCCGGAATGCCGCGGTTCCGGCGCGACCGTGCGGTACGCCCCGCGCCGGGTCACCGACGGGGCGGCGGACTGGCCGCCCGGCGGCCACCGGGGCAAGGTCGTGCACGTCGACTCGCGGACCGCGGTGGTGGCCGACAACACCGGCACGGAGCTGTCCCTGGCCGAGGTGCGGCCCGACGGCGCCACCGGCTGGAACGAGGCCACCCCGGCGCCCGGCACGCCGTACGAGCTGCCGGCCGGGCCGCCGGAGCGCGCCGGGATCGCGGTCAACGCCCCGTTCGACTCGGCCACCCTGCGGGGCAACCGCATCTGGCACCGGGACGAGCACACCCAGACCTACGGGTTCTGGGTCACCGGCGCGGGCAGTTGCGTCTCGTGCCGGGTGGAGGACAACGACTTCGCCGGGAACGAGGCCGCCGTACGGCTGGACACCCCGCCGATCGGCGGCCGCTGGGACCGCAACCACCACGACGGGGAGTGACACCGGCTCCGGCCCGCTCGGGCGCGGGCCGGAGCGCGGGTCAGGACCGCCGGGCCAGGTGGGTGGTGACCGCCTCGGCGAGCCGGTCCGGGGCGCCGTCGGCGTGCCCGACGAAGAGGCTCGGCTCGGTCAGCTCCAGCTCGACCAGGACGGGCGCCCCGTCCGGGCCGGGGATGACGTCCACCCGGGCGTAGAGCAGCCGGTCGGTGCCGCCGGGCACGACCGCCAGGGTCTTCTCCGCCGTGTCGAGCTGCTCCGGGGTGGCCGTCCGGGCGTCGATCCGCTCCTCCTTGTAGAGCTCGGCCACGCCGCGGTCGGGGCCGGTCAGCATCGGCCCCTTGCGGATCGCGTGGCTGAACGCCAGGCCGTCGGGCCCGGCCAGGAAGAGCAGCGCGGTCTCCCCGTCGCTGTCCACCCCGCGGAGGTACGGCTGCACCATGGTGACCCGGCCGGCGGCGGAGAGCCGCCGGACGTGCGCCACGGCCAGCTCCCGGTGCTCCGGGTCGGCCAGGTCGTACCGGCCGGTGTCCTGGCTGCCGGCGCTGACCGCCGGCTTGATCACGTACTCGCCGGTGTCGACGGGCGGGCGCCAGTCCGCGCCCGGCTCGACCCAGGCGGTCGGCACCGTGGGCACGCCGGCCGCGGACAGCTCGGCCAGGTAGCGCTTGTCGGTGTTCCAGGCGACCACGTCGGCCGGGTTGACCAGGGTCGGCACGGTGCGCGCCCAGGCGACGAACTCGTCGCGGCGCAACGCGTAGTCCCAGGGCGAGCGGAGCACGACCAGGTCGTAGCCGGACCAGTCCACGGCCGGGTCGTCCCAGACCACCGCCTCGGCGGCGACGCCGCGGGCGGCGAGCGGGGCGAGCGCGAGCCGGTCGTCCGGGTCGAGGTCGGGCAGGGCCGTGCAGGTGACGAGAGCGACCCGGGGTTCCCCCCGGGTCGGCTGGTGGTGGTTGGTCAATTTATGTCAACGGGCCATCGTGCGCCGGGCCATCGACCGCCAGAGGTCGTTGCTCGGACGCATCTGGTCCATCAGCTCACGCTCCCAGGCGTTCTCGACGTCGACCCCTGCGGTGGCGCAGGCCTGCCGCGCGACGTCGGTGCCGTCGGCGAACTGGTCGGCCCACGCCCCGTCGGAACCCACGAGGACGATGCGTGCGCCGCGCTTGCCGACGTACTCGATGACCGCCTTGGCCCCGCCGTGTCCGGCGGCGAACGACTTGATGCCGGCGACCAGGCCGTTGGGGGCCTGCTCGGAGGTCTTGTCAGCCGTGAGCGTCGTATCGGAACCATCTGCCATGACGCGAAGCCTAAGCAGACATCCACCCGGATGTGCGAGAACGATGAACTGAATGTGATGCCAATTACCTACTGGTTTAAGGAAGACCACAGGTAATTTGCCCGGACATATCGCCTATGCACGGGCAAACCGGGCGGGGAAGATCGTCACAGTCTGTCCGGGTTGAGCCCGTCCGACTCAGGCCGAAAAAAATTCTGATGAAATCCCGCACAGGCGGGAAAGCATCCACTCCGGTCAGTGCCGATCACGCACTAGAGCAGGGCGTCGAGGGCGACGGCCGCGAAGAGGATCGTGAGGTAGGTGGTGGACCAGTGGAACAGCCGCATCGGCTTGACCGCCTCACCCCGCGCCGCCCGCCGGCAGAGCTTGTGCGCCTCGACGACGAAGATGCCGCCGACCACCAGCGCGGTGACCCCGTAGATGGGGCTCATCCCGAGCGGCCACACGGCCAGCGACGAGAGCAGGGTCAGCCAGGAGAAGAGGATGATCTCCGCGTTGACCCGGCGGACCGAGGCCACCACCGGCAGCATCGGGATGCCGGCCCGGGCGTAGTCGGCCTTGTACTTGATGGCCAACGCGTAGAAGTGCGGCATCTGCCAGAAGAACACCACCGCGAACAGGCCCCACGCGGCCGGAGCGAGGGAGCCGGTGACCGCCGCCCAGCCGATCAGCACCGGCGCGGCCCCGCAGGCGCCGCCCCAGAAGGTGTTGGCGGCCGTGGTGCGCTTCAGCCAGAGCGTGTAGACCAGGTCGTAGTAGGCGATCGCGGCCAGTGTCAGCCCGGCCGCCAGCCAGTTGGTGGTGACGGCCATCAGCGCCACCGAGACCGCGGCGAGGACCAGGCCGAAGACCAGCGCGCTGCGCGGCGACACGGTGTGCGCCGGCAGCGGCCGGCGCTTGGTGCGCCGCATCAACTGGTCGATGTCCCGGTCGATGTAGCAGTTGAGCACGCTGGCCGCGCCGGCGGCGAGCGAGCCGCCGACCAGCACCACGGCCACCAGCCAGAGCGACGGCAGGCCGCCGTCGGCCAGCATCATCGCCGGCACGGTGGTGACCAGCAGCAGCTCGACGATCCGGGGCTTGGTGAGCGCCACGTACGCGGCCACCACGGCCCGTACGTCCCGCCGACCGGTCGCCGACACCTCCGTCACCGTGCGCACCGGCGGCTGCCCGGCAGAGTCGCTGACGGGGCGCTCGGTGATCATGCTCACGGATTGCCACCTTCCGGCTTCGGCAGGGGAGGTCGGGGTCGGCCCGGACCCCTCGGGGTCCACACACCGCCCCACACACTACGCGTCGTCGTTTTGGCTGCCCCGGAGACCCGGCAACGGTGCGGGCCGTCACATCCCGAGGTGAACGACCGATCCCGTCGGACACGTACAGAAGAGCATGCAGAGATCCCCGGGCGGACGTTTAGGGCCGCTCGATAGGGTCATCAGTGAGGGTTCCGCCCATCTGCCGAGGAGCACAACCATCGTGGCTGCCAACCGACCCGAGCTTCCCGCTCTCAACTGGTCCGACCTCGACCGCAGGGCCGTCGACACGGTCCGCGTGCTGGCCATGGACGCCGTGGAGAAATCCGGCAACGGCCACCCGGGCACGGCCATGAGCCTCGCCCCGGCGGCGTACCTGCTCTTCAACCGGGTCATGCGCCACAACCCGGCCGACCCGAACTGGCCCGGCCGGGACCGGTTCGTGCTGTCCGCCGGGCACTCCAGCCTGACCCTCTACATCCAGCTCTTCCTCTCCGGCTACCCGCTGGCCCTGGACGACCTCAAGGCGCTGCGCCAGTGGGACTCGCTCACCCCGGGCCACCCGGAGCACGGCCACACCCCGGGCGTGGAGACCACCACCGGCCCCCTCGGCCAGGGCCTCGGCAACGCGGTCGGCATGGCGATGGCGGCGCGCCGCGAGCGCGGCCTGTTCGACCCGGAGCCGGACCGCGCCGACTCCCCGTTCCGCCACGACATCTGGTGCATCGCCTCGGACGGTGACATCGAGGAGGGCATCAGCCACGAGGTGAGCTCCCTCGCCGGCCACCAGCAGCTCGGCAACCTCTGCGTGATCTACGACGACAACGAGATCTCGATCGAGGACGACACCCGGATCGCCAAGAGCGAGGACGTGGCCGCCCGCTACGAGGCGTACGGCTGGCACGTCCAGACGGTCGACTGGCGCCGCGGCGACGCCGACCAGGGCGACTACCACGAGGACGTGGAAGCCCTCTACGAGGCGCTGCTGGCCGCCCGGGCGGAGACCGCCCGTCCCTCCTTCATCGCGCTGCGCACCATCATCGGCTGGCCCGCCCCGAACAAGCAGAACACCGGCAAGATCCACGGCTCGGCGCTCGGCGGCGACGAGGTGAAGGCCACCAAGCGGATCCTCGGCTTCGACCCGGAGCGCACCTTCGAGGTCGACGACGAGGTGCTCAAGCACGCCCGCCAGGTCATGGATCGGGGCGCCGAGGCGCAGGCGGCGTGGACCACCACGTTCGACGCGTGGGCGAAGGCCAACCCGGAGCGCAAGGCGCTGTGGGAGCGGATGTCGACCCGCACCCTGCCGACGGGCTGGACCGACGCGCTGCCGACCTTCCCGGCCGACGCCAAGGGCGTGGCCACCCGGGCCGCCTCCGGCAAGGTCCTGGAGGCCCTCGCCCCGGTGCTGCCCGAGCTGTGGGGCGGCTCCGCCGACCTCGCGGAGAGCAACAACACGACCATGAAGGGCGAGCCGTCCTTCGTCCCGGCCGAGCACGCCACCAAGGACTTCCCGGGCGACGAGTACGGCCGCACCCTGCACTTCGGCATCCGCGAGCACGCCATGGGCGCGATCCTCAACGGCATCGCCCTGCACGGCGGCACCCGCCCGTACGGCGGCACGTTCCTGGTGTTCAGCGACTACATGCGCCCCTCCGTCCGGCTCGCCGCGCTGATGAAGCTCCCGGTGGTCTACGTCTGGACGCACGACTCGATCGGCCTCGGCGAGGACGGCCCCACCCACCAGCCGGTGGAGCACCTGACCGCGCTGCGCGCCATCCCCGGCCTGGACGTGGTCCGCCCGGCCGACGCCAACGAGACCGCCTGGGCCTGGCGGCAGGCCCTGGAGCACACCGACCGGCCCACCGCGCTGGCGCTCAGCCGGCAGGCGCTGCCGACCCTCGACCGCACCGACCTGGCCGGCGCCGAGGGCACCGCGAAGGGCGGCTACGTGCTGGCCGAGGCGTCCGGCGGCAAGCCGCAGGTGATCATCGTGGGCACCGGCTCCGAGGTGCAGCTCTGCCTCACCGCCCGGGAGCGGCTGGAGGCCGACGGCACCCCCACCCGGGTCGTCTCCATGCCCTGCCAGGAATGGTTCTTCGCGCAGGACGAGGCGTACCGGGAGTCGGTCCTGCCGCGCGGGGTAAAGGCACGGGTGAGCGTGGAGGCGGGCATCGGCATGTCCTGGCGGGCGATCGTCGGCGACAGCGGCGAGAGCGTGAGCCTGGAGCACTACGGGGCGAGCGCGCCGCACTCCGTGCTCTTCGAGCAGTTCGGGTTCACCCCCGACCGGATCGTGGCCGCCGCGCACGCGGCGCTGACCCGGGTGGGCGACATCACCGGTTTCACGACCGGCAACTGAGGGGAGCGGGACGGCATGACGGACAGGCTGAGCGAGCTCCAGGCCGCTGGTGTGGCGATCTGGCTCGACGATCTTTCCCGGGTGCGACTCAGCTCCGGCGGGCTGGACAAGCTCCGCCGGGAGCAGCACGTGGCCGGTGTGACCACCAACCCGACGATCTTCGCGAAGGCGCTGAGCGACGCCGACGAGTACAACTGGCAGCTGCGTGACCTCGCCACCCGCGGCCTGGAGTTCGAAGAGGCGGTCCGCATGCTCACCACGTACGACGTGCGGTGGGCCTGCGACGTGATGCGCCCGTCGTACGACAAGAGCGCCGGGGTGGACGGCCGGGTGTCGATCGAGGTCGACCCGCGGCTGGCCCACGAGTCCGACCGGACCGTCGCCGAGGCCAAGGCGCTCTGGTGGCTGGTCGACCGGCCGAACCTGTTCATCAAGATCCCCGCCACCGAGGCGGGCCTGCCGGCGATCACCGCGACCCTGGCCGAGGGGATCAGCGTGAACGTCACGCTGATCTTCGGCCTGGACCGGTACTCGCAGGTCATGGAGGCGTTCCTGGCCGGTCTGGAGCAGGCGAAGGCGAACGGGCACGACCTGTCGAAGATCGGCTCGGTCGCCTCGTTCTTCGTCTCCCGGGTCGACACCGAGGTGGACAAGCGGCTGGACAAGCTCGGCTCCGACGAGGCCAAGGCGCTGCGCGGCAAGGCGGCCGTCGCCAACGCCCAGCTGGCGTACGAGCGGTACAGCGAGGTCTTCGGCTCCGACCGGTGGAAGAAGCTGGCCGACGCGGGCGCCCACCCGCAGCGCCCGCTGTGGGCCTCCACCTCGACCAAGAACCCGGACTACCGGGACGTCATCTACGTCGAGGAGCTGATCGCGCCCGGCACGGTCAACACCATGCCGGAGGCGGTCATCCACGCCTACGCCGACCACGGTGAGACCCGCAAGGACACCATCACCGGCTCGTACGACGCGGCCCGCAAGGTGTTCACCGACCTGGAGGCGGTCGGCGTGGACATGGCCGACGTGATCGACACCCTCGAGCGGGAGGGCGTGGAGAAGTTCGAGGCGAGCTGGCTCGAGCTGCTCGACGGGGTCAAGAAGTCCCTCGCCGAGGCGGGCAAGGGCACCGGGCAGCCCAACCGGGCCGCGAAGGGCAACGCGCAGGCCGCCGAACAGGCCGGGGGCAACGCGTGACGGACGGCGCCGGACGCGTCCCGGGGCGGCGCCTCGGGACGCGCCACGCCACGCGTCCCGGGACCGGGCACGCCACGAGGACGGGGTGGTGAGGTGAGCGACCTGCTGGCCGGCCGGGCGGACATCGCCGCCGGGCTGGCCGTGCACGGCGCGGACGCGGTCGACGGGTCCGCACCCGCGTCCGTGCGGGCCGCGCTGGTCGCCGCGGACCTCCCCGCCCGGCTCGCCGCCAAGGACCCGACCCTGTGGGGGCCGGACGCCGAGGCGACGGCGCGCACCCGGCTGGGCTGGCTGGACACCCACGCGCGCAGCCGCGAACTGCTCCCCCAGCTCGCCGAGCTGGCCGAGGAGCTGGCCGACCTGGACCACGTGGTGCTGGCCGGCATGGGCGGCTCCTCGCTCGCCCCGGAGGTGCTCGCCCGGACCCTCGGCCGGCCGCTGACCGTGCTGGACACCACCGACCCCGGCCAGCTCCGCGCGGCCCTGGCCGACCGGCTGGAGCGCACCGTGGTGGTGGTCGCCAGCAAGTCGGGCGACACGGTGGAGACCGACAGCGTCCGGCGGGCGTACCTCCAGGCGTTCCTGGACGCCGGGTTGACCGAGGCGGAGGCCGCCCGGCACTTCGTCGTGGTCACCGACCCGGGCTCGCCGCTGGAGGCGGTCGCCGACGAGATGGGCGTGGTGGTGATCCAGTCCGACCCGGAGGTCGGCGGCCGCTACGCGGCGCTCACCGCGTTCGGGCTGACCCCCGCGGCGCTGGCCGGCGTGCCGGTCGCCGACCTGCTGGACGACGCCGAGGCCCTCGCCGGCGCGCTCGGCCGGGACCGGGACAACCCGGGCCTGGCCCTCGGGGCGGCGCTCGGCGCGGCGGCGACCAGCGGCCGGGCCACCGTCGCGCTGGTGTCCGACGGCACCGGGCTCGACGGGCTGGGCGACTGGGTCGAGCAACTGCTCGCCGAGTCCACCGGCAAGGCCGGCCGGGGCATCCTGCCGGTGGTGGTGGAGTCCCCGGACGCACCCGGCGCCACCGGCCCGGGCGTGCTGACCGTGAGCTACGGCGGCGCCCTCGGCCCGGGCGTCGCGCCCGGCCCCGCCGACGTGGCGGTCAACGGCCCGCTCGGCGCACAGTTCCTGACCTGGGAGTACGCCACCGCTGCCGCCGCCGCGGTGCTCGACGTCGACCCGTTCGACCAGCCGGACGTGGCCGGGAGCAAGGAGCACACCGCCCGGCTGCTCGCCGCCGGCCCGCCGGCGGAGTCGCCCTCGGCCACCGAGGGCGCCGTCGAGGTGTACGCCCCGGCCGGCGCCCCCGCCGACCTGGCCGGCGCGCTGCGCTGGCTGCTCGACGGGCTGGGCGACGACGGCTACCTGGCGGTGTCCGCGTACCTCGACCGGTGGGCCGACGCGGCGGTGGCCGGGCTGCGCCCGCTGCTGGCGCGGGCCACCCCGCGACCGGTCACCTTCGGGTGGGGGCCGCGTCACCTGCACTCGACCGGGCAGTACCACAAGGGCGGCCCGCGGGCCGGCAGCCACCTCCAGGTGACCGGCGCGGTCACCGACGACCTGCCGGTGCCCGGCCGCCCGTACACCTTCGGAGACCTTCAGGCGGCCCAGGCCGCTGGCGACCGGCGGGCCCTCGCCGATCGCGGGCGGCCGGTGCTGCGCCTGCACCTGACCGAGCGGGCGGCGGGCGTCGCCCAGCTACTGGATGCGGCCGGACGGACACTGACGTGACGATGAATGACGTGACATCGGCGGAGCGAGGAGGCACCGTGAGCGCGAGGAGTGAGCCGGTCCTGCGAGCCCCGCAGTCGCGAACCGAGGACGGCGCAGGGAACCCGCTGCGCGATCCTCAGGACCGCCGGCTGCCACGGATCCCGGAGCCGTGCGCTCTGGTGATCTTCGGCGTGACCGGCGACCTGGCCCGCAAGAAGCTCCTGCCGGCGGTCTACGACCTGGCGAACCGGGGGCTGCTGCCGCCCGGTTTCGTGGTCCTGGGCTTCGCCCGGCGGGACTGGGGCGACGGCGACTTCGAGGGGCTGGCCCACGACGCGGCCAAGAAGCACGCCCGCACCCCGTGGCGGGAGGAGGTCTGGGCCCGGCTCGCCGGCAACATCAAGTTCGTCGGCGGCTCGTTCGACGACGACGCCGCCTTCGACCACCTCGCCGCCACCCTCGACGAGCTGCGCGGCACCCACGGCATCCCCGGCAACGCCGCCTTCTACTTCTCCATCCCCCCGGCGGCCTTCCCCGTGGTGCTCAAGCAGCTCGCCCGCACCGGCATGGCCGACAACGCCAAGTCCGGCGGCTGGCGCCGCGTGGTGGTGGAGAAGCCGTTCGGCAACGACCTGCCCTCGGCGAAGTCGCTCAACGACCTGGTCGACGACGTCTTCACCCGGCAGGACGTGTTCCGGATCGACCACTACCTGGGCAAGGAGACGGTCCAGAACATCCTGGCCCTGCGGTTCGCCAACAACCTGTTCGAGCCGCTGTGGAACTCCAAGTACGTCGACTCGGTGCAGATCACCATGGCCGAGGACGTCGGCATCGGCAGCCGGGCCGCCTTCTACGACTCGGTCGGCACCGCCCGGGACGTGCTCCAGAACCACCTGCTCCAGCTGCTCGCCCTGGTGGCCATGGAGGAGCCGACCAGCTTCGACGCCGACGAGATCCGCACCGAGAAGCTCAAGGTGCTCAAGGCCATCACGGTGCCGCACGACGTCGTCCAGGACACCGTCCGCGGCCAGTACCTGCCCGGCTGGGTGGGTGGCGAGCGCGCCGTCGGCTACCTCGACGAGGAGGGCGTCCCGCCGGACTCCACCACCGAGACGTACGTGGCGGTGAAGCTCGGCATCCAGAACCGGCGCTGGGCCGGGGTGCCGTTCTACATCCGGGCCGGCAAGCGGCTGCCCCGGCGGGTCACCGAGGTCGCCATCGTGTTCAAGAAGGCGCCGCACCTGCCGTTCGACCAGGCCGACATGGAGTCGCTCGGCCCCAACCAGCTCGTCATCCGGGTCCAGCCGGACGAGGGCGTGGTGCTGAAGTTCGGCTCCAAGGTGCCGGGCACCACCATGGAGGTCCGCGACATCGCGATGGACTTCCAGTACGGCGAGGCGTTCACCGAGTCCAGCCCCGAGGCGTACGAGCGGCTCGTGCTGGACGTGCTGATCGGCGACCGGACGCTGTTCCCGGACGCCGCCGAGGTCGAGCAGAGCTGGCAGGTGGTGGACCCGCTGGAGCACGCCTGGGCGGGCACGAAGCCGGAGCCGTACCGGGCCGGCGAGTGGGGCCCCCGGGCCGCCGACGAGATGCTGGCCCGCGAGGGCCGGTCCTGGCGGAGAGCGTGAGCGAGCACTGCGAGCGAACCAGGAGGTTCCGTTGATCGGCTTGTGGGACACCACCGGCAACGAGGTGGTCAAGGCGCTCGCCGCCGAGCGGCGCAGCGCGGGCGGGGTGGCCAGCGGCATGGCGCTCACGCTGATCGTGGTGGTCGACGAGAAGCGGGTCCGGGAGGCCGAGGCGGCGGCGACCATCGCGGCCGCCGCCCACCCGTGCCGGCTGCTCGTGGTGGTCCGCTCCGACGTCGAACGGGAGCGCAACCGGCTGGACGCGGAGATCGTCGTCGGCGGCCGGCTCGGCCCGTGCGAGGCCGTGGTGACCCGGATGTACGGCCGGCTCGCGCTGCACGCCGAGTCGGTGGTCATGCCGCTGCTGGTGCCGGACGTGCCGGTGGTGACCTGGTGGCACGGCGAGCCGCCGGAGGAGATCGCCACCGACTTCCTCGGCGTGGTGGCCGACCGGCGGATCACCGACTCGGCGCAGGCCGCCGACCCGATCGCCGCGCTGCGGCAGCGGGCCGCAGACTACGCCCCGGGCGACACCGACCTGGCCTGGACCCGGATCACCCCGTGGCGCACCCTGGTCGCCGGGGCGTTCGACACCACCCAGGCCCGGGTCACCGAGGCGACCGTGGTGGCGCCGCGGACCGACCCGACGGCGGCGCTCATGCGCGGCTGGCTGGCCGCCCGGCTCGGCATCGACCCGGTGTGGGAGCACACCGGCGAGTTCCCCCGGATGCGCGAGGTGCAGCTGCGCTGCGCCAACGGCGACCGGCTGACGCTGACCCGGGACGACAGCGTGGCCATCTTCCGGCGTACCGGGCAGGAGGACCGGACGCTGCCGCTGGTCCGCCGGCCGCTCGGCGACGAGCTGGCCGAGGAGCTACGCCGGCTCGACGCCGACCAGGTCTACGCCGAGACGCTCGGCGCGACCGCCGGGCTGACGGGGCTCGACCAGCGGCCCGCCCAGCGGGTGCACGTGTGGAAGGATCCGGCGACCGCCCAGCGGGCCGAGGCCGGGGTCACCGCGCACGCCGGCGCGACCGCCAACGAGTGAGTCGAGCGCACGGACCGCTCGGCGGTCGGACAGCACAGGTGACCGCCGTGGGGCGGTCGGAACACGAAGGCGCGATGGATGAGTGAGGCGAGTGTCGCCGTACACGCCGACCCCGACCTGCTGGCGCAGGCGGTGGCGGCCCGGCTGGTGGTGAAGCTGCTCGACGCGCAGGCCGAGCGGGGCCAGGCGTCGGTGGTGCTGACCGGCGGGCGGATCGCCGCGGCGGTCTACCGGGCGGTGGCCCAGCTGCCGGCCCGCGACGCCGTCGACTGGTCCCGGGTCGACGTCTGGTGGGGCGACGAGCGGTTCCTGCCCGCCGGTGACCCGGAGCGCAACGAGACCCAGGCCCGTGCGGCGCTGCTGGACGTGGTCCCGCTGGACCCGGCCCGCATCCACCCGATGCCGGCCTCGGACGGGCCGGCCGGCAACGACCCGGAGGCGGCCGCCGCCGGGTACGCGCAGGAGCTGGCCCGGGCCGCCCGGCCGGGGACCGCCGCCCTCCCCCACTTCGACGTGCTGATGCTCGGTGTCGGCGAGGACGGGCACGTGGCCTCGGTCTTCCCCGAGCACCCGGTGCACCATGACAACCGCCCGGTCAGCGCGGTGCGCGGCAGCCCCAAGCCGCCACCCGTGCGGACCACGCTGACCCTGCCGGCGATCAACACGGCCGAGGAGGTCTGGCTGGTGGCCGCCGGGGCGGACAAGGCGCGGGCGGTGGGGATGGCCCTCGCCGGGGCCGGGCCGGTGCAGCTGCCGGCGGCCGGGGTGCGCGGGGTGTCCCGTACCCTCTGGCTGCTGGACCGGGCGGCGGCGGCCGACGTGCCGCCCCGCCTGCGCAGCCTGCGCTGAACGACGGCGGAGCCCCGGCCCGGGCGGGTCGGGGCTCCCGCGTGTTCAGGCCCGCCCGCGCCGCCGGCGCAGCGTCTCCAGGGCCTCCGCGAGCAGCGCCTCGCCCTGCTCCGGGGTGCGCCGCTCCTGCACGTAAGCCAGGTGGGTCTTGTAGGGCTCGGCCCGGGCCCGGCCGGGCGGGTTGCCCGGGTCGGGGCCGGCCGGCTCGCCGCAGCGCGGGCAGTCCCAGGTCTCCGGGGCCTCCGCCTCGGCGGCGATGAGGAACTGGACGCGGTGGGCGTTGACACACCAGTAGGTGACCGGCCGGCGGGGCGCCGGCTCGACGCGCTGGTCGAAGCGCTCGGGGGCGGACCCGATCCGGGTGCCGCGGATGACGTTGCCACTGGACACGGCTGCTCGCTCCTGTCGTCGGAGGGGACCGCCGCCTGGGCGGCGGGCGACGCGTGGAGAAACAAACTGCGCGCGGTCCGTGACGGACCGCGCGCAGATTGTACGACTCGGAGCGCCGCTCAGGCGCCGCTGCCCATCTGGAGCCGGAGCCAGAGCCCGATCCCGACGATGCACGCGAACCAGATGATCCCGACCAGAACCGTGTAGCGGTCGAGGTTCTTCTCGGCCACCGAGGAGCCGGCCAGGCTGGAGCTGACGCCGCCGCCGAACATGCTCGACAACCCGCCACCCTTACCACGGTGCAGGAGGATCAGCAGGGTGAGCAGGATGCTCGTGATGACCAGCAACACGATCATCGTGTAGGCGAACCAGATCGGCATGGCGGGGGTCAGTCCTCTCGTTGCGAACACTGCCCGGTCCTGTCGGGCACGGCGGCACCGACCGGTGGGCGGGCAGCGTCAAGGATAGCGAGCGATCAGCGGGCGATGTGCTCCGGGAACCGGCAGATCTGCGCGAATTCCTCGGCGTCCAGGCTGGCGCCGCCGACCAGGGCCCCGTCCACGTCCGGCTGGGCCATGATCGCGGCGACGTTCGACGACTTCACCGACCCGCCGTAGAGGATCCGGACCTGGTCCGCGGTGCCCTGGCCGAAGGTCTCCACGAGGCGCTTGCGCACCTCGCCGCAGACCTCCTGGGCGTCGTCCGGGGTCGCCGTCTTGCCGGTGCCGATCGCCCAGACCGGCTCGTACGCCACGACGACCTTGGTGACCTGCTCCGGGGTGAGCCCCCGCAGCGCGCCGTCGAGCTGGTCGCAGCAGTGCGGCACGTGCCTGAGCTGCTCGCGGATCTCCAGCCCCTCGCCGATGCAGAGGATCGGGGTGAGCCCGTTCGCCAGCGCGGCGGCCACCTTGGCATTGACCAGCGCGTCGTCCTCGTGGTGGTACTGCCGCCGCTCGGAGTGGCCGACCACCACGTAGGTGCAGCCCAGCTTGGCGAGCATCGGCCCGGCGATGTCCCCGGTGTACGCGCCCGACTGGTACGGCGACAGGTCCTGCGCGCCGTAGCCGATCAGCAGCTTGTCGCCGTCCACCGCGGTCTGCACGGTGCGCAGGTCGGTGAAGGGCGGCAGGACCACCGTCTCGACCTCGGTGAGCTGCTTCTCGTTGAGGCTCGCGGCCAGCTTCTGCACCAGCAGGTTCGCCTCGAGGTGGTTCAGGTTCATCTTCCAGTTGCCGGCCATCAGCGGCCGGCGGGTGGTGCTCGCCATTCAGTTCTCCAGGGCCGCGATGCCGGGGAGGGTCTTGCCCTCGAGGTATTCCAGGGAGGCGCCGCCGCCCGTGGAGATGTGGCCGAAGGACGACTCGTCCAGCCCGAGCGCCCGCACCGCGGCGGCGGAGTCACCGCCACCGACCACGCTGAACGCGTCGGCCTTGGTGATCGCCTCGGCGACGCCCCGGGTGCCGGCCGCGAAGGCGGCCATCTCGAACACGCCCATGGGGCCGTTCCAGAAGATGGTCTTCGCCTGCGACAGCGCGGCGGCGAAGCCGGCCACCGTCTCCGGGCCGATGTCCAGGCCCAGGCGGTGGCTCGGGATGCCGTCGGCGGGCACCACGTCGTGCGCGGCGTCCGGCGCGAACGCGTCCGCCGCCACCACGTCGACCGGCAGCATGATCTTGCCCCCGGAGCGCTCCAGGAGGTTGCCGCAGGTCTCGACCATCTCCTTCTCGAGCAGCGACGTGCCCACCTCGTGGCCCTGGGCCTTGAGGAAGGTGAAGCACATGCCACCGCCGATGAGCAGTCGGTCGACCTTCGGCAGCAGGGCCTCGATCACGGCCAGCTTGTCGGAGACCTTGGAGCCGCCCAGCACCACCACGTACGGCCGCTCCGGGTCGCCGGTCAGCTTGCCGAGCACCTCCACCTCGCGCAGCACGAGGCGGCCGGCCACGTGCGGCAGCCGGGCCGGCACGTCGTGGACGCTGGCGTGCTTGCGGTGCACGGCGCCGAAGGCGTCGTCGACGTACGCGTCGCCGAAGGCGGCGAGCTGGTCGGCGAAGGCGCCCCGCTCGGCGTCGTCCTTGCTGGTCTCACCCTTGTTGAAGCGCAGGTTCTCCAGCAGGGCCACCTGGCCGTCGGCCAGTCCCTCCACGGTGGAGCGGGCCGGGTCGCCGACGGTGTCCTCGGCGAAGTGCACCGGCGCGCCGAGCAGCTCACCGAGCCGCCCGGCGACCGGGCGGAGGCTGAACTGCGGGTCCGGCGCGCCCTTCGGGCGGCCCAGGTGCGAGCAGACGACCACCTTGGCGCCGGCCTGGACCAGCGCGCTGAGGGTCGGCAGCACGGCGCGGATGCGGCCGTCGTCGGTGATCTCACCGCTCTGCTTGTCGAGCGGGACGTTCAGGTCGGCGCGCACCAGCACGCGCCGACCCGACACCCCCTCGGCGAGCAGGTCGTCGAGGTTGCGGATGCTCACAGAGCTAGCCCTCCGTTCGTGACTGCGGGGCTCGCAAGCTCACTCCTCGCACTCACAGGGAGCTGCCCACCAGCTTCACGAGGTCGACGAGGCGGTTCGAGTAGCCCCACTCGTTGTCGTACCAGCCGACGACCTTGACCTGGTTGCCGATCACCTTGGTCAGCGGCGCGTCGAAGATGCAGGACGACGGGTCGGTGACGATGTCGGCGGAGACGATCGGGTCCTCGTTGTAGGTGAGGATGCCCCGCAGCGGGCCCTCGGCGGCGGCCTTCAGTGCGGCGTTGACCTCGTCCACGGTGGTCTCCCGGCCGACCTCGACGGTCAGGTCGGTGGCCGAGCCGGTCGGGATCGGCACCCGCAGCGCGTACCCGTCGAGCTTGCCCTTCAGCTCCGGCAGCACCAGGCCGATCGCCTTCGCGGCGCCGGTGGAGGTCGGCACGATGTTCAGCGCGGCGGCACGGGCCCGGCGCAGGTCCTTGTGCGGCGCGTCCTGCAGGTTCTGGTCCTGCGTGTACGCGTGGATGGTGGTCATCAGACCCTTGGTGATGCCGAACGTGTCCTGCAGGACCTTCGCCATCGGGGCGAGGCAGTTGGTGGTGCAGGACGCGTTCGAGATGATGTTGTGCTTGGCCGGGTCGTACTGGTCCTGGTTGACGCCCATGACCACGGTGACGTCCTCGTTCTTCGCCGGAGCGGAGATGATGACCTTCTTGGCCCCGCCGTCGATGTGCGCCTTCGCCTTGGTGGCGTCGGTGAAGAACCCGGTGGACTCGATGACGACGTCGACGCCGACCTCACCCCAGGGCAGCTTGCCGGGGTCCTTCTCCTCGAACACCCGGATGGCCTTGCCGCCCACGGTGATCTCGTCGGCGCTCGCCTTCACCTCGTGCGGCAGGCGGCCCAGGATGCTGTCGTACTTGACAAGGTGGGCGAGCGTCGCGTTGTCGGTCAGGTCGTTGACCGCCACGACCTCGATGTCAGCGCCGGACGCCAGCACTGCCCGGAAGAAGTTGCGGCCGATCCGGCCGAAGCCGTTGATGCCAACCCGGATGGTCACAGGTCCCATCTCCTCGCGTTCTGGTCCGCCGGCGTCAGACCCGGCCGGCGGAGATTGTTCGCCGACCGGTGGAGCCGGCCGTTGACGGTTCATCTCGGCCACCCCGCCGCGGTCCCAGGAGACCAGACCGCCCGAGGCGGTGAGCACGGCTAGGGGTGCCTTTGCCGGCCCCCTTGCCGTACGCAGCGACCTTATCCGAGCGCGCGCCGCCGCGCTGCGGCGGGTGGTGATCCCCCTCGCAGCTCGACGCCTCACTGGTCCTATCAGACCACGAGCATGTCGGGCGTGACGGCCGCTTCGGTATCAGGGATGCCCAGGTCGCGGGCCCGCTTGTCGGCCAGCGCGAGCAGCCGGCGGATCCGGCCGGCGATGGCGTCCTTGGTCAGCGGCGGGTCGGCCAACGCGCCGAGTTCCTCCAGCGAGGCCTGCCGGTGCTCCAGCCGCAGCCGTCCCGCCGAGGTCAGGTGGTTGGGGGCGTCCTCGGCGAGGATCTCCAGCGCCCGGGTGACCCGGGCGGCGGCGGCCACCGCGGCGCGGGCCGAGCGGCGCAGGTTGGCGTCGTCGAAGTTGGCCAGGCGGTTCGCGGTGGCCCGGACCTCGCGGCGCACCCGCCGCTCCTCCCAGGCGAGCACACTGGAGTGGGCGCCGATGCGGGTGAGCAGCGCGGCGATCGCGTCGCCGTCCTTGACCACCACCCGGTCCACCCCGCGCACCTCGCGGTTCTTGGCGGTGATGCCGATCCGGCGGGCCGCGCCCACCAGGGCCAGCGCGGACTCCGGACCCGGGCAGGTGATCTCCAGGGCGCTGGAGCGGCCCGGCTCGGTCAGCGAGCCGTGCGCCATGAACGCGCCCCGCCAGGCGGAGACCGCGCAGCAGACGTTGGCGGCCACGACGTGCGGCGGCAGGCCACGCACCGGGCGGCCCCGGACGTCCAGCAGGCCGGTCTGCCGGGCGAGGGCCTCGCCGTCCTTGACCACCCGCACGATGAAGTGGCTGCCCTTGCGCAGGCCGCCGGAGGCGAGCACGTGGATCTCGCTCGGGTAGCCGTAGACCTCGGCGATCTCCCGGCGAAGCCGCCGGGCCACCGCGCCGGTGTCCAGCTCCGCCTCGACCACGACGCGACCCGACACGATGTGCAGCCCGCCCGCGAACCGGAGCAGGGCGGCCATCTCCGCCCGCCGGCAGCAGGGCTTGGGCACGTCGACCCGACTCAGCTCGTCCTTGACCGCAGCCGTCATCGCCATGTTGCGCGCCCCCTCACGGACCGGTTCCGGCGTGTCGCCGGTGATTACGTACGTGTCTAACGATCGGCGCCCAGGACAGGCACCAGCGCGGCGCCCAGGGCGGCCGGATCATGACGGGGCGTGCCGTCGGTGACGGCGACGGGCGCGAGGACCAGCCGGGCACCCAGCGATTCTGCCGCACGTTCCACCGCCACGGGATCACCCACCGCCTTGGAGTCGGCCAACACCATGTCCACCTTCAACTCAGGCAGATAGCGCCGGAGGGTGTCCAGATGGTCGGGAAGGGAGAGCCCGAGGGTCTCCTTCTCCGCCACGAGGTTGAGGGTCACCAGCCGACGCGCCGGGCTGGAGACGATCGCATCGGCCAGGCCCGGCACCAGAAGGTGCGGCAGCACGCTGGTGTACCAGCTGCCCGGCCCGAAGATCAGCCAGTCGGCCGCGCGCACCGCGGTCACCGCCTCCGCGCAGGCGGCCGGCGCCGCCGGGGTCAGCCGCAGCGACTCGACGGTGCCGGAGGTGACCGCCACCTGGTGCTGGCCGCGCACCGTGCGGACCTCGTCGGGGCGGTCGGGGTCGGCGCCGCGTACCCGGGCCTCGATGCCGACCGGCTGCCGGGACATGGGCAGCACCCGGCCGACCGCGCCGAGCATCGCGCCGGCGTGGTCGAGCGCGACCACCGGGTCGCCGAGCAGCTCGGTCAGCCCGTGCAGCAGCAGGTTGCCGACCGCGTGGCCGGCGAGCGGATCGGCTCCTCCCCCGCTCCGCTCCGCCACCGCGGCGAAGCGGTGCTGGAAGAGCGCCGCGCTGCGCCGGGTGGCCGGGTGGTCGCCGGCCAGGGCGACGAGCGCCTGCCGCAGGTCGCCCGGGGGCAGGCCGCCGCGCTCCGCGCGCAGCCGCCCGCTGGAGCCGCCATCGTCGCCGACGGTGACCACCGCGGTGATGTCCAGGTCCAGTCCGGGTACGCAGTGCCGCAGCGCCCGCAGCGACGCCGACAGCCCGTGCCCGCCGCCGAAGGCGACCACCCTGGTCGGGGTCATTCCCGCCCCAGGTCCCGGTGCTGGGCGTTGGCGGCGATGCCGGAGCGGCGCAGCCGGGCGGCCAGCTCCTCGGCGATCGCCACGCTCCGGTGCTTGCCCCCGGTGCAGCCGACGGCCACGGTCAGGTAGCGCTTGCCCTCCCGCTCGAAACCGGCGGTGGTGGCGTTGACCAGGTCCGCGTACCCGGCCACGAAGGCGTCCGCGCCCTCCTGGCCCAGCACGTACGCGCTGACCGCCTCCTCGCGCCCGGTGTGCTCGCGCAGCTCCGGCACCCAGTACGGGTTCGGCAGGAACCGGGCGTCCATCACGAAGTCGGCGTCCGGCGGGAGGCCGTACTTGAAGCCGAAGGAGAGCACGGTGATCCGCAGCCGGCGGGAGTCCTCCCCGCCGAACAGCTCCTCGACCCGGCGCCGGAGCTGGTTCACGTTGAGGTGGCTGGTGTCGATGATCACGTCGGCCTGGTCGCGGGCCTCCTCCAGCAGGGCCCGCTCCACGGCGATCCCGTCGGCCAGCCGCCCGTCGCCCTGCAACGGGTGCGAGCGGCGCACGCTCTCGAAGCGGCGGATCAGCACCTCGTCGTCGGCGTCGACGAAGACCACCCGGGGCTGGAAGCCGCGCTCGCGCAGCTCCCGGATCGCCCCGGCCAGGTCGGTGGAGAAGGCCCGCGAGCGGACGTCCAGCACCATGGCCGTGCGCCGGGCCGCGCCGCCGGCCTTGAACGCCAGCTCGGCCATGTCCAGCATGAGCGCCTGGGGCAGGTTGTCCACCACGTAGTAGCCGACGTTCTCCAGCGCCCGGGCCACCGTGCTGCGGCCACCGCCGGACAGGCCGGTCACCACCACGAGGGTGGTGTCCGCCTCGGCCGGCGCCGGCCGCCCGAGAGCTGTCTCCGCGTTGGTCGGCACCAGGTCTCCCGCCGTCCGCGCCTCGCTCACCCGCTACCCCCAGCCGTGGCGCCGCGGCCGGTCGGCCGCGCATGGTCAGTCAGCGACTCTAACGGCTGCGACCCCGCCCGGGATTCCACGGGGTGACGACCGGAACAGGTGCTTGTCCGTTTTGTCGAGGTCCGGTTGCCCCTCCGCGGAGGTCCCGGTTCCCGCCACGCGCCCCTTCGGGGCGGGGCGCTGTCGGCGGGCGCTCGTAGACTGCGCGGATGGTCTCCCCCACCGATGAGCGGACCGAGGACGCCCTGCGGGTGCTCCGCCGGGTGTTCGGCTACGACGCCTTCCGCGGCTTCCAGCACGAGGTCGTCGAGCACGTGGTGGCCGGCGGCGACGCGCTGGTGCTGATGCCGACCGGGGGCGGCAAGTCGCTCTGCTACCAGATCCCGGCGCTGGTCCGCGACGGCGTGGCGGTGGTCGTCTCGCCGTTGATCGCGCTCATGCAGGACCAGGTCGACGCGCTCACCGCGGTCGGCGTCCGGGCCGGGTTCCTCAACTCGACCCAGGACCTGACCGAGCGGCGGCGGGTCGAGGCGGCGTTCCTCGCCGGCGAGCTGGACCTGCTCTACCTCGCCCCGGAGGGGCTGGCGACGCGCTCCACGGTCGCGCTGCTGGAACGCGGGCGGATCGCGCTCTTCGCGATCGACGAGGCGCACTGCGTCTCGCAGTGGGGGCACGACTTCCGCCCCGACTACCTCAACCTGTCGATGCTGCACGAGCGCTGGCCCGGGGTGCCGCGGATCGCGCTGACCGCGACCGCCACCGCGGCCACCCGCACGGAGATCGCCACCCGGCTCAAGCTCACCGACGCCCGGCACTTCGTGGCCAGCTTCGACCGGCCCAACATCCAGTACCGGATCGTGCCCAAGCGGGAGCCGCGCAAGCAACTGCTCGCCCTGCTGCGCGACGAGCACCCGGGCGACGCCGGCATCGTCTACTGCCTCTCCCGCGCCTCCGTGGAGAAGACCGCCGAGTTCCTGGTCGCCAACGGCATCCCGGCGCTGCCCTACCACGCCGGGCTGGACGCCGCGACCCGAGCCGCCAACCAGCAGCGCTTCCTGCGCGAGGACGGGCTCGTCATGGTCGCCACCATCGCCTTCGGCATGGGCATCGACAAGCCCGACGTCCGCTTCGTCGCCCACCTCGACCTGCCCAAGTCGGTCGAGGGCTACTACCAGGAGACCGGGCGCGCCGGGCGGGACGGGCTGCCGTCGACGGCCTGGCTGGCGTACGGGCTCCAGGACGTGGTGCAGCAGCGCAAGATGATCGAGACGTCGGAGGGCGACCTGGCCCACCGGCGCAACCTGGCCGCCCACCTCGACGCCATGCTGGCGCTCTGCGAGACGGTCCGCTGCCGCCGCGCGCAACTCCTCGAATACTTCGGCGAGGGCGGCACCGCCAACTGCGGCAACTGCGACACCTGCCTGGAGCCGCCGGAGTCCTGGGACGGCACGGTCGCCGCGCAGAAACTGCTCTCCACCGTCTACCGCCTCGACCGCGAACGCAACCAGCGGTTCGGCGCCGGGCACTGCGTGGACATCCTGCTCGGCAGGCACACCGACAAGATCGACCAGCACGGTCACGACTCGCTGAGCACCTTCGGCATCGGCAGCGACCTGCGCGAGACCGAGTGGCGGGGCGTGGTGCGGCAACTGCTCGCCGAGGGCCTGCTCGCCGTCGAGGGCGACTACGGCACGCTGGCCCTGACCGAGGCGAGCGCCGAGGTGCTGGGCCGCCGGCGGACCGTCACCATGCGGCGGGAGCCGGAACGGCCCGCGTCCGGCCGGTCCGCCAAGCCGCGGGGCTCGGCCACCGTGGTGGCCGACCTCGCCCCGGCCGCCGTCCCGGTGTTCGAGCGGCTCCGCGCCTGGCGGGCGGCCACCGCCAAGGAACAGGGCGTCCCGGCGTACGTGGTCTTCCACGACGCCACCCTGCGGCAGATCGCCACCGAGGCGCCGACCTCGCTTGCCGAGCTGTCCCGGATCAGCGGCGTCGGCGACAACAAGCTGACCAAGTACGGCGAGGGGATCCTCGCCGTGCTCACCGAGTCCTGAGACACGACGAAGGGCCGGCCCCTTGTGGGGGCCGGCCCTTCGTGCTCGCTCCTGTCAGCGGATGGCCGGTCAGGAGGCGCTGTAGCCGCGGGTGGCGATCCAGTCGGCGAGGTTGTCGACGCTGATGCGGTAGGAGGCGGTGTTCGGGTTGGCGCTGTCGGCGATGGTGACGGTCTTGCCGTTGTCCTGGTAGCCGACGACGCTGATGTAGTGGCCGCCTTCGAAGGAGTGGGTGTTGCCGTCGGTGTCGGTGGCGGTGCCGGCGATGTTAGCGACCACGGCGCGGCCGTCGTCGACGGTGCGGACGATGTCGGAGCGCAGGGTGTCGGTCTGCTTGTCGTCGGCCTTGCCGTCCTTGATCTCCACCGACCGGTAGGTCTTGCCGGTCTCCTTGTTCAGGACGGGGGTGATGTCGTTGATGCTGTTGGTGCCGTTCTCGGTGGTGCCCATCTCCTTGGCCATGGCGTCGACGTCGATGTTCTTGCCGAGCACGCTGATGGCGTTGCGGGCGGCGGCGGGGCCGCAGTAGTAGAAGTTGGGCTGGGCCTCGTAGCGGACGTCCAGCTCCCGCTCGCCGTGGCCCTTGCGGTCGGTGCTGACCTGGGTCTTGTTGGCGGGGGCGGCGTGCGCGGCGATCGCGGGGCCGGCGATCCCACCGGCGGTGGCGGCGATACCGGCAGCGGTCAGGACGGTGTTGCGCAGCATGGTGTTGGTACGCATGGTGATCAACGCCTTCCGTTCGGGGGTTCAGCGGCACGCGCAGGGGGATGCGATGCCGCTGTAAGGGGGGAAGTCTGTGGGGTGCCCGGCGATCAAAGGGGGGTGACCTGCTCGGGCGGCCCGGGGATGTAACCATCGGCGGCGGGTAGCGATTCCCTCGACCTGATCCGATGTCCCGGGGAGATGTAACGACCGGGGCCGGGACGTCATTCCCACGGCTGACCGGCTCCGGACCGGTGGTGCGCGGTCCGGGAGATGTAACGACCGGGGCCCGGGGGTCATTCCCTGGCTCACCGGCTCCGGACCGGTGGTGCGCGGTCCGGGAGATATAACGACCGGGGCCCGGGGGTCATTCCCACGGCCAGCCCGGCGGTGACGCTGGGGTGGATCGACCGGGCGGAGCCGGTCATTCCGACCGGCGGCCTCGCTCTCGGCGGGGTCCTGCGCGGTCTGCCATGTACAACGACCCCACCCCCGCCGGCATTCCGCCGCCGGGGTGGCGCCGGCCACGACACACTGTGGTCGAAACCGGACACCGGCCCCAGACCGGGCCGCATGAAAGCCGACATTCACCCCAGGGCGCGCCGGCTCGCCCAACCCGCCGGAGCGCAGGGGCCGCGGGGCAGCGTCGGTGGAACGCTGTGGAGGTCACCGGTGCCCGGAAACCTACCTGCCGTTCCACTGGAGCCTGCCCGTCGCCGCGATCACGTCCCCGTGGTGGCGCTCGGGAGGAGAGTCGCCGGAAACGGACACACGCCACGGGCAGGCCTCGAACCGAACGCCACCCACAGGCGGCCCGCCGGCATCATCACCCCCCGGCCTCGGGCGCTCGGCATCACGCAGTCGGAGCAAGCACCACGCGTCCGGGACATTCCGGATCCGCACCCGTCCGCCGCACGCCAAGGCACCGGGCGTTCCGCATCGCACATTAAGGATCTTGGCGAGTTCCCGTTCGCAGCGAACGGTAAGTCTCCAAGATCTGCGCAGGGGCCGGCATGGTGATCCTCGTCGGCGGCTCCGCAAAGGGGAAGCAAGCGGGCATTCCGCCCAGCAGCGCCCAGCAGCGCTCGGCCGCGCGGACGGGAACCACTGGTGAGTGGAACGTCATGGGTGTCTCGGCGGCCCGGAGACACCCATGGCGTTCCATCGAGCCCACGCCCGCAGCGGCGGGCGCCGAGCGGTGGCGGGCGCCGAGCGGTGGCGGGCGCCGAGCGGTGGCGGGCGCCGAGCGGTGGCGGTTGGCCGAAAGCGGGTGGAACGCGCTGGCCACCGGGCTGGTCCGCGTTCACCAGTGCGGTGACCGCCACGACCCTGGAAGCCCCTACCGCTCCGGCCGACGGCAAGGTGCGCGGTCAGGCGCACGGTGCGCGGTCAGGCGCTCGGGGTGCGTTGGGCGCCTTCGTCGAGGGCGGCCAGGATCGCCTCGGCGGTCCGCTTGCCCACCCCCGGCACCTCGGTGATCTCCTCCACGGTCGCGGCGGACAGCCGCTTCAGCGAGCCGAAGTGCCGCAGGAGCGCCTTGCGGCGTACCTCGCCGAGGCCGGGGATGTTGTCCAGCGCCGACTCGGTCATCCGCTTGGAGCGCCGCTGGCGGTGGAAGGTGATGGCGAAGCGGTGCGCCTCGTCGCGTACCCGCTGGAGCAGGTAGAGCGCCTCGGAGGTGCGCGGGAGGATGACCGGGAACTCGTCGTCGGGCAGCCAGACCTCCTCCAGCCGCTTGGCCAGCCCGCAGAGCGCCACGTCGTCGATGCCCAGCTCGGCGAGGGCCTGCGCGGCGGCCGCCACCTGCGGCGGGCCGCCGTCGACCACGACGAGCTGCGGCGGGTAGGCGAACTTGCGCGGCCGCCCGGTGGTCGGGTCGATGCCGGGCCGGTCCGGGTCGCCGGCGGTCTCCTCGCCGATCTCACCGGTCTCGGCGCGGGCGTCGAGGTAGCGGGCGAAGCGCCGGCGCAGCACCTCGGACATGGCGGAGAGGTCGTCGGTGGCGCCCCGCACGATGAACCGGCGGTACTCGCTCTTGCGGGGCAGGCCGTCCTCGAAAACGACCATGCTGGCCACCACGTCGGTGCCCTGGATCTGGGAGACGTCGAAGCACTCGATGCGCAGCGGGGAGGTGCGCATGCCGAGCGCGTCGGCGATCTCGTCGAGGGCCTGGCTGCGGGTGGTGAGGTCGCCGGCCCGCTTGAGCTTGTGCCGGGCGAGGGCGTCCTTGGCGTTGCGCTCGACGGTCTCCAGCAGCGACCGCTTGTCGCCGCGCTGCGGCACGCGCAGCGACACCCGGCTGCCGCGCCGGGCGGAGAGCCAGTCGGCGAGCGCGTCGACGTCGCCGGGAAGCTCGGGGACGAGCAGCTCACGCGGGACGTCGGCCTCGCCCTGCTCGCCGCCGTAGACCTGGGTGCAGAAGTGGTGCACCAGGTCGCCGGTGGTCAGCTCCTCGGTCTTCTCCACCACCCAGCCGCGCTGGCCGCGGACCCGGCCGTCGCGGACGTGGAAGACCTGGACCGCGGCCTCCAGGGGGTCGTCGGCGAAGGCCACCACGTCGGCGTCGGTGCCGTCGCCGAGCACCACGGTCTGCTTCTCCATGGCCCGGCGCAGCGCCGCCACGTCGTCGCGCAGCCGCGCGGCCCGCTCGAACTCGAGCTGCTCGCTGGCCTCCAGCATCTCCTTCTCGAGCCGACGGACCATGGTGTCGGTGCGGCCCGCCATGAAGTCGCAGAAGCCGTTGACGATCTCCCGGTGCCCCTCGGCCGTGACGCTGCCGACGCAGGGCGCGGAGCACTTGCCGATGTAGCCGAGCAGGCAGGGCCGGCCGACCTGGCCGGCCCGCTTGAACACCCCGGAGGAGCAGGTCCGCGCCGGGAAGACGCGGAGCAGCAGGTCCAGCGTCTCGCGGATGGCCCAGGCGTGCGAGTACGGCCCGAAGTAGCGCACCCCCTTGCGCTTCGCGCCGCGCATCACCTGCAGCCGCGGGTATTCCTCGTCGAGGGTGACCGCCAGGTAGGGGTAGGACTTGTCGTCGCGGTAGCGGACGTTGAACCGGGGGTCGTACTGCTTGATCCAGGTGTATTCCTGCTGGAGCGCCTCGACCTCGGTGGCGACGGTGATCCAGTCCACCGACTCGGCGGTGAAGACCATCTGCCGGGTGCGCTGGTGCAAATTGACCGGGTCGGCGAAGTAGGAGTTGAGCCGGCTGCGCAGGTTGCGCGCCTTGCCGACGTAGATCACCCGGCCGGTGCCGTCGCGGAAGCGGTAGACCCCTGGCGACTCCGGGATGGTGCCAGGTGCGGGACGGTAGGTCGAGGGGTCAGCCACGCGCCAAGCCTAGTCCGCACCCCCGACACCCGGCCGTCGCCGCGCGTCCCCCGCCGCCGGGGCGGGGGCGGGGGACGCACGCGCCGGGACGGTCAGGCCAGGGCGATCTGCTCGCCGGTGACCTTGATGTTCTTCGGCGCGAGCGGCTTGGTGGCCGGGCCCTGCTTCACCGAGCCGTCGGTGATCGAGAACCGGCTGTTGTGGCAGGTGCAGTTGATGGTGCCGCCGTCGACGTTCGACACCGGGCAGCCCTGGTGGGTGCAGATCGGGTCGAACGCCTTGAACTGGCCGGCCTCGGGCTGGGTGATCACGACGCCCTTGCTGGCGAAGACCGCCCCGCCGCCGACCGGGATGTCGGTGGTCCGGGCGAGCGGACCGGTGCTGTCCCGGTTGCCGCCCTCGGCGTCGCCGGCGCCTGTCGCGCCCGGGCCACCGCTGGTCGGCGCCGGGGCTCCCGAGCCGGTTTCGTCGTCGCCGCCGCAGCCCGCCAGCACCACGGCCGCGCCGACCGCGCCGGCGCCCGCGAGCAGGGCGCGGCGCGTCTGCGTACCCGGCCCGGTCAGCACCTGATCATCACTCATGTCCGGCCTCCCTCTCGCCTGTCGCCACCCCGTCATGATCCGTGGCCACTCTTCGAAACACGGACCAGGGTGCCGCACGGTTCATACTGGCGCGTCACCAATCGGATATCTGGACAGAGAACGGGCGGACCGGGTCACCCCGGCCCGCCCGTCGTACACCTCGCTCAGCGCGCCCCGGCCGGCACCTTGCGGGTGCGCGACTTCACCGCGCTTCCGTTGGCCTTGGCCGCCCGGGTGGTGGCCGCCTTGGCGCCCTTCGCCGCGCCGTCGAGCTTGAGGATCGGCCGCAGGAACTGGCCGGTGTGGCTCTCCGGCACCTCGGCGACCTCCTCCGGCGTGCCGGTGGCGAGCACCGTGCCGCCCCGGTGGCCACCCTCGGGGCCCATGTCGATGATCCAGTCGGCGGACTTGATCACGTCGAGGTTGTGCTCGATGGTGATCACCGTGTTGCCCTTCTCGACCAGGCCTTCGAGCACCATGAGCAGCTTGCGGATGTCCTCGAAGTGCAGGCCTGTGGTGGGCTCGTCGAGCACGTAGACCGTGCGGCCGGTGGAGCGCTTCTGCAACTCGGAGGCGAGCTTGACGCGCTGCGCCTCGCCGCCGGACAGCGTCGGCGCGGGCTGGCCGAGACGCACGTAGCCGAGGCCGACGTCGACGAGGGTCTTGAGGTGCCGGTGGATGGCCGGGATCGCGGAGAAGAACTCGGCCGCCTCCTCGATCGGCATGTCCAGGACCTCGGCGACCGTCCTGCCCTTGTAGTGCACCTCCAGGGTCTCCCGGTTGTAGCGGGCGCCCTTGCAGACCTCGCAGGGGACGTAGACGTCCGGGAGGAAGTTCATCTCGATCTTGATGGTGCCGTCGCCGGAGCACGCCTCGCAGCGCCCGCCCTTGACGTTGAACGAGAACCGGCCCGGCCCGTACCCCCGGACCTTGGCCTCGGTGGTCTCGGCGAAGAGCTTGCGGATGTGGTCCCAGACCCCGGTGTAGGTGGCCGGGTTGGAGCGCGGGGTACGCCCGATCGGCGACTGGTCGACGCCGACCACCTTGTCGACGTGCTCCAGCCCGGTGACCCGGGTGTGCCGGCCGGGGACCAGCCGGGCGCCGTTGATCTGGTTGGCCAGCACGGCGTGCAGGATGTCGTTGACAAGCGTCGACTTGCCGGACCCGCTGACCCCGGTGACCGCGATGAGCTGGCCGAGCGGGAAGCCCACGGTGAGGTTGCGCAGGTTGTGCTCGCGCGCCCCGTGCACCACCAGCTCGCGGCCGGGGGTCTGCGGCCGGCGCAGGACCGGCGTCGGGATCGACTTGCGCCCCGACAGGTACGCCCCGGTGACCGACTCCTCGTTCTCCAGCAGGGCCGGCACCGACCCGCTGTGCACGATCTTGCCGCCGTGCTCGCCGGCGCCCGGGCCGATGTCGACGATCCAGTCGGCGACCCGGATGGTGTCCTCGTCGTGCTCGACCACGATCAGGGTGTTGCCGAGCCCGCGCAGCCGCAGCAGGGTCTCGATGAGCCGGTGGTTGTCCCGCTGGTGCAGGCCGATGGAGGGCTCGTCCAGCACGTAGAGCACGCCGACCAGACCGGAGCCGATCTGGGTGGCGAGCCGGATGCGCTGCGCCTCGCCGCCGGAGAGGGTGCCCGCCGGGCGGTCCAGGGAGAGGTAGTCGAGCCCGACGTCGAGCAGGAACTTCAGCCGGGCGTTGATCTCCTTGAGCACCCGCTCGGCGATCATCTTCTGCCGGTCGGTCAGCTCGATGCCGGCGAGCAGGTCGGCGGCCTCGCCCACGGAGAGGTTGCAGACCTCGGCGATGCTCTTGCCGGCCAGGGTGACCGCGAGCACCTCGGGCTTGAGCCGGGTGCCGCCGCAGGCCGCGCAGGGCACGTCCCGCATGTAGCCCTCGTACTTGTCCCGCGACCACTCCGACTCGGTGTCGGTGTGCCGGCGCTCGATCCACTGCACCACGCCCTCGAAGCCGGTGTAGTAGGAGCGCTCGCGGCCGTACTTGTTGCGGTAGCGGACGTGCACCTGGTCGTCGGAGCCGTGCAGGATCGTCTTCTGCGCCCGGGACGGCAGCGCCCGCCACGGGGTGTCGACGTCGAAGTGCTGGGCCTCGCCGAGCGCCTCCAGCAGGCGCAGGAAGTATTCGAGGTTGTGCCCGGTGGCCCAGGGCTGGATGGCGCCCTCCCGCAGGGTGCGCTCCGGGTCCGGGATGACCAGCTCCGGGTCGACCTCCTTCTTGGTGCCCAGGCCGGTGCACTCCGGGCAGGCGCCGTAGGGCGCGTTGAAGGAGAAGACCCGGGGCTCCAGGTCCTCGATGGCGAGAGGGTGGTCGTTGGGGCAGGCCAGGTGCTCGGAGTAGCGCCGCTCCCGGGCCGGGTCGTCCTCGGCGAGGTCGACGAAGTCGAGCAGCACCAGGCCGCCGGAGAGGCCGAGCGCCGCCTCGACCGAGTCGGTCAGCCGCTGCTTGGCGCTGGGCTTGACGCTGAGCCGGTCGATGACCACCTCGATGGTGTGCTTTTCCTGCTTCTTGAGCTTGGGCGGCTCGGTCAGCGGGTGCACCACGCCGTCGACCCGGGCCCGGGCGTAGCCCTTGGCCTGGAGCTCGGCGAAGAGGTCGACGTATTCGCCCTTGCGGCCGCGCACCACCGGGGCGAGCACCATGAACCGGGTGCCCTCGGCCATGGCCAGCACCCGGTCGACGATCTGCTGCGGGCTCTGCTTGGAGATCCGCTCGCCGCAGATCGGGCAGTGCGGCTCGCCGATGCGGGCGAAGAGCAGGCGGAGGTAGTCGTAGACCTCGGTGATGGTGCCGACGGTCGAGCGCGGGTTGCGCGAGGTGGACTTCTGGTCGATGGAGACCGCGGGGCTGAGGCCCTCGATGAAGTCGACGTCGGGCTTGTCCATCTGGCCGAGGAACTGCCGGGCGTACGACGACAGCGACTCGACGTAGCGGCGCTGGCCCTCGGCGAAGATGGTGTCGAACGCCAGGCTCGACTTGCCCGAACCGGAGAGCCCGGTGAAGACGATCAGGGCGTCCCGGGGCAGGTCGAGACTGACGTCACGCAGGTTGTGCTCGCGCGCGCCACGGATGATCAGTCGGTCGGCCACGGTGCGTGTGCTCCCGGAAGAAGAATGTGAGGCGGATCTGTCCGCCCGACGCGGGGTCCGGGCGGTTTTCGAGGGTTGTCGAGGCGCAGGGAAGACGCCTCGGCAACTTTAGCCCCGAGGTATGACAAGTTCCGTCGCGCGGACATTCCTCCAGCTCAGCACGGTCGGGCGGGAAGCCACGCAGCCCGCCCGACCGCCCGGCACCCCTAGAGTGCCCCGGGTCCGGGCGGGGTCGCCGGACGCCCGGTCCGCCGCCGGCCGCCACGCCAGCCGCCCCGGCGCTCGGAGGCCAGCCGGACCTCCCGGCGCCGGCTCTCGAACGCCACCTCGCGCTGGAGCCGGCGCCAGTTCTCCCAGCGCCGGACGGGCAGCTCGCCGCTGTCCAGCGCCGCCCGCACCGCGCAGGCCGGCTCGGCCTCGTGGGCGCAGTCGGCGTACCGGCAGCCGGCGGCGAGCTCGGCGATGTCGGCGAACGCCAGGTCCAGGCCGGCCGAACCGTCCAGCAGGCCGACCGCCCGCACGCCGGGGGTGTCCAGCACCGCTCCCCCGCCGGGGATCGGCACCAGCGCCCGCCAGGTGGTGGTGTGCCGGCCCTTGCCGTCGGACCGGCGGATCGCCTGGGTGCGCATCACGTCGGCCCCGGCCAGGGCGTTGACCAGGCTCGACTTGCCCGCGCCGGAGGGCCCGAGCAGGCCGAGGGTGCGCCCCGGGGCGACGTACCGGCGCAGCGGCTCCAGCCCGGCGCCGCGCTCGGCGCTGACCGGCAGCACCGGCACCCCGGGCGCGAGAGCGGCGAGCTGCCGGGCCACCGCCGCCGGGTCGGGGGCCAGGTCGGCCTTGGTGAGCACGACGAGCGGCTCGGCGCCGGACTCGTGCGCCAGGGAGAGCAGCCGCTCGATGCGGGCGGCGTCCGGCGCGGGGTGCACCGGCTCGACCACCGCGGCGGCGTCGAGGTTGGCGGCCAGCACCTGGCCGCTGGCGTCCTTGCCGGCGGTGCGCCGGATCAGCGCGGTGCGGCGGGGCAGCACGGTCTCCACCGTGACCGGTCCGTCCGGCCAGGTGGCCAGCAGCACCCAGTCGCCGGCGCAGGGCAGCGCGGTCAGGTCGCGGGCCGCGGCGGCCAGCACCCCGCCGCCCAGGCTGGCCCGGACGGGCCCCTCGGGGCGGAGCACGGTGCAGACGCCGCGGTCGACGCGGGCCACCCGGCCCGGCCGGTGGTCGCCGCGTGGATTCAGGTACGCCGCCCGGTCGGCGTCCCAGCCGAGGGCGGTCAGATCGATGGTCATGATGTCCTATCGGTGTCGATGGGGGTGGTGGCGGAACACGCGTGCTGCGACCGGCATGCTCACCACCTCCGCTCCGACTCCCGGTGCCCGCGTCCTGCGACGGCGTCGGCCCGGCGGGTCTGACACCGCGCCGTTACCTGAAGCCGTCGGCCCCGACGGTAGGGGTCGCGCCGACGCGCCGAAAGCGATTTCCGCGGCGACGCGGCGGCGGCGTACCGCTAGGGTCCAAGGCGTGACGAGCGATCCCCTCCTGCTGACCGGCGAGCTGGACGAGGCGACCGCGCGGCTGCTGCGTACCGTGGCGGCCCTGGGCGCCGACGACGTCGCCGCGCCGTCCCTGCTGCCGGGCTGGACCCGCGGCCACGTCCTGACCCACCTGGCCCGCAACGCCGACGGGTTCGTGAACCTGCTCACCTCCGCCCGCACGGGCGAGGACATCCCGATGTACGCCAGCCCCGAGGCGCGGTCCGCCGACATCGAGGCCGGGGCCGGCCGGGGGCCGGCGGACCTCGTGGACGACCTGCGCCGCAGCGCGCAGCGGTTCACCGCGGCGGTCGCCGAGATGCCGGTCGAGGCGTGGGGTGCCACCGTGCAGACCCGGCGCGGCCCGTGGCCGGCGGCGATGCTGGTCTGGGGCCGGCTGCGCGAGGTCGAGGTGCACCACGTCGACCTGGGCGCCGGCTACCGGCCCGCCGACTGGCCGGACGCGTTCGCCCAGCGGCTGCTGCACGAGGTGGCGGCCGGCCTGGCCGGCAACCCCGCGGCGCCGGCCATGGTGCTGCGCTTCGACGGCGTCCGGCACGAACTCGTCGTGGGTGATCCCGAGGGGGCGCCCATGGTCACCGGCCCCGCGCCGGAACTCGCCGCCTGGCTGACCGGCCGCAGCGCGGGCGAGGTGCTCACCGTCACTCCCGACGGTCCCCTGCCGACTCCACCGGAATGGATCTGAACGCCGTCATGACCTACAGCGGAGATGTCACGCCCGGCGGTGCGCCGGCCGTGCGCGAGCTCGACCGGCTCACCATCAGCAAGGTGTCGGTGGGCCCCATGGACAACAACGCCTACCTGCTGCGCTGCCGGGAGACCGGCGAGCAGGTGCTGATCGACGCGGCGAACGAGGCGCCCCGCCTGCTCGACCTGATCGGCGACGGCGGGCTGGCCGCGGTCGTCACGACCCACCGGCACATGGACCACTGGGTCGCCCTGGAGGAGGTGGTCGCCAAGACCGGGGCCCGCCCGCTGGTGCACGCCGACGACGCCGAGGGCCTGCCCATCGACGCCGAGCCGCTGCGCGAGGGCGACACCGTGCCGGTCGGCGACTGCGCGCTGGAGGTGATCCACCTCAAGGGGCACACCCCGGGTTCGATCGCGCTGCTCTACCGCGACCCGTCCGGCGTGCCGCACCTGTTCACCGGGGATTCGCTCTTCCCCGGCGGGGTCGGCAACACGGAGCAGGACCCGGAGCGGTTCGGCCAGCTCATCGACGACGTGGAGCGGAAGCTCTTCGACGGGCTGCCGGACGAGACCTGGTTCTACCCGGGTCACGGCAAGGACAGCACGCTCGGCGCCGAGCGACCCGCGCTGCCGCAGTGGCGGGCCCGCGGCTGGTGAGCGCGGCGGGCCGGCCGGCTCGCCGGCGTTCGCGCCGGTCACCGCGCGCAGCCGGTGCCGGGTGCCGAGCAGCACCGGGCCGGCGAGCAGCAGGCCGACCGCCATGGTGAGCACGGTCGGGTTCAGCGCGCCGGGCAGCAGCCCGCTCAGCGCCCGCGCCGTGATGCCGAGGGCCACGTAGAGGCCGGCCCAGAGCGTGGCGCCGAGCGCCGCGCAGGCCACGAACCGCCGGTAGGACATCCGCAGCCCGCCGGCGGCCAGCGGCAGCAGCGCGTTGAACACCGGCAGGAACGGAGCCACCAGCACCATCCGCCCGCCGCCGCGGCGCAGCAGCGCCTCGGCGGCGGCCCAGCGCGGCTCGCCGATCCAGCCACCCAGGCGGCTGTGCCGCAGCCGCTCGCCCCAGCGCCGCCCGGCCAGGAAGCTCAGCGACCAGCCGGCGAGGCAGCCGGCCACCACCGCCACGACGGTCGCCAGGCCGGTGGCCGGCCGGCCCGCGCCGACCGCGGCGAGGACCGCGGCGTCGCCGGGCACCAGCACCCCGAGCAGGGGTACGGCGTCGGCGAGCATGACCATGCCCAGCATCCCCATCAGGAGGGTGGTGGGCAGCTCCCCGACCTGGGCCAGCAGATCCGTCATGCTCCGTACGCTAGGGCCCCGGGGCGACCCACCACATCGGGCATGATCCCCCACCGGTCCCCTAGTGCGGCTCCGGATGATCCCTGAGGGGTCAGCGGGGACGGAGGACCTGGACCCGGCGGACCGGGGAGTCGACCGAGGGCTCCGTGACGGGCACCGGGTACGCCGCCACCAGCTCCAGCCGGTCCGACGGCAGGTGCCCCCGGTCCGGGTCGCCGACCAGCACCTGCACGCCCCGGTCGGCGGCCCGTTGCAGGTACGGCAGCACCCGTGCGGCCAGCGCGGCGTCGTAGAGGACGTCACCGGCCAGCACGAGATCGGCGCTGGCGGTGCCGTCGAGCAGGTCGTCCCCGGTGGCGGCCACGGTCACCCGGTTGGCCCGGGCGTTGACCGTCACGGCCGCCACCGCCCAGGGGTCGACGTCGTTGGCGACGACCCGGTCGGCGCCGGCGAGCGCGGCGGCGATGGCGACCAGCCCGGATCCGGCGGCCAGGTCGAGCACCCGCCGCCCGGCGGCCAGGTCGGGGTGGTCGAGCAGGTGACGGGCGAGCGCCTGCCCGCCGGCCCAGACGGAGGCCCAGTACGGCGGCGGCAGCGACCGGCCGGCCGCGGCCTCCATCCGGGCCCACCAGAGGATGGCGTCCTCGGCGAGGTGCAGGCGGACCTCCGGCACGAACGGCGCGTCGACCAGCCGGAGCCGGTCCAGGCCGTTGCCGGGCGCCGTGATCTCCCGTTCCAGGTCGGCCAGCGGCGTCTGTGTCCTCACCGGGGCAAGCATGCCCCCCGACACGCCGGGCCGGAGGGATTTTCTCGCTGACGGCGTATTCGTGAGCCACGCCGGCACTTCCGGCAGCGAATCGCGGTTCGGGCGGTTACTGTCGGGAAGGTACAGGGGGATCACCGGCCGCGACCGGTGCTTCCCGCATTGAACAGGGAGAGACGCATGGCAACCGGCACGGTCAAGTGGTTCAACTCGGAAAAGGGCTTCGGCTTCATCGAGCAGGACGGCGGAGGCCCGGACGTGTTCGTCCACTACTCGGCAATCCAATCCGGCGGCTACCGCGAGCTGAACGAGGGCCAGAAGGTCGAGTTCGAGGTGACCCAGGGGCAGAAGGGCCCGCAGGCGGACAACGTCCGTCCGATGTAGCTTCGTGCCGGTGGCGGCGGTCGGTGGTCCGACCGCCGCCGCAGCGCATTCTCACACCGGGGCAGCCGGCAGGTCCCGGCGCCGCCGCAGCGGCCCGGCCAGCAGGATGAGCGGGGTCAGCGCGAGCCAGGCGGTCATCGCCCGGATCGCCCCGGCCGGCCCCCACGCGGCGCCCAGCGCCCCGGCCAGCAGGGCGGCGAGCGGGATGGTGCCGTAGTTCAGCAGGTGCATGCTCACGGTCACGCGCCCGAGCAGCCGGTGCGGCGTGTACGTCTGCCGGAAGCTCGCCTTCACCACGTTGCCCACCGCGACGCCGAGGCTGACCAGCGCGCCGCCGAGCACCAGCCAGGCCACCCGGCCGCCCGGGCCGGCCAGCGGGATGAGCAGCGCCGGCGGGCCGGCGAGCGCGCCCGCGACGAGCAGGGCACGGGCCGAGCCGAGCCGCCGGGCGAGCCCGGCGGCCAGGGCGGCGCCGATGAGCCCGCCGACGCTGGCCAGTCCGATGAGGAGCCCGACCAGCCCGGCCGGCAGGCCGGCGGAGCGGACCAGGAAGACCACCAGCAGCGCCTGGTAGCCGGTGAGCCCGATGTTGCTGGCCGCGCCGAAGACCGTGAGCACCCGCAGGTACGGGTCCCGGACCACGAAGCGCAGCCCGTCGGCGACCTCCCGGCGGAGTGAGGGCGACCCGGCGGGGCGACCCGGCCGGGGCTCGACGGCCCGGATGCGGCTCAGGCACGCGGCGGAGACCAGGAAGCTCACCGCGTCGAGCAGGACCGCGGTGACCGCACCGGCCAGCTGGGCGATCAGGCCGGCCAGGCCGGGCCCGACGAGGTAACTGGCGGTCTGCGTGGCGTGCAGCTTGGCGTTGCCCTCCGGCACCTGTTCGGGCCGTAGCAGGGTGGGCAGGTAGACCTGGTCGGCGGTCTCGAAGAACACCCGGGCCAGGCCGGCGCCGAGGGCGACGACCAGGAGCTGACCGACCGTGAGCAGGTCGAGCAGGGCGGCCACCGGGACGGTGGCGAACAGCGCCGCCGAGACCAGGTCCGCGGCGATCATCACGGGGCGCCGGCGGGCCCGGTCGACCCACGCTCCGGCGGGCAGGCCGGCCAGCAGCCAGGGCAGCCAGGCCGCGGCGGTGAGCACCGCCACCTGGAACGTGGTCGCGTCGAGCACGGCCACCGCGACCAGGGGCAGCGCCACGGCGGTCACGTTGCTGCCGACGGCGCTGACCGTCTGCCCGGCCCAGAGCAGCCGGAAGTCCCGGTGCCGGAGCAGTCCCCCGGGCGGCCGGGACGCGGTGGCCGGGTCGGCGGTGCGGACCGGGGCGGTCACTGTGCCAAGGTTCGTTCGCGACTGCGGGGCTCGCAAACCCGGCTCACTCCCCGCGCTCACGGCTGGCCCGGAACGCCGTGCGCGAACAGGAAGACCGGCTCGCGTCGCTGTCCGTCGTCGGGGGCGGGACGGTCGGCCCAGCGGGCGAAGAGGTCGGTGACCTCACGGCTGAGCTGGGCCAGCTCAGCCGGGGTCAGGTGCAGCCACTTGTCGGTGCTGAACGGGCCGTCCCCCCAGGCGGCGTGGGCCTCGTCGGGGGCGGCGTGCCAGGCCCGGACCAGGGCGACGTGCCGGTCCAGGTTCAGCGAGCTGGCCGCGTCGGCCACCGCCCGGGCGGCGGGGTCGGCGTCGAAGTCGGTGTTGGACCAGCGCACCGCCGGGTCCCGCAGTCGCCACCAGCGCTCCCGGCGGTCCCGGGCCAGTTCGGGCGCCTCCAGCACCAGGTCGGCGGCGGCCAGCACCTTGAGGTGGTGGCTGACGTTGGCCGGGGCCTGGCCGGTGCGCTCGGCGAGCAGGCCGACGGGGCACGGCCCGTACACCTTGAGGACGTCCATGAGGCGGCGGCGCAGCGGATGGGCGAGCGCGGCCAGGACGCGGGAGTCGGTGACGTGCCGGACGGTGGGCTTCTCCATGGGGAGAGCCTGACATCCGCAAGACGTGTTGCGCAATACTTGTTGCCGGCTTTCCCGTCGTCTCGGGCCCGGGCCGCGGCGCGGCACTCGCCGCGGGACCGGGCCCGGTCAGGCGGTCAGTCGCCGGGACAACTCGTCGGCCACGTCCCGGGCGATCTGCGGCGGGATCGCCTCGGCGATCTTCTCCGGCGGCAGTCCGGCGAGCACCCCGGTGACGATCTGCTGCTCGTCCGTGAAGTCCCTGCCGGACAGCGCGGTCACCTGCGCGACGAGCGCCGGCCAGGCCCGCGCCATGTCCAACATCTGCTGCAGCGGCGAGTTCGCCGGGGGCGGGCCGACCACTCCGGTGGTGGTGCCCGGCGAGTAGAGCCAGTTGCGCAGGTTCGCCAGGTCGGCCAGGACGTCGCCGACGGTCCGGGTGGGGGATCCGGTGTTCTTGATGAGCTTGTCGGTCTGTTCCATGTCGGTCTCCGGTTTCGGTGGGGCGATCAGGCCGATCGCGGTGAGGTAGCGACGGAACAGCGGGGTCTGGTCCCGGCCCGCCTTGGTGGAGTCACGGAAGAAGCTGAAGTGGGTGTGGAACAGGTGGCTGCTGTCCCCGCTGGTGCGCTTGCCCAACCGGTCCCAGCGCCGCACCGTCGTGCCGTCCGGGGAGTAGATGATCTCCCGGATGTCCCTGGCGTCCCCGGCGCCCGCGGCGCACTGCGACACGCACCAGGTCGAGAAGGTGCGCAGGTTGTGGGTGACGCCGCCGGAGGAGACGGAGAACAGTCCGACGTCCAGCGCGGACGCGTGCAGGGTCAGCCCCGAGGAGTCCCGGGTGGACTCCACCACCGAGTAGTCGTTGGGCACCACGCGGTCGGATCCGCAGTGGTAACCGCCCCTGTGGTTGGGGTCGCCGACGATGCCGACCTCGGCCGGCTCCAGGTCCTGACTCCGTACGGTGTCCTTGTCGACGTTGAGGTAGGTGAGCAACAGGTTGCGGACGGCCAACAGGTTCGCCGGAGCCGACGTCATGGGATCTCCCCTCCGGATCGGTTGCCGACGGGGCACGACAATCACCACGCGTGAAGGCGCCTGATCCGGGGACGCACCCCGCCGGATAGCTGCACGGCACCGGGCACTTGCCCCGAGGATATCCACGCGGGGAAGTGAATTCCCAGCTCAGAGCACTATCTGGAACTATGGGGCGGCGGTGGACGGCGCCGGGACGACGGGCAGCACCAGAGCCGAAGGATGCTCGGGATCGTGCAGGATCTCGCGCCACCCAGCACGAAGAGTGACGGCGGTGCCGAGCGGCTCGCCGGTGCCCGGGTTCCGCGCGTAGCGCGGGTGGGCACCGCCGGAGACCTGCACGCGGAGCCGGTGCCCGGGCGCGAAGCGGTGCGCGGCCGGCCAGAGGGTGACCGGCACCCGGACCACACCGGACGGATCGCGCGGGAAGCGCCCGGGGGCGACCCGGACCAGGCCGTCGCAGACGTTCCAGGACCGCCCGCGCCGGTCGACGTCGCAGAGCCGCACGAAGACGTCCAGGTAGGACAGCTCGCTGCGGACGTGTATCTCCGCGCGTACCGGGCCGACCACCTCGACCGCCCCGGCCAGCGGCGCGCTGGTGTACGTGAGCACGTCCGGCCGGGCCTCCACCGGCCGGTTGTCCACGGCGCCGGCCCGCTGGGCGACCAGCAGCGGGCCGCCGAGCGACGGCGTGGGGTCGGCCGGGTCGTAGCGGAAACGGTCGGGCGCGGAGCCGGCCGGCGGCGCGGGGGCGAGCGCCCGGCCGGCGTGCAGGTGCCAGCGGGCCGGCTCGGCCGGCGGGGGCCAGTCGGGCAGGTCACGCCAGCCGCCGCCGGCGCCGCCGACGTGCACCCGGACCGGCGCGCGCCCCGGCGCCGGGCGCCCGGCCAGGTGCGTGTCGAGCCAGTCGAGCCCCTCGCGCAGGGCCGCCACGAGCAGCCCGGGGCTGCCGTGGGTCCACGGACCGACGGTCAGCCGGGGGCGGGCGCCGGTCGCCCGGAGCCGGACGTAGTCGTCGAGCTGGGCGGGGAGGAAGATGTCCTGCCAGCCGCTGACCATCGCCACCGGCGCGCGGACCTCGGCGATCCGGTCGCCGAAGATCCGGGTCCGCCAGTAGTCGGCGTCCGGGGTGTGGTGGCGCAGCCACTCCTGGAAGAACGGCACGGTCACCCCGGTGGCGACCTCGTCCGCCTCGACCAGCGGCAGGTGGGCCAGCGCCCGGGTGAGCCGGGGCTGCCCGCGCTTGAGCTCCCACTGCCGGGCCAGCCAGGGCACGGTCTGCGCCTGGAGCAGCTCCGCCCAGGTGAGCACCGTGTCCAGGGCGAACGACTCCCCCGCGTACGTCGAGTCCCGGGTGGCCGACGCGGTGACCACGGCGACCATGGCGCGCAGCTCGTCGGCGGCCTCGGCGGCGACCGCCCACTGGACGAACCCCTGGTAGCTGGCGCCGAACATGCCGAACGCGCCGGTCCACCAGGGCTGCCGGCGCAGCCAGTCGAGGGTGTCCAGGCCGTCGTCGCGCTCGTGCACGAGCGGGGCGAACTCGCCGCCGGAGCCGTACGTGCCCCGGCAGGACTGGATGACCACGTGGTAGCCGCGCTCGGCGAGGAGGCGGCCGAGCACCCGGACCGGACCGCCCCGCCCGTACGGGGTGCGGATCAGCACACAGGGCGCCCCGGGCAGGTCCGGGGCGTAGTGGTCGGTGCGCAGGGTCACCCCGTCGCGGACCCGGACCGGGAGGTGCCGGGTGACCGTGATGCGCCGGGTCCGGGCGGCGGGCAGCCGCAGCGCCGCCGCGGCGAGCCGGGTGACCAGCGGCTGCACGCTCAGTCCGCGGCGCGTTCCGTCGCGCCGCGGCGCGGCTCGCCCCGGGCGGCGCGCACGGCGTCGCGGTGCTCGCGCATCGAGACCACCATCTCGGCCATGAACCGGTGCACGACGGCCAGCTCGTCGTCGCTGAACCGGCCCATCACGTCGTCGGTGCGCCGGCCGAGGGGGCCGAAGAAGTCGCGGGCCAGGGTGGCGCCCCGGTCGGCGTAGTGCAGGAACACCTTGCGCCGGTCGGCGGTGTCCCGGTCGCGCCGGATGTGCCCGCCCCGTTCGAGGCGGTCGACGAGCGCGGTCACCGAGCCGGAGGAGAGGTTGAGCACCTCCCCCAGCCGCCCGGGGGTGATCGGGTCACCGACCAGTTCGGCGTCCATCACCGCGATGAGCGCGTGCAGGTCGGTGGCGTTGAGCCCGTGCAGGCCGGCGAACGCGTGCCCGACGTGCTGCGCCTCCGTCGAGTAGCGGCGCAGGTCGTTGGTGATGTCCGCGACCATCTGCCCGCGCCGGTCGTCCCGCCGCCGGTACATGCCCTGCGCTCCCACGTCTCGCCGCCACCCCCCGTCCGAACCGTCCGGTTGCAGCATAGAGCCTCTGCCGATAATCTCGCTTATCAAGATACTTGTTTTGCGAGACTCATCATCGACACGATTTCGCGAGGCTTCCCGATGTCACTGTTCACCCGCGTCGCCCGGGGCCGGCTGGCCGCCTGGCTCACCGTGGTAGCCGCACTCGTCGTCGGCGCGGTCGTCTTCGGCCTACCCCGGCCCGACAACCCCGCTCCCGTCTCCGCCACCGGCCTGTCCGTGCAGTGGCAGTCGACGCAGGTCGAACGCCTCCAGGACCAGCTCCCCGACAGCGACGTGCAGCCCGCCGTCGTGGTGGTCAGCCGCGCCGACCGGGCCCCGCTGGCCGAACCCGACCGGGCCGCCCTCGACGGCGTGTCCGCCGCGCTGGGCCGGCTCGCCGCCGGCGGCCGGGTCGCGCCGGCCCAGTTCTCCCCCGACGGCACGGTGGCGCTTGTCGCCGTGCCGCTGTCCACCGCCGGCGGCCAGGAGGCCGTCGTGGACGAGGTGGCCGGCCTCCGCGCGGCGCTGGCCGACCTGCCCGACGCGCTGACCGTCGAGGTGACCGGCGCGCCCGCGTTCACCGCCGACCTCACCAAGGTCTTCGACGGCGCGGACATCACCCTGCTCGCGGTCACCGCCGGCGTCGTGGCGCTGCTGCTGCTCATCACCTACCGCAGCCCGTTCCTGTGGATCGTGCCGCTTCTGGTGGTCGCCGCGGCCGAGCAGCTCACCCTGCGCGCCGTCGACACGATCGTGCCCGCGCTCGGCATCCACCTCCAGGAGGGCCAGGTCACCGGCATCGCCAGCGTGCTGGTCTTCGGCGCCGCGACCGACTACGCGCTGCTGCTGATCGCCCGCTACCGGGAGGAGCTGCGCCGCGAGGAGAACCGGTTCGCCGCCATGCGGGCCGCGCTGCGCCGGACCGCCGAGCCGATCCTCGCCAGCGGCGGCACCGTGGTGCTCGGCGTGCTCACCCTGCTGCTGTCCGAGCAGGAGACCAACCGGGCGCTCGCGGTGGCCTGCGCCACCGGCGTCGTCCTCGCCATGGCGTCCGCGCTCTTCGTGCTCCCGGCCGTCCTGGTGCTCTTCGGCCGAGGGCTGTTCTGGCCGTTCGTGCCGCGGGTCGGTGCCGCGGCGCGGGAGGGCCGCCTCTGGGGCCGGCTCGGCGCCGCCGTCGAACGCCGGCCGCTGCCGGTCGCGGTCCTGGCCACCCTGCTCCTCGCCGCCCTCGCCCTGGGCGGCCTGGGCATCCGCACCGGCCTGTCGGAGACCGAGCAGTTCCGGGTGAAGCCCGAGGCGGTGGCCGGCGCGGAGACCCTGGCCCGCGCCTTCCCCGCCGGCACCACCCAGCCGGTCGCCGTGCTCACCAACCCGGGCGCGGCCCCGGCGGTGCTGGCCGCCGCCGGCGCGGTCGACGGGGTCGCCTCCGCCCGCCCCGGCGCGGCCGGCGACCGGGTCGCCCAGGTCGACGTGGTGCTGGCGGCCGAGCCGGGCACCGCCGCCTCGGACCGCGCCGTCGAGGCGCTGCGCGACGCCGTCGCCGCCGTGCCGGACTCCGCGCCGCCCGCGGTCGCCGGCGCCGACGCCGCCGAGGGCGCGCTGGTCGGCGGCACGGTGGCCGCCACCTACGACTCGGACCGGGCGAACACGAAGGACCTGTGGCTGATCTTGCCGATCATCCTGCTGCTGGTCGGGGCGGTGCTGGTCCTGCTGCTGCGGGGCCTGCTGGCCCCTGTGCTGCTGGTGCTGACGGTCATCGCCTCGTTCTTCGCCAGCCTCGGCGCGGCCTGGCTGCTCTTCGACCACGTGCTGGACTTCCCGGCGCTGGACAGCGGGGTGTTGCTGCTCGCCTTCGTGTTCCTGGTGGCGCTCGGCGTGGACTACAACATCTTCCTGGTCACCCGGGCCAGGGAGGACGCCCGCCGGCTCGGCACCCGGGACGGGATGCTGTCCGCGCTGCGGGTCACCGGCGGGGTCATCACCAGCGCGGGCGTGCTGCTCGCGGCCGTCTTCGCCGTGCTCGGCGTGCTGCCGCTGATCACCCTCACCCAGATCGGGATCATCGTCTGCGTCGGCGTCCTGCTGGACACGCTGCTGGTCCGCACGGTGCTGGTGCCGGCGCTGGCGTTCCTGCTCGGCGACCGGTTCTGGTGGCCGGGGCGGATCGCCCGTGAACCCGACGCCACGGCGGAGACGTCGCCGGCACCCGTCGCGCCGGCCGGCGCGCGGGACTGAGACGGGCGGGGCCCCGGCGGTCGTCCGCCGGGGCCCCGCACTCGTCGGCTCAGTAGCTGAGGCAGACGCACTCGGTCATCAGCGCCCGCACGTTGCGCACGTACTGCGGGTTCGGGATGGCCAGGGGCTCGCCCTCCCGCGCCACCGCGCCGTGCCCGTAGTTGTACGCCGCGATCACGGCGTTGAGCAGGCAGGAGTTCAGCTCCGAGGTGCAGAGCGCGGCGTCCAGCCGGTAGTCCGACTCGAAGTACATGTCGCCGATGTACTTGGTGAGCCAGGCCAGGTAGGTGCCGCCCAGGTAGGCGTTGTCCTGGTAGTCGTCGATGTCGTACGACTGGCCGAACCGCTGGTTCATCCAGTCCGCGGTGGCGGGCATGACCTGCATGAGCCCGATGCCGCCGTCGCAGGCCACGATGTTCGACTGCCAGCCGCTCTCCTGCCAGGCGGTCGCCTTCATGAGGGTCAGCGGGATCTTGATGTCGGGTGCGGAGGTCGGCCAGTAGGTCCGCGCCGCGGCGTCGGACAGCGCCGACTTCACCTGGCTGCGGGTCGCCTGGGTGCCGCGGTAGCTGGGCGTGCAGCCGCTCGGAGCCGGCTTCGGCGGGGGCGGCGGCACCTGCGTCTCGGTGGGCGGCTTCGGCGTGGCGAGCGGCGCCGTGGTGGTGCGGGTCGGCTTGGGCTTCGGCTTCGGCGACGCGCTCGCGCTCGGCTTGGCGCCGGGCTTCGCGCCCATGGCCGCGACCGCCGGAGGCTCGTCGCTGGGCAGGTCGGCGGGGCCGTCCGCGGGCGCCTCGACGGGCACCTCGCCGGTCGCCTCCACCGCCACCTCGCGGGTCGGCTCCTCGGTGCCGCACCCGGTGACCGCGCCCGCCGCCAGCAGCGCGGCGACCGCCGCCGTGGCCCAGCGGCCCACTCCTCGACGCATCTGACCTCCCCCGTGGTCGTCCGCCGCACCCTAGCAGGGACCGACGGGGCCGCGGGGTACCCGCGAAGCCGCCCCGGAGGCCCGCGGCCGCGGCGGTCCGTCCCCTGTGGCCGGTCCACCCGGGCCCGGCGGGTCGTCGCCGCCCACCGCGTGGTCCCGGGTGGCCCAGGCGACCACGAACACAGTGACCCAGGCCGCACCGAGCAGCACCGACGTGGCGGTGCCGCTGGCCGTGCTCCAGCCCAGGTAGAGCCGCGCGCCGGTGACGGCGACCACGCCGGCCAGCGCGCCCGTCCAGACCGCCACCGCCACCGGCCAGCGGGCGCCCCGGGACAGCAGCCACGCGAGGGTGCCGAAGCTCGCCGTGACCACCGCGTTCTGGGTGGGCAGCAGGTCCGGGGCCCCGTCCGGGCCGCCCGGCCCGGTCAGGCCGGCGACCGCCACCAGCACCACGAGCGGCACGAACGCCCCCACGGTGCCGAGCACGCTGAGCAGGTCGGTCCGCCAGGGCCGGTTCCGCCAGGCCACCACCGCCGCCACCAGGGCCACCGCGGCGATCAGCACCCAGCCGCGCAGCACCGAGACCGCGGCCAGCGCCGGGTCGACCACCCCGGGGGTACGCCGGGCGGCGAACCAGTCCGCGACCAGCCCGTCGACCACGCCGAGCCCGCTGTGCCGGACCACCGCCTCCAGCACCGCCGCGACGGCCAGCCCGGCGGCGAAGAGCAGCAGCAGGCCGGCCCCGAGGTTGATCAGCAGCGTGCCGGCCGGCCCGAACCGCATGGCGACCAGGAAGAACAGCACTCCGTAGCGGGCGCGCAGCCAGCGCAGCGGAGGCAGGGCGGCGGCCCGGGCGGCCAGCGCCCGCACCGGGTCCGGGTTGCGGCCCAGCCAGCGGCCGGCCAGCACCACCCCGACCAGGCAGACCAGCAGCACGAGCACCGCACCGGTGGCCCGGCCCAGGAGCTTGGACACCCGCTCGTACGACTCGCCGGCGGCGTAGCCGGCCAGCACGGAGGCGCCCACCCAGCTCGCCACCCCGGCCGCGTTCCACGGAGCGAACCGCCGGTAGGGCAGCCCGGCCGCCCCGGCCAGGCGGGGCGCCAAGGTGCGGGCGAAGGCCACCCAGCGGGCGGCCAGCACGCCCCGGCCGCCGAGCCGGTCGAGCAGCGAGTCGGCGCGCCGCCACCGGTGCGGCCCGATCCGGGCACCGAGGCCGGAGGCACGCAGTTTCGGCCCGTACCGCCGGCCGGCCCGGTAGGCGAGTGTGTCTCCGATCACGGCGGCCGCCGTCATGGCCAGCAGCGCCGGAATAATCCGCAGCGTCCCCGCGTAGGCTAAGAAGCCGACCAGCAACAGGGTCGCCTCGCCCGGCACCAGCAGTCCGAAGATCACCGCGGTCTCGCCCGCGACGATCGTCGCGGCGACCAGGTAGATCAGCAGGGGCGGCAGCCCCTGCAGCCAGTTCAGCAGGTCAGGCATCCGGTCCCCCGCACGGGAGCCAGCATGCCAGTCGCTGGAACGGTCGGGACAGCACTTTCCGCAGAGATCCGGGCGATCTCGGGGTGACCCCCGAGGCGTGCCCCGGCAACCGCAGACAGGAGTATGGAGGGTATGCAGCTACGCACCGACCTCCGCAACGTCGCCATCATCGCCCACGTCGACCACGGCAAGACGACCCTGGTCGACGCCATGTTGCGGCAGGCCGGCGCCTACGGCGCCCGTGGTGAGACCACCGAGCGGGTCATGGACTCGATGGACCTCGAGCGGGAAAAGGGCATCACCATCCTCGCCAAGAACACCGGCGTGCGGTACCTGCCGGCGGACGGCTCCGACCCGGTCACCATCAACATCATCGACACCCCCGGCCACGCCGACTTCGGTGGTGAGGTCGAGCGCGGCCTGACCATGGTCGACGGGGTGGTGCTGCTGGTCGACGCCAGCGAGGGACCGCTGCCGCAGACCCGCTTCGTGCTCCGCAAGGCCCTCAAGGCCCGGATGCCGATCATCCTGGTGATCAACAAGGTGGACCGGCCGGACGCCCGGATCAAGGAGGTCGTGGACGACACCTACGAGCTCTTCCTCGACCTGGACGCCGACGAGGAGCAGATCGACTTCCCGATCGTCTACGCCTGCGCCCGTGACGGCATCGCCTCGCTGACCCAGCCCGCCGACGGCTCGGTGCCCGACGACAGCCACAGCCTGGAGCCGCTGTTCCGCACCCTGCTGGACACCATCCCGGCCCCCGCGTACGACGAGGACGCGCCGCTGCAGGCGCACGTCACGAACCTCGACGCCTCGCCGTTCCTCGGCCGCCTCGCGCTGTGCCGGGTCCGGCAGGGCACCATCCGCAAGGGCGAAACGGTCGCCTGGTGCCGCACCGACGGCAGCACCCAGCGGGTCCGCATCTCCGAGCTGCTGATGACCGAGGGCCTGGAGCGCAAGCCGGCCGACTCGGCGGGCCCCGGCGACATCATCGCGGTCGCCGGCATCCCGGAGATCATGATCGGCGAGACCCTGGCCGACGCGGAAAACCCCCTGCCGCTGCCGCTGATCACTGTCGACGAGCCGGCCATCTCGATGACCATCGGCACCAACACCTCGCCGCTGGTCGGCCGGGTCAAGGGCGCCAAGGTCACCGCGCGGATGGTCAAGGACCGGCTCGACAAGGAGCTGGTCGGCAACGTCTCGCTGCGGGTGCTGCCCACCGAGCGGCCGGACGCCTGGGAGGTGCAGGGCCGCGGCGAGCTGGCCCTGGCCATCCTGGTGGAGCAGATGCGCCGCGAGTCCTACGAGCTGACCGTCGGCAAGCCGCAGGTGGTCACCAAGGAGATCGACGGGAAGACCTGCGAGCCGGTCGAGCGACTGACCATCGACGCCCCGGAGGAGTACCTGGGCGCGATCACCCAGCTCCTCGCCACCCGCAAGGGCCGGATGGAGCAGCTGGTCAACCACGGCACCGGCTGGATCCGGATGGAGTGGCTGGTCCCGGCGCGCGGCCTGATCGGCTTCCGCACCGAGTTCCTCACCGACACCCGCGGCACCGGCATCCTGCACCACGTCTTCGAGTCGTACGAGCCGTGGTTCGGCGAGCTGCGCACCCGCCAGAACGGCTCCCTGGTCGCCGACCGGGCCGGCGCGGTGACCTCGTTCGCCATGATCAATCTGCAGGAGCGCGGCCAGCTCTTCGTCGAGCCGACCACTGAGGTGTACGAGGGCATGATCGTCGGGGAGAACTCCCGCTCCGACGACATGGACGTCAACATCACCAAGGAGAAGAAGCTCACCAACATGCGCGCGTCGACCTCGGACGAGACCGAGAAGCTGATCCCGCCGCGCAAGCTGTCGCTGGAGCAGGCCCTCGAGTTCTGCCGCGAGGACGAGTGCGTCGAGGTGACCCCGGCCGCGGTGCGCATCCGCAAGGTGGTGCTGGACCAGACCCAGCGCGGCCGGATGGCCGCCCGCCGCAAGCACGCCGGCTGACCTGGTAACCCGTCCGGAGCCCGGGCCGCCCATCGGCGGCCCGGGCTCCGCCGTTTCCGAGGCCGTGCGGGGTCAGGGTTTGACGGCCGTCAGGGCCAGGATGTCGGGGACGGGGCCGGAGCCGGATTCCCGGACGGCGGTCAGCGTCAGGCCGGCGGCGGTGACCGCGTTGAGCAGGTCGGCCAGCGGCAGGTGCCAGGCGCCGACGCGGGCCCGCACGCCGACCGTGTTCCAGGAGCGGAAGCTGCGCTCCCGCTCGGCGTACCCGCCGTCGATGACGGCCCGGCCCGGCTCGGAACGGTCGGCGAACGCCCCGACGAAACAGGGGTGCACGCCGACGTGGACGAGCCGCCCGCCGGGCGCCAGCACCCGCGCCGCCTCCGCGATCGCCGCCGGGTAGTCCGGCATGTCCGTGTGCGCCAGTACGCAGGCCACGGCCGGCACCGCGCCGTCCGGCAGGGGCAGCGCGGTGGCGTCGGCCCGCGCCACCGGCAGCCGCGCCCCGGCATGGCGCAGCTGCCCCGCGGACAGGTCCACCCCGACCGGCCGCCACCCCAGCCGGCGCAGCTCAGCGGCGTGCGCCCCGGTGCCGCAGCACAGGTCCAGGCAGCGCCCGCGTCCCGCACCGAGCAGCTCGGCCAGCACCGACCGGACCCGCTCGCTGTAGTCGGTTGCCGTCGTCGTGACGTACTCGTCGTACCAGTCGGCGATGGCGTCGTACGCGGCGGTCGTCATCCCCGCACGCTAGACCCGGCACCGGCCGGGCCGCAGCCCCGCGCGCCGCGAAGATCCGCTACGGTCACCGGCATGACGTGGGAGGATCTCGACGCGCACCTGGACAAGGTTCCCGGCACCGTCTCGGCGTACGTGGGGCGGCTGGACGCCCCGCCCACCTGGACCCGGGAGGCCGACGCCACCCACTACGCGGCCAGCACCATGAAGGTGGCCGTGCTGGTGGCGCTGCACCGCGCCGCCGAGGCCGGCCGGCTCGACCTGGACGGCCCGATCCCGGTGCGCAACGCGTTCGACTCCGCCCTGCCCGGCGCGCCCCGGTTCGCCAACGCCCAGCACTACGACAACGACGACGACGTCTGGGCGCGGGTGGGCGGCGAGGCGCCGCTGCGCTGGCTCGCCGAACGGATGATCGTCCGCTCCAGCAACCTGGCCACCAACATCTGCATCGGCCAGGTCGGGCTGCCCGCCGTGGCCGAGGCGTGGAGCCTCGCCGGTGCCCGGCACAGCGTCACCGGCCGGGGCATCGAGGACTTCGCGGCCCGCGACGCCGGCATCGACAACCTGGTCACCGCCGCCGACCTGGCCGCCCTGCTCGGCGGGCTGGCGCTCGGCGCGCGCCGGCCCGGCCCGCTCGCCTCGCCGGCCGGCTGCGCGGCCATGTTGGACACGCTGTTCGCCCAGGAGCACCGCGAGGACCTCGCCGCCGGGCTGCCCGAGGGGACCCGGATCGCGCACAAGAACGGCTGGGTACGCGGCGTCCGGCACGGCGCCGGGGTGGTCTTCCCCACCGACGCGCCGCCCTACGCCGTCGTCGTCTGCACCACCACCGACCTGGCCGACGGTGGCCCGAGCGGCGAGGAGGTCGAGGACGACGCCTGCCGCCTGATCGCGCACGTCTCCGAGCGGGTCTGGGCGGCCCGGCACGACCTGGCCGGGTGACCGTTCACTCCAGCAGGTTCGCCCGCAGCGCCGCGAGGGTCCCGTCGGTCACCCCCAGGCCGTCGCGCAGGTACGCGTCGAACGAGCCGTGCACCCGGCGCACCTCGTCGTAGGCGGCGTCCAGGTACTCCGGCCGCACCTCCAGCAGTGGCCGGGCGACGGTCGGGTCCAGGTCCGGCCGGCGGCGGGTCATGGCGGCCAGCAGCACCTCGCGCAGGCTCTCGGTCAGCTCGTTGTGCCGCAGGTAGTCGGCCCGGATCGCCGGCTCCTCCACACCGAGCGCGGTGAGCAGCACCACCGACAGCCAGCCGGTGCGGTCCTTGCCGGCCGAGCAGTGGAACAGCAGCGGCAGGCTCCCCGCGTCGGCGGCCAGCCGCACCGCCGCCCCGAACCCCGCCCGCGCCGACTCGCCGGTGACGAACCAGCGGTAGATCGCCGCCATCGCCCCCGGCATGCCCTCTCGGGCCAGCTCCTCGTACGCGTCCAGGTCGTGGCCGAGCAGCACCGCCGAGACGTAGGTGAACACCGGGTGGGCCGCGTCGTAGACCGGCAGGTGCACCAGCCGGGGCTCGCCGACCAGGCGGTCCGGCGGGGCGACCGCCTGCTCGGTGGCGTGCCGCAGGTCCACCACGCAGGCCGGGGCCAGCTTGCCCAGCACCGGCAGGTCCTCGTCGGCGAGCCGCCCGAGCGCGGCGGTGCGGATGAGCCGGCCGGCGCGTACCCGCCGGCCGTCGAAGGTCGGCATCCCGCCCAGGTCACGGGCGTTCGGCGCGCCCACCAGCTCCCAGTCCCGCCTGGTCATCGGCCCTCCCCTGATCGCCGCCAGCTCCATATAGGGTGCCCCACATGACGATCGCCGCGGTACGCACCCACCGGCTCTCGGCCCCCTTACACACCCCGTTCGTCACCGCGCTGCGCCGCACCACCACCGTGGACACCCTGGTCGTGGAGGTGGTGGACACCGACGGGCGGTCGGGTTTCGGCGAGGCCCCGCAGGTCTGGCAGGTGACCGGCGCGTCGATCGCCGGCGCCGAGGCATGCGTCCAGCAGCTGCTCGGGCCGCTGCTGACCGGGCGGGACGCCGACGACCTCCAGGCCCGCTGCGCCGAGGTACGCCGCGCGGTGGCGGGCAACGAGTCGGCCCGGGCCGCCGTCGACGTGGCCCTGCACGACCTGGCCGCGCGGCGCCTCGGCGTACCCCTGGTGCGGTTGCTCGGCGGCACCACGCTGCGCGTCCCGACGGACGTCACCCTGGCCGCCGGCGACGCGGTGGACCTCGCCGCGGCGGCCACCCGGCGCCGGGCCGAGGGCTTCACCGTGCTGAAGCTCAAGGTCGGCACCGACGCGCGGGGCGACCTGGACCGGGTCCGCGCGGTCCGCGCCGCGGTGGGGCCGGACGTGCGGATCCGGCTGGACGCCAACCAGGGCTGGACGCCGCGCGAGGCGGTGCGGGTGATCCGCGGCATCGAGGACGCCGGGCTCGACGTCGAGCTGGTCGAGCAGCCGGTGCACCGCCGGGACCTGGACGGGCTGGCCTGGGTCAGCGACCGGGTGGAGCTGCCGATCCTCGCCGACGAGTCGGTCTTCGACCTGCGCGACCTGGTCGAGGTGATCCGCCGCCGGGCGGCCGACATGGTCAACGTCAAGCTGGCCAAGTGCGGCGGCCTGCACACCGCCCGGTCGCTGCTCGACCTGGCGGCCGCGCACGGCATGGGCACGATCGTCGGCTCGATGATGGAGAGCCAGGTCGGCCTGGGCGCGGCCGCGAGCCTGGTCGCCGCCTGCGGCACCACGGCCGTGTCGGACCTCGACGCCGCCTGGTGGCTGGCCTGGTCGCCGGTCGCCGGGGGCATCCGGTACGACGGCGCCACCGTCGTGCTGCCGGACGCTCCGGGGCTCGGCATCGCGAACGTGAGTGAAGTAAAGATTCAGTCGCGCGGTTGAGTGCCGTTGGAATTTTTCATAGGGTCGCCCGAAGAGGCGCGACGTGGGGGTGGACGTGGAGCTGCAAACGGGCCGCGAGGCCGTCGTCCGGGTCCCGGTGGCGACCCTCTGGACCGCGCCCGACGCGGTCCGTCCGGTCGACCGACCCGCGCTGTCCGACACGCCTGACACCGCCGCCTGGATCGCCGGCATGGACCGCGACCAGCAGGTCGGCGACTGCGTCCTGACCCAACTGCTGCTCGGCGAGCGGGTGCTGGTCACCGAGCTCCGCGCGGACGGCTGGGCGCACGTGGTCGCCCTCGCGCAGCCCGCCGCCAAGCTCGACGTCCGCGGCTATCCCGGCTGGCTGCCCACCGCCCAGCTCACCGCCCCGGCGGAGCCCGGCCCGCCGGCCACCCCGCTCGTGGTGGACGCCGGCCACACGACGCTGCGCGCCACCCCCGACGGTCCCCCGGCCGTGACCGGCGTGGTCCTCGGCACCCTCCTCGCCCCCGCCGGGCGGCCGGTGGACGGCTGGCGGCCGGTCCTCGCGCCCGGCCGGGCCGACCCGCTCTGGGCGCCCGAGGGCGACCTGGTCCCGCTGCCGGCCGAACGGCCGGAGGCCAAGGAGGTGCTGGCCGTCGCCGAGCGGCTGCGCGACCTCGTCTACGTCTGGGGCGGGCTGTCCACCTACGGCATCGACTGCTCGGGCCTGGTGCACCTGGCCTGGCGCCGGTACGGCATCACGCTGCCCCGGGACGCCGACGACCAGGCCGAGGCCACCACTCCCCTGGCGCTCGACCAGGAACGCCCCGGCGACCTCTACTTCTTCGCCCGGCCCGGCCGGCGGATCCACCACGTCGGCATCGTCAGCACCGAGCCGCACGGCGGGACACGGCGGATGCTGCACGCCTGCTACGTGAAACGCCGGGTCGTGGAGGAGCAGCTCCCCCCGGAGCGGGAGGCCACCCTGGTCGGCGCGCACCGGATCTGACCCGCGTACGCCGAAAGGGGCGCTCCCGACCGCGGGAGCGCCCCTTTTCCGACGGGTCCGGTCAGCGGCGGGCCTCCGCCAGCTCGCGGCGCCGGTCGCGGGACGACTTGAAAAGGCTGGCCGCGGTGGCCGCGGCGAGGGTGCCCAGGATGACCGTGAGCGACAGCCAGATCGGGATGTGCGGGGCCCAGGCCACGTGCTCGCCGCCGTTGATGAACGGCAGGTTGTTGTCGGCGAGGGCCTCCAGGACCAGCTTGACCCCGATGAAGCCGAGCACCACGGCCAGGCCGTAGCTGAGGTATATCAGCCGGTCCAGCAGGCCGCCCAGCAGGAAGTAGAGCTGTCGGAGCCCCATCAGCGCGAACACGTTCGCGGTGAAGACCAGGTAGGGCTCCTGGGTGATGCCGAAGATCGCCGGGATCGAGTCGAGGGCGAAGATCAGGTCGGTGGTGCCGATCGCGATCATCACGATCAGCATCGGGGTGAACAACCGCCGGCCGTTCTCGTGGGTGGTCATCCGCGCCCCGTCGAAGGTGCGGGACAGCGGCAGCGCCTTGCGGCTCCACCGGATCAGCAGGTTCTCGCTGAACTCGTCCTCGTCCGGCTCGCCCTGGCGGGCCAGGTTGACCGCCGTGTAGATCAGGAACGCGCCGAAGATGTAGAAGACCCAGGAGAACTGGGCGATCAGCGCGGCGCCGGCGGCGATGAAACCGCCGCGCATGACCAGCGCCAGCAGGATGCCGATGAGCAGCACCTTCTGCTGGTACTGCCGGGGCACCCCGAACCGGGCCATGATGATCACGAAGACGAAGAGGTTGTCCACCGAGAGGCTGTACTCGGTGAGCCACCCGGTGTAGAACTGGCCGGCCACGCTGGGGCCTGAGGTGAGCCACAGCCCTGCCCCGAAGAGCAGGGCCAGTGCCACGTAGAAGCCGACCCACAGGCTCGACTCGCGGACGCTGGGTTCGTGGGGGCGGCGACCGATGATGAACAGGTCGACCAACAGGACCGCGGTCATCGCGACCAGGGTCCCCGCCCACACCACTCCGGACACGTTCAAATCCATCCTCCGGCAGACACACAGCGTCGGGCACACCGTACGCCGGGTGAGGGGCCGGGGTGCGTCGACGCTGACTCTGGTGACTGTCGGAGGTCTCTTCCGCCACCGACCCGGAAACGGGTCACTGACCGACGGAGCCGGGTCGTGCGACCGGGGGGCCGGCGCTCTTCCGTGCTGACGACTCCGTCACGGGGGAATACTCCCCTCCTCGGCCGCCATTGTTCACCATCAGGCCCGGTCGGCGCATCTTCGGGGGCGTCGTTTGCCAGGGTCGTCACGTTCCGGTGTGCGACAGGTCTCCTCGCGTAGGGCGTCCTAGGAGGCTAGGTGCCCGATTGCCGGGCTCCCGCTGGCCCCTGGGACCAGCGGCTCGGCGAAGGACCAGCCCGCCGCCAGCAGGGCGTCGCAGGCGGCGACGGCGACCGCCAGCCGCTCCTCGTGCGACCCCCGCAGCTCGACCACCGGCGCCCCGCAGCCGGCCAGCTCCGCCCGGAACCGCCCGGTCATCCAGGCCCGCAGGTGCTCCCCGTCCCGCAGGCCGTCGTCGGCGAACGGCACCCCGTCGTGGTCGGTCAGCAGGTACAGCGCCGGCCGGCGGGCCGCCGCCCGGACCGCCTCCGACGACGACCCGAGATAACGCTCCTCCCAGATCGCGGTGGCCCGAGCGTCGGTGTCGCAGAACAGCAGCGGACCGCTGACCCGGGCCGCCGCGTCCTCGGCGGCCTGCTGCTCGCGGACCACCCCCAGGAAGTCGTCCCGGTCCCACGTCACGTCGAAGACCGTCGCGTCCGGTCGGACACCCCGCAGCCCGGCGAGCTTGCGCTCGGTCAGCTCGCGGCCGTACTCCGGGACCCAGGCGGTGCCGTAGTGGGCGGCGAGCGCCTCCGCCATCGTCGTGGTGCCGGTGGACTCCGCCCCGACCACCACGACCCGGCGGACCAGCCAGGCCCGCACCGGCGGGCCCAGCCGACGCCAGTGCGCCGCCGGGTCCGCGCGCACGGCGGTGCCGGAAACCGGGACGGCACGCCGGTCCGGGTCCACGCAGACCGCGACCGCGTCGAAACGACGGGCCAACTCCTCGCCGTACGCCTCCGAGGAGAACACCGCGTCCACCGGCTCCCCGCCGAGCGCGTCGGCGAACACCGCGCAGTGCAGGTCCCAGACCGCCGGGTCGGCGTAGTCGACCGGGTGGTCGTCGTACCGGCCGACGAACCGCACCCACGGCGTGGCGGCGTGCGCCTCCCGCAGCCAGGCGACCCGCAGGTCCAGCGGGATCGACTCCCGCCGGGACGGGGCGACCACCACGGTGACCGCCGCGCAGCGGGCGGCGGCCGCCTCGATGAGCGCGTGGTGCCCGGCGTGCGGCGGGTAGAACTTGCCCACCACCAGGCCGTGCCGGAACTCCCGGCTCCGACTCTCGACCCCGGGCGCCAGCGCGGCGCTCACGCGGCGACCGGGGCCGGGCCGGGCGGCACCGGGGTCGCCGCCGCGCGCCGACGCAGGTCCGCCCGCCATTCCCGCAGCCCCACCACGCAGAGCGCCAGGAAGATGAGGTAGAGGCCGCCGGTCAGCCACAGTCCCTTGTACGCGTACAGCGGGATGTAGACGAGGTCGGCCGCGATCCACAGCCACCAGCTCTCCACCAGCTTGCGCGTCTGGCCGTAGGTGGCGAGCAGCGACAGCGCGGTGGTGACCGCGTCGGCCAGCGGCACCGTGGAATCGGTGGCCCGGTCCAGCAGCGCCCAGAGCCCGACGGTGAGCACCACCCCGGCCACGCCGAGCGCCCACCACTCCGGCCGGCTGGTCCGGGCCACGGTCAGCCGGCTGCGCCGCTCCCCGCCGAACAGCCAGTGCCACCAGCCGTAGAGCCCGAGGAGCACGTAGACGACCTGGAGGCCGGCGTCCGCGTACAGGCCGGCGGTCCAGAACAGCAGCATCAGCAGCAGCACGTTGGCGATGCCGATCGGCCAGTTGGCGATGTGCTGCCGGGCCACCAGCCAGACGTTGACCACACCGGTGGCGAAGCCGAGCAGCTCCGCCCAGGTGGTGCCGGCGCCCAGCACGGTGAACGCCGTGGCGGTGAGCCAGTCGAGCATGTGTTCCTCCCCCGTTCCCGAGCGCCCACCCTAGAGGCGGGTGTGGCGCGCGGAACAGCCCCCGGGGCGTACCGGACGGCGGCCGGCGTGCGAGGCTTCCGGCATGGTTCTTGAGGTCGCGCTGATCGACGTGACGCCCGGACACGAGGACGACTTCGCCGCCGCCTACGCGAAGGCGCGCCCGATCCTCGCCGGCACCGAGGGCTGCCGCTCGGTGCGGATGACCCGCGGCATCGAGTCGCCGTCCCGGTTCGTGCTGCTGGTGGAGTGGGACTCCGTCGAGGCGCACGACGTCAACTTCCGGCAGAGCGAGCGCTTCGGGCAGTGGCGGGAGCTCATCGGGCCGCACTTCGCCGGCCCGCCGCTGGTCGAGCACTTCCTCGACGTGCCGGCCTGAGCTGTCGTACCCCTGCCATAGCCTGCGCTCGACGCGCCGGCCACCGATCCCGACGGACATCGGGGGCGCCGGGCCCGGTGGCCGCGCGCCGAACGCCGCGCCGGGCAGAACAACCGGCCCCGACGGACATCGGAGCGCCGGGCCCGGTGGCCGCGCGCCGAACGAGCGGCCCGCTCAGTCGGGCTCGCGCGGCCGTGGCACCGGCGCGGGGCCGAGCCGCCGGCCCAGCAGCTCCACCGTCTCCTCCTCCGGCAACGCCGCGGCCAGCAGCCAGTCGACCAGCCGCTCATAGCGGGCCACGTCCGCCTCGGCGACCAGCCGCAGGTCGGTGGTGAGCGTCTCCACCAGCACGGTGCGCGGGTCGTCCGGGTCCGGATACGCGTAGTACGAGAACGGCGCGAGTGGGTGCAGGTCGCCGTAGGGGGAGGCGCTCCGGGGCAGCAGCCGGATGGTGACGTGCGGCCGTTCGGCGAGGACGACCAGGTGCCGGAGCTGGTCCCGCCAGACCTCGGCGGGAAGGCCGGCCGGGTCGCAGGCCCGCTCGTCGATCAGCGCGGTGTAGTGCGGAGGCTCGGGCCGGCACAGCACCTCCTGGCGCACCGCGCGGGCGCGCACGTCGGCCTCGACGTCCACGTCGTCGGCGAGCATCGCGCCGGCCGACACCCGCAGCCGGGCGTACTCGGGGATCTGGAGCAGCCCGGGCACCAGCACCGGCTGGTAGTCCACGATGCGGACCGCGCCCGCCTCCAGTTCCGCGTACGCCCGCTGCCGCTCCCCCATCTCGCCCAGCGCCTTGGACCAGCCGCGGCCGGTGGCGGCGTCCCGGGCGATGACGATCAGCTCGTCCCGCTGGTGGGGCGGCACCGCGTAGACGTCGAGCAGGTCGAGCACGTCGGCCAGGTCGGGCCGGCTCTGCCCCAGCTCGATGCGGGACAGCTTCGATGTGGACGCCCAGCCGAGCCGGCCGCAGACCTGCTCCAGGGTGAGCGACTCCCGGCGGCGCAGCCGGCGCAGCTCCGCGCCGAGCCGCACCCGCCGGACCACAGGACTTGCTGACAACGGCATGCGCGCCTCCCCACCGAGGGAGAGTACGCATGACCATCACGCAGGGCAATACCTTGCTCGCGCAGAGCTATCGCCGGGCGTCAGGGGCGGTAGGTGCCGAAGGACCAGACAAGGCCGGCCAGATCGCGGGCGGCGTAGTCACGGGAGCCGTAGTCGGTGTCGAAGGGCGGCCGGACGATCTCCGCCCCGGCCGCCCGGGCCCGCTCGTGGTGCGCGTCGACGTCGTCGACGGCCACGTAGACGCGGTAGTCGTCGTCGGCCGGCCGGCTCGCCGGGGCCGACCCCGGGCCGAGCATGACGAGGTCGTCGCCGTAGCCCAGCTGGGCGTGCCGCACCGTGCCGTCGGGTCCCTCGTGCACCTCGTGGACGGTGAGGCCGAACGCGGACCGGAGGAAGTCGATGGCGGCGCGGGCGTCGGGGTACCGGAGGACCGGGTAGATGCTTCGCATGGCTCCGAGTCTGCCGGTGGGCGGGTCAGCCGGGATTGGACGGATGCGATCCGGGCCGGGCCAGCGTCGCGGGTGTGGCCCCGGCGAACTCGCGGAATTCCCGGATCAGGTGCGACTGGTCGTAGTAGCCGCACCGCGCCGCCAGCTCCGCCCATCCGCCGCCGCCCGGGCCGGCCGCCGGGTGCGCGTCGCCGACCGGCGGGGTGACCAGAGTGCGGCCCACCATGGCGTACGCCCGTTGGAAGCGGAGCAGCCGGGCGACGGTCTTCGGCGGCAGGCCGAACTCCCGCCGGAACCGGACCGCCAGGTGGCGACGGCTCCAGCCGACCTCCTCGGCCAGCGCGCCGACGCCCAGCCCGCCGCCGCTGCCGTCGAGCAGCCGCCAGGCCCGCAGCAGGCGCGCGTCGACCGGCCCGGTCACCGCCAGCCGGGCCGCGAGGGCGGCGTCGAGCCGGGCGAACCGGCCCGCCCAGTCGGGCAGACCGGCCAGCTCGTCGCGGAGCCGGGCCAACCAGCCGCCGAGCCGGTCGACCGGGACCGCCCGGTTGGCCAGCTCACCCAGAGGCAGCCCGAGCAGCCGGCGAGCGGCCGGGGCGGTCAGCAGCACCTGCACACCGGCGCCCTCGCCGGCGGTACGCGTCGCGCACCAGCCGTCGAACGGCCCCGCCAGGAAGGCGTTCGTCGCGTGCGCGCCCCGGTCGGCGGCGCGCGGATCGGTCACGTCCAGCCCGGCGCCCCAGCCGAGGATCAGCACCACGAAGGCGCCGGCCGCCTCCCGGCGCACCAGCGGGGCGGCCGCCCGCTCCCGGTAGCCGAGGTAGCGGTCGACGTAGCGGCGCAGCCGGGGGTCGGGGAGCCCGAACACGGCCTCGGTCAGCACGGCGCCTCCCCCGACCCCGGTGCGTCACTTCACCCCGGCGGCGTCCATCCCGCGGAGTTCCTTCTTCAGGTCGGCGACCTCGTCGCGGATCCGGGCGGCCAGCTCGAACTGCAGCTCCCGCGCGGCGGCGAGCATCTGGTCGTTGAGCTCCTGGATGAGGTTGGCCAGGTCGGCTCGGGCCATCCCCTCCCGCGACGGCGTCGCCGCGCCGCCCCGGCCCCGGCTGCGGGTCTCCTTGACCGGCGCCTTGCCCCGGGACAGCTGCCGGACGGCCCCGCCGACCCGACTGTTCTCGGTGTCCTCCGCCTCGCGGTAGATGTCGTCGAGGATGTCGTGGATCTTCTTACGCAGCGGCTCCGGGCTGATCCCGTTGGCCTCGTTGTGCGCGATCTGCTTGGCCCGGCGCCGGTTGGTCTCCTCGATCGCCTGGGCCATCGACGGGGTGATCTTGTCGGCGTACATGTGGACCTGGCCCGAGACGTTACGGGCCGCGCGGCCGATGGTCTGGATCAGCGACCGGCCGCTGCGCAGGAAGCCCTCCTTGTCGGCGTCGAGGATCGCCACCAGGGAGACCTCGGGCAGGTCGAGGCCCTCGCGGAGCAGGTTGATGCCGACCAGCACGTCGTAGTCGCCCTTGCGCAGCTCGCGCAGCAGCTCCACCCGGCGCAGCGTGTCGACCTCGGAGTGCAGGTAGCGCACCCGGATGCCGTTCTCCAGCAGGTAGTCGGAGAGATCCTCGGCCATCTTCTTGGTCAGCGTGGTGACCAGGACCCGCTCGTCCCGCTCGGTCCGCAGCTTGATCTCGTGCATCAGGTCGTCGATCTGGCCCTTCGTGGGCTTCACGACGACCTCGGGGTCGATCAGGCCGGTGGGGCGGATCACCTGCTCGACGAACTCGCCCTGAGCCTGCTCCAGCTCCCACGGACCGGGGGTGGCGGAGAGGAAGACCATCTGGCCGACCCGCTCCAGGTACTCGTCGAAGCGCAGCGGCCGGTTGTCGGCCGCGCTGGGCAGCCGGAAGCCGTGGTCGATCAGCATCCGCTTGCGGGAGGCGTCGCCCTCGTACATGCCGCCGATCTGCGGAATCGTCACGTGCGACTCGTCGACCACGGTCAGGAAGTCGTCGGGGAAGTAGTCGAGCAGGCAGTGCGGCGGGCTGCCGGGCAGCCGGCCGTCGATGTGCATCGAGTAGTTCTCGATGCCGGAGCAGAAGCCGACCTGGCGCATCATCTCGATGTCGTAGGTGGTGCGCATCCGCAGCCGCTGCGCCTCCAGCAGCTTGCCCTGCCGCTCCAGCTCGGCCAGCCGCTCGCCCAGCTCGACCTCGATGTCGCGGATCGCCCGCTCCATCCGCTCCGGCCCGGCCGCGTAGTGCGTGGCCGGGAAGATCATCAGGCTGTCGACCTCGCGGACCACGTCGCCGGTCAGCGGGTTGAGGTAGTAGAGCTTCTCGATCTCGTCGCCGAACAGCTCGATCCGGACGGCCAGCTCCTCGTAGGCCGGGATGATCTCCAGCGTGTCGCCCCGGACCCGGAAGGTGCCCCGCTGGAAGGCCATGTCGTTGCGGGTGTACTGGATGTCGACCAGCCGGCGCAGCAGCTGGTCGCGGTCGAGCTCCTGCCCGACGGCGACCCGGACGGCCCGGTCCAGGTATTCCTCCGGGGTGCCCAGGCCGTAGATCGCCGACACCGTGGCCACCACGATCACGTCGCGCCGGGTGAGCAGCGACATGGTCGCCGAGTGCCGCAGCCGCTCGACCTCCTCGTTGATCGAGGAGTCCTTCTCGATGTAGGTGTCGGTCTGCGGGATGTAGGCCTCGGGCTGGTAGTAGTCGTAGTAGGAGACGAAGTATTCGACCGCGTTCTGCGGCAGCAGCTCGCTGAACTCCTTGGCGAGCTGGGCGGCGAGGGTCTTGTTGGGCGCGAGCACCAGGGTCGGCCGCTGGAGCCGCTCGACCAGCCACGCCGTGGTGGCGCTCTTGCCGGTGCCGGTCGCGCCGAGCAGCACCGTGTTACGGTCGCCACGTCGCACACGACGCTCAAGCTCGTCGATGGCTGCCGGCTGGTCGCCGGCCGGCTTGAACTCGCTGACGACCTGGAAACGGCCGTCGAGCCGGGGAATGTCGAGCGCCATGACATCAACGGTACGCCCGAGGTCCGACACTTCCGGGCCGAGCACGCACCGTCCCTGATCGGCTTCGATATTCCCATTGTGTGGCTCATCTCACCGGACTACCCTCGTACCGTAGGCCGCTCGCGGCGGCCGACCGGGCCGGTGGCCGCCCCTCCGGGGCCCGGCCGCCCCCGGCACCGGGGGTCGCAGCACCCGAGAAACCGGCGTGCGCACCCGAGGTGGTCGCGCTCGAGGCGCTGACCGGCCGCCGCGAGCGCCCCTGCTCGTCACCGAAACCCGGCAGCCGCGTTGTGCACTCGTGGAGACCTCTCCCGGACGCCGGCCGCGACGCGCTCGCACCCGCGACACCGGCCCGCTCCCCGCCGACGAAGCCCGCCCCTCCCCACCCGAGCCCCGCCCACCCGCCGCCCCGCAGGCGGGCGAGCCCACCGCGACCGACGCAGACGGAGGACCCGGCGGACCGGGCCCTGCCGGCCGGGCAGAAAGTGCTGTCCCGCCTCCGGGCGAACCGCCCACGGCAGCCGACCGGAACGGCCTCACCGCTTCCCGCCCGGCTTCGCCCGCCGAGGCCAACCCCGAGCCGGCCGCCCACGCTGTGCCCGCCGCTTCCGAGCCGACAGCCCGCCCCACGGGCTCCCGCCCCGCTTCGCCCGCTGACGCCACCGCCCCCGAGCCAGCCGCGGATCTTGGCGACTCACCGTCCGCTCCCAACGACAACTCGCCAAGATCACGGAGGTGGCGGCGCGGAGCGGTCCACGCCACCGACATCCCCACGGCCACCGACCCCGGTGCCACGGCCCTCCCCCGCGAGCCGGGCCGCGGCCACCACCGCGCCGCCACGACCGCGAGCCGACCCGTCGGCGACGCCGCCCGCCGCCCGCGCGTCGATCCGCCGGTCGGCCGACGCCCGGCCGCCCCGGTCGGGCCGCCCGGCGGCCCCGAGCTGGACGGGACGGACGACCCACCCGAGCAACCGACCCACCGCCGCGCCGCCCTGGTCGCGCTCGCGGCGGCCGCCACGGCCTCGGCGGCCGCCCTGGTCGCCGGCCTGCTGAGCTGGTCGCCCGAGCCGGCCGACCCCGCCGAGACAGCCCGTCCGCTCACCGCCGCCGAGGCCGAGCGGCTGGCCGCCCTGCGGGTAACCAACCAGCGGGACGTCCGCGCCGGCGTACGGGTCACCCTGGGTGCGGGCGGCGGCCGTACCGAGCTTGTCGGGTGGGTCGACTGGGCCAGGCCACTGGTCTACCTGGACGTGGGCGGTCCCGGCGCGGGCGCCGAGCGGGGGCTGGTCCAGGGGACCGCGTCGGCGCTGCTGGTCCGGCCCGATCCCGCCGCGACGCCCACCCCGGCGCCGCCGCCGCTGGTGCCGCCGGACGACCGGTGGCGGCTGCGGGAGCTGCCGGCCGGGCGCGGCCTGCCCGCGGTGCGGGACCTGCTGCTCGGGCTTGGCACGGCCCGGGTGGACCCGCCCCGCCCCGAGGCGCGCTGGCTGCGCCGGGAGACCGTCGACGGCGTCCCGGTGGACGTGCTCCAGGCCCCTCTTCCCGCGCTCGAAAGTGCCGGGTCGGCGCCGGACCGGCGGCCCCGGCTCTGGGTGGACCGGGACGCCCGGCTGCACCGGCTGGCCGGCTGGCTGCCGGACGGCACCCCGGTCACCGTCGAGCTGGCCCGCAGCGACCGCCCCACGCTGCGGCCGGTGGACGCGCTCGGCGGGCGTCCGGGGCTGCCCCGGGCGCTCTCCGACGCCGAGGCGGACCGGTTGGCCCGGCTGCCCGCCCGGCTGCGCGCGGCCGGCGGCGCCACGCTGACCGTGACCGCCCCGTCCGCCGACCTGCGCGGCAGCGGCTGGGTGAGCTGGGCGGGCTCCGCGGCGTACCTCTCGATCGTGGCGGCCGACGACGCCGGACGGCGCACGCTGGTGCGGGCGCGGCCGGGCAGCGTGGCCCGGCTCGTGGTGCCGGCGGAGGGCGCGGCGGCCCCGCCGCTGCCGGCGCCGGCCGGGCTGGTCCGGGCGGTCGGGCGGCCGCCGGGCGACGACGTGGAGCGGCTTGTCGACGCGGCGCTGCGGGGCACCGCCAGCGCCGTGCCGGCCGCCGCGGCGGTCCGGATCCGCGACGACCGGGTGGCGGACCGGACCGTGGACGTCATCGAGGTACGCGGCCGGCTGCGCTGGTGGATCGACCGGAGCGGGCTGCCGCGCCGGCTGGAGCTGCGGACCGCGCGGGGCGTCTGGGTTCAGCTGGACCTCGCCCCCGGGCGGGTGCCGGTGCTACCCGGCGCCGAGCGTCCCGTCAGGAAGCCGGCGAAACGCCGCTGAGCGGGCTCACGGCCGCCACCCGGTCTGCGCGGCCCACTCCTCGGCCCGCAGGTGCTCCTCGTCGAACCAGGGGTCCTTCAGCGTCCCGTACGTGGCGCTGTCCGGCGCGGACGCGGCCAGCTCCCGCTTCAGCTGCAGGTACGCGGACCGCTGCCCCGGGTCGGCGCGCAGGTGGTCGCGCGTCAGCAGGGCGTAGCGCCAGCCGGGCGAGTCGGCCACCCGCAGGTGCAGGTGCACGGGGCGGCCCGGGTCTGCGCTGCCGTGCAGCCGCTTCTCCCAGTGCCGGCTGCCGGGCGGGCGGGGGGTGTCCCGCCAGTCGCCGGGCAGCCGGGGGAAGCCCGCCTCGGCGAGCCGGTCGGCGAGCGGCCCGTCCGCGTCGGCCAGGGACGGCACGGTGAGCTGGATGTCGATGACGTCCTTGGCGGCCAGTCCGGGCACCGCCGTCGAGCCGATGTGGTCGACCCGCAGGTCGGCGCCGGCCGCGTGGCGGATCCGGGCGGCCAGCCGGGCGTACTGCTGGGGCCAGGTCGGGTCGGGTTCGGTGAGCACCACCTGCTCGGGCCGGACCGCGCGGCGTTCGCGGACGTTGCGCTCGTAGGGCCGCAGGCGCTCGTGCCAGAGGGCGTCCACGGCGGCGTGCAGGTCGGCCAGCGTGCCGTCGTTGCCGAGCAGGACGTCCGCCGCGGCCTGCCGGCGGGCGTCGTCGGCCTGCGCGGCGATCCGCCGCTCGGCCTCCGCCCGGTCCATGCCGCGGTCGCGGGCCAGCCGCTCCAGCCGGGTGGCCACCGCCGCCTGCACCACGAGCACCAGGTGGTACGTGGGCGCGAGCCCCACCTCGACCAGCAGCGGCACATCGTTGACCACGACGGCGTCGGGGGGCGCCGCGGCGACCAGCGCGGCGGTGCGGGCGCGGACCCGCGGGTGGGTGATCGACTCCAGCCGCCGGCGGGCGCCCTCGTCACCGAAGACCACGGCCCCCAGGGCGGCCCGGTCCAGCGCCCCGTCGGCGTCGAGGACCCGGTCGGAGAAGGCCGCGACGATCTCGGCGAGGCCCTCGCTGCCCGGCGCGACCACCTCGCGGGCGATCCGGTCCGCGTCGACGATCACCGCGCCGAGCGCGGCCAGCCGGCTGGACACCGCGCTCTTGCCCGACCCGATCCCGCCGGTCAACCCCACCTTCAGCACCGGAACAGTCAACCCGATCATCGTTTCCGGCGCCAACTTGCCCCGGACACGGCGAAGGCCCCGCCCCCGGCGACCCGGTGGTGCCGGATCGCGGGGACGGGGCCCCTCGTCGTCAGCGACTACGTCAGCGTCGGCCTCGCCGAGCTGGACTCGTCACCGGGTCACTTGCCGCCGGCGAGCTTCTCCCGCAGAGCGGCGAGCGCCTCGTCGGTGGCCAGCGTGCCGGCCGGCTCCTCGGCCTGACGGCTCGGGGCCGTCGTCGAGGTGGTGGTGCCGGTGACGGCCGGAGCCGGGTTGGCAGCGGCCTCGGCGTCGGCGGCCCGGGAGGTCTGCACCTGCTTGGTGTGGGCCTCCCAGCGCTGGCGCGCCTCGGCGTACTGCTGCTCCCAGGTCTCGCGCTGCTTGTCGTAGCCCTCGAGCCACTCGCCCGTCTCCGGGTCGAAGCCCTCCGGGTAGATGTAGTTGCCCTGATCGTCGTAGGTCGCGGCCATGCCGTAGAGGGTCGGGTCGAAGTGCTCCTCGCCCTCGACGAAGCCCTCGTTGGCCTGCTTGAGCGACAGCGAGATCCGGCGCCGCTCCAGGTCGATGTCGATGACCTTGACCATGACCTCGGAGCCGACCTGCACGACCTGCTCCGGGATCTCCACGTGGCGCTCGGCCAGCTCGGAGATGTGGACCAGGCCCTCGATGCCGTCGTCCACCCGGACGAAGGCGCCGAACGGCACGAGCTTCGTGACCTTACCCGGCACGATCTGCTGGATCGCGTGGGTGCGGGCGAACTGCCGCCACGGGTCCTCCTGGGTCGCCTTCAGCGACAGCGAGACCCGCTCGCGGTCCAGGTCGACGTCCAGGACCTCGACCTCGACCTCCTGGCCCACCTCGACGACCTCGGACGGGTGGTCGATGTGCTTCCAGGAGAGCTCGGAGACGTGCACCAGGCCGTCCACGCCGCCCAGGTCGACGAACGCGCCGAAGTTGACGATCGAGGACACGACGCCCTTGCGGACCTGGCCCTTCTGCAGCTTGTTGAGGAACTCGGTGCGCACCTCGGACTGCGTCTGCTCCAGCCAGGCCCGGCGGGACAGCACCACGTTGTTGCGGTTCTTGTCCAGCTCGATGATCTTGGCCTCGAGCTCGCGACCGACGTACGGCTGCAGGTCACGCACCCGCCGCATCTCGACCAGCGACGCGGGCAGGAAGCCGCGCAGGCCGATGTCGAGGATGAGACCACCCTTGACGACCTCGATGACCGAGCCGCGGACGACGCCGTCCTCGTCCTTGATCTTCTCGATCGTGCCCCAGGCCCGCTCGTACTGCGCCCGCTTCTTGGAGAGGATCAGACGCCCCTCCTTGTCCTCCTTCTGGAGGACAAGGGCCTCGATGTGGTCACCGACCGAGACGACCTCGGCGGGGTCCACGTCGTGCTTGATCGACAACTCCCGAGAGGGGATGACGCCCTCGGTCTTGTAGCCGATGTCGAGCAGGACCTCGTCCCGATCGACCTTGACGACGGTGCCTTCGACAATGTCGCCGTCGTTGAAGTACTTGATGGTCTCGTCGATCGCGGCGAGGAAAGCCTCCTCGGAACCGAGATCGTCGTGCGTGACCTTGTTGGCGCTCGAGGGGGCCTCGATGCTGCTCGTCATGTGGGCGGTTGCTCCGGTCGGATGGGTTGTCACAGCAGGCGTGGCGTCGCAGTGACCTGTCCGCGCCAGCGGATCCGTCGCCGGGCACACCGAACGATCGCCATGAGAAGATCATTAGTGGCTCCGGTGACCGCACACCTGCTCCCTGCCGAGGCACACGATCCGCGAGCGCATCGTCTAGCCTACCCGCTGCATTACCACAGCGTGCAAGCCCTCCCAGGTCTCCTCGGGCGCGTCAGCTGCGAAAGCGGAGATTTCGCGCGGTAAGGTGCCACAGCTGTCTCATCCGTCACACCTGCCCCACCCGCCACACGGCCGCCCGGCCGTCGTGCGCGGCACCCGGGGGCCTAGCGTGAGCGGGTGGACGACGACAGGGTGACCCGGCGCCGGGTGGGCGCGGCCGAGGTCCGCCGGGCCAACCGGGGCTGGTGGGACACCGACGCCGACGCCTACCAGGCCGAGCACGGCGCGTTCCTCGGCGAGGTGGACTTCGTCTGGTGTCCCGAAGGGCTGCGCGAGGCCGACGCCCGGCTGCTCGGCGAGGTGGCCGGCCGCCGGATCCTGGAACTCGGCTGCGGCGCGGCCGCCGCCGCCCGCTGGCTCGCCGCGCAGGGCGCCCGGCCGGTCGCCCTGGACCTCTCCGCCGGCATGTTGCGGCACGCCGCCGAGGCCGCCGCCCGGACCGGCGTACGCGTGCCGCTCGTGCAGGCCGACGCGCTCGCCCTGCCGTTCGCCGACGCGGCCTTCGACACGGTCTGCACGGCGTTCGGCGCGATCCCGTTCGTGGACGACTCGGCGGCGGCCATGCGGGAGGTGGCCCGGGTGCTGCGCCCCGGCGGCCGGTGGGTCTTCTCGGTCACCCACCCCATGCGCTGGATCTTCCTGGACGACCCGGGCGAGGGCGGGCTCACCGCCGTGCACTCGTACTTCGACCGCTCCCCCTACGTCGAGCAGGACGAGCACGGGATGGCCACGTACGTCGAACAGCACCGCACCCTCGGCGACCGGATCCGGGAGCTGGTCGGCGCCGGGTTCCGGCTGGTGGACCTCGTGGAGCCGGAGTGGCCGGCGGGACACGAGGGGATCTGGGGGCAGTGGAGCCCGCTGCGCGGCCGGCTCTTCCCCGGCACCGCCATCTTCGTCGCGGAGAAGCCGGCCGCCGGCTGACGCGTCGTTTCCGGCCGGCGGCCCCGGGTAACCGCGCGCATGGCCGAGAAGGAGGAGTTCCGCCGGGGCGACCACGTCTCCTGGGCCAGCCACAGCGGCCGGGCGTACGGCGTCGTCAAGGAGAAGCTGATCGACCGGACGCACATCCGCGGGCACGCCGTGAACGCCACGCCGGAGGAGCCCCAGTACCGGATCCGCAACGACGACTCGGGCCGGGACGTCGCCCACCGACCGGAGGTGCTGCGTCATGAGCCGAAGTGACGATCCGCAGCAGACGTACCGGGAGTTCACCGACGCGGTGAACATGAAGCCGGGCGAACTCCAGAAGTGGCTGGAGACCGACGAGTCCAAGCACGTGGGCTGGCGGAAGGGCACCCCGGGCGGCGAGTCGGTGGGCCACGAGTCGGGCCGGAGGATCATCGACCTGCTGCGCCGCAAGCGCGACCAGCTCACCGCCGCCGACTACAAGCACATGCGCAAGGTCGTCGGGTACGTCCGGCGGCACATGGCCCAGCGGCCGAGCGGCGACGTGCGCCGCACCCGCTGGCGGTACTCGCTGATGAACTGGGGCCACGACCCGGTCAAGGCGCCGCTCCCGCCGCCGGGCGGCCCGTCCCGCAAAGCCCTGCAGCGGCACGGCGCCCCGCCGAAGGAACGCCGCGGGCCGGGCCGCTGAACAGGGGGGACGGCGGCCCGCCGCGGCAGCGGGTTCGCCGCGGCGAGGAGGCCGACCCGCGCGCTTGACCCTGCCGCTGACGGCAGGGTCGGACGATCGGCGGCATGAACGACGAACAGCAGCGGACCGTGGTGGTCACCGGCGCGGGCACCGGCATCGGCCGGGCCACCGCCCGCGCCTTCGCCACCGCCGGCGCCCGCGTCCTCGCCGTCGGCCGGCGCGCCACGCCACTGGCGGAGACGGCCACCGGTCACCCCCTGATCACCCCGGTCGTCGCCGACGTGACCGACGCCGACGCGCCGGCCCGGGTGGTCGGCGCCGCCCTTGCGAAGTACGGCCGGCTCGACGTCCTGGTCAACAACGCCGGGATCGCCGGCGGCGGCCCCCTGGCCGGGTTGGACGAGCCGGCGGCCCGTCGTCAGCTCGACACGAACCTGCTCGCGCCGATCCGGCTGGCGCACGCCGCGGTCGAGCCGCTGACCGCGAGCCGCGGCGTGATCGTCAACGTCACCACCACCGTCGGCCAGCGCGCCTGGCCGGGCAGCTCGGTGTACGCGGCCGGCAAGGCCGCCCTCGACTCGCTGACCCGCAGCTGGGCGGTGGAGCTGGCCCCGCGCGGCGTCCGGGTCGTGGCGGTGGCCCCCGGCGCGATCGACACGCCCATCGGCGAACACCAGGGCCTCTCCCCCGACCAGCGCGCCGCGGTACGCCGCTGGCAGCTCGACCACACTCCCCTGGGGCGGATCGGCCGGCCCGAGGACATAGCCTGGGCCATCCTGCGGCTCAGCGACCCGGCGGCGGCCTTCGTCACGGGTGTGGTGCTGCCGGTCGACGGCGGAGCGCTGGTCGCCTGACGGCCGGGTCGACACGGGACGGAGGCACGCGGGTGCGGATCGGCGAGTTGGCACGGGTGACCGGCTGCACGCCGCGTGCCCTGCGGCACTACGAGGAGCAGGGCCTGATCGCGGCGACGCGGGCGGCGAACGGCTACCGCGAGTACGACGGCTCGACGGTCGCCCGGGTCCGCAACATCCGGCATCTGCTCGGCGCCGGGCTGACGCTGGACGACGTCCAGGTCTTCCTGCCCTGCCTGGACGGGGACGTGGCTGCCGCGCCGCCGTCACCGGCCGGGCTGCGCGTCGGGCGGGAGCGGCTGGCCGTGCTGGAGGCCCGGATCGCCGCCCAGCTCGCGGTCCGGGACCGGCTCGCCGCCGCCCTGCGCGACGCCGCCGCGGCCCTCGGCGGCGGGGACAACCGGCCCCGAGCCTCGTCGACCAGCCCGGCGCGCTAGCAGTCTCGGAACAGGTGCCGTTGGCGCCGAACGGCAACGGTCCGAGATTGCGGGTCCCGCCGGGTCGGTCAGTGGTCGGCGCTGTTCCAGTCGCGGCCCTCGCCGACGGAGACCTCCAGCGGCACCGAGAGCGGGTACGCCTCACCCATCTCCTTGCGGACCAGCGCCTCCAGGGCCTCCCGCTCGCCGGGGGCGACCTCGAAGACCAGCTCGTCGTGCACCTGGAGCAGCATCCGGGAGCGCAGCCCGGCGTCGCGCAGCGCGGAGTCGACGTGCAGCATGGCGACCTTGATGATGTCGGCCGCGGAGCCCTGGATCGGGGCGTTGAGCGCCATCCGCTCGGCCATCTCCCGGCGCTGCCGGTTGTCGCTGACCAGGTCGGGCAGGTAGCGGCGGCGGCCCAGGATGGTGGAGGTGTAGCCGTCCTGCCGGGCCCGGGCCACCACCTCCTGGAGGTAGTCGCGCACCCCGCCGAAGCCGGCGAAGTAGTTCTCCATCAGGCCGCGGGCCTCCTCGGCGGTGATCCCGAGCTGCTGGGACAGGCCGAACGCGCTGAGCCCGTACGCCAGGCCGTAGTTCATCGCCTTGATCTTGCGGCGCTGGTCGGCGGTGACCTGGTCCACCTCGACGGTGAAGACCGAGGAGGCGGTGGCGGCGTGGAAGTCGTGCCCGGAGTTGAACGCCTCGATCAGCGCGTCGTCGGAGGACAGGTGCGCCATGATCCGCATCTCGATCTGGCTGTAGTCGGCGGTGAGCAGGCACTCGTAGCCCTCGCCGACCACGAAGGCCCGCCGGATCCGCCGCCCCTCCTCGGTGCGGATCGGGATGTTCTGCAGGTTGGGCTCGGTCGAGGAGAGCCGGCCGGTGGCGGCCACCGTCTGGTTGAACGTGGTGTGGATCCGGCCGTCGTCGGAGACCGACTTGAGCAGCCCGTCGACGGTCATCTTGAGCTTGGCGACGTCGCGGTGGCGCAGCAGGTGTTCGAGCACCGGGTGCGGGTTCTGGGCGTAGAGCCACTGGAGGGCGTCGGCGTCGGTGGTGTAGCCGGTCTTGATCTTCTTGGTCTTGGGCAGGCCCAGCTCACCGAAGAGGATCTCCTGGAGCTGCTTGGGCGAACCCAGGTTGAACTCCCGCCCGACCGCCGCGTAGGCGCCCTGGGCGGCGGCCTTCACCTCGGCGGCGAAGTGCGCCTCCAGCTCGGACAGGTAGTGGGTGTCGGCGGCGATGCCGGTGCGCTCCATGGTGGCCAGCACCCGCATGAGCGGCAGCTCGACGCCGGCCATCAGCCGGGCGGACTGCTCGCCGTCGCGGGACAGCTCGGCGTCGATCGCGTCGGCCAGGTCGAGGGTGGCCCGGGCCTGGAGCATCAGGTTCTGCTCGGCCGCGCCGTCGTCGCCGAGCCCGTCGAGGGTGAGCTGGCCGCTCTCCGGCGCGTCGACCCGCAGCTCCCGGTGCAGGTAGCGCAGCGCCAGGTCGGTGAGGTCGTAGGAGCGCTGGTCGGGGCGGGCCAGGTAGGCGGCGATCTGCGTGTCGCGGGAGATGCCCTGCAGGTCCCAGCCGTGGGCGGCGAACGCGAGCACGGCGGGCTTGCTGTCGTGCAGCACCTTGGGGCGGGCCTCGTCGGCCAGCCAGCCGGCCAGCGCGCCCTCGTCCTCGGGGTCGAGCGTGGCCGGATCGAACCAGGCGCCCGCGCCGCCGGCGGTGGCCAGCGCCATCCCGGTCACGGCGGCGGTGTGCCGCCGGTTGGGGCCGGTGTCGAGCTTCGCCGCCACGCCGACCGGGGCGCCGGCCGGGGCGTGCTCGGCCAGCCAGCCGGCGAGCGCGCCGGGCTCGGTGAGCACCTGCCCGGCCAGCTCGAAGCCGGCCTCGGCCTCCGGCTCGACGGCCTCCAGGTACTGGTAGAGCCGGTCGCGCAGGATGCGGAACTGGAGGGTGTCGAAGACCTGGTGCACGGCCTCCCGGTCCCAGCCCTGCCAGCGGGCGTCCTCCGGGCGCACCGGCAGCTCCAGGTCGGTGACCAGGCAGTTGATCTCGTAGTTGCGGATCACGTCGGCGAGCCGCTCGCGCAGGCTGTCGCCGGCCTTGCCCTTGATCTCGTCGGCCCGGGCCACGACGCCCTCGACGCCCTCGTAGAGGTTGATCCACTTGGCGGCGGTCTTCGGGCCGACGCCGGGCACGCCGGGCAGGTTGTCGCTGGTCTCGCCGACCAGGGCGGCCAGGTCGCGGTAGCGGCCGGGACCGACGCCGTACTTCGCCTCGACGGCGGCCGGGTCCATCCGGGCCAGGTCGGAGACGCCCTTGCGCGGGTAGAGCACGGTGACCTGGTCGCCGACGAGCTGGAACGCGTCCCGGTCGCCGGTGGTGATCAGCACGTCCATGCCCTGGTCGCGCGCCTGGCAGGCGAGGGTGGCGATGACGTCGTCGGCCTCGTAGCCCTCCTTCTCCACGACCGGGATGCGCAGCGCCGCGAGGACCTCCTTGACGAGGCTGACCTGGCCTTTGAAGTCGGTCGGGGTCTCGCTGCGGCCGGCCTTGTACTCCGCGTACTTCTCGGTGCGGAAGGAGCGGCGGGAGACGTCGAAGGCGACCACGATGTGGCTGGGCTGCTCGTCGCGGAGCACGTTGATCAGCATCGAGGTGAAGCCGTAGACGGCGTTGGTCGGCTGCCCCGTGGTGGTGGAGAAGTTCTCCACCGGCAGGGCGAAGAACGCCCGGTATGCCAGGGAGTGTCCGTCGACGAGGAGCAGGCGCGGCGTCGTAGCTGTCACGGCAGCGACTCTAGCCCGTGGGCCCGACAACCCGGCGGACGGCGGCACCGCGAAAAGCGGCGGCCGGCCGCCCCGGGTGGGGACGGCCGGCCGCCGGCGGGTACGACTCAGGCGACGCCGAGGTACGCCTCCTTGACCGCCGGGTCGTGCAGCAGGTCCCGGCCGGTGCCCTCCTTGACGATCCGGCCGGTCTCCAGCACGTAGCCCCGGTGGGCCCGGGAGAGCGCCTGCTGGGCGTTCTGCTCCACCAGCAGGATGGTGGTGCCCTGCTCGTTGATCCGGGTGATGATCTCGAAGATCTGCTGGATCAGCATCGGCGCGAGCCCCATCGAGGGCTCGTCGAGCAGCAGCAGCTTCGGGCGGGCCATCAGGGCCCGGCCCACCGCCAGCATCTGCTGCTCGCCGCCGGAGAGCGTGCCACCGGCCTGCTTGCGCCGCTCGTGCAGCCGGGGGAAGAGGTCCAGGACCATCTTCATGTCCTCGGCGATGCCCGACCGGTCCCGGCGGGTGTACGCGCCCATCTCCAGGTTCTCCACGACGGTCATCCCGGGGAACACGCCCCGGCCCTCGGGCGCCTGCCCGATGCCCCGGACCACCCGCAGGTCGGCCCGCATCCGGGTGACGTCGGTCCCGTCGAAGACGATCGAGCCGGAGGCCACCGGGCGCAGCCCGGAGATCGCCCGCATCGTGGTGGTCTTGCCGGCGCCGTTCGCGCCGATCAGAGCCACCACCTCACCCTCGTCGACGTGCAGGCTGATCCCGTGCAGCGCCTGGATCCGCCCGTACAGCAGGGTCAGGTCGTTGATCTCAAGCAGCATCGGTCGGCACCCCCAGGTACGCGGCGATCACCTTCGGGTCCTCCCGGACCTCGGCCGGCAGGCCCTCGGCGATCTTCTTGCCGAACTCCAGCACCACGATGCGGTCGGTCACGCCCATGACGAGTCGCATGTCGTGCTCGATCAGAAGGATCGTCGTGCCATTGTCGCGGATCTTCCGGATCAGGCCGTTCAGTTCCTCCTTCTCCGCCGGGGTGAAGCCGGCGGCCGGCTCGTCCAGGCAGAGCAGGGTCGGATCCGTGGCCAGGGCCCGGGCGATCTCCAGCCGGCGCTGCTCGCCGTACGAGAGGTTGCGGGCCAGGTCCCCGGCGCGGCGCTCGATGCCGACGAAGCGCAGCAGCTCGTACGCCCTCTCGCGGCCCTGCCGCTCCTCCCGCCAGTGCCGCGGCAGCCGCAGCATCGCGGAGATCACGCTGGTCTTGTGGTGGGCGTCGGCGCCCACCATCACGTTCTCCAGCGCGGTCATCTCCGGGAAGAGCCGGATGTTCTGGAACGTCCGGGCGATGCCGGCCTTGGTGATCCAGCTCCGGCGCTTGCCGTTGATCCGCTGCCCGGCGAACCGGATCTCGCCCTCGGTGGGCCGGTAGACGCCCGTCATCGCGTTGAAGCAGGTCGTCTTGCCGGCGCCGTTCGGGCCGATCAGGCCGAGGATCTCACCCTTGTACAGGGTGAAGGCGACGTCGTTGAGGGCGACCACACCGCCGAAGCGGAGGGTGACGTGGTCGACCTCCAGCAGCGGCTCCCGCCCGGCCGGGGCGGTGTCGCCCGGCGTGGGCTCGACCGGCGTGTCCGCGCCCTTCTCGGGCGGGGTGCCGACCGTGCTGCGACCGTCGTCGGCGATGTCCCGCTCGCTGGTCTGGTCGCGCTCGCTGTGCATCTGCGGCTCACTCATTGGGCACCGTCTCCTGGGGAACCGCTTCCTTGCGCCGGTCGGCGAACTCCGCCGCCCGCCGCCGGTTGGGCACGAGACCCTGCGGCCGGAAGATCATCATGACGATGACGACCAGGCCGAAGACCAGGATCCGGTACTCGGCGGCGTCGAACTCCACCCCGATGAGGTCGCCGACGCCGCGCAGCCACTCCGGCAGGTACCAGGTGACCGCGCCGCCGACGATGGCGCCCTTGATGTTGCCGGCGCCGCCGAGGATCACCGCGGCGAGCACCAGGATAGAGCTCTCCAGCACGAACTGGTCGGAGTTGATGAACGTCTGCTTGCCGGCGAAGACCGCGCCGGTCAGGCCGGCCACGGCCGCGCCGATGGCGAACGCCCACAGCTTGTACTTGAACGTCGGCACGCCCATGATCTCGGCGGCGTCCTCGTCCTCGCGGATCGCCACCCAGGCCCGGCCGACCCGGCTGTTGGCCAGGTTCCGGATCAGCAGCAGCACGACGAGGATCAGCGTCAGCATCAGCCAGTAGTACGGCCGGGCGTCGACCACCCCGAACAGCGGCTTGCCGTCCGTGCCGGTGCCCGGCGGGTGCGGGATCGCGGGGATGCCCCGCTGGCCCTGGAGGAGACCGTCCTGGCGGGCGGCGTAGAGCCGGATCATCTCGGCGAAGCCGAGGGTCACGATCGCCAGGTAGTCACCGCGCAGGCGCAGCGTCGGGCCACCGAGGATCACGCCGGAGACCATCGCCACCATCACGGCGAGGGGCACCGCCGCCAGCCACGGCCAGTTCGTGCCGAACCGGCTCTCCGGCGAGGTGAGCAACGCGACCGTGTACGCGCCGAGCGCGTAGAAGCCGAAGTAGCCCAGGTCGAGCAGGCCGGCGAAGCCGACCACCACGTTGAGCCCGACGGCCAGCAGCACGAACACCGCGGTGTCGAAGAGCACGCCCGCGAAGTCCGAGCGGGTCGTGTAGAAGGCGAAGTAGTCGCTGCCGATCGGGAAGCCGAGGTACTCGTAGAACCACTTGTTGGGCAGGATGTAGAGCAGGACGATCAGCGCGGCGATCGCCGCCCAGCGCACCTGCTTGGGCATCGCCGCCCAGCGGCTCTTGAAGCCCGCGGTCCGCTTCTTGTCCACGGTGGCGGTCATGCGCGCGCCCTCCCGAGAGATTCGCCGAGCAGACCGGTCGGGCGGAACATCAGCAGCACGATCAGCAGCACGAAGCCGGTGAAGTCCTTCCAGTCGCCGCCGAAGAGGCCGGCCGCGTAGTTCTCCACCACCCCGAGCAGCAGGCCGCCGAGCAGCGCGCCGCGCAGGTTGCCGATGCCGCCGAGCACCGCGGCCGAGAACGCCTTGAGCCCGATCAGGAAGCCGACGTTGAACTTGGTGTAGCCGAACCGGATGTCCCACAGCAGGGCGCCCACACCGGCCATCAGGCCGCCGAGCACGAAGACCAGGAGGATGACCCGGTTCTTGTTGACGCCCATGAGCGCGGCGGTGTCCGCGTCCTGGGCGACGGCCCGGATGCCGCGGCCCAGGCGGCTGCGGTTCACGAACTGGTCCAGCGCGATCATCATGATCAGCGTGACGGCGAGGATGAGCAGCTGGACGTTGGTCACCGCGGCGCCGAAGAGGGTGAAGACCGTCTTCTGCGGGAGCAGGTCCGGCATGCCGAACGGGGCCCGGTTGGTGCCGATGCCGAACGACTCGGCGAGCACGAACGAGGCGCCGATCGCGGTGATGAGGAAGGCCAGCGGCGGCGCGTTGCGGCGGCGCAGCGGCCGGTAGGCGACCAGTTCGACCGTGACCGCGGTGACCGCCGAGGCGGCCATGGCCACCACGAGACCGGCGACGATCGCCAGGATCAGCGGGCCGATGGCCGGGGCGGCCGAGTTCTGGTCGTAGCCGAGGGCCTGCCAGGTCCACAGGGCGGTGAAGGTACCGACCATGAAGACCTCGGAGTGAGCAAAGTTGATCAGGCGCAGAACGCCGTACACCAGGGTGTAGCCGAGGGCGATCAGCGCGTAGATCGCGCCCTGCTCCAGGCCGGTGATGGTCAGCGCCGGGAAATTCCCGAAGAGCTCATCGAAGTTCAAGTGGGGGCTCCAACTGTGCGGCCAAGCGGTGCGGCCGGGAGGAAATCTCCCGGCCGCACGCCTGGTGTCCCTTGCCGGGACCGGACGAACCGGTCAGGACTTGGGGATCTCGATGTCGGGGACGACCTTGCCCGCGTTCACCTTGAACGCCCAGACCAGCACCTGAGCGGGGTCAAGCTCGCCGTTGGACTCGAACTTGTAGGTGACGCCGGTGGCGCCGCCGGTGCCGTTGTAGGAGTTCACGAAGCTGAGCAGGTCGGCCCGCGAGGACTTACCGCTCTTGATGCCCTCGAGGAAGATCTTCGTGATGTCGTACGACACGTCGGCGTAGGTGCCCGGCTCGGCGTTGTCGAACGCCGCCTTGTAGTCGGTCACGAAGGTGCCCTTGGCCGCGGTGGCCGGGGCGCACGGGCAGGTCAGGATCGTGCCCTCGGCGACCTGCTCGCCGGCGACCTTGATGAAGTTGGCGTCGTTGACACCGTCACCGGCGACCATCGTGCCCTTCCAGCCCGCGCCCTTGAGCTGCTTGAGCAGCAGGCCGGCCTCGGTGTAGTAGCCACCGAAGAAGAGGACGTTCGCGCCGCTGCTCTGGATCTTGGTGACCACGGCGGAGAAGTTGGTCTGCTTGACCTGGATCTTGTCCTCGCCCGCGACCGAGCCGAGAACCTTCTTCACCTCGTCGACCAGGCCCTGGCCGTACGCCGACTGGTCGTCGACCACGTAGACCTTGTCGGCCTTCAGGACGTTCTTGATGTACCGGCCGGCGGCCGGGCCCTGCGAGGTGTCGTTACCGACGCCCCGGTGGAAGATCTTCCAGTTCTTGGTGCTCAGGCTCGGACGGGTCGCCGACGGGGTGATGGCGGGCAGGCCGGCCTCGTCGAAGATCGGGTTGCCCACCTCGGACTCACCCGAGAAGGCCGGGCCGATGATGCCGACGACCTTGGTGTCGCCGACCGCCTTCTGCGCCAGGGCGGGCGCCTTGGCCGGGTCGCCCTGGGAGTCGTACTCCTCCAGGTTGACCTTGCAGTCCGCGTTGTCCTTGTTGTACTGGTCGATGGCCAGCTTGGTGCCGTTGCGCATGTGGATACCGAGACCCGCGGCGTCACCGGTCAGCGGGCCGAAGAAGCCGATCTTCAGGTCGCAGGCGGCCTTGCTGCCACCCGCATCACTACCACTGTCAGCCTTGCAGGCCGCGCCACTGAAAACGAGCGCGCCGATGGCCACGCCACCCAGCACCCGTGCGAGCTTCTGCCTCACGGCTCGTACCCTCCTCCGTCCGATGGCCCGGAAACCACCCACCGCGAATTGGACCTTGCAGGGGGCGGGCCGGACCGACCGCGATCCCGGTCTGGGCCGGGACGTTATCCCACCAGCAGGGGGCGAAGGTAGACCTGGGAAGCGGGGTTGACCTAACCGTTACGTTGAGTGGCCGGATTCACAGAAGTGCTGTAACACACGGGGCCGCGTGTCGAGAAAATCGGACATCCGACACGGACCGGAAACACGCTGGTGGGAAGGCTCAAACGGGCCGCCACGGCCCCCGCGCCGCCCACACCCCGGCTCGCGTGCCGTCGTCCACCAACAGCAGCGCCACCTCACCCGCTGCGGTCACGGCCACCGTCCGCTCACTACCCGCCGGCACGGCCACCGGCAGCGCCACCGGCGACCACCGCACACCGTCCGCCGAGAACCAGCCCGCGCGCTCCGCCGACCCGGCCACCACGGCCCACACGCCGTCGCCCCGCGCGGCCAGCCCCCACACCCGGCCCGGCCGGTCCGTGCCGGCGCCGCCCAGGCCCCCGCCCGGCCGCCACGCGTCGCCCTCACCGAGCCAGGCGCCCAGACCCTCGCCGCGCCGGCCGACCGCCACCGTCCGGTCCCCCGCCCGCACCACCCGCTGAAGGTCCTCGTCCGCGCCACCGGCCGGCAGCACCGCGCGCCGCCAGGCCGACCCGTCCGCCGAGGTCCACACCACGGCCCGGGATCCGGTACGCCCCGACGCCAGCACCGAGCCCACCATGAGCCAGCCCGACGCCGTCGCCGCGCCGTCCGCCACCCAGGGCCGGCCCGTCGCGTCCGCGGCCAGCCCCGGCACCGCGCTCACCAGCCGGAACTCCGACCCGTCCGGGGACACCCAGGCCGCCGCGCCGGTCGCCCGGTTGCCGGAGAGCAGCCAGCCGCGCGGACCGCCCGCGATCCGGCCCACGTTCACCGCGTCGGCGCCACCGAACACCTCGAACTCGGCCGGCACCTCGACCAGCGAACCGTCCGCCACCTGCCGCCAGGTGCTGATCCGCGGATTGCCGTGCACCCCGCCGCTCTTGCCGCCCACCGCGCCCAGCCGGCCGTCCCGGCAGCCCGCCGCCGTCAACACGTTCTCCACGCCGTACGGGCTGCGCGGCACCGGCCGCAGCGCAGTCCAGGTGGCCGCGTCGGCGCTCGACCAGGCCGCCGGGTGCGTCACCCCGGCGGCGTCCACCACCGCGCCCACCACGAACCAGCGGCCGGCGCAGGAGGCCACGTCGCGCAGCGCCAACCGGCCGGACAGGCCGGACGGCATCGGCAGGCTGACCGGCTGCCAGGCCGGCCGCAGCGGCTCGGGCGCGGGCTCGGCCCGGCCGGACGAACGGCAGGCAGCGAGCAGCACCACGAGCAGGCCGAGCACCGCCAGCGGACGCCGCATGGCGGCGATCGTATCGACCGGACCCGACACCGGGAACCCGGCGAGCCGCGTGCCGCGCGATGTCCCGGGCCCCCTGGGCGGCGTTCCGCTCCGGCGTGCCCGTCGGCTCACGGGGACGTGCGGGGGCGGCCCGACCAGGCGGCGGCGGGCGGTCGGCGGGTCGGGGATCAGGAGGCCGGCTGCGCCACCTCGCCGCCGGCGGTCTCGGCGAGGATCCGCTCGGCGACCTCCTTCATGGTCATCCGGTGGTCCATGGCGGTGCGCTGGATCCACTTGAACGCCTGCGGCTCGGTCATCCCGTACGTCGTCATGAGCGCGCCCTTGGCCCGCTCGACGGTCTTGCGAATCTCCAGCCGGTCGGTGAGGCCCGCGACCTCCGCCTCGAGCGCCGCGATCTCCGAGTAGCGGGACAGCGCGATCTCCACGGCCGGCACCAGGTCGCTCTTCTGGAACGGCTTGACGAGGTAGGCCATCGCACCCGCCGCGCGGGCACGCTCCACCAGGTCGCGCTGGCTGAACGCGGTCAGGATGATGACCGGGGCGATCCGGGCGCCGGCGATCCGCTCGGCGGCGGCCAGCCCGTCCATGATCGGCATCTTGATGTCGAGGATGACCAGGTCGGGCTTCAGCTCCTCGGCGAGCTTGACGGCGGTCTCGCCGTCACCGGCCTCGCCGACCACCTCGTAGCCCTCTTCCACGAGCATCTCGGCCAGGTCCAGCCGGATGAGCGCCTCGTCCTCGGCGATCAGAACGCGCTTGCGCTCGGCATCCGTCTGCATCTCGGCCACGAGCCACTCCCACCATCGATCTCGGCACGGTCACCACCCATGCTCCCGCATGAGACTAGTCGGGTACAGTGAGCCACACCCTCCGCAGGGGTGACGCCGGGATGGAGGAATCGGCAGACTCGGATGCCTCAAAAGCATCTGCCCGAAAGGGCGTGCGGGTTCAAGTCCCGCTCCCGGCACTTTCTGTCATACACCTGTTCGATGATGCTGGTGTGCATCCTCCCGAAATGCGGGCGCGGGCCCGCGCTCTCCGCGCCCGGGGCCACAACATCCGGTCGGTAGCCCGCAGTCTCTCCCTGCCCTACACCACCGTCTGGCACTGGTGCGTCGACCGGCCCGAGCCGGCGATGCCCGGCAGCGCCGTCCGGTGCTTCCGCTGCCGCCCCGACCCGGAAAATCCGCCCGATCCGGCGGCCTACGCCTACCTGCTCGGGCTGTATCTGGGCGACGGACATCTGGTCACGACCGACCGGGTGCCGGTCCTCCGCGTCTACTGCGCCGATGCCTGGCCGGACCTGATCGACCTGTGCGACGCGGCCATGCGGGCGGTCCTCGCGAACAAGGTCCAGCGGATCCAGAAGCGCGGCTGCGTCGCCGTGCAGAGCACCGCCCGCCACTGGCCCTGCCTGTTCCCCCAGCACGGCCCGGGCAGGAAGCACGAGCGGCCGATCGTGCTCGCGGACTGGCAGCGGGAGATCCTGACCGCGAACGCGGGCCACTTCCTGCGGGGCCTGTTCCACTCCGACGGCAGCCGGTTCGCCAACCGGGTCACCGTCCGCGGCCGGCACTACGTCTATCCCCGCTACATGTTCTCCAACCGGTCCGCCGACATCATGGCGCTCTGCCAGTGGGCCCTCGACCTGCTCGGCATCGCCTGGCGGATGAACTCGCGCTGGTCACTGTCGGTGGCGCGGCGGGACGCCGTGGCGGCGCTGGACCGCCACGTCGGCCCGAAGGCCTGACCCTCCTCAGAGCACCGCGAGCGCCTGCGCCAGGTCGGCGCGCAGGTCCTCCGGGTCCTCCAGCCCGACGGACAGGCGCAGCAGCCCGCCGCACGGCTTGGCGTCGCCCTCGACCGGCCGGTGGGTGAGCGAGGCCGGGTGCTGGATCAGCGTGTCGACGCCGCCGAGCGACACGGCGTGCGTGATGAGCCGGCAGGCCCCGGCGACGGCGGCCGCGGCGGGGGCGCCGCCGCGTACCTCGAAGGCGAGCAGGCTGCCGGGGCCGGCCATCTGCCGGCCGACGAGCCCGGTCGGGTCGCCGACGCTGGGGTGGTGCACCCGGGCGACGGCAGGGTGGTCGGAGAGCCAGGCGGCGATCTTCTCGGCGCCGGCCTGCTGGGCGCGGACCCGCAGCGGCAGGGTCTGGAGGCCGCGGTGCAGGAGGTAGGCGCCGAGCGGGTGCAGGACGGCGCCGGTGACGGCGCGGACCTGGCGCAGCCGGGCGGCCCAGTCGGGGGCGCAGGCGACGACGCCGGCGAGGACGTCGCCGTGGCCGCCGATGCTCTTGGTGGCGCTGTGCAGCACGAGGGCGGCGCCGTGCCGGGCGGGCTGCTGGAGCACCGGGGTGGCGACGGTGTTGTCGACGAGCAGCGGGGCGTCGCCGGCGGCGGTGGCGAGGGCGGCGATGTCGACCAGGTCGAGGGTGGGGTTGGCCGGGGTCTCGACGACGACCAGGGCGGTGTCGGGGCGGATCGCGGCGGCGACCTCGTCGGGGCGGGCCCAGGTGACCTCGGTGCCGAGCAGGCCGGTGGCGAGCACGTGGTCGGTGCCGCCGTAGAGGGGGCGGACGGCGACGACGTGCCGCTTGCCGTCGCGGGTGGCGGCGAGCAGGGTGGCCGTGAGGGCGGCCATGCCGCTGGCGAAGGCGACGGCCTCGGCGGTGCCCTCGAGCTGGGCGAGGGCGGTCTCGAAGCGGGCCACGGTGGGGTTCCAGAGCCGCTGGTAGACGGCGCTGCCGCCGGCCGGGAGGGTGCCACCGGTGGCGAGGGTCTCGTAGGCGTCGCCGCCGCCGGCCACGGAGGGCAGCGGGTTGGTGGTGGAGAAGTCGATGGGCGGCACGTGGACGCCGAGAGCCGCGAGGTCCTCGCGTCCCGCGTGCACGGCTGCGGTGTCCACGGCGGTCATGCCGGAAGCGTCGAACATGAGCGTGCCATCCGGCAAGAGAAGCGAAGATGATTCTGCACCGACCCCTTCCGGGCGGGGGAAGTTCGGGGAAGGATGCTCACATGCCTGTCGCACCGAATGATGTACGGCCCTTCGCGGCGCTGGACGAGACCGACCGCGCGATCCTGGCCGAGCTGGCGGCGGACGGCCGGCTGCCGAACAACGCCCTCGCCGAGCGGGTGGGGGTGGCGCCGTCGACGTGCCTGACGCGGACCCGGGCCCTACGCGAGTGCGGGGCGATCCGCGGGTTCCACGCGGAGGTGGACCCGGCGGCCGTGGGGCTGCCCTTGCAGGCGCTGGTGTCGGTGCGGCTGGCGGCGCACGAGCGGGCGGCCGTGGACGCGTTCCGGGCCCGGTCGGTGCGGCTGCCGGGGGTGGTGTCGGTGTTCCACGTGGCCGGCGCGGAGGACTACGTGCTGCACGTGCGGGCGGCGTCGGGGGACGCGCTGCGGGACTTCGTGCTGGACCATCTGGCGGTGGATCCGGCGGTGCAGCACACCCAGACGAGTCTGATCTTCGAGCAGGCGCGCGGTATGGGCTGACCCACCGGGGGAACAAATCCGGCGCGCGACGGGTTGATCAATGTCGTGATCGACGTACCTATGTCTGTTCTTGATCTTGCCCCGGTGGCCGCCACCGGCAGCGCTGGCGAGGCGCTGCGGCACACGACCGAGCTGGCGCGCCGCACCGAGGAGCTGGGCTACCGCCGGTTCTGGGTGGCCGAGCACCACAACATGCCGGCGATCGCCAGTTCCGCGCCGGCGGTGCTGCTGGCGCACCTGGCCGCGCACACCTCGACGATCCGGCTGGGCTCCGGCGGCGTGATGCTGCCCAACCACGCGCCGCTGGTGGTGGCGGAGCAGTTCGGCACCCTGGAGGCGCTGCACCCGGGCCGGATCGACCTGGGCATCGGCCGCGCGCCCGGCACCGACCAGGTGACCGCCCTCGCGCTGCGCCGGACCATGGAGGGGCTGTCGGCGGAGCACTTCCCGCGCGAGCTGGCCGACCTCATGAACTACTTCAGTGGCGCGGAGCCGGGCCCGATCACCGCGACACCGGGCCGGGGGCAGTCGCCGGCGGTGTGGCTGCTCGGGTCGAGCGGCTTCAGCGCCCAGCTGGCCGGGCTGCTCGGGCTGCCGTTCTCGTTCGCGCACCACTTCAGCGCGCAGAACACCATCCCCGCGCTCCAGCTCTACCGGCAGAGCTTCCGGCCGTCGCAGTGGCTGGAGCAGCCGTACGCCATGGTGGCGGTCAACGCGGTGTGCGCGGAGACCGACGAGCGGGCCGAGTGGCTCGCCGGCCCCGCCGGGTTGTCCTTCCTGAAGCTGCGGTCGGGGCGGCCGGAGCCGCTGGTCAGCCCCGAGGAGGCGGCGGCCTACCCGTACTCGGAGTTCGAGCGCGAGTTCGTGGCGCAGCGCCGGGAGGGCCAGGCGACCGGGTCGCCGGAGACGGTGGCCCGGCAGCTCGGCGCGCTGCTGGAGCGCACCGGCGCCGACGAGCTGATGCTGACCACGATGGTCTACGACGTGGCCGACCGGGTCCGCTCGTTCGAGCTGATCGCCGAGACGGTGGCCGGTGGCCTGCGCCGGAAGGGCTGAAACACGCTCTTCATAGCCACGTCACCCCACCGTCGCGCGGACCGCCTAACTTTGGTTCCGGTGGTGGTACGGCATTCCCGGTCGGGACGGGTCGGGAGTGCCGCGGTGTGGTGCACCGGGTCGCCGGCGGAGCGGGTTCCGCGGCCGGCGACCCGGTGCCTTACCACCGGTCAGCGCAGGTAGATGTTCGGCGCGGGCGGGGAGCTCATGCCGTCGCCCAGGTGGAAGCCCGGGTGCGGCGGCTGGTTGTAGGCGGTGTTCTGCCAGGCGACGGCGACCCGGTACTGCGGGTCGTGCATGAGGGTCGGCAGGCGCAGGCTCGTCGTTGTGGGCGTGCTGTAGATGCGCAACGCCGTGCTGTCGGCGGTCCGCCAGACCACCTCCTCCCGCCAGTCGCCGAGGATGTCGCCGGAGAGCGCCGGGGTGGACTTGGTGCCGTTGTTCGACGCGATGCCGCTGCCGGTGAGCAGCCGGGTGTCGCCGCCGGTGCCGTACTTGTCGATCCGGGTGCCGTCGAGCAGTTCGCGCACCGGGTCGCCGTCCCACCAGGCGAGGAAGTTCGCCGAGGAGGGCTTGCGGCCGACGTTCTGGCCCCGGGTGTTGAGCAGACCGTCGACGGCGGAGGACCACGACTCGGCGCCGGGGCTGCCGGCCCACACGTCGTCGGAGACGCCGCGGCCGTTGTCGCCGTTCGGGGCGGTCTGCCAGAGCAGCTGGCCGGTGCGCGCGTCGGCCATCCAGGAGCTGGGCTTGCTGCCGTCCTCGTCGACCTTGAAGACCTCCAGCCCGGCGCGGCCCGGGTCGAGGTCGCCGACGTGCATCGCGTCGCCGTGGCCGTTGCCGGTGGACCAGAGCAGCCGGCCGTTGTCGTCGATGGCGGCGGCGCCGTACACGATCTCCTGGCGGCCGTCGCCGTCCACGTCGGCCACCGAGAGGTTGTGGTTGCCCTGGCCGGCGGCGGCGCCGTTGCCGCTGGTGTTCGAGTCGAAGGTCCACCGCTTGCGCAGGGTGCCGTCGCGGAAGTCCCAGGCGGCGATCACCGCGCGGGTGTAGTAGCCGCGGGCCATGACCAGCGAGGGGCGCTGCCCGTCCAGGTAGGCGGTGGCGGCGAGGAACCGGTCGACGCGGTTGCCGTAGGAGTCGCCCCACGAGGAGACGGTGCCGCGCGGCGGGTCGTAGTCGACTGTGGACAGGGCGGCGCCGGTGCGGCCGTCGAACATGGTCAGGTACTCGGGTCCGGCGAGCACGTAGCCGCTGGAGTTGCGGTGGTCGGCCGACGACGAGCCGATCACCTGGCCGGTGCCGGAGCGGGTGCCGTCGGCGGTCTTCGCGGCCACCTCGGCGTCGCCGTCGCCGTCGTAGTCGTACACCTGGAACTGGGTGTAGTGGGCGCCCGCGCGGATGTTGCGACCCAGGTCGACGCGCCACAGCCGGGCGCCGGTGAGGGTGTAGGCGTCGAGGTAGACGTTGCCGGTGTAGCCGGACTGGGAGTTGTCCTTGCTGTTGGACGGGTCCCACTTGAGCACGAACTCGTAGCGGCCGTCGCCGTCGAGGTCGCCGACGCTGGCGTCGTTCGCCGAGTAGGTGTAGGCCTCCCCGGTCGGGGTGGTGCCGCCGGGCGGGGCCTGGATCGGCACGTCCAGGTAGCCGTTCGGGAACTGGAGCGCCGGGGCGGACGCCGCCTGCTCGGCGCCGTTCACCACGGCCCGCACCGTGTACGCCGACCCGACGGCCGCGCCGCTGTCGAGCCAACTGGTGGCGCCGGTGATCGGGGTGCTGTTGACCCGGGTGCCGCCGCGGTAGAGGTTGAACGTCACGCCGGAGGTCTCGGTGCCGAGCAGCCGCCAGGAGACCAGGTTCCCGCTGCCCGAGCGGACGCTGACCAGGCCCCGGTCGAGCTTCTCCATCTGCTTCGCGCCGGTGGGCGGGGTGGTGGTCGTCGGCGTCGGGGTCGGGCTCGCCGAGGTGGGCGGCGGCGCGCTGGTGGGGGTGGTCGCGCCGGTGCAGGTGGCGCCGTTGAGCGCGAAGCTGGTCGGGGCCGGGTTGCTGGTGTCGTTCCAGGAGGCGTTGAAGCCGAAGGTGGCGGTGCCGCCGGCGCCGATGGCGGCGTTGTAACCGGTGTCCCGGGCGGTGACCTGGGCGCCGGACTGGCTGACCGTGGCGTTCCAGAACTGGGTGACCTGCTGCCCGGCGGCGTAGCTCCAGGTGAGCGTCCAGCCGTTCACCGGGTCGCCGAGGTTCGTGACGGTGACGTCGGCGCCGAAGCCGCCGCCCCACTGGTTGGTGATGCGGTAGTCGACGCGGCAGCCGGCGGCCGCCGCGGCGGCGGTCACCGTGGTGAGCGCGCCGGCGAGGAGGGTGGCCACCGAGGCCGCGGCGAGCAGCGCGGTCCGGCGACGCGGGATGAAGGGGTGCACGGGGATGCCTTTCGCGGAGGTCAGGCACGCGACGGCCGCGCCGGCCTGCCCGGACCGGCGGAGAGGGGTACGCCGCGCTGACGTGAAGATCGACGTCGGTGACTGGCTCCGCGCCCCGTCAGACTAGGACAACGCTTTCCCGCCGCACAACCGCCTCCCCCGCTCCTGACGACGGGGACGGGGTGGGCCGGCGCCCGCCTCCCCAGCGATCCTGCCGTTGCTGCCCTGGCGAACGGGGTGACAGCCTCGGCACACGGGCACAACGTGCAAGATCGCGAGTTGGGGGCCGGGCGGGCCGGCGGGGCGTCAGCCCTCGACGGCGGCGGCGAGCCGGCGGGGCTCCTCCGGCGCGGTGGCCGGGGCGGCCGGGGCGGCCGGGTTGGTGGGCGGCGCGGTGACCGTGGTCTCGGTGGACTGGGCGGCGAGAGCGGCCTCGGCGACGGCGCGGGCCCGGCGGGTGCGGCGCAGCGCCCGCGCCGCCAGCACCAGGGCGACCAGCCAGCCGGCGCCGAGCACCGCGTAGGCGAGGGCGGGGACCGGGCCGCCCAGCTCGCCGGCGCGCAGCAGGGTGCGGGTGTTGGTCAGCACGATCACCCCGCCGATGACGGCGCCGAGCAGCTGGGCGGGGACGATGCGGACGAGCCAGGCGGCGATCGGCGCGGCGATCAGGCCGCCGACCAGCAGCGCGGCCACGGTGGGCAGCAGGAAGCCGTCGGAGCCGAGGCCGATCAGGAAGCCGAGGCTGGCCGCGCCGGCCACCAGGAACTCGGAGGTGTCCACCGAGCCGATCACCTTGCGCGGCTCCATCCGGCCGGAGACCAGCAGCGCCGGGGTGGCGACCGGACCCCAGCCGCCCCCGCCGGTGGCGTCGACGAAGCCGGCGAACAGGCCGAGCGGGGCCAGGAAGCGGCTGCGCAGCCGGCCGCCGGCCCGGTTGGCGCGCAGCGGCCGGGAGAACCGGACCAGCAGGTAGGCGCCGAGGCTGAACAGGATGGCGGCCATCCACGGGGCGGCCGACTCGGTGGAGATGGAGCTGAGGAAGGTGGCGCCGGCGAAGGAGCCGACCGCGCCGGGCAGCGCGATCCGGCCCACCACCCGCCAGTCGACGTTGCCGAACCGCCAGTGCGAGACGCCGGCGGCGAGGGTGGTGCCGATCTCGGCCAGGTGCACCGAGGCGGACGCGGCGGCCGGCGCCACCCCGGCGAAGAGCAGCAGGGTCGAGGAGGTCAGCCCGTACGCCATGCCGAGCGCGCCGTCGACCAGTTGCGCGGCGAGCCCGACGAGGGCGAGGACCAGCAGCTTGCGCACGAGCGCCCCCTGACTTTTCGGTATCTCCTATCGACTTGGTCGACAATGCGGCACGGAGGCGCTCCAGGTCAAGTCCTCCATCCGGTTGATGGGACGCGCCGGACGGCGCGGCGGGCGCGCGGGACGGCGGCCCCGGGACACCGAGGGGAGCGTCAGGTCCAGGCCCGCGGGTCGGCGGCCAGCTCGTTGACCCGGCCGGGCAGGCTGCCGCCGGCCACGTCGGCGATCGTGACCAGTTCGAGGATCTCCCGCTCGCTGGCCCGCAGCGCGATCCACACGTCCTGAAGGGCGCGGGCGGCGCCCTGGTAGCCGAGCTGCTCCGGGCGCTGGCCGCGCACGTGGGCGAGGGGGCCGTCGATCACCCGGATGACCTCGGCCAGGGAGATCTCCGACGCGGGCCGGGCCAGCCAGTAGCCGCCCTCGGGACCACGCTGGGCGTGCACGATGCCACCCCGGCGCAGCTGGAGCAGGATGCTCTCCAGGAACTTCGGCGGGATCTCCTGGGCGCGGGCGATCTGCTCGGCGGTCACCGGCCGGCTCCGCCCGGCTGTCGCGCCGTCGGCGACCGAGGCCAGTTCGGCGGCCGCGCGGAGGGCGTAGTCGACCCGGGCGGAGAGGCGCATGCCGGCAAGGTTAGTCGCCTGGTCAGCCGCCCGGACTCCCGACCCTCGGCCGAACGGTCACGGTTGCCCGGTCACGCGCCGACGCGGCGCAGCAGACCCTCCTGCACGGCGCTGGCGATGTGCCGGCCGTCGGTGGTGAACATCCGGCCGGTGGCCAGGCCCCGGGCGCCGGACGCGGACGGGCTCCAGCAGTCGTAGAGGAACCACTCGTCGGCGCGGAACGACCGGTGGAACCACAGCGCGTGGTCGAGGCTGGCGCCCACCACTCCCCCGGGCCCCCACACCTCGCCGTGCACCGACAGCACCGAGTCGAGCAGCGTCAGGTCGGAGGCGTACGCGAGGGCGCAGGCGTGCAGCAGCGGATCGTCGGGGAGCTTGCCGTCGAGGCGCATCCAGACCCGCTGGTGCGGCTCGGCGGGACGGTCGCCGGGGCGCACCCAGCCGGGCTCGCCGACGTAGCGGACGTCGATGGGGCGCGGGATCTGGCCCCAGATGCCGAGCCGCTCCGGGTAGCGGGAGAGCCGGTCGGTCATGGTCGGGACCTGCTCCGGGGCGGGCACGTCGGGCGGGACCGGCGCATGGTGGTCCAGGCCCTCCTCCTGCCGCTGGAACGAGGCCGACATGAAGAAGATCGGCTTGTCGTGCTGGAGCGCCACGGACCGGCGGACCGAGAACGAGCGGCCGTCCCGGACGTTCTCCACCTGGTATTCGATCGGCTCGGCGGGGTCGCCGGGGCGGACGAAGTAGCCGTGCAGGGAGTGCACGAAACGCTCCGGGTCGACGGTGCGCCCGGCGGCGACCAGGGCCTGGCCGGCGACCTGGCCGCCGTACACCCGCTGCGGACCCACCGGCGGGCTCATCCCGCGGAAGGTCATCTCGCCGGTGTGGTCGAGGTCCAGCACCTCCAGGAGCTGGTCGACCGCGGCCTGCCCGGTCGCCGCCGGACTCCCGCTCATTGAAGAGCCCGGGCCGAGGCCGCGTCGACCAGCGACCCGAGCTGGTGCACGCGCAGGGTGTTGGTGGAGCCGGGGGTGCCGGGCGGGCTGCCCGCCACGATCACCACGTAGTCGCCCGGGTTGGCCCGGTTGAGGCCGAGCAGCGCCTGGTCGACCTGGCGGAACATGTCGTCGGTGTGCTCCACGAACGGCATGAGGAAGGTCTCCACGCCCCAGGAGAGGGCCAGCTGGTTACGCACCTCGGGCACCGGGGTGAAGGCCAGCAGCGGGAGGTCGCAGTGCAGCCGGGCCAGCCGCTTGACGGTGTCGCCGGTCTGCGAGAAGGCGACCATGGCCTTGGCGCCGATGGCCCGGGCGATCGAGGAGGCGGCCACGGTGAGCGCGCCACCGTGCGTACGCGGGTCGTGCTGCAGCCGCGGCACGCCGATCGAGCCGGCCTCGGTGGTGGTGATGATCTTCGCCATGGTGCTGACCGTGAGCACCGGGTACTTGCCGACGCTGGTCTCGCCGGAGAGCATCACCGCGTCCGCGCCGTCGAGCACCGCGTTGGCCACGTCGGAGGCCTCGGCGCGGGTGGGGCGCGAGTTCTCGATCATGGAGTCGAGCATCTGGGTGGCCACGATGACCGGCTTGGCGTTCTCCCGGCAGAGCTGCACGGCGCGCTTCTGCACCAGGGGCACCTGGTCCAGCGGCAGTTCGACGCCGAGGTCGCCGCGGGCCACCATGACCCCGTCGAAGGAGAGCACGATGGCCTCGAGGTGGTCGACCGCCTCGGGCTTCTCCACCTTGGCCAGCACCGGGCGGACGACGCCCTCCTCGGCCATGATCGAGTGGACGAGCTTGATGTCCTCGGGCGAGCGGACGAAGGAGAGCGCGATGAGGTCGACGCCCAGGCCGAGGGCGAAGCGCAGGTCGTCGGCGTCCTTGTCCGACAGGGCCGGGACGCTGACCGCCACGTTCGGCAGCGAGACGCCCTTGTTGTTGGAGACCGGCCCGCCCTCGGTGACCAGGACGCGGATGTCGTTGCCGGTGACGTCGCTGACCTCGACCGCCACCCGGCCGTCGTCGATCAGCAGCCGGTCGCCCGGCTTCACCTCCTGCGGCAGCTTGCGGTAGGTGCAGGAGACCCGCTCCTTGGTGCCGACGATGTCGTCGCCGGTGATGACCACCGAGTCGCCGGTGCGCCACTCGTGCGGGCCGTCGGCGAACTTGCCGAGGCGGATCTTGGGACCCTGGAGGTCGGCGAGCACGGCGACCGGCTGCCCGGCCGCGTCGGCCGCCTCACGGACCAGCCGGTAGACCGATTCGTGGTCCTCGTGACTGCCGTGGCTGAAGTTGAGCCTCGCCACGTTCATGCCCGCCTCGACAAGGCCCCGGATGCGCTCGGGGGACGAGGTGGCGGGGCCGAGAGTGCAGACGATCTTCGCGCGGCGTGTCACGCCCATCAGGCTAGTCTCTCCTCCGGGTCGACCTGCCGGCCGACCCCTTTCGGACTGCGGAACAGTTGTCCAACGACGCGCGATACCCGCGCCGGCGGGCGGTGTGGCACCGCACCGGGGACGTCGTGTGTGGCGGGCATCGGCGACCGCGCGGCGGAAATCGTACCGCTCGCGTTCATCCCTCGGCGGAGCGCTCCCGGAGATCGACCGGCGCCACCCCGGCGCCGGCGTCCGCCGCCGGGACCCGGGGCGCGGGCGGCGTGGCCGGGGGCAGGGTCGGCACCGCGGAGAACGTCCCGCGCGGGTCGTAGCGGAGCTTGGCCCGGCGCAGCCGGTCCCAGTTGCTGCCGTAGGCGAGGCGGACCCGGTCGGTCTCCTCCGGGGCGAGAAGGTTCGGGTAGCCACCGGGAAGCGCGTGCGGGGCGAGCGCGGCGGAGGTCCGCTCGGCCCACGCCCGGTGCGGCGCCGGGTCCTCGCCGGGCGTCCAGACCGCGATGATCTCGGCCAGCAGGTGCGCGTCGCGCAGCCCGAAGGCGGTCTCCGCGACACCGACCCGGGTCGCCGCGCCGTGGAAGTGGTGCAGGGCGATCGCCGAGTACGGCGAGGTGACGGCCCGGGCCGCCGCCACCAGCTCGGCCACCACCGGCCCGGACACCCCGGGCAGCCAGCGGGTGCGCAGCAGGTAGTGGTTGCCGTCGGCCATCCCGCCGTCGAACATCCGCAGCACGTCCTCGTACGGCAGCGGGGCGACCTGGTCGACCAGCGGGGTGCCGAGCGCCCGCAGCCGGTCCACCGCCGGGCGGCCCGCGTCCGGGTCGTCGCCGGTGAAGACCGGGGCGAGGAAGACCACCGGCTCCCCCGCCGGGCCGGGCAGGAACCCGGCCATCACGGTCAGCTCGTCCGGCGCCTCGCGCACCGCCGCGCCGTAGCCACCCAGCACCGCCGCCGCCTGGTCGAGCGGGAAGAGCAGCATGCCGGCCAGCGCCGCGGGCAGCCGGTGGGTGCGGAAACGCAGCGCGGTGACCACACCGAAGTTGCCGCCGCCGCCGCGCAGCGCCCAGAACAGCTCGGCCTCGTGCGCCGGGTCGGCGGTGACCCGCCGCCCGTCGGCGAGCACCACCTCCGCGCCGAGCAGGTTGTCCAGCGCCAGCCCGCGCCGGCCGCAGAGCGGGCCGTACCCGCCGGCCAGGGTCAGCCCGGCCAGCCCGACGGCGCGCACCACGCCGGTGGCCACCACCCGGTCGTACGGTCGCAGGGCCGCCAGCACGTCGGCGGCCGTCGCCCCGCCGCCCACGGTGACCACCCCGGTGCCGGGGTCGAGGTCGACCTGGCGCAGGGCGGTGAGGTCGACGACCAGCCCGCCGTCGCGCAGCGCCCGGCCGGCCCAGTCGTGGCCGCCGGCGCGGACCGACAGCGGCAGCCGGCAGCGCCCGGCGACCCGGACCGCGAGGGCGACCTCGCCGGCGTCCCGGACGCGGGCGACGAGCGCGGGCCTGCCGGCGGGCGCGCCGTTCCAGAGCCGGACGGCGGCGGGGAACCCGGTGTCGGCCGGGGTGAGCAGGCGGTCGCCCAGCGCCTCGCGGAGCAGGCCGGTGGCGCGCGGCAGGTCGGGGTCGGCGGTCATGGCGACTCCTCGTCGGCCCCGGGCCGGCGGCGCCGGCCGCGCCGGGGTCCTCACTTGCGCGGGACCGTAGCACCGCGCGGGGCGGCCGCGCGGTCGCCCGGACGACAGTCAGCTCTGCGCCTTGACGAGGGGGAACTCCAGCGAGCCGGCCGGGCAGAGGAAGGTGAGCACCTCGACCCGGTAGAGCCCCGCCTGCACGGCCGGGTCGGCCTCCATCACGCTGCGGACGTCGTCGACCGAGCCGGTGCGGGCCAGCCCGAACCCGATCGGCGGGTCCGGCTCGCGGGCCGGGCCGTCCACCGACCCGTCGACCAGGACGATGCCCCGCCGTTGCAGCGCCTGCATGTGCTGGATGTGCTCGGCCTGGAGCCGTTGCACGGTCTCCTCGGGCAGGGCCCGGCCCGACGGTCCCGGGTAGAGCACGATGCACTCGTACGTGTCAAGCGCGAAGTCGAGCCGTGGCGTCGCGGCCATGCGCACCTCCAGACCACCGTCCCGCCCAGCGTCGCACGGCGGTCGGCGCCGCCGGGGCCGCTCGCCGCAACTGCCGGCCCGGCCGGCCGGGTTGCCGACCCGCTGGGCCGTTCGTCCCGTGCCGGGAGAGCCGGCGCCGCCGAACCGGTGGGGGCCGAAACACACGACCCGGGACGTTGGCGACGGCGATTCCCGGGAAAGAGTTCCGGTCGCGGGCGGCGACCGCCGCCGACGACGACGCAACAGGAGGACCGCCATGACGACCAGCACCCGGCCCGCGAAGGCCTCGGGCACCTACCGGATCGGCGGGGACCTCCAGGTCGACCGGCTCGGCTACGGGGCCATGCAGCTCACCGGCCCCGGGGTCTGGGGTGATCCCAAGGACCCGGCCGAGGCGGTCCGGGTGCTGCGCCGGGCGTACGAGCTGGGCGTGACCTTCATCGACACCGCCGACTCCTACGGCCCCTTCGTCAGCGAGCTGCTGATCAAGGAGGCGCTGCACCCGTACGCCGACGACCTGGTGATCGCGACCAAGGCCGGGCTGACCCGCTCCGGTCCGGGCGACTGGCGGCCGGTGGGCCGCCCCGAGTACCTGCGCCAGCAGTGCGAGCTGAGCCTGCGCCACCTGGGCCTGGACTGCATCCCGCTCTACCAGCTGCACCGGATCGACGAGAAGGTGCCGCTGGAGGACCAGCTCGGCGAGCTGGCGCTGCTCAAGCAGGAGGGGAAGGTGCGGCACATCGGGCTCTCCGAGGTGACCGTGGAGCAGATCGAGGCGGCGCGGCGGATCACCCCGATCGTCTCGGTGCAGAACCTCTACAACCTGGCCGACCGCAGCGCCGAGGAGGTGCTGGACCACTGCGAGCGCAACGACCTGGCGTTCATCCCGTGGTTCCCGATCGCCACCGGCAACCTGGCCCGGCCGGGCGGCCCGCTGGACGCGATCTCCACCGAGCACGGCGCGACGCCCGCGCAGCTCGCCCTCGCCTGGCTGTTGCGGCGGTCGCCGGTCATGCTCCCCATTCCGGGTACGTCCTCCGTGGCGCACCTGGAGGAGAACGTCGCCGCGGCCGAGGTGGGGCTCAGCGACGACGAGTTCGAGGCGCTCGCCAAGGCCGCCTGAGCCGGCCCACCCTTTCCGTAGGGTGATCGAACCGCTACCGTCAGAGGGATTCTCACGCCCGGGACGAGTGGGGGTCCGGAGTGGACGGTTTCGACTACGTCGTCGTCGGTGCCGGTGCGGCCGGGTGCGTGCTGGCCAACCGGCTCACCGAGGACCCGGGCACCCGGGTGCTGCTCATCGAGGCGGGCGGCTGGGACCGCAGCCCGTACGTCCGCGTACCCAAGGCGTTCTCCCGGCTGATGGACGACCCGCGCACCGCCTGGCACTACCCGGCGGCCATCGGGCCGGGGCGGCGCGAGACCTGGCAGCGCGGCCGGATGGTCGGCGGCTCGACCTCGATCAACGGCATGATCTGGAGTCGCGGCGCGGCGGCGGACTGGGACGCGCTGGCGCACCTCGGCTGGGGCTGGTCCACCATGGGGCCGGTCGTCGCGCGACTGGCGGAGCACCCGGTGCGCCTGTCCGTCGCCACCGGCACCGACCCGCTCTGTGAGGAGATGGTCGAGACCGGGGCGGAGCTGGGCTGGCGCCGGGTCGACGACCTCGACGCCGGCGACGGCGAGCGGATCGGCTACGTCACGGCCACCATCCACGCCGGGCGCCGGGTCACCGCCGCCGACGCCTTCCTGCATCCGGTGCGCGACCGGCCGAACCTGACCGTCGCCGTCGACACCGTCGCGCTGCGCGTGCTGGTCGAGGACGGCCGGGCGGTCGGCGTACGGGTCGCGCACCGGGGCCGGGAGGCCGAGCACCGGGCGGCCGCCGAGGTGATCCTCGCGGCGGGCGCCCTGGCCACCCCGCAACTGCTGCAGGTCTCCGGCATCGGGCCGGCCGACACCCTGCGCGCCGCCGGCGTCCGGGTGCTGCTCGACCGGCCCCGGGTGGGCGCGGGCCTGCGGGAACACCGGCCGATCCCGCTGCAGTACCGGCTCACCGGGCCGGGCGGCTACAACGCCGCGCTGGGCAGCCCGCTGGGGCAGGCCCGCGCCGCCCTGCGCTACCTGCTCACCCGCCGGGGCCCGCTGGCCCTGCCGGTGATGGACGTCGCGGCCCACGTGAAGTCCCGTCCGGAGCTGGACCGCCCGGACGTGCACCTGCTGATGGCGCCCTTCTCGGCCGCGCCGGCACGCCCCGGCCGGGCCCTGGAACTGGAGCGGGAGCCGGGCCTCATCTGCCTGGGCACGGTGACCCGCCCCGACAGCGAGGGCAGCCTCGCCATCACCGGCCCGGACCCCCGCACGCCGCCTGCGATCGTGGCGAACTACTTCGCCACGGCGCACGACCGCCGGGTGGCGGTGGACGCGTTCCGCCGGATGCGGGAGCTCTTCGCCACCGGGCCGATCGCCAAGCGGATCGCGGCGGAGACCCTGCCGGGGGCGGCCGTCCAGACCGACGAGGAGATCGTCGAGGCGGCCCGGACGCACGGCTACTGCGGCTACCACGCCATCGGCACCTGCGCCCTGGGCCCCGACGAGGAGCACGTCGTCGACCCGCAACTGCGGGTACGCGGGGTGACCGGGCTGCGGGTGGTCGACGCCTCGGTGCTGCCCGTGATGGTGTCGGGCTGGACCAGCGCGCCGGTGACCGCGCTGGCCTGGCGGGCGGCCGACCTGATCCTCGGCCGGACCACCACGGCCTGACCGGCGGGCGGCACCCGGCGCGCCCGGTGCACGGTCAGGGGCTCGACGGCCGCACGCGCGACCGCCGAGCCCGGACACGGGTTCAGACGGCGAAGCAGTTGGGCCGGATCGCGGCGCCGGCGAGCACCTGCCGCACGACGCTGTAGGTGGTGCCGTCGAGGACCAGGCCCAGGTGGCCGACGATCCGCAGCGGGCACCACGCCTGCACCAGGACGTTTGTCGCGCCGTCGGCGAGGGCGGCGTTGTCCACCGGGCGGACCAGCTCGTCCTGCCAGGTGCGGACGGTGGTCCAGCGGACCGCGCCCGGGGTGTCGTCGCCGGCGTTGAGATCGGTCAGGAAGCCGGAGCCGATGGACATCTGCTGGCAGGCCACGATGCCCGCGCAGCTGCCCAGCCCCAGGAAGTTGATGATGTTGGCGACGTAGGTGCCCTGCTGCGGACTGCCCAGGCTCACGTAGCGGTCGACCTTGTCGGCGCCGCCGAGGAACTTCACGTACCAGCGGGAGACCAGGCCGCCCTCGGAGTGGGTGACGAGGTCCACCTTGGCCGCGCCGGTGGCGGCACGGACCTGGTCCACGTAGGACGACAGGGCGCGGGCGGACTCGCGGATGTCGCCGAAGCCGAGGTTCGGCAACTGGTAGATGGAGACCCGGTAGCCGTCGGCGCGCAGCCGGGCGGCGATCGGCTCGTACGCGATGGAGATTCCGATCAGGCCGCCGACCACGATGACCGGGTTGGCCCCGGCGGCGGCTTCGGCCGTGGTGGCCTCGGCCGCGCTGGTGGTGGCTGCGGTGGTGGTGGGCCCGGCGTGGGCGGCGGTGGCCGGGACCAGCAGGGCGGTGACGGCGGCGGTGGCGGCCAGGATCGTTCGGAGCAGCATGGGCTGCACCTCCGGTGGGAGGCCCCGGCGAACCGGGAGGACGGGTGGGGGGATCCGATCGATCGTGGGAACGATGATGCGTGTCCGATTTCACACACGTCAATGGAAAGTTACGCGCGGGTAACCAGTTGTTCCACTGGGAGCACAAATCGGCGTATCGGACAACGGCCACGGTGGTCGAGGGATGGCATGCTGGGCGCCGTGTCCGCCCCATCGCCGCCGGAGAAGCCGCTCCGGGTGATGCCCTGGTGGCTGGCGCTGCTCGGGCTGCTGGTCGCCGTCCTGCTCGGCTGGCTGGTGCTGGACCTGCTGCTCGCCGAGGCCGACCGCGCCACCCAACCCGACACCCGCGCCACGCTGCGCGTCGACGCCATCCGCACCGGTCTCACCGTGGTCGCCGGCACCGGCGGCGGGCTGGCGCTGCTGCTCGCCGCCCGTCGACAGTGGATCAACGAGCGGGGACAGCGGCACCAGGAGGCCGTCGCCGCCCGCGACCAGGCGCACCGCGACCGGGTGCAGGAACACGCCGAGGCGGTCGCCGACGCCGGTCAGCGGCACCAGGAGCGGCAGGCCGCGGCCGCCGAGCACGACGCCGCCGAGCGGCGGCTCACCGAGCTGTACGTCCGGGCCATCGAACTGGTCGGCAGCGACAACCCCGCGGTACGCCTCGGCGGGCTGCACGCCCTGGAACGGCTCGGCCAGGACAACCCGGGGCAGCGGCCGACCATCGTGGCGGTGCTCTGCGCGTACCTCCGGATGCCCGCCCCCGGCGACCCGCGCGAGACGGAGGTGCGCCGCACCGCGCAGCGGATGCTCACCCGGCACCTGCGCGCGGACCGGGACGGCTGGTGGCCCGGCATCGCGCTGGACCTGACCGGGGCCCGGCTGGACGACTTCGACGCCGCCGGCTGCACCCTCGTGGACCTGGACCTCACCGGCGCGGTCTGCACCGGCACCACCAGCTTCGCCGGGGCGGTCGCGCACGGGCGGCTGCGGCTGGCCGCCGAGTTCGCGGACGTGGTGTTCGACGACCTCACCGGCGACGCGGAGGTCGTGCTGGACGACGCCCGCTGCACGGGCCGGGTGAGCTTCGACCGCGCCGACCTCGGCGCGCTGTCCTGCCGGGGGGCCAGCTTCGCGGAGGCCTCCTTCCACGGCGCCACACTGCGGCAGCCGAGCAGCTTCGACCGGGCCCGCTTCGCCGGCAGCGCCACCTTCCGGGAGGCGGAGTTCCTGGGTGGGCTGTCCATGGAGCACACCACCTTCGAGGGCTACGCGGGCTTCCGCCGCACCCGGTTCGCCGACATGGCGCTGTTCCGCTGGACCGAGTTCGGCGCGGAGGCCTGGTTCGAGGGGGCCCGCTTCGAGGGGGCGGCCAACTTCGGGCGGGCCGTGTTCCACGGCCGGGTCCGCTTCGAGGGGGCGACGCTGGCCCGCCGGCCGCTTGTCGACCAGGCCCGTGCGTCAGCGTCCGTGACGCACGTCTGGCCGCCGGACGTCACCGTCGGCCGGCGCGACGACGACTGGCTCGTCCTCACCGACCCCTGACAGCCCGACCCGGTGACCCGGCTCGCGCCACCTCAGCTGCCCAGCGCCTGGACCCTGGCGATCGTCTCCTGCACGTGCTGGCGGGCCGGCTCGCCGCCCTGGGCGGCCTGGCTGAGCGCCTGCCGGTAGGCGTCGATCATGTTGAGCAACGGCCCGGCCGCCACACCCTCCAGCGCGCCGGCGACGAGGGCCCGGGCCTCGGCGGCGTCCTGTGCCGCGGCGGCCGTCCGGGCCTTCGCCTCGTCCAGCTTCTGCGCGGCCGCCGCCAGCCTCGCGATGATGTCCGCCGCGCTCACGCGCCCTCCCCACGTCGCCGGGCCCGACCGGTCGGCATCAGCGCTCCGCCACGAACACACCGAGACCGTGTACGCCCTGCACCCATCCCTGCGTCTGCAGGACCAGGATCGCCTGGCGCACGACCGTCGCTGACACGCCGTGCTGTGCCTTGAGCTGCGCCGTGGACGGCAACTGATCGCCGGGCGCAAGGTCACCGGACTCGATCTGGCTTCGGATGTTATCCGCGAGCTGTTCCCACTTGGGTTTGACGGGCATCTGTACTCCCAGGTCTGCACCGTCATTCGATCACGGGCCACTTCTCATGACAAGTAAGGTGATGTCGCGCTTGCTTTAAGTGACTAGTTGTGTAAAGTTCGAATCGACCGGCTCCCAGGTCTGCAAACCCGAGTTGGTCGTTCCCACCGCGCAGAGCGCCCGGTCGGCCGGTCCCCCTGGACGGCCGGGCGTGCCCGCAGTCACCCATCGCGCCTGGCCCCTTCCCGACCCGGCAAGGAGACCATCATGGACAACCCCGAAGATCCGCCGGCGCTCGGTGGAACGCCATGGGTGTCACACGGCCCGGGAGACACCCATGGTGTTCCACCCACCGGCCAGGCGGGCCGGACCTTCGTGTCCCGGCGGGATCTGGAGGACGCCGACGACATCCTCTTCGCGCATCCGCCCCGGAAGGTGACCCGCTGGCTGTGCGGCTGCGGCGAGGACTACCCGTGCCCGGACGTGCGCTTCGCCCAACTGGTCCGCCACGCGAGCGTCCGCGCCGCCCCCTGATCAGCCCAACAGCCGGAACAGCACCAGGTAGACGCAGAACAGCGACGGCGCGACCAGCGCGCAGATCACGAAGCCGAGCGGCACGTACCGCCCCGGCGGGGTCTCGCCGCCGATCACCGGACGGCCCCAGCGCCCCAGCACCAGCTGTCCGGCCAGGAAGGACAGCAGCGGCACGCCGGCGCAGGAGACGGCGGCCACCAGGTCCAGCCCGGTGGCCGGCAGCGGCGAGCCGATCAGCGCCACCAGCATGAGCAGGGAGCCGGCCAGCGCGCAGGCGGTGTAGACGGCGACCGCCCGGGCCGGCGCCGACCAGGCGGGCAGCAGCACGGGCCGCTGCGCCAGCGCCTCGGCCTGCTGCCCGTGCCGGTCGGCCTCGTCGGCAAGCTGCCCGGCCGTGGCCAGCTCCGCCGCCGGGTCACCCACCCGGGGCCCCGGCACGGTCCCCTCGGGATACGCCCCGACCCCCGGCCGCCCCGGCGCGGCGGCTGCGCCGCCGGTCACCCCGCCCCCGGTTCCGGGCGCCTCCGCGCCGGCCGGCACCGGCGCGCCCGTTCCGCCGGCGGCCGCGCTCGATCCAGGGGCGGGCGCGGTCGATCTCGGGGCGGGCGCGGTCGATCCCGGGGCGGGCGCGACCGATCCCGGGGCGGGCGCGGTCGATCCTGCTGCCGGCGGGGCGCCCACCGGGACCGCCGGGGCGCTCGGGGCCTCGGCCGGGACCGACCGCATCGGCAGGTTGATGGCCTGGCCGAGCTGGTCGAGGCGCTGCCCCTGGGCGGCGAGCCGCCGGCCGAGCTGGTCCACCGTGGACTGGAGGGCACGCCGGCGTTCCGCCTCGGCGGCGACCGCCCGCTCCCCGCCCCGCTGCCGGGTGGACAGCTCCCGGAGCAGGGCCGCGTACTCGTCGAATCCGGTCACGACTCGTCCCCGTCGCCGACGAAGGGCACGACCAGCGCGGTGCGGTGCTCGTGCCGGTCGACCAGCAGGGCCCGGCCGTCGCGCGGGGCGTAGGCGAGGTCGTGCACGCCCAGGTGCAGCCCGAGGTCGGCGGCCGGCACGTTCAGCGCCACCAGGCAGGCCACGTCGTCGCGGTTCTGGCTGCCGCCGATGTCCTCCGTGAGCCGGCGCAGCCCGCGCCACCAGCCGAGCAGGTGCACCCCGTGCCCGGGACCGTGGCGCAGCACCGCCCGCAGGTCGTCGTGTCCGGAGCGGAACGTGTCCGGGTCGCTCGCGGTGAGCGCCCCGGCGGCGGCGTCCATCCCGAACACCACCAGGTAGGTGCGGGCGGGGGCCGGAGCGGACACATTGGCCAGCTCGGCGAGGTGGGCGCGCAGTGCTGCGGCGTCGAGGCGGCGGACCGGGTGGCCTGCGGCCGCGAGGGTCATGGCCAGGTCGTCGGCGGTCTCCGTGGTCCCGGGCGCCAGCGGGACGAACAGGAAGCGGGCCGTGCCGGGGGCGTGCTGCCGGGCCAGGCTGAGGGCGGCCGACCGGAGCACGTCCACGCCGCTCGCGGCGGTGCCGACCACGGCCAGGTGCCGGCCCGGGCTGTCGTCGAGGCGGAACCCGGCCGGGCTGCCGGCCACGTCGACGGTGCGGCCGACGAGGGCGAGCGGCGGATCGGCGCCCCGGGCCAGGCCGGCCCAGGCGGGGTCGTCGCCCAGCCGCGGGGTCTCGTACCCCCGGAAGACCGCGGGTGGGCGGGCGGCGGCGGGGCGGGCGGCGAACAGCTCGTGGCGCAGGGCGGCGAGGTCGGCCGCGGCGGCGTGCGCGTCGGGGAAGCGGACCTCGGTGTCCGCGCCGGCCGTGCCGCCGGCGGTGTTGACCACGGCCGTGCCCACGGTCAGCGCCTTCGCGGCGTCGTTGAGCGGATCCAGCACCCCGCCCCCGCCGGGCAGCGCGACCCGGAGCGGGAACTGGCCGAAGATCGCCTCGGCCCGGCCGTAGAGTGCCTCGATGCCTGTGGTGCTCTGGCTGGCCAGCACCAGGTGCAGGCCGTACGAGCGGCCCTTGCGGGCCAGCTCCTCGATGAGGTCGACGGCCTGCCGGGCGAGCGGGTCGTTGCCGGCGAACAGCACGTGGAACTCGTCGACCACCGTGACGATCCGGGGCGGCCGGGCGTTCGGCGGCAGGTCGGCCAGCTTGCTGACGCCGTGCCGCTTGAGCAGGTCGGCCCGGCGGGTCAGTTCGGCGCGCAGCTCGCGCAGCACGGCCACGCCGTACTCGCGGTCGGACTCGATGCCGACGGCGCGGGCGTGCGGCAGCCAGGACGGGTCCCGCTCGGTGGGCACGAACTCGGTGAAGCTGACCCCCTCCTTGAAGTCGAGCAGGAGGAGCTGGAGTTCGGCCGGCGAGTAGCGGGCGGCCAGCCCGTAGAGCACGTCGAGCAGGAAGACGGTCTTGCCGGCGCCGGTGCGTCCGCCGACCAGCCAGTGCGGGGTGGCGTCGTCGAAGGCCACGGTGACCGGCTCCCGGCCGGGGGCTCCGCCGGCGGCGTCGGACGCGCCGAGCCGGACCCCTCGCACGGCACGGCCGAGCACGGTACGCAGCCCGGCCCCGGACGACTCGGCCCACCGCCGGGCCGGCAGCAGGTCGGCGAAGGTGACCGCGGTGGCCCGCCGGGTGGCCCGGGCGAGCTGCCCGGCCAGCGCGGTCACGGTGGCGTGGGACGGGTCGCCGTCGAGCACCACGGGGGCGGCCAGCCCGCTGCCGTCGGCGCTGAACGGGCGGCCGGGCGGGTCGCCGACCAGGGCGTACCGCTCGTTGAGCCGGAGCTGGGTGGTGGCGCCCAGCGGCGGGGCCTCGCCCGGACCGGCCGCCGGGTGGCCGGCCAGCAGCACGCAGACCGCCGCGGCGGGTCCGGCGTGGGTGAGCGCGGCGAGCCGGGCCAGCTCCCGCGGCGGCGGGGCGGACGCGGCGACCACCAGCAGCAGCTCCCGGTCCTCGGGCGCGGCCCCCTGGGCGTCGCGGGCGTGCCGTTCCGCCGCGTCCAGCACGGCGGCCGTCTCCGCGACCGTGGTGGCCGCCGGGGCCAGCACGCCGGCGTCGTGCAGCGGGCGCAGCGGCAGGAAGGTGGCGCCGAAGGCGGCCGGGTCGATGCCGGCCACCCGGACCGTGCCGGCCGGCGCGGCGGCCAGCAGCCGCACCACGAGCGCCCGCAGCAGCTCGCCGACCCGGGTGTCCCGGGCGTCGGTGTCGACCGCGAGGTGGGCGCCCGCACCCAGCGGCACCAGCACCGGGAAGCCGCCGTCCACGGTGGTCGCCTCGCCGAGGCGTACCGGAACGGGGTGGGTGGCGGCGCGGGCGGTGCCGGGCACCGGGCCGGCCAGCTCGCCGCCGAGCCGGGCCAGCCGCGCGACCAGCTCGGGGCTGCCGACGGGCGCCGGGCCGGCGGCGGCCAGCGCGCGCCGGGCGGCCTCCCAGCGGCGCAGGGCCTCCCGGTGCAGGGCGACCGCCTGCCGGTACGCCGTCGCGAGCCTGCCCACCGTCCGCCCTCCGACGCCGCCGTACCCGATCGAGGGGAACCCTAACGGACGCGCGCGGGCCGGGCACAGTACGCGGCGCGCACCCGACGTTGGCCCACTGTTCATCCCGCGGTGGCCGTTCCCGCCGGACGCCGTTCCCCCGGCCCGACTTGCCTCTGCCCTGAGCAACGCTGTGAACAGGAAGGCGACGACGTGACCTCCTCCCCCATCTCCCGACGGGCCCTGCTGCACGGTGGCGCGGCCGCCGGCCTCGGCATCGTGGTGGCCGGCAACCTGGAAGCCATCGCCGGCCCGGCGGCGGCCCGGGCCGCGACCCGCCCCGCCGTCGGCTACGGCGACCTCGTCCCGGACCCGGCCGGCCTGCTGGCCCTGCCGCCCGGCTTCTCGTACACCATCGTCGCCCAGGCGGGCGTGACCCTGCTGGAGTCCGGGCAGGCCACGCCGAGCGACGCGGACGGCACCGGCTGCTTCCTCGGCCCGAACGGGTCGGTGCTGGTGAACAACCATGAGATCGGCGGCAGCGAGCCGTTCCCGGTGCCGGCGCTGGCCGGCCTGACCTACGACGCCGGCGCCCGCGGCGGCACCACCACCATCGAGGTGGACCGGCAGGGCCGGCGGCTGCGCGAGTACGTGAGCGTGGCCGGCACGCACAACAACTGCGCGGGCGGCATCACCCCGTGGGGCACCTGGCTGACCTGCGAGGAGACCGAGCAGAAGGCCGGCGGGCAGTACCTGAAGGACCACGGGTACGTCTTCGAGGTGGACCCGCACGACCGGGCCGCCAACCAGAACCCGGTGGCGCTGAAGTTCCTCGGCCGCTACTCCCACGAGGCGGTGGCCGTGGACCCGTACACCCACGCCATCTACCTGACCGAGGACGCGGGCGGCCCGAACGGCCTCTACTTCCGCTGGACCCCGCCGGCCGGCTTCCGGGCCGGCAAGGGCGCGCTGCGGGCGCTCGCCCAGCGGCCCGACGGCGACACCGCCGGCCGCCTCCAGGCGATGACCTGCTTCCGGGGCAGCCAGCACGTGGCCGACCTCTCCGAGGCCACCACCCCGGGCACCCGCTACAAGGTGGAGTGGGTGGACGTGCCGGACCGGGACGCCCGGACCGTCTCGGTGCGCAAGCAGTTCACCGACGCCGAGGTGACCCGCAGCCGCAAGCTGGAGGGCGCCTGGTGGGCCGACGGGGGCGCGTACTTCGTGGCCAGCTTCGCCCGGCACGACGACGGCAGCGTCAACGAGCACGACGGCCAGGTCTGGTTCTACGACCCGCGCACCGAGACCGTGACGCTGAAGACCATCTTCGGGGTGAACCGCGACCCGGAGGCGGACAACGGCAACTACGACGGTCCGGACAACATCACCGTCTCCCCGTACGGCGGGGTGATCCTGGCCGAGGACGGCGAGGGCGTGTCGCACCTGGTCGGGGTGACGGCGCAGGGCAAGGCGTACCCGCTGGCCCGCAACGAGCTCAACGACAGCGAGTTCACCGGCCCGACGTTCAGCGCGGACGGGAAGATCCTGTTCGCCAACATCCAGTCGCCGGGCTACGTCTTCGCGATCACCGGCCCGTGGGGCCGGCCGAGCAACGCGGACGTCGACGCGTCCTGACCCGACGGTGACGGCCGGCGGCGCCACGGGGGCCGCCGGCCGTCCCGCCGTCAGCGGGGGCGGCAGCCCGGGTCCGGGCCGCCGTCGGCCACCCCACACGCGAACACCTCGACCGGCGGGGCGGCCACGTCGGGCACCCGGGCCACGGTGAGCAGCGCCAGCCGCTTGGCGACCGGCTCGCCGGAGTCCGGGGCGTACCGGACCAGGCCGCCGACCCCCGGGTAGCCGCCGGCGGCGTTCTGCCGCAGCACCTCGGCGTGCACCCCGACGGGGTTGACCGAGCGCGGGTCCCAGCGCCGGCCGGTGTCGGCGTGCCGGAGCCGGGCCGCGAGGCTCTCCAGCGCGCGCACCATCATCATCGAGGCGTCGTAGGCGAGGCTGACCCGCTCGCCGACCGGCGGACCGGCCCCGTCGCGGCAGCGCGGCGGGTCGAGCAGGTCGTCCGCGCCGATCCAGGTGAGGAAGCTGCCCCGGGCGTCGTCCCGCCGGGCCTGCGCGGCCCGCAGCGCGGCGCAGGTGGCCAGGGCGGCCTTCGACACGTACGTCACCGGCAGGTTGCCCGGTGCGCTGGCCCGCAGCCCGGGATTGGCCATGTAGCGGTTCACCGAGTCGTCGGCGACCAGGTGGCGGGGCGGGTCGGCGCCGCACTCCTTGAGCGCCCGCAGGAACCCGTCGAACTCCGACCAGCGCCCGGCGAAGAAGAGCATCCCGGAGTAGCCGCACTCCTGGGTCATCCGCCGCCCGCTGCGCCACTCGTCGAGCCGGGTGAGCCGGCTGCCGAACCGCTCGCGCAGCCCGTCGACCAGGGTGGCGACGTAGAGGTCCTCGGCCAGCGAACTGCCCTCGCCGGTGGTCCAGTAGACGTGCGCCTCACCCACCCGCAGCACCTGCCGGGCGTACGCCTCGACCATCCGCACCTGCTCCCGGTTGGGCGCCGACATGGCCAGGTAGAGGCTGGAGTTGGCGTCCATCCGGTCGGCCGACAGGGTGGGCGCCAGCACGGGCAGGCCGACCCGGTTGAGTTCCCGCAGCGCCGAGGCGGTGCTGGTGCGGCTGTCCACGAGCCCGACCACGCCGAGCACCGTCGGGTCGTCGCGGGCCAGCCCCTCCAGGAGCCGGACCGCCTCGCCGGCGTGCCGCATCTGCCGGCCGGCGTTGGCCACCACGATGTGCAGCAGCGCCGCGTCGTCCGCCGCGGCCGACTCCTTGAGCAGCGCGTACTGGGCGGTCGCCATGCCCTCCAGTTCCTCGCGCTCGGAGACGTAGGACTCCTCGTCCGCGCGGGTCCGGTTGCCGGTGAGGCTGCCCAGGTAGACGAGGGTCAGGTAGGGCCGCCGGTGGTCGCTGCGCCGCCACACCTCCTCGGCGGCCCGGTTCTGCGCGAAGATCCGCCGCTGCACGGCGCGGAGCCGGTCCTGGCCGGGCTCGCTGTTGAAGACCTGGCCGGCGGTGTCGCTGTAGCCGACGCACTCGCCGCCGACCAGCCGCACGGTCACCCGGTCGATCGGCCAGGGGCGGCAGTCCGGCGCCCACCGCCCGGTGGCCCACACGCCCACCCCGGCCAGCAGCACGAGGGCCACGGCGGCCGGCAGGAACCGCCGCGACCACCAGGGCGGGTCGGGGGCGACAAGCGCCGGCGGGACGACGCCCGCCGGGGCGCCGAGGTCGTCGCCGTCGATCCGCAGCACCACGACCCAGGCGCCGGGGCGGCGCAGCCGCCGGATCTCCGGCAGCGCCTCGGCCCACTCCTCGTACGCCTCCTCGGCCTGCGCCACCGGGCGGGCCGCGGCCGGCTCCGGCGGCGGGCCGGCGGCGACGGCCACCACCAGCAGCGGGTCGTTGCGGCCGGTCTCGTTGCGCACCTCGTCGAGCAGCCGGACCACTGTGTGCCCGACGTTGTCGGTGGCCACCCCGTCAAGCAGCAGCACCGGGTACGCGGTGCGCCGCCAGTCCCCCGGCCGCCAGAACCGCCGCCGGTACGCCTGCCGCAGGTCCTCCAGGAAGGCGTGCAGCAGCAGCTTCTCCACCTGGACCGGGTGCTCGCCGTCGCGCCAGCCGGCGGTGAGCCGCTCGGCGAAGCCCAGGAAGGTCACCGACTGCCGGGGCGCCAGGTACTGCTGGCGCATGAACCAGCGGTACTGCCGCCCGAACACCGGCACCCGGCCGGAGACGGCGATCCGGAAGACCACGCTCGGCACGGCCCGGCGCAGCAGCCAGAGCAGGACCTGGAGCGCGGTGCCCACGGCGGACCCGCCGCCCACCTGGGGATCGTCGCCGGCCCGCCGGCCCCGCCAGTCGCGCAGCCGGCGGACCAGCGCGGCCCGGCCGCTGTCCGCGGCGTCCACCCCGACAGCCAGGCTCTGGTGCATCAGCCAATCGGCGAGCGGGTAGTGCCGGAACCGCAGCCGGGCCGCCCCGAACGCCTCCACGGAGAGCTGCCGGTGCAGCTCGCGCAGCACCCCCGCGACGTCGTCAGGCCCGGGGCGGGCGGCGCCGGCCGCCGGGCGGGCGGTCAGGTCCAGCACGGCGTGCGGGACGCGGCGCCGGGTGCCCTGGCCGACGAAGCGGCGCAGCAGGGCGCCCGCCGCGCCGTCGCCCGCCGGCCGGACCAGCCAGAGCAGCGGCAGCCGCCGGTCGCCGCGGCGGGGCCGCCGGAGCAGCCGGGCCAGGAGGTGGAGCAGTTCGAGGCCGCCCGCCGGAAGCTTCTCCCGTGCGGGCCGGGACCGGATCGCCGGTTCGCGCATCGTCACCTCCGGGTCACGGCGGGTGTCGCACCATTGTCGACACCCGGCGCAACGCCGGGGAGCCCGACCGTCCGGCGTGGACCGCCGGGTGGCGACGCTCAGCCGGTCGGGGCCGGCGCGGCCGACCGGAGCGTCAGCGGTACGCCGCCGGGTGGCGCAGGCCGTCCAGGGCGATGGTCAGCACCCGCTGGCGCTGGGCCGGCTCCATGAACTGGTAGGCCATGATGCCGCTGACAAGCCGCACCACGTCTTCGAAGCTGGCGTCCGGCCGGGCCGCACCGGCCTCCTGGGCGCGGTGCAGCAACGGTTCGCCCGCGGCGTAGATCTCGGTGCGGCAGCTGCGGAACACCTCCGAGTCGTGCACCAGCTCCTCGGCGAGGGCCCGCTTGGTGCCGACGTAGTCGACGAACCGGTGCAGCCAGGCGACCAGCGCGTCCCACGGGGGCACGTCCGCCAGATCGGCGGCGGAGGCGCTGAGCGCGCGGACCTCCTCGACGTAGACCGCCTCGAACAGGTCGCTGCGCTTCGGGAAGTTCCGGTAGAGCGTCCCGATGCCGACCCCGGCCCGCCGGGCGATCTCCTCGAGCGAGGCGCCCGCGCCGAACTCACCGAACACCTCCCGGGCGGCGGCGATCAGCGCGTCGTAGTTCCGCCGGGCATCCGCCCGCTTCGGGCGGCGGGCGAAGACCTCCCCGACCTGGTCGGCGCTGGCCATGACGGGCGTCACCCCTCTCCCCTTGCAAGCGGAGGCATCCCTCCGCTACGTTAGTGGAGGCACCCCTCCGGAACTGACCGGAGCCTTGCCTCCGGATAGCTTACTCCGGCCTTCCCCGCCGATCCCACCCACCGCGGTCGGCGAACCAGACATCGGACCCGGGAGGTCCCACCATGCCCGCGAACCGCTGAGACACCCCCTGGGCCGCCACCGTCGCCGATCCGCGCGAGCGGCCCGCCCGGAACACCTCGCCCCACGAACGGGAGTCATTTCCGTGATCGACACCGTCCGGCGCGACTCGCGCCGGTTGACCTTCCTCGTCCTCGCGGCCGGCGCCGGCTTCTTCGCGATGCTCCAGTCGCTGATCACCCCGGTGCTGCCCACCATCCAGCACGACCTGCACACCTCGCAGAACACCGTGACCTGGGTCCTGACCGCCTACCTGCTGTCCGCGTCGATCTTCACGCCGGTCCTCGGCCGGATCGGCGACATGGTCGGCAAGGAGCGGACCCTGGTCGTCTCCCTCGCCGCGCTCGCGCTGGGCTGCCTGCTGGCCGCCGTCGCGCCCAACATCGGCATGCTCATCGCCGCCCGGGTCGTCCAGGGCATCGGCGGCGCCGTCTTCCCGCTCTCGTTCGGCATCATCCGCGACGAGTTCCCCGCCGCCCGGGTCAGTTCGGCCGTCGCGGCCATTTCGGCGATCGTCGCCGCCGGCGGCGGCCTCGGCGTCGTGCTGGCCGGCCCCATCGTCGCCACCCTGGGCTACCGCTGGCTGTTCTGGATCCCGATGGTCGTCGTCGGCCTCACCGCGCTCGCGGCGCACCGGTTCGTGCCGGAGTCGCCGGTGCGCACCCCCGGCCGCGTCAACTGGGCGGCCACCCTGCTCCTCTCCGGCTGGCTCGTGGCGCTGCTGCTGCCGGTCAGCAAGGGCGCGGCCTGGGGCTGGACCTCCGGCCGGGTGACCGGCCTGCTGGTGCTCGCCGCCGTGCTCCTGGCCGGCTGGCTGGTGGCCGAGGCCCGCTCGGCGAACCCGCTCATCGACATGCGGATGATGCGCCTGCCGGCGGTCTGGACGACAAACCTGGTCGCCCTGCTCTACGGCGCCTCGATGTTCGCCGTCTACGCCTTCCTGCCGCAGTTCGTGCAGATCCCGACCAGCGCCGGGTACGGCTTCGGCGCGAGCATCACCCAGGCCGGCCTGCTCATGCTGCCCATGCTTGTCGGCATGTTCGTCGCCGGTCTCGTCGCCGGCCGGCTGGCGGCCCGGTTCAGCGCCAAGGCGCAACTGGCCACGGGCGCCGTGTTCAACGTGCTCGCCGCCGCCATGCTGACCGTCGCGCACGACACCCGCTGGGAGATCGGCGTGGCCGGCGGCCTCGTGGGCCTCGGCATCGGGCTGGCCTTCGCCTCGATGGCCAACCTCATCGTGGCCAACGTGCCGGCCCGGCAGACCGGCGTGGCGACCGGCATGAACGCCAACATCCGCACCATCGGCGGCGCGATCGGCGCCGCGGTGGCCAGCACCGTGATCACCGCCCACCCGCAGGCGAGCGGGCTGCCCCGCGAGGCCGGGTTCACCATGGGCTTCCTGCTGCTCACCGGCATCTCCCTCGCCGCCGCCCTGGCCGCCCTGGCCGTGCCCTCCGGCCGCCGGGCGGCGCGGGGACGGCACACCGAGCCGACGGTGCGCGGCACCGAGCCGGACCTGACCGGCGAGCTGGTGCCGGCGCGCTGACCGGCGGACGGCAGCGGCAGGCGGCCGGCGGTCCATCGCGGACCGCCGGCCGCCGTCGCGTCGGGTCAGCCGATGGCGGCCGTCAGCGCGGCCAGGTAGCCGTAGCGGTAGCCGTCGGCGTCCGGGTGGTACGCCTCGACGAGCCCGCTCACGTCGTTGATCCACGGGTCGGCGGCGCAGACGCCGTGGCCGGCGAAGAACGGCCGGGCGTCGACGAAGGTGGCCCCGGCCGCCCGCGCCCGGTCCGCGATCACCGTGGCGAGCAGGTCGGCGGCCTGGTTGAGGATGGTCCGCTTGTAGGTGCTCATGGCCAGCAGGCCGCAGTAGTTCGTCTCGAACAGCCGCGGGTAGCCGAGCACCACCAGCCGGGCGTTGGGCGCCCGGTTCCGGATGGCGGCGTAGGTGTTGTCGAGCCGGCCGGGCAGGGTGGCGGTGGCGAAGGCCCGGGAGTCGTTGACGGCGCTCTCGCAGGACGAGGTGCTGCCGAACCGGCAACTGGTGATGACGTCGGCGAAGCCGGCGTCGTTGCCGCCGATGGTGACGGTGACCAGGGTGGTGCCGGTGCTCAGCGAGTTCACCTGGCTGTTGATGACGTCGGCGGTGACCGCGCCGCCGCAGGCCGGGAACCTGAAGCTGGTGACCGCGTGCGCGGCGGCCCAGAGCGGGGCGTACGACTTCTGGCTGCGCAGGCAGGTCGAGAGGTCGTACGGGCCGGCCCCGACGCCGGAGGAGTAGGAGTCGCCGAGGGCGACGTAGTTGACGGTTGCCGCCTTGGCGACGCCGGGGGTGAGCACGGCGCCGAGGACGGCCGCGAGCAGGGCGGCCAGGGCGGTGCGGGCGCGACGGGACATCACAGGACCTCCACGGGACAGGGGTGGTGGAGCCCGTTGACCGCGCGCGTGGCCAGAGGGTGGGGCTTGTTACTAGTCGGTAATCCTATCGAAACATTGCCATAAATTGAATAGCGCTCGCTCACGATCGGGGGCAGACGCGTTCACAACCGTCGATTAGGTTGGCGGTGCGTACACCCCCGATGGAGGGAGTCCACCCCGTGCGACGCGCTCTCACGGCGGCCATCGCCGCCCTGACCGTCACCACCGCCGGCACCGTCGTGACCGGTGCCCCCGGCCAGGCCGCCCTACCGGGCTGGGGCCGGCCGAAGAAGCCCGCGGCGGCCACCCCGACCCCGGGCAGCCCCGGGCTCGGCGACAGCTACTTCCCCGACTACGGCAACGGCGGCTACGACGTCGGCCACTACGACATCCGGCTGCGCTACGAGCCGGCCACCGACCGGCTCAGCGGCACCACCACGGTCCTGGCCACCGCCACCCAGGACCTGTCCCGGTTCAACCTCGACTTCGCCCTCGACGTCGAGTCGGTCCGGGTCAACGGCTGGTCGGCCGGCTTCGCCCGGGAGGGCGCGCACGAGCTGGTGGTCACCGCGCCCCGGCCGATCCTCAAGGGACAGCAGCTCACCGTCGTGGTGAAATACGCCGGCGTCCCGTCGGAGACCCTGGTCCAGGGCTACACGGGCTGGACCCGGGTCGCCGACGGCGCGCTCGCCGTCAACGAGCCCGAGTCGGCCTGGTGGTGGTACCCGAGCAACGACCACCCGACCGACAAGGCCACCTGGGACATCTCCGTCTCGGTGCCGACCGGCGTCGAGGTGGTCAGCAACGGGGTGCAACCCCGCGCCCCGCTGCCCGAGGCCGGCAACCGCACCCGGTGGAGCTGGCGCAGCGTCAAGCCGGGCGCCACCTACCAGGCGTTCCTGGCCATCGGGCAGTACGACATCGTCACCGACACCGCGCCGAACGGGCAGCCGGTGGTGAACGCGTACAGCACCACGCTGGGCGAGCGCGAGCCGGCCGCCCGGGCCAGCATCGAGCGCACCGCCGAGGTGGTCGACTGGGAGAGCGGCGTGTTCGGGCCGTACCCGTTCGAGGCGCAGGGCGGCGTGGCCGGCCCGATCGACGGCTTCGGCTTCGCCCTGGAGACGCAGGGCCGTCCGGTCTACGGCCCCGGCTTCTGGCGGCGCGGCTCGAACACGTACGTCGTGGTGCACGAGAACGCCCACCAGTGGTTCGGCGACTCGGTCTCGGTGGCCGACTGGCGCCACATCTGGCTGAACGAGGGCTTCGCCTCGTACGCCGAGTGGCTCTGGTCGGAGGAGCAGGGCGAGGGCACCGCCCAGGAGCTGTTCGACTTCACCTACGCCTCCTACCCGGCCGACTCGGACTTCTGGCAGGTCCTTCCCGGTGACCCGGGCGCCGGCGACATCTTCGCCGACGCCGTCTACGACCGGGGCGCCATGGCGCTGCACCAGATCCGGCTGGCCGTCGGCGACGAGGCGTTCTTCCGGATCCTGCCGGCGTGGACCGCCGAGCACCGCTACGGCAACGGCACCATCGCCCAGTTCCAGGCGCTCGCCGAGCGGATCTCCGGCCGGGACCTCGACGCGGTCTTCACCACCTGGCTGTTCACCGCTGGGCGCCCGGAGCCGGCCGCCGCCGCACGGGTCGCGGTGGCCCCGGCCCAACCGAAGTCGTGGGCCGCGATCCGCGCCGCCCACCAGCTGCTGGACCGCTGACCGGCGCCGGCCGGGGCCCGCTCCACCACCCGGGGAGCGGGCCCCGGCCGGTCAGGCAGCCACCGGGGCGGCCGGGGCCGGTGCCGCCGCCTCGATCGCCCGGATGTGCCGGTACGCGAGCCACAGCGGCGGGAACGCGCCCACCGCGAAGGACAGGTCGACAAGCGTCCAGAACCAGGGGATGTCCCGCACCGGCCCGCAGATCAGCGCCAGCGGCACGATCCCGGCGCAGGCGATCATGCCGACCTGCACCACCCAGACGTTGCGCACCGGGTCGCGCAGCGGCCCCCAGAACGCCACCGCGAGCACCAGGTGCGCGAAGGCGAGCCAGTCGGTGCCGTAGAGCATGAACGGATAGCGCTCGCCGGTCTCGACCAGGCCGGTGTGGACCCGCTCGATCCACTCCACGAGCGCCGGGAACTGCCCGGCGAGCGGGTCGAGCGCCCGGAGCAGCCAGCGCACCTCAGGCTCCAGCGGGAACGCGGTCACCCCGCTGATGAACAGACCCACCACCACGATCCAGAGCCACCGGCGGATGCGCCGGAGGCGTACCTCGACGTCCATGCCCGCAGCGTAGTGACGATCTTCGCGCCGTCGGGCCCCGCGCGGCCCGGCGGCGGCATGACCTCGCTCACCCCGCCGGGCACCGCAGGCCGGGTCAGGCGGCGGGGCAGCCGTCGCGGTGCGCGAACGGCGACCGCAGCCCGGTCCACCGGGAGCGGTGACGGCCCCGGTGGGGCGCGCAGCCCGCGCAGTCCTGGGCCGCGCGGGCGGCCCGGCTCGACCGGACCCGGCCCGCGCCGCGACGCGCGCCCGGGAGCGCCACCGGTGACGCGCCCGCCGGCACGGCCGGCCGGGGCAGCGTCGCGGCGGCGAGCCCGGCGCCGGCCGGGCGGACGACCCGGGCGGCGCCGGCGGTCGCGGCAACCAGACCCGCGCCGGCCGGGCGGACGACCCGGGCGGCGGTGGCGGCGACCCGGCGGACCGGGCGGGCGGCGGGCACCGCCAGCACCCGGGTGAGCCGGTGCGCCAGCCTGCGCTCGCGGAGCCGGTCCAGGGCCACGCCGGCCGCCGCGGTGGCGACGGCGGTGACCGTGCCGGCCAGCACCAGGGTCTGCCGGGGGCCGACGTGCTCGGCGAGCCAGCCGAGCAGCGGCGCGCCCACGGCCGCCGACACCGAGCCGGTGACCGCCAGGGCGGCCAGCACCCGCCCGCGCATCGCGTAGTCGGTGTCGAGCTGGGCCCGGGCGCCGACCGTGGTGTCGATGACCACCGCCGCGGCCGCCACCGGCAGGATCACCGCGGCGAAGCTCAGCGTGCCCGGGGCCAGCCCGGCGACGATCTGCAGCCCGCTGGCCAGCAGGCCGGCCCCGACCAGCACCGCGTAGCCGAGTTCCGCGCGGCGGGCCGCGAACAGGGCGCCGAGCACCGTGCCGACCGCGAAGACGGTGGAGAGGAGCCCGTAGCCGGAGGCGCCGCCGTGCAGCGGCCCGTCGCTCATCGCGGCCATGGTGACCTGGTAGTTGCGGCCCAGACTGCCCAGCACGAAGGAGAGGGCCAGGGCCACCAGCACCACGGGCTGGCCCAGCAGGTAGCGGAAGCCGGCCCGGATGCCGCCGTCGGCCGGGGCCGCGTCGGCCGTCGCGGCCGCACCACCGTGCCGCTCCCCCTCGCGTACCGCGAACAGCGCCACGACGACCGCCACGAAGCTGGCGGCGTTCGCGGCGAAGAGCAGCGCGGGGCCGACGGCGGCGACCACGACGGCGCCGAGGCTCATGCCGAGGATCCGCCCGGCGGAGTTGGTGAGCGAGCCGAGCGCGAGGGCGTTGCCGAGGCTCTCCCGGTCGACGAGCGTGGAGGCCCAGCGGCCCATCACCGGCCCCTCGATCGCCGACACGGCCCCGGTGGCCAGCGAGATCGCGTAGATGGCCGGGAGGCCGCCGGCGCCCGTGACGGCGACCACGGCCAGCCCGGCGGCGAGAAGCGCGTGGGCGGCCTGGGCGCCGATCAGCAGCGGCTTGGCGGGCACGCGGTCGGCCAGCGCGCCACCCCAGACGCTCAGCACCAGCGTGGGCAGGGCCTGGAGCAGGACGGTGAACCCCATCGAGGTGGCCGATCCGGTCTCGGCCAGCACGAACCAGTTGACGCCGAGGACCTGCATCCAGGTCCCGATGACCGACACGAATCCGGCCGCGGCCCAGATCCGGTAGTTGCGGTGGCGCAGCGCGGCGAACGTGGCGCCGAGGGCCATGAGTGTTTCCCCGTCCAGACGGTGACACGACGAAGCCGGACCCCGCGGGTCCGGCCAGCGCACAAGTCTGGCGGCGGTCAAACCTCCCGACGACAGTTGGTGAGAGGGTTCACCAGCACGGTCGGGCGCCCGGGCCGCGCCGGGCACGAACCGGACGCCACGACACCCCGGTCCGCCGGGGACCGGGGTGTCGTGACGCGCGGGTCAGCGGGCGGCGAGCGGCTGCCGGGCCGGATCGACAGGCGCGGGCAGCGTCCCGACCCCGCCCAGGTACGCGTGGATGGCCGCGGCGGCGGCCCGGCCCTCCGCGATCGCCCAGACGATCAGCGAGGCGCCCCGGTGCATGTCCCCGGCCACGAACACGCCGTCGGCGCCGGCCTGCCAGTCGGGGCGGGCGTCGATTGCGCCCCGGCCGTTGCGGGTCACCCCGAACTGGGCCAGCATCGGCTGTTCCTCGGTGCCCTCGAAGCCGATGGCGAGCAGCACCAGGTCGGCCGGGATGTCCCGCTCCGAGCCGGGCAGGGCCGTGACGATCCGGCGGCCGTCGACCTTCTCGACGGTCACCTCGGCGATCCGGACCGCCCGGACCTGGCCGGTGCCGTCGTCGACGAACTCCTGCACCGCCACGGCGAAGACCCGCGCGCCGCCCTCCTCGTGCGCCGGGTAGCTGCGCAGCACCCACGGCCAGGTGGGCCACGGGTCGCGGGCGGCGTCCCGGTCGGCCGGCGGCTCCGGGTAGAGGTCGAGCTGGTGCACGCCGGCCGCGCCCTGCCGGTGGGCCACACCGAGGCAGTCGGCGGCCGTGTCGCCACCGCCGATGATCACCACGTGCTTGCCGGCCGCGTCGATCGGCGTGCCGTCGGGAAGCGTGGCCAGGGCCGGCCTGCCCTCACCCGCCGCGGCCACCACCTTGTTGGCGGCCACCAGGTGCGCCATGGCCTGGTGTACGCCGCGCAGCGCCCGCCCCGGCGTCTCCGGGGTGTCCCGGCCCTGCAGCGCGCCGCAGGCGAGCAGCACCGCGTCGTGCTCGGCGCGCAACTGCTCGGCGGTGACGTCGACGCCGACGTTCACCCCGGTGCGGAAGCGCACCCCCTCGGCGGCGAGCTGCGCCAGCCGCCGGTCGATGTGCCGCTTCTCCAGCTTGAAGTCGGGGATGCCGTAGCGGAGCAGGCCGCCGAGCGCGTCGTCCCGCTCGTACACGGTGACGGCGTGGCCGGCCCGGGCGAGCTGCTGTGCGGCGGCGAGACCGGCGGGGCCGGAGCCGACCACGGCGACGGACCGCCCGGTCGGGGCCGGCGCGGGCTGCGGGCGGAGCCCGCCCCGGGCCACCGCGGCGTCGGCGATCTCCACCTCGACCTGCTTGATGGTGACCGGCTGCTGGCCGCCCAGCCCGAGCACGCAGGCCGCCTCGCAGGGCGCCGGGCAGAGCCGGCCCGTGAACTCGGGGAAGTTGTTGGTGGCGTGCAGCGACTCCACCGCCGAGTCCCAGCCGCCGGTGCGGACCAGGTCGTTCCAGTCCGGGATCCGGTTGCCGAGCGGGCAGCCGTCGTGGCAGAACGGGATGCCGCAGTCCATACAGCGGGTGGCCTGCTCGCGGATCAGCTCCTCGCCGGCCGGCGGGTAGACCTCCCGCCAGTCCATGATCCGCACCGGGACCGGGCGGCGGGCGGGCAGCCGCCGGTCGTAGCGCAGGAAACCGTTCGGGTCAGGCACGAGCCACCTCCTGGGCGACCGCCCGCGGGGCGGGAGCCACCGGTGCGGCGGATGGCGCAAGCGCGCTCATCACCGCGTCGTCGACGTCACGGCCGGCGGCTTCGGCGGCCCGCATGATCTCCAGCACCCGGCGGTAGTCCCGGGGCACCACGGCGGTGAACTCCTCCACCGCCTCCGGCCAGCGCTTGAGCAGCTCCTCGGCGACCGCCGAGTCGGTCTCGGCGAAGTGCCGCTGGACCAGCTCGTGCAGGCGCTCCCGCTCCTCCTCGCGCAACGGCGACAGGTCGACCAGCTCGGCGTTGACGAGCCGCCGGTCCAGCCGGTGCACGAACGCCGTGCCGCCGGACATGCCGGCCGCGAAGTTGCGCCCGGTCGGCCCGAGCACCACCACCGTGCCGCCGGTCATGTACTCGCAGCCGTGGTCGCCGACGCCCTCGACGACGGCCACCGCGCCGGAGTTGCGCACCGCGAACCGCTCGCCGACCCGGCCGCGCAGGAAGACCTCGCCGCCGGTGGCGCCGTACAGGATCGTGTTGCCGGCAATGATCTGGTCCTCCGCGCGCCGGCCCGGGTCGGCGTCCGCGCCGACGAACGGCGCGGCGGCGTCCGGGCGGACGACCAGCCGCCCGCCGGAGAGGCCCTTGCCGACGTAGTCGTTGGCGTCGCCGTGCAGGCGCAGCGTGACGCCGCGCGGCAGGAACGCGCCGAACGACTGGCCGGCGGTGCCGTGCAGCAGGAACTCGACGGTGTCGTCGGGCAGCCCGGCGCCGCCGAAGCGGCGGGTCACCTCGCCGCCGAGCATCGCGCCCACGCTGCGGTGCTCGTTGCGGACCGCCACCTCGACCCGGACCGGGGTGCCGTCGCGCAGCGCCGGCTCGGCCAGGGCGATGAGCTGGTTGTCCAGCGCCAGCTCCAGGCCGTGGTCCTGGGCCCGGATCCCGCGCCGGGCGGCGCCCTCGGGCAGCTCGGGCAGGGCCAGCACCCGGCTGACGTCGAGCCCGTGGCCCTTCCAGTGGTCGATGGCGGGGGTGACGTCGAGCAGCTCGGTGTGCCCGATCGCCTCCTCGACGCTGCGGAAGCCCAGCTCGGCCAGGTAGCCGCGGACCTCCTCGGCCAGGAAGAGGAAGAAGTTCTCCACGAACTCCGGCTTGCCGGTGAAGCGCTCGCGCAGCACCGGGTTCTGCGTGGCGATGCCGACCGGGCAGGTGTCCAGGTGGCAGACCCGCATCATCACGCAGCCCTCGACGATCAGCGGCGCCGTGGCGAAGCCGAACTCCTCGGCGCCCAGCAGCGCCGCGACCAGCACGTCCCGGCCGGTCTTGAGCTGGCCGTCGACCTGCACGGTGACCCGGTCGCGGAGCTTGTTGAGCAGCAGCGTCTGCTGCGCCTCGGCCAGGCCCAGCTCCCAGGGGGTGCCGGCGTGCTTGAGCGAGTTGAGCGGGGACGCGCCGGTGCCGCCGTCGTGGCCGGAGATCAGGATGACGTCGGCCTTGAGCTTGGCCACGCCGGCGGCCACGGTGCCCACCCCGACCTCGCTGACCAGCTTGACGTGCACCCGGGCGGCCGGGTTGACGCACTTCAGGTCGTGGACGAGCTGGGCCAGGTCCTCGATCGAGTAGATGTCGTGGTGCGGCGGCGGGGAGATCAGGCCGACGCCCGGGGTGGCGTGCCGGGTCCGGGCGATCCACGGCCACACCTTGTTGCCGGGCAGCTGGCCGCCCTCGCCGGGCTTCGCGCCCTGGGCCATCTTGATCTGGAGGTCGTCGGCGTTGACCAGGTATTCGCTGGTCACGCCGAACCGGCCGCTGGCGATCTGCTTGACCGCCGAGCGGCGCCGCGGGTCGCGCAGCCGGTCGACGTCCTCGCCGCCCTCGCCGGTGTTCGACTTGCCGCCGAGGCGGTTCATGGCGATGGCCAGGGTCTCGTGCGCCTCCGCCGAGATCGACCCGTACGACATGGCGCCCGTGGCGAACCGCTTGACGATCTCAATCGCCGGCTCGACCTCGTCCAGCGGCACCGGCGGGCGCACCCCGGTACGCAGGGTGAACAGCCCGCGCAGCGAGCCGCCCCGCGCGGCCAGCTCGTCGACCTTCGCGGTGTACTGCCGGAAGACGTCGTACTGGCGGCTGCGGGTGGCGTGCTGGAGCAGGAAGACCGTCTCCGGGTTGAACAGGTGCAGCTCGCCCTCGCGGCGCCACTGGTACTCGCCGCCGACCTCCAGCCGGTCGGTGGCCCGCCCGCCCGGGGCCGGCCAGGCCAGGGCGTGCCGGGCGGCCACCTCGGCGTGGATCTCGGCCAGCCCGATGCCGCTGATCGTGCTCGGGGTGCCCCGGAAGTAGCGCTGGACCAGGCGGGTGTCCAGGCCGACCGCCTCGAAGACCTGCGCGCCGCAGTACGACGAGACCGTCGAGATGCCCATCTTCGACATGATCTTCAGGACGCCCTTGCCGAGCGCCTTGACGTAGTTGCGGATCGCCTTGCCGGGGTCCACGCCGACAAGCGCGCCCGTGGAGACCATGTCCTCGACCGACTCGAAGGCCAGGTACGGGTTGACCGCCGCCGCGCCGTAGCCGATCAGCACGGCCGCGTGGTGCACCTCGCGGCAGTCGCCGGACTCGACGATGAGCGCCACCTGCGTACGGGTCTGCTCCCGGACCAGGTGCTGGTGCACGGCGGCGGTGAGCAGCAGCGACGGGATCGGGGCCAGGTCGGCGTTGGAGTCCCGGTCGGAGAGCACCAGGATGCGGACGCCGTCCTCGATCGCCTCGGAGACGTGCCGGCAGATCTCGGTGAGCCGCGCCTTGATGCCGGCGCCGCCGTCGCGGACGCGGTAGAGCCCGGAGACCCGGACCGCCTTGAAGCCGGGCAGGTCGCCGTCCTCGTCGATCGAGAGGATCTTGGCCAGCTCGTCGTTGTCGATCACCGGGTAGGGCAGCACGATCTGCCGGCAGCTCGCCGGGCCCGGGTCGAGCAGGTTGCCCTCCGGCCCGATGGTGGACGCCAGGCTGGTCACCAGCTCCTCCCGGATGGCGTCCAGCGGCGGGTTGGTGACCTGCGCGAAGAGCTGGTGGAAGTAGTCGTAGAGCAGCCGCGGCCGGGTCGACAGCGGGGCGATCGGGGTGTCCGTGCCCATCGAGCCGATCGGCTCCGCGCCGCCTCGGGCCATCGGGGCGAGCAGGATCTTCAGCTCCTCCTCGGTGTAGCCGAAGGTCTGCTGCCGGCGGCGTACCGAGTCGTGGGTGTAGACGATGTGCTCGCGCGGCGGCAGCTCGTCCAGCCCGATGAGGCCGGCGTGCAGCCACTCCCCGTACGGGCGGGCGGCGGCCAGCTCGGTCTTGATCTCGTCGTCGGAGACGATCCGGCCGTTGACCGTGTCGACCAGGAACATCCGGCCGGGCTGGAGCCGGCCCTTGGCGACCACGGTGGCCGGGTCGAGGTCGAGCACGCCCGCCTCGCTGCCCAGCACCACCAGGCCGTCGGCGGTGTGCCACCAGCGGCCCGGGCGCAGCCCGTTGCGGTCCAGCACCGCGCCGACGATCTCGCCGTCGGTGAAGGCGACCGAGGCGGGGCCGTCCCACGGCTCCATGAGGCTGGCGTGGAACCGGTAGAAGTCGCGCTTGTCGGCGCGCATCTCCGGGTCGTTCTCCCACGCCTCGGGGATCATCATGAGCACCGCGTGCGGCAGGCTCCGCCCGGCCAGGTGCAGCAGTTCGAGGACCTCGTCGAAGTTGGCCGAGTCGGAGGCCGCCGGGGTGCAGACCGGGAAGACCCGCCGGATGTTGCCGGGCAGGTTGGGGCTGCGCAGCAGCGCCTCCCGCGCCTGCATCCAGTTCCGGTTGCCGCGGATCGTGTTGATCTCGCCGTTGTGCGCGATGAACCGGTACGGGTGGGCCAGCGGCCAGGACGGGAACGTGTTGGTGGAGAACCGGGAGTGCACCAGCGCGATGGCACTGACCACCCGCTCGTCGGTCAGCTCCGGGTAGAACGCCGGGAGCTGGTCCGGGGTGAGCATGCCCTTCCAGACCATGGTCCGGCCGCTCAGCGACGGGAAGTAGGCCGGCACGCCCCGCTCGGCGGTCTCCCGCTCGACCTGCTTGCGCAGGCAGAACGCCACCCGGTCCAGGTCGAGCCCGGTCAGCGGGGAGCCGGCCGGCCCGGCGGGCGCGCCGGTGAGCCGGTGCGCGGCCAGGAAGAGCTGCCGGACCCGGGGCATCGCCGCGAGGGCGGTCTCGCCGAGGCCGGACGGGTCGGTGGGCACCTCGCGCCAGCCGAGGATGTCGGCCCCCTCGACCAGGGCGTACTTCTCCACCACCTGGCGGGCCCGGGCCTCGGCCGCGTCGTCGTCGGGCAGGAAGACCAGGCCGGTGGCGTACTGGCCCACGGGCGGCAGCGGGAAGTCGACGACCGCACGCAGGAACGCGTCCGGCACCTGGATCATGATGCCCGCGCCGTCACCGGTGTTGTGCTCCGCGCCCCGGGCGCCCCGGTGGTCCAGCCGGCAGAGCGCCCCGAGGCCGTTCGCGACGACCTCGTGGGAGCGGCGCCCGTGCAGGTCGGCCACGAAGGCCACACCGCAGGCGTCGTGCTCGTGCGCGGGGTCGTAGAGCCCCGTCGTCCGCGGGGCCGGCTGGGGGCTGTGAGGGTACGGAAAGGCCACCGGGCCTCCTGTCGTCACTCAGGTTGGAACATGGTGGGGACGACGTCGGCCCTCGGGGGTTTTATTGAGTCTACGTTAGGGCTTCCGGCGCAAGGCCAGTTCAGATTGATCACACTTCCAGAATCTGGGACGTGTAGTCTCGCGCGGTGGATTTCGTACGCGCTGACGCGCTCGACCGGTTGGAGCGCTTCTACGACGCGGTGCCCCGGGACGGGGCGCGGGCGGAGGAACACGGCGCCCTCGTGCTGTTCGTCCGGGACGGTGCCGGATGGCCGTTCTACGCCCGCCCCCGGCTGGACGCCACCGAGGCGCCCTCGCTGGCCGACGTGACCGCCGTCCGGGCCCGGCAGCGGGAACTGGGCCTGCCGGAGGCGTTCGAGTGGGTGCACGAGGTCACCCCGGACCTGCTGGCGGTGGCCCGCTCGGCCGGGCTGAGCGTGCTGGAGGCGCCGCTCATGGTGCTGGAGCCGGAGCAACTGCCCGACCCGGCGACGCTCAGCGACGTACCGGTGCGGGTCCTCGACCCCGCCGACCCCGGCTTCGCGGCGGACGTGGCGCTGCGCCGGGCCGTCGCCGCGGTCGGCTTCTCGCACGGCGGCACCGCGCGCGGCGAGGCCGGCCCGGCCGAGCGGGACGCCGCGATCTCCCGGCTGGACGTGGCCGCGCTGGACGAGGAGGCGGTCCGCATCGTCGACGGCCGGCGCATCTCGGTGCTCGCCGAGGCCCCCGACGAGGGGGCGCTGGCCAGCGGCATGGCCATGCGGGTCGACGACGTGGCGGAGATCGCCGGGGTGGCCACCCTGCCGGCCGCCCGCCGGCGGGGTCTCGGCGCGGCGGTGACCGCCACCCTCGCCCACCGGCTGCGCGCCGCCGGCACCGACCTGGTCTTCCTCTCCGCCGGCAGCGAGGAGATCGCCCGGGTCTACCTGCGGGTCGGCTTCCGCCGCGTCGGGACCGCCTGCATCGCCGAACCCACCGCCGTGATCGGCTGACCCCGCCCGCCCCGCCGGGGAGGCCGTGCCCAGCAGGCGCGGTCAGGCCGGCGGGTGCGGTCAGGCCGGCGGGTGCCAGGAGGCGGCCGCGGTCGCCGCCGTGTTGCGCAGCCGCGGGCTGATCGTGCCCAGCGCGGCGTCGCGGGCGCGCAACGCCAGCCGGCCCCGCGTCTGCAGGACGGCCGACATCCTCCGGGTCTGCCGCACCATGGTCGCCGCGCGCGGCCGGCGCAGCCGGTCGTAGGCGGTCACCGCGTCGGGGAGGCGGGACTCCCGCAGCAGGGCCGACAGGGTGGCCGCGTCCTCGAAGGCGAGGCAGGCGCCCTGCCCGAGGTGCGGCGGCATGGCGTGCGCGGCGTCGCCGAGCAGCACCACCCCGCCCGGCCCGGCCGGGAACCCGTACGCCCGGGGCAGCGGGCGCAGCTCGCGGATCTCCTGCTGCACCACGTCGGCCGGGTCGGTGGCGTCCAGCAGCGTGGCGATCGGTGCGGGCCAGCCCGCGTACCAGCGCTTGAGCAGGGCGAGCTGGGTCTCCGGCGGCTCGGGCCGGGGCGCCCCGGCCGCGGTGGCCACCCAGTAGATGCCGCCCCGGCGGGAGGCGCCCGCCGTGCCCCGGTCGCCGAGCGAGGCGGCCACGAAGCGGTAGCCCGCGCCCAGCGTCTCGCCGTGCACCGGCTGGTCGTCGGGGAGCTGCGGGGCCCGGTACCAGGGGATGACGGCCCGCCAGGCGGCGCAGCCGGAACTCACCACCGCCGTCTCCGGGGCGAGGTGCCGGCGGATCTCGCTGTCCGTGCCGTCGGCCGCGACCACCAGGTCCGCCTCGACGGTGTGCCGGCCGTCGCCGACCGCGGGACGCTCGCCGGGCGCCGCCCGCACGGTCTGCACGGTCACCCCGGTGCGCAGCTCCACCTGGTCGCCCAGCCCGGCGATCAGGGCGTCGTGCAGGTCCTCCCGGTGCACGACCACCGGCATCCGCTCGGCCGGGGTGGGTCGGGGCTGCACCAGCCAGTGCCCGTCGGGGCGGCGTACCCCGCCGTCGGGCAGCGGGGTGGCGATCGCGTCCAGCCCGGCGCCGAGGCCGAGGGCGCGCAGCGCGCGTACCCCGTTGGGCCAGAGCACCACGGCGGTCGTCTCGGGACGGACCCGGTCGGCCCGTTCGAGGAGGGTGACCCGCCAGCCGGACCGGGCCAGCGCTCCGGCCGTCGCCAGGCCGCCGAGGCCGGCGCCGACCACCACCGCGCTCCGCATGACTCCCCCGCTCAGCTGTCCCGGTCGGCGGGGCGGGCGCCGCCGGCGCCGGCCCGGTCCTCGTCCGTCCGGTCCGGGTCGGGTCGGGTCTCGTCCGCCGGCTCGCGCTCCGCGACGTCCGCCTCGGTGGCGGCCTCCTCGGACCCGGCCTCGTCGGCCTCGTCCCGGTCGGCCTCGCCGGTCGCCGCCGGCTCCTCGGCGGGGACCGCGCCGGTCTCCCGGTACGTGCGGAACTGCTCCTCGGTCACGACCCGGTAGCCCTCCGGCGCGACGGGCCGCGCCCCGGCCTCCCGCGCGGAGAGGTCGACCTGCGACACGTCGCCGCCCGCGGGCGGGACCGCCGGGCCCGGCTCACCGACCGGGATCAGGTATTCGCGGGGCCCGCGCACCCGCAGGAAGTAGACGAGCGCGCCGAGGAAGACCAGCGCGGCGGTCCACACGTTGAGCCGTACGCCGAGGATGTGGTTGGCCTCGTCGGTGCGCATCAGCTCGATCCAGAAGCGGCCCGCCGTGTAGCCCATGACGTAGAGCGCGAAGGCCCGGCCCCGGCCCAGCCGCAGCTTCCGGTCGAGGACCAGGACCAGCGCGGCGACGCCGATGTTCCAGAGCGCCTCGTAGAGGAAGGTCGGGTGGTAGAGCCCCGGCTGGAGGACCGGGTTGCCGGCGTCGTCGCGCAGCGCGCGCCCCGGGTTGTCCGGGTCCATCACGTGGACCTCCAGACCCCAGGGCAGGCTCGTGCGCCCGCCGTAGAGCTCGTTGTTGAACCAGTTGCCGAGCCGGCCGACCGCCTGGGCCAGCGGCAGCCCCGGCGCCAGCGCGTCGGCCACCACGGCGAACGGGATGCCCAGCTGCCGGGCGGCGAACCAGGCGCCGACCGCGCCACCGGCCACCGCGCCCCAGATGCCGAGGCCGCCCTCCCAGATGGCGAACGCCTTGAGCGGCTGGCCGTCAGCGCCGAAGTATTTCTCCGGCGAGGTGATCACGTGGTAGATCCGGGCGCCGATGATGCCCGCGGGCACCGCCCAGACGGCGATGTCGAGCACGGCGCCCGGAGCGACGCCGCGGCGGCGCAGCCGGTACTCGGTGACCACGCAGGCCACCACGATGCCGACGATGATGCAGAGCGCGTACGCCCGGATCGGAACCGGGCCGAGCTGCCAGACGGCGGTGCTGGGGCTGGGCAGGGCCGCCAGTGGGGTCATCGGGGCGAGGGTCACGGGTGCACACGGTACCGGGACGGACCGTGCTCGCGGCACCCCGGTCCGGCCGGTTCGCGGGTCGGCTGACTTCTGGTTTGCGCGGTCGTAGGCTCTTTGTCCATGAGCGCGCTCACCTGGGCGGTCGCCGCGGTCGTCACCGACCGGTCCGGCCGGGTGCTGCTCTGCCGGCAGTCCGGCGGCGGCCGGCGCTGGGCGTTGCCCGGCGGGCGGCTGCGCCGCGACGAGAGCCCCGCCGCCGCCACGCGCCGGGAGATCCGCGCCGAGACCGGCTGGGAGGTCGACCTGGTCGACCTGGTCGGCCTCTACCGGCTCGGCGACCCGGCCGCTCCCCCGCCCCCGGCCGGCCGCTGCGGCGCCCTGCCGGGCGTGCTGGTGCACGTGTTCCGGGCCCGGGTGGCCGCCGACGCGCCGGCCGGCGACCCGGCGGACGGCTGCCAGCTCGACTGGCACCCGCCGGACGCGCTGCCCGAGGCGCTGACCCCGACCACCCGCGCCGCCGTCGCCGACGCCCTCGCCGGCCGCTCCGGCGTCCTGTGCGAGACGACGCGCGGCGACGCCGGGCCGGCCGGTGCGGCGGCCCCGCCCGGACAGCGTGCCGGGGGTGAGCTGGGCACCCCGCGGTGAGACCCGGCCGGGCGGCCCGACGACACGGGCGGCCGTCAGCGGGCCGGGTTGCGGACGCCTTCGGCGAGTTCGGCGCTGAGGGCGCGCAGGGCGGTGAGGCCGGCGGCCTGGTCGGGCGCGTCGAGCACGCAGCGCACCAGCGCGCTGCCCACGATCACCGCGTCGGCGTACCCGGCCACCGTGGCGGCCTGGGCGCCGGTGCCCACACCCAGCCCGACGCCGACCGGCAGGTCGGTCACCTCACGCAGCCGGGACACCAGGACCGGGGCCGCCTCGGAGGTCCGCGACCGGGCGCCCGTGACGCCCATGATCGCGGTGGCGTAGACGAAGCCGCGGCAGTGCCCGGCGGTCATCGCCAGCCGGACGTCGGTGGAGGACGGGGAGACCAGGAACGTCCGGTCCAGGCCGTGCGCCTCGGACGCGGCCAGCCACTCGCCGGCCTCCTCCGGGATCAGGTCCGGCGTGATCAGGCCGGTGCCCCCGGCCGCGGCCAGGTCGCGGGCGAACGCGTCGACGCCGTACTGCTCGATCGGGTTCCAGTAGGTCATGGTGACCACCGGCGCGCCGGTCGCGGCGACCGCCTCGATGATGCGCAGCGTGTCCGCGGTGCGTACGCCGCCGGCCAGGGCGATGTCGCTGGCCTTCTGGATGACCGGGCCGTCCATCACCGGGTCGGAGTAGGGGATCTCCACCTCGATGACGTCGACGCCGGCCTCGACCATGGCGGTCATGGCGGCGATGCTGCCCTCGACGGTCGGGAAGCCGGCCGGCATGCAGCCCACCAGCACCGCCCGCCCGTCGGCCCGGGCCTTGTCGAAGGCGACCCCGATCCGGCTCACGCTCTCACTCCTTGTCGAGGATGCCGAAGTAGGCACCGGCGGTGTGCACGTCCTTGTCGCCCCGGCCGGAGAGGTTGACCACGATGACCGGCTCCCGGCCCAGCTCGGCGGCGAGCCGCGGGGCGATCCTGCGGGCGCCGGCGAGCGCGTGCGAGCTCTCGATCGCCGGGATGATGCCCTCGGTGCGGCAGAGCAGCTCGAAGGCGGCCATCGCCTCGTCGTCGTCGACGGGCAGGTAGGTGGCCCGGCCGCTGTCGTGCAGCCAGGCGTGCTCCGGCCCGACGCCCGGGTAGTCCAGGCCGGCCGAGATCGAGTGCGACTCGATCGTCTGGCCGTCCTCGTTCTGCAACACGTACGTCCGGGTGCCGTGCAGGACGCCCGCCGAGCCGCCGGTGATGCTGGCCGCGTGCCGGCCGGTCGCCACACCCTCGCCGCCGGCCTCGAAGCCGTAGAGCCGCACGCCGGTGTCGGGCACGAAGGCGTGGAAGATGCCCAGCGCGTTGGAGCCGCCGCCCACGCAGGCCGCGACGGCGTCCGGCAGCGCGCCGGTGAGGTCGAGGCACTGCTGGCGGGCCTCCACGCCGATGCCGCGCACGAAGTCCCGGACCATCTCGGGGAACGGGTGCGGGCCGGCGGCGGTGCCGATCAGGTAGTGGGTGGTGTCGACGTTGGCGACCCAGTCCCGCATCGCCTCGTTCATCGCGTCCTTGAGGGTCCGCGAGCCGGTGGTGACCGGGACGACGGTGGCGCCGAGCATCCGCATCCGGGCCACGTTGAGCGCCTGCCGCTCGGTGTCCACCTCGCCCATGTAAACCACGCACTCGAGGTCGAACAGGGCGGCCGCCGTGGCGGTGGCGACGCCGTGCTGGCCGGCGCCGGTCTCCGCGATCACCCGCTGCTTGCCCATCCGCTTCGTGAGCAGCGCCTGGCCGAGCACGTTGCGGACCTTGTGCGCGCCGGTGTGGTTGAGGTCCTCCCGCTTGAGCAGGACCCGGGCCCCGATCTCGGCGGAGAGCCGGCGGGCCTCGTAGAGCAGCGAGGGGGTGCCGGCGTAGTCGCGCAGCAGGGCGTCGAACTCGGCGAGGAAGCTCTCGTCGGTCATCGCCTTCCGGTACGCCGCGTCCAGCTCGTCGAGCGCGGCGACGAGGGCCTCGGGGACGAACCGGCCGCCGAACCGGCCGAAGTGACCGGCGGCGTCGGGGAGCCGGCCGGCCGGGGCCGCGGCGTCAGTGCTCATCGCGGGAGTCCTCTCGAGACGTGTCAGGGACCCGGCGCGGGGTCAGCGCACCGGGCGGGGCGTGGCCGGGTGGTTGCCTGCGTTGACCAGTTCGGCGACCGCCTCGCGGGGGCTCTTCTGGGTGACCAGGCCCTCGCCGACCAGGACCGCGTCGGCGCCGGCCGAGGCGTAGCGGATCAGGTCGTGCGGGCCGCGCACGCCGGACTCGGCGATCTTGACGACGCTGCTGGGCAGGCCGGGCGCGATCCGCTCGAACACCGAGCGGTCGACCTCCAGGGTACGCAGGTCACGGGCGTTGACCCCGATCACCTGCGCGCCCGCCTCCATGGCCCGGTCGGCCTCCTCCTCGGTGTGCACCTCGACGAGCGCGCACATGCCCAGCGACTCGATCCGCTCCAGCAGCCCGACCAGGACGTTCTGCTCCAGCGCGGCGACGATCAGCAGCACCAGGTCGGCGCCGTGCGCGCGGGCCTCGTGCACCTGGTAGCTGGAGACCACGAAGTCCTTGCGCAGCACCGGCACGTTCACCGCGGCGCGGACCGCGGCCAGGTCGTCCAGCGACCCGCCGAACCAGCGGCCCTCGGTGAGTACGCTGATCGCCCGGGCGCCGCCGGCGGCGTAGTCGCCGGCCAGGTCGGCCGGGTCGGCGATCTCGGCCAGCCGCCCCTTGGACGGCGACGAGCGCTTCACCTCGGCGATCACGGCCACGCCGGGCCGGCGCAGCGCCGCGTACGCGTCCAGCGGCGGCGGCGCGGCGGCGGCCAGCTCGCGGATCCGCTCCAGCGGAACCTGCTCCTGTCGCCGGGCCACGTCCTCGCGCACGCCGGCCAGGATCTCGTCGAGCACGCTTGCGGACGCCGCCGATCCGGCCTCGTCCCCCTCCGCGTGCGCATGCTCAGCAGTCACCAACGGACTCCCCTCTCCGGGTGTCATGGGCCGATGCTAGGGGGCGCCACCTGGCGACAAGTGCCGGGGGTATGGCGCTCCTCACGAAATGGGCTGTGGCATGATGACCGACTTCCGGTGAACGCGGTGTCACGCAGCGCCACCGCGCCCATCGACCGGCGTCACCCGGGCGCGTCCCGCGCCCCCGGCCGCCACATCGACCGCCGCCCATGACCCATCTCACCATGGCGGCCCGCCCCCCGCAGTCCAGTGGCGTTCGTCGATGCTGTGAGCAAGCTCAAGGACGAACGGCCCTGCCCAGGTCGGACCGGCTGCCGCAGAGTTGACCTGCGTTTCACGGACGCGAAACGTGAGCCCGGCAGCATCTCCCTCGGGCAGACTCGATGAGGCGGCTGCCGACCGTCGCCAACGATCTCGTGCGGGGTGACCATGAGCGCCAACGGTCCGAACCAGACCCTCGGATTCACCACCATCTCCCGGAACGTCGCGGCGCTCGCCGTCGGCGTCGTCCACACCCTCGAAGCCATGGCCGGCGACGGGCGGACGCGCACCGCCCGGGGCAACGCCTGGGAGGCCGTCTGCGCCGACCGGGCCCGGGCCGCGCAGCGCCGGGAACTGGACCGCCTGGTGGCCGAGCTGGCCGCGGCCCGCGCCGCGGCCGGGGCTGCGGTCCGGGAACGCCGCGACGCGCGCGACGCCCAGCCGGTGCGCTGACCCCGGGAGCGCCGCGACCCGGGGACCCTCCCGACGCCCAGCCGGTGCGCTGACCCGCGATCCGCGGACCCTCGGGACGTTCGGCCGGCGCGCTGACCCGCCGGTCAGCGCACGGTCGGGTCCTCGCCCCGGTCGAGCGCCTCCCAGGCGTCCCGGGTGCCGCGCTCGACCGCCGGCCCGTCCGCGCCGGAGGGTTCGGCCCGCCGCCGCTCGTAGCGGGCGCCCATCGCCGGCCAGCCGCCGCCGCGCAGCGCGGTGAACAGCCCGCCGGCCGCCAGGACCAGCCCACCCAGCAGCACGAGCGCCGGCCACTGCCGGCTCACCCCGCCCTCGGTCAGGCCGTAGCCGCCGCCGGCCGCCACGGCCAGGCCGAGCAGGGCCAGCAGGCCGCCCAGCAGCCGCCGTACCCGCCCCCGGGTGGCCAGCACCGCGCCGCCGCCGGCCAGCCCGACCAGGGCCAGCGCCGACACCCAGGGCAGCAGGTCCGTCCCGGTGCGGGCGTGCCGGGTGGGCGGCAGCGAGCCCCGAGCGGTCAGCTCGACCGACCAGGTGCGGGTCACGGCCCAGAACGCCAGGCCCGCGCCGGCCAGGCAGAGCAGCACGGCGTACGTCAGCTCGCGCCGGCCCCGGGCGGCGGGCGCGCCGGTCGACGCGCTCATCGGGCCGGCCGCAGCGTCTCGGCGGCGGCGATCGCGGCGAGCACCGCGGCGGCCTTGTTGCGGGTCTCCTGGTCCTCGGCGGCGGGATCGGAATCGGCCACCACCCCGGCCCCGGCCTGCACGTAGGCGCGGCCCTCGCGGATCAGCGCGGTGCGGATGGCGATCGCCATGTCCAGGTCCCCGCCGAAGCCGAAGTAGCCGACGGTGCCCCCGTAGACGCCGCGCCGCACCGGCTCCAGCTCCTCGATGATCTCCATGGCCCGCACCTTCGGCGCGCCGGAGAGCGTGCCGGCCGGGAAGGTCGCGGCGAGCGCGTCGAAGGCCGTGCGGTCGGCCCGCAGCTCGCCGACGACAGTGGAGACGATGTGCATGACGTGGCTGTACCGCTCGATGGTGGCGAACTCCGGCACCTCCACCGTGCCCGGCCGGCAGACCCGGCCCAGGTCGTTGCGGCCCAGGTCGACAAGCATGACGTGCTCGGCGCGCTCCTTCGGGTCGGCGAGCAGCTCGGCGGCGAGCCGGGCGTCCGCCGCCGGGGAGCCGCCGCGCGGCCGGGTGCCGGCGATCGGGTGCAGCAGCGCGCGGCGCCGCCCGTCCGCCGTGGTGCTCACCTTGAGGTGCGCCTCCGGCGAGGAGCCGACGATGTCGAAGCCGTCGAAGCGCAGCAGGTACATGTACGGGCTGGGGTTGGTGGTGCGCAGCACCCGGTAGACGTCGAGCGGGTCGGCGTGCGTGGGGCGCTCGAAGCGCTGGCTGAGCACGATCTGGAAGCACTCGCCGGCCCGGATCGCCTCCTTGGCCGCCTCCACCGCCTTGGGGTAGCCGCCCTCCGGCGTCCGGCTGAGCACCTCGCCCACGCCGGGCCGGGCGACCGTCGAGATCATGGGCGGAATCGGTCGGGACAGCGCCGTGGTCATGGCGTCCAGCCGGCCCACCGCGTGGTGGTACGCGGCCGCCACCAGGGGGTCCCGGTCGGGCGCGTCGAGCGGGGGCAGCACCGCGTTGGCGACCAGGATGGCCGAACCGTCGTAGTGGTCGAGCACCACGAGGTCGGTGGCGAGCATCATGCCCAGCTCGGGCACGTCGAGCTCGTCCTCGGTCAGCTCGGGCAGCCGCTCGAAGCGGCGGACCAGGTCGTAACCGAGGTAGCCGACCATGCCGCCGGTGAGCGGCGGCATGCCGCTGGCCGGGTCCCAGGCGGGGCCGGCCAGCGCGGCGACGGTCTCCTGGAGCGCGGTCACCGGGTCGCCTGCCGTCGGCACCCCGGCGGGCGGGTCGCCGGCCCAGACCGCCGTGCCGTCCCGCTCGGTCAGCGTGGCGCTGCTGCGCACCCCGATGAAGGAGTAGCGCGACCAGGCCATCCCGGCCGAGCCGACGCCCTGCTCGGCGGATTCCAGCAGGAACGTGCCGGGGCCCCCGGCGAGCTTGCGGTAGACACCGACCGGGGTCTCCGCGTCGGCGAGCAGCCGGCGGGTGACCGGCACGACCCGCCAGCGGGCCGCCAGGTCGGCGAAGGTGCCCTGGTCCGGGCTGACCGTGCCGTCGGTCATGAGGTCGCCTCCGGTGAGCTGACCGGCAGCTCAGTGAAGAAGCAGGTGCGGTGCCCGGTGTGGCAGGCCGCGCCGACCTGGTCGACGCTGACCAGCAGCGCGTCGCCGTCGCAGTCCAGCGCGACCGAGCGGACGTGCTGGTGGTGGCCGGAGGTGGCCCCCTTGACCCAGTACTCCTGGCGGCTGCGCGACCAGTAGGTGGCCCGGCCGGTGGTCAGGGTGCGGTGCAGCGCCTCGTCGTCCATCCAGGCGACCATCAGCACCTCGCCCGAGTCGTGCGCGCGGACCACGGCGGCCACCAGGCCGTCGGGGGTGCGGCGCAGCCGGGCCGCGATGGCGGGGTCGAGCCGGGAGGGGCGGGCCGGGCCGGGGGCCGCGGCGCCGCCGGAGCTGGCGGGGGCGCCGGTCACGGGCGCGTCAGAGGCGGGCACGGTTGACCATTCTCCCGCACGGGGCCCCGGCACCGCCGACGTGTCCCGGGGGCCGGGCGCGGTGCGGTCCAGGGCCCGGGTCAGCTGGCCGAGGTAACGGTCCAGCCGGCCGTCCACCAGGGCCTCGGCCAGGTCGGCGCCGCCGACCGCGGCGATCTCCGCGGCGTACGGGCGGACGAGCGGGACGATCCCGGTCACCAGCCGGCCGGCGGCGGCGCCGACCTCGGCGGTGTCCCCGGGGCGCAGCCCGAGGCAGCGCAGCATGTCCTCGCGGTAGCCGGGCGGCGCGACCGGCAGGTCCAGCGCGGCGGCCAGGGCGGCCCGGCGGGACGCCACCCGGACGGACGGGTTGGCCAGCCGCAGCACCGACGGGCAGAGCCGGGCCAGGTCGGCGGCGGCGAGCCGGACCCCCACCGGGTCGCCGGCCCAGCGGGCGCCGGCCACCTTGCCGAGGGTGGCGATCAGCTCCTCCAGGCGGGGCTCGTCGGCGGGCTGGCAGAGCACCGGCAGGTCGATGCGGCGTCGCCACTCCGGGGCCGCCCAGAGCAGCCGGGCCGGCGCGGTGACCGGCAGCCCGAACGCCCAGTCGGCGGGCTGGCCGAGCCGGTGCACCCAGGAGCGGACGTCCCGGGCGGCCACCGAGACGTGCACGAGCCGGCCGCCGAACTCGGCGAGGTACGCCCGGCGGGCCGCGTACGGGGCGCCGGGGCGGGCCGGCCCCGCCGACCCGGGAACCGGGGCGGCGGGGCGCTCGTCGTCGGCGGCGACCAGCACGTCCACGTCGACGTCGCTGTGCTCGGTGGCGGCCCGCCGGGCATGGCTGCCCCGCAGCATGATCCCGACGACGGGACGGTCGGCGGCCTGCCGGAGGCGGGCGGCCCAGTCGTCGAGGAATTCCGACAACTCCGGCTCGGCGCGTCCGGGGCCGCGCTGCGACCTGGAGCCGCCGCCGGTCTCGGGGAACGGAGCGGGACGCACCGCGCCATCGTGCCGGACGCCCGATCTTCGGCGCAATGACCGATGGCGGACGCCGTGTCCGATGCGAGGGGCTAGTGACCGACCGTTCGCATTCCTGCCGCGGTATACCTTTCCCCGGCGACGGACCCGGCCGGCACGGCGGCACGCAGCCGGGCCTGCTGTTCCGGGGTCAGCCGGAGGTCGGCCGCCGCCGCGTTCTCGGTCAGGTAGCGGACCCGCCTGGTGCCGGGGATCGGCAGGATGTCCCCGCCCTGGGCGAGCAGCCAGGCCAGCGCGGCCCGGGCCGGGGTGCAGCCGATCTCGGCGGCCACCTCGCGGACCGCCTCGGCGAGCCGCACGTTGGCGTCGAGGTTGCCGTCGGCGAAGCGCGGCACGGTCCGCCGCCAGTCGTCGTCGGCGAGCTGCTCGCGGCTGGTGATGGCCCCGGTGAGCAGCCCGCGCCCGACCGGCGAGTACGCCACGAGGGACACCCCCAGCTCCCGGCAGGTGGCCAGCATCTCGTCCTCGACGTCCCGGGTGAACAGGGAGTACTCCATCTGGACCGCCGAGACGGGGTGCACCGCGTGCGCCGCCCGCAGGGTCGCCGGGCTGACCTCGGAGAGGCCGATGAGCCGCACCTTGCCGGCCTGGACGAGCTCGGCCAGCGCGCCGACGGTCTCCTCGATCGGGGTCCGCGGGTCGCGCCGGTGCAGGTAGTACAGGTCGATGGTGTCGATGCCGAGCCGCTCCAGCGAGGCGTCGCAGGCCTGCTTCGCCCAGGCGGCGCTGCTGTCCACGTAGGCGCCCGGGCTGCCGGTGCCGCCGAAGCTGTCGCCGCTGGTGCGGTTGCCGAACTTGGTGGCCAGGAAGACCTCGTCCCGGCGCGCCCGGACCACCGGGCCGAGCAGCCGCTCGTTCGCCCCGAAGCCGTACATGTCGGCGGTGTCGAGGTGGTTGACGCCGAGGTCGAGGGCCCGGTGCAGGGTCCGGGTCGACTCGGCGTCGTCGGCGGCGCCGTAGGCGAAGCTCATGCCCATGCAGCCCAGCCCGATCGCCGACACCTCCGGGCCGGTCGCGCCCACCCGTCGCTTGATCATGCCAGTTCCTCCTCGGCCCGCCGGTACGCGTCGATCTTGTGGTCGAGGACCTTGAGGTCCTCCTCCAGCTCGGCCATCCGGGCCAGCACCCGGGTGCGGTGCGCCTCGAAGAGCGCCCGCCGGGCGCCGAGCGTGCGGTCGCCCTGCCGGGCCAGTTCGGCGTAGCGCCGCATGTCCCGCACCGGCATGCCGGTGCGGCGCAGCCGGGTGAGCAGGAACAGCCAGTTGACGTCGGACTCGGTGTAGCGCCGGCGGCCCCCGGAGTCCCGGCCGACCGGGGCGACCAGCCCCTCCTGCTCGTACCAGCGAAGTGTGTAGGTGGTGAGGCCGACCCGTTCCGCCGCCTCACCGACGGTGAGGCTCATCTCCCGCGTGCTGATGTCCACGCACCAAGGCTTCCAGTTCGAGGGCACTCGAAGTCAACCTTGCGCGCGGGCCGGTAACTCATCTAGCGTTGAGTTCAACAGTTGATGAGTTTTTGGAGGCGGGCATGGACGACGCGGTGTCGGTCCGTGACCTGGTGGTCGAGCGGGGCCGGCGGCGGGTGCTCCAGGGCATCTCCTGCGCGGTCCCCCGCGGCACGGTCACCGGGCTGCTCGGGCCGAGCGGCAGCGGCAAGACGACCCTGATGCGGGCGATCGTCGGGGTGCAGACGGTCGGCTCGGGCACGGTCACCGTGCTGGGCCGGCCCGCCGGGGCGGCGGAGCTGCGCCGCCGGGTCGGCTACCTGACCCAGGCGCCCAGCGTCTACGCGGACCTGACCGTCCGGGAGAACGCCCGGTACTTCGCCGCCCTCCACGGGCGGGACCACGCCCACGCCGACCAGACGGTCGCCGACGTCGGGCTGGCCGGGTCGGCCACCCAACTGGTCGGCAACCTCTCCGGTGGCCAGCGCAGCCGCGCCTCGCTGGCCTGCGCCCTGGTCGGCGACCCCGACCTGGTCATCCTCGACGAGCCCACCGTGGGCCAGGACCCGGTGCTCCGGGCCGACCTGTGGGCCCGGTTCCACGCCATGGCGGCCGCCGGCACCACGCTGCTGGTGTCCAGCCACGTGATGGACGAGGCGGGCCGGTGCGACCGCCTGCTGCTCATCCGGGACGGCCGGCTGGTCGCCGACGACACCCCGGACGCGGTCCGCGCCGCCACCGGCGTGCACGACCTGGAAGAGGCGTTCCTCCGGTTGATCAAGGCGAACGAGCAGGAGGGCTCGGCATGAACCCGCACATCCTCGCCGCCACCACCGGGCGGATCCTGCGCCAGCTACGGCACGACAAGCGGACCGTGGCGCTGCTCGTCGTGGTCCCCGCCGTGCTGCTCACGCTCGTCTACTTCATGTACGTCGACCAGCCCACCCCGCCGGGGCAGCCCACGCTCTTCGACCGGGTCGCCCTGATCATGCTGGGCTTCTTCCCGTTCATCATCATGTTCCTGGTGACCAGCATCGCCATGCTGCGGGAGCGCACCACCGGCACGCTGGAACGGCTGCTCACCACCCCGCTGGCCAAGCTCGACCTGCTCTTCGGCTACGGCATCGCGTTCGGCCTGGCCGGCGTGGTCCAGGCCACCGTCGCCTCGGCCGTGGCGTACTGGGTGTTCGACCTGACCACCGCCGGCAGCATCGGACTCGTGATCATGATCGCCGCCGTCAACGCCGTGCTGGCCGTCGCGCTCGGGCTGTTCTGCAGCGCCTTCGCCCGCACCGAGTTCCAGGCCGTGCAGTTCATGCCCGTGGTGGTGCTGCCGCAGCTGCTGCTCTGCGGGCTCTTCGTGCCGCGCGGCGAGATGGCCGGCTGGCTCCAGGCGATCAGCGACGTGCTGCCCCTGTCGTACGCCGTCGAGGCGCTCCAGGAGGTCGGCGCCCACGCCGACCCGACCGGGACGATGTGGCGGGACGTGGCGATCGTCGCCGGGGCGGCGGTCGCGGCGCTGGTGCTGGCCGCCGCGACGCTGCGGCGGCGCAGCGGGTGATGGCCCGGCGCACCGGCCGGCGGCCGGGCAACCCGGACACCCGGGAGGCCATCCTCACGGCCGCCCGGGCGGCGTTCGCCGACCGCGGCTTCGACGCCGCCTCGATCCGGGCGATCGCGACCGCCGCGGGGGTGGACCCGGCGCTGGTGCACCACTACTTCGGCACCAAGGAGGAGCTGTTCCGGGCCACCGTGGCGATTCCCGTCGACCCGGCGGAACTCGTGCCGCGGGTGCTGGCCGGTGGCCGGGACGAGGTCGGCGAGCGGCTGGTCCGCACCTTCCTGGCCGTCTGGGACTCCCCGGTCGGCACCGCCGCGGTGGCCCTGCTCCGCTCGGCGATGAGCAACCAGTGGACCGCCCGCATGCTGCGCGAGTTCCTGGTCACCCAGGTGCTGCGCCGGGTCGTCGAGCAGCTCGACCTCGACCCGGCCGAGGTGCCGCTGCGGGGCGCGCTGGTGGCCAGCCAGATCGCCGGCCTGGCCATGATGCGGTACGTGATCCGTCTCGAACCGGTCGCCTCCGCGTCCCCGGACACACTGGCCGCCACGATCGGCCCCACCGTCCAGCGCTACCTCACCGGCGACCTGGACTGACCGGAGCCGACCGCGCTAGCGGGTCTGCTCCAGCCAGGAGGCGAAGAGCAGGGCGTAGACCGACTCCGGGTCCCGCAGCAACTCTTCGTGCGGGCCGCGCTGCACGATCCGCCCCCGGTCCACCACGATCACCTCGTCCGCGGACTGCGCGGTGGAGAGCCGGTGGGCGATGGCCAGCGTGGTCCGGCCCCGGGTGACCGCGTCCAGGGTGCGCTGGAGGCGCACCTCGGTGGCCGGGTCGACCGCGCTCGTCGCCTCGTCCAGCACCAGCAGATCGGGGTCGGCCACGTACGCCCGGGCCAGCGCGACGAGCTGCCGCTCGCCGACGCTGAGCGCCTCCCCGCGCTCGCCGACCGGGGTGTCCAGCCCGGCCGGCAGCCCGTCCAGCCAGTCGGCCAGGCCCAGCTCGGAGAAGGCGGCCGTGAGCTGGGCGTCGGTCAGGTCCGGGCGGGCGAAGCGGACGTTCTCCCCCACGGTGGCGTCGAAGAGGAAGCCGTCCTGCGGCACCATCACCACCCGGGAGCGCAGCGACTCGAAGCGCACCTCGCGCAGCGAGACGCCGGAGAGCAGCACCGCACCCTCGGTGGGGTCCATGAGCCGGGTGAGCAGCTTGGCGAAGGTGGTCTTGCCGCTGCCGGTCTCCCCGACCACGGCCACCCGGCTCTTCGCCGGGATCTCCAGCGTCACGTCGTGCAGCACCGGCGGCCCGCCCGGGTAGGCGAAGGTCACCCCGGCGAAGCGGATGTCCAGCGGGCCGGACGGCAGCTCCCGACCCTGCTCCCCCGGGTCGGCCACGTCGGGCGCGACGTCCAGCACGTCGAGCACCCGGCGCCAGCCGGCGATCGCGTTCTGCGCCTCGTTGAGCACCTCGGTGGCGATCTGCACCGGCTGGATGAAGAGCGTCACCAGGAACAGGAAGGCGGTGAGCTGGCCGATGGACAGGGTGCGGTCGACGCCGAGGTTCACACCGACCACCACCACGCCCGCGAGGGCCAGGCCGGCCGCCAGCTCGCCGACGGAGCTGCCCAGGATGCTGATCCGGATGGCCTTCTGCTGGGCCTGCCGCTGCCCCTCGATCGCCGTGTCCAGCCGCCGGGCGGTGCGCCCGGCGATCCCGTACGCCCGGATCACCGGGGCGCCCACCACGCTCTCGCCGATGGTGCCGAGCAGCGTGCCCGTCCGCTGCCGGACCACCCCGTACGCGCCGGCCAGCCGGCGCTGGAGCAGCCGGATGACCAGCACCGCGGGCGCGAAGGCCACGAGCACCACGAGGGTCAACTGCCAGGAGTACGCGAGCATCACGGCCGTGGTCACCACGAGCTGGCCCAGGTTGACGATGAGGATCACGCCGCCCCACTGGAGGAACTGGGTGATCTGGTCGACGTCGCTGGTGACCCGGGAGACCAGCGAGCCGCGCCGCTCGGACTGCTGGTGCAGCATGGACAGGTCGTGCACGTGCCGGAACGCCCGGGTGCGCACCCCGGCCAGCGCGGTCTCGCTGACCGTGAACAGCCGGCGCATCATCAGGTAGCCGCAGGTGGTGGTGACCACCAGCACGGCGGCGGTGACCGCCACGGTCAGCGTGACGACGTCCAGGTCGAGCCCGCCGATGATGCCGTGGTCGATGCCGCGCTGCACGGCCACCGGCACGGCGACCCGGCCGACCATGTAGACCAGGGCCAGCGCCACGGTGCCGGCCAGCCCGGTCTTCAGCTCCGGGGAGAGCGACAGCCCGCGTCGCAGCGTCCGCCAGGTTGACTCGGTCGCCTCGGCTGGCCGCTCGGCCTCAACAGTCGCGCTCACCGTGCCGGTCTCCGTTCGCGACTGCGGGGCTCGCAGGCCCGGCTCACTCCTCGCGCTCACCGGTCAACCTCGACTTCCAGGCCGGAGGTCAACGGGGTGACCTCGTCGTACGTGCGGGTCTGCTCGCGTTCGTGCTCCGCCTGCTCGTAGGCGGTGACCAGGTCGGTGTAGCCGGGGACGGTGGCGAGCAGGTCGGTGTGCGTGCCGCGGGCCACCACCCGGCCGTGCTCGACGTAGATCACCTCGTCGGCGAGCGCGATGGTGGCCCGCCGGTAGGCGACCACCAGGATCGAGGCCGGCGCCCCGCCGTCGGTCGGCGCGCGCAGCCCGGCCAGGATGGCCGCCTCCACCCGCGGGTCGACGGCGCTGGTGGCGTCGTCGAGCACCAGCAGCCGGGGCCGGCCGGCGAGCGCCCGGGCCAGGGTGAGCCGCTGCCGCTGCCCGCCGGAGAGCGAGGTGCCCCGCTCGCCGACCATGGTGTCCAGCCCCTCGGGCAGCGCGGCCACGAAGCCGTCCGCCTCGGCCAGCCGCAGCGCCGCCCAGACCTCCTCGTCGCCGATGCCGGCGCGGTCCAGGGCGATGTTGGCCCGCACCGTGTCGTCGAAGACGAACGGCACCTGGGCGACCAGGGCCACGGTCGAGGCCAGCGAGGCGGCCGTCAGCTCCCGCACGTCGACCCCGTCCAGGGTGACCGTGCCGGAATGCGGGTCGACCAGCCGCACGGCCAGCGAGGCGATGGTGGACTTGCCGGCGCCGGTCGGCCCGACCAGGGCGACCGTCTTCCCGGCCGGCACGGTGAAGGTGACCTCGCCGAGCACCTCGGTGCCGGGCAGGTGCGCCTCGGCCGGCTCGTACCCGAAGTGCACGTCGTGGAAGGCGAGGGTGGCCGGCGCCGGCGTGGCCGGGTCGAGCGTCACCTCGCCGTACGGCATCTCGCCGGTGGCGTCGAGGACCCGGCGGACGCGGTCCCAGCCGGCGACGCTGCGCGGCAGCTCGGCCAGCACCCAGCCGATGGCCCGGACCGGGAAGGCCAGCACGGTGAAGAGGAAGGCCACGCTGACCAGCTCGGTCACGGTGATGGCGCCCTGCCGGAGCCGGACCGCACCGACCACCAGCACGGCGAGCGTGCCGAGGCTGGGCAGCGTCTCCAGCATGGGGTCGAAGACGCCGCGGAGCTTGCCCACGGAGATCAGCGCGTCGCGCAGGTCGCCGGCCCGGGCGGCGAACCGCACGGTCTCCTGGGCCTCCCGGCCCATCGTCTTGACCACCAGGGCGCCGTCGAAGCTCTCGTGGGCGATGCCGCTGACCTCGGCGCGCAGCCGCTGGGCACGGGCCTGGCGGGGCGCCATCCGGCGGGAGTAGACCACGTTGAGCGCGAACAGCGCCGGGAAGACGGCGAGGCCGACCAGCGCGAGGGCCCAGTCGGTGAGGAAGAGCGAGACCACGGCGCCGACCAGCATGACCAGGGTGCCGACGGCGAAGGGCAGCGGCGCGATCGGGTACCAGGCGGCCTCGACGTCCGAGTTGGCGTTGGAGAGCAGCGTGCCGGTGGCGTTGCGGTGGTGCCAGGCCAGCGGCAGGTCGAGGTACCGGCGGGTGACCCGGCGGCGGTAGGCGGCCTGGAGCCGGTACTGCATGTAGCCGGCGCCGAGCCGGCGGCCGAAGATGCCGACCACCCGCAGCACGCTGATGCCGAACAGCGCGGCCGCGGCGAGCGCCAGGGCGCCGTCGGTCACCGAGCCGCGGGCGACCGCCGGGACCACCACCTTGCCGACCACCGCGCCGACGACGTACGCGCTGGCGATCACCATGAGGCCGAAGAGCACGCTGCCGGTCACCGCCACCGCGAAGATGCGCGGCTGCTCCCGGATGGCCCGGCCGAGCACCCGTAGCCCTCTGCCGACGACGTCCCGACTTGTCCCGCTCGCCACGCTGTCCCCCGCCGTAAGCCGCAGTTTTCCCTCCTCATCCTTACCGCTCGACCCCGACTCCGCCGACCCGGCCCCGATATGTCGACCGTCACTCCTTCCCCGCGGGCCCCGCCCACCAGGGCGGACGCCCGCGCGACGGGCCGCCCCCCGGCGAGGGACACCGGCTCCGGGCCGCGCCGGGCGCGCCGACCGGGCCCGCCGGGCCTACGATCAGGCCATGCCGCGGTACGCCCGGGCGGAGCGCGAGGCGCTCGCCGACCTGATGCTGGAGCTGGGACCGGACGCGCCGACGGTCAACGAGGGGTGGACCACCCGCGACCTGGCGGCGCACCTGCTGGTGCGGGAGCGCCGGCCCGACGCGGCCGGCGGCATCCTGCTGCCGCCGCTGCGCGGGCACGGCGAGGCGGTCCGCCGGCGGGTGGCCGCCGGCCCGTACGCGGACCTGGTGGCCCGGGTCCGCCGCCCGCCGCTGTGGAGCCCGGTGAGCAACCCGCTCACCGACGAACTCGTCAACGGCCTGGAGTTCTTCATCCACCACGAGGACGTGCGCCGGGCCCGGCCGGGCTGGCTCCCCCGCGACCTGCCGGCCCGCCAGCAGGCGGCGCTCTGGAAGCGGGCCGCCGTGCTGGCCCGGGTGGCGTTGCGACGCTTCCCGGCCGACCTGCTGATCCAGGCCCCCGGCTACGGCGAGCGCGGCGTCGGCCGCGGCGGCGAACGGCTGCGCGTGGTGGGCGCCCCGGGCGAGCTGGTGCTGTTCATCTCCGGCCGGCAGCGGGTCGCCCGGGTCCAGGTGGACGGCCCCGCCGAGCCGGCGGAGCGGTTGCGGGCGGCCAGCCTGGGCTTCTGACCCGGTGCACCGAACCGGTCACCGGGACCGGTGGAACAGCTTCGGCCCAGCGACGAAGGCCGATCCGCGCTGCCGTACGCTCCTGACCCGCCGCCCACCCCGAGGCGGCGGACAGGGGAGACGGATGCGAGGCTTCGCGCTCTCGGCACTGCACGAACCCCCCTTCCCGGCGCGCCGGCACGCCGCCGTCGAACTCGTCGCCGGACAGAGCGCCGGGTGGGTACGCGACCTGGGCCTGATCGACACCCCGGGCGGGCTGCGCCGGCTGGGCGGCGCGCACCCGGTGGAACTGGCCGGGCGGGCCTGCCCGGACGCCTCGGTCGACGGCCTGCGGCTGCTCGCCGACCTGATCAGCTGGCTGTTCGTGATGGACGACGCCTGCGACGAGGACGGCCTGGGGGCCAGCCCGACCCGGCTCGCGCCGACCGTGGCGGGCCTGCTGGAGGTGCTCGACCGGCACGGTGACCCGGCCGCGCCGGTCCCGGTCGAGGCCGGTCCGCTCGCCGTGGCGCTGGACGACCTGTGCCGGCGGGTCCGTGACCGGCAGCGGCCGGCGCTGCTGCTGCGCCTGGTCAGCCAGTTGCGCGAGTACCTGCTGGCGCTGCTCTGGGAGGCGGCCAACCGGGAGCACCGCCGGGTGCCCGGGGTGGCCGAGTACGTGCAGATGCGCCGGCACACCGGCGGCGCCCGGCCCAGCTTCACGCTGACCGACCTGGCGCACCCGGACCTGCCCGGCCCGGGCCGGCGGGCGGATCCCGCGCTGGCCGCCCTGGACGCGCTCGCCGCCGACCTGGTCTGCTGGTGCAACGACCTGTTCTCCTACGACAAGGAACGGGCGACCGGGCCGGACGCGCACAACCTGGTCACGACGATCGCCGGCGAGACCGGGCAGGGCGAGGAGCCGGCGTTGCGCGCGGCGGCCACCCGGTTCAACGAGGGCCTGGCCGCGTACGCCGAGCGGGACGCGGCACTGGCCGCCACGGGGGACGACGGGGTGCGGGCCTTCCTCGCCACCCGGCGGAACTGGATCCGGGCCACCTACGACTGGTCCCGCGCCGCCACCCGGTACGCCTGAGCCGGTTCCACCTCCCGGGACGGCGGTCGCCGCAGGTGACGAGGGCTAGCCGGTGGCCGGGTGCAGGCAATACTCTTCGGTAACCGCAGAATGGCGTGACCCCCGTCACGTCCCTCCACCCTTGAAGGCGGCTACAGCGATGGCTCTCGATGTACCGTACCGTTCCGTACCCGACATGTTCCTCAAGCGTGTGGCGGACTCCCCCGACCGCCACGCGTTCGCCCATCCCGCCCCGGACGACTCGGGCCCGGTCTGGCTGACGTGGGAGCAGGTCGGGCAGCGCGCCAAGGCGATCGCCGCCGGCCTGCACGGGCTCGGCGTCGGCCTGGAGGACCCGGTGGCGATCCTGGCGAACACCCGCCTCGACTGGGTGCTCGCCGACTTCGGGATCATGTGTGCCGGCGGGGCCACCACCACCGTCTACCCGACCACCGAGCCGGAGGACGCGACCTACATCATCGCCGACTCCGGGTCGAAGGTGCTCTTCGCCGAGAATCCGGCCCAGGCCGCGAAGATCGCCGGCGGCGCGGTGCCGGCGCTGACCCACGTGGTGCTCTTCGACGGCGCGCCCGACCCGGCCGCCACCGTCCCGCAGCTCACCCTGGCGGAGCTGGAGGAGCGGGGGGCCCGGGCGCTGGAGAACGAGCCCGACCTCATCGACATGCTGGTCGCCGGGATCGGACCCGACCACCTGGCCACCCTCATCTACACCTCGGGCACCACCGGCCGGCCCAAGGGCGTCGAGCTGCTGCACGGCGGCTGGTGCTGGGAGGGCGTGGCGCAGGCCGAGCTGGGCCTGCTGCGCGTCGACGACCTGCAGTACCTGTGGCTGCCGCTGTCCCACTCGTTCGGCAAGACGCTGCTCTGCGGCGCCACCCACGTCGGCCTGCCCACCTACGTCGACGGCCGGGTGGACAAGCTGGTCGACCTGCTCGGGGTGGTCCGGCCGACGCTCATGTGCGGGGCGCCCCGGGTCTTCGAGAAGGTCTACAACAAGGCGGTCACCACGGCCCAGGGCGCCGGCGGCGCGAAGGCGAAGATCTTCGCCTGGGGCGTCGCGGTGGGCAAGGAGAAGGTCGCGCTGGAGCAGGCCGGCAAGCCGGTCCCGGCCGGCCTGAAGCTGAAGTACGCGGTGGCCGAGAAGTTGGTGTTCAGCAAGCTCCAGGCCCGCCTCGGCGGCCGGATGCGGGTGCTGGTCTCCGGCGCGGCGCCGCTCAGCAAGGAGATCGGCACCTTCTTCGCCGCGGCCAACCTGCCCATCTCCGAGGGGTACGGGCTCACCGAGACCAGCGCGGGCGCGTTCGTGAACCCGCCCGGCGGGCTGAAGATCGGCAGCGTGGGCCGGGCCATGGGCGACCTGGAGTGCCGGATCGACACCGACGGCGAGATCCTGGTCCGGGGCAAGCCGGTCATGCGCGGCTACCACAACCTGCCGGAGGAGACCGCCGCCGCGTTCACCGAGGACGGCTTCTTCCGCACCGGCGACATCGGGACCCTCGACGACGACGGCTACCTGTGCATCACCGACCGGAAGAAGGACCTGGTCAAGACCTCCGGCGGCAAGTACATCGCGCCGTCGCACATCGAGGGCATGTTCAAGGCCGTCTGCCCGTACACCTCGCAGGCGGTGGTGATCGGGCAGGCCCGCAACTACTGCACCATGCTGGTCACGCTCGACCCGGACGCGATCACGGCGTGGGCCGCCGGCACGCCGCTGGAGGGCCGCGACTACACCGCGATCGTCACCTCGCCGGAGGCGCAGGCCATGGTCGAGGGCTACGTGGCCGAGCTGAACGGCAAGCTGAACCGCTGGGAGACGATCAAGAAGGTGACCATCCTCCCCCGGGACCTCACCATCGAGGACGGCGAGGTCACCCCGTCGCTGAAGATCAAGCGCCGGAGCGTGGAGACCAACTTCGCCGGCGAGATCGACAAGATGTACGCGGGCACCCTCGCCGAGCTGTAGCGAGACCCGCACCGGCCGGCGGCCGTGCCCCTCCGTCCCGGGGCACGGCCGCCGCCGTGCTCACCGGTCAGAGGTGCTCCTGGCGCCAGTGGCTCTGGTCCGCCTCCGCGGCGAGCTGCTCCTCCAGCGCGAGCTGCCGGATCCGGCGCCGCCGGCCGTTCTCCTGGAACGTCTCCGCGGCCACCCCGGCGGTGACGAGCACCGCCAGCACCATGAGCGACGCCAGCTCCGGGATCGGGGCGACGACGGGGGCGACGACGGCGAGCGCCACGACCGTGATCACCAGCGGCCAGTGCACCTCCCGCAGCGCCACCAGCGCGCAGGCGACGAGGCTCAGCAGGTAGAGGCCCACCCCGCCGAACATGATCGTGACCCAGAAGCCGCCCAGCGGCGGCCCCCACGTGGGGGTGTCCGGGCTGGCCGCGTCGGCCAGCAGGTCCTTGAGGCCCAGGGCGAAGAGGATGGTCCCGGCCACCAGCGGCAGGTGCAGGAACGTGTAGACGTCCCGGCAGAGCCGGAGCCGGGCGGCCGGGTCGCGGGCGTGGTGCAGCGCCTGCTCCAGCGCGTAGGCCAGGGTGTCGAAGTACGCCCACCAGAGCACCGCCACGACGAGGACGCCGAGCAGCGCGGCCACCGCCACGGGGCCGGTGAGCGGCAGCCCGGTCTTCGGGCCGAGCCCCAGCGCGATGATCGACTCACCGAGCGCGATCAGCACCATGAGGGCGTGCCGTTCCGCCCAGTGGCCCGCGGAGACCACCACCCACCGCGCCGAGGCGAGGAGCACCCCACCGACGTACTCGACCAGCAGCGCCACGGTCCAGAGCAGCAGTTGCAGCGCCACGGCGTACGGCCGGTCGGCGAGCCGCTGGGGGACCGTGCCGGCGACCACCAGCAGGACGGTGGCCACGGTCGGCAGCATCGCGCGCAGCAGGAGCCGCCGGCGCTGGAGCGGATCCGACCGGTCCAGCCAGGCGAAGACCACGAGCTGGGCCATCCGGATCGCGAAGTAACAGCCCGCGAAGACCAGCGGGCCGTTCAGCCCGCCGGGACGGTCGGCGAACGCGCTCGGCACGCTGAGCACCAGCAGGAAGGTGGCGGCGACCGTGATGACGCCGACCACCGGCAGCACGCCCTGGTCGGCGCGGACCGCGTTGCCGAGCCGGGCGAAGCCGGTCCACGACCACCAGAGCAGCGCCAGCACCAGCAGGCAGCGGTAGAGGTTGGCCGGGCTGAGCAGGCTGGCGGTCAGCGTGGTGACGTTGATGAACGCGAAGACGAAGACCAGGTCGTAGAAGAGTTCCAGGCGGGTGGTCCGGGAGCCCGGTGCGCCGGGTCGCACGACCCGCGACCACCGGGTGCCTCCGCCGTTCCCCACCCGGGCAGTCTCCGCAATCGCGCGGCCGGCGCGGTGCCGATCGGACGATCCGTACCGGAACGGGCCTACCGGCCGGGCGCGCCGCCGGCGCCGTGCTCGGTGAGGAACTCGTCGCGCAGGGCGCGGCGGGCCGTGCCGAAGAGCACCACCTCGGCCCCCACCATGCCGGCGCAGACCACGGCGAGCAGCCCCAGCGCGGCCAGCGCCGGCAGGTGGTCGGCGACCGGCAGGAGCAGCACGAGCAGCACGGTGGTGGCGATCCGCGGCCAGTTGACCGAGCGCATGTTGCGCAGCCGGAAGCCCACGTGCCCGAGCAGGTAGAGGATCACGCCGCCGTAGAGGGCGAGCAGGCCCAGCCCGTGCAGCGGGTCGGTGAGCCGGTGGTGGGTGCCGTCCCCGACGTACGCCAGGACCTTCTTGAAGCCGAGGGCGAGCAGGATGATCCCGGCGACCATCGGCAGGTGCAGGTAGGTGTAGGAGTCCCGGCCCAGCGCGGCCCGTTCGGCGCCGCGCGCCCGCGCCAGCACCCGCTCGGCGGCGATCGACACCACGTCGAAGTACGCCCACCACAGCGCCGCCGCCACCGTGACGCCGAGGAACGCGGCCACGATGATCGGCCAGGAGATCGGCAGCGCGGTGATCCCGACGCCGATGGCGACGAGGGACTCCCCCAGCGCCACGATGATGATGAGGCCGTGCCGCTCCGTCCAGTGGGCGGCCGAGAAGATCTGCCAGCCCGCCGCGCCGATGGCCATGATGCCGCCGTAGTCCACGGCGAGGGCGCACACCCAGAGCAGGGTGCGCAGCGTGACGACCCGCGCCGGGTCGTCGGTGAGGTACGGCGGCAGCAGCGCGGCGGTGAACAGCAGCAGCGCCCCGCCCAGCATCGGCAGGGCGGCGCGCACGAGCTGCCGGCGCAGCCCGCCGTCGCCCCGGGCCGCGTACCAGTAGAGGGTCAGGTGCAGCACCCGGACGGCCAGGTAGCAGGCGGCGAAGACGACCGGGCCGGAGAGCCCGCCGGGCAGGTCGACGAAGGCCTCGGGGATGGTCGCGGCGACCACGAACATGGTGGCGATCACCGCGAAGAGGACCACCCGGACCACGCCCTCGTCGGCCCGGACGGTGTTGCCGAGCCAGGCGTAGCAGCACCAGCACCACCAGAGCAGGGCCAGCAGCAGCAGGCCCCGCCCCATGCCGGCCCAGGTCAGGTCGGTCGCCATGAGCGCGGTCACCTGGGTGAGCGCGTAGACGAAGACCAGGTCGAAGAAGAGCTCCAGCGGGGTGACCGAGGCGCCCTCGGTCATCACCCGCATCCGTGGCCCGCGCCGCGTTCCGTCCGTCACGGCGGACAGTCTGGCAGCCGGGCGGACGGGACGCTGTCCCCCGGGACGCCCGGCGCGCCCTCGGGCGGCTCAGGCGATGACGGAGGGCTCCCGCCACTGCGGGCGGCCGGTCCGGTCCAGGTCGTAGCGGACCGCGGCGAGCCGGCCGACGGCCTCCTCCAGGTCCGCGGTGGGCAGGGTGAAGGGCAGCCGGAGGAACCGCTCCAGCGTGCCGTCCAGGCCGAACCGCGGTCCGGGCGCCAGGCGTACGCCGACCTCCTCGGCGGCCCGGGCCAGCGCGCTGGAGATCGGGCCGTCCAGCTCCACCCAGAGCGTCACCCCGCCGAGCGGCACGGTGACCCGCCAGTCGGGCAGGCGGTCGGCCATCGCCTTGACAAGGGCGTCCCGCTGGGCGGCGAGCTGGATCCGCCGGGCGGCCACGATGCTGGGTCCCTGGGCCAGCAGGTGCACTGCGACGAGCTGGTCGAGCACCGGGCTGGCCATGTCCACGCCGACCCGGGCGGCGGCCAGCCGCTGCACCTGCGGGGCGGACGCCCGCACCCAGCCGATCCGCAGGCCACCCCAGTACGGCTTGCTCATCCCGCCGATGCTGATGACCCGGGAGTGCCGGTCGAAGGTGGCCACCGGCGGCGGCAGCGGGGTGCCGTCCAGCGGCAGGTCCACGAACGACTCGTCCACCACGAGGTCGGTGCCGGCGGCGTGCGCCGCGCCGACCAGCCGCTCGCGCAGGTCGGTCGCCATGAGGTGGCCGGTCGGGTTGTGGAACTCGGGGATCACGTACGCCAGCTTCGGCCGGGTCTGCCGGATGCTGCCCAGCAGCAGGTCGGCGTCCCAGCCGTCGCCGTCGGCGGCGAGACCGTGGGTGGTGATCCGGGCCCGCCGGGCGGACAGCGCGGCGAGGGCGTTGGGGTAGGTCGGGGACTCCACCAGCACCCCGCCGCCGGGCGACAGGGCCAGCCGCAGCACCAGGTCCAGCGCGTGCTGGGTGCCGCTGGTGACCATGATCTGTTCCGGGCTGGTCGGCAGCCCCCGGTCGGTGTACGCGCGGGCCACCGCCTCGCGCAGCTCGATGATGCCGGTCGGGTGGTAGCCGGCCCCGCCGAGGTAGCGGGGCAGGTCCTCGGCGGCGGCCCGGGCCGCGGGCACGAGCTGCGCCGGGGCGGAGAGCGCGGCCACCCCCAGGTCGATCATGTCCCGGTCGTCGAGCGGGGTCCAGAGACCGGTGCTGGCCACCCGGTGCGTGCCCGGGAGCATGGTCCAGCTCCCGGCGCCCCGCCGGCTGGCCAGGTGGCCGGTCTCCCGCAGCTCCCGGTAGGCGGCGGTGACCGTGGTGCGGCTGATCCGCAGCGCCTCGGCCAGGTCGCGCTCGGCCGGCAGGCGTACCCCGAGGGGCAGCCGGCCGTCGGCGAGCAGCCCGCGGACCGCGGCGGCGAGCGCGGCGTAGTCCGGGCTGCGCCGGCGGCCCGGGAGGGCATGCCACTGCCCGAGAAGCCGAGCCAATTGGACGCCACGCACCTGACTCGTCATGGCCACCCCTCCTGAATTGGCTCTGTCGCGGGCAGGATTGGACCCTAGGGTGGCATGCATGGCACCAATTGGCAATCTCCGGCACCGGCCCACCCGGCGGCTCGTCCAGCTCTACGCCGGGCTGGCCCTCTACGGGATCAGCATGGCGCTGATGATCCGGTCCGGCCTCGGGCTCGACCCGTGGGACGTGTTCCACCAGGGCCTCGCCCGGCAGACGCACCTCTCCTTCGGCACGGTCACCATCGCGGTCGGCGCGCTCGTGCTGCTGCTCTGGATCCCGCTGCGGCAGCGCCCCGGCCTCGGCACCATCAGCAACGTCGTGGTGATCGGCCTGGTGGTCGACGCCACCCTGGCCCTGCTGCCGCCGGGCGACGGCCTGCCGGTCCGCGCCACCCTGCTGGTCGCCGGGATCGTGGCCAACGGCGCCGCCACCGGCCTCTACCTGGGCGCGGGGCTCGGCCCCGGCCCGCGTGACGGCCTGATGACCGGCTTCACGGCCCGCCGGCCCCGCTACTCAGTACGGCTGGTCCGGACCGTCATCGAGGTGACCGTGCTGAGCCTGGGCTGGCTGCTCGGCGGCACCGTGGGCCTCGGCACCGTGGCGTACGCGCTGGCCATCGGGCCGCTCGCCCAGTTCTTCATCCCGATCTTCGCGGTGCCGGCCCGGCCGGCCGACGAGCCGGTGGTCGCCTGCGCGCCGAGGACGGCCGGCGAGGCGGCCTGAACCGCCCTTCGACCACGCAGCGTCACCCCCGCCGCGCCGACCGCAGCGGAACGGGACGCGCCGGACGTCGCTGAGCTGCGGCGACGTCCGGGCGCGAAACCGGGTGTTTTCTCCGCCGCCGTCGCCGGGCATCATTCGTGCATGGGGGAGAACGGTTGGCGTTGGAGCGACGCCTGGATCTTCGTCTCACTGGTCATCGCGAGCGGCGCCGGTCGGCACCGCCGGGCCGCCGACACCCGGCGCCCGGAGGGCGTGCGCCTCGCCGACGTCCTCTCCACGGCCGACCACCTCAACCAGGCCATCCCCGAGCGGCACGAGGTGGAGGGCGCGGTCCGCCGGCTCGTCGACGCGGGCCTGGTCAGCGTCACCGACGGCTGGTTCCGGGTGACCCCGGACGGCGAGCGGCTCTGGCGCAGCCGGCCCAGCGCCGGGCTGGGCACCACCGTCGACACCGTGCAGGGCGTGCTGAGCCGCGGCCCCGTGCCCGGCGAGTCCGACTGGCGGCTGGACGAGGACGACCACGCCGCCGCCGTGCAGGAGTACGTGGTCCGCTCGATCCCGATGCCCCGCCGCTCCCCCGAGGGCCACTCCGGCCGCCCCTGACCGGCGGCGGCTCCCCGCCAGCCCGCCGGGCCGGCCCGACCGCCCCCGCCGAGCCGGCGGACGGGCGGGCGTCAGCGGACCGGGTGGCCCGCGCCGCGCAGGGCGTCCTTGACCTCGCCGACGGTCAGCTCACCGAAGTGGAAGACGCTCGCCGCGAGCACCGCGTCGGCGCCCGCGCCGATGGCCGGCGGGAAGTGGGCGACCTCGCCGGCCCCGCCGCTGGCGATCACCGGCACGTCGACGACCGCGCGGACGGCCTCGATCAGCGGCAGGTCGAAGCCGGCCTTGGTGCCGTCGGCGTCCATCGAGTTGAGCAGGATCTCCCCCGCGCCCAGCTCGGCGCCGCGCGCCGCCCACTCGACCGCGTCGAGGCCGGTGCCCCGGCGCCCGCCGTGCGTGGTCACCTCGAAGCCGCTCGGCGTGACCCCTGCCGGCGCCCGGCGTACGTCGAGGGAGAGCACCAGCACCTGCCGGCCGAACCGGTCGGCGATCTCGGCGATCAGCTCGGGGCGGGCGATGGCCGCGGTGTTCACCCCGACCTTGTCCGCGCCGGCGCGGAGCAGGGTGTCGACGTCGGCGACCTGGCGGACACCACCGCCGACGGTCAGCGGGATGAAGACCGACTCGGCGGTGCGCCGCACCACGTCGAGCATGGTGCCGCGGTCGCTGCTGGAGGCGGTGACGTCGAGGAAGGTCAGCTCGTCGGCGCCGGCCCGGTCGTACGCGGCCGCCAGCTCGACCGGGTCGCCGGCGTCGCGCAGGTCGAGGAAGTTGACCCCCTTGACCACACGCCCGGCGTCCACGTCCAGACACGGGATCACCCGTACCGCCACCGTCATGCCGTGAGCCTATCCAACCGGCACGGCACGGCGGCCGGCCCGACCGGGCCGACCGCCGTGAACGAGTGCGGCGTCACAGACGGACGAGCATCTTGCCCAGGTTCTCGCCGCGCAGCAGGCCGAGGAACGCCTCCGGGGCCCGCTCGATGCCGTCGACCACCGTCTCGTCGTAGGAGATCCGGCCGTCCCGCAGCCAGCCGGCCATCTCCTGGACGAACTGCTCGCGCAGGTGCCCGTGGTCGCCGACCAGGAAGCCGCGCAGGGTGAGCCGCTTGCCGATGAGCAGCGCCAGGTTGCGCGGGGCGGCGGGCGGCTCGGTGGCGTTGTACTGCGCGATCATGCCGCAGATGGCGGCCCGGCCGTGCAGGTTCATGGCGCCGATGGCGGCCTCCAGGTGCTCGCCGCCGACGTTGTCGAAGTAGACGTCGACGCCGTCCGGCGCGGCGGCCCTGAGCTGGTCGCGGACCGGGCCGTCGTGGTAGTCGAACGCGGCGTCGAAGCCGAGCGCCCGGAGCCGCTCGACCTTGGCCGGCGAGCCGGCGCTGCCGACCACCCGGGCCGCGCCGCGCAGCTTGGCGATCTGCCCGACCATGCTGCCGACCGCGCCGGCCGCGCCGGAGACGAAGACCGTCTCGCCCGGCTTCATGGCGGCCACGTCGAGCAGCCCGGCGTACGCGGTCAGCCCGGTCATGCCGAGCACGCTCAGGTAGGCGCTGACCGGGGCCAGGTCGGGGTCGACCTTCCGGGCGCCCCGGGCGTCGACGAGCGCGTACTCCCGCCAGCCCAGGCCGTGCAGCACGACGTCGCCGGGCGCGAAGCCCTCGGCCCCGCTCGCCACCACCTCGCCGACCGCGCCGCCGTCGAGCGGGGCGTCGAGCGCGAACGGCGGCACGTACGACTTGACGTCGTTCATCCGCCCGCGCATGTACGGGTCCACCGACATGAACCGGTTGCGGACCACGAGCTGGCCGGGCCCCGGGGTGGGCACCTCGGTCTCGACCAGCCGGAAGTTGTCGGCGGTGGGCCAGCCCTGCGGACGGGACGCCAGGTGGATCTCCCGGTTGGTCGTCATCGGGCCTCCCGGACGGTGAGGGTGACCTCGATGTTGCCCCGGGTCGCGTTGGAGTACGGGCAGACCTGGTGGGCCGCCTCGACGAGCTGCTGAGCGGCGGACCGCTCGACCGCGGGCAGGTCGACCACCAGGGTGACGGCCAGGCCGTAGCCCCCGCTGCCGTTCGGACCGATGCCCACCTCGGCCTCGACGACCGAGTTCGAGACGTCCGCCCGGGCCTTGCGGGCGACCACGCGCAGCGCCGAGTGGAAGCAGGCGGCGTAGCCGGCCGCGAAGAGCTGCTCCGGGTTGGTCGCGCCGCCGGCGCCGCCCATCTCCTTCGGGATGGCCAGGTCCAGGTCGAGGCCGCCGTCGGAGGTGCGGACGTGGCCGTCCCGGCCGTCGCCGGTGGCCTGCGCGGACGCGGTGTAGAGCACCTGCATGGTGGTCACTGCTCCTTCTGTCGGTGGATCGTCTCGGTGACCCGGGTGAGGGTGTCGCGGAGGGCGACCAGCTCGGCCTCGGTGAGGCCGGTGGCGCGGGCCACCCGACGCGGCACCTCGTCCATCCGCTCCCGCAGGGCCCGGCCCTGCGCGGTGAGGCCCACCTCGACCCGGCGCTCGTCGGCCGCCGAGCGGGTACGCACCACCAGGCCGGCCGCCTCCAGCCGCTTGAGCAGCGGCGAGAGGGTGCCGGAGTCGAGCCGGAGCCGCGCGCCGAGCTCGGAGACCGTGGGGGCGTCGTCGCCGCGCTCCCAGAGGACCAGCAGCACCAGGTACTGCGGGTAGGTCAGGCCGTGCTCGTCGAGGATGGGCCGGTAGACGTCGGTGAGGGCGCGCGACGCCGCGTAGAGGGCGAAGCACACCTGCCGGCGCAGCACCAGATCATCGGTCACCCCGAAAACGTAGCCCCCAATTGAGTTGTGCACAACCTAATGGGCCGCGGAGTGGCCGCCCCCACATCCAGGGACGGCCGTCAGCGGTCGCCGAGCCAGGCCTCCAGCTCGACCTCGACCAGGTGCTCCGGGTCGATCAGCCCGGCCACCACGACCATGGTGGCCACCGGGCGGACCGCGCCGAACACCGCGTTGTGCGCCCGGCCCACCTCGTCGGCGTACATCCGGTCGGTCACGTACATCCGGGTGCGCACCACGTCGGCCGGCTCGGCGCCGACCTCGGCGAGCGCGTCCAGGCCGATCCGGATCGCCTGGGCCGTCTGCGCCGCCGCGTCGCCCACGTGGGCCACCCGGCCGTCCACCGTCGAGGTGCAGCCGGCGGTGATCGCCAGCTGCCCGGCGCGGACCACCCGGCAGTAGCCGTAGAGCGCCTCCCACGGGCCGCCCGAGCCCAGCCGGGTGACCGCCGGCGCGTCCGGCGCCGGCCGGGCGCCGTCACCCGCGACGGCCGTCACGCGCCGGCCCGCAGGGTGGCCAACGCCTCGGCGACGGTGAACGCGCCCGCGTAGAGCGCCTTGCCGGCGATCACACCCTCCACGCCCACCGGCTCCAGGGTGGCCAGCGCGCGCAGGTCGTCCAGGGTGGACACGCCACCGGAGGCGATCACCGGGGCGTCGGTGCGGGAGCAGACCTCGCGCAGCAGGTCCAGGTTGGGCCCGCGCATGGTGCCGTCCTTGGTGATGTCCGTGACCACGTAGCGGGAGGCGCCGGCCTTGTCCAGCCGGGCCAGCACCTCGTAGAGGTCACCGCCGTCGCGGGTCCAGCCGCGCGCCGAGAGGGTACGGCCGCGCACGTCCAGCCCGATGGCCACCCGGTCGCCGTACTCGCCGCAGACCCGGTCGCACCACTCCGGGTCCTCCAGCGCGGCGGTGCCGATGTTGACCCGGGCCGCACCGGTGCCCAGGGCGGCCTGCAACGACTCGTCGTCCCGGATGCCGCCGGAGAGCTCGACCTTCACGTCGAGCTGCCGGACCACCTCGGCCAGCAGGTGGGCGTTGGTGCCCCGGCCGAACGCGGCGTCCAGGTCGACCAGGTGGATCCACTCCGCGCCGTCGGCCTGCCAGGCGAGGGCGGCCTCCAGCGGATCGCCGTACGCGGTCTCGCTGCCGGCGGCGCCCTGGACGAGCCGGACGGCCTGGCCGTCGGCGACGTCCACGGCGGGCAACAGGGTGAGGCTCAACGCTCTACTCCTCGCATCAGGAACGACGGTCCAGGGCGATCACCACGACCGCGGGCAGGACCAGCAGCAACAACACGACAAGCGCCAGCCGCAGCGCCAGGTCGTCGACGAAACTCCAGATACCGGCCACCGCCGCGCCGGTGAGCAGCACGATGGCCGCCCGCTCACCACGGCTGTGCCGGCGCAGCCGGCCGGTGCGGCCCCGCCGCAGCTTCGGCGTGAACCGGCGGGCGACCACGCGCCGCCGCTCCCGCCGCGCCACCCGGCGGGCACGCGCGGCGCGTTCCCGTTCCAGCTCGGCCTGGCGGGCCTCCCGGCGGCGGGCCCGCTCCTTACTCACACCGCGCCACCGTTCGTTCGCGACTGCGGGGCTCGCAACCCCGGCTCACTCCTCGCGCTCACACCGCGCCACCGTTCGTTCGCGACTGCGGGGCTCGCAACCCCGGCTCACTCCTCGCGCTCACAGTGTGCCGAGCCAGTTGCGCAGCAGCGCCGCCCCGGTGTCGGCCGACTTCTCCGGGTGGAACTGGGCCGCCGACAGCGCGCCGCGCTCGACCCCGGCGACGAAGTCGGTGCCGTGGTGGGCGGTGGTGACGGTGGCCCCCGCGGCGGCCAGCGCCGCCGGTGCGGTCACCCCGTAGGAGTGGACGAAGTAGAACCGGGCGTCCGCCGGCAGGCCGGCGAAGAGCACCGAGCCGGCCGGCGCGTGCACCGTGTTCCAGCCCATGTGCGGCAGCCGCGGCGCGGGCAGCTTGGTCACCCCGCCGGGCAGCAGCCCGAGCCCCTTCGTGACCACGCCGTGCTCGTCGCCGTGCTCGAAGAGCACCTGCATGCCCACGCAGATGCCGAGCACCGGGCGGCCGGCGGCCACCCGCTCGGCGATGACCGGCCCCGCGCCCAGCTCCTCGATCCCGGCCATGCACGCCGCGAACGCGCCGACACCCGGCACCACCAGGCCCTCGGCCTCGGCGGCGGCGGTCAGGTCGGCCGTGACGGTGACGTCGGCGCCGGCCCGCTCCAGGGCACGCTCGGCCGAGCGCAGGTTGCCCGAGCCGTAGTCGAGCACCACGACACGCCTGCTCACGAACCCTCCCCCGGCAGCAGCCAGAGCAGCCCGCCGGCGGTGGCCAGCACGGCCAGCAGCCCGGTGACCACCACCGCGGGGCGGGCGGCGCCCTGCTTGTAGAGCGACCAGGTCCCACCGACCAGCACCCCGGCCAGGATCAGCAGCAGCGTCGGCAGCGCCCGCCCCATCAGAGGGCACCCTTCGTGCTCGGGATCGCGCCGGCCGACCGCGGGTCGATCGACGTGGCCTCGCGCAGCGCCCGGGAGACCGCCTTGAACTGGGCCTCGACGACGTGGTGGGCGTCCGGGTTGCCGCCGGGCCGGGCCGCCCGCAGCACGTCCACGTGCAGGGTGACCCGGGCGGACTGGCCGAACGACTCCCAGATGTGCCGCGTCATGCTGGTCGGGTAGACCGGCCCGATGTACGGCGCGAGCACCGGCTCGTCGTGCACCACGTACGGCCGGCCGGAGAGGTCGACGGCGGCCCGGACCAGCACCTCGTCCATGGGGACGGTGGCCGAGCCGTACCGCCGGATGCCGGCCTTGTCCCCCAGCGCCTGGTCGAACGCGGCGCCCAGGGCCAGCGCGGTGTCCTCCATGGTGTGGTGGGCGTCGATCTCCAGGTCGCCGACGGTGTGCACGGTCAGGTCGAAGCCGCCGTGCCGGGCGATCTGGTTCAGCATGTGGTCGTAGAAGCCGACGCCGGTCTCGATGTCGGCCTTGCCGGTGCCGTCGAGGTCGATCTCGACGAGGACCTTGGTCTCCTTGGTGATCCGCTCCACCCGGGCGGTCCGGCTCATGACAACTTCTCCATTGCAGACAAAAAGGCGTCGGTCTCGGCGGGAGTGCCGGCGGTGACCCGCAGCCAGCCGGGCAGGCCGACGTCGCGGACCAGCACGCCGGCGTCGAGCAGGGTGCGCCACGCGGCGGCCTGGTCGCCGCCGACCTCGAAGAGCACGAAGTTGGCGTCGCTGTCGGCCACCCGGCGCCCGCGGGCGCGCAGCTCGGCGACGATCCGGTCGCGCTGCTCCATGATCGCGGCGACCGTGCCGAGCAGGGCGTCGCGGTGGGCCAGCGCCGCGCGGGCGGCGACCTGGGTCAGCGCCGAGAGGTGGTACGGCAGCCGGACCAGCTGCACGGCCCGCACCACGGCCGGGTCGGCGGCCAGGTAGCCGAGCCGGCCACCGGCGAAGCCGAACGCCTTGCTCATGGTCCGCGTCACCACCAGCCGGGGGTGCCCGGGCAGCACGGCCAGCGCGCTCACCGTGCCGGGCCGGGCGAACTCGGCGTACGCCTCGTCCACGACCACCATGCCGGGCGCCTCGGCCAGCACGGCGGCCACCACGGCCGGGTCGAGCGCGGTGCCGGTCGGGTTGTTCGGCGAGCAGAGGAAGACCACGTCGGGCCGGTGCGCCCGGACCTGGGCGACCGCGTCGGCGGCGGTCAGCCCGAAGTCCGCGTCGCGGGCGGCCGGGATCCAGCCGGTGCCGGTGCCGAGCGCCAGCAGCGGGTGCATCGAGTACGCCGGGGTGAAGCCGAGCGCGGTGCGCCCGGGGCCGCCGAACGCCTGGAGCAGCTGCTGCTGGATCTCGTTGGAGCCGTTGGCCGCCCACACCTGGTCGACGGTGAGCCCGTGGCCCAGGTATTCCGCGAGGTCGGCGCGGAGCGCCACGGCGTCCCGGTCGGGGTAGCGGTTGAGGTCGCGCAGCTCGGCGGAGAGGGCCTTGCCGATCGCCTCCACCACCGGCTCGGGCACCGGGTAGGAGTTCTCGTTGGTGTTCAGCCGCACCGGCACGTCGAGCTGCGGCGCCCCGTACGGCGTCAGACCCCGCAGGTCGTCGCGGATCGGCAGGTCGTCGAGGGTGGTCACGAGGTCGCCCCCGGGAACCGCACGCTGACCGCCTGGCCGTGCGCCGGCAGGTCCTCGACGCCGGACAGGGTGACCACGTGCGGGGCCACCTCGCGCAGCGCGTCCCGCGTGTACTCCACGAGGTGGACGCCGCGCAGGAAGGACTGCACCGACAGGCCGGAGGAGTGCCGGGCGCAGCCGCCGGTGGGCAGCACGTGGTTGGAGCCGGCGCAGTAGTCGCCGAGCGACACCGGCGACCAGGCGCCCACGAAGATGGCACCGGCGTTGCGCACCCGCAGCGCCCACTCGCGGGCGTCGACGGTCTGGATCTCCAGGTGCTCGGCCGCGTACGCGTCGACCACCCGCAGCCCGGCCTCGAGGTCGTCGACGAGGACGACGCCGCTCTGCTCGCCGCGCAGGGCGGTGCCGATCCGCTCGGCGTGCTTGGCCGCCGGCACCTGCCGGGCCAGTTCGGCGTCGACCGCGTCGGCGAGCGCCACCGACGGGGTGACCAGCACGCTGGCCGCGAGGGGGTCGTGCTCGGCCTGGCTGATCAGGTCGGCGGCGACGTGCGCCGGGTCGGCCGTGTCGTCGGCCAGGATGGCGATCTCGGTGGGGCCGGCCTCGGCGTCGATGCCGACCACGCCGCGCAGCAGCCGCTTCGCGGCGGTCACCCAGATGTTGCCGGGGCCGGTGATCATGTCGACGGGCTCGCAGCGCTCGGCGCCCTCGGGGTCGACGGTCGCGCCGTACGCCAGCATGGCCACGGCCTGCGCGCCGCCGACGGCGTAGACCTCGTCGACGCCGAGCAGGGCGCAGGCGGCGAGGACCCGCTGGTCGGGCAGACCGCCGTTGTCCTTCTGCGGCGGGCTGACCACCACCAGCGAGCGGACCCCGGCCGCCTGGGCGGGGACCACGTTCATCACCACGGTCGACGGGTACATGGCCAGGCCGCCGGGGACGTAGAGGCCCACCCGGTCGACCGGCACCCAGCGCTCGGTCACCGTGCCGCCCGGCACCACCTGGGTGGTGTGGTCGACGCGGCGCTGGTCGGCGTGGACCTTGCGGGCCCGCGTGATCGACTCCAGCAGCGCGGCGCGGACCTGCGGGTCGAGGGTGTCCTCGGCGGCGCGGATCACCTCGACCGGCACCCGCAGGCGCTCGGGAGAGACCCCGTCGAACCGTTCGCTCGCCTCCCGGATCGCCGGGTACCCATGCTCCCGGACCGCCTCCACGAGCGGGCGGATCCTCTCGACGGCCACGGAGACGTCGAGCTGGGCACGGGGCAGCAGGCGGCGCGGGTCGCGCGCGCCGCCGCGCAGGTCGATCCGATTCAACACGCTTGCGAGTCTAGGCTGCCCGCCCGCGCGCCGACCGGAGCCGCCCGTACGCCGGGACGGTGAGCCGGGACACGCCGCCGCGGCGCGCTCGGGATACTCTCGATCACGTGACCGCACGGCTGCCGGTTTTCCCGCTCGGGACGGTCCTCTTCCCGGGGCTGGTCCTCCCGCTGCACATCTTCGAGGAGCGCTACCGGGCGCTGGTGCGCCACCTCGTCGGGCTGCCCGAGGGCGCGCCGCGCGAGTTCGGGGTGGTGGCCATCCGGGCCGGCTGGGAGGTCGCGCCGGCCGGGCCGCCGGGCCGCTCCGACCCCGCCGGCGGCGAGGTCACCCTGCACGAGGTGGGCTGCACCGCCGAGCTGCGGCAGGTCACCGAGCTGGCGGACGGCGGGTTCGACATCGTCACCGTGGGCCGGCGGCGGTTCCGCGTCGCCGAGGTCGACGACGCCGCCGCGCCGTACCTGACCGCCGAGGTGGAGTGGCTGCCCGAGCCGGCCGGCGCCGACGAGGTGGCCGACCTGCTGGCCGCCCGGGTGATCTCGGTCTTCCGGCAGTACCTGAACCTGGTGCGGCCGGACCCGCAGGAGATCTCCGAGCAGCTGCCGGAGGACCCCACGGTGCTGTCGCACCTGGTCGCCGCCACCGCGGCGCTGACCGTCGACGACCGGCAGCGGCTGCTCGCCATCGACGACACCGCCGGCCGGCTCCGGGCCGAGCTGCGGCTGCTGCACCGGGAGACCACCCTGCTGCGCGAGGTCCGTGCGGTCCCGGTGCCGCTCAGCGAGCTGGCTGGTCCCCCGGCTCCGAACTGATCCCCGGGCCGCCGGGCGCCCAGCCGCCGTCCCACTGCGGCTCCGGCCGCAGCGACGGCCACCGCGACCAGCCGGCCAGCAGGGTGTACGTCACGGCCGCGCCGAACGCCGCCAGCAGCAGGTTGCCGTGCGGGACGGGCAGCGGCCCGTACCAGTCGATCCCGCCGGCGCGCAGGTCGGCGGGCTTGGTGAAGTCGGTACCGGGCGGGGCGGTGTCCAGCAGCCGCTGGAAGGTGCCGAGCCCGATCCGGCGGCCGACCTGCCAGGCCACGACCGCCGCGCCGAGCCCGCCGAGCGTCCCGGCGACCAGGCCGGCCGGGCCACGCCGGCGGCGCAGCACCACCCAGAGGGTGATCGCGGCGAGCACCCCGAAGCCGAGCCCGAGCAGGCTGAACCAGCCGTCCGCGGCGATCGGCTGCTCCGGTTGCGGGGTGGCGTAGACGGCGCCCTCGGCGGTCATCCGCACCGGCGTGCCGGGGGCCACCAGCGCCCAGAGCAGGCCCAGGGGCGCCCCGAGCACGGCCAGCAGCAGCGCCGCGCCGAGCGCGACGGCGGTGGCCCGGCCGCCGGCCCGCCGGGTGGCGGCCGGCGCGCCGGGCACGGCCCCGGCCACGCCGGGCCAGCCGGCGAGCGGGTCCGCGCCGGGCGCGGTCACCGGGGTGCCGGCGGGCACCGGCAGGCCGCCGGGCCAGCCGGGGGGCTCGCCCTCGCCCGGGGACCGGCCGGGCGGGTGGCCCTCCGTGCCGGTCGGGGCGCTTCCCGTGTCGTCGGTCGGAACGTTCTCCGCGCCGGCCGGCGGGCGGGCGGCGCCGGGCGCGCCGGGACCGTCGGCGACCCGCTCGGGATCAGGGGTGTCCGGACTCACCCGGTGATCCTCTCAGGCGGCGGGGCGGCGCGGGGCGGCGGTGGCGGTCACCGGGCGAACGGTTCCAGCATCACCGAGGCGGCCTTGAGCCAGCCCTGCCGGGTCTCCGCCTGGAGCTGGTGGTACTCGATCGAGGAGCCGGTCTCCAGCGCCGGGTCGTAGGGCACCACGGCCACCGCCCGCGTGCGGGTGGCGAAGTGCCGCTCCAGGTCGTCCTGCAGCGGGGTGCGACCGGGGGTGGGGCAGGAGATGAGGGTGACCGCGTTGTCGGCCAGCTCGCCCATGCCCTCCTCGTGCAGCAGGTCGAGCATCCAGTCGGCGCTGAACGCGGCGTCCTCGCGGGGCACGGTGGTCACCACGAGCTGGTCGGCCGCCTGCATGACGGTGCGCCAGTTGGGGCTCTCCACGTTGTTGCCGGTGTCGACGCAGACCACGTCGTGGGTGCGGCGCAGCAGCTCCAGCACCCGCTTGACGGTGAACTGGTCCAGGCGCTGGGCGAAGCGCGGGCTCTCCTCGCCGGCCAGCACGTCGTACGAGCCGTCGGACGCGTGCCGGAGGTAGTCGTCGAGGTGCTCCAGCAGGGTGGCGCCCTCCAGGATCTCGATCTGCGCGAGGTCGTGGATCAGGTGCCGGATGGTGCGGGCATGTCGGGCGCTGCCGGCGCGCAGGCCGAGGGTGCCGCGCAGCTCGTTGTCGTCCCAGGCGAGCACCCCGCGCCCGCGGACGCTGCCCACCGTGGCCGCGGCGAGCACGGTGGCGGTGGTCTTGTGCACGCCGCCCTTGGGGTTGGCGAAGGCGAGCACCCGGGGCCCGCCCAGCTCGCGGCGGAGCACCCCGGCCGCGCGCTCCAGCTCGGTCTCCGGCTCCGGGGCGCGCCACTCCACCCGCGCCGGCTCGATCCGGGGCGGTTCGATGCGGGCCGGCTCGGGGGCCGGCTGGGCCTCCGGGCGGTAGCGGCCCCGGTCCAGCAGCGCGTAGCGGGACTCCGCCGGGGGCGGGTCGGGCTGGTAGCCGCCGTCGAGCAGGGCGTACCGGGACTCGACCGAGGCGGTGCCGCGGCCGCGTGGCGGGGGCTCGGGGTAGCCCGGCTCCGGCGGGCGGACCGGCTCGGCCCGCCAGGACGGCTCGGCGCGCGGCTCCGGCTCGGCGCGGTAGGCGGGCTCCGCCTGGTACGCCGGCTCGCCGCCGTAGCGCGGGTCGACCCGGTAGGCCGGCTCCACCCGGTAGGTCGCCTCGACCCGGTAGGCCGGTTCGGCGCCGAAGGACGGGTCGGCGGGGCGGGCGACGGCCTGCGCCCGGCCCGTCCAACCGGTGCCGGCGGCGCGCCGGGGCAGCGTCTCCGGGGGCGGCGCCGGGTTCTCCTCGGCGCGGTGGTCGACGTCGTGGTGCTCCGCGCCGCGACCGGCGAGCCGGGCCCGGTCGAGCAGCGCCCGCCACCGTGGTGCCGGCTCAGCCTGCCGACCCCAACCGGTCTCGCTGCCGTCCAAGGCCTCGCCCCTCCCCCAGCCCATCGATCTCCGCCTGACAGGCTACGAACGAAACCCTATTCGGACCACACCCCGGTTCGCACATCCCCCGGTGGCCCTCCTCACCGCCGCCCGGGGCCCGAGGCCGCCCACCAGCATGTCTCAGGAGGTGGGAGCGGGATTGGGCGGTCCCGCTCCGGTGGCGGGCCGGCCGGCGGCCGGTGAGGATCCGGTCACCGTCGGTGCGGCTTCCGACGAATCGCCCATACCGGCGCTCGGCGCGAGCCCGGTGTCGGCCGGCGGCCGGGCCACGTCCCGCTGCTCCGGCAGCGGCGGGGTGAACACCGTCCGGTCCAACCGGATCACCTCCGGGGCGGGGTCGACCGCGCGGACGCCGGGTCGGGCGGCCAGCGCCCGCAGGGCGTCCGGGGCGTCCCGGACCACGGCGGCGTAGACGCACGCGCAGCCGGCCCGGTAGCCGGCCGCCTCCCGCGCCGCCACCGCGGCCCCGGTGTCGTACACCCGGCGCAGCTCGGGATCGGCGGTGGCCGCCGGGGCGGCGGCGCGCGCCCGGTAGTCGGCGGCCTCCCGGTCCTTGCGCCCGGCCACCTCGGCCATCCCGGCGACCACGTCGTCGGGCAGGTGCAGCGCGGCGATCCGGACGATCTCGGTCTGCCGCCCGGGCACCGGCACCCGGGCCACCACCGCCGAGACCGGGGCGCCGCCCAGCGCGGTCGCCACCTGCGCCGGCGTCAGGTACGCGGCGAACGAGACCAGGGCGTAGCTGCCCGGCGCCGGGGCGTCGAGCCGGGCCAGCTCGTCGGCGGCGGCGCGCAGGTAGGCCGGGACCGCGTCGCCATCGGCCACCCCGACCCGGGTCACCTCGCCCACCGTGCGGTCCCCCACCGGCCGGTCCCCCCGCTGCGCGACGGCGACCACCAGCACCACGAGCGCGCAGGCCAGGGCGAGCCAGGTGAGCGTGCCGGAGCGCGACCGGCGCGGCGGCTCGGTGTCGGTCGTCATCGGCGGGTCAGTCGCGCAGGATCTCCAGCGCCCGGGCCAGGTCGTCCGGGTACTCGCTGACGAACGTGACCTCGTCGCCGGTGCGCGGGTGCAGGAAGCTCAGCGAGTGCGCGTGCAGCCACTGCCGGCTCAGGCCGAGCCGGGCGGACAGGGTCGGGTCGGCGCCGTAGGTGAGGTCGCCCACGCAGGGGTGCCGCAGCGTGGAGAAGTGCACCCGGATCTGGTGGGTACGCCCGGTCTCCAGCCGCACGTCGAGCAGGCTGGCCGAGGGAAACGCCTCGAGGGTGTCGTAGTGGGTGATGCTCGGCTTGCCGCCGGAGACCACCGCCCAGCGGTAGTCGTGGTGCGGGTGCCTGTCGATCGGCGCGTCGATGGTGCCGCGCAGCGGGTCCGGGTGGCCCTGCACCACGGCGTGGTAGCGCTTCTCCACCTCGCGGTACTTGAACGCCCGCTTCAACGCGGTGTACGCCTGCTCGCTCTTGGCCACCACCATGACGCCGGTGGTGCCCACGTCGAGCCGGTGCACCACGCCCTGCCGCTCGGCGGCCCCGCTCGTGGAGATCCGGTGGCCGATGCCGGCCAGCCCGCCGATCACGGTCGGGCCGGTCCAGCCGGGGCTGGGGTGGGCGGCCACCCCGACCGGCTTGTCCACCACCACGATGTCGTCGTCGGCGTAGACCACGGTGAGGCCGGGCACGGCCTGCGGCACCACGGTCGGCGGGGCGGCCGGCGCGGGCAGCGTGACCTCCAGCCAGGAGCCCGCCTTGACCTTGTGCGAGTTGGGCCGGGCCGCGCCGTCGACGAGCGCGTCCCCGGCGTCGACGAGCGCCGCCGCGGCCGTGCGGGACAGCCCGAAGAGCCGGGACACGGCCTGGTCCAGCCGCATGCCGTCGAGCCCGTCGGGGACGGGCAGGGACCGGTGGTCGCCGCCGGCGGCGAACGCGGAGGTCACGCGCGCTCCCGCTGCTCGGCGGGGGTCTCGTCGGCGGACCGCTCGGCGGTGGCCCGGGAGCCGTCCCGCTGCCGGCCGGTCAGCTCCAGGAACACCGCCAGCAGCACGCCGCAGACCAGCGAGCTGTCGGCCAGGTTGAACACCGGCCAGACCTGCCCGTACGGGTCGAAGAGGCTGACCATGTCGACCACGTGCCCGACGAAGTGCCCGGGGGCGCGGAAGATCCGGTCGGTGAGGTTGCCCAGCGCCCCGCCCAGCACCAGCCCGAGCGACACGGCCCAGGGCAGCGACCGCAGCCGCAGCGCCATCCAGGCGATCCAGGCGACCACGCCGATGGTGATCAGCGGGAAGACCCAGGTGTGGTCGGAGCCGATGCTCCACGCGGCGCCGCTGTTGCGGGTCAGGCTGAGGTAGACCGCGCCGCCGAGCAGCGACACCGGCCCCCGCCCCGTCAGCTCCGAGAGCGCGAGCTGCTTGGTGACCAGGTCGGCGACGAGCGAGGTCAGGGCCACGCCGAGCAGCAGGCCGGTCGCCTTGCGGCGGGGCGTGCCGGTGCCCGGGTCGGCCGTGCCGGACCCGGCGGGCGGTGCTGCGGTCATCTGCTCCCCATCGACGCTCGCGACGGTGGCGGTCACCGTCTGCCGTACGGCCGCCGGGGAACGGATGTCAGCGCCGCTCCTCCAGCTGCTTGCAGCTCACGCAGAGAGTGGCCGACGGGAAGGCGGCGAGCCGCTCCACCGGGATCGGGTTGCCGCACCGCTCGCACCAGCCGTAGCCACCCTCGTCGAGCCGCTCCAGCGCGCGCTCGACCTGCGTGATCCGCTCCTTGATGCTGTTGGCGAGTGAGATCTCCTGCTCGCGCTCGAACGTCTTGGTGCCGGTGTCGGCCTGGTCGTCCCCGGCCGAGTCGGTCAGCCGGTCGCGCTGCAGCTCGGTGATCTCGCTCAGCGTCTGATCGTACTCGGCGTTGAGCTCGTCCCGCCGTGCCGCCAGGGCGGCCCGGATCTTCTCGGTCTCCGCGGCGCTGCGGGTGGCCTTCGCCACCGGCTTGCGGCCGGCGGTCCTGGTGTCGGCTGGCTTCGCCATCGTCAGCTCCCTCAGCCGCGTGCCGCGGCGGTCAGCGTGCCTGGGCGGGGACCGCCGGCGTCGGCGTCCCCCATGTACAGAACGGGCGCGCGGCGACAGGGCCGCGCACTCCGGAGGGTGGCAAGAATACGGAACGTACAGGCGTCCGACAACGTGCCGCACCGTCGCACCGCGATTCAGCCCCGAACAGCCACCAATTGGGGCAAAGGGAACGCTAGCAGATCAGGTCGTCCGGTCCTCGCCGTACTCGCCAAACCACCGGGCCAGCCGACCCCGCCGGCTCACCGCCCGCAGTCGCCGCTCCGCCTCGTCCCGCACCTCCGCGGTGGCCACGATGAGCAGGCTGTCGCCGACCTTCAACCGGGTGTCCGGGCCGGGCACGAAACCCACCCCGTCGCGCAGCACCAGGGTCACCGAGGCGCCCACCGGCAGCCGCAGCTCGTCCACGTGCACCCCGCCCAGCCGGGAGCCCGGCGGCACCTCCAACTGGAGCAGGTCGGCCCGCATCCGCTCCAGCGGGGCCGTCTCCAGCAGGATCTCCGCCGCCTCGGCCGGCGCGGTCACCCCGAGCCGGCGGGCCGCCGGCGCGAGGGTCCCGGCCTGGAGCAGCGTGAAGATCACCACCAGCACGAAGACCGCGTCGAAGAGCCGGTCGGCGCCCGGCACCCGCAGCGAGAGCGGGATGGTGGCCAGCACGATCGGCACCGCCCCGCGCAGCCCGGCCCAGGACAGGAAGAGCTGCTCGCGCACCCGGAACCGGAACGGCAACGCGGAGACCGCCACCGACAGCGGCCGGGCGAGCAGCAGCAGGGCCAGCCCGGTCACCACGGCCGGCAGCACCGCGGCGGCCAGCCGGCCCGGTGAGACCAGCAGGCCGAGCAGCACGAACAGGCCGATCTGGGCCAGCCAGGCCAGCCCGTCGGCGAAACCCAGGATGGCCTGCCGGTGCGGCAGCCGGGCGTTGCCGAGCAGGACCCCGGCCACGTAGACGGCCAGGAAGCCCGAGGCGTGCAGCACCGAGCCGGCCGCGTACGCCAGCACCGTGAAGCCGACCACCGCGATCGGGTAGAGGCCGGCGGACGGCAGGGCGGCCCGGCGCAGCGCGTACCGGCCGGCGATCCCGGCGGTCACCCCGACCGCCGCGCCGGCGCCCAGCTCGTAGCCGACCAGGAGCACCTCCTGCCACCACGGGTGGGCGGCCTCCACCCCGGCCCGGGACAGCAGCAGGACCAGGATGACCACCGGGGCGTCGTTGATCCCGGACTCGGCCTCCAGGGTGGCCACCAGGCGGGGCGGCAGGCGCAGCCGGCGCAGGGTGGCGAAGACGGCCGCCGCGTCGGTGGACGAGAGCACCGCGCCGTAGAGCAGCGCCAGCCGCCAGTCGAGGCCGAGCAGCAGGTGCACCACCGCGCCGACGACCAGGATGCTCACCACCACGCCGACCGTGGAGAGCGCGGCGGCCAGGCCGAGCACCGGCCGCAGGGTGCTCCACCGGGCGCTCAGCCCGCCCTCCGCGATGATCACGATGAGCGCGCAGAAGCCGAGCACCCGGGTCAGCTCGACGTCGTCGAAGCGGATGCCCAGGCCGGCCTCGCCGATGGCCACCCCGAGCGCCAGGTAGACCAGGAGACTCGGCACGCCGAGCCGGGTGGAGAAGCGCACCGCCCCCACGGCGACGAGCAGGACGCCCGCACCCACCAGGAGCGCGACGTCGAGCCCCGGCGTCATGCGGGGCCGGTCCGGAGGGTCCTCACCCGGCCGATCCGTCGCGCAGACGCCGGACCACGTCGGGCAGCCCGGGGGCCGGGTGCTCGACCAGGAAGAGCTTGTCCCGGCTGGCCGCGCCGGCCCGCAGGGAGACCGCCGCCGGCCGGACGCCGAGCGCGTCGGCCAGCGCGCGGCGGGCCGCCTCGGTGGCCCGGCCGTCCACCGCGGGCGCGTTCACGGCGATGACCAGGGCCGGCCCGTGCGGGCCGTCGAACCGGCCGCCGACCCGGGCACGGGAGGCGCCGGGCTTCACCCGTACGGCGACGGTGAGCGTGTCGTCCATGGTCACCATGATCAGTGCGGCCGGGCCTCGGCGAGCAGGGTGGTGGCCGGTGCGCAGCCGGCACACGGGGTGAAGCCCAGATCGACCGCCTCGGCGACCGGCAGCGGCTCGTCGACCCGGCCCACCAGGTGGGGGCAGCCGGGCAGGTGGAAGCGGGGGTGGCCGTCGACCACCCGGACCTCGCCGTCGAGCCGGACCAGCCGGGCGACCTCCCCGGCGGAGAGGAACTCGGCCGGCGGGTCCCCCTCGAACGGGCCGTCCGGCACCGGTGAGGTGGGCGCCGGGGCGTCGAACGCCGTCTCGGCGCCCGACGGGCCACGCGGTGCGGGGGGCGAGTAGGGCTGGGCCAGCGGGTCGAACGGGTCGGCCGGCGGGTCGAACCCGGCGGTCGCCGGCGGGTCGAACGGGTCGGCTGCCGGTGGCTCGGGTGGTTGCCGCCACCCGGGTCCACCGGCGCCGACCGTCGACGAAACGTGCGGGACCGGGGTTTCCGACTCGTCGGGGGACGGGCCGGTCGGCGCGGTCCGGCGGCGCGGCCCGGTCTCCCGGCCCGCCGTGGCTTTGGCGGCGGCCGCCTGGCGGGCGAACGCCACGAGGGCGACGGCGGCCAGCAGGCTGGCCGCGATCGAGGTGATCAGCAGCGGGCTGGACCCACCGGCCAGCCCGGCCACCAGGAGCACGACCGCGACGAGGATGAGCAGGATGCTGGCGGCTATCACGGCTCACCCCCGGCCGCGTCGTGTCGGTCTGCGCGGTCGGTGGCCGCCCCGGGGACGGCCACCGACGGCGGGATCAGCGGCCGGACTCGAGCGAGCCCGCGCGGCCGCCACCGTAGGAGCCGGCGAGGCCGGCTGCGGCGAGGCCGTTGCTGCCGCCCGCGGCGCGGTTGCCCTCGGAGCGGGTCATCTCGGCCTCGAGGCCCTGGCCGCGACCGTCGAGGTCACGCAGCTGGCTCTCCAGGTACGCCTTGAGGCGGGTGCGGTACTCGCGCTCGAACTGCTTGAGCTCCTCGATGTGCTTCTGCAGCGCGGTGCGCTTGGCGTCCAGGCCGCCCATGGCCTCCTGGTGCCGCTGGCGGGCGTCCCGCTCCAGGGCGTCGGCCTTGGCGCGGGCCTCGCGGGTGACCTCCTCGGCCTTGGAACGGGCCTCGGAGAGCAGCTGGTCGGCCTCGCGGCGGGCGTCGGACACGTGGTCGTCGGCGGTGCGCTGGGCCATCATGAGCACCCGCAGCGCCTGCTGCTCGCCGTCGGCGGCGGAGGTCGCCGGGCCACCCTGGGCGCGGACCTGCTCCAGCTCGGCCTGCATCGCCCGGGCCGCCTGCTCGGCGGCCGCCTTGTCGCGCTGCACCCGGTCGAGCTGGGCCTTGACGTCGTTGAGCTCCGCCGCGAGCCGGGGGTCGCCGCCGGGGCCGGAGGGAGCGCCGCCCCGACCGCCGCGCTCCACCTGGGCGCGCAGCTCGTTGTTCTCCTCGATCAGACGGGCGAGCTCGCGCTCGACCTCGTCCAGGAAGGCGTCGACCTCCTCCTCGTCATACCCCCGCTTGCCGATCGGCGGCTTTTTGAAGGCGACGTTGTGGACGTCAGCCGGGGTCAGCGGCATCGAAACTCCTCGGGTCAGTTGCGGCCGCGAAAGCAGTCTGGTCAGGCGAAAGCTCTGATCAGTTGCCCTAACACGAACTCCATCAGCACGAACAGGATAACCAGGAGCACAAGGGAGGCCAGGTCGATGCTCACGGTACCAATTCGCAGCGGTGGGATCACACGCCTCAACGCGCGCAGGGGCGGATCAGTGACGCTCCACACGACTTCCAGTCCCGCCGATGCTCCCCGGCCCGGTTGCCAGCGGCGACCATAGGCCAGAACGGCGCCGAGGACAAATCGGGCCAACAGGATGAGCAGGAAGAAATACAGGAGCAGATAGAGCACCTGGAACAGGATCGACAACACGGCAGGCGACGTCCCTCGGTCGTGCGGGCTAGCTCAGGCTGAAGAAGCCGCCCTCAGCGATCTTGGCCTTGTCCTCCGCGGTGACCTGGACGTTGGCCGGTGAGAGCAGGAACACCCGGTTGGTCACGCGCTCGATCGTACCCCGCAGGCCGAACGCGAGTCCGGCGGCGAAGTCGACCAGCCGGCGGGCGTCCGCCTCGTCCATCTCGGTGAGGTTGATGATCACCGGTACGCCGTCACGGAAGTGCTCACCGATGGTGCGCGCCTCCCGGTAGGTGGTCGGGTGCAGGGTGGTGATCTGGTAGCGCTGCTCGTCCTCGGGCACCACCGCCCGCTCGCGCGGCTGGGCCTGCGGCGCCAGGGCGAGGTTGTCGCGGGTGTGGTAGGTCAGCGCGCCGGAGGTCTCCCCCGCCCCGGAGCGGGTGATCGACCGGACACTGGACCGCTCGGTCCGCTCCGGCCGCTCCACCTCGGCCCGGTCGCTCTCGACGGCGCGGCTCGACGCGCGCTCGCTCAGCCGGCCACGGTCGCCGACCCGGCCACGGGTCGCCGGCGGCTCCTCGGACTCGTCGTCCTCGTCGTCGGCGAACTCCTCCGAGTAACGGCTCGACCGGTAGCGCGACTCGCGGTAGCCACCCTTGTCGTAGCCACCGTCCTCGTACGCCCGCTCATCGTCCTCCTCGACGAGACCGAGCCAGACCCCCGCCTTGCGCAGTGCACCCATCCCCGCGCCCTTCCGTCCGCCGTGCGGCACGCGCCCCCGTGCCGTGTCGCTTGATCACGAGTGGACAACGATGCCCACCGGACCGGATCGGCAATCCCCCGGCGAGCGATTCGCGGTCCGCTCGCCACGGCCCCCGGCTACGGGAACGCCGTTCCTGAACAACACTGATGTAATTTGCTTCTTTCGCGGTCAGGCTACCGCAGCGTGGAGCGCATTCCGAGCAACGCGCTGCCGACGCGGACATGTGTCGCGCCGTATTCGATCGCGATTTCCAGATCCCCGCTCATACCCGCCGAGAGCACCGTCGCCTCGGGATGGTCGACACGGAATCGCTCCACCACCTCGGCCAGCCGGGCGAACGCCCGGTCCGGCTCCCAGCCCAGCGGGGCGACCGCCATGAGACCGGCGAGTCGCAACCCGCCGGCGCCGGCCACGGCCGCCGCCACCGCACCGAGCCCCCGGTCCGGGTCGGCCGCGTCCGGCAGCGCCCCGCCCCGGGCCGGGTCGCCGTCGACGCTCACCTGCACCAGCACGTCCAGCGGCCGGTCCCGGGCGGCGGCCGCGGCGCCGTCCAGGGCCACGGCCAGCCGCACGCTGTCGACCGACTGGACCACGTCGGCGTAGCGGACCACCGAACGGGCCTTGTTGCGCTGCAGCTGGCCGATGAAGTGCCAGCGCGGCGTGGCGCCGGCGGCCGCCGCCTCGGCGGCCTTCGGGGCCGCCTCCTGGTCGCGGTTCTCCCCCACGTCGGTCACACCGAGCCCAGCCAGCGCGACCACGTCGGCGGCCGGATACGTCTTGGTCACCGCGACCAGGGTGACCTCGCCCCGGTCCCGGCCGGCCACCGCGCAGGCGTCGGCGATGCGGGCCCGGACCCGGGCGAGGCCGGCCGCGAGCTCGGCGCGACGGTCGGGTCGCACCGTGGTCGGTGAATCGGTCATCGGCGCGGCTCAGGACCCGTTCTTGAGGAAGTCCGGCACGTCGACGTCGTCGAACAGCACCCGGCGCGGCGACTGCTGCGGGGCCGCCGGCACGGCGGCCGGCGGCGTGACCGGCGGGTTCGGCGGCGCAGGCTGGTTCTGGTTGCTCTTGCGGGGCGCGTCCGCGGCCTTGTACGCCGGCATGCCACCGTCGAAGCCCGCCGCGATCACGGTCACCCGCACCTCGTCGCCGAGCGCGTCGTCGATGACCGCACCGAAGATGATGTTGGCGTCCGGGTGGGCCGCGTCGGTGACCAGCTGGGCGGCGTCGTTGATCTCGAACAGGCCCAGGTCGGAGCCGCCGGCGATGGAGAGCAGCACGCCCCGCGCGCCGTCCATGCTCTGCTCCAGCAGCGGGCTGGAGATGGCCGCCTCGGCCGCCTCGACGGCGCGGTTCTCGCCGCGGGCGCTGCCGATGCCCATGAGCGCGCTGCCGGCGCCGCTCATGACGCTCTTCACGTCGGCGAAGTCCAGGTTGATCAGACCCGGCGTGGTGATCAGGTCGGTGATGCCCTGGACACCGGAGAGGAGCACCTGGTCCGCGGTGCGGAAGGCGTCCATCATGGAGATGTTCCGGTCGCCGAGCGCGAGCAGCCGGTCGTTCGGGATCACGATGAGCGTGTCGCACTGGTTGCGCAGCTCCTCGATGCCCGACTCGGCCTGCACCTGGCGGCGCTTGCCCTCGAAGGAGAACGGCCGGGTGACCACGCCGATGGTGAGCGCGCCGAGCTTGCGGGCGATGTTCGCCACCACCGGCGCGCCGCCGGTGCCGGTGCCGCCGCCCTCGCCGCAGGTCACGAAGACCATGTCGGCGCCCTTGAGCACCTCCTCGATCTCGTCGCGGTGGTCCTCGGCGGCGTTCTTCCCGACGTCCGGATTGGCGCCGGCGCCCAGCCCGCGGGTCAGCTCCCGGCCGACGTCGAGCTTGACGTCGGCGTCGCTCATCAGCAGCGCCTGCGCATCGGTGTTGATCGCGATGAACTCGACGCCCTTGAGCCCAACCTCGATCATCCGGTTGACGGCGTTCACGCCACCGCCCCCGATGCCGACGACCTTGATGACCGCCAGGTAGTTGTGCGGAGGTGTCATCTCCGGTCCTTTCCCTTCGAGATTGGCATGGGCCGACCCCACACGGCTTGGCCAGACCAGCGGCGGAGCATTCCCCAGCGATTCCTACGGCTGAAACCCTCACCCTCTACTAGAGGCTTAGAGCTATGTCAACCACTGATCTCTTCGGGGCAACGTATGCGCCGCCGCGCGCTGAGCCAAGGACCTTTCCGGCGTGTCGCGGGCGGAGCGGGCGGGCTCACGTCCGCTGACCGGCGGATCACCGGAGGGTGACCACGTCCGGGGCGCTGACGTCGATCGTGTCGGCCTTCCGACCGAGCAGGGCGGTGGCCACCGTGGACTTGTCCGGGCTGCGGGTCGCGTCGCCCCAGACCACCTTCCGGTCGGCGCGCAGCAGCAGGGTGATCCGGGCCAGCCCGGCCACGTCCACGGCGACCAGTTCGGCGCGCAGCTTCGGGCTGAGCGCGGCGAGCACGTCCAGGCCGGCGCGGGTGCCCGGGTCGTCGGGGGCCGGCCTGCCGACCTGGATGACCGGCAGCCCGCCGGGGGCCCGGTCCAGGTTCCGGAAGACCACGCCCGCGCGGTCGACGACGACCCACCGGTCGCCCTGCGGCACCGCGGCCACCGGGGTCCGCTCCACCACCCGGATCACCAGGGCGCCCGGCCAGTCCCGCTCCACGGTGGCCCGCTCCACCGGGGCGAGCAGGCCGACCCGGCGGGCGGTGGCGGCCAGGTCGACCCGGGCCAGTGGAGCCTCGTCGGGCACGGCCGCGGCGTCGCGTACCTCGACCGGGGTGACCAGCTCGGCGCCGACCACCCGCACCTCCCGCACGCCGAACAGGCCGGTGCCCAGCACGGTCCAGGCGACCAGCCCGGCGACGGCCAGCACGGCGACGGTGACCGCCCAGGGCAGCGCCGCGCGCATCCGCCGCTGGCGGGCCCGGGCCATGAAGCGCCGCGTGGACGGGGGTACGGCATCCGCGCCGGCCCGGACCAGCTGCCACCGCCGGGCCGGGTTGCGCCGGCCGGCCCCGCCGTCCTGGCCGGGGGTGCGGCCGCGGGCCGGGCCGGGACTCATCCGGCCGTGGCCGCCGCGCCGTCCGGGTCGACGCCGGTGCCGATCGCCGCGGTGTCGCCGGACCGGGCCAGCAGGGCGTCGAGCAGCTGGTCGCCCATGAGGGAGATCGGCGGCGCGCCCATGGTCACCACCACGTCGCCCGGCCGGGCCCGGCGGGCCACCTCGGCCGGCACGTCGTCCCACGCCTCGACGAAGACCTTCCGGTCCGCCGGCAGCGGCACCACCGACAGCAGCGCGGCCGAGCCCTCGCCGGGCTGGCGCAGCTCGCCGGGGCCGAAGACCTCCAGCAGCACCAGCTCGTCGGCGATGCCGAGGGCGGCGGCGATCTCCGCCTGGAGGTCGCGGGTGCGGTAGAGGCGGTAGGGCTGGAAGACCACGATGAGCCGGCCCTCGCCGGCCACCTCGCGCAGCGTCTGCAGGGCCAGCGTCATCGAGGTCGGGTGGTAGGCGTACTCGTCGTAGACCAGCACGCCGTCCGCGACGCCCTTGCGCTCGAAGCGCCGCCGCACGCCGGGGAACGCGCCGAGCGCGGCCTCCGCCGCCGCGACCGGCAGCTCCAGCAGGTACGCGGCGAGCACCGCGGCGGCGCTGTTCAGCCCCATGTGCCGCCCCGGCACCGGGAGCCGGATCTCGCCCAGCGACCGGCCCTCGATCTCGGCCAGGTAGCGCACGCCCTGCGCGGAGGAGGCCATCCCGCTGAGCCTCAGGTCGGCGTCGGCGGACTCGCCGTACGTCCACACCCGGCGCCCCTCGGCCCGCAGCGTCTCGGCCAGCCGCCGGCCACCCGGGTCGTCGGCGCAGGTGATGATGAAGCCCTCGGGGTCGGTGAGCCGGGCGAACTCGGCGAAGGTCGCCTCCAGGTTCGCCAGGTCGCCGTAGGTGTTGAGGTGGTCCGCCTCGATGTTCGTGATGATCGACACGTACGGGCGGTAGATGAGGAAGGACCGGTCGCTCTCGTCCGCCTCGACCACGAAGTGCTCGCCGGTGCCGTGGTGCGCGCCGGAGCCGACCTCGGAGATCTCGCCGCCGATCACGAAGGACGGGTCGGCGCCGGCCTGCTGGAGCACCATGGTGACCATCGAGGTGGTGGTGGTCTTGCCGTGGGTGCCGGCGACCGCCACGGTCCGGCGGCCGGTCATCGCGGCGGCCAGGGCCTCGGAGCGGTGCAGAACCCGCAGGCCGCGTTGACGCGCCTCGACCATCTCCAGGTGGTCCTGCGGAATGGCCGAGGAGTAGACGACCGTGTCCACCCCGTCGAGGTTGCTCGCCTCGTGGCTCATGTGGATGGTGCCGCCGAGCGCCCGCAGGCCGGCCAGCGAGGGCCACTCCCGCAGCTCACTGCCGGAGACCGGCAGGCCCCGGGTGAGGAAGAGCCGGGCCAGGCCGCTCATGCCGACCCCGCCCACCCCGATCAGGTGGATCCGGCCCAGGTCCTCCGCGGTCATCGTGCCGGCGGGGGTGAACTGCGCGGTGTTCATGCGACGTACCTTCCGGTCGCGGCGGCCGCCATCAGCGGGACACCGCCTCGTAGACGAAGTTCAGCAGTGCGACGTCGCCGTCGCGCCGGCCGTACGCGGCCGCCGCCGTGCCCATCGCGGCGAGTCGCTGCGGGTCCCGGATCAGCGGGATCACCGTGCGCTCCACCCAGGCCGGGGTCACCTCGGCGTCGTCGACGAGCAGCCCGCCGCCGGCCTCCACCACGGGCAGCGCGTTGCGCTTCTGCTCCTGGTTGCTGTGCGGGTACGGCACGTAGACGGTGGGCAGGCCGATGGCGGCCACCTCGGCACAGGTCATGGCGCCGCCGCGGCCCAGCATCAGGTCGGCGGCCGCGTAGCCCAGCTCCATCTCGGACAGGTAGGGCAGCGTCACGTACGGCACCGGCAGGTCGGTGGGGACGGACACCGGCTCGTTGCGGGCGCCGATCACGTGCAGCACCTGCACGCCGTTGCGGGCCAGCTCCTTGGCCGCCCCGGAGACCGCCAGGTTGATCGAGCGGGCGCCCTGCGAGCCGCCGGCCACGAAGAGCACCGGCAGGTCGGGACGGAGTCCGAAGTGGGCGCGCGCGGCGTTGCGCACGGCGGCCCGGTCCAGCCCGGCGATGCCCCGGCGCAGCGGCACGCCGACCACCCGGGCGTCGCGCAGCGACTCGGCCTGCGCCGGCTGGTGCGGGAAGCCGACCGCGACGTTCCTGGTGAACTTCATGCCGAGCCGGTTGGCCACGCCCGGCGGCACGTTCACCTCGTGGATGACGATGGGCAGCTCGCGTCGCCACGCGGCCAGGTAGCCGGGGACCGAGACGTACCCGCCGAAGCCGATCACGACGTCGGCCCGTACCTCGTCGAGGATCTTGCCGGCCGCCCGGGCCGCCTTCCACATCCGGTCCGGGGTGCGCACCAGGCTCATGTTGACCGAGCGGGGCAGCTGGTAGGCCGGGATCTGGCGCAGGTCGTAGCCGGCCGGCGGGATCAGCTCGTTCTCCAGCCCCTTGGGTGTGCCGAGGCAGGTGATCCGGACGCTCGGGTCGTGTCGGCGCAGGCAGTCGGCGAAGGCGAGCAGCGGGTAGATGTGCCCACCCGTACCGCCTCCGCAGAGCACCACCGAACGCAGCGGACCCATCAGCGTCTCCTCTCGCTCGCCGTGCCGGCACGCGCCCGGTCGGACCGGGCGCCGCGGGCCGCGGCCTGGTCGTCCTGCCGCCGCGAACGCGACCGGGGCACGGACCCTCGGTCCGCCGGTGGCGACGCCGGTCGGCGGCGCCGGCCGGGAAGCGGCGGCAACGGGGCCCACACTAGTCGGACCCACCGGGCCGGCGGACGGGCATGCAGGGCTCGGGCCGCGTCGGGCTCGGCGCGCGCGAAGGAGGCGAGCATCCCGACCGCGGCCAGGGTCACCACCAGGGCGCTGCCGCCGTCGGAGATGAACGGCAGGGGTACGCCGGTCAGCGGCAGCAGCCCTGTGACGCCGCCGATGTTGATGACGGCCTGGCCGACCAGCCAGGCGGTGACCCCGGCGGCGGCGAGCCGGCGGAACGGGTCCTCCACGCGGCGGGCGATCCGCAGCCCGGAGTACGCCAGGACGGCGAAGAGCACCAGCACCACCGTGCAGCCGACCACCCCCAGCTCCTCGGCGATGATGGCGAAGATGAAGTCGTTGTGCGCCTCGGGCAGCCAGCCGAACTTGGCGCTGCTCTTGCCCAGCCCGACGCCGAACCAGCCGCCGTTCTCCACCGCGAAGCGGGCCTGGACGAGCTGGTAGCAGTTGGGCAGTTCCAGCTCGAAGCAGGTCTTCGGGTCGGGCGGGTCGAGCCACATGGTGAGCCGCCCGAGCCGGTAGTTGTCGGCGTCCCGCGACCCGGAGCCGGCGCCGAGGGACGCGGCGGCGACCAGCAGGCCGATCCCGGCCAGGCCGATCGCGGAGAGGGTGGCGAAGACGCGCTTGCGCACCCCGGCCGCCCAGAGCATCCCGACCACCAGCGCGAGCAGGCAGAGCATGCTGCCCAGGTCGTTGTAGCCGACCAGCACGAACAGCAGGCCGACCACCGGGAACAGCGGGGTGGCCAGCTCCTTCCACCAGCCGAGCGCGGCGCCCTTGCGGGCCAGCACGTGCGCGCCCCAGAGCACCAGCGCGAACTTCGCCACCTCGACCGGCTGCACCGAGATCGGCCCGAGGTAGAGCCAGAGCAGCTGGGCCTTGAGCGGGCCGACCGACTTCACCCGGAACAGCGCCTCCAGCGCCACCAGCAGGTTGAGCACCAGCAGGAGCGCCACGGCCACCCCGAGGAAGGGCCGGGACACCGCCCGGAACGTCCGCGCGGGCAGCCGCTGGCACGCCCAGAAGGCGACGATCCCGATCACCGCGAAGATCGCCTGCTTGACCAGGGACGCGGTCGCGTCCCCCTCCTCGGCGAAGTCCTTCACGCTGGTGGCGGAGAAGACCATGGTGAGGCCGATCAGCAGCAGCAGGCCGGCGCTGGAGAGCAGCAGGTAGTAGGAGGCCAGCGGCCGGGCCAGCAGGCCGCGCAGCGCGGCCAGCCCGCCGGCCGCGTCCAGCCCGAGCAGCGGCGCCGGCGGGTCGGCCGGGCGGCTCGCGGCGGGCGGACGTCTGGCCTGCGTGTCGGTCGTGCCCTCGGTGTCTCTTCCCTCCCCCACCCGCCCATCATGGCGGCTCGACCCGCCCGCCCGTGGCGCAACCGCCCGGTCGGCGTGTCGGAACGCGAAACGGCGGGACCCCTGGTAACACCGGGGGGTCCCGCCGTGACGCAGCGGCAGCGGAGTCAGCTCACCGCGGCGAGGAACTCGCTGTAGAACAGGCCCAGCGCGATGGCCACACCGATGCCGGCGATGATCCAGAACCGGACCACGATGTTGACCTCGCTCCAGCCGGCCAGCTCGAAGTGGTGCTGGAGCGGCGACATCCGGAACACCCGCTTACCGGTGGTCCGGAACGAGATGATCTGGATCACGACGGACATCGTGATGATCACGAAGAGGCCGCCGATGATCGGCAGCAGCAGGATGGTCCGGGTGGACATCGCCATGCCGGCGATCAGGCCGCCCAGGCCCAGCGCGCCGGTGTCGCCCATGAAGATCCGGGCCGGCGAGGTGTTCCACCAGAGGAAGCCGACGCAGGCGCCGGCCGCCGCGCCGGCGATCAGCGCGATCTCCAGCGGGTCCCGGACCGAGTAGCAGTACGCCTCGGTGTAGTTCGGGTCGGCGCACCAGTGCCGGTACTGCCAGAACGCGATCAGCGCGTACGCGGCGAGCACCATCACCGAGGCGCCGGTGGCCAGGCCGTCCAGGCCGTCGGTGAGGTTCACCCCGTTGGTCGCCGCCATCACCACCAGGATGATGACGATCACCGCGCCGATCTTGCCGATCTCCAGGGCCGGGATGTCCCGGATGAAGCTCAGCATGGTGCTGCCGACGGTCTCGGTGTTTGTCGCGTTGCCGCTCACGTCGGTCATGCTGCTCGGGAAGTAGAGCGCCACGATCCCGAAGATCGCGCCGACCACGATCTGGCCGGCGAGCTTGCCGCGCTTGTTCAGGCCGCCGCTGTGCCGCTTGCGGACCTTCAGGAAGTCGTCGATGAAGCCGACCGCGCCGGAGAACACCATCAGCCCCAGCAGCACCAGCGCCGTGATGGTCGGCTCGACCTGGGCGATCTGCGCGTCCGGCAGGGTGGTCAGGGCCAGGTGGCCGGCGACGTACGCGATCACCGTGGCCAGGATGAAGACCACGCCGCCCATGGTCGGCGTGCCCTTCTTACCCTGGTGCATGGCCGGGCCCTCGGCCCGGATCGGCTGCCCGGCCTTGAGCCGGGTGAACACCTTGATCGCGATCGGGGTGCAGAAGAGCGAGACCAGGAAGGCGACCCCGATGGCGACGATCACCGCCCTCATGCGGCCGGTCCCTTCGTGGCGTCCGCGCGCAGCGCGTCCGCCACCTCCCAGGTGCGGTACCGGGAGCCCTTCACCAGCACCACGTCACCCGGACGTAGCTCGCTCCGCAGCACCTCGACGGCCGCCGCCTGATCGGTGAGCAGCACCGACTCTCCTCCCCAGTTGCCTACCGCTGTCGCGCCTTCGTGGATCGGCGCCGCCGGCTCGCCCACCACGAGCAGCCGGTCGACCCCCAGCTCGGCCGCGAGCCGGCCGACCTGCTGGTGTCCCTCCCGTTCGAAGTCGCCCAACTCGGCCATGTAGCCGAGCACCGCGACGGTACGCCCCGTCCCCCGCATGCTGGCCAGCGCCCGCAGCGCCACGCCGGTGGAGGCCGGATTGGCGTTGTACGAGTCGTCGATCACGGTCACCCCGTCGGGGCGTTCGAACACGTCCATCCGGCGGGTGGAGACCAGGCCCAGCTCGCCCAGGGCCACCGCCAGGTCGGCCAGGGGCAGCCCCAGCTCCCGGGCGACCGCCGCGGCGGCCAGCGAGTTGGACACCTGGTGCCGACCGGTCAGGCCGAGCCGCACCGGCGCGCTCCCCTCCGGCGTGACGAGGGTGTACGACGGCCGGCCCCGCCCGTCCACCGTCACGTCCACCGCGCGCACGTCGGCCCGCTCGGACTCGCCGTACCGGACCACGCGGGCCTCGGTGCGCGCCGCCATGGCGTCGACCCGCGGGTCGTCGGCGTTGAGCACGGCCAGGCCGTCGGCGGGCAGCGCCTCGACCAGCTCGCCCTTGGCCAGCGCGATGGTCTCCACCGAGCCGAACTCGCCGAGGTGCGCCACCCCGACGTTGAGCACCACGGAGATCCGCGGCGGCACCACGTCGCAGAGGTAGCGGATGTGCCCCACCCCGCGGGCGCCCTTCTCCATCACGAGGTAGCGGGTCTCCGGGCCGGCCTGCAACGCCGTGTACGGGTGCCCCAGCTCGTTGTTGAACGAGCCGGGCGGCGCGACGGTCGGGCCGAGCCGGACGGCGAGCTGGGCGATCAGGTCCTTGGTGGTGGTCTTGCCGGAGGAGCCGGTCAGCCCGATCACGGTCAGCCCGGGCAGCCGGTCGACCACGGCGCGGGCCAGCCGCCCCATGGCGTCGAGCGCGTCGCCGACCAGCACCATGGGCACGCCGGGCACCTCGCGGGTGCCGAGCACGGCCACCGCGCCGGCCCCGACCGCGCCGGCCGCGTAGTCGTGCCCGTCCACCTTCTCACCGGGGAAGGCGACGAAGAGGCCACCGGGGGTGACCTTGCGGGAGTCGAACTCCACCGAGCCGGTCACCCGGGCGTCCGGGTCGGCGGCGACCAGCCGGCCGCCGACCGCGGCGGCCACCTCGGCCAGGGTCAGCGGGATCATCGCTGCCCCACCAGGTCGCCGAAGCGGGCGCGCAGCGCCCCCGCCAGCTCCACCCGGTCATCGAACGGCAGCACCTCGCCGTTGACCTCCTGGCCGCGTTCCTGCCCCTTGCCCAGCAGCGCCACGATGTCCCCCGGTTCGGCCACCCGGACCGCCTCCTCGATGGCGGCCCGCCGGCCGGGCGCCTCGATGATCCGCGCGCCGGCGCCCGCCGCGTACGCGCCGGCCAGCACCTCGGCCCGGATCGCGGCCGGGTCCTCGGTGCGCGGGTTGTCGTCGGTCACCAGCACCACGTCGGCGCCCCGCGCGGCGGCGGCGCCCATCACCGGCCGCTTGCCCCGGTCCCGGTCGCCGCCGGCGCCCAGCACGCAGATCAGCCGGCCGTCGGTCAGGTCCCGCAGCGCCACGAGGACCGCCTCGATGGCGTTCGCCTTGTGCGCGTAGTCGACCACCCCGCGCACCGGGGCGTCCCCGCTGACCAGTTCCAGCCGGCCGGGCACCCCGCCGCAGGCGGCCACCCCGCGGGCCGCCGTGGCCGGGTCGACCCCGACGGCGACCAGGATGGCGACGGCCAGCAGGGCGTTGGCCACGTTGTGCCGGCCGGGCAGCGCCACCCCGGTGGGCAGGGTCACCCCGTCCGGGCCGTGGACGGTGAAGTGCTGCGCGTAGCCCTCGCCGCCGATCCCGTCGGCCCACCAGGTGGCGCCCGGGTCGCCGGCCGCCGAGTAGGTCACCGTCGCCGGCTTGCGCAGGGGCCGCAGCGCCGGGTCGTCGTGGTTGAGCACCTCGACCCGGCAGCGCCCGTCGAACAGCTTCGCCTTGGCGGCGAAGTAGTCCGCCTCGTCGGCGTGGAAGTCCAGGTGGTCGGAGCCGAAGTTGGTGTAGCCGCCCACGTCGAACCGGACCCCGCCGACCCGGCCCATGGCCAGGGCGTGGCTGGACACCTCCATGACCACGGTGTCCACCCCGCGCTCGCGGGCCACCGCCAGCATGGCGTGCAGGTCGGTCGCCTCCGGGGTGGTCCGGACGCTGTCGATGACCAGGTCGCCGAGGCGGGTCTCCACCGTGCCGATGAGGCCCGTGGTGTGTCCGGCGGCGCGCAGCCCGGACTCGATGAGGTAGCTCGTGGAGGTCTTGCCGGCGGTGCCGGTCACGCCGATCATGGTCAGCCCGGCGGTCGGGTCGCCGTAGACGGTGGCGGCGACCTCGCCGAGCACCGCCCGGGGGTCGTCGACGACCAGCACGGGCAGGCCCGCGTCGGCGGCCAGCGCGACGCCGGCCGGGTCGGTCAACAGGGCCACGGCGCCCGCTCCGGCGGCCGCGGCGGCGAACTCCGCGCCGTGCCGGCGGGCCCCGGGCAGGGCCGCGTACAGGTCGCCGGGGCGGACCTCCTGGCTGGCGTGGGTCACCCCGGTGACGGCCACCTCGGCGGCCCCCTCCGGCGGCGCGACGGCCAGCCGGGCGGCGAGATCGCCGAGCCGGACGGGATTCACGGTGGCGGGACGTGGATTGCCGGGCACGGCGTCAGACCCTACCCGGTCGTCCGGTTCCGACCGCACAGCCGCCCCGGTGGTTCGTCGCCACCCACCGATGATGTCCCGCCCTGCCCGCTCAGTGCGGAAAGACCTCGAACTTCGGGGACCTGTCGGTCGCGGAGGGCGGCACCCGGTAGTGCCGGAGGGTGAAGCCCATCATCTCCCGGAAGGCCGGTGCGGCCACCGCCCCACCCTCGCCGCCGGGGCTCCAGACGAAGACCGCCACCACGTACCGCGGCTTCTCCGCCGGGGCCATCCCGATGAACGAGCCGACCTCGCCGGGCTGGAGCTTGCCGTTGTCGTAGCGCAGGCCGGTGCCGGTCTTGCCGGCCACCCGGTAGCCGGGCACCGCGGCGGCCAGGCCGGTGGCCCGCCCGTCCTGCGGGTCGTCGACCGTGGTGACCGCCTCCAGCATGCGGCGCAGCGCGGCCGCGTTGGCCGGGCTGAGCACCGACCGGGTGACCGGGGCGGCCCCGGGCGTCTTCTTCCCGTCCGGGCCGATCACGTTCCTGATCAGGTGTGGCTGGACGTACGTGCCGTCGTTGGCGATGGCGGCGTACGCGGCGGCCATCTGCAACGGGGTGGCGTCCACGCTGTGCCCGATCGGCACCGACCCGTGCGACGAGTCGCTCCACTGGTCGGCCGGGAGCAGCCGGCCCGCGGCCTCCCCGGGCATGCCCTCGCCGGTGGGCTGGCCCAGCCCGAACCGCTTCTGGTAGTCGATCAGCCGGTCGGGGCCCAGCTTGTCGGCGATCTCGATGGTGCCGACGTTGGACGAGAAGGCGAGCATCCCCGGGATGCTCATCTTCCGCCCGTCGGCCGGGTGGGTGTCCCGGAAGGTGGTGTCGCCCTTCTGGATGCTGTTGGCCACCGGGAAGGCGGTGTCCGGCGTGATCACGCCCTCCTGGAGGGCGGCGCCGTAGGTGATCGCCTTGTGGATCGAGCCCGGGTCGACGATGAAGCTGGTGGCCGCGTCCTCGCGGTCGGCCGGGGAGTTGACCTTGGTGGGGTCGGCGGCGTTGTAGGTGGGGAAGCTGGCCTGGGCCAGCACGTCGCCGGTGCCGATCTCGATGACGACCGCGGCGCCGACGCTGCCCCGGGTCCGGGCCATCCCGTCGGAGAGGATCCGCTGCGTCTTGAACTGGAGGTCGCGGTCGATCGTCAGCTCCAGGGAGCTGCCCGGTTGGGCCGGGGTGGTCTGGCTGTAGCCGCCCGGGATGGGCGCGGCCAGGTCACCCTGGCCCACCTCGTACCGCTTCCGGCCGGCCTTGCCCTCGAGCACCTCGTCGTACTTGGCCTCCAGCCCTTCGAGGCCGTTCATGTCCTGGCTGACGAAGCCGATGAGGTTGGCGGCCAGGTCGCCTCCGGGCACCTCGCGCCGCTCGTCGCGGTGCACCCCGATGCCGGCCAGGTCCGCCGCCACGATCTGCTTGGCCCGGTCGATGTCGACGCCGCGGGCCAGGTACTCGAACTGCGACCAGCCGCCGCCGGGCAGCTTGCGGGGCTTCATCTTCCCGGCCAGCTCCGAGGCGGGCACGCCGAGCAGCGGGGAGAGCACCCGGGCGGTGGCGACCGGGTCCTTGACCTGGGTGGGGTCGGCGAAGACGTACCGCGCCTCGACGCTGTGCGCCAGCGGGGCGCCGGTGCGGTCGTAGATCGCCCCGCGCGGGGCGGGCAGCTCGACCACGGCGAGCCGGTTGGCGAGCCCGCCGTCGGCGTACGCCGGGGTGCTCACGGTCTGGAGGAAGACCAGCCGGATGCCGATGCTGGTGAAGAGCGCCAGCACGAGCAGCGTGCCGAGGCGCAGCCGGCGGCGCGGGTCGGCGAGCTTCGGCGGGCGGCGCGGCTTGCGGACCGGCCGCCGGGCGGCGGCCGGCCGCGCGGGGCGCCGGGGCCCGGGCCGGCGGCGCGGGGCCGGCGCCTCGTCGTCGTCGAACGGCTCGCGCACCGGCCGGGTGGACACGGTCCGCACCACGCCGGCCCGGCCGCCGGCGGCGCTCTCCCGGCGGCCGGCGCGGGTCGCCCCGGTCCGGCCGCCGTCGAGCACCTGGAGCGCCGGCCGGAACGGGTCACCGGAGCGGCTGCTGCGCGGGGTACGCCGCTGCTCGGCGCCGCCACCCGTCCGGGCCGCGCCGCCGCCCTCGCGGATGGTCCGGCCCCGCGGCGTGTACGCCCGGGCGTCGGAGATCCCGCCGACGCCCGGCTCCCGGGGCTCCGTCCCCCGGGACGAGCCGCGCCGGGAGCCCGTGGCGTCCCGGCGCGGTTCATCCGATCTCGGCGGCACTGCTCAGCCTCCGTTGCCCTGCTGGCTGGTGATCGCCGGCGCGCCCTCGACGGGGTGCGGAACGCCGATCACCTTCCCGTCCGGCAGCCGGATGTAGGCCAGCTCGTCCGAGTCGACCAAGCCCAGCTTGCGGGCGTTGGCGGTCAGGTTGCCCGGCGCCTTCTGGTCGGCGATCTCCTTCTCCAGCTGCTGCTGGTCGACGTCGAGCTTGGCCTGCTGCTGCTGGAGCTTCTCCAGCTTGAAGGCGTTCTCGTTGATCTTGGTGTTGACCGCCAGGATGCCGAGCACCCCGCCGACCACGAGCACCAGGATGAGCCCGACGAACGGCGCCCGCGGCACGCGGACCGGCGGCGGCGGGGCGACCCGCAGCCGCGGCGAGGTCGTGCCGGTGGCCTTCGTGCGCTCGGCCGGCCGCAGCGCGGCGCTGCCCTGGGTGGGGAACTCGCGCGCCCCCCGGGCGCGAGTCTCCCCCCGGCGGTCGGGCCGGTCGGCCGCCACCGTCGACGTGGTGCGCGGGGCACGCTGCGCCGCGGTCCGGCCCCCCGACCGCGGTGCGCGCTGCCCGATGCCGGTGTCCCGGCCGTCGCGCTGGTTGACGTTCATGTCCCCTCCCCCTCTTCGTCCGTCCCGTTCCCGTCCCCCGGCGCCGACCGCGGGTCCGTCGCGGACCCCGGTGACCCCGTCCCCGGTTGGTGCATCGCCTTCACCCGGCGGCGGTACCGTTCGCGGTCGGTACGCCCCTGCCGGGCCGCCTCCGGGTCGAGCCGTTCCGCGGCCCGCAGCCGCACCGAGGCGGCGCGCGGGTTCGCGACGACCTCGGCCTCCCCGGGCAGCTCCGCGCCCCGGCTGAGCAGCCGGAACGTCGGACCCGACCCGGGCAGTTCGACCGGGAGGTCGACCGGGCCCTTGCTGCGGACCCGGTCGGCGAGCGCCTGCTTGGTGAGCCGGTCCTCCAGCGAGTGGTAGGACAGGACCACCATGCGGCCGCCCACGGTGAGCTTGTCGAGAGCGGCCGGCAGCGCCGTCTCCAGCGCTGCCAGCTCCCTGTTTACCTCGATCCGTAAAGCCTGAAACGTTCTCTTTGCCGGGTGTCCCCCGGTTCGTCGGGCTGGTGCCGGAATGCTCTCCCTGACCAGCTCGGCCAGTCGCGCCGACGACGTGATCGGCGCGCGCTCGCGCTCGCGGATGATCGCCGAGGCGATCCTCCCGGCGAACTTCTCCTCGCCGTACACCCGCAGCACCCGGGCCAGGTCCGGGTGGGAGTAGGTGTTGACCACCTCCTCGGCGGTCACCCCCCGGGTCTGGTCCATCCGCATGTCCAGCGGCGCGTCCTGCGCGTAGGCGAACCCACGGTCGGGCGCGTCCAGTTGCAGGGACGAGACGCCGAGGTCGAACAGGATCCCGTCGATCGCCGGGTAGCCGAGCCGGTCGAGCACCTCGGGCAGCTCGTCGTAGACGGCGTGCTCCAGGTGGATCCGGTCGGCGAACCGGGCAAGCCGGACCCGCGCGTGGGCGAGGGCCTCGGTGTCCCGGTCCAGGCCGATCAGCACGGTGTCCGGGTGCGCCTCGAGCACCGCCTCGGCGTGCCCGGCCAGGCCGAGCGTGGCGTCGACGTGGACGGTGCGGCCGGGCCGGCCCAGTGCGGGGGCCAGCAACTCGAGACACCGCTCAAGCAGCACCGGCACGTGCGTGCCGCGTAGCTCCCCCATCTCGACCCCCACTGGTTGAAACCCGTATCCGTCCCTGTGTCCGTCGTCGCCACGACGCCTCGCCATACCGCCAGATCCCCATCCGCTCCCCGCCCGCCGGAGGCCGCGGCCCTCCGTATCGGATCGTGCGCCTGGCACCGGGGAAGGGGTGCCAGGAACTCGAAAGCGGCTGGAGATCTCGCAGTACGTCGGGCGCCGTCACGCCCTACAGACCGCCGGGCAGCACCCCCTCCTCGATGTCGGCGAAGTCGTCTTCGCTCTCCGCGAGGTAGGCCTCCCAGGCCGCCCTGTCCCAGATCTCCACCCGGGTGCTCGCCCCGATCACGACCAGGTCGCGGTCGAGAGCGGCGTACGACCGGAGGTGCCCGGGGATGGTGACCCGTCCCTGCTTGTCCGGCACCTCGTCGTGCGCGCTGGCGAAGAAGACCCGGCTGTAGGCCCGGGCCGCCTTGCTCGTCATCGGCTGCGCGCGCAACTGGTCGGCGATCCGCTGGAACTCGGGCATCGGGAAGACGTAGAGGCAGCGCTCCTGCCCTTTGGTGATCACGACACCCCCCGCCAGCTCGTCCCGGAACTTCGCCGGAAGGATCAACCGGCCTTTGTCGTCCAGGCGCGGAGTGTGGGTGCCGAGGAACATCGGCCCAACCCCCTCGCCCTGAGCGGCGTTCGCGGCGCCGCTGACCCCCCGGGCCGGTGCGGCCCTCCCGGCCTCACCATCGCGCCCCACTCTACTCCACTTCCCTCCACCTGCAACCGGAAACGCCCGCGCGGCGCGGCGTTTCCGCGCGCAAAACAGCACGTCAACGGGGGTGGGGCGGAGTGGAGGGGTCCGGCGCGCCCCGCCGGCGGTCCGCTTCCCGACATAGATCGACTCCGTCCGGCCGAACCCGCGCTGACCGTCCGCCGGCCGTCCCCGGCCGAACGGATCGCCGTCGGCGGCGATCTGGTGGGCCCGGTGGTCCGGTAACCTCGCTCGGGTGACGGACGCGAAGATGCCCCTGCGGGCAAAGGTGGCCAGCTCCGTGTCGCGGACCGCCGCGGCGCTGTCGCGCGCCGCGGGCCGTGGCGACGGCTCCGTGATCGGCGGCTGGATCGGCCTCAAGATCGACCCGGACCTGCTGGCGCACCTCTCGACCGGCCGCGCCATCGCCCTGGTGTCCGGCACCAACGGCAAGACCACCACCACCCGGCTCACCACCGCCGCCGTCGGGGTGCTCGGCCGGGTCGCCACCAACTCCTTCGGCGCCAACATGCCCACCGGGCACACCTCGGCGCTGGCCAAGGCCGGCAGCACCCCCTACGCGGTGCTCGAGGTGGACGAGCACTACCTCGCCCAGGTGCTGGACGCCACCGAGCCGCACGTGGTGGCGCTGCTCAACCTCTCCCGCGACCAGCTCGACCGGGCCAAGGAGGTCGCCATGATGGCGCAGCTCTGGCGCGCCGCGCTGGTCCGGCACCCCGACCTGCGGGTGGTCGCCAACGCCGACGACCCCATGGTGGTCTGGGCCGCCACCCCGCCCGCCGACCCGTCCCGCGGCCACGTCCCGCCGCACGTCACCTGGTTCAGCGCCGGCCAGCGGTGGCACGACGACTCCTGGGTCTGCCCCGAGTGCGGCTCCACCATCCAGCGCTCAGGCGAGCAGTGGTGGTGCACCGGCTGCCCGCTGCGCCGCCCCCAGCCGCAGTGGACGGTCGAGGACGACGGGGTGCTCGACCCCACCGGCGCCTGGCACAAGGTGCAGCTCCAGCTCCCCGGCAAGGTCAACCTCGGCAACGCGGCCACCGCCCTGGCGGTCGCCGCCGAGTTCGGGGTACGTCCCGTGGACGCCGTCTCCCGGCTCGGCGCGGTCACCTCGGTGGCCGGCCGCTACGCCCAGGTCGACCGGGACGGGCGCAACATCCGGCTGCTGCTGGCCAAGAACCCGGCCAGCTGGCTGGAGGCGTTCGACATGGCCGACGTCGCGCCCACACTGCTCTCCATCAACGCGCGCGACCCCGACGGGCTGGACACCTCCTGGCTCTTCGACGTCGACTTCTCGCCGCTGCGCGGCCGGCAGGTGCTGATCACCGGCGACCGGGCGTACGACCTCGCCGTCCGGCTCGACGTCAACGGCGTGCCGTTCCAGCACGTGCGGACCTTCGACGACGCGGTCCGGGCGGTGCCGCCGGGCCGGCTGGAGGTCATCGCCAACTACACCGCATTCCAGGACATCCGAGCGGAGCTGGACCGTGTCAACTGAGAGCCTGCGCATCGTCTGGATCTACCCGGACCTGCTGTCCACCTACGGCGACCGGGGCAACGCGCTGATCCTGGCCCGCCGCGCCCAGCTGCGCGGCATGCCGGTCGAGGTGCTGGAGGTCCGCTCCGACCAGCGGCTGCCCGCCACCGCCGACATCTACCTCATCGGCGGCGGCGAGGACGGCCCGCAGGCGCTGGGCGCCCAGCGGCTGATCGCCGACGGCGGCCTGCACCGCGCGGTGGCCCAGGGCTCGGTGGTGTTCGGCGTCTGCGCCGGCTACCAGCTGCTCGGCACCTCCTTCTTCGCCAAGGGCACCCGCTGCACGGGGCTGGAGCTGCTGGACATCTCCTCCGACCGGGGTCCCACCCGGGCGGTCGGCGAGCTGGCCGGCGAGGTCGACCCGCGGCTGGGCATCCCGTACCTGACCGGGTTCGAGAACCACGGCGGGCGGACCCACCTCGGCCCCGGCGTGTCGCCGGTGGCCCGGGTGACCACCGGGGTCGGCAACGACGGGACCACCGAGGGCGCCTGGCGGGGCAAGCTGCTCGGCACCTACTCGCACGGCCCCGCGCTGGCCCGCAACCCCGCCCTCGCCGACCTCCTGCTGCGCTGGGCGACCGGCATCCACCAGCTCCCCCCGCTCGACGACACCTGGGCCGACCGGCTCCGGTCCGAGCGCCGCACCGCCGTGGCCGCCGCCGCGAGGGCATGACCGGCGCCGCCCGGCCGTGGCGGCGACGATCCCGCCGGTTCGCCCGGTTGCTCCGGCAGCCGTCGGCGCGCCGGTTCGCGCTGCTGCTCCTGCTGCTCGCCGGGTTCGGCGTCACGTTGCTGCTGGTCCCCCACCCGGACCCGCGCGACCTGCCCCGGCTGGCGCACTCGCTCGGCGGGTACGCCCCGGCCGTCGCCGTGGTGGGCGGCGCGCTGCTGCTCGTGGCCCTGGTCCCGCGTACCTTCGTCACGCTGGCCGCCGGCGCGATCTTCGGCCCGGCGCAGGGCGCCGCGTACGCCCTCGGCGCGGCGCTGCTCGCCGCGGCCATCGGCTTCGCGGTCGGTCGCCTGCTCGGCCGGCAGTTCGTCGCCGAGCGGGTCCGCGGCCGGCTGGCCCGGCTGGACGGCTGGTTCGCGCGGCAGAGCGTGCTCGGCGTGATCACCGTCCGGCTGCTGCCGATCGCCGGGTTCGGACTGGTCAGCTACGGCTACGGCACCACCGGGGCGCGCGTGCTGCCGTTCCTGGCCGGCAGCGTGATCGCCTCCGCCCCCACCGCGATCGGCTACGCGGCCATCGGCGCGGCGGTCAGCTCCCCCGGCTCGGTCAACTGGTACGCGGCCGCCCCGGCCAGCCTCGGCCTGATCGCCAGCGTGCTCATCATCCACCGCTGGTGGCGGGCGGAGCGGCAGCGCCGGCTGGGCCCGAGCTGAGATGGCCGCCGCGGAGGAGCGGCTGCCCGGCGGCTTCGTCACCGAGGTGGTCCGGATCGGCGACACGGTACGCCGCACTCCCCCGACCCGCGCCGAGTTCGGGGTGGCGCTGCTGCGGCACCTGGCCGCCGCCGCGCCGGGCCTGGCGCCCGGCTACCTCGGGGTGGACGAGCGGGGCCGGCAGGTGCTGACCCACCTCGACGGGCGGGTGCCCTGGCGGGACCGGGAGGATCCGGCCTTCTTCGCCGACCCCGCGCTCACCCGGCTGGCCGGCCTCATCCGGGCGTTGCACGACGCCTGCGCCGGCAGCCCGCTGGCCGGCGACGCGGAGACGGTCTGCCACCGGGACCTGTCGCCGAAGAACACGGTCTACCGGGACTCGCCGGCCGGGCCGGTGCCGGTGGCCTTCCTGGACTGGGACCTGGCCGGGCCGGGCCGGCGGATCGAGGACGTGGCGACGTGGCGTTCGCCGGCTGGCACTGGGCCGCGCTGGGTGGGGACGCCGACCCGGCCGAGCTGGCCCGGCGCTGCCGGCTGCTCTGCGACGCCTACGAGGCGGCCGGCTCCGCGGTGTCCCTGCCCCGGGGCGAGCTGGTCGCCGTCATGCTCGACCAGCTCGACGGCACCTGGCGGGGCATCGACGCCGGCGCGGACCGGGACGAGCCGGGCATGCGCCGGCTCCGCGCGGCGGGTGCTGTCGACGCGGTACGCGGCTGGCACGGATGGCTGCTCCGGCACCGCGCGACGGTCGAGGCGGTGCTGCACGCCGGCTGAGGCGCGCCCCCGGGCAGGGGACGCGCCTCAGTGAGCGGGCGGGTCAGGCGACGACCGAGACCATCCGGCCCTTCACCACGATGACCTTGCGCGGCTCCTTGCCGGCCAGCGCGCCGGCGACCGCCTCCAGCGCGGCCGACCGCACGTCGTCCTCGGACGCGTCGGCGGCCACCTCGACCCGGCCCCGGACCTTGCCGTTGACCTGCACCGGGTAGGTCACCGTGTCGGCGACCAGCAGCGCCGGATCGGCGGTCGGGAAGTCCGCGTACGCCAGCGAGGTGTCGTGGCCCAGCCGCCGCCACAGCTCCTCGGCGATGTGCGGGGCGAACGGCGCCACCATCAGCACCAGCGGCTCGGCCACCTCGCGCGGGGTCTCCGCCAGCCGGGTCAGCCCGTTGGTCAGCTCGATCAGCTTGGCGATCGCGGTGTTGAACCGGATCCCCTCCATGTCCGCGCGGACCCCGTCGATGACCTTGTGCAGCAGCCGCCGGGTGGCCTCGTCGGCCGGCGCGTCGGTGACCCGCAGCGCGCCGGTCTGCTCGTCGACGACCGCCCGCCAGACCCGCTGCAGGAACCGGTACGAGCCGACCACCGCCCGGGTCTCCCAGGGGCGGGACACCTCCAGCGGGCCCATCGACATCTCGTAGACCCGGAAGGTGTCCGCGCCGTAGGCCGCGCACATGTCGTCCGGGGTGACGACGTTCTTCAGGGACTTGCCCATCTTGCCGTACTCGCGCGTGACCTCGGTGTCGCCGTGGAACCACCGGCCGTCGACCTCGACGACCTCCTCGGCGGGCACGTAGGCGCCGCGCGGGTCGGTGAACGCGTACGCCTGGATCATGCCCTGGTTGAACAGCCGGCGGAACGGCTCGAACGAGGAGACGTGGCCCAGGTCGTACAGCACCTTGTGCCAGAAGCGGGCGTACAGCAGGTGCAGCACGGCGTGCTCGGCGCCGCCCACGTACAGGTCGGTGCCCCCGCAGTCGCCGGCCGCGCGCGGGCCCATCCAGTACGCCTCGTTCTCCGGCTCGGCGAACCGCGCCGAGTCGGTCGGGTCCAGGTAGCGCAGCTCGTACCAGCAGGAGCCGGCCCACTGCGGCATCACGTTGGTCTCCCGGGTGTAGCGCTTCGGCCCGTCACCCAGGTCCAGCTCCACCTCCACCCAGTCGCGCCGCCGGGACAGCGGGGTCTCCGGGTTGCTGCCGGCGTCCTCCGGGTCGAACGTCTTCGGCGAGAAGTCCTCGACCTCGGGCAGCTCGACCGGCAGCATCGACTCGGGCAGCGCGATCGGCGCCCCGGTCTCGTCGTAGACGATCGGGAAGGGCTCGCCCCAGTAGCGCTGCCGGGAGAACAGCCAGTCCCGCAGCCGCCAGGTGACCGCGCCGGCGCCGTGCCCGTTGGCCTCCAGCCACTCGATGATCCGGGCCTTGGCGTCGGCGACCCCCAGGCCGTTCAGATCCAGGCCGCGGTCGGGTGCCGCGCTGTTGATCGCCGGGCCGTCCCCGGTCCACGCCTTGCCGGCGAAGCCCTCCGCCGGCTGCACGGTGCGCACGATCGGCAGGTCGAAGACCTCGGCGAACTCCCAGTCCCGCTCGTCCTGGGCCGGCACCGCCATGATCGCGCCGGTGCCGTAGCCGGCCAGCACGTAGTCGGCGATGAAGATCGGGACCTGCCCGCCGGTGACCGGGTTGGTCGCCCAGGCGCCGACGAAGACGCCGGTCTTCTCCTTGGTGTCCGCCTGCCGCTCCACGTCCGTCTTGGCCGCGGCGGCCTTCCGGTACGCCTCGACGGCGGCCCGCGGGCTGGCGTGCCCGCCGGTCCAGGCGTCCTTCGTCCCGGCCGGCCAGGTGGCCGGCACCAGCACGTCGACCAGCTCGTGCTCGGGGGCCAGCACCATGTAGGTGGCGCCGAAGACGGTGTCCGGCCGGGTCGTGAACACCCGGACCGGGCCGCGCTCGGTCGGGAAGTCGATGTGCGCGCCGGTCGACCGGCCGATCCAGTTGCGCTGCTGCAGCTTGATCGGCTCGGGCCAGTCCAGCGTGTCCAGGTCCGCCAGCAGCCGGTCACCGTACGCGGTGATCCGCATCATCCACTGCTTCAGGTTGCGCTTGAAGACCGGGAAGTTGCCCCGCTCGGAGCGGCCGTCGGCGGTGACCTCCTCGTTGGCCAGCACGGTGCCCAGCCCCGGGCACCAGTTCACCGGCGCCTCCGACACGTACGCCAGCCGGTGGTCGTCGACGATCCTCCGCCGCTCGCCCACGGTCAGCTCGGCCCACGGCCGGCCGTCCGGGGTGGGGCGGGTGCCCCCCTCGAACTCGGCGATCAGCTCGGCGACCGGGCGGGCCTTGCGCGCGTCCGCGTCGTACCAGGAGTTGAAGATCTGCAGGAAGATCCACTGGGTCCAGCGGTAGAAGTCGGTCTCGATGGTGGCGACCGAGCGCCGCTCGTCGTGGCCCAGCCCCAGCCGGCGCAGCTGCGCCTTGTACCGCTCGATGTTGGCCTCGGTGGTGGTCCGCGGGTGGGTGCCGGTCTGCACCGCGTACTGCTCGGCGGGCAGGCCGAACGCGTCGAAGCCCATCGCGTGCAGCACGTTGCGCCCCGCCATCCGCTGGTAGCGGGCGTAGCAGTCGGTGCCGATGTAGCCCAGCGGGTGGCCGACGTGCAGGCCGGCGCCGGACGGGTAGGGGAACATGTCCAGCACGTACAGCTTCTCGGCGCCCGCCCGCGGGTGGCCCGGGTCGGCCAGCGGACCGGCCGGGTTCGGCGCGTGGAAGGTGCCCTCCCGTTCCCAGGTGTCCTGCCAGCGGTGCTCGATCTCCTCGGCCAGGGCGGCGGTGTACCGGAACGGGGGGATGTCGGTCGCCGGTGCGGCTGCCTCACTCATGGCGTCTCCTCGGCGCGGGTCATGTCGGATATGGGCGGTCTGCTGCGGGCACAAAAAAGCCCCTCGCGCAGGAGGGGCCGCCGTGCTGTCGCGCGCTCAGCGCATCAGCACGGCTCGGTAAGAAGCAGGAAGACTCCGGCCATGACCGGCAGTGTACCCCGCCGGGCGGTCGCGCCTCGCGCCCGTTGCCGCCAGGTGGGACGGCGCGGCCCGGCGGGGTCACCTCGACGGGTACGGCGCGGGCCTGGCGAACCGCTCGGTGTCGGTGACGAACCCCCAGCACTGCTTGGCGTTGAAGATCACCGCCTCCTTGCAGTAGTCCGGGCTGGAGGTCGCGCCGCCGCCGAGCCGGACCCCGCCGTCACCGGTGTCGCCGTAGATCTTCCGATCCTGCCGCACGGCCCACCTCCCCTTCCCGGCGCCCTCGCGACAGGAACCGGGACGCGGCTACCCGCCCGCGAGCCGGTCACGCGTCCCCCGGTCCGGCGAATATTCCGGGCGTAACCGGCCGACCGCCTGCGGGGGTCGGCGACAACGAGAAACATGGTTAGCCTGAGAGGCCAGTGAGATTTTTGCGGCAGACGAGGCTCGGCGTCGCGAACCCAACGGCGGGTCCAGGTGCTCTATACAGAGCTGCCGTTCCGGCGACGAGGAGGAGGCCCGTGACACAACAGACCTGGGACGAGGTGGGCGGTCTGCTGCCGCACGACGAGTTCCGCGCCGCCAGCGAGGCCATCGTGGCCAACATCGAGCAGGTCATCGAGGGCAAGACGGCCACCGTCCGGCTCGCCCTCGCGGTGCTGCTCGCCGAGGGCCACCTGCTGATCGAGGACGTCCCCGGCGTCGGCAAGACCAAGCTGGCCAAGGCCATGGCGCGGTCGATCGACTGTTCCGTGCGCCGGATCCAGTTCACCCCGGACCTGCTGCCCAGCGACGTCACCGGGGTCAGCGTCTACAACCAGGAGACGCACGACTTCGAGTTCCGCCCGGGCGCGGTCTTCGCCAACCTGGTGGTCGGCGACGAGATCAACCGGGCCTCGCCGAAGACCCAGTCGGCGCTGCTGGAGTGCATGGAGGAGCGGCAGGTCACCGTCGACGGCGTGACCTACCAGCTGCAGACCCCGTTCATGGTGGTCGCGACGCAGAACCCGATCGAGATGGAGGGGACCTACCCGCTGCCGGAGGCGCAGCGCGACCGGTTCACCGCCCGGATCGCGATGGGCTACCCCGACCCGAACGCCGAGCTGGCCATGCTGGACGGCCACGGCGGCACCGACCCGCTGAACGAGCTGCGGCCGGTCTCCGACGCGGCCATCGTCCGCCGGCTGATCGGCCACGTCCGGCAGGTGCACGTCGCCGACGCCGTGAAGCAGTACGCGATCGACCTGGTGACCGCCACCCGCGAGGCCCCCGACCTGCGGCTCGGCGCGTCCCCGCGGGCCACCCTCCAGCTGCTGCGCACCGCCCGCGCGGTGGCGGCCCTGGAGGGCCGTGACTACGTCCTCCCGGACGACCTCCAGGCCCTCGCGGTGCCGGTGCTGGCGCACCGCATCATCCCGACCGCCGACGCGCAGCTGGCCCGGCGCACCACCGACGCGATCGTCGCCGAGCTGGTGCACCGCCTCCCGCTCCCGCACGACCGCAAGCGCTCCCCGTACGACACCCGGCCCGGCGGCACGGGCAACGGTCGCGGGCCGTACGAGCCGCGGAGGCCGTGAGGTGCGCGACGGGCTGCGAGGGCTGACCACCCGCGGCCGCTCGTTCCTGGCGGCCGCGGTCGCCGCCGCGATCTCCGCCGCCATCCTGGGCGAGAAGGACCTGCTCCGGGTGGCCGTCCTGCTCGCCATCCTGCCGCTGCTCGCGGCCGCCTACGTCGGGCGCAGCCGCTACAAGCTCGCCTGCAACCGGTCGCTGGAGCCGCACCGGGTGCCGGTCGGGGCCAGCTCCCGGGTGGTGCTGCGGCTGCAGAACCTGTCCCGGCTGCCCACCGGCACCCTGCTGCTGGAGGACCGGCTGCCCTACGCGCTCGGCAGCCGGCCGCGGGTGGTGCTGGAGCGCCTTGGCGCCCACCAGGCCAGCTCGGTGGCCTACACGGTCCGCGCCGACGTGCGCGGCCGCTACGAGGTCGGCCCGCTGGTGATCCGGCTGACCGACCCGTTCGGACTGTGCGAGCTGAGCCGGGCCTTCCCCAGCACCGACCACCTCACGGTGATCCCGCAGGTCACCCCGCTGCCCTCGGTCCGCCTCCCCGGCGAGTACGCGGGCAGCGGCGACAGCCGGGCCCGGTCGGTGGCGGTGCACGGCGAGGACGACGCGGCCACCCGGGAGTACCGGATGGGCGACGACCTGCGGCGGGTGCACTGGAAGTCGACGGCCCGCACCGGCGAGCTCATGGTGCGCCGGGAGGAGCAGCCCTGGGAGAGCCGGGCCACCGTGGTGCTGGACACCCGCGCCGCCGCGCACCGGGGCGAGGGGCCCACGTCGAGCTTCGAGTGGGCCGTCTCCACCGCCGCCAGCGTCGCCGTGCACCTGCGCCAGGCCGGCTACAAGCTGCGGCTGGTCACCGGCTCCGGCGCGGACGTGGACGCCACCGAGGCCGGCGGCGAGGGCGTGCTCCTGGACCACCTCGCCGAGGTGCACCTGGACAGGCGCGGCGAGCTCACCACGCTGGTGCAGCAGGTCCGGCAGCGGGCCGACGGCGGCCTGATCATCGCGCTGCTCGGCACGTTGAGCACCGCCGAGGCGGAGCTGCTGGCCGGGCTGCGCACCAGCGGCGCGACCTGCGTCGGCTTCCTGCTCGACAGCAACACCTGGCTGAACCTGCCGCCGAAGGCCCGGGCCGAGGCGGAGCACGCGCACGGCGCCGCCGCGCTCGCCCTGCTCCAGAGCGGCTGGCGGGTGATCGGGGTGGAACACGGCAACCGGCTGCCGGTGCTCTGGCCGCAGGCGGCCCGCGGTTCGCAGGGGTTCGCGCTGCGGGCGGCGCTGGCCGAGACGGTGGCCGGAGGCGTGCGATGACCCGAAGGGTGGACCCGTGACCGCGCACCGCAACCTCGGCTTCGTCGCCGCGGCGGCGACCCTGCTGGCGGCGGCACCGCTGTCGGCGATCTTCGAGCGCTGGACCTGGCTCATCCAGGCGGCCATCGTGGTGGCCGTGGTGGCCGGCGCGGCCGCGCTGAGCCGGTTGGCCCGGGCGCCGCTGTGGGGCCAGGTGCTGGCCATGCTGACCGGTCTGACGCTCGCCCTGACCTGGGTCTTCCCGGGCGGCACCGAGTTCTTCGCGTTCGTGCCCACCCCGGCCACGTTCGCCCACTTCGGCGACCTGCTGAACGCCTCGCTGCCCGACATGCGCTCGTACGGCGTGCAGGTGCCCGACGTCGACTCGCTGCTCTTCCTCGCCGTGCTGGGCATCGGCGCGGTGGCCATCGTGGTGGACGTGCTCTCCGTCGGGCTGCGCCGGCCGGCGCTGGCCGGGCTGCCCATGCTGGCCATCTACTCGGTGCCGGTGGCGGTCTACGTGGACAGCGTCCCCGCCACCCCGTTCGTGGTGGGCGCCTGCGGCTACCTGTGGCTGCTGGTCACCGACAACGTCGACCGCGTACGCCGGTTCGGCCGCCGGTTCACCGGCGAGGGGCGCGACGTCGACGTCTGGGAGGCGTCGCCGCTGGCCGCGGCGGGCCGGCGGCTGGCCGTGGTCGGGGTGGCCCTCGCGGTGGCCCTGCCGCTGGTCGTACCCGGGATGACCGGCGGGCTGATGAGCGCCGTCGGCAACGGCACGGGCACCGGCAACGGCCGGCCGGGCCAGGGCGGCAGCCCCGGCCGGATCGACCTGTTCGCCGCGCTCAGCGGCCAGCTCAACCAGACCGAGGTGACCGAGCTGGTCAAGGTCACCACCAACGAGCCGGCGCCGTTCTACCTGCGCTTCGGGGTCGCCGACGAGCTGCGGCCGGACGGCTTCCGGGTGCGGGTGCCCACCGGCAAGCCGGCCAACCGCAACCTGCCCGACCCGACGGAGGACGGCGGGCGGGGCGTGGAGCAGCAGCGCTACCGGGCCACCGTCGAGGTGAGCAAGAACCTCAACATGCCGCTGCTGCCGATCTACGCCGAGCCGGTGAAGACCCAGGACCTCGGCGGCAACTGGCTCTACGACTCGAACCTCCAGATCGTCTTCTCCAACCGGGAGAACTCCCGGGGCAAGCGCTACTCGTTCGACTACGTCCGCTCGACGTTCAGCCCGGCGGCGCTGCGCGCGGCGCCGTCCCTGCCGGCCGACGACGCGGTGCTGCGGCAGCAGACCGTCACGCCCTCCGTCCTGGCCGTCGACCGGCTGGTCGACAAACTGGTCAAGGGCCGGACGAACGACTACGACAAGGTCCGGGCGATCTACGACTACTTCTCGGTGGAGAACGGGTTCACCTACTCGCTGTCCACCCGGGGCGGCACCAGCGGGGACGACATCACCGACTTCCTCGCCACCAAGGTGGGCTTCTGCCAGCAGTACGCTGCGGCGATGGCCTGGCTGGTCCGGTCGGCCGGCATCCCGGCCCGGGTGGCGTTCGGCTTCAGCAACGGCAGCAACTCCGGCGGCGGCACGTACGTGCTGACCAACCGGAACCTGCACGCCTGGACCGAGGTCTTCTTCGGCGGGGATATCGGCTGGGTGCCGTTCGACGCCACCCCGGCGGCGAGCGTCGTGGGGTCGGTCCGCTCGGCCTGGGCGCCGGACACCGACGCCCCCGAGGAGGTCACCCCCCTGCCGGGGAGCACCGCCGCGCCCGGCGGGGCCGACCCCTCGGCCGGCCCGGAGGACCCGGACCGCCTCGACAAGGACGCCGACCAGGGCCTCGCCGTCGGCGACAACGGCCCGACCCGGCAGAACCCGGTCTGGCCGTGGTGGGTGGCCGGGGCGCTCGCCCTGCTGGCGCTGCTCGCCGTGCCGGCCCTGCGCCGCTCCGCGCTGCGCCGGCGCCGACGCGCCCGGGCGACCGTGCCCGTGGCCACCACCCTGGCCGCCGTGCCCGGACAGCGGGGCGAGGCGCGCGAGGTCGTGGTCGGCGTGGACGCCGACCGGGCCCGCGCTGACGCGCACGCCGCCTGGGACGAGCTGATCGACACTCTTGTCGACTTCCACGTCCGGGTGGACCGGACGGAGACACCCCGCACGACCGCCGAGCGGCTGGCCCGGGAGGCGTTGGGCGAGGACGCCGGGGCGGTCACCGGGGTCCGGCTGCTGGGCCGGGCGGAGGAGCGGGCCCGCTACGCCCGCGACCCGCTGACCGGCGAGGAGCTGCACCCGGCCCTGCGGTCGGTGCGCGGCGCCCTCGCGGCCCGGGCGGACCGGCGTACCCGGCTGCTGGCGGCCCTGCTGCCGCCGTCGGTGCTGCTGCGCTGGCGGACCGCCCTGGCCGACCGCTCGACCCGACTGGTCACCACGACCGGGGAGGTGCGGCAGCGACTGCTGCGCTGGAACCCGCGTCGTCTCCTGGCGGGCCGACCGGCCCGCTGACCCGGTTCCGCCCGCCGGCGCTCCCCCGCCGACGGGCCGGACCGGGTCCCAACCCCGTCCCCGCGCGCCGGCACCGGCTCCAAGGGCGCGTCGATCAAGAGGTTTGCGTCAGGAACCCGGCCCGTGCCGACGCAAACTTCTTGATCGACGCCGCGGTGGGGCGTGCGAGCGCGGCATGGGCCGGCGGGCGCGGTGGGATGTGCGAGCGCCGCGCGGGCGCGGCGTGGGGGCCGGCGGGCGCGGCGTGGATCGGGGAGGATCAGGGCGCGCGGAAGCGGCCACGGTCGCCGGGCGGTGCCCGGCGATTCGCCGTCGCGAGGGTCCACCCGTCAGGGGCGGGAGGTGCTCAGCGGTGGCCCTCCGGGCGCTGCCGCCAGCGGTCCTCCATCCGGTCGAGGAAGGAGCCCCGGCGGCCGCTGCGGCCACGGGGACGACGACGGCTCGTCGTGCCGCCGACCACGTGCAGGTCGGGCGACTGGGATCGGCGGTGCGACTGCACCGCGTAGCCCAACGAGGCCAGCATGACGACGAAGCCCGCCACGGCCAGCGGGGGCGTCTTGATCACGGCACCGTAGATCAACAGGGCCAGACCAACGATGACCACGCCGGCAGCGACGAGCACGCGACGCCGCGCGTGGAAACGCGGGTCGCTGGCGCGCACGGCCGAGGCGAATTTGGGGTCCTCGGCAAGCGACCGCTCGATCTGCTCGAACAGCCGCTGCTCGTGCTCCGAGAGCGGCACGGCACTCCTCCCCGGTCACGTTGGTCGGCCCGGTCGGGCCGACAGACCGTGGCAGCCATCCGGCTGCTTACCCGCAAGTCTACGAGGGGGCTCGCGCGTCGGAAAGCGGGACGACCTACGGCCGGGTCGGTTTTTCGTCGCGCCGGGCATCACGCCTGGCGAGAAGACTGGCCGGACCTATGACGGACCGCCCGAATCGGGCGGCCGCCGCGTCGGCCGCCGCCTCCGCCTCCCGCCAGCCGCGCTCCGGCGCGCCCAGGGTGAGCTGCTGCGGCGTCTCCTCCGCCGCGGCGAGCCCCTCCATCCGGACGCCGACCAGACGGACCGGGTCGCCGGGGGCCAGGGCGGTCCAGAGCGCCCAGGCCGTGTCGAACATCTCCCGGGCGGTGTCGGTGGGCACGCCGAGGGTGCGGGAGCGGCTGACCGTGCGGAAGTCGGCCAACCGCACCTTGAGCGACACGGTCCGCCCCACCTGACCCGCCGCGCGCAGCCGGGCGCCGGCCTTCTCGGCGAGGGCGAGCAGCGCGCGGCGGATCTCCGTCGGGTCGGTGACGTCGGTGTCGAAGGTGACCTCCGCGCCGATCGACTTCTCCACGTGCTCCGGTGAGACCCGGCGCGGGTCCCGCCCCCAGGCCAGCTCGTGCAGGTGGCCGGCGGACGCCTCCCCCACCGCCCGCCGGAGCAGGCCCGGCGGCGCCTCGGCCAGGTCGCCCACGGTGCGCAGGCCGAGCCGTTGCAGCGCCTCGGCGGACCGCTCCCCCACGCCCCACAGTGCCGCCACCGGCAGCGGGTGCAGGAACTCCAGCACCCGGGCGGCGGGCACCACGAGCAGCCCGTCCGGCTTGGCGCGGGTGGAGCCGAGCTTGGCCACGAACTTGCTCGACGCCACCCCGACCGAGCAGGTCAGCTCCTGCTCCTCGGCGACCCGGCGGCGGATCAGCCGGGCGATCTCGGTGGGGGCGCCGAACAGCCGCCGGGCGCCGGCCACGTCGAGGAACGCCTCGTCCATGGAGAGCGGCTCGACCAGCGGGGTGACGTCGCGGAAGATCCGCATCACGGCCCGCGAGGCGGCCGAGTAGGCGGTGAAGTCCGGCGGCAGGTAGACCGCCTGCGGGCAGAGCGCCCGGGCCCGGGCCGTGGGCATGGCGCTGCGGACGCCGTAGCGGCGGGCCTCGTAGCTGGCCGAGCTGACCACCCCGCGCGGACCGATCCCGCCCACCACGACCGGCTGGCCGCGCAGCTCGGGGCGGCGGCGCACCTCCACCGAGGCGAAGAAGGCGTCCATGTCGACGTGCAGGATGTGACAGCCGGTGTCGTCGGCGTCCGGCCCGAAGCGCGGATCACCGCCCCGGGGCAACGACTGGCTGCGGCCCATCCCCGCAGGCTAGCCGCCCGGTCCGACAGTCCCGCCGCCCGACCGGCCGGGTCGGGTCAGCCGCGGACCACCAGCAGCGGGATGGTCATCTCCGCGGCGGTGTCCGCGCCGTGGTACGCGACCAGCCGCGACTCCATCGGCTTCTCCGAGCGGGTGGCGACCACCGCGTACGTGCCGCGGCAGACCACCACCACGTCGCCGATCCGGCCCAGGTGCGCCTCCGGCACCGGCCCGAACCAGCCGGTCGCCACCGCCTCCGCCCGGGTCAGCACCCGGGCGGCGCCGTCCAGCACCGCCGACCAGGCGGCCACCACGTCGGCGGTGGCGCCCGGCTCCACGTGCAGGTAGCGGACCCGGGGCTCGCCGGCCACCACCCGGACGCCGGCCCGCAGCCGGGGGTCGGTGTCGAGGTCGACCCGGTGCTCGTCGGGCACGTTGAGCTGCCCGTGGTCCGCCGTGACCAGCAGCGCGGCGTCCGGCGGCAGCCCGTCGACCAGCCGGGCGAGCAGGCGGTCCACCTCGGCGGCGGCCAGCCGCCAGGGGACGGAGTCCACGCCGGTGAGGTGCCCGTGCCGATCCAGGTCGGGGTGGTAGCCGGAGACCAGGGTCGGCCCCGGACCGGCCGACAGGGCGGCGAGCATCCGCTCGGCGACCGCGTCGACACCGACCGCGCCCCGGTAGTCGCCGCCCCGGTTCGCGGCCAGGGTGAGGCCGCTGCCGCCGTACTCCGGGCGGCTGACCACGGTCACCGCCACCCCGGCGGCGCGGGCGCGCTCGTACCAGGTGGCGACGGGCTGCCAGCGCAGCGGCTCCGGGTCGCCGGCCCACTCGATGTGGCTGAGCACCCGGTCGGTGCCGGGCACCCGGACCTTGAAGCCGAGCACCCCGTGCGGGCCGGACGGCGTGCCGGTGCCGAGGCTGACCAGGCTGGTCGGGGTGGTGGAGGGGAAGCCCGAGGTGATCGGGACGCCGACCGTGGCGGCCAGCCCGGCAAGGGTCGGCGCGTACGGGGCCGCGGTGGGGATCTGGTGCCAGCCGAGCCCGTCGACCAGCAGCACGGCGACCCGGCGCACCCCGGCCAGCCGGGGCGCCAGGCCGAGCAGGTCGGCGGCGCCGGGCACGCCGAACAGTGCCAGCGCGCTGGGCAGCACGTCGACCAGGCTGCCGCCGCCGTAGCGGGGCGCGACCCGGTCGAGCGGACCCACCGGCGGGCCGGTCATGCCGGGCGGCGGGCGAACAGGTGCAGCTGGGCGGCGAGGTCGCGGTACGGCGGCCGGGCGGCGAGGGCCCGTTCCAGCTCCACCAGGGCGGCCGACTGGCCGTCCGCCACGGCGGCCGGGAGCAGGTCGGCGAGCACGCGTACGCCGTGGATCTCCTCGACGGCGAGCCCGGCGGCGGCGAGCAGGGCGGTGGCGCCGTCGGCGTCGTAGCGGCGGCGCAGGGTGTCCCGGGGGCCGGCGGCGCCGGCCGGGTCGGCGGCGAGCGCGGCGGCCACGTCCAGGTGGCCGTTCATGGCCCGGGCCAGCACGGCGGCGGCCCGGCCGGCGACCAGCACGCTGGCCGCGCCACCGGGGCGCAGGGCGGCGGCCAGCGCGGCGACCACCGGGGCGGGATCGTCCACCACCTCCAGCACCGAGTGGCAGAGCACCAGGTCGACGGTGGCCGGCTCGACCAGCCCGGCGAGCGCGTCGCCGTCGCCCTGCACGGCGCGTACCCGCTCGGCGACCCCGGCCTCGGCGGCCCGGCGGGTCAGCGCGGCGAGCGCGTCGGGACTGGCGTCGACCACGGTGACCCGGTGGCCGGCGTCGGCGAGCGGGACGGCGAAGCCGCCGGTCCCGCCGCCGACGTCGAGCACGGTGAGCCGCTCGCCGGCCCGCCGGTCCAGCTCGGCCCGGAGCACCGCCCAGATCACGGCGGTGCGGGGGGTCAGGGTTCGGGTGCGCTCCACGCCGCCGAGCCTAGTCACCCCCGGGCCCGGGGTCAGGACTCGCCACCGCCGGCGGGGTCCTCCTCGGCGCGGGACCGCTGGGCGTTGGCCACCGGCCCGTCGGTCACCTGGTATTCCCGGGGCTCCACCTCGTGGGTGGGCGCCCAGCCGGCGCCCAGCCGGGTCCGCCGGACGTTCGCCACGCCACCGGGGTACGTGCTGTGAAAGGTCATCGGTTCATCCCCCATTACGCGGGTGGGCCACTCTGCCCATCCGTGCTCGGGAGTCTCCCGCGTCCGGGGCCGGGAAACCGTAATGTGGATCACTGATCTCAACGGAAATCCCGGGACGCCGGCGTGACGGGGGGCTCGATCGCGTCCAGCCGGTCCGCGGTGAGGCTGATGACGCCCTCGTGCCGCTGCAACCGGCCCCGCACCACCAGTGCACCGCTGGTGCGGGCGACTCGACGGTAGCGCTGCCAGAGCCCCGGGGAGCAAGTGACATTCAGCATGCCGGTCTCGTCCTCCAGGTTGAGGAAGGTGACCCCGCCGGCGGTCGCCGGGCGCTGCCGGTGGGTGACGATCCCGCCGACCCGGATCCGCTGCCCCGGCTCCACCCGGCCCAGCCGGGCGATCGGCACCGCGCCCAGGGCGTCCAGCCGGTCCCGGATGAACCGGGCCGGGTGGCTCTCCGGGGACAGGCCGGTGGCCCAGACGTCGGCGACCAGGCGGTCCACCGCCTCCATCCCGGGCAGGGTGGGCGGGGTCGTGCCGGTCACCGTGCCGGGCAGCCGGCCCGGCCGGTCCTGGGCCGCCGCGCCGGCGGCCCAGAGGGCCTGCCGCCGGGTCAGCCCGAAACAGGCGAAGGCGTCGGCGGTGGCCAGCGCCTCCAGGTGCGCCGCCGTCAGGCCGGCCCGGCGGGCCAGGTCCGGCATGTCCCGGTACGGCCCGTGGGCGGTCCGCTCCGCCTCGATCCGCTCGGCCACGTCGTCGCCGAGGGTACGCACGCTGCCCAGCCCCAGCCGGACCGCCGGGCCGCCCAGCCCCCAGGCGTGCGGCGGCTCGCCCGGCTGGCTCCCCCACCGGGTCTCCGGGGTGGATTCCAGCACCGCCTTCGCGCCGCTGGCGTTGATGTCCGGCCGGCGGACCTCGACGCCGTGCCGGCGGGCGTCGTCGACCAGGGTCTGCGGCGAGTAGAAGCCCATCGGCTGGGCGTTGAGCAGCGCGGCCAGGAACGGCCCCGGGTGGTAGCGCTTCAGCCAGGAGCTGGCGTACACCAGGTAGGCGAAGCTCATGGCGTGGCTCTCCGGGAAGCCGTAGCTGGCGAACGCGGTGAGCTTGCGGTAGACGTCGTCGGCCAGCTCGCCGGTGATGCCCCGCTCGGCCATCCCGGCGTACAGCCGGTCGGCGATCTGCGCCATCCGCTCCACCGAGCGCTTCGCCCCCATGGCCCGGCGCAGCTGGTCGGCCCCGGCCGCGTCGAAGCCGGCCAGGTCGATGGCGAGCTGCATGAGCTGCTCCTGGAACAACGGCACGCCGAGGGTCTTCTCCAGCGCGTTGCGCATCAGCGGGTGCGCGAAGGTCACCGGCTCCTGGCCGTTCTTGCGCCGGATGTACGGGTGCACCGAGCCGCCCTGGATGGGGCCGGGCCGGATCAACGCCACCTCCACGACCAGGTCGTAGAACTCGCGGGGCTTGAGCCGGGGCAGGGTGGCCATCTGGGCGCGGCTCTCCACCTGGAACACCCCGACCGAGTCGGCCCGGCAGAGCATGTCGTAGACCTCGGGGTCGTCCAGGGTCATGTCGCCCAGGTCCAGACTCATCCCGATCAGGTCGTAGCCGTAGTGCAGCGCGGAGAGCATGCCGAGGCCGAGCAGGTCGAACTTGACCAGGCCGACGGCGGCGCAGTCGTCCTTGTCCCACTGGAGCACGCTGCGGCCGGGCATCCGCCCCCACTCCACCGGGCAGACCTCGATCACCGGCCGGTCGCAGATCACCATGCCGCCGGAGTGGATGCCCAGGTGCCGGGGGAACGTCTGCAGCTCGTTGGCGTACGCCACCACCTGCTCGGGGATGTCCTCGACGTCGACCGCCGCGACCGAGCCCCAGCGGTCGATCTGCTTGCTCCAGGCGTCCTGCTGCCCGGGCGAGAAGCCGAACGCCTTGGCCACGTCCCGCACCGCCGAGCGCGGCCGGTAGGAGATGACGTTGGCGACCTGGGCGGTGTGCTCCCGGCCGTACCGGGCGTAGACGTGCTGGATCACCTCCTCCCGGCGGTCGGACTCGATGTCCACGTCGATGTCGGGCGGGCCGTCCCGCTCCGGCGCGAGGAACCGCTCGAAGAGCAGCCGGTGGCGCACCGCGTCCACGTTGGTGATCCGCAGCGCGTAACAGACCGCCGAGTTGGCCGCCGAGCCCCGGCCCTGGCAGTAGATGTCCTGCTCGCGGCAGAACGCGACGATGTCGTAGACCACCAGGAAGTAGCCCGGGAAGCCCAGGTCCTCGATCATGCGCAGCTCGTGCTCCAGCTGCGCGTACGCCTCCGGGTGCGCCCCGGGCGGGCCGTAGCGCTCCCGAGCGCCGGCCATGGTGAGATGGCGCAGCCAGCTCATCTCGGTGTGCCCCGGCGGCACCGGGTACGCCGGCAGCTGCGGCGCCACCAGTTGCAGGTCGAAGGCGAGTTCCGCGCCGAACTCGGCGGCCCGGGCCACCGCACCCGGGTACGCGGCGAACCGCGCCGCCATCTCCGCGCCGCTGCGCAGGTGGGCGGTCGCGGCGGCGGGCAGCCAGCCGTCGATCTCGTCCAGGCTGCGCCGGGCCCGCACCGCCGCCACGGTGGTGGCCAGCCGGCGCCGCCCCGGGGTGGCGTAGTGCACGTTGTTGGTGGCCACCGTGGGCAGCCCCGCCGCGGCGGCCAACTCGGCCAGCGCGTCGTTGCGGTCGGCGTCGAGCGGGTGGCCGTGGTCGGTCAGCTCCACCGCCACCGTCTCGGCGCCGAAGAGCGCGGTGAGCCGGTCCAGCTCCCGGGCCGCCGCGTCGACGCCCTCGGTGAGCAGCGCGCCGGGCACGTGCCCCTTGCGGCAGCCGGTGAGCACCAACGCGTGATCGCGCAGCTCGGCGGCGACCTCCTCCAGCTCGCCGTAGACCGGGCGGCCCTTCTCCCCGCCGCGCAGCTGGGCCCGGGCGATGGTGGCGGCGAGCCGGGCGTACCCCTCGTGGCCGTGGGCCAGCACCAGCAGGTGCGCGCCGTGCGGGTCCGGCTCGCCGTTCTGCGGGCCGGGCAGCCCGAGGGAGAGCTCCGCGCCGAAGACCGTCGGCAGGTGCAGCGCGCGGGCCGCCTCGGCGAAGCGCACCACGCCGTAGAAGCCGTCGTGGTCGGTGACGGCGAGCGCGGTGAGCCCCAGCCGGGCGGCCTCCTCGGCCAGCTCCTCGGGGTGGCTGGCGCCGTCGAGGAAGCTGAAGTTGGAGTGCGCGTGCAGCTCCGCGTAGGGCACGGTGCCGTCCGGGCGGTCCAGCTCCGGCGGCTGGTAGTCCTGGCGTTTGCGGCTCCACGCCGGGGAGTCGCCGCCGTCGGCGTCGACCGCGAGCGGGTCCACCACGTGCAGGTGCCGCTCGCCCCGCGACCGCCCCTTGCCGGACCGCCCGTCGGACCGCCCGGAGAGCACCTGCTCCAGCTCCGACCAGGGCATCTTCGGGTTGTGGAAGCTCACCGGCGGTCTCCCCGCCGGTTCCGCGTCGAGATCTTGGAACCTCGCGGCCCCTGGAGGGGCCGAATTCCTCCAAGATCTGATTCCGCCCTCGCCGGGAAGCGCGGCGCGCCAGCATGCCGCGCGGCCGGGGCATGGCGCTCAGTCATAGATCGCCTCCACCAGCCACTGGCCGCCCTCGACGGCGAGCAGCAGGGCGGCCCCGTCGGCCAGGCAGACCTGGAACCGGGCCCGGCGGCGTGCCTCGGCCGGCGCCCACCAGCGCTCGTCCACCGGCCACGGGCCGGCCCAGCCGGCGATCTCGGCGGGTCGGCCGGCGCCGACGGTCACCCGGGCCGGCGCGGCGCTGACCGCCAACCGGGCGCTGACCACGACGGGCTCGCCGGCGGCGTCGTGCACGGCTGCCGGCAGCGGGGTGGGCAGCACCACGGCCGGCGCGGGCGGCGGGATCCGCCCCGGCCACGGCGGCACCGGCGCCGCCCCGCCCGACCGCGCCGCCCCGCTGCGCCGGCCGGACCGCGCCACCGCACCGGCCCCGGCGGGCGGCGCCACCGCGCCGGCACGGACCACGCCGGCCTGCCCGGCCGGCGCCGCCGGCTCGGTCGGGCGGGCCTGCTCGGTGGTCGGCAGGGGTGGTGGGCCGGGGCGGGCGGGCAGGCGCTCGTCGCCCCACGGGACCAGGCGCACCTGGTCGGCCGGGGAACGCCCGCCGCCGAGCACGGCGGTGACCACCGCTTCGGGGCCGAGGATGCCCTGCACCCGGCTCAACGCGCGGTGCGCCCGTTCCCGCTCCTCGCCGGTCTCCCCCCACAGGCCGGGTTGCAGGCCGGCCTGGGCGAGCACCCCGTCCGGCACCAGCCGCAGCCGGATGATCCCGGCGGTGGGGCGGGCCGGGCGCGCGCCGCCCCGGCCGTTGCTGCCGGAGAGCCAGCCGTCGAGCTGCCAGCGGACCCGGTCGGCGATGGCCGCGGCGGTGAGCAGGCCGTCGTGCCGCCATACCCGGTGCAGCTCCTGGCCGTGCGCGGTCACCGCCTCGATGCCGAGCCGGGTGCAGGCCAGCCCGTGCGCGGCGAGCCGCTCGTGCAGCTGCTCGGCCAGCGTGCGGGCGGCGAACGCCGCGGCGTCGACCCGGTCGATCGGCTCGTCGTGGTCGGCGGTGACGGTCAGGTCGGCGGGCGGCTGCCGGACCGCGAGCGGCCGGTGGTCCCGGCCGGCGGCGAGCCGGTGGGCCAGCGACCCGTCGAAGCCGAACCGGGCCAGCACGTCCCCGGCGGGCAGCGCGGCGAAGTCGCCGAGGGTGCGTACGCCCAGCCGGCGCAGCAGGTCGGTCAGGGTGGGCCGGCCGAGCGCCTCGACGGGCAGGCCGGCCAGGAACTCCGGGGTCCCGCCGGGGGGCACGATCCGCCCGTCCCGGGCGGCCAGCCCGGCCGCGAAGACCCCGTCGGCGATGCCGACCTGGCTCTCCACCGCGCAGGTCTGTGCGACGTGCTCGACGATCCGCTCGGCCGCCGCCTCCTCGCCGCCGAGGTAGCGGCTGGGGCCCCGGGCGGCCAGCGCGCAGGCCCCGGGACGGATCACCTCGACCCCGGCGACCACCTCCTCGACGGCGGCCACCACCGGCTCGAACGCCCGGGCGTCCCGGGCGGGATCGTGGTCGACGACGGTGAGCTGCGGGCAGCGCCCCTGCGCCTCCCGCCGGCGCAGCCCCCGGCGGACGCCCTCGGCGCGGGCCCGCTCGGAGCAGGCGACCACCCGGTTGGCGTGCAGCACCGCGACCGGGTCGGTGGCCGGCACCCCGTCGACGATCTCGGCGGCGAGAACCGGCCAGTCCGGGCACCAGAGCAGCAGGGTCCGCGCCGGCGCGCCGCTCATGCGGACCCCACCACGGTGAGCGGCCGGACGGCGGCCGGGGCCACCACGCGGAGCCGACGGGGCGCGGCGGCGCGGACGGCGCCGGCGGCGGTCGACCGGGGGATCACCCGGGTCAGCTCGTCGCCGGGCAGCCAGACCTTGATCTCCTTGGGGCGGGCGGCCGCGCCCCGGCCGCGGGCCGAGACGGTCACCTCCCGGCGGCGCAGCCGGCCCCGGCCCGGCCCGAGCCCCTCCCAGACCCCGCGGACCACCTGGAGTGTCACGTCCGCGCCGTCCCACCGGCCGTACGGGACGAGCACGCTGCCGCGCTGCCGGGCCCGGGCGGCCAGTCGGGTGGCGACCGAGGCGGAGACCGTGGTCGGCACGGCGGTGACCACCACGTCGACCCCGTCGATGAGCGCGGCGACGACGGTGGGCCACTCCGGTCCGGGGTTGGGCACGAGGGCGAGCCGGTCCAGGGCGATGCCCGCCTCGGCCGCCGCGCCGGCCCCGAAGGTGGGTACGCCCACCACAGCGCACCACGAGCCGGCCCGGGACGCCTCGGCGAGCAGGGCGAGGATCAGGGAGGTGGCGCCGCTGCGCCGGGGCTGGCCGGCGCCGACCGCGATGGTGCTGCCGCGCCGCAGACCGCGGTTGGGCAGCAGCCCGGTCAGCTCGGGCCGGACGGGGAGCACCCGGTGGCCGCCGGCCGGGTCGGGCGCGCTCGCCGGGCGTACCAGCTCGGCCAGGGCGGCGGAACCGACCACCATGCGGCCCGCCATCGGACCAACCCCCCGTCGTGTGTTCACCACGGGCGCGGCCCGTGGATGGTGCTTGGATCGTGCGGTGCGGGACGCGCTCAGCGGTCCGGCGGCGGCGTGCTCGCCGTCGCCGGGGTGCGGCGCCCGGCCACCCGGGGTCCCGCCGGTGGTGGCCGGGCGCCGCGGCTCAGGCGGCGGCCGCTCCGGGTCGGGACGTGGCGTCGGACATGCCGAGCCGGGTGGGCTGTTGCAGCCCGTCGAGCGCCGGTTGGTGTGCCAGGCCGAGCGCGGTCTCCACCACGGTCACGAACTCCTCGGCGGCGCGGAGCAGGTCGTCGGCCTCCCGGGCGGTGACCACCCGGGGGATGCCGGCCTCGGCGGCGGCCCGCTTGCCGGCGCCGGCGGCGAAGTAGGCCGCCCACTCGTCCAGCTCGGGGGCGACGGCGGCGAGCAGCACCCAGACGCTGGTGATCCGGTTGCGCCGGGTGGGTGCGGGGCGGGCGCGGGCGGCGAGCAGGGCGGCGGCGGCGCGCAGCGCGGCGAGGTGGGCGGCGGCGTACCGGAGACCGTCGGGGCGGGTCCGGGCGGCCTCGGCCAGCCCGTGGCGGGCCACCACGAGCAGTTGGGCGGGGGTGCGGTGCGGCAGCACGTGCGCGGGCACCGTGGGCGCCTGGGCCGGACTGGTCGACATGGTCTCTCCTCCGCGTGGGCCGGGGCGGGGCGGCCGCGCGACGGGGAACCGTCGCCCGGGACGCCCGGAACGGGCGGTGCGGAGGAAGACGCACCAGGTGGGGGCCGCCGGCCGGGTGTGGATGCTTCCCCACACCGCACCCGGCCGGCGTACCGGCGGGTCCGTCGCCCGCCGCCCGGGGGTCGTGGGCGGCGGGCGACGATCCTGCCTGACGGGTCCGGACTCGCGACTGTCCGGAGCCCGGTGCGGTCCGCGGAACCGCACCTCCCGGGAGCCGGAGCCGCGAAACACCGCTCCCGGACGTTGGAACGAGCGTACGAGTGAATCGAACACTCGTTCTAACTGCTCTGACAGTACACCCCCCCTCCGACGAAAATGCAACGTGTGACGCACCGGCGCGTCGATGCGCCGGCGGTGGATTCTCAGGGCGCGCACAGCCTCGGCAAAGGAACCGCCGAGTTCCGGCCCGCAGGGTTGACGACATGAACGTCAGCCGTACCGAGAAGACCTCCCGGTGAGCGCCGCCGTCGCTGGCCGGCGGACCCCGCGCCGGACCCTGCCGGCCGCCCCGGCCTGGTGGGCCGACGTGGCCGGCGGCGCCGCGGTGCTCAGCCTGCTGGCGGTCACCGCGCTCTGGACCGCCGACCGCGGCGTGCAGGAGTTGCTGAACGGCGCGGCCACCGGCCTCACCTCGCTCGGCCGGCTCGCCGGCCTGGTCAGCGCCGACCTCATGCTGGTCCAGGTGGTGCTCATGGCCCGGGTGCCGCTGATCGAGCGGCGCTTCGGCCAGGACCGGATCGCCCGCTGGCACCGGCTCACCGGCTTCACCTCGTTCCACCTGCTCCTGGCGCACGTGCTGCTGACCGTCCTCGGGTACGCCGGCACCGCCCGCCGGGGCGTGCTCGCCGAGACCTGGGACCTTGTCGTCACGTACCCGGGGATGCTGCTGGCCACCGCGGCGCTGGCCCTGCTGGTGCTGGTGGTGGTGACCTCGGTCCGCGCGGCCCGGCGCCGGCTGCGCTACGAGTCCTGGCACCTGCTGCACCTGTACGCGTACCTGGGCGTCGCGCTGGCGCTGCCGCACCAGCTCTGGACCGGCGCCGACCTCGTCGCCTCGCCGCTCGCCCGCGCCTACTGGTGGACCGTCTACCTGCTGGCGCTGGCCAGCGTGCTGGTCTGGCGGCTCGGGCTGCCCGCCTGGCGCTCGCTGCGGCACCGGATCGAGGTGGCCGCCGTGGTCACCGAGGCGCCCGGGGTCACCTCGGTCTGGCTGCGCGGGCGCGCCCTGCACCGGCTGCCCGTCCGGGCCGGGCAGTTCCTGCTCTGGCGGTTCCTGGACGGCCCCGGCTGGTCCCGGGCCCACCCGTACTCGCTGTCCGCGCCGCCGAACGGCGACCTCATGCGGATCACGGTCAAGGACCTGGGCGACGGCAGCACCCGGGTGGCCGCCCTGCGTCCCGGCACGCGGGTGCTCGTCGAGGGGCCGTACGGACGGCTCACCGGGGAGCGCTGGCGCGGCGGCGGGATCACCATGCTGGCCTGCGGTGTCGGCATCACCCCGCTGCTGGCGCTGCTCTGGGAGCTGCCGTACGCGCCCGGCCAGGCGGTGCTGCTCTACCGCGCGCGTACCCCCGAGGACCTGGCCTTCCGCGCGGAGCTGGACCGGCTCGCCGCGGAGCGCGGGCTGGTCGTGCACCACCTGATCGGCCCCCGGGCGGCCCGCCCGTCCTGGCTGCCGGCCTACGCCGAGGGGCTCTCCGACGCGGAGGCGCTGCGCCGGCTCTCCCCCGGCGTCGCCGCCCACGACGTCTTCCTCTGCGGACCCGACGGCTGGGTCGACGCCGCGCGCGCCGCGATCCGCGCGGCGGGGGTCCCCGAGGCGCGCACCCATCACGAACGCTTCGCCTGGTGACAGGCGCGAAGGGAGGATCCGTGCGACGGATCACCATCTGGCTGCTCTCCACGGTGGCCGCGCTGGTGCTGCTGTTCAGCTACAAGACCAGCACCATGGGCGCGGGTGGGGGGACCAGCGCGATCGCCTCCGGTTCGGACGGCCCGGCCGGCAGCGGCAGCTCCTGGACCGGCACGGACGACGGGTCGGGCTCGTCGAACGGCGACACGTCGAGCGGCGGCACGTCGAGCGGGGGCAGCGGCACGTCGAGCGGCAGCGGCAGCGGCACGGCCACCGGGTCGGTGGCCCAGACCCGGTGGGGGCCGGTGCAGGTGCGGATCACCGTCTCCGGCGGGAAGATCACCGACGTCACCGTGGTGCAGGTCCCGGACGGCAACCACCGGGACCAGGAGATCAACGACTACGCGGTGCCGATCCTGCGGCAGGAGGCCCTCGCGGCGCAGAGCGCCCGGGTCGACACCGTCTCGGGGGCCACCGTGACCAGCGACGGCTACCGCGAGTCCCTCCAGTCCGCGATCGACGCGGCGCACCTGAAGTGAGGACGCCATGAACCTGACCAGGGAACCCGACCGGCGCGCCTGGGTGGTCCAGGTGATGGGGCTGCCGGTCAGCGTGCACCTGCGCGGCCCCGAGGTGCGCACCGACGCGGTGGCCGAGCGGGTGGAGCGGGTCTTCGCCGAGCTGCGCACGGTGGACGCGACGTTCAGCACGTACCGGCCGGACAGCGTGCTGGGCCGGCTCGGCGGGGCGATGCCCGACCCGGCCACCGCGGAGCCGCTGGTGCGCGAGGTGGTCGAGCGCTGCGAGGCGGCCCGTGTCCGCACCGGCGGGTGGTTCGACGCCCGGCGGTTGCCGCTGCCCGGCGGGGGCACCGGCTTCGACCCGTCCGGCCTGGTCAAGGGGTGGGCGGTGGAGCGGGCCGCGCGCTGGTTGGCGCTGCCCGACCACGACCTGTGCCTCAACGCCGGCGGGGACGTGCTGCTGCGCACCGCGCCGGACCGGCCGGCCTGGCGGGTCGGGATCGAGGACCCGGGCCACCCCGAGCGACTGCTCGACGTCGTCACCCGCGCGCACGGCGCGGTCGCCACGTCGGGCACCGCGCGGCGCGGCGCGCACATCACCGACCCGCACGCCGGCCGGCCGGCCGAGGCCGTCCGGTCGGTCACCGTGGTCGGCCCCGAACTGCTCTGGGCCGACGTGTACGCCACCGCGGCCGTCGCCCGCGGCGCGGACGCGCTGGACTGGCTGGCCGCCCTGGACGGGTACGCGGCCCTGCTGGTGGACGCCGCCGGCCGGGTCCGGGCCACCCCGAACTGGCCCGGCTCCCGGGCGGCGGCTCAGACGCGCGCCGCGTAGTCGGGCAGGTCGGCCTCGGTGGCCAGCGACCCGGTGCTCCGCACCAGCAGCGACTGGACCGGGCGGGCGGCCAGCAGCCGGTCGCGCAGCCACAGCCCCCAGCCGGTGGCCGGGGCGAGGAACCGGCCAGGGCTGGCGCCGCGCTGCCAGCGGCCGGCGTAGGCCCGCATCCGCCGCTCGTACGCGGGCAGCGCCACCCGGTGGTCGCCGCCGGCCAGGGCCAGCTCGCCGGCGAGCACGTACGCCCCGACCAGGCCGGCGCCCACCCCCATCCCGCCGAGAGTCACTCCCCAGGCCGCGTCGCCGAGCAGCACGGCCCGGCCGGCGTGCCAGTGGGGCACGCGGACCCGGGCGATCGCGTCGAAGTAGAGCTCGGGCGCGTCCCGCAGGCCGGCCAGCAGCCGGGGCACGTGCCAGCCCAGCCCGGCGAAGGCGTCGGCGACCAGCGCCTTCTGCCGGTCGAGGCCGAGCCGGTCGTGGTCCTGCCGGGGCGAGGCGAACACCACCAGGGCCGTGGCCCGGTCCGGCTCGCGCTGGTCGGCGGCCACGCTGGCCATCCGGCCGGGCACGTTGTACTGCCGCGGGACCGGGCCCGCCCCGAGGTCGTTGGGCAGGTCCCAGCCGGCCAGGTGATAGCCGAGGTGGGTGACGTACGCCGACTCCGGCCCGAACGCCAGCCGGCGCACCCCGGAGTGCAGCCCGTCCGCACCGACCACCAGGTCGACGGTGCGGGAGGCGCCCCGGGCGAGGTCGACCCGCACCCCGTCGGCGGTCTCGGTGAGCGCCGTGATCCGGTCGCCGAACAGGTATTCGACCCGGTCGGCGCCGTGCTCGTGGAGGATCCGGGACAGGTCCCGGCGGCGGACCTCCAGCTCGCCGCCGGCGAACTCGGCGGGCAGCCGGAAGATCTCCCGGTCGTGCTCGTCCACCCGGCTCATCGCGCCGGCGTGGGTCTGCACCGCGCGCAACTCGTCGAGCACGCCCATGGCGGCGAGCACGCCGAGGTGGGTGGGCCCGCGGAAGTCGACCGCGAAGCCGCTGATCCGCAGCGCGGGAGCGGCCTCGACGACGGTGACCTCGGCGCCGTGCCGGGCCAGCCACCAGGCGACCGCCGGGCCGGCCACCCCGGCGCCGGAGACGAGCACGCGGAAACCGCGCAGTGGAGTGTGCATGTCCTCCCCCGTTCCAAAACTGTGTCCCTTGGATACAGAGTACTCTAGACACAGTTTCGACCCGAGGACAAGAGAGGTGACCGTGGAGACCGGTGGCGTCGACCAACGCCGGCTGTACGAGCTGCTGTGGGGCACCCCGACCGGCCCCCGGCGCGGGCCGCGCCCCACCCTCACCCTCGCCGCGATCGCCCGGGCCGGCATCACCATCGCCGACGCCGACGGGCTCGACGGGCTGACCATGCAACGCGTCGCCGAGTCGCTGGACGTCACCAAGATGGCGCTCTACCGCTACGTGCCCGGCCGCGCCGAACTGGTGGCGCTCATGCTGGAGGCGGCGGTCGGCGAGCCGCCCGCACCGCCGCCCGGCGCCGACTGGCGCGGCCGGCTCGACGACTGGGCCCGGCAAATGTTCGACCGGTTCCGCCGGCACCCGTGGGTCCAGGCGGCCACCGTCGGCCCCCGGCTGCCCGGCCCGAACGAGCTGGCCTGGCTGGAACAGGTGGTCGCCGCCCTCGCCGGCACCGGGCTGACCGGCGGCGAACAGCTCGACGTCGCGGTGCTCCTGGTCGGGCACGCCCGCAACCTGGCCCAGCACGCCGCGCCGGACGACGCGCCCGGCGGGAGCCGGGAGGCCGCCTTCGGCATCCTGGTCTGCGGCCGGGAGGAGCGGTTCCCGGCCCTCGACGCGGCCCTGCGCGGCATCGACCCGGACACCCCCGACCAGGCCCTCGACTTCGGCCTGGCCCGGATCCTCGACGGCGTCGAGGCGCTCATCACGGCCCGCTCGGCCCGTCGATCATGAAGTTGTCGCGCCCGCCGTCGGCGTGTCGCGACAACAACTTCCTGATCGACGCACCGGGGGCGGGGCGGGGGGCGTGGGACCGGGCGCGGTAGGGAGAATGAGGGCATGCAGCCACACCCGAACGTGCAGGCGGTGCAGCGGGCGCTCGACGACGCGGGCGCGCGGGACTCCTCCGGCGGGCCGAGCCAGGTCCGCCTGCTGCCCGAGGCCGTCCACACCGCCGCCGCGGCGGCCGAGGCGCTCGACGTCGAGGTCGGCGCCATCGCCAACTCGCTCGTCTTCGACGCCGACGACGCGCCGCTGCTGGTGCTCACCTCCGGCGCGCACCGGGTGGACATTGCCGAGCTGGCCGCGTCCCTCGGCGTAACCCACCTGCGCCGGGCCACCCCGGACTTCGTGAAGCGGCACACCGGGCAGGTGATCGGCGGGGTCGCCCCGGTCGGCCACCCGCAGCCGCTGCGCACCCTCGTGGACACCGCGCTGGCGGCGTACGACGAGGTGTGGGCGGCCGGCGGCGTGCCCCGGGCGGTCTTCCCCACCACGTACGCGGAGCTGCTGCGGCTCACCTCCGGCGCACCGACCGAGGTGGCGTGACTCCCGAACTCGTCACGCTGCACGTGTGGCGGATCCCCCGGACGGCCGTCCCCCGGGCGCTGGCCCGGATGGCGACCCACCCGGCGCGGCTGCGCCGGATGCCCGGCGTCCGGTTCGCCAAGCTGCTCGGCACCGGGACCGGCACCGGCTTCGGTCCCGGCGACACCGACCTGACCCGGTGGGCCGCCCTCGTGGTGTGGGACTCCCCCGCCGCGGCGGCCGGCTTCGACGCCTCCCCGGTCGGCCGCTCCTGGGCCCGGCTGGCCCGGGCCGGCGTCCGGGTGGAGCTGCGCCCGCTGACCAGCCGGGGCGAGTGGTCCGGCCGCCGGCCGTTCGGCGAGCCGTCCGGCGGGCGGGTCACCGGACCGGTGCTGGCGCTGACCCGGGCCCGGCTGCGGGCCCGCCGGGCGGTCACCTTCTGGCGGGCGATCCCGCCGGTCGCCGCCGCCCTGCACGACGCGCCCGGGCTGCTCGCCCGGTTCGGCGTCGGCGAGGCCCCGCTGGGCTGGCAGGGCACGGTGAGCGTGTGGCGCGACGCGGCGGACCTGGTCGCGTTCGCGTACCGTCACCCGGAGCACCGCGCCGCGATCACCCGTACCCCCACGGAGGGCTGGTACGCGGAGGAACTGTTCGCGCGGTTCGCGGTGGGCGACGTGGTCGGCGACCGCACGGTGCTGGGGTGGGCCGCCCCCGCAGGCGACCCGGAAACGGCGAGAGGGAACGCATGAGGTTGGTGCGGTGGACGCCGGACGATCTGGTCCGGCGGCTGGACGACGTGGTGGCCGTCTACGGCGAGGCGATGGGCTACCGCGCCGACCTGCTGGAGGCCCGGCGCGGCTACATCGCCACCCACGTCCGCCGGCCCGGCTTCCGCGCCGTCGCCAGCCTCACCACCGAGGGCCACCTGGCCGGCTTCGGCTACGGCTACCTCGGCGCCGCCGGCCAGTGGTGGCACGACCAGGTGCACCGGGCGCTCGACGGCGAGGCCCGGCAGCGCTGGCTGACCCACTGCTTCGAGGTGGTCGAGCTGCACGTCCGCCCGCCCGCGCAGGGCCACGGCCTGGGCGCCGGCCAGCTGCGCGCCCTGCTCACCATGGCCGAGGGCAGCACCACCCTGCTCTCCACGCCGGAGGCCGACGAGCAGAAGTCCCGGGCCTGGCGGCTCTACCGCCGGTTCGGCTTCGTCGACATCCTGCGCCACTTCCACTTCCCCGGCGACGAGCGGCCGTTCGGCGTGCTCGGCCGGGACCTGCCGCTGCCCCCGCCCGGCCCCGGCGGCGCGCCGGCCCCGGACACGCCGTGAGCGCGAGGCCTGAGGTGGCGCTGTGAGTCGGGGCCGGCTGCCCTGGGCGCTGCTGGCCGTCCTGGTCCTGGCCCAGATCTGCTACCCGCTCACCGGCGGCGCGACCCGGGCCGGGCTGACCGTGGCCACCGTCGTGCTCGGCTGGCTGCTCTCCGTGGGGCACGCCCTGCTCAGCCGGGGCACGCGCACCGCGCTCGCCCTGGTCGCCGTGGCCACCGGCGGCGGCTTCGCCATCGAGGCGCTCGGCGTGGCCACCGGCTTCCCGTTCGGCAGCTACGACTACTCCGGCGAGCTGGGCCCGAAGCTGGCCGGGGTGCCGCTGATCATCCCGCTGGCCTGGACCTGGATGGCCTGGCCGGCCTGGCTCACCGCGGTCCGGCTCACCGGCTCCCGCCCGGCCCGGATCGCCGTCGCCGCGGTCGGCCTGGCCGCCTGGGACCTCTTCCTCGACCCGCAGATGGTGGCCGAGGGCTACTGGCGCTGGCGGGACGCCACCCCGGCCCTGCCCGGCCTGCCCGGCATCCCGGTCAGCAACTACCTGGGCTGGCTGCTCTTCGCGGTGCTGCTGATGACCGCGCTGCGCCCGCTCGCCGGGCCGGCCGTCGACCGCGCCGACGGGCGGGACGCCCCGATGTTCGCGCTCTACCTCTGGACGTACGCCTCCAGCGTGCTGGCGCACGCGGTCTTCCTCCGGCTGCCCGCCTCGGCGCTCTGGGGCGCGGCCGGGATGGCGGTGGCCGCCGTGCCGCTGGCGGTGACGCTGCTGCGCGCCCGCCGGGACGGGGCCGGTCGCGGGGCGGCGCAACCGGCGCCCCGCGTCGACGCGCCGGCATGATCCCCGCGCTCGTCCTGGTCGCGGCCGTCGCCGCGCTCACCGCGCACACGCTGGTCAACGCCACCGCCTGGCTGCGCCGCCCCGGCGCCGGCCCGGTCGAGGTCACCGAGGCGGTGGCCGTGCTGCTGCCGCTGCGCGACGAGGCCGACCGGGTCACCCCGTGCCTGCGGGCGCTGCTCGCCCAGCGCGGTGTGCCGAACCTGCGGATCGTGGTGCTCGACGACGGCTCGACCGACGGCACCGCCGGGGTGGTCCGCGCGGTGGCCGGCGCCGACCCGAGGGTCACCCTGCTCACCGGTGTCACCCCGCCGCCCGGCTGGCTGGGCAAGCCGCACGCCTGCTGGCAGCTCGCCACCCGCACCGGCCCGGCCCCGACCGTGCTGGCCTTCGTCGACGCCGACGTGGTGCTCACCCCGTACGCGGTCGCGGCGGCGGTCACCGAACTGCGCGCGGCGGGCGCGACGCTGCTGTCGCCGTACCCCCGGATCGTGGTGCGGACGGCGGCCGACCGGCTCGTGCAGCCGCTGCTGCAGTGGTTGTGGCTGACCTTCCTGCCGCTGCGCGCCATGGAACGCTCGCCGCGGCCGTCGCTCGCGGCGGCGGGCGGGCAGTTCCTGGTCGTGGACCGGGCCGGCTACCTGCGGGCCGGCGGGCACGCGGCGGTCGCCGACCGGGTCCTGGAGGACATCGAGCTGGCCCGGGCCGTGAAGCGGTCCGGCGGCCGGATCGCCCTCGCCGACGGCTCCCGGCTGGCCGCCTGCCGGATGTACGACAGCTGGCCGCAGCTGCGCGACGGCTACACCAAGTCGCTCTGGGCCTCGTTCGGGCACCCGGCCGCCGCCGCGGTGGTGGTGGCCCTGCTGCTTCTGCTCTACACCGCTCCCCCGCTGGTCGCGGTCGGTGCCCTGGTGGCCGGTGCGCCGGTCACGGCCGGGCTCGCGCTGGCCGGCTACCTGCTCGGCGTCGCCGGGCGGGCGGTCAGCGCCCGGGCCACCGGCGGGCGGGCCTGGCCCGACGCGCTGGCACACCCCGTGTCGGTCGTGGTCCTCGGTTGGCTGACCCTGCGGTCGTACCATCTGCGGAAGCGACGCCGGCTCACCTGGCGGGGTCGCCCGGTCAGCTAGGAGGGGGCGGCATGGCGCGGATCGTGGTCATCGGCGCCGGCGTGGGCGGTCTGGCCACCGCCGCCCGGCTGGCGGTCACCGGGCACGAGGTCACCGTCCTGGAACGGGCCGACACCGTCGGCGGGAAGCTCGGCCGGCACCTGCACGACACCCCCGAGGGGGCGTGGCGCTTCGACACCGGGCCGAGCCTGGTCACCCTGCCGCAGGTGTTCCACGACCTGTTCGAGGCGACCGGCGCGAAGCTCGACGAATACCTGGACCTGGTCCCGCTGGACCCGATCGTCCGGCACGTCTTCCCCGACGGCGGCCCCACCCTGGACTCCTGCGCCGACCCGGCCGAGTTCACCGCCCGCATCGGCGCGGCGCTCGGCGACCGGGCCGCCGCCGACTGGCAGCGGCTCTGGCAGCGGGCCGGCCGGGTGTGGGCGGCCTCCCACCGGGACGTGCTGCGCCGCACGGTCGACTCCCCGCGCGACCTGGCCGCGCTGGCCTGGCGGCTGGGCGACCTCGCCGCCATCGGCCCCGGCCGCAGCCTGCGCGGGCTGGGCCGCCGGCACCTGTCCGACCCGCGGCTGCGGATGCTGCTCGACCGGTACGCCACCTACACCGGCGCCGACCCGCGCCGCGCGCCGGCCGCGCTGGTCGCCGTCCCCTACGCCGAACTGGCGTACGGCGGCTGGTACCTGCGCGGCGGGCTGGGCACCCTGGCCGACGCGCTGCTGTCGCGCTGCCTGGACCTCGGCGTGGTGGTGCGCACCGGCGCCACGGTCACCCGCATCGACGCGGCCGGCGGCCGGGTGCACGGGGTCCGCCTGGCCGGAACGGCCGCTCCCGTCCCCGCCGACGTGGTGGTGGCCAACGTCGACGCGCTGACCGTCTACCGGGACCTGCTGCCCACCCCGCGCCGGCTGGCCGCGCTCACCGACCGCAGCCTGGCCGGATTCGTGCTGCTGCTGGGCGTCCGCGGCGACACCGGGCTGGCCCACCACACCGTCTTCTTCCCGCGCGACAACGACGCCGAGTTCGACGCCGTCTTCGGCGACCCCGGGCGGGGCGTCCGGGCCCGGCCGGCGCACGACCCGACCGTCTTCGTCACGGTCGCCGACGACCCGGCGGTCCGCCCGGAGGGGCACGAGGCATGGTTCGTGCTGGTCAACGCGGCCCGGCACGGCACGGCCGCGGGCGCGGTCGACTGGCGGCGGCCGGGGCTGGCCGAGGCGTACGCCGACCGGATCCTCGACGTCCTCGCCGAGCGGGGCGTGGACGTGCGGGACCGCCTGGTGTTCCGGGAGATCCGCACCCCGGCCGACCTGGACGCGGCGACCGGCGCGCCGGGCGGGGCGATCTACGGCACCGCGGGCGGGCTGCTCCGCCCGGCCAACCGGGGGCCGGCCGCCGGGCTCTGGCTGGTCGGCGGCTCCAGCCACCCGGGCGGCGGCCTCCCCATGGTCACCCTGTCGGCGGAGATCGTCGCCGACGCCATCGGCCCGGCCTGGTAGGCCGGGCCGGCCAGGGGTCAGCCGGCGTCGATGAGGGCACGGCGGACGGCGGAGAGCAGCTGGCCGAGACCGAAACCGGCCAGCAGCACCCAGACCGTGGTGGCCATCGTGATGGTGCCGGCGGTCAGGTCGGCGTCGAGCAGCCCCGCGAGCCCGGCGACCAGCAGCCCGAACAGGGCCACGCAGACCCGGGTGGGGCGCTCCCCCACGGTCACCGCGCCGATCTCCCGCATCCCGGCGGAGACCGCCCGGGCCCGCACGTACTCGTGCAGCCAGGACAGGCCACCGGCCGCGGCGACCAGCGCGCCGGGCGCGCCGAGCAGCCAGAACGCGGTCAGCCAGGCGGCCTCGCCGAGCCGGTCGGCCACCGAGTCGTAGACGTAGCCCAGCCGGGTGGTGCGGTCGGTGGCCACCGCCACCGCGCCGTCGACGCTGTCCGCCACCGCGGCCAGCAGCACGAACAGGGCGCCCAGGAACGGCCCGTCGCCGGCCCGCCCCACCAGCAGGGGTACGCAGAAACAGAACAGGACGCCGACCACGGTCACCGGGGTCGGGCCGATCCGCAGCCGGCCCAGGATGTAGCCCACGTGGTAGGCGAAGCGCAGCCAGGCGCGGACCACCGGCGCGGCCACCCGGGGATCGAAGCCGCCGTGCAGTCGCGCCCACGCGGTCGCGTACTGGTCCCAGTTCAGCTGTGTGCCCACCACGGGATCAACCGTAGAAGGCCGGCGCGGGTGTCGCGGGCCGGGTGGTCACACCCGCGCGTCGGCCCGCAGCCGCTGCCAGACCTCCCGGGTCGCCGTGGACCGGTTGAGGGTGATGAAGTGGATCCCCGGCACGCCCTCGTCCAGCAGCTTCGCGCACATCTCGCTGGCCTGCTCGATGCCGAGCCGGCGGACCGCCTCCGCGTCGTCGGCCACCTCGGCGAACCGCTCGGCGAGGGCCGGCGGGAACGGCGCCCCGGAGAGCTGCACCGACCGCTCGATGGTGGCCAGCTGGGTCACCGGCATCACCCCGGCCAGGATCGGGGTGTCGCAGCCGGCGGCCGCCACCCGGTCACGCAGCCGCAGGTAGTCGTCGGCGTCGAAGAACATCTGGGTGATCGCGAACTCGGCCCCGGCCCGGCACTTGCGGACGAAGTGCGCGGTGTCGCTGGCCACGTCGGGCGAGCGCGGGTGCTTGTACGGGAAGGCGGCCACCCCCACGCTGAAGTCACCGGCGTCCCGGACCAGCCGGACCAGCTCCTCGGCGTACCGCACGCCCTCCGGGTGCTCGATCCACTCACCGCCCGGGTTGCCCGGCGGGTCGCCGCGCACGGCCAGCACGTTGCGCACCCCGACCGACGCGAGCCGGCCGATCACGTGCCGCAGCTCGGCGACCGAGTGGTCGACCGCGGTGAGGTGCGCCATCGGCAGCAGGGTCGTCTCGGTGGCGATCCGCTCGGTCACCGCGACCGTGGTGTCCCGGGTCGAGCCGCCCGCGCCGTAGGTGATCGAGACGAACGAGGGCCGCAGCGACTCCAGCTCGCGGATGGCCTGCCAGAGCAGGCGCTCCCCCTGCGGCGTCTTGGGCGGGAAGAACTCGAAGGAGAAGGTGGGCCGGCCGTCGCGGATCAGCTCGCCGATGGCCGGCTGGGGGTTGGGGAGGACCGAGGGAAGACCGAGCGCCACGGACCGACTGTAACCGGCGGGCACGGTCCGACCCAGGATCTTCCCAGCCCGCGAGCACGAGCGCGGCGGAGCGTCGTACCCCGGGGGTAGGAAGGGGGCAGCGCGGTGGGGCCGGCCGGTGGCCGCTCCGGGGGGCCGCGCGGGGGTCGCCACGATCGGCGGCGCGCCGGTCCGGCACCGCCGGGCATCCGCGCCGCCGCCCGCGCCGTCGCCTCCGGAGGACCGATGACCCCGCCCCCGCCACCCGGGCCACGCCCTCCCGACCCGCGGCCTCCGGACCCGCCGCCTCCGGACCCGCCGCCTCCCGACCCGCCGCCTCCCGACCCGCCGCCTCCCGACCCGCGGCGTCCGGACCCGCGGCCTCCCGGCCCGCGTCCGCTCGGGCCGCTGCTGGCCGAGCTGCGGGCAGCCCGCGGCTGGAGCCAGCAGCGGGTCGCCGCCGAGCTGTGCGCCGCCGCCGGCGTGCCGACCCTGACCCGGCACGAGGTGTCCCGGTGGGAGCGGCAGCGCCGGCTTCCCGGCGACTTCTGGTCCGGCTGGCTGGCCGTGGTCCTCGGGGTGCCGGGGGACCTGCTCGCCGAAGCCGCCGCGCGCAGCCGCCGGCTCGCCCCGGGCGGCCGGCCGGCTCTCCGGGGTGTGCCGCCGGCCGGCCGCGCACCCGCCCGGTCCAGCCGGCCGGCACCGCGCGGGACGGTTCGCGGCGACCCGCCCGCACCGACCGGTCGCGCCCGTGGGCGTGCCCGCGGCGGCACGGGCGCGGCCTGAGGCGGCACGGGCGGCGGCCAGAGGCGGCACGGGCGCGGCGGCCGGGGGCGACGCCGCGCGCGGCACGCCGGGACGGCGATAGGGCGCGACCGGCGGCGACCGGCTAGCGTCGTCGGCGTGACCCACGCTGCTCCCGTGTCCCCCGTCGACCGCGCCGGCCTCCGCCAGCGGATCGACAAGGCCCTCACCGAGTTCCTCGCCGGCCAGCGCGGCTGGCTGACCGCCGTCGACGACGGCCTGGCGCCGGTCGCCGAGACGATCGAGGCGTTCGTGCTGGGCGGCGGGAAGCGGCTGCGCCCGGCCTTCGGCTACTGGGGCTACCGGGGCGCCGGCGGGGTCGACTCCGACCAGGTGGTCGCGGCCCTGGCCGCGCTGGAGTTCGTGCAGGCCAGCGCCCTGATCCACGACGACCTGATGGACCGCTCGGACACCCGCCGGGGCGAGCCGGCGGTGCACCGGCGGTTCGCCGCCCGGCACCGCGCGGCCGGCTGGAGCGGCGACCCGGACGGGTTCGGCGACGCCGCGGCGATCCTGCTGGGCGATCTGTGCCTGGTCTGGTCCGACGAGGTGCTGCACTCCGCCGGGCTGGACCCGCGCACGGTGGCCCGGGCCCGGCCGGTCTTCGACGAGATGCGCACCGAGGTGACCGTCGGGCAGTACCTGGACGTGCTGACCCAGGCGACCGGGGACACCTCCCTGGAGCGGGCCGGCAAGGTGGCCCGCTACAAGTCGGCGAAGTACACCGTCGAGCGGCCGCTGCTGCTGGGCGCCGCGCTGGCCGACGCCCCGGCCGAGGTGCACGCGGCCTACTCGGCGTACGGGCTGCCGCTGGGCGAGGCGTTCCAGCTCCGCGACGACGTGCTGGGGGTGTTCGGCGACCCGGAGCGCACCGGCAAGCCGGCCGGGGACGACCTGCGGGAGGGCAAGCGGACGTACCTGGTGGCGGCGGCCCTCGAGGCGCTCGACGACGCGGGCCGCGAGCTGCTGCTCGGCGGTCTCGGCGACCCGGACCTGGACCCTGCCGGCGTGGCCCGCCTCCGCGAGCTGATCACGACGAGCGGCGCCATGGACCGCACCGAACGCCGGATCACCGCCCTCACCGAGAGCGCCCTGGCCGCCCTGACGACGGTCGACCTGGACACGGAAGCCCGCCAGTCCCTGGTCGACCTGGCCATCGCCGCCACCCGCCGCACCGACTGACCCCGTCCCGGGGCGCCACCCCCGCCCCCAGCCCGGTCGATCATGAAGTTATCGCCCGTTTGTCCGGCGTGTCGTGGCAACAACTTCATGATCAGCGGGGGCAGCCGCCGGGCGGGCGGCGGTGGGGTGGGGTGGTCAGAAGCCGAGGGCTTGGGCGCGGCGCTTGACCTCGCGGGCCTGGTCGCCGGCGAGGGCGGCGGCCGGCGTGGTGCCGGGGAGGGTGGGGTCGGGCTCGTAGAGCCAGCGCAGCGCCTCCTCGTCGTCGTACCCGGCGTCGGCGAGCAGGTTGAGCACGCCGGGCAGGTGCTTGAGCACGGTGTGGTTGGCCACCAGGTCGGCCGGGATCCGGCGGACGCCGTCGCGGCGCACCGCGAGCAGTTCCCGGTCGCGGATCATCTGGTGCACCTTGCTGATCGACAGGTCGAGGCGCTCGGCCACGTCCGGCAGGGTCAGCCAGCCGGCCGGGTCGGTCGGTCCGGGCAGGTCGGCGCCGGTGGCGGCGGCCTGGGCGGGTACGGAATCGGTCACCCGACCACCCTGCCACGTGCCCGCCGGGGCCGGTCGGCGGCACCCCGTACCCCGCCCGGCGCGTGCGCCGGTCCACCCCCCGTCGCACCCCGGCTGTAGCATCCTGTTCAACCTTCACCCTCCCGACACATAGACTGCCTGCCGATGGACACACAGGTCGCCGACACGTTGCTGGGCTCGCTGATCGACGGGCGCTACCGCATTCGCGGTCGCGTGGCCCGTGGCGGCATGGCGACCGTGTACACCGCCACCGACGAGCGCCTGGAGCGCACCGTGGCGGTCAAGATCATTCACCCGACGCAGGCGCCCGAGGCCCGGGCCCGCATGGCCGGCTTCGTCGCACGCTTCACCGACGAGGCGAAGACCATCGCCCGGCTCACCCACCCCAACGTGGTGGCGGTCTACGACCAGGGCAGCCACGCCGGCCTCCCCTACCTCGTGATGGAGTACGTGCGCGGCCGCACCCTGCGCGACGTGCTCGCCGAGCGGCGCCGGCTCAGCCCGGACGAGGCGCTGGCCATCGCCGAGCAGATGCTCGCCGCGATCGCCGCCGCGCACCGGGCCGGCCTCGTGCACCGCGACGTCAAGCCGGAGAACGTGCTGGTCGCCGAGGCGCCCACCGGCGGCACCACCGGCCTGGTGGACAGCGTGGTCAAGGTGGCCGACTTCGGGCTGGCCCGCGCGGTCGAGGCCAGCGCCGAGGAGGAGAACGGCAACCAGCTCATGGCCACCGTCGCGTACGTGGCCCCGGAGCTGGTCACCCACGGCCACGCGGACCCGCGCACCGACGTCTACTCCGCCGGCATCGTGCTGTTCGAGATGCTCACCGGCCGGGTGCCCTACGACGGCGACCGTCCGGTCGAGGTCGCCTGGCAGCACGTCGACCGCGACGTGCCGGCCCCGTCGACCCTGGTGCCGGCGCTGCCCCCGGTCCTCGACGCGCTTGTCGCCCGGGCCACCCGGCGCGACCCGGCCGCCCGGCCGGCCGACGCCGGCGCGCTGCTGACCGAGGTGCAGGCCGCCCGGGACGAGCTGCACGACGCCAACTCGCACACCGCGGTGCTGCGGCAGGTGAGCGACGAGACGGCCGTCATCGCGCAGCCCACCATGGTGGTGGCGGCGGTCCGCCCGGCCGAGCGCCCCGCCTGGGCCCGGCTGCCCGAGGGCGGCGGCCAGCGCCCGCACCGCCGCCGGGCCGTCTCCGACGAGGGTCTGGGCGCCGGGCTCGCCGGGCTGCGTACCCGGGTCATGGGCTCGCCGCGCGGCCGGCTGGCGGTCGTCGCGGCGGCCGTGGTGCTCGGCCTCGTGGCCGCCGTGGGCGGCTGGTGGTTCGGGGTGGGCCGCTACACGGTCGCCCCGCAGCTGGTGAGCCTGAGCAAGGCCGACGCGGAGGCGCAGGCCACCCGGGGTGGCTTCATCCTGCGCTACGCCGAGCCCCGTTACGACGAGAAGATCCCCAAGGACACGGTGCTGGGCCAGGATCCGGTCTCCGCCACCCGGATCGTCAAGGGCGGCACCATCACCCTGACCCTGTCGCTCGGCCCGGAGCGGCTGCCGGTGCCGGACGTGGTGGGCAAGGACTTCGAGCTGGCCCGCGCCGAGCTGGCCGACGCCAAGCTGGCGCCGGTCAAGGGCAGCTCCCGCTACGACGACGCGCTGCCGGCCGGGGTGGTGCTGGCCACCGACCCGAAGGTGGGCACGGTGGTCAAACCGGGCACGAAGGTGACGGTGGTCCTGAGCAAGGGCCGCGCACCGGTGAGCGTGCCGAACCTGGTGGGCAAGAGCCTCACCGACGCCCGCGGCATCCTGGGCCGGCTCGGGTTGACCCCGGTGGAGACGTACAAGGACTCCGACAAGCCGAAGGACGAGATCCTCGGCCAGAGCCCGGCGGACGGCACCGGCGTGGAGAAGGGCACCCAGGTCAAGCTGGAGGTCAGCAAGGGCCCCGCCCTGGTGCCCGTGCCCCGCGTCGTCGACCTGCCGTGCCAGCAGGCCAAGCAGGTGCTGGAGAGCCAGGGCTTCCCGGTCAACATCCAGCTCAACCCCAACGGGGTGGCCCGCTTCCAGAACCCGGGCGAGAACACCCCGGTGCCGCCGAACACCCCGGTCACGGTGACCTGCCTGTGAGCGTGCGGCGGCGGGTCGGCTCGCACACTCCCACCTCCGGCGGCCTGGCCAAGGCGGCGCTGCCCTACGTCGACGCGGCCGCCTCCGAGGCCGTGCAGGTCTACGTCTCCAACTCCCGGGGTTGGGCGCTGCCGGCGGGTGACCCGAAGCAGGACGTGCTGTTCCGGGACGGCTGCGGCGAGCGCGGCCTGCCGGTGTTCATCCACGCGTCGCTGCTGGTCAACCTCGGCTCCCCCACCCCGGCCACGGTCGAGCGGTCGGCGGAGACCCTGGCGCACGCGCTGCGCCGGGGCCGGGCCATCGGCGCCGAGGCCGTGGTGTTCCACGCCGGCAGCGCCGTCGACACGGGCCACGCCGAGGCGGCCATGCGGCAGGTCCGCGAGGCCCTGCTCCCGCTGCTCGACGAGACCGCGGCCACCGGCGGGCCGATGCTGCTGGTCGAGCCGAGCGCCGGGGGTGGCCGGTCGCTGGCCTCCCGGGTCGAGCACCTGGGCCCCTACCTGGACGCGGTGGACCGGCACCCGATGATGGGCGTCTGCTTCGACACCTGCCACGCCTGGGCGGCCGGGCACGACCTGGCCACCGAGGGCGGGATGACCGCCACGCTGGACGCGCTGGTCGCCGCGGTCGGCTCCGACCGGCTCAAGCTGGTGCACGCGAACGACTCGAAGGACCTGTGCGGCTCCACCCGGGACCGGCACGAGAGCATCGGCAAGGGCAGCATCGGCGAGCCCGCGTTCGCCGAGCTGATGCGCCACCCCGCCACGGCCGGCGTCCCCGTCCTGGTGGAGACACCGACGGAGAAGCACGTAGGCCACGCCGCCGACATCGCCACCCTGAAGCGCCTCCACCCCTGAGCCCCCACCCGGGCGCCCCCGGGCGTTGATCAAGAAGTTTGCGTCGGGATCCGCGCCGCGGGCGACGCGAACTTCTTGATCAACGAGGCGAGGGGGCGGTGAGGGCGGGTCAGGCGCGCAGGAGGGTGGTCAGGGTTTCGGCGGCCTGGTCGATCTGGTCGTTCGACACGTCCATGTGGGTGACCAGGCGCGCCGTGCGCGGGCCGAGCACCGAGAGCAGCAGGCCCCGCTCCCGGGCGGCGGCCGCCAGGGCGGGCGCGTCGAGCGGGTGCTTGGCCAGGTCGAGCGGGACGATGTTGGTCCGCACCACGGTCGCGAGCACCCCGTACGGGGCGACCGCCTCGGCCAGCCGGGCGGCCTTCGCGTGGTCCTCGGCGAGCCGCTCGACGTGGTTGGCCAGCGCGTACCGGCCGGCGGCGGCCAGGATGCCGACCTGCCGCATGCCGCCGCCCATCCGCTTCCGGACGAACCGCGCGCGGGCGATCTTCTCGGCGCTGCCGACCACCAGCGAGCCGACCGGGGCGCCGAGGCCCTTGGAGAGGCAGACCGAGAGGGTGTCGAACAAGGCGCCGTACTCGGCCAGCGGCACCCCGTCGGCGACGTGCGCGTGCCAGATCCGGGCGCCGTCGCAGTGCAGGGCGAGCCGGTGCTCGTCGGCGACCCGGCGCAGCTCGCGCAGGGTCGCCAGCGGGATCACACCGCCGCCGCCCCGGTTGTGGGTCTGCTCGACGGCGATGGCCCGGGTCGGCACCGCGAAGTAGCCGTCCGGCCGGACCATCCCGGCCACCACCTCGGGGTCGACCTCCGCGCCCACCGCCGGCCAGGTCCGCGAGGAGATCCCGCCGTACGCGGCCGCCGCGCCGATCTCGTACGTGACCACGTGCGCGTCGGCGTCGCAGAGCAGCTCGTCGCCGGGCGGGACGACGAGCTGGAGGGCGATCTGGTTGGCCATCGAGCCGGTCGGGGCGAACAGCGCCGCCTCGTGCCCGAAGAGCGCGGCGACCTCGGCCTCCAGCGCGGTCACCGTGGGGTCCTCGGCGTAGACGTCGTCGCCCACCTCGGCGGTGGCCATGGCCTCCCGCATCCCGGCCGTGGGCCGGGTCACGGTGTCCGAACGAAGATCGATGAACTCAGCCACTGTGATCCTTTCGGCTGCCGACTGCGGGGCTCGCAAGCTCACTCCTCGCGTCAGCCACTGTTATGCCTTCGGCTGCCGACTGCGGGGCTCGCAAGCTCACTCCTCGCGTCAGCCACGGAGCATCTCCGCAACGAGGAAGGCCAGCTCCAGCGACTGCTGGGTGTTCAGTCGCGGGTCGCAGGCGGTTTCGTACCGGTCTGGCAGGTCGAGGTCCTCGATGCCCTGGGCGCCGCCGAGGCACTCGGTGACGTCCTCGCCGGTCAGCTCGACGTGCAGGCCGCCCGGGTGGGTCTCCAGGCCGCGGTGCACCTCGAAGTAGCCGAGCACCTCGTCGACGATCCGGTCGAAGTGCCGGGTCTTGTAGCCGTTCGAGGACTCGTGGGTGTTGCCGTGCATCGGGTCGCACTGCCAGACCACCTTCGCGCCGGCGGCGGTGACCTTGGCGACGATCGGGGGCAGGGCGTCCCGGACCCGGTGGTTGCCCATCCGGCTGATCAGGGTGAGCCGGCCGGGAATGTTGTCCGGGTTGAGCTTCTCGCAGAGCTCGATGGCCTCGTCCGGGGTGGTGGTCGGGCCTAGCTTGACCCCGATCGGGTTGGCGATGCGGGAGATGAAGTCGATGTGTGCGCCGTCGAGCTGCCGGGTCCGCTCGCCGATCCAGAGGAAGTGCCCGGACAGGCCGTACGCCCGGCTGCCGGAGATCCGGGTGAGGGCCCGGTCGTACTCCAGCGCCAGCGCCTCGTGGGAGCAGTAGAGGGTGACCGTGCGCAGCGCCTCGTCGTCGGTCATCCCGCAGGCCCGGATGAACGCCAGCGCCCGGTCGATCTCCCGGGCGATGGCCTCGTAGCGCTCGCCGGCCGGGGACTGCTTCACGAAGCCCTTGTTCCAGTCGTGCACCGCGTGCAGGTCGGCCAGCCCACCGGCCAGGTACGCCCGGAGCATGTTCATGGCGGCGGCCGAGTTGGCGTACGCCCGGATCATGCGCTGCGGGTCGGCGACCCGCGCCTCCGGCGTGGCCTCCAGCGAGTTGATCATGTCGCCGCGGTAGGCCGGCAGGCCGCGCGCGTCGGTCGGCAGCGACCGGGGCTTGGTGTACTGGCCGGCGACCCGGGCCACCTTGACCACCGGCAGCGACGCGCCGTAGGTCAGCACGATCGCCATCTGGAGCAGGGTGCGGGCGTTGGCCAGCAGGTGGCTCTCGGTGTTGTCGGCGAAGGTCTCCGCGCAGTCGCCGCCCTGGAGCAGGAACGCCTTGCCCTCGCAGACCAGGGCGAGCCGCTGCCGGAGCTGGTCGACCTCGTAGGGGGCGACCACGGACGGCACCGTGTCCAGGACCTTGCAGACCTCGGCGACCTGATCGAGGTCCGGCCAGGGCGGGGTCTGCGCGCGCGGGAGCTCCCGCCAGCGGTCCAGGCCGAGGGCCGCGTCCTCGGCGGAGTCGGCGGTCGGACGACTGGTCTGGAGTCCCGGGCTGCCCACCGCGGGGTGACTCAGCTGATGCCACTCATGGCGCATGGGGGAAAGCGTACGGCGACCGCCGGGGCGCCCCGCCGCCGAGGGGGACGGTTCCGGTGGTTGGGAGATCACCGACACACTCCGGAACCGCCGCAGGTCGGGGCGGGTGCGGGGTCAGGGCGTGATCCCCGGCTTCGGGATGTTGCCGCCCGGCGCCTCGCCGGCGATGCACCAGTCGGCGCCGGTGCGGGTGACCGTGAACAGCAGCGACCGGGTGGCCTTACGGGCCCCGACGGCCACGGTGATCGACGTGCTCACCTCCTCGCCCTGCGGGCCGGACCGGACGTCGGTGATGGTGGCCTGCGGGACGGTGAAGTGATCGGCGAAGTCGCCGTTGGGGCCGGTGGCGGCGGCGTCGAAGGCGGCCTGCGTGGGTGCGCAGAGCTGGCTACGCCCGGCGTCGACGTCCTTGGCCGCCATCGCGTCCAGGTACGCCTGGACGCGCTCCCGGCTCTTGGCCGCCGCCTCCTCGGCCGGCGCCCGCTGTGACTGGGTGGCCGGGCCGGCGGGGGCGTCGTCCCCGCCGCCGAGGCCGCAGCCGGCCAGCGTGACCGGCAGGAGCGCGAGCAGGGCCGCGCCGGCCACCGCCCGGGGGTGCGTCAGGCCCATCGGTCCCCTTCCATCGGCGCGGACATCGGGACATGCCGAGCGGCGAGTCTGTCACATCGACGTCCTCGCATGCCGCCCGGCGGCGGCTGCCACCGGCCCTCGACGACCTCCCCATCCTCGCCCGGACCGCCCCCGGCCGGCCAGCACGGCGCGCGATGCGGGTCGGCATCAGCGCCGGAACGGACACCGTGCGGGGAGGGGCCGGTGCGGCCCCTCCCCGCCGGGTGGGTGGTGCGTCGGCCCTCGGCTCAGCCGAGACCGCCCTTGATGGCGCCGATCAGCTCACCGTTGCTGGTGTCACCGGAGAGCTCCCAGAAGAACGCGCCACCGAGGCCCTGGTTCTTCGCGTAGGTCATCTTGCCGCCGATGGTCGCCGGGGTGTCGTAGCTCCACCAGTTGCTGCCGCACTTGGCGTAGGCGGTGCCGGCGATCGTGCCGGTGGCCGGGCAGGTGTTCTTGAGCACCTTGTAGTCCTCGATGCCCTGCTCGTAGGTGCCGGGCGCCGGGCCGGTGGCGGTGCCGCCGGGTGCCGTCTGGGTCACGCCGGTCCAGCCGCGGCCGTAGAAGCCGATGCCGAGCAGGAGCTTGTCGGACGGGACGCCCTTGGACTTGAGCTTCTGGATCGCCGCGTCGGACCAGAAGCCCTGCTGCGGGATGCCGGTGTACGAGGTGAGCGGCGAGTGCGGGGCGGTCGGGCCCTGGGCCGCCCAGGCGCCGAAGTAGTCGTACGTCATCGGCATCAGCCAGTTGAGGTTCGGCGCCGCGCCGGCGTAGTCGGTCGCGTCGATCTTGCCGCCGGTGCTGCCGTCCGCCGTGATCGCCGCGGTGACCAGGAAGCTGGAGCCGAACTTGCTCCGCAGCGCGCTGATCACGTTCTTGAAGGCGTTCGGGCCGCTGGTGTCGCACTGGAGGCCGCAGGCGTTCGGGTACTCCCAGTCGATGTCGATGCCGTCGAAGACGTCCGCCCAGCGCGGGTCCTTGATCAGCGAGTAGCAGGAGTCGGCGAACGCGGCCGGGTTCTGCGCGGCCTGGGTGAAGCCGGCCGACCAGGTCCAGCCACCGAAGGACCAGATCACCTTGAGGTTCGGGTACATCTTCTTCAGCTTGCGAAGCTGGTTGAAGTTGCCCCGCAGCGGCTGGTCCCAGGTGTCGGCCACGCCGTCGACGCTGTCCGCCGCGGTGTACGCCTTGTCGTAGTCGGCGTAGCTGTCGCCGATGCTGCACCGCCCGCCGGTGGTGTTGCCGAAGGCGTACAGCAGGTGGGTGAGCTTGGCGGCCGACCCGCTGGTGTGCACGTTCTTCACGTGGTAGTTGCGGCCGTAGACGCCCCACTCGGTGAAGTAGCCGACCACCTTCTTGCCCCCGCTCGGCGGGGTCGTGGTGGGCGGCGGCGTCGTCGGCGGCGGGGTGGTCGTCGGCGGGGCGGTGGTGGGCGGGGCGGTCGTCGGCGGCGGGGTCGTGGTCGGCGGGGCCGTCGTGGGGGTGGTGCCGCCGCCGGAGCAGGACGCGCCGTTGACCGTGCAGTTCAGCGGCGCCTTGTACGCCCCGGTGCCGTTGTAGCCCCAGCTGAAGCTGGCGCCCGCGGCGAGCGGGCCGGCCCAGCTCTTCTTGACCGCCACGTAGTGGTTCCCGCTGCTGGTGACGTCGGCGTCCCAGAAGCTGCTGATGGTGGTGCCCGCGGGCAGGTCGAACTCGATGCGCCAGGAGTCCACGCTGGCGCTGGTGCCGTTGGTGACGGTCACCTTCGCCTCGTGACCGGTCCCCCAGTCCTGCACCTTCGTGAACGTGGCGGTGACGCTGCCCGCGGCGGAGGCGGTCGTCATCGGCACCGCCGCGACCGCGAGCGCGACCACGGCGCCGGTGGCCCAGAGGGCCCGGCGGAGCGATCTCTTCATACGGCGTCTCCCCAAACAGTTAGGAAACTTTCCAGATTGGATGCTGAGACGCTACTCACGCGTCACCACTTCGTCAAGATGTAGATGCATCGATTCGTTGGGTCCGCCGCCGGACGGGACGGTCAACGCCGTAGCCTCGTGCCATGACCGTTTTCGACGTGCAGATCGACGCCCTCGCCGGCGGCTCGGCCGACCTCGGGCGCTACCGCGGCCGCGCCCTGCTGGTGGTCAACGTCGCCTCCCGGTGCGGCCTCACCCCGCAGTACGCCGGCCTCCAGGCCCTCGCCGACGAGTACGCGGACCGCGGCCTGACCGTGCTGGGTGTGCCGTGCAACCAGTTCGCCGGCCAGGAGCCCGGCACGGCCGCGGAGATCGAGGATTTCTGCCAGGTCAACTACGGCGTGACGTTCCCGCTGACCGAGAAGGTCGACGTCAACGGGCCGCACCGGCACCCGCTCTACGCCGAGCTGGTGTCCACCCCGGACGCCGAGGGGCACACCGGCGACGTGCGGTGGAACTTCGAGAAGTTCCTCGTCGCGCCGGACGGCACGGTGGCCGCCCGGTTCGCCCCGACGGTGACCCCGGACTCCCCCGAGCTGCGCGCCACCGTCGAGAAGGTGCTGCCGGCCTGAGGGCCGCCGGGGCGCTCAAACCGGCGCGGTGACGGCGGCCTGAGGGCCGCCGGGGCGCTCAGACCGGCGCGGTGAGGGCGGCCCGGAGCCGGGCCACCTCGGCCAGGAACTCGTTCGGCTCCCCCGCCTCGGCCCACAGCTCGGCCAGCTCGGAGTCGTCGGCGACCACCCGGTCCAGCGCGCGCACGGCCAGCGGTCGCAGCCGCTCGGGCAGGTCGAGCCGGGCGCCGGCGGTCAGGAAGTCCGGCGCGTAGGGCGAGTCGACGGGGAACGCGCCGGGCAGGTGGGCCACGACCACCGCGGCCGCGGCCACCGCCTCGACGCCGAGGTCCGAGTCGAGGTGGTCCGGTTCGTCGAGGACCGTCCGCAGGGCCCGCTCCACGAGGGCCGGGCGCTCCTCGGGCACGGCGTCGTCGAGGTCGCCGGACCAGTCCGCCGCCGTGTCGTTGTCGAACGGCCCCGCCGCCCAGGTCCCCATCGGTCCTCCGCTCCCCGGTCCACTTCGACCAGACCGCAGGTTAGCCGCGGGGTGCGACAACGACGGGTGTCCGGGACGGGCCGTGGCCCGCCCCGGACGTGTGACCGTGCCGGATCAGCCCGCGGCGGAGCGGAAGACCGGGTAGTAGCCGCCGGACTGCCCCGCGGCCGTCGGGTGGTAGGAGACGGTGAGGTTCAGGTAGTTCAACGCGTGCAGCCACTTCTCGCCGTAGCTGCACAGCTGGTGGCCGACGAAGATCGACCGGACGTCGGCGAACGTGAAGCCGGCCGAGGTGGCGGCCGTGCGGGTGATGTCGTCGACCAGGTTGATCCCCTCGTTGATCTTGGCCCGCGAGGTGGCGCTGAGCCCGACGCAGATGGTGCCGAGCTGGTAGAAGACCGGGTAGCCGACCACCACGACCCGGGCCGAGGGGGCCCGGCTCCTGATGCCGTTGTAGACGTTGGCCAGCTTGCCGGGCAGCTGGGTGCGGGCCTTGTCCTCGGCGGCCTGGACGGCGGCCACGCACTGGGTCTCGCCTTGGAGCACGCAGGTGCTCATGATGCTGGCGAAGCCGACGTCGTTGCCGCCGATCGTCACGCTGACCAGCGTGGTGGTCGAGGAGAGCGCGGAGAGCTGGTTGTTGATGACGTCCGTGGTGGTCGCGCCGGAGCAGGCGACCGAGCGGTACGAGGCGGGCCTGATGTTGGTGTTGTAGAGCGCCGGGTAGGCGTTGGTGCTGCGCAGGCAGGACCCGCTCTCGGAGGTGTAGCTGTCGGCGCCGACGCCGGAGGCGTACGAGTCGCCGAGAGCGACGTAGCGGTCGGTGGCGGCCGCCTGGGCGGGGGCGGCGCCCAGCGTCAGCGTGACGCCGAGCGAGGCGGCCAGGGTCAGGGCGAGGGTGGCAAGACGGGATCTCCGCACGTCGCACTCCTGGGGGTGGGAAGTGGTGGTGGGAGATAGATATCAATAGATTGGATGCCTGCGGAAGATCAACAATTTGCGCCGGTCGCCCATAGACCCTTATTGCTACAAATCGTTGACGGCGGCGTATCCGTTTATGAAGGTTTTCGCCAGCGGCGGATGGGCTAGGCTCGCCGGGTGCGGTTGATCACCGGGGACGACATCACGGCGGCCGGGAAGCGGCTCGACGGCCGGGTGGTCCGCACGCCGCTGCTGGACGCGCCGGTCCTCGGCGCCGATCTGGGCCTGCGGGTGGCCGTGAAGGCCGAGAACCTCCAGCACACCGGCAGCTTCAAGGTCCGCGGCGCGACGAACGCGCTGCTCGCCCACTCCGAGCGCGCCGGCACGCCGGCCGGGCTGGTGGCGTTCTCCGCCGGCAACCACGCGATCGCGGTGGCCCACGTGGCCCGCGCGTCCGGGCTGCCCGCCGTGGTCTGCATGCCGCCGCACGCGGTGCCCGCCAAGCTGGCCACGGTCCGCCGGCTCGGCGCCGAGGCGGTGCTCACCGACGACCTGCTGGCCACCGCCGAGGCGGTCGCGGCGGAGCGCGGCTTCCACCTGCTCGCGCCCTTCGACGATCCGGACGTGATCGCCGGTCAGGCCACCGTGGGGCGCGAGATCCTGGCCGACGGCCCGCGCCCCGACCTCGTGCTCGTGCCGGTGGGCGGCGGCGGGCTGATCAGCGGGATCGCCGCGGCCGTCCGGGCGGCATCACCGACGACCCGGATCGTCGGGGTGGAGCCGGACGGGGCCAACGCCATGTCACACGCGCTGCGGACCGGGACGCACACCCTGCCGGGCCGCCCGGCCTCGGTCGCCGACGGCCTGGCCGCCCCGTTCGCCGGGCGGCACACCCTGGCGCACGTCCGGGCGCTGGTCGACGCGGTCGTGGAGGTGCCGGAGGCGGCCATCCTGCCCGCCTGGGCGGACCTCGTCGAGGCCACGAAGCTGCTGGTCGAGCCGGCCGCCGCGGTCACCCTGGCGGCGCTGCGGGCGGGGCTGGTCGAGGTGGCGCCCGGCGAGCGGACCGTCCTGGTGCTCAGCGGCGGCAACGTCGCGCCGGCCGTGCTGGCCACCCTCGGCTGACGCCCACACCGGGCGCCGGCCGGCTCTGGCGGCTCACACCGGCCCGTGGCCGGCTCTGGCGGCTCACACCGGCCCGTGGCCGGTTCTGACGGTCCCACCGGCCGCCGGCCGGCTCCCGGCGGTTCAGACCGGGCGGCGGCCGGCGAAGCCGCACTCCACCCGGTGGTACCAGCGGACGTCGGTGTCGCCCTCCAGCCAGCACCAGAGCACCGCCCGGCCGTCCCGCTCGCCGGGGAAGTCGAGCAGCACCGGGGCGATCCCCTTGACCTGGATGCCGTGCTGGTGGAACTCCTCCACGACGGCGTGCAGCCGGGCCTCCAGGGCCTTCACCTCGGCCAGCCCACCGAGGGCGCTGGCCCCGTGGTCGGCCAGGTCGATCCGGAGTTCGGCGAGGTCGGCGCGGTGCCGGATCAGCTCGTCGACGCGCGGCCGCAGGGTGGCCACCAGGTGTCGCGCCTGGGCGAGAGTGAACACCGCGCCAGTATGGGGCACCTTCCCCTCCGAGCTGGGTGGGGCGGCTCAGTCGGCCTGGGCGGCGAGTTCCCGGGCCCGGTCGCGGGCCGCTTCGAGGGCCGCCAGCATGGCCGCGCGGACGCCGTGGTTCTCCAACTCGCGGATGGCGGAGATGGTGGTGCCGGCCGGCGAGGTGACCGCCTCGCGGAGCTTCACCGGGTGCTCGCCGGAGTCGCGCAGCATCACGGCCGAGCCGATGGCGGTCTGCACGATCAGCTCGTGCGCCACCTGGCGCGGCAGGCCGAGCAGGATGCCCGCGTCGATCATTGCCTCGACCAGCAGGTAGAAGTAGGCCGGGCCGGAGCCGGACAGGGCGGTCACTGCGTCCTGCTGGGACTCGGGCACCCGGAGGGTGGCGCCGAGCGGCTTGAACATCTCCTCGGCCAGCGCCAGGTGCGCGCCGGTGGCGTGCGCGCCGGGCGAGATGGCGCTCATCGCCTCGTCGACGAGGGCCGGGGTGTTGGTCATGACCCGGACCACCGGGGTGCCCTCGGGCAGCCGGCGGTTGAAGAAGGCGGTCGGCAGGCCGGCGCAGAGCGAGATGACCAGCTTGTCGGCGGGCACCTTGGGCCCGATCTCGTCCAGCAGCGCGGCCGCGTCCTGCGGCTTGACCGAGACGGCGAGCACCTCGGCCTCGTCCACCGCGGTGAGGTTGTCCACCACCCGGACGCCGTACCGGGCGGTCAGTTCCTCGGCGCGGGCGGGCCGCCGGGCGGTGGCGATCAGCCGCTCGACCGGCCAGCCGGAGCGGAGCAGCCCGGAGAGCATCAGCTCGCCGATCTTGCCCGCGCCGATCACCGCGACCGTGTGCACCTCGGGTGCCATGAGCCGTACCCCTCTCGGTGGAGGTGCGGCGCGGCGGGCCCGTCGGAGGACCCGCCGCGCCGCCCGCCGTCGGTCAGCTGCCGAAGAAGACCTCGGCCTCGGCGTACCGCTCCAGCGGCACGGTCTTCAGCTCCCGGGTGGCCTCGGCGAGGGGGACGCGGACGATGTCCGTGCTCTGCATCGCGACCATCTTGCCCCAGTCGCCCTCGTTCGCCGCGTCGATCGCGTGCAGGCCGAGCCGGGTGGCGAGCACCCGGTCGAACGCGGTCGGGGTGCCGCCGCGCTGGATGTGGCCGAGCACCACGGTGCGGGCCTCCTTGCCGGTCTTCGCCTCCAGCTGCTCGGCGAGCCACTGGCCGATGCCGCCGAGGCGGACGTGGCCGAACGCGTCGAGCTCCTGGTTGTGCAGCACCATCTGGCCGTCCAGCGGCTGGGCGCCCTCGGCGACCACGACGATCGGGGCGTACTGGTGCTGGAAGCGCTTCTCGACGTAGCCGGCGACCTGCTCGACGTCGAACTGCCGCTCCGGCAGCAGGATCACGTTGGCGCCGCCGGCGAGGCCCGCGTGCAGGGCGATCCAGCCGGCGTGCCGGCCCATCACCTCGACGACCAGGGTGCGGTGGTGGCTCTCCGCGGTGGTGTGCAGCCGGTCGATCGCCTCCATGGCGATGTTCACGGCGGTGTCGAAGCCGAAGGTGTAGTCGGTGGCGCCGAGGTCGTTGTCGATCGTCTTCGGCACGCCGATGACGTGGACGCCCAGCTCGTGCAGCTTGGTGGCGACGCCGAGGGTGTCCTCGCCGCCGATCGCGATCAGCGCGTCCACGCCCTGCGCGGCCAGGTTGTCCTTGATCCGCTCCACGCCGCCGTCGATCTTGAACGGGTTGGTCCGGGACGAGCCGAGGATGGTGCCGCCACGAGGCAGGATGCCGCGCACATCCGCGATGCCCAGCGGCTTGGACAGGCCCTCCAGCGGGCCCTTCCAGCCGTCCCGGAAGCCCACGAACTCGTGACCGTAGGTGGCGACGCCCTTGCGGACCACCGCCCGAATCACCGCATTGAGACCTGGGCAGTCGCCGCCGCCGGTGAGCACGCCGATACGCATGATCTGCTCATCCTCCTGGAGCATCAGGTGAAGCCCGGAATAAGCCCCAGGATATGTGTCAGATCAGACCATCGGCGCCGTTGCCGGCCCGGGGCGGGCCGTCAGTGCGCACTGTAGTCGGCGTGCGGGCCCGCCGACACCGCGCCCCGGCCCGTCCCGAGCCCCGGACCGGCTACCGGTCAGTAGCTGACCTCGTGGTTCTCCCCCGCCTTCGGCGGCTGCCCGGTGACCGCCGCCCGGGCGAAGCCGAGCAGGTTCACCACCGTGCTGCCCGGCGCGTCCCAGTACTCGGCCGAGCCGGCGTGCACCTTGATCAACGTGAGGCCCTGGGTGTCCAGCCCGTCCGGGAACCAGGTCTTCAGCAGCGGGTGCCAGAGCCGCTCGGCCCGGGCCCGGTCCCACTCCTCGGCGGCGGTGCCGGCCACCGACACCCAGGCGTGGTGCCGCTGGTCGGCGAAACCCACGTTGACCTGGGGGTTGACCCGGATCTGGCGGACCTTCGCCGAGTCCGCGTACGCGAAGAACCAGAGGTCGCCGTCGAACTCCGCCTCCTGGAGCCCCATCGGGCGGCTGACCAGCCGCCCGTCGACGGCGGTGGTGGTCAGCAGGCAGATGCGCGCGTCCCGGATCAGCTCGGTGACCCGGCGGCGGCCATCCTCGGCGTCGGTCGGCTGCTTGTCCATGCGGCCCTCCCTCGGATCGACTCGATGTCGAACCGTGCCCGGGACAGAACCGGTCAAACCTGTCGACAGCTCACCGGATGGTCATGGCCCGCCAGCGGGCCAGGTTGTGCCGGGCGTCGACCAGCGCGTCGTGCCGGCCCGCCTCGGCCTCCGGCAGCCGCGGCCGGCCCCGGTCGTCCCAGAGCTGGCGCAGTTCCTTGGTGAACCGCGGGATCTCCCGGGGCAGCGCCGGCATCGCCCCCCAGAGCTGGGCCAGCACCACGTGGTCGTAGGCCGCGTACCAGGCCCAGAGCTCCAGCTGCTCGCCGGGCCGGTCCCGGACCGGCGCCATGAGGAACTCGTAGAGGTCGTCGCGGATCCGCTCCCGGGAGCGCCAGGCCCGGTCGGCCGGCGAGGGGAGCTTGTCCAGCACGTTGCGGCGCACCCAGGGCACCGCCCGGGAGTCGTCGAACTCGGTGGAGACCGCGTAGAACTCGCGGCCGTACTCATCGACGACGCCGATCGACACCAGGTCGACGATCCGGCCGTCCTCGATGAACTCACAGTCGTAGAAGTAGCGGTAGGCCATCCCCACCATCCTCGCCCACCGCCGCCGGCCGCCGGTCGCCGGGGCGTCCGCCGAGGTCGGCGGCCCGCCGCCCCAGCTGGACGACGGTCACGGAAGTGTCTCCAGGGGTGTACAGCACGCGACCGGGCCGTCATGATCTGATGTGTACCGCTACCGGACGCCGAACCGGTTGAGATGCCTCGTGCCGGGGTTGACAGGTTCACCCGGTGTGCGAGCTGTGGTCCTTGACCGGGGAGGGGTTGGGCCGTGGAGATGCGCCTGCCGGAGCCGGGTGACGCGCTCACGGGCGTGGAGATGTTCGCCGGGCTGGAGCCGGAGGTGCGGCAGCGGGTCATCGCCGCGGCCGTGCCGCGCACGTACCGCAAGGGTCAGTTGCTCTTCGTCGAGAACGACCCCGGCGAGTCGCTGATCGTGCTGCGCCGCGGCGCGGTGGCGGTCTTCCGCACGGCCCCCACCGGCGAGCGCGCCGTGCTGTCGGTCATCCGACCGCCGGACGTGCTGGGCGAGGTCTCCCTGCTGGACGCCTCGACCCGGTCGGCGTCGGCCGAGGCAATCGAGGACTGCGCCGCGCTGGCGCTGTCCCGGCCGGCCTTCATGGAGCTGGTGCACTCCAACCCGCGCATCCTCGACGCGGTGATGCGCTCCCTCGGCCAGCTGATCCGCCGGCTCACCGAGCAGAACGCGGACCACGTCTTCCTCGACCTGCCCGGCCGGGTGGCCAAGACGCTGGTCCGGCTGGCCGGCGAGAGCCAGGCCCCGATGATCACCATCGAGCTCAACCAGAGCCAGCTCGCCGAGATGGCCGGCGGCTCGCGGCAGAGCGTCAACCAGGCCATCGGCTCCTTCGCCAGCCGGGGCTGGCTGCGCACCGAGGGGCGCCGGATCGTGGTCACCGACGTGGCCGCGCTGCGCCGCCGCGCCGGCATGAACGACCGCTGACCGGCCGACCCGACCGCCGGACCACGCTGACCCGACCCGACCCGACCGCCGGGCCGCGCGGACGTCCGCGTCCCGGTGGCGTCCCGTCCCCACGCACGGCTGCGCCGGCTGCCTCGGCAGCCGGCGTGACCGCGATGCGGTTCAGCGGGTCGGACCCGCCCAGTAGCCGGGACCAGCCCAGCGACGGGTCGGGCCGGCCCACCCGCGGCCGGGACCGGCCCAGAAACCCGGACCCACCCAGTAACCCGGTCCGGCCCAGCCGGTCGTCGTGTCGGCGTTGGCGTTCGTCGAGGTGGACATCGTGCCTCCCTGGTTGTCGTGTCGGTTGCTGGCGCAGCACCGACGCTACGGGAGGGACGATCGGTACAAAATAGACATATATACACTAATCACTGCCCGAAGGGCCGTTGTCCTTCGTCGACGCTCACTGCCAGCGTTGTCCGGCACGCCCCCGCGCGGGGCCCCACCGGACAGATCTGCCGGAGCGAGGAGTTGACGGGCATGTCACTGATCCGCGGCAATATCGCCTTTCGTCGTTACTGGTCGGCGCGCCTGGTCTCGTACGCCGGCGACCAGCTCGCCCGTACCGCGCTGCTGATCGCGGCCTACGACGCGTACGGGGGAACGGCCGTCGCCCTGCTGCTGCTGGCCACCACCGCGCCGCGACTGCTCGGGCCGCTGCTCGGCGCGCTCGCCGACCGGTTCGACCAGCGCCGGCTGATCGTCTGCTGCGACGTCGCCCAGGCGCTGCTCTACCTGGCCGTGGCGCTGGTCATGCCGCCGCTGCCGGTGCTGCTCGCGGCCGTCACGGCCGCCACCGTGGCGGCCACCGCCTTCACCCCGGCCGGTCGCAGCCTGCTGCCCCGGCTCGTCGAGCCCGACCGGCTGCCGGCAGCCAACGCGCAACTCGCGGTCGGCATGAACATCGGGTTCGCGGCCGGCCCGGCCATCGGCGGCCTGCTCCTGGCCACGGTGGGGCTGACCGCCACGCTGCTCGTCGACGCGGCCACCTTCGTCCTGTCCGCGCTGCTGATCGGCGGGGTGCGGACGCTGTCGGCGCCGGCGGCATCCCGGACCGAGCCGTTCCGCCAGGTGCTCGGCGCCGGGCTGCGGGTCGTACGCGGCAGCGGCGTGGTCCGCGCGGTCTCGATCGGGTTCCTGGTGCTGGTGACGTTCGCGGCCCTGGACAACCTCGCGGTGGTGCCCCTGGCCCGGAGCGAGCTCGCGGCCACCGAGGTGATGATCGGCCTGCTCGGCACCGCGTACGGCGTCGGCATGGTGGCCGGACCGGCGCTGCTCACCCGGACCGGCCGTCGCACCAGGATGGACCTGGTGCTGTATTCGGCGCTGCTCGCACTCGGCGTGGGGACGCTGGCCACCGGCGTGAGCCCGGCGATCGGGGTCGCCCTGCTCGGGCAGGCCCTGGCCGGTGCGGGGGCCGGTTGGCACCACGTGGCGGCGGACACCCTGATCCAGCAGAACGTGCCGGCCGAACGGCTGGGCGTGGTCTTCGGGACGGTCTACATGTTCCCGTACGCGGCCGAGGTGCTCGCGTACCTCACCGGGGCCTCGCTGCTCGGGGCGATCGGGCCCCGCTGGCTGCTGGTCGTCTCCGGGGTCGGCATCCTGGCCACGCTGGGGCTGGTCGTACCCCTGCTCTCCCGCGCCCTCGGCGCCGGCGCGCGGCGGCGGCCCGCCGTGGCGGCGGTCGCCTGAGCCGCACGGTGGAGGGTCGGCGGGGCCGGCGGGACTACCGCCGGCCCCACCGTGCGGTCACTTCTCCGTGGTGTCGGCCGGCGGCGAGCTCGGGCCGGGACCGATCTTCTGCGGGTCGGTCTCCTTGGTCGTGGTGGTCGTCGTGGTCTTGGTCGACTCAGCGCCCACGGGCTGCTCTACCATGCCTTTTTCCTCCAGTTCGGCGAGAGTGACGGCGTCGACGTCGACCGTGTCGCCCGAGGCCCACACCGTCCCTCGTGGATCGGTCCAGGAGGCCGCCAGTCGGACGTGCACGGCACTCTCCCTGTCGACGGAACTTCCTGGTACGGAAGACTAGACCCGGCCGATCGGCCTTGACGTCCCGCCGACCCGTCGGGTACCCGACTGCCCGGCCGCGCGGGACGATGGGGATCTCACGCGTACGGAGCTGGACATCGACCTCACCTGTGGACACTGCTCCCGGACCGCCGGCCCGGACGACCGCTTCTGCGGCGGATGCGGCCGGTCCCTCGCGGCGACCTGTCCGGGCTGCGGTCACGCCAACAACGCCGAGGCGAACTTCTGCACCAACTGCGGGCAGCCGTTGCGCGACCACGCCGTCGCGGTGCAGGAGGACCGCCGGCAGGTCAGCGTGCTCTTCATCGACATCGTGGACTTCACGACGTACGCCGAACGGGCCGACCCGGAGCAGGCCCGCGGGCTCCAGCAGGCGTACTTCGCGACGGTGCGCCGGCTGGTGCACCAGTACGGCGGCGTCGTGGAGAAGTACATCGGCGACGCGGTGATGGCGCTGTTCGGGGCGCCCGTGGCGACGGACAACGACGCGCTGCGCTGCGTGCGGGCGGGGCTGGAGCTGCAACGCAGCCTGGCCCGGCAGCCGACCGGCCCGCACCCGCCGCTCGGCTTCCGGGTCGGCATCGCCACCGGTGAGGCCCTGGTCGACCTCGCCGCCGCCCGCGACGGCGGCCAGGCTTTCGTCACCGGTGACGTGGTCAACACCGCGTCCCGGTTGCAGGGGCTCGCCCCCGCCGGCGGCGTGGTGGTCGACGAGAGCACCTGGGCGGCCACCCGGCACGAGATGGAGTACGCCGACCAGCCACCCGTCACGCTGCGGGGGCGGTCGGCGGTGAGCCGGATCTGGCTGGCCGTCCGCGCCCGCCCCCGCCGCGACGGGCACACCGCCGAACTGGCCCCGATGGTCGACCGGGACCACGAGCGGGGACTGCTGGTCAGCGCGCTGCACCGCACCGTCACCGAGCGCACCTCGCAACTGCTGACCGTCTTCGGCCCGGCGGGGGTGGGCAAGAGCCGGCTGCTGCGCGAGCTGGCCCGGCACGCGGCGAACCTGCCCGGCGCGCGGGTGACCTGGCTGATCGGCCATTGCCCGCCGTTCGGGGAGAACGTCACCTACGCCGCCCTGGCCGACATCGTCCGGAGCTGGCTGGGGCTGCCCGACTCCGACGACCCGGCCGCCATGCGGGAGCGCCTGCGGGACCGGCTGGGCCGGCTGGCCGACCCGCACGCGGTGCGGCTGGCCGAGGCGCTGGGCCCCCTGGTCGGCGTGCCCGGCGAGCGGCTCACCTCCGCCGAGACCGAGGCGGCCTGGCGGCGGTTCCTGCTCACGCTGGCCGCGACCGGCCCCACGGTGCTCGTCTTCGAGGACATGCACTGGGCGGACGAGACCATGCTGTCCTTCGTCGAGCAGCTCGGCGCGGCCGCCCGCAACGTGCCGCTGCTGGTGATCGCGACCGCCCGCCCGGAGCTGCGCGAGCGGCACCCGGCGTGGACGGGCACCATCAGCGGCGCCATGTCCATCTCGGTGCCGCCCATGCACGACGGCGACATCGACACCCTCTACTCGCTGCTGCTCGGCCGCGCCACCCTGCCGGAGGAGGCCCGCGGGCCGCTGATCGAGTTCGCCGACGGCAACCCGCTGTACGCCCAGGAGTACGCGCGGATGCTGCTCGACGGCGGGCTCGTCGAGCGGAAGACGACCCTCCCGCCGCTGGATCCGGCCGGGGGGTCGGGCATGCCGCGTACCGTCCAGGCGGTCATCGCCAACCGGCTGGACCTGCTCGACCCGGCCGACCGGGCGGTGCTCCAGGCGGCCTCGGTGGTGGGCGTGCAGTTCTGGGCGGCGCCGGTGGCCCTGGCCCTGGGCCGGCCGGCCGAGTGGGTGGAGCGGGCGCTGCACCGCCTCCAGCGCCGCGACCTCGTCTACGAGCTGCCCGCCTCGACCATGCCGGGCCAGCCCGAGTACCGGTTCCGGCACATCCTGGTCCGGGACGTCTGCTACCAGCGGCTGCCCCGGGCGGAACGGGTCACCCGGCACCAGCGCACCGCCGACTGGCTGGAACAGCTCGCCGACGGCCGGCAGCACGACCTGGCCGAGGTGCTGGCCAACCACCGGTGGGCGGCGCACGAGATCGCCCGCACGGTCGGACTCGACCCGTCCCCGTACGCCGTGGCCACCCGGACCGCGCTGCACCGGGCCGCGCGCCGGGCGTACGCGCTGCACGCCCTGGACACCGCGGCCACGCTTGTCGGCCGCGCGCTGGCGGTCGACTGCGGACCGGACCCCTCCCTGGACCTGTTCCAGGCGGAGCTGGCGTTCTACCGGGACCGCGACGGGTTCCTGGTGGGCGGCGGCACGGAGACGCTCACCTCGCTGGCCGACCGGCTGGCGGCGGCGGGCGACCTGCCGGGCGCGGCGAAGGCGTGGCGGCTGCTGGCCACCGCGGCCTGGGCCCGGGCCGACCGGTCGGAGACGCTACGCTGCCTGGACCGGGCGATCCGGCTGCACGCCGGGCTGCCGGACAGCGAGGACAAGGTCGGCGCGCTGCTGGAGCTGGCGCGGACGCACATGCTCGACGCGGAGGCGGAGCCCGCCTGCGCCGCCGCCCGGGCCGCCGCCGAACTGGCCGAGCGGCTGGAGCTGCGGGAGGCGCGGGCGAACGCGCGGATCACCCTGGCCGTGGCGCGCTACCAGGCCGGTGTCGAGGAGGCGTACGCCGAGCTGGCCGAGGTGACCGAGGAGTGCCGGGTGGAGCGGCTGACCAGCCGCCGGCGCGCGGTGCACAACCTGGCCTGGGCGTTGCAGGAGGAGGGCGACCTGACCGGTTCGGCTCGCCTGGTCGACGAGCAGAGCTCGCTGGACCTGGGCGGCGAGCACGGCCTGACGGTCAGCTTCGCCGACCAGTGGACCCGGTCGTACTACAGCGGCGACTGGACGGCGGCGTTACGGATGGCCGAGGGGTCGATCCGACGGCCGACCGACGAGTGGGACCTGCACATCGTGGCGGTGTCCGGCTGGATCCGCGCGCTCGGCGACGCGCCGCCCGACGGCGGCACGGAGGGCGACGGCGCCGACCTGGTGGACCAGGCGCTGGTCGCGGCCCGGCGCAGCGGCTTCCACCGAGTGCTGCGGTCCACCGTGGCGCACGCCGCGTTGTGCCGGGCCGTGCAGGGCCGCCGGGACGAGGCGCTGGCGCTGCTCGCCGAACTCGACGCCGACTGGCGGCGGACCCGGATGATCCCGTTCGCGGAGTGGGTGCCGGCGGTCGGGCACGTGGCGGGGGTGCTCGGTGGTGAGGCGGCGCTCCTGGTCCGCGACCTGCTGGCCCGCGCGCCACGGACGACGCGCTGGGCGCGGGCGGCCGGCCGGTCCGCCGACGCGGCGCTGGCCCGGCGCGACGGGGACGCCAAGCGGGCGGCCGACCTGTTCGGCGCGGCGGCGGCGAGCTACGCCGAGATGACCGACCTCACCGACCACGTCATCGCGTCAGCCCTCGCGGTGGGGCCGCTGAACGAGGCGGATCCGGCGGCCGCGGCGGAGACGCTCGCCGGGGTGCGCGCCTTCGCCGAGCGGCACGCCGCCGCCGGCCTGCTCCGGATCGCCGGGGTCGGCTGACGTCAGGCGGGTACGGGCTGCCGGGGCTGGGCCTTCGCCTTCTGCGCGTACATGTCGACGTACTCGCGGCCGGACAGTTCCATCAGCTCGTACATGATCTCGTCGGTGACGGCGCGCTCGACGAACCGGTCGCCGGGCATCCCGGCGTAGCGGGAGAAGTCGAGCGGGGCGCCGAAGCGGATCCGCACCCGGCCGAGGTTGGGGACGATCTGCCCGGTGGGCTGGATCGCGTCGGAGTTGAGCATGGCCATCGGCACCACGGGGGCGCCGCTCTCCAGGGCGAGTCGGGCCACCCCGGTCTTGCCCCGGTAGAGCCGGCCGTCGGGCGAGCGGGTGCCCTCCGGGTAGATGCCCGCGATGCCGCCGGACCGCAGCACCCTGAGCTGGGTGTCCAGGGCGGCGCGGGCGGCCCGGCCGCCGGAGCGGTCGACCGGGATGGTGCCGGAGCCGACGAAGAACATCTTGGTCAGCCAGCCCTTGAGACCCTTACCGGTGAAATATTCGGCTTTCGCAATGAATGTCACTTTTCGCTTGACGATCAGCGGGGTGAAGATCGAGTCCGAGAAGGAGAGGTGGTTGCTGGCCAGGATCACCGGGCCGGACTCCGGGACGTTCTCCAGCCCCTCGACCTGCGGGCGGAAGATCAACCTCAGCAGCGGGCCGAGGATGATGTACTTCAGCAGCCAGTACAGCACCGGGGTCCTTCCAGGCGGGAGCGGTGACGGGCCGGTCGCCGGGGTGCGGCGGGGGCCGCCGGGACCGCGCCCGGGGCGCCGTCGGCGAGCGGGACTGTCGGGGAAGAGCGTACGAACAGGGAGCGGCACGCCACAACGCACTCCCGGAACCGGGTCCCGGCGTGTCAGGATTCAGGGCACGACGGTGCGGCGAAGGGGGTGTCCGGTGTCAGGGGGCGGGCCCCGCCGGGGACGGCGGGACAACGGGCTCGACGCGGCCGAGTACGCGGTCGCGGGCGACGTCGATCCGCGCGTCGGGGAGCACCTGCTCGACGTGCTCGCCGCCGGCGGCATCGCCGCCTACCTCCAGCCCTCGGCCGACCTCAACCCGGTGACCCGCACCACCACCGTCCCGTCCCGCCCGATCGACCGGCTCTACGTCGACCGCTCCCACCTGACCACCGCCCGCGATTACCTCACCCAGCTCAGCGACGAGGGGGGCCGCGAGCCGGCCCGCGACGACGAGCCGGACATCGAGGCCGAGTGGGCGAAGATCGTGGCCGGCTTCCACACCGCGCCGAGCGCCGGCAGCCACCCCTGGCCGGCCGCCGAGGACGTCGACGACCCGGTGGACGACCCGGTCGACCCGGCCACCCCGGGCGGCGGCGCTCCGGGCCGCGCCGAGGAGACCGCCGGCCCCACCGCCACCGACGTGCGGCGGCTGCCCTACGCCGCGGACGTCTCCGGCATCTCGCTGAGCCGGGGGCGGCAGGACGAGCCCTCGCTCCTGGACGGCCTGGACACCTTCGGCGCCGACCTGCCCGGCGACGGGGACGAGGAGCACTACACCCCGCCACCGCCGCCCCCGCTGCCGCGCTTCTCGAAGTACGCGGTGGTCGGCGTGCTCTGCATCGTGCTGGGCTTCCTGCTCTTCCTCTCCCCCACCCTGCTGTCGACGGTCGACCCGTCGGTGGTGACCCTGTTCGGCTTCACCGGCATCCTGGCCGGCTTCGTGATGCTGATCTGGCGGCTGCGCCCCGGCGACTCCGACGAGCACGACCCGGACGACGGCGCGGTGGTCTGACCGGAGCGGGCGCCGACCCGCCCGGATGGCGGGACACCGCACGGCCCCGGCCGGTCATGTAACAGGGGTGTAACTTACTGTCAGTAGGAATACCGCTGTACGTCACATCCCGCACCGGCTGTCCGGGTTGGGCCCCTCCTCCGGTGGTCGGTCCCCTGCAGATCGGAATGCCCGAGATGCGACAGAGCCCCCTCGTGGTAGTGGCCAACCGCCTCCCCATCGACGACAGTGTGGCGCCGGACGGCGCCTTCGAGTGGCGCCGCAGCCCCGGCGGCCTGATGAACGCCCTGCACCCCCTGCTCCGGCACACCCCGGCGACCTGGGTGGGCTGGGCCGGGGGCACCGGCCCGGCGCCGCACCTGCCCGACGTGGACGGGGTCCGGATGCGCGCCGTCCCGCTCGACGGCGACGACTTCCGCGACCACTACGAGGGCTTCGCCAACGCCACCCTCTGGCCGCTCTACCACGACGCCGTCGAGCAGCCCGAGTACCACAGGCGCTGGTGGGAGGCGTACCAGCGGGTCAACCAGCGGTTCGCCGAGGCCGCCGCCGAGGCGGCCGAGCCCGGCGGGCTGGTCTGGGTGCAGGACTACCATCTCCAGCTCGTGCCGGGGCTGCTCCGCGACCTGCGCCCCGACCTGCGGATCGGGTTCTTCCTGCACGTGCCGTTCCCGCCGCCGGAGCTGTTCATGCAGCTCCCCCGCCGGGCTGAACTGCTGCGCGGGATGCTCGGCGCCGACCTCATCGGCTTCCAGCGGGCCCAGGCCGCGCACAACTTCGCCCAGCTCGCGACGAAGGTGCTCGACCTGCCGGCCACCGACCGGCGGATCGGCGTCGGCGACCGGGTGGTGCGGATCGGCGCCTTCCCGGTCTCCATCGACACCGCCGAGATGTCCGCGCTCGCCGCCCGGCCCGACGTCGCCGACCGCGCCCGGCGGCTGCGGCAGGACCTCGGCGACCCGGAGCGCGTCATCCTGAGCGTCGACCGGATGGACTACACGAAGGGCATCGAGCAGCGGCTCAAGGCCTACCACGAGCTGCTGGCCAGCGGTGACGTCAAGGTCCACGACACCGTGCTGGTCCAGGTGGTGGTGCCCAGCCGGGACCGGGTGGCCCAGTACCAGATCCTCCGCGACCGGGTGGAGCACCAGGTCGGCCGGATCAACGGCGAGTTCGGCCGGGTCGGCGAGCCGGCGATCCACTACCTCAGCCAGCCCTTCGACCGCACCGAGCTGGTCGCCCTCTACCGGGTCGCCGACGTGATGGCGGTGACCCCGCTGCGGGACGGGATGAACCTGGTGGCCAAGGAGTACGTGGCCGCCCGGGTCGACGGCACCGGCGCGCTGCTGCTCAGCGAGTTCGCCGGGGCGGCCGCCGAGCTGGCCGAGGCGTACCTGGTCAACCCGCACGACCTCGACGGGCTGAAGGCGGCGCTGCTGGCCGCGCTGCGCGCCGCGCCGGAGGACGTGGCGGCCCGGATGCGGGCGATGCGGGAGCACCTGGGCCGCAACGACATCCACGCCTGGGCGGGGTCCTACCTGAGCGCGCTGGAGGAGACCACGTCCCCGACCGGCCGGCGCACCACGGGCCGCTGACGCCGGCGCTCAGCCGACGGCGGGGGTCGGGTCCTTCTCCAGCCAGTCGAGGATCGCGTCGATCGGCTCCCGCCAGCGGGCGTCGAGCATCAGGTCGTGGCCCATCCCCGGGAAGAGCAGCGGGGCCGAGGCGTAGCGGCGGGCCGCCCCGGTCAGCGCCGCCGCCGGCACCACCCGGTCGTCGGGGCTGCCCAGCACCAGCACGGGCGGGCGCCCCACCGCCGGCTCCGGCTGCCGCCCGGTGAGCAGCTGCCACTGCGCCCGGCGGCCGGCCCGGCCGAGCCGGGAGACGTGCCGGCGGGCCTCGGCGTCGGGCAGTTCCCGGCTGAACAGCTGCCGGCGGTTCAGCCGCAGGCCGGCGCCGAACACCGCGGGCAGGGTGCCGGCGGGGTTGCGGCGCAACGCCGTGCCGAAGGTGCCCCAGCCGCCGAGCACCGGCGCCACCAGCACCGCCGCCCGGGCCGGGTAGCGGGCCAGGGCGTGCGCGACCACCCGGGCGCCGGCGCCGTGCCCCACGAGCACCGCCTGCCGGGGCAGGCCCGCCACCGCCTGGACCACGTCATGGGTGTACGACCGCAGCGTCGCCTCCGGCGCCGGCTCGCTGCCGCCGTGCCCGCGCAGGCTCAGCGCGTACGCCGGGAAGCCGCGGCCGGCGGCGTGCCCCAGCCAGTGCTCGGCGAACGCCCACGCCCCGTGCCCGAACCCGGGCACGAACAGCAGCGGCGGTTTCGCCTGGTCCAGTTCGGGCAGCGCGGCGAGCACCTCGCGGCGGGCCGGCCGCTCGGGACGGGCCCACTCCCACCCTCGCACCACCCGGACACGTTCGCTGGTCACTTGCCCTCCAGGTCGTGGAGCGCCCGCTGGAGCGCGCGCAGGTAGTCGGCGTGCCCCACCTCGAACCAGTGCCGGGTGCTGTCCTTGACCTTCGCCGAGTACCGCTCGCCGAGGCCGGCGGCGACCCGGCGGCCGAACGCGGCGGCCCGGTCCGGGTGGGTGGCGCGCAGGGTGAGCAGCCGGGCGAAGAGCACGCTCTGCCAGTGCGAGATGGGGAAGATGCCGGAGTCCGGCTGCACCAGGCCGACCACGGCCAGGGTGGGGTGGCCGGCGGTGAACGCGTTGAGCCAGAGCCGGGGCCGGCCGGAGCCGTCCGCGTCGCCGAGCACCCTGCCCTCGAGGAACTCGAAGCGCGGCAGGTAGCCGGTGGCGAAGACGACCAGCTCGGGGTCGATCTCGCGGCCGTCGGTCAGCTCGACGGTGCGGTCGTTGAACCGCGCGATGTCCGGCACCGGGGTGATCTCCCCGTGGCCGACGTAGTAGACGAGCTGGCTGTTGGCGATCGGGTGCGTCTCGTAGACCCGGTGGTCGGGCTTGGGCAGGCCGAACCGGGTCAGGTCGCCGACGGTCAGCCGCAGCGTCCAGTGGTAGAGCCATTGCCGCACCCGCAGCGGCACCCGCAGCGCGAGCAGGGTGTCGTTGACCTGGTCGGCGGGGCGGCCGAGGACGTACTTCGGGGCGTACCAGTAGCCGCGGCGGGTGGCGTGCCAGCAGCGGGACGCCTGCTGGGCCGCCTCGACCGCGATGTCGCAGCCGGTGTTGCCGGCCCCGACCACCAGCACCCGCTTGCCGCGCAGCTGGGCCGGGTCCTTGTAGGACGAGGCGTGCATGACCTCGCCGCGGAACTGCTCCAGCCCCTCGTAGCGGGGCAGCTTCGGCGACCAGTTGTGCCCGTTGGCCAGCACCACGGCCGCGTACCGGGAGGTGCGCTCCGGGCCGTATCCGCCGGTGCTGCGGGTGGTGACGTCCCAGCGGTCCCCCTCGACCGGCTCGACCCGGACCACCTCGGTGCCGAACCAGACGTGCTGGCGCAGGTCGAAGTGGTCGGCGTAGCGCTCGAAGTAGGACAGCAGCTGGGCGTGGTGGGGGTAGTCCGGCCAGTCGTCCGGCATGGGGAAGTCAGGGAACTGGGTGAACGGCCGGGACGAGATGAGGTGCGTGCTGGCGTACACCGGGCTGCGGTCGTGCCGCCAGTTCCACGCCCCGCCGACGCCGGTCTCCCGCTCGTAGCAGTCCACGCCGAAGCCGGCCTCGCGGAGGTTCTTCACGGCGGTGAGGCCGCTGGCGCCGGCGCCGATGACGCAGACGGTGTCGCCGCGGTCGGAGACCGGGCGGCCGTCCCGGGTCGGGGCGACCGTCGGGTCCGGGTCGGGGCGGCCGAGGTCGGTGGAGGAGGACACCGGGAATCTCCTTTTGTGCGGCACGAGTGCCGGGTCGGTGCGAAATCCTGCCGACAATGCCCGCCGTTGTCCAGCCCCCGCGGCTACGGGGAGGGCGGGTGAGGGCTCAGTCGCCGGCGGGCAGCAGCAGGTCCACCAGGACCGGGAAGTGGTCGCTGGCCTGCCGGGTCCGCGGGGTGTCCACCACGTCGTAGTCGACGACCTCGACGCGCGGGTCCACGAAGAGGGCGTCGATGCGCCGGCGCGGGTTCGCGCAGGAGTAGGTGTGCCGGTCGGCCCGGTCCATCGCGACCGCCGCGTCGGTCAGGCCCTCGGCGACCGTCCGCCACGCCGGCCCGTCCGGCCCCTCGTTGAGGTCCGCGCCGGCGACCACCGGCAGCGTCGCGGCGGCCAGCTCCCGCTTGAACGCCGCCGCCTGCGCCGGCCGCTCGGCCGGGTCGGTGGAGAGGTGGGAACCGGCCAGCAGGAACCGGCTCCCACCCACCAGGCATTCGGCGTACGCGGCCCCGCGCAGGTGCCGGCCGGGGGTGAGCGGGTAGCGCTGGCAGCGGGTCGCCGTCACCCGGACCCGGAGGCTGGTCAGCAGCAGGTTGCCCAACGAGGGCAGGCCGCCGGCCGCCACCACCAGGCCGAACGAGTCGGCGAGGGTGGCGCACCTCTGCCGCCACCGGAACCGCCGCGGCCCCTCCTGGACGATCACCACGTCCGGCTCGGCCGCCCGGACCACCTCGGCCAGCGCGGCGGTGTCGTCCCGCTGGCTGTGGATGTTGTAGGAGACCACCCGCAGCGGCACGCCTGCTGCCGGCACGTCAGATCCGCCGCGCCAGGTCGGCGGCGCCGATGACACCGGCGGTGTTGCCCAGCTCGGCGGGGCGCACCTCGGCGACGGGCAGGCGGCTGCGCTGGGCCAGGGCGTCGGTGAACGACCGGCGGGTCGGGCCGAGCAGCAGGTCGCCGGCGTCGATCACGCCGCCGCCGACCACCAGCACCTGCGGGTCGAGGATCTGCGCCATGTCCGCGAGGCTGGTGCCGAGCCAGCGGCCGACCTGGGCGAACGCCTCGGCGGAGACCGGGTCGCCGCCCTTCGCGGCGGCGGTCACCATCGGTCCGGTGATCCCCTCGGCCTCGCCGCCGGCCAGCTCCAGCAGGGCGGTGGCCCGGTGCGGCTCCTGGCGGGCGGCGGCGCGGGCGAAGCGGACCAGGGCGCTGCCGCTGGCGTACTGCTCGATGCAGCCCAGCCGGCCGCAGCCGCACTGGTGGCCGTCCGGCACGGTGAGCATGTGGCCCAGCTCGGCCGCGATGCCGTTGGCCCCCCGGACCAGGTCGCCGCCGAGCACGATGCCGCCGCCCACGCCGGTGCCGATGGTGAACATCACCATCGAGTCGTCGGCGTCCCGGGCCGCGCCGTAGCGGAACTCCGCCCACGCCGCGACGTTGCCGTCGTTCTCCACGATCACCGGCAGGCCGGTGGCGTTGCTGACGTACTCGCGCAGCGGCTCGTCCCGCCAGGCCAGGTTGGGGGCGAAGAGCACGGTGGAGCGGGAGGCGTCGATCCAGCCGGCCGCGCCGATGCCGACCGCGTCGACGGTGTGGCCGGTGGCCAGCTCGGTGACCAGCTCGATGATGACGTCGCGGGTCTTGGCCACGTCGTCGGCGGGGGTGTCCCGTCGGGCCTGCACGAGAACCTTGCCGGTGTCGTCCACGACACCGCCGGCCACCTTCGTGCCACCGACGTCGACTCCGATGGTCAGCGTCACCGCTGCCACTCCCCTCTGCTGTGCTGCCCGGCCCCGGCCGAACCGGCCGTGCGATCCCGGGATGTCCGGTGGGTCAGGCCCCGTCGCCTGGTACGTCCTCGCCCACCTCGCCGGACGCCCGCGACGCGGGCACCACGGGACGGCCGGCCGGCGGCCGGCTCGGCGCCGGCACGTCCGGCCCGGCGGCATCGGCGGGCGGCTCGGAGGCACCCGCGTCGGCCGCGCCCTCCCCCCGGGTGGCGGCGGACCACACGTCCTGCTCGGGTGCCGGCTGAGAATCATGCCCGGTACGGGTCGCCTCGCGCCACACGTGGTCCCCCGCCGCCGCCCCGGCGGACCCGCCGGTCGCGGTCGGACCGCCCGGCTCGGCCGGGGCGAAGGCGCGCAGCAGGCTGGCCACCCCGGCGGCCAGGTCGCCGGCGCCGGTGGCGAGCCGCTCGGCGAATTCGGGACTCGGGTCGCGCAACGCGGCGATACCTCGACAGACCGGGCAGACGCAGCATTCCGGCGATCCGGTGGCGAAGCCCGCGCCGGTGCCGGACCGGTCGGAGGCGCCGTCGCCCGCGCCCGTGCCGCCGGGGCTGTGACCGAGGACACCCGACAGGATCCCACCGAGCGGACCCCAGGGACCGGCCCCGGGCGTGGCGGCGGCCAGCTTCGCCGTGGCCAGCAGCATGGCGACGAGGCGCTCGGCCTCTTCCCGGGCCGAACCCGGATCAGTGGTGCCCATGGTTCGGCTCCTCCAGCGTGACAACCGGGACGACAGTCGGGTCAGTTGGCCGCACCGAGTGCTTCTACCCGGCGCTTGAGCTGCTTCAACGCCGCGTCCATGATCATTTTCTCGGCCTTGCGGCGAAACATGCCGAGCATCCCCACGGAGAGCTCCACCTCGAGGGTGTAGGTCACCGTGGTCGTTCCGTCCGGGTTGCCGACCAGGTCGTACGACCCGCGCTGGGACTTCTGCATCTTCGAGGGCGCCACCAGGTGCCACTCGATGCGCGAGATGTCCTCGGCGTACTCGTAGGCCAGCACGTACTCGTCGGCCATCACGCCCGCGTCGATGGTGAACCGGACCTGGCTGGCGTAGCCGTCCTCGTACTCCTCGATCACCTCGGCCGCCCGCACCGCCTCGGTCCACTCCGGGTAGCGGGGGAAGTCGCAGATGACGGCCGCCACCCGGTCCGGTGACGCGCCGACGACGATCGACTGGGTGGAGGTGTCCGCCATGGGGGGAGGCTACCCGGCGACGGACGGGCGCGCGCCGCTCCACCCCCGCCCGTCGCGGCGCGCCGGTGTCCCACCTGCCGGGCAGGCAACCTCCCTACCTCATCCCCGGGGGCGGCCGGGTAGGTTTCGACTGAGCCGACCACGGCCGGCCCGGCCAGTGCGAGCACGAGGGAGTGCAGGTGCGCGAGTTCTCCGTTCCGCCGATCGTCACCGTCGGCGACGCGGCCAACCTGACCGACCCGGTCTGGGACAATGCCGAGGTCGCCCCCGACGCCGTGCAGTTCGTCCGGCGCGCCGCGGGGACGGGCGGCGCCTGGATCGACGTGACCTGCCGCCAGTTCCGCGACGAGGTCGTCGCGGTGGCCCGGGGCCTGGTCGCGGCCGGCGTGTCCCCCGGTGACCGGGTCGGCCTGATGAGCCGCACCCGCTACGAGTGGACGCTGCTCGACTACGCGATCTGGGCGGCCGGCGCGGTCACCGTGCCGATCTACGAGACCTCCAGCGCCGAACAGGCCGCCTGGATCCTCTCCGACTCCGGCGCGGTCGCCGTCGTAGTGGAGAGCACCGGGCACGCCACCCTCGTCGCCGGGGTCCGCGACCGGCTGCCCGAGCTGCGCGAGGTCTGGCAGATCGACCTCGGCGCGGTCGACGAGCTGGTCGCCGCCGGCGCGTCGGTCGACCTCGCCGAGGTGGAGGTGCGCCGCTCCACCCTGAAGGCCGACGACGTCGCCACCATCATCTACACCAGTGGCACCACCGGCCGTCCCAAGGGCTGCGTGCTGACCCACCGCAACATCTACGCCGACATCGCCAACGCCGTGCCGGTGCTGCCGAACCTGTTCCGCGAGGGCGCCTCCACCCTGCTCTTCCTGCCGCTGGCGCACGCCTTCGCCCGGCTCATCCAGGTCGGCGTGGTGCAGGCCCGGGCCACCATGGCGCACTGCTCGGACACCAAGAACCTGGTCGGCGAGCTGCAGGAGTTCAAGCCGACCTTCGTGCTCTCCGTACCCCGGGTCTTCGAGAAGGTCTACAACGGCGCGCGGCAGAAGGCCGAGGCCGAGGGCAAGGGCAAGATCTTCGACCGGGCCGAGAAGGTCGCCATCGCGTACAGCGAGGCGCTGGAGACCCCCGACGGGCCGGGCCTGGGCCTGCGCGCCCAGCACGCGCTCTTCGACAAGCTGGTCTACCGCAAGCTGCGCGCGGCGATGGGCGGCCGGTGCCGCGACGCGATCTCCGGCGGCGCCCCGCTCGGCGCCCGGCTCGGGCACTTCTTCCGCGGCATCGGGGTGACCATCTGCGAGGGCTACGGCCTCACCGAGACCGCGCCGGCCGCCGCCGCGAACCTGCCCGGGCACACCCGGATCGGCACGGTCGGCCGGCCGCTGCCCGGCGTCACCATCCGGATCGACGACGACGGCGAGGTCCTGATCTCCGGGGAGATCGTCTTCCAGGGCTACTGGCACAACGAGGCGGCCACCGCCGAGGCGGTGAGCGCCGACGGCTGGTTCCGCACCGGCGACCTGGGCCACCTCGACGAGGACGGCTACCTCTCCATCACCGGCCGCAAGAAGGAGATCATCGTGACCGCCGGCGGCAAGAACGTCGCCCCGGCGGTGCTGGAGGACCAAGTCCGGGCGCACCCCCTGATCAGCCAGTGCGTGGTGGTCGGCGACCGGCAGCCGTTCATCGCGGCGCTGGTCACCGTCGACGAGGAGGCGCTGCCGAAGTGGCTGGCCGCGCACGGCCGCCCGGAGGCCACCAGCGTCGCCGAGCTGCGCGAGGACGAGACGCTGCGGGCCGAGGTGCAGGCGGCGGTCGACCAGGCCAACCAGGCGGTCTCCAAGGCCGAGGCGATCAAGGTGTTCCGGATCCTGCCGCAGGACTTCACCGAGGCGACCGGCGAGCTGACCCCCTCGCTCAAGGTCAAGCGCCAGGTCGTGCACAAGACGTACGCGGCGGAGATCGCCGATATCTACCGAGGCTGACTACCATCCGTCAGGTGCCCGCCTCGACACCCAGCCAGCCGCCGACCCAGCCCCTGGCGGCCGCGGCGCGCGTGGTCATCCTCGCGCTGGTCGCCGCCCTGACCCTGTTCGCCACCCGCGACGCCGCCCAGCTGTGGTGGATCGCCCTGCTCGGCGTCGCCGGGCTGCCCGCCGTGCTGGCCCCGCAGCACCGGCTGCTCGCCCCGATCAGCCGCTTCGCCGAGGTGATGGTCCTCGGGCTGGCCGCCAGCCAGGTCGCCGCCGACACCCACCTCACCGGGGTGACCGGCGGGCTGGGCGCCTCGGCGGTGCTGCCGTACCTCGCCGTGCCGGTCACCGTGACCGCGCTGCGCCGCCGGTTCCGCGAGGGCGCGGCCCTGCTCGTGGTGGCGGCGGCCACCCTGCTGGTCAGCGCGGCCTTCACCGAGGTCGCCGGTGAGCCGCAGCTCGGCCAGCTCGGCTACCTGGCGGTCTGCGCGCAGTGGCTGATCCTGGCCGGCCTCGGCCTCTACACGGCCGGCACGCTCCAGCGGGTGATGCGGGTCCGCGGCGAGGGCAAGCCCCAGCCGTACGCGGAGGCGACCCGGCTGCTCACCCAGCTCCGCACGGTCGCCCGCCAGCTTCCGGGCGCCACCCTGGACCCGGGCGGCATCTCCGAGCACCTGCTGGAGGAGCTGCGGGTGGTGGCCAAGACCGACCGGGGCGCGGTGCTGTCGGCCAGCGGCGGCGGCCGGCTCGTGGTGCTCGCCCAGATCGGCGCGGACCGGGTCGACTGGGAGACCACGCTCGACGCCGACTCCGCCATCGCCGACGCCTGGGCCAGCCAGCAGCCGACCACCTCGGCCCGCTCGCAGGCCCGCTCCCGGGCCTCGGGCGAGGTCTCGGCGCTGATCGTGCCGCTGGTCGCCGGGGTGCGCACGGTCGGCCTGGTGGTCGTCGAGGCGGACACCGCGCACGCGTACCCGCCGCCGGTGGTGTCCCGGGTGACCGCGCTGACCGGCCCGGCCGCGCTGCGCCTGGAGGCCGCGCTGCTCTTCGACGAGGTGCGGTCGCTGGCCACCAACGAGGAGCGGCAGCGGCTGGCCCGGGAGATCCACGACGGGGTCGCCCAGGAGCTGGTGATGGTCGGCTACGGCATCGACAACGCCCTGGCCACGGTGCACGACGACGCCGAGGAGACCGCCGACTCGCTGCGCACCCTGCGCCAGGAGGTCACCCGGGTGATCACCGAGCTGCGGCTGAGCCTGTTCGAGCTGCGCAGCGAGGTGGACCGGCACGGCGGCCTGGCCGCCGCCATCGCCGAGTACGCCCGCACCGTCGGCGCCTCCGGCGGCCTGCGGGTGCACCTGTCCCTGGACGAGTCCACCGCCCGGCTGCCCGCCGCCACCGAGGCCGAACTTCTGCGCATCGCGCAGGAGGCGGTGACCAACGCCCGCAAGCACGCCGGGGCCGCGAATCTGTGGGTCACGTGTGAGGTGGACCCCCCGTACGCCCAGATCGAAGTGTCGGATGACGGTCACGGCATCGGTGAGCAGCGCCCCGACGGGCACTACGGTCTTGCGATCATGGCCGAGAGGGCGGAACGTATCCGGGGCCGGTTGGAGATCAGGCCGCGGCAACCCAGCGGCACGACCGTGGCGGTGGTACTCGGCTCCTCGCCCCGGCGCGGTAGGGTGCGCGGCAGCGAAGCAGGAGAAGGGGAGTAACCCGAGGATGACCACTAGCCCGACACCGGCCACCCGGACCAAGGTTCTCCTTGTGGACGATCACGATCTGATCCGCAAGGGTCTGCGGCACGCCTTCGAGCGGGACCGGCAGTTCGAGGTCGTGGGCGAGGCCGCCACGGCCGCGGAGGGTGTGCGCCAGGCCGGCGCGCTCCAGCCGGACGTGGTGATCATGGACCTGCGGCTGCCCGACGGCAGCGGCCTGGAGGCCACCCGCGCCCTGCGCAAGTCCAGCGCGTCCATGGGCATCGTGGTGCTCACCATGTACGCCGGCGACGACCAGCTCTTCGGCGCCCTGGAGGCGGGGGCGAGCGCGTTCGTGCCGAAGACCGCCCCGGCCGACGAGGTGGTGGCTGCCGCCCGGCACGCCGCCTCCTCCCCCAGCGCGTTCACCGCGGCCGACCTGGCCGAGGCCATGAAGCGCCGCCTGGCCCCGTCCGGCCCGCAGCTGTCCCCCCGCGAGGGTCAGGTGCTGCGGCTGCTCGCCGACGGCATGAGCGTCGCCGGCATCGCCAAGCAGCTGTTCGTCAGCGAGTCGACCGCCAAGACGCACATCTCGAAGCTCTACGAGAAGCTCGGCGCCGCCAACCGCGCCCAGGCGCTGATGACCGCGCTGCGGCTGGGGCTGCTGGAGGCCCCGGACGCCCCGAAGTTCTGACGGCGTCCCACCAGCTCGACGCCGGAGAGGCCCCGTCCGCACCCCGGACGCGGGCCTCTCCGGCATTCCGGGCGCTCCTGACCGCGTACGGTGAGGGGCCGGACGCGTAGCGACGGCGGTCTTTGCACGGCGACGCCGGGCGGGCAGAATACCCGGGTGATCCGCGCGGCGGTGACCCCCGCGCGTCGCCGACACAAAGGGGCAAGCGCATGCAGCGGCCGGACTGGGCACCCGAGACCATCGACATCGAGCGCCCCAGCGTGGCCCGCATGTACGACTACTACCTCGGCGGCTCGCACAACTTCGCGGCCGACCGGGCCGCGGCCCGGGCCATGGTGGAGGCGGTGCCGGAGGCCCCGCTGATGGCCCAGGCCAACCGGGCCTTCCTCCGGCGGGCGGTGCAGTTCCTCGCCGACTCCGGGGTACGTCAGTTCCTCGACATCGGCTCCGGCATCCCGACCGTGGGCAACGTGCACGAGATCGCCCAGCGGATCGACCCGGAGTCCCGGGTGGTCTACGTCGACGTCGACCCGGTCGCCGTGGCGCACAGCCAGGAGATCCTGGCCGGCAACGACCGGGCCGCGGTGGTCCAGGAGGACCTGCGCCGGCCGGAGGCGATCCTCCGCCATCCCGACGTCCTGAAGCTGCTGGACTTCTCCCAGCCGGTCGCCGTGATGATCGTGGCGGTGCTGCACTTCATCCCCGACGCGGACCGCCCGGAGGAGTTCCTGCGGACGCTGCGCGCGGCGCTGGCCCCCGGCAGCTACCTGGTGCTGTCGCAGGCCAGCGACGACGGCCGGGCCGGCACCGGTGAGCGGGCCGAGGCCGAGCGGGTCTACCGGCGCACCGACAACCAGCTCTTCATCCGCAGCCGGGCCGAGCTGACCGCGCTGTTCGCCGGCTTCGACCTGGTCGAGCCGGGCGTGGTCTGGGTGCCGGAGTGGCGGCCGGACGCCCCCGAGCAGGCGGAGAACGCCGCGCAGGCGGTCTTCATGGGTGGCGTCGGGCGGCTCGGTGGGTGACGACGGGGCCACCGCCACCACCCGCTCCCGGCCCGGCGCCTTCGCCCGGGCCTGGGCCAAGGCGGTCTCCGGTACCAGCTACCTGCCGATGACCCAGGCCCAGCTGGAGGCGCTGCTCCAGCGGCTCACCGAGCGGCTGGCCCTGGCGCTGCGCGCCGACCCGTTCGACCTGCGGATCGGCCAGCAGGTCGGCGCCGAGCTGGTGCAGGCGCACATCGCCTCCGCCGAGGGGCTCGGCCGCACCATCGAGGTGATCCAGCTCCGCCTGGTCCGGGACCTCGACCTTGCCGTCGACGACGTCGAGGACCGGATGGCCCGGCTGCTCGCCACGGTCGCCACCGGTTACGCCCGCGCCCTGCGCGACCGCACGCTCGACGAGCAGGAGGCCATCCGGCGGGCCGCCATGATGGCGCGGGCGCAGGCCGAACGGGCCCTGCGGGAGAGCGAGGCCCGGTTCCGGCACCAGGCCACCCACGACCCGCTGACCGACCTGCCCAACCGCACCCTGTTCACCGAGCGGCTCACCACCGCGATCACCGCGCCCGGGCGGGGCGCCGACCGGATCGGGGTCTGCTTCCTCGACCTGGACCGGTTCAAAGTCGTCAACGACTCCCTCGGCCACCAGGTCGGCGACTCGCTGCTGGTCTCGGTGGCGCGGCGGCTGCGGCGGGTGCTCGGCGAGCACCTGGTGGCCCGGCTCGGCGGCGACGAGTTCGTCATCCTGGTCGAGCGCACCGGGTGCACCGAGGACGTGGTCAAGGTGGCCGAGGCGGCCCTGGCGGCGGTGAGCGAGCCCGCGCTCGTCGACGGGCACGAGCTGACCGTGTCGGCCAGCGTCGGCATCGTGGAGCGGCAGGTGGCCGGCACCTCACCCATCGAGCTGATGCGCGCGGCGGACAGCACCCTGCACTGGGCCAAGGCGGCCGGCGGGGCCCGCTGGTCGATCTTCGACGCCGACCGCAACCGCCGCGAGCTGGCCCGCTACGCCCTCTCCGCGGCGATCCCCGCGGCGCTGGACCGGAGCGAGTTCTATCTCGACTACCAGCCGCTGACCGGGCTGCGCGACGGCCGGGTGGTCGGCATGGAGGCGCTGGTCCGCTGGCGCCACCCGGAGCTGGGCGTGCTCCGCCCGGACAGCTTCATCCCGCTCGCCGAGGAGACCGGCCTGATCGTCCGGCTCGGCAGCTGGGTGCTCGCCGAGGCGTGCCGCGAGGCGGGGACCTGGGCGGCCGGGGCGGCCGACGCCCCGTTCGTCAGCGTCAACCTGGCCGTGCGCCAGCTGCACCGGCCCGGGCTGGTGCAGGAGGTGCAGGGCGTGCTGGGGCGCACCGGCCTGCCCCCGGAGCGACTGCAGCTGGAGGTCACCGAGAGCACCATGATGAGCGCCGTCGCGGAGCCGGTCCGTGCCCTGCGGGTGCTGGCCGACCTCGGCGTCCGGGTCGCCATCGACGACTTCGGCACCGGCTACTGCAACCTGGCGTACCTGCGGGACCTGCCGGTGAGCGAGCTGAAGGTGGCCGGCGAGTTCGTGGCCGGGCTGCGTGCCCCGGCCGACGACCCGGGCAGCCGCACCGACGAGCGGATCCTCGCCTCGCTGGTCTCCCTGGCGCACGCCCTCGGCCTGACCGTCACCGCCGAGGGGGTGGAGACCGCCGACCAGGCGGACCGGCTGCGCGCGATCGGCTGCGACGCCGGGCAGGGCTGGCACTTCGGCCGCCCCGGACCGGCCGTGCCCCACCTGGACCGCTCCCCCGCCCTGACCGACACCGCCTCCTGAGCCGGATCAGGCCGGGGTACGCGGCCGGCGGCCGTCCTCACCGTGCAGGTATGCCAGCACGGCCAGCACCCGCCGGTTGTCGTCACCGGACGGCGGCATCCGCAGCTTGCTGAAGATGTTGTTGATGTGCTTGTTGACCGCCTTCTCGGTGACGAAGAGCCGGGCGGCGACCGCCGCGTTGGACCGGCCCTCGGCCATCAGGCCGAGCACCTCCCGCTCCCGGGCGGTCAGCTCGTCGAGCGGCCCCGCCCCGGACCGGCTGGCCAGCAGCTGGGCGACCACCTCCGGGTCCATCACCGTGCCGCCGGCGGCCACCCGGCGCACCGCGTCGACGAACTGGTCCACGTGGGACACCCGGTCCTTGAGCAGGTAGCCCACCCCGCCGAGCCGGTCGGAGAGCAGCTCCCGGGCGTAGAGCTGCTCGACGTGCTGGGACAGCACGAGGATCGGCAGCCCGGGGATCTCGGCGCGGGCCCGGATGGCGGCCTGCAACCCCTCGTCGGTGAAGGTGGGTGGCAGCCGCACGTCGAGGACCGCGACGTCCGGGCGGTGCGCGGTCAGCGCGGGCAGCACCGACGGTCCGTTGTCGACGGCCGCGACCACCTGGCAGCCGAACGCCTCCAGGATGCGGATCAGCCCGTCCCGGAGGAGGGCGAGATCCTCGGCGATGACAACTCGCACGGCAGCTCCATGCTGATGACGGTGGGCCCACCGGCCGGACTGGTCACCACCATCGTCCCATCGAACGCGGCCAGACGACGCCCCATCCCCGCCAGGCCGCCGCCCGCCGCCGCGTCGGCCCCGCCCCGCCCGTCGTCACCGACCACGATGGTCAGCCGCCCGTCGGTGTGCCCCAGCTCGACCCAGGCCCGGGACGCCCCGCTGTGCTTGCTCACGTTCGCCAGCCCCTCGGCCACCGCGAAGTACGCGGCGGACTCCACCGGGGCGGCCGGCCGGCCCGGCAGGTCGACGGTCACCGCCACCGGCAGCGGCACGGCCAGCGCCAGCGCGCGTACGGCGCCCGCCAGGCCGCGCTCGGCGAGCACCGGCGGGTGGATGCCGCGCACCAGCCCGCGCAGCTCGGCCAGCGCCTGCCCGCTGGTCTCCCGGGCCTCGGCGAGCAGCCGCCGCACCGCCTCCGGGTCGTCCCCCACGAGCTGCTCGGCCAGGCCGATGCTCATGCTCAGCGCGACGATCCGGGCCTGCGCCCCGTCGTGCAGGTCCCGCTCGATCCGCCGCAGCTCGGCCGCCTGCGCGTCCACCGTCTCGGCCCGGGTGACGGTGAGCTGGCGGACCCGCAGCGCCAGCTCGGCCGTGCGGGTCGGCGGCAGGAAGAACCGGGCGAAGGCCAGGTGCAGCCAGACCAGCCAGCGCCCCGCCGCCAGCCCTCCGACCAGGAACAGCGCGCCCAGCGGGAAGCAGAGCAGCGCCTCGAAGAGGTTGTCGATCGGCCAGAACGGGCCGTAGCCGAAGCCGACGGTCAGGTGCAGCACCAGCGGGACCCCGAGCATCCCCTCCAGGCCGTACACCGGCAGGGCGAAGGCGGCCAGGCACACCGCGCCGGTGACCGCGCCGGGCAGCAGCCAGGACAGGTCCCGCCAGGTGGCCGGGTCACTCACGACCCAGCGGAACCGCCGCCACGTGCCGAACTGGGCCCCCGGCGGAGCCGGCAGGTAGGGCGTGGCCATCTCCACCCCGCCCCACCGGGCCAGCCGGCGGTGCAGCCCGACGCAGAGCCGCACCAGCGCGGTGACCACCGGGAAGAGGGCGAACCCCACGCCGAACACCGGGATGAGCAGCAGCGACACCAGGGACAGCACGAAGAGCGCGACGTGCGTGGTCAACGACAGCAGGGCGATCAGCAGCCCCTGCGCGGCGGTGACCGCGCCGGGCCGGACCCAGGTGCGGAGCAGTCCGCGTACGTCGTCCACGGGCCCATTCTGCGGCACCGGCCGCGCCGGATCGGTGGTGCTGGCACCACCCGGGGCGGCGCGCTGGCACCCCTGACCCGCGCCGGTCCGGACCGAAGGATCGGAGGAAGGGGTCGCCGACCCCGCAACCGTGACGACGAAAGGGAATCGGATGTCCCCGCAACGCCTGGCCGGCCTGCCCGCCGGCCGCCGCGGCAAGTACGCGGTCCTCCTGCTCTGGCTGGCGCTGCTCGTGGCGGCCGGCCCGCTCGCCGTCAAGCTCGGCGAGGTCCAGGACAACTCGACGCTCGGCGCGCTGCCGGCCGGCGCCGAGAGCAGCCGGGCAGTGCAGCGCGCCGAGACGGCCTTCCCCGGCTCGCGGCACCCGCTCGCCATCGCCGTCTACGTCCGCGACACCGGGCTCACCCCGGCCGACCGGGCCCGGGTCGACGCCGACCGCGCCACCTTCGGCGCGTACGCCGACGGCGGCGTGGTGTCCCCGCCGGTGGCCGCCGCCGACGGCCGGGCGCTGCTGCTCTCCCTGCCGGTCAGCCTCGACGACGAGCGGCGCGCCGAGGCGGTGGGCGCGCTCAAGGACCGGCTGGCCGACGGCGCGCCACCCGGCCTGCGGACCGCGCTGACCGGAGAGGCCGCCGCCGAGCACGACGTCTTCGACGCGTTCTCCGGGATGGACGGCGCGCTGCTGCTGGCCACCGCGCTCACCGTCGCCCTGCTCCTGCTGGTCACCTACCGCAGCCCGGTGCTGTGGCTGATCCCGCTCGTCGCGGTGGCCGTTGCCAACCAGCTCGCCGGGGCGGTGGTCTACCTGCTGGCCCGGCACGCCGGGCTGGCCGTCGACTTCCAGAGCCAGACCATCCTCACGGTGCTGGTCTTCGGCGTCGGCGTGGACTACGCCCTGCTGCTCATCGCCCGCTACCGGGAGGAGCTGCGCCGGCACGCCGACCGGCACGCCGCCATGGCGGTCGCGCTGCGCCGCTCGGCCGGCGCGGTCTGCGCCTCGGCGGCGACCGTCGCGATCGGACTGCTCTGCCTGCTCGCGGCCGACCTGCCGGCCACCCGCGGCCTGGGTCCGGTCGGCGCGGTCGGCATCGCGGCGGCGCTGCTGGCCATGACCACCCTGCTGCCGGCCGTGCTGGTGCTGTGCGGCCGGTGGCTGTTCTGGCCGTTCGTGCCCCGGTACACCCCCGGCGCCGACACCCGGGACCGCGCCGCCGACCACGGGGTGTGGCGGCGGATCGCCGGCCTGGTCGCCGGCCGGCCCCGGGCGGTCTGGCTCGGCACGGCCGCCGCCCTGGCCGCGCTGACCCTGGGCATCGGCAACCTCGGCCTGGGCCTGCCCGACGACGAGTCGTTCACCACCGAGGTCGGCTCGGTCGCCGGCCAGCGGCTGATCGCCGCCCACTACCCGGGCGGCTCGGCCGCGCCCGCCGAGATCCTGGCCTCCGCCGGCACGGCCGACCGGGTGGTGGCCGCCGCCCGCGCGGTGACCGGCGTCGCCGAGGTGGGCGTGCCGGAGCGCTCGGCGGACGGCCGGTGGGTCCGGGTGCCGGCCGTGCTCGCCGGTGCGCCGGACAGCGACGCGGCCCGGGACACGGTGACCCGGCTGCGGGCCGCGGTGCACGCGGTGCCCGACGCGCGGGCACTGGTCGGCGGGCGGACCGCCACGGTGCTCGACGAGGAGCGCACGGTCAACCGGGACAACCGGGTGGTCATCCCGCTGGTGCTCGCGGTCGTCCTGGTCATCCTCGTGCTGCTGCTCCGCGCGCTGGTGGCGCCGCTGCTGCTGATGGCCAGCGTGGTGCTGTCGTACGCGGCCGCCATGGGTGCGGCGGGGCTGGTGCTCGACGCCCTGGGCCACCCCCGGCTCTTCGTCGGCGTCCCGTTGCAGGCGTTCCTGTTCCTGGTGGCGCTCGGTGTCGACTACACGATCTTCCTCATGACCCGGGCCCGCGAGGAGGTCGCCCGGATCGGGCACCGGCCGGGCGTGCTGCGCGCGCTCACCGTCACCGGCGGCGTGATCACCAGCGCGGGCGTGGTGCTGGCCGCCACCTTCGGCGCGCTGCTGGTGCTGCCGCTGGTGCCGTCGGTGCAGATGGGCGTCATCGTGGCGCTCGGCATCCTGCTCGACACCCTGCTGGTGCGCAGCCTGCTGATCCCGGCGCTGACCCTGGACCTCGGCACGCGCACCTGGTGGCCGGGGCGGCTCGCCCGCCGGTCGCCGCGACCGGCACCGCCGGAGCCGGCCCTGGCCCGCACCTGACCACCCGTTTCTCACGCGGCGGCCCCGGCACGACGCCGGGGCCGCCGGGTTCGGACCTGAACCGCCGCTCCGGCCTGCCGGCCGCCCGTGGGTCAGCCGGCGAGCAGGGCGGCCATCCGCTCGGCCTGGGTCTCCCAGCGCCACTCGCGCTCCACCCAGGCCCGGCCGGCCGCGCCGAACTGGCGGGCCAGGTCCCGGTCGGCGAGCAGGGTGGCCACCCGGTCGGCGAGCTGGGCCACGTCCCGGCCGCGGACCACGTAACCGGTCTCGCCCTCGCGGACCGCGTCCGGCGCGCCGCCGGAGTCGCCCGCCACCACCGGCAGCCCGGTCGCGCTGGCCTCCAGGTAGACGATCCCCAGGCCCTCGACGTCCAGGCCGCGGTTGCGGGTGCGGCAGGGCATCGCGTAGACGTCGCCGGCCGCGTAGTGGGCGGGCAGCTCGGCCGAGGGCACCGACCCGGTGAACACCACGTCGCGTTCCACCCCTATCTGCCGGGCCAGCTTCTCCAGCGTCGCCCGGTAGGGGCCGCCGCCGACGACCAGCAGCGCGGCGTCCGGCACCCGGCGGCGGATCTCCGGCATCGCCCGGATGAGCATGTCCTGCCCCTTGCGCGGCACCAGGCGCGACACGCACACCACCACCGGCCGGTCGGCCAGCCCCAGCCGCACCCGCACCCGCTCGCCGTCGACACCCGGGTGGTAGGTGTCCACGTCGACGCCGGGAGCGAGCCGGCGCAGCTCGGTCACCCCGTCGAGCACCCGGGCCAGCCGGACCCGGGTGTACTCGCCGAGATAGGTGGTGACGTCCACGCCCCGGCCGATCCGGCGCAACGCCGACCGGGCGCCGGGCAGCGCGGCCCAGCCGGCCTCGTGCCCGTGGGTGAGCGCCACCGCCCGGCGGATCCCGGCCCGCCGGCGCAGCCCCGCCGCGAGCAGCCCCAGCGGGGCCGCCGCGCCGAACCACACCGTGTCGCAGTCGTACGCCCGCGCCAGCCGCGCCGCCCGGCGGGCCACCAGCGGGGTGGGCAGCAGCACCTTGGTGCGCTCCCGGACCACCTCGAACGGCTGGTCGGCGTCGAACTTGGCGGCGCCGCGCCAGCTCGACGCGTAGACCACCACGGAGCCCGGTGGCTGGCGCACCGCCAGGTTGTGCACGAACGACTGGATGCCGCCGGGGCGGGGCGGGAAGTCGTTGGTGATCAGCAAGGTGCGGCTCATCGGCCGGACTCCCTGGCGTAGGCGCGGGCGGCGGCCATCCGCTCCACGGTGGACGGGTGGGACGCCGACCAGAGGTGTTCCCAGCGCGGCGGGTCGGGGTCGGCCAGGTTCACCCCGGCCAGCCGGCGCTGCATCGCCTCGAAGGTCACCGGGTCGCCGGTGAGCGCCAGCGCGTGCGCGTCGGCGCGGGCCTCCACCCGCCGGGAGACCAGCGCCTGCACCGGCGTGGCCACCAGGCCGGCCACCGTGACCAACGCGATCAGCAGCGGGAACGCCCGGGGCTGGGCGATCGAGTCGACGCCGGCCAGCCGCAGCAGCGGCGTCCAGGAGCCGATCAGGTAGAGCGCCACCACCGCGGCGGCGGCGCCCAGCGCCCCGATGAGGGTGCCGGTCCAGACGTCCCGGTCCTTGGCGTGCCCCAGCTCGTGGGCGACCACGCTGGTCACCTCCGCCGGGTCGGCCTCGCGCAGCAGGGTGTCGTAGACGACCACCCGCCGGGTCGGCCCCAACCCGGAGACGTACGCGTTGACCGCCCGGGTCCGCCGCGAGGCGTCGGCGACCAGGACGTCGCGTACCGGCACCCCGTCCCGGGCCGCCAGGCTGGTCAGCTCGGTGCGCAGCGGGCCCGGCTCCATGGGGGTGAACCGGTTGAACACCGGCTCGACCAGCACCGGCAGCACGAACGACAGCAGCACCACCAGGACGGCGGCCCCGGCCGCGCCGAACGCCCACCACCAGCGCGGGGCGAGCCGGGTCACCGTGTAGAAGCCGAGCAGGACGAGCGCGCCGATGACCGCGCTGACCGCGTACGACTTGAGCAGGTCGACGGTCCAGCCGCCCCAGCCCTGGGTGCTCAGCCCGTAGCGGGTCAGCACGGTCTGCCGCCAGGCGGCGAAGGGCAGGGTGAGCAGGTCGGCGAGGAACATCACGGCCAGCCCGCCCAGCACCGCCTGGGCCACCCAGTGGCCGCCGAAGGGCCGGCCGGCCAGCTCGACCAGGCGGCCGCCGAGCGGGGTGAGCCCGAGCACCAGGGCCACCACCAGGCCGACGGCGAGCGCCGACCAGCCGGCCGGGCGCAGCGCGCCGTGGAAGGCCCGGCCCCGGGCCACCTGGTCGACGGGGAGCGCGCGCAGCGCCGCGAGCTGGTCGGCACGGGGCGCCGGCGGCCGGCTCCACGGCACCAGCAGCGCCGCGGCGACGAGCAGCGCCACGGCCAGCCCGGCCAGGGTCAGCACCGCCCAGCCGCGCGGGGTCACCGCCCCACCCGCCGTACCCGCGTCATGCCGCTCCCCTCCCGCCGTGAGGGCCCATCCTAAGGCCCGGCGCGGGCCGGGTGGCCGCGGTGCCGAGGGGGATCAGGCGACCCGGCGGCGGCGGACCGGCTTCCGGGGAGCGGGCGGGGCGGGCAGCACCTGCACCTCGAACCCGGCCCGGGCGAACACCTCGATCGCCCGGTGCTCGGCGGGGCCCAGGTCGGCCGCCGCGGCGCCGGTGTCGAGCAGCGCGGTCACCAGGCAGCCGGAGCACCCGGCGCCGCGGATCCCGCAGGTGTCGCAGTCGATGAGCATCAACGCCTCCTGACGCGTGGCCGGTGGCGGACAGGAGACCTGGCCACCACCGTCGGTCACCACGAGGCTAGGCCGGGGGTATGACAGAACCGGACAACGAGGCAGCACCCACCCCGAATCCGATCATCGGGCCTCAGGACCGGGCGAGCCGCCGCAGCAGCGAGTCGGCGCCGAGCGGGTAGGCGCCGTGCCGGCGTACCCCGTCGGCGACCTCGCGGTCGGAGGAGACCACCACCACCGGCCGGCCGGCCGGCTCGGCGCGGACCAGACGGCGGATCAGCTCGTCCGCCGTCTCCCCCTTGCGGGAGAAGAGCACCCGCACCCCGCGCGGCGTGGGCGGCAGCCCGTGGATGCGCTCGGCGCCGTCGAAGACCACCGTCACCTCGTCGCCGGTCTGCGCGGCGATCCCGCCCAGGCCGCTGATCAGCCGCTTGCGCTGCTGCTCCAGCGACATCTCCCCGAAGCCCCGCTTGGTGACGTTGTAACCGTCCACCACCAGGTGCGCCTTGGGCAGGGCGAGCAGCTGGTCGAGCCGGGCCGGGTCGTCGGTGTCCCGCGCCCGGGCCGCGGCCCCGGCCGGCGTGGCCGCCGACTGGTCGGCGAACGCGTCGGCCACGAAGTCGGCGGGCAGCTTCTCCACCGGATCCAGGGCCAGCTCGCGGCGGAGCCCGACGGCGGCCTGGCCGATCGTCTCCAGCAGCAGCCACAGCTTCGCCTCGTCGACCGAGCGGGCCTCCTTGGCGCTGACCCGGGCCACCCCGGCCGCGGCCTCCGCCTCGGCCAGCCGGGCCCGGGCGCGGCGCAGCTCCGCGTCCGCGTCGGCCGCCGCGCGGGCCGCCCGGCCCCGCTCGGTGGCCAGCATCTCGGTGGCCTTGCGCTCCCGGGCCTGGGTCTCCCGGAGGGTACGGGCGAGCTGCCGGGCCTCCTCGCGGAGCTGGCCCAGCTCCTCGCGGACCCGGGCGAGCTCGTCGCGGAGCTTCTCCGCCTCCACCCGGGCCACCGCCCGGTCGTGCTCGGCGCGGGTGGCCCGCTGCTCGGCCTCGCGGACCAGCTCGGCCACCACCGCGCTGTCCGCCTCGGCGCGCACCGCGGCGCCGCTGGCGTCGATCAGCTCCCGCCAGCCCCGGGGCCGGGCCAGGTAGGCCAGGGCGGCCACCTCGACCGGGTCGGCCGCCGCCGGGGCGGTCCCCTCCACCACGGCCGCGCCGAGGTCGCCGGCGTCGGCGAGCACCCGGGCGGTGACCCGCTGCCGGAACAGCGGGTCGGCGGTGAGCTGGGCGGCGATGGCCGGGGCGCCGAGCCGGGCGCGCCGGTTGGGGGCGAACTTGGCCACCCGGCGCAGCGGCACAGGCACCTCGTCGGCGGCCAGCCCGGGCAGCACCGCGGCGGTGAGCGCCACGATCCGCTGCCGGACCGGCTCGGGCAGGGTGGGCTCCGGCTCCAGCGGGACCGACGGGCTCTCACCGGTGTCGTGCGCGCCGACCACCGGCTCCTCCGCGGAGGAGTGGTCGTCGTGCGGCTCGGTGAGGGGCATGTGGCAAGTCTCCCACCCCGAACGGGCCCACCGCCGGGTGAGTGAGCCGATCTCTCATCCTACCGCCGTGGTAGCGATTGGTACTGGTGGGACGGGAGTGTCGGACCCCGCCGCTAGCGTGCCGCGGGTGACGCGACCGGAGTACGTCCAGGAGGCGCTGGCCGGCCTGGACCGGGCGGCGGGCACGGGTGTCGACCCCGCGCTGCCGCTCTACGCGACCACCTTCGTGGTGGTCGACCTGGAGACCACCGGCGGCGCGCCGGACGGCGGCGGGATCACCGAGATCGGCGCCGTCAAGGTGCGCGGCGGTGAGGAGCTGGGCGTGCTCGCCACCCTGGTCAACCCGGGGGTGCCGATCCCGCCGTTCATCACCGTGCTGACCGGCATCACCCAGGCCATGCTGCTCCCCGCCCCGCCGATCGAGCAGGTGCTGCCGAGCTTCCTGGAGTTCATCGCCGACGCCGTGCTGGTGGCCCACAACGCCCCCTACGACGTGGGCTTCCTCAAGGCCGCCTGCGCCCGGCACGGCTACCCGTGGCCCAACCCGCGGGTGCTGGACACCGCCGCGCTGGCCCGCCGGGTGCTCACCCGCGACGAGGTGCCCAACCGCAAGCTGGGCACCCTGGCGGCCTACTTCCGCACCGCCACCCAGCCGACCCACCGGGCGCTCGACGACGCCAAGGCCACCGTCGACGTGCTGCACGGGCTGATCGGCCGGCTCGGCGGGCACCGGGTCGACACCGTCGGCGAGGCCATCGAGTTCGCCCGCGCGGTCACCCCGACCCAGCGCCGCAAGCGGCACCTCGCCGAGGGGCTGCCGAAGGTGCCCGGGGTCTACATCTTCCGGGCCGCCGACGACCGGCCGCTCTACGTCGGCACCTCCGGCGACATCGCCACCCGGGTGCGCAGCTACTTCACCGCCGGCGAGAAGCGCGCCCGGATCTCGGAGATGCTGGCCGCCGCCGAACGGGTGGAGGCGGTCGAGTGCGCCCACTCGCTGGAGGCCGAGGTGCGCGAGCTGCGGCTGATCGCCGCGCACGCGCCGCCGTACAACCGGCGGTCGAAGTACCCGGAGCGGCAGGTCTGGCTGAAGCTGACCGACGAGGCGTACCCCCGGTTGTCGATCGTGCGCGAGCTGGCCCCCACCGACTCGGCCTACCTCGGCCCGTTCCGCTCCAAGCAGGCCGCCGAGCTGGCCGCCGCCGGGTTCCACGACGCGGTGCCGCTGCGGCAGTGCACCCACCGGCTGTCCCGGCGCACCACCATGCCGGCCTGCGCGCTGGCCGAGCTGGGCCGGTGCCCGGCGCCCTGCGAGCACCGGATCACCCCGGAGGACTACGACGACCACGCCGCCGTTCCGTTCCGCACCGCCACCCGGAACGACCCGCAGGTGGTGGTGGACGCCCTGCTGGCCCGGATCGAGGTGCTCTCCGACGCCCGGCGCTACGAGGAGGCCGCGGTGGTCCGCAGCCGGCTGGCCGCGGTGCTGCGCGCGGCGGTCCGGATGCAGCGGCTGGCCGCGCTGACCGGCATCGCCGAGCTGGCCGCCGCCCGCCCGGCCGCCCGGGGCGGCTGGGAGCTGGCCCTGGTCCGGCACGGCCGGCTGGCCGGGGCCGGGGTGTCCCCACCGGGCGTCCACCCGCGACCGACCATCAGCGCGATCCGGGCCACCGCCGAGACGGTCCTGCCCGGGCACGGCCCGGTGCCGGCCGCCACCGCCGAGGAGACCGAGCGGATCCTGTCCTGGTTGGAGCGACCGGAGACCCGGCTGGTCGAGACCTCGGCCGGGTGGGCCTCGCCGGTCGCCGGCGCGGGCCGGTTCCGCGACCTGTTGACCAAGGCGGAAAACGGCGCGTCCCACCAACTCTCGACCGAACGCTCATGACCAAGTGTCCGATCGGACTACGTCAACTCCCTTAGGCTGTTAGAGAAGTGCAGTCCTGCCCGATTCGCGGGCCTGCTCCCGGTTGCCGGCTTCGGCGACCCGGGGCCGGGGTGAGGAGGTGTCCCAGGTGGACGTCGACGCCGGACACGGCGCCGCCCTGGGCGGCGCCCTCCCGACCCAGCCCGGCGAGCTGCCGCTCTCCCGCCGGCTGCGCTCCCTGCTCACCTGGCCCACCACCGACGGCGACCCGGTCACCGCGTTGGTCCGCGTCCATCGCGGCATCCATGCCAGCGCCGAGGCGTCGGTGCTGCGGCGGGCCTACACGATCGCCGAGAACATGCACCGCGGCCAGTTCCGCAAGAGCGGCGAGCCGTACATCACGCACCCGCTCGCGGTCGCCCAGATCTGCGCGGACCTCGGGATGGACACCACCACCCTGGTCGCCGCCCTGCTGCACGACACCGTCGAGGACACCCGCTACACCCTCCAGGCGCTCCAGGAGGACTTCGGCCGCCAGGTGGCCCACCTGGTCGACGGGGTGACCAAGTTCGACAAGGCCTTCTACGGCAAGGTCGCCGAGGCGGAGACCGTCCGGAAGATGATCGTGGCGGCCGGCAAGGACGTCCGGGTGCTGATCATCAAGCTGGCCGACCGGCTGCACAACATGCGCACCCTCGGGGTCCGTTCGGCGGCCTCGCGGGAGCGGATCGCCCGCAAGACCCAGGAGGTGCTCGTCCCGCTCTGCGACCGGCTGGGCATCCAGACCCTCAAACGCGAGCTGGACGACGTGGTGCTGCTGCACCTGCGGCCGGAGGAGCACGCGCGGATCGCCCGCTTCGTGCACGACCGGCCGGGCTGGGACGCCTACCTGGACGACGTGGTGGCGAAGACGCGGGTGGCGCTGCGCCGCAGCCGGGTGGACGCCGAGGTCGGTCCCCGCCCCCGGCACCTCTACTCGATCTGGAAGGACACGGTGGCCGGCGACCACGCCGCGCCGTACGACCTGCCCCGCATCGCCATCGTGGTGGACGGCCCGGCCACCGACTGCTACGCCGCGCTAGGCGCGGTGCACGGGCTCTGGCGGCCGGTGCCGGGCCGCTTCAAGGACTTCATCGCCTCGCCGAAGAACAACCTCTACCGCTCCCTGCACACCAGCGTGTGCGGCCCGCAGGACCGGACCGTCGAGGTGCTGATCCGCACCGAGGAGATGCACCGCTCCGCGGAGTACGGCGTCGCCGCCCACTACCGCTTCCCGCGCACCGGCCGGGCGGGCGACCGGGCGGACGAGCTGGCCTGGCTGCGCCGGGTGCTCGACTGGGAGCAGGAGACGGTCGACCCCACCCAGTTCATGGAGTCGCTGCGCTGCGACCTGGCCGAGGCGCAGGTCCAGGTGGTCGCCGACGGGCGGCAGGTGGTGCTGCCGGCCGGAGCCACCCCGGTCGACCTCGCCTACGAGCTGGGCACCGAGCGGGGCGACCACTGCCTCGCCGCGCGGATCAACGGCCGGCTGGCCCCGCTCTCCTCCGAACTGGAGGAGGGCGACGTGGTGGAGATCTTCACCGAGGGCGACGCGGAGAGCGGCTTCGAGGCCGACGTGGCGCCGCGCGGGCCGCGCCGCGAGTGGCTCGGCTTCGTCAAGTCCCCGCACGCCCAGATGCAGATCAACCGCTGGTTCGCCGAGCACACCGAGCCCGGCATCTCGATCGCCGACAAGGTACGCCTCGGCCGGGCCACCATCGGCCTGGCGCTGCGCAAGCACGACCGGGGCCTGGCCAGCGACCTGCCGCTGCTGCGGCTCTCCGAGGAGCTGGGCTACCCCGACCTGGAGACCCTGCTCGTGGCGGTCTTCGACCGCACCGTCGAGCCGGACACGGTGGTCCGGCAGCTGATCGATCTGGTCGACCACCGGCAGTAGGCGAGCTCCGCTCAGCCACGGGCGCGCCCGGCCACTAGCCTTACAGACATGATCCCCCGCGCGCGTGCCACCGGACGGGCCCTCGGCTACCAGATCTTCTACCGGCTCCCGGTGCCGCTGCGGCGCCGGCTGGTCCGGCTCGCCGTGCCGAAGTACATCGTCGGCGCGGTCACGCTGGTCCGGGACACCGAGGCCGAGGGGGCGGGCCGGATCCTGCTGCTGCGCCAGCCGCCCGGCCACAGCTGGACCCTCCCGGCCGGGCTGCTGCAACGCGGCGAGGCGCCGGTGGTCGGGGCGGCCCGCGAGCTGTACGAGGAGTCCGGCATCCGGCTCTCCCCCGAGCGGCTCCGCCCGGCCGTGCCGAACGCCGTGGTGCACGCCAAGGGCTGGGTGGACGTGGTCTTCGAGGCCGAGGTGCCGGCCTCCCGCACGGAGCTGGCGGTGGACGGCGCCGAGGTCTTCGAGGCCGCCTGGCACCCGTTGGACGACCTGCCCCGGCTGAGCCGGGCCACCGCCAACCTGCTCCGCTACTACGGCATCGGCCCGCGTGCGGGTGAGGTCCCGCCGGCGGCGCCACCCGCCGCGTGACCGCTCCCGCGACCGGGCCCGGCTGGCGGGCCGCCGTGGACGTCTGCGCGGTGGTGCTCGCCGCCGGCGAGGGCACCCGGCTGCGCCCGCTCACCGCGCACCTGCCGAAGGCGCTCTGCCCGGTCGGCAACGTGCCGCTGCTCGACCGGGCGCTGGACCGGCTGGCCGGGCTGGGCCTGACCGGGCCGGACCGGGTCGCGGTGAACGCCTGCTACCTGGGCGGGCAGGTGGTGGCGCACGTGGGCGCCCGCGCGCACCTGTCGGTCGAGCCGGGCGACCCGCTCGGCACCGCCGGCGGGCTGGGCAACCTGCGCGACTGGATCGCCGGGCGGGGGGTGCTGGTCGGCAACGCCGACGCGTACCTCGCCGACCCGGACGCCCCGCCGGGGCCGGACGTGGCGGCGCTGCTCGACGGCTGGGACGGGCGGAGCGTACGCCTGCTCGGCCAGCCGGCCGACGACCCGGCCGCCCCCGGCACCTTCGACGGCCACCGGTTCGTGGGGTTCTCGCTGCTGCCCTGGCGGCTGGTCCGGGAGCTGCCGGCGGCCTTCGGCGACCTGGTGCGGGCGGTCTGGCGGCCGGCGGAGGCGGCCGGAGCGCTCACCGTGCTCCCCTGGCGGGGCACCTTCTACGACACCGGCACCCCGGCCGACTACCTGGCCGCCAACCTGCACGCGGCCGGCCCCGACGGCCTGGTCGACCCGTCCGCCACGGTCGACGGGCCGGTGACCCGCTCGGTGGTCGGGGCGGGCGCCGTGGTGCGTGGCGCGGTGGACCGGTCGGTCGTCTGGCCCGGCGCGACGGTCACCGCGGGGGAACGCCTCAGCGAGGTGATCCGGGCCGGCAGCGACCTCACCGTCCCCGCGGCCCGATGACCCGCGGAGCCTCTAGCATGGGCCTCGACGCCGACGAACGGAGAAATGTCCCGTGATCACCGCGATCGTGCTGATCGACTGCGCCACCGACTCCATTCCCGAGGTGGCCGAGACGCTGGCCAACCTGCCCGGCGTCAGCGAGGTCTACTCGGTGGCCGGGCACGTCGACCTGATCGCCATGGTCCGGGTCCGCGAGTTCGAGCAGATCGCCCAGGTCATCGCCGGCAGCATCTCCAAGGTGCCCGGGGTGATCAACACCGAGTCGCACATCGCGTTCCGCGCCTACTCCCAGCACGACCTGGAGGAGGCGTTCGCGATCGGGCTGGCCAACGCCGACTGACCGCACGCGGGTGGCCGGCCCGCCCCCGTGGGGCGGACCGGCCACCGTCGGGCCGTACGCGTCAGCTCTGGCCGGGCGCCGGGGTCTCCGTGGTGCCCGGAGCGGGCGCCTCGGTGCCGGTGCCACCCGGAGCCGGCGACTCGGTGCCGGTACCGCCCGGAGCCGGCGACTCGGTGCCGGTGCCGCCCGGGCTGGGCGTGCCGCTGCCGCTGGTCTGCGGGACCGGGACACCCAGGGTCTGAGCCAGGGCCACCAGCGCGTCGTAGTGCGCCTGGAGGACCGGCAGGGCGTCCTGGGCGATCTGGACCACCGACTGCTCGGAACCCTGCGAGATCTCGGTCTGGGTCGCCTGGATGGCCTGGACGTGGCCGGCCAACTGGGCGGTCACCCACGCCTTGTCGAACTCCGCGCCGCTCAGGTTGTTCAGCCGGTCCAGGACCTTCTGCTGATCGGCGGTCGGGTCGGACGGCAGCTGGACGTTGAGCTGCTGGGCGGTGGACTGCACCGTCTGGTCCAGCTGGGTGTGGTCCGTGACGAACATCTTGCCCAGGTCCTTGACCTGCTGGTTCTGGCCCTTCTGCTGCGCCAGGTTACCCGCCGTGATCTCGAACAGGTTCACCTGGTGCACCGCCTGCAGGTACTGGGTGTCCTGCGTCGACGGCTGCGCCGCGGCCTGGGCCGCCGCGGCCGGCGCCAGTCCCACGAGCACCAGCGCGGCCAGCAGGCCCAGGCGTTTGATTCCCAACATGCTTTCCCCCCCTTGAGACGTTGGACCGCACGGATACCCGGCTGACCGGGGTTATTCCTGCGATTCCGCCCGTCCGTGTCAGGGGGTGGCGGGGCACCGGACCGGGGCCGACGGGCGTCCGGCGGACGGTACGGGACGGCAGGGTGGAAAACGGCCGTGGCGCCCGCCGGAAGATCCGGCGGGCGCCACGGTCAGTCGTACCCGGGCGGGTCAGCGGCGGCTCTCGCCGCTGCCGATCTCCTCCCGCTCCGGTCGGGGCTCGACCGGCGGGTGCCCCGGCGAGACCGGCGCCTCGGCCGGCTTCTCGATCGGGTAGAAGAAGCCCCGGATGGCCGGGCCGAGGGCCCCGAGCCGGTTCATCTTCTTCGGCACCACCCAGCCGACGTAGTCCAGCGCGGGGCCGTGGCCGTCGTGCCCGTCGGTCGGGGTGAGCGGCTGGTGGACCTCGACGAACCGGCCGTCGGGCAGCCGCTTGATGATGCCGGTCTCCACGCCGTGGGCCAGCACCTCCCGGTCGTGCTGCTGGAGACCCAGGCAGATCCGGTAGGTGACGTAGTAGGCCAGCGGCGGGAGGACCAGCAGACCGATACGGCCGGCCCAGGTCATCGCGTTCAGGCTGATGTGGAACTTGTCGGCGATGACGTCGTTGCCGCCCGAGAGGGTCAGCACGATGTAGAAGGCGACCGCCATGGCGCCCACCGCGGTCCGGGCCGGCACGTCCCGGGGCCGCTGGAGCAGGTTGTGGTGCTTGTAGTCCTTGAGGCGGCGCGCCTCCAGGAACGGGTACATCGTCGACAGGCCCACCAGGATGCCGGGGAGCACGACCGTCGGCCAGAACAGCGGCGGGATGACGTACCCGTCGCCGATCGGGATGCTGATCTCCCAGCCCGGCATGAGTCGGGTCGAGCCGTCGAGGAACATGACGTACCAGTCGGGCTGGCTGGCGGCCGAGACCACCCACGCCTCGTACGGGCCGAAGTACCAGATCGGGTTGATCTGGAACAGGCCACCCATGAGCGCGATCACGCCGAAGACGACCATGAAGAAGCCGCCCTGCTTGAGCGCGTAGCGCGGGAACATCCGCTCGCCGACCACGTTCTCGTTGGTCCGGCCGGGGCCGGGCCACTGGGTGTGCTTCTGCTTGAAGACCAGGCCCAGGTGGGCGCTGATCAGCGCCACCAGCAGACCCGGGATGAGCAGCACGTGGGCGATGAAGAACCGGCTGATGATGATGGTGCCCGGGAACTCACCGCCGAAGATCGACGAGCTGACCCAGGAGCCGATCACCGGGATCGACAGGATGATGCCGGAGGCGATCCGCAGGCCGGTGCCGGAGAGGCCGTCGTCCGGCAGCGAGTAGCCGGTGAAGCCGGCCAGGAAGCCGACCCAGAACAGCAACGAGCCGATGATCCAGTTGGTCTCACGCGGCTTGCGGAACGCGCCGGTGAAGAACACCCGGAGCATGTGCACCACGATCGCGGCCATGAACAGCAGGGCCGCCCAGTGGTGCATCTGCCGCATGATCAGACCGCCCCGGACGTCGAACGACAGGTCCAGGCTGGAGGCGTAGGCGGCCGACATCGGGGTGCCCCGCAGCGGGGCGTAGCTGCCGTCGTAGACCACCTCGGTCATCGCCGGCTCGTAGAAGAACGTCAGGAAGACGCCGGTCAGCAGCAGGACGATGAACGAGAACAGCGCGATCTCGCCCAGCAGGAAGGACCAGTGGTCGGGGAAGACCTTGTTCAGCAGCTTGCGCAGCGGGGTCGCCACCTGGAAGCGGTCGTCCACCGCCCCGGCGCTCTTGGCCGGCAGCGCGGCCGCATCAAACTTTCGGCGCTTCATGGCCGCTCCCAGAAGTCGGGACCGATGGTTTCGGTGTAGTCGGACTTCGCCACGAAGAAGCCCTCCTCGTCGACCTCGATCGGCAGCTGGGGCAGCGGCCGGTTCGCCGGGCCGAAGACCGGCATGGCGTTGTCGGTGATGAGGAACTGCGACTGGTGGCAGGGGCAGAGCAGCCGGTTGGTCTGCTGCTCGTAGAGGCTGGCCGGGCAACCGGCGTGCGTGCAGATCTTGGAGAACGCGACGTAGTTGCCCCACATGTAGCCGCCGTGACCCTTGCGCTCGTTGGCGGCGCGCGACTTCTGCGCGTCGTCCTCGCGCAGGTGGATCAGCAGGGTCGGCGAGTCGGCGTGCTTGTTGCTGACGCCGCCCTCGATGCCCGGGAACACGGTGAGCTGGCCGCCGACGCTGACGTCCGCCGGGCGGATCGGCCGGCCGTCCTCGCGGATCAGCCGGATCCGCTTGCCGTCCGAGGCCGGCTTGAAGCCGGTGGTGAACATCTGGTTGTTCTTGTGCGGCTGCGAGATCAGGCCACCGACCAGCGGCGCCGCGACGACCGCGCCGACCGGCGCCAGGCCGGCGAGCAGCGAGATGCCGAGCAGCGGCCGGCGCTTCACGCCGAGCTCGTCGGCCATGTAGAGCATCGTCTCGCCGGTGATCCGGCGCTCCTCCGGGGAGCCCGGCTGGTCGTGCCGGTCCTGGATCGAGACCTCCTTGGGCAGCAGCTTCTTGCCCCAGGTGAGGATGCCGAAGCCGACGCCGAGGAGCGCGATGCCCAGGGTCACGCCGAGCAGCGGGGTGTAGAACTTGTCGCCCCCGCGGCCGGCCTCCCACTGCCACGGCCACCAGATGTAGATGACGAGGAAGGCGGTGGCCGCGAGGCCGGTCAGCAGGAACATCGTGGCGACCGTGCGGGTCAGCCGGCGCTCCGCCTTGCTGCCCGGGACCACCTGCTGCTCGTAGTGGACGATCTCGATGTCGTCCCGCCGCGCGCCCTCCTGGACGATGTCGAACCGGGAGAGCCGGGGGTCGTTCACGTCGAGCGGCTCCCGGCCCTGCGGGGCCTGGTGCTCGGTGTGGGTGCTCATGCCGTCACCTCGCTACGGGTGACGCCGGGGGTCGGCGCCACAGCACTGAAACGAATGATCCGCTCGGTCACGACTTGCCCGCAATCCACAGGCTCGCGAAGACCAGCGCGACGATGCCGACCAGGAAGATCGCGAGACCCTCGGTCGACGGGCCGTACCGGCCCAGGTTGAAACCGCCCTGGTCCTGGTCGTGCTTCAGGGTCTCCTGGATGTAGGCGATGATGTCCGCCTTCTGCTCCGGAGAGATCTGGTTGTCGCCGAACACCGGCATGTTCTGCGGGCCGCTCAGCATGGCGGCGTAGATCTGCCGGTCGCTGGCCGGCTTGAGGCTCGGCGCGTACTTGCCCGAGGAGAGGGCACCGCCGCCGGCGCCGAAGGCGTGGCACTGCGAGCAGTTGATCCGGAACAGCTCGCCACCGGTGGAGAGGTTCGCGCCCTCGCGCAGGTCGCCCTGCGGCACCTGCGGGCCGCCGCCGAGCTCCTGGATGTACTGGCCGAGCTGGCGCACCTGCTCGTCGGTGAACGCCGGGGGCTTGCGCATGGCCTGGGCTTCCTGCCGGGCCATCGGCATGCGACCGCTGCTGACCTGGAACTCGACCGAGGCCGACCCGACGCCGATCAGGCTCGGGCCGCGTCCCTCGACGCCCTGGGCGTTGCGACCGTGACAGGTCACACAGCTCACGTCGAACAGCGCCTTGCCCTCGTTGGCGGCGGCGCTCAGGGGCGGGTTGTCCTGCGCCTGCACGCCGGGGGCGAAGACGGTGTAGGCGCCGCCGGCCAGCATCAGCGCGGCGGCCAGCCGGACCGCGGCACCCAGCCGGCGGCGGCCCCTGCTGCGCGCTACGGGCCGCCCGCGCAGGCGCGCGAGCAGACCGCGTCGGCGGTCGTTGTCAGAAGTCATGACCTGTGTCCTTAACCGGTTGGACCTTGTCTCAGGGGACGGAGCAGCGGCGCGGTACGTGACGCGCCAAGATCACTGGAGCCAGTAGATCATGGCGTAGAGCCCGATCCACACGACGTCGACGAAGTGCCAGTAGTAGGACACGACGATCGCCGAGGTCGCCTGCGCCGGGGTGAACCGGCCCATGGTGGTGCGGATCATGAAGATGACGAACGCGACCAGACCGCCGGTCACGTGCAGGCCGTGGAAGCCGGTCGTCAGGTAGAACATCGACCCGTAACCGTCTTCGTTGATCTTGACGCCCTCGTGCACCAGGTTGCGGTACTCGTTCGCCTGGCCGAGGACGAAGATCAAGCCCATCACGAAGGTGATCGTGAACCACCGACGGAGGGCGTGGACGTCGCCCTTCTCGGCCGCGAAGACACCGAGCTGGCAGGTCACCGAGGACAGCACCAGGATCACCGTGAAGGTGGTCGCATAGGGGATGTTCAGGATCTCGGTGTGCTTCTCCCACTGCTCCGGCGCCGCCGCGCGGATCGAGAAGTACATCGCGAACAGCGCCGCGAAGAACATGAGTTCGCTGGAGAGCCACACGATCGTCCCGACGCTGACCATGTTCGGTCGGGTCAGGGAGTGGATCCGGCTCTTGTCAATGGCTGGGGCCGCAGTCACGCGGTCATTATTGCCCTTGACCGGGACCGACGATCAGCGGGGTGCCAAACCTGTGCCATCAGTGGCCCGATCGGGGTCGTCCGCTTCGCCTGACCTACCCTGAAAAGCGTGCTGCACGTCGATCCGATCTTCGCCGCCACCTCGGTGGCCCCGGCGACACTCGCGGCGGGGGGCGAGGCGGTCCCGCCGCCGTTCACCGTGGCCCGGGTCCTGACCGAGACCCGGCTGGACAGTTGGCTCGCCCTCGGCCTGGTGCTGGCCGCGGGTCTCTACCTCTACGGGGTGTACCGGCTGCGGCTGCGCGGCGACCGCTGGCCGGTGGTCCGTACCGTCTGCTTCCTCATCCCGGGCCTGGGCGGCATCGCCGCGGTCACGGTCAGCGGGCTGGGCGCCTACGACACCGCCCTACTGTCGGTGCACATGGTCCAGCACATGGTGCTGTCCATGATCGCGCCGATCTTCCTGGCGCTCGGCGCCCCGGTGACGCTCGCCCTGCGCACCCTGCCGGTGCGCCCGCGCAAGCGGCTGCTGGCGATCGTGCACAGCCGGATCGCCCGGGTCTACAGCTTCCCCCTGGTGGCGTTCGCCATCTTCGTGGTGAACCCGTTCGCCCTCTACTTCACCGGCCTGTACGAGATCACCCTCCGGCACGAGTGGGCGCACGAGCTGGTGCACGCTCACTTCATCATGACCGGCTGCGTGTTCTTCTGGCCGCTGCTCGGCCTGGACCCGCTGCCCGGGCGCTGGCCGTACCCGGCCCGCGCGCTGCTCATGCTGCTCTCCGTGCCGTTCCACACCGTGCTCGGGCTCACCATCATGCAGAGCACCATCCTGCTCGGCGGCGACTGGTACCCGTCGCTGCACCTGAGCTGGTCCGACCCGTGGAACGACCAGGTGGTCGCCGGTGGCGTGCTCTGGGCCGGCGGCGAGTTCGTCAGCGTCACCATGCTGGCCGTGCTGGTCGTGCAGTGGATCAAGCAGTCCGAGCGGGAGGCCCGCCGCCTGGACCGCGAGCTCGACCGCCAGGAGGCCCGCCAGCGCGCCGCGGAGGCGAGCGCCTGACCCCTACGACGGCTCCAGCTCGTGCGCGTCCGACGCCGCGCCGCGACCCGGAGCCGCCGCCAGGGCGGGGCGACAGGCCGGATGTGACGCCCGCTACGATCAGCGGGCAGCTACGAAGTGGGAGCCACGTCACGATGAGCGATCGTCTTTGCACCGTCCTGCTCTACAGCGACGACCCGAAGGTCCGTGACCGGATGCGACTCGCCGTGGGCACCCGGCCCGCGCCCGGGCTCGAGATCGAGTTCGTCGAGGCCGCCGACTACGCCGGCTGCGTCCGGCTGGTCGACGACTACGAGATCGACCTGCTCCTGCTCGACGGCGAGGCGAGCCCCGGCGGCGGCCTCGGCATCGCCCGCCAGATCAAGGACGACCGGGACGACGCCCCGCCGACCTGCGTGGTGCTGGCCCGCGCCGCCGACCGCTGGCTGGCCGCGTACGCCGAGGTCGACGCCACGCTGACCCACCCCCTCGACCCGGTGACCGCCGGCACCACCGTCGCCGAGCTGCTGCGGCGCACGCACGCCGCGGCCTGAGCCACCCGGCGACGACTCCAGCGTCCGGCGCGTCCGACGCCGCGCCGCGAACGGGAGCCGTCGTCCCGGCGCCACGGCGACGCGGCCGTGGCGCCGACCTCGGCCGCGATCCGGCCCAGGCCGGACGGCGCCGACGGACGGATGACGGCCACCGGCCATGATCCGGCCCGCCGGGCCGCCCGTCGGCGCCACGGACCGGATGACGACCGCCACACCCGCTCACACCCCCGCTCGGGAGGCCCGCCATGGGCGAACGGACCTGGCCGCTTCTGCTCAACGCGCTGCTGCGCGGTGAGGAGCTCTCCACCGCCGACACCGCCTGGGCGATGGGCGAGATCATGGCCGGCTCGGCCACCCCGGCCCAGATCGCCGGCTTCGCCGTGGCCCTGCGCACCAAGGGCGAGACGCCGGCCGAGCTGGGCGGTCTGGTCGAGGCCATGCTGACCCGGGCCGTCCCCGTGACGCTGCCGGAGGAGATCCGGGCCGGCGCGCTGGACGTGGTGGGCACCGGCGGCGACCTCGCCCACACGGTGAACATCTCCACCATGGCCGCGCTGGTGGTCGCCGGCGCCGGCGTCCGTGTGGTCAAGCACGGCAACCGGGCCGCCTCGTCCTCGTGCGGCACCGCGGACGTGCTGGAGTACCTCGGCGTCCCGCTGGACCTGGACCCGGAGCAGGTGGCCCGCTGCGTGACCGAGGCCGGCATCGGCTTCTGCTTCGCCGCCCGGTTCCACCCCGGCATGCGCCACACCGGCCCGGTCCGCCGCGAGATCGGCGTGCCCACCGCGTTCAACTTCCTCGGCCCGCTGACCAACCCGGCCCGCCCGCGGGCCGGCGCCGTCGGCTGCTTCGACCCGCGGATGGCCCCGGTGATGGCGGCCGTCTTCGCCGCCCGGGGCGACTCGGTCGTCGTGGTGCGCGGCGAGGACGGGCTGGACGAGTTCAGCACCGGCGCGCCGACCCGCGTCTGGGTGGCCCAGCAGGGCGCCGTCAGGGAGGCGCTGCTGGACGCGACGGAACTCGGGGTACCCCGGGCCACCCTGGCCGACCTGCGCGGCGGTGACGCGGCGTACAACGCCGGCGTGGTCCGGCGGCTGCTGGCCGGCGAGACGGGCCCGGTCCGCGACGCGGTGCTGGTGAACGCCGCGGTCGCGCTGGCCACCCAGGGCCCGCTCGACGGCGACCTGCACGAGGCGCTGCGCGCCGGCCTGGTCCGGGCGACCGAGTCGGTCGACTCCGGCGCGGCCGCCGGCGCCCTGGAGCGCTGGCTCGAGGTGGCCGGCACGCTCTGAGCCCGGGTGCCGTCCGGTTTTGTCGGACCCGCGTGCCAAACTACACGGGAGTAATTTTCCGTTTTCCGCCGATGGCGCCACCGCCGGCCGGCGGGCACCGGAGCGAGAGGAGACGCCCGTGTCGGACCGCGAGCTCTACTGCGACGGCTGCGAGGGCGTCGTGCTCTTCGAGGCGCCCCCCTGCGTCGACGGGCACGACGCCGACTGCCCGGAGCTGGTCTGCACCGGCTGCGGCGCGGCTGTGCTCATCGCCACCTTCGCCTTCCCCGCCCCGCGGCTGCACCACCGCCGCCGCGCCACCAGCACCCCCCACCGCCGCGCCGCCTGACCCCGCGTCGAAGCCGGCCAGGATCACCTCCGGCCCAACGGCGCCGAGCCTCGGCGCGGAGGAAACGCGGAAGGCCCGCGACCCCCGAGGGGGCGCGGGCCTTGCCGGTGGTGGGTCAGGTCAGTGCTCGGCGGTGCGGCGGGTGCCCGAGTAGTACTCGAAGAGCAGGCCGCAGGCGGCGAAGACGACCGTCACGAGGCCCAGGCCGATCAGCCAGAACTGCCAGAAGACCAGGCCGAGACCGGCGATCGCGGCGGCCAGGGCCAGGCCGAACGGCCAGTAGCTGCCCGGGCTGAAGAAGCCGATCTCGCCGGCGCCGTCGGCGATCTCGCCGTCCGGCCGGTCCTCGGGGCGCAGGTCGATGCGGCGCGAGACGAACCAGAAGAAGCCGCCGCACATGGCGCAGAGCAGGAAGGACAGCAGCAGCGCCACGGTGCCGATCCACTCGACCCGGCCGCTGTCACCGTAGGTCCACGCGCCGTAGAGGATCGCCGCGCCGAGGAGGAACGTCGCGATGGTGAGGAAGATCTTCCACTCGGTCTTCATGCCGGACCCCTCAGCTTCCCGCGCCGGCCGTCGCGTCGGACGGGTTGAAGTTGGCGGTGTTGCGCCGCGTCTTGAACGGGACGGTTTCGGTGGCGAACTCGGGCTCGCCGATCGCCTTGAGCGCCTCCTGCGTCGACTTGCCGTCCTTCTTGGCAGCCAGGAACTGCTCGTACTTCTCCGGCGAGACGACCCGCAGCTCGAAGTTCATGAAGGCGTGGTAGCTGCCGCACAGCTCGGCGCAGCGGCCGACGAACGCGCCCTCCTGGTCGATGCTGGAGACCTCGAAGGTGTTCCGGATGCTGCCCGGCATGACGTCGCGCTTGAACAGCAGCTCCGGCACCCAGAAGGAGTGGATGACGTCGCGGCTCTGCTCCTCGAACCGGATCGACTTGCCGCTCGGCAGGACCAGCACCGGGATGACCTCGCTGGTGCCCAGCACCGAGGCGACGGTGTTGGCGTCGCGGCCCTTGCCGTCGCGGTAGTTGAACTGCCAGTTCCACTTGAAGGCGACGACCTCGACGGTGACGTCGGGGTTCTTCGACTCCTTCACCACGTCGGTCTGCACCACGGCGGTGTAGTAGAAGAGCACGGAGACCACGAGGATCGGCGCGATGGTGTAGAGGAACTCCATCGGCAGGTTGTAGCGGGTCTGCACCGGCAGCGCGTTGCCACGCTTCCGGTAGCGGATCACGCACCAGAAGATCAGGCCCCAGACGAACACGCCGACCGCGAGGGCCGCGATGCAGGATGCGATCCAGAGGTCGTACATCCGGTGCGACTCGGGCGTGATGCCGCCCTGCGGCCACCCGAAGCCGCCGAACGTCTTGCCGACGTCGCAGCCGGTGAGCAGAACCAGCAGCGCGGCTCCGCCGAGACCGAGCCCGGCGAGTCGACCGGCACCACGCCGCCGGCGCCCACCGGCCCCCGAGGAAGCGCTGTGCCGTACGGCCGACGGCCGTACCTCCGAACTCCTTGCGACCACCTGGTCCTGCCTCCCTAGCGCGCCGCGGTGATTGTTTCGCTCGACACCGACGGCAAAGGCGTCACCGACGGTCGCAGATTACTCGACCATGACGGGCCTGACCGTCTTGGGGTCACTGTCCGCCCCCATCGGGGGGATCTTGGGCGTACCGGCGCGATAGCGTGGAGCTTCGTGAGCGCAAACCCGGTCTACCTGGACGCGGCCACCGCCGCCCCGCTGCACCCGGTCGCGCGGCAGGCGCTGCTGGCCGCGCTGGACGACGGCTGGGCCGACCCGGCCCGGCTCTACGGCCAGGCCCGCCGGGCCCGCCAGCTCCTCGACGCCGCCCGCGAGGCCGCCGCGCAGACCCTCGGCGTCCGCGCCGACGAGCTCTCCTTCACCCCCAGCGGTACGACGGCAGCGCACGCCGCCGTGCTCGGTGGCCTGTCGGGGCGGCGCCGGGCCGGTGCGGCGCTGGTGCACTCCGCGATCGAGCACTCGGCGGTGCTGCACGCCGCGGAGCGGCACGTGGCCGGCGGGGGCGACGCGGTGTCCGTACCCGTGGATCGGCTCGGCCGGGTGGACCTGGACGCCTGGGCGGCGGCGGTGGCCGCGCCCGGGGTGGCCCTGGCCGCCCTGATCGGGGCGAGTCACGAGGTGGGCACGGTGCAGCCGGTGCCCGCGGCGGCGGAGCTGTGCGCCGAGGCGGGGGTGCCGCTGTACGTCGACGCGGCGCAGCTGGCCGGGCGGGCGCCGCTGCCGGCCGGCTGGTCGGTGCTGAGCGCCAGCGCGCACAAGTGGGGCGGGCCGCCCGGCGTCGGGGTGCTGGTGGTGCGCAAGGGCACCCGGTGGGAGTCGCCGTTCCCGGCCGACGAGCGGGAGTCGGGGCGTACCCCCGGGGTGGTGAACCTGCCGGCGGTGGTGGCCGCGGCGGCGAGCCTGCGCGCGGCGGCGGCCGACGCGGCGGCCGAGGCGGCCCGGCTGGCGCCGCTGGTGGACCGGATCCGGGCCCGGGTGGCCGCCGAGGTGCCGGACGTGGAGGTGGTCGGCGACCCGGTGGACCGCCTCCCCCACCTGGTCACCTTCTCCTGCCTGTACGTGGACGGCGAGGCGCTGCTGCACGCGCTGGACCGGCGGGGCTTCGCGGTCTCCTCCGGCTCGTCGTGCACCTCGTCGACGTTGCGGCCGTCACACGTGCTGGAGGCGATGGGGGTGCTGTCGCACGGCAACGTCCGGGTGTCGCTGCACCGGGAGACCACTGAGGCCGACGTCGACCGGTTCCTGGCCGAGCTGCCCGGGATCGTCGCGGGCCTGCGGGCCGAGGCGGGGGTGGCCGGGCTGTGAGCGCGAGGAGTGAGCCGCCCCTGCGAGCCCCGCAGTCGCGAACGGAGGCAACGCTGTGAGTGGGGCGGACGAGGTGCTCGACTGCCGGGGCCAGCGCTGCCCGCTACCGGTGATCAATCTCGCCCGGCGACTGCCCGAGCTGCCGGTAGGCGCGGTGGTCCGGGTGCTCGCCGACGACCCGGCCGCGGCCGTGGACATCCCGGCCTGGTGCCGGATGCGCGGCCAGGAGTTCGTGGCCGCACATCCGGAGGGTCCGGGGTACGACGTGCGCCGCACCCACTGACCGGTCAGCGGAGGCGGGCGCGTCGGGTGGTTCAGATGCGGCCGGGCGTCCGCGGGCCGGTCACTGCAGGTGCGGGCGGACGTCCTCGGCGGCCGCGTCGCCGTAGGACTCGGCGAGCCGCTTGACGAACAGGTCCCGGCGGACCTCGTACTCCTGGCCGCCGAAGTTCTCCAGCACCAGGGTGGCGAGCAGGCAGCCGACCTGCGCGGCGCGCTCCGGGCTGACGCCCCAGTTGAGCGCGGCGAAGAAGCCGGCCCGGAAGCCGTCGCCGACACCGGTCGGGTCGACGGCCTGGATCTCGCGGGCGATCGGCACGTGGATGGTCCCGACGTCCCGGCCGGCGATCTCCACGCCCTGCTTGCCGAGCGTGGTGACCCGCACCTTGACCCGGTCCAGCAGCTGGGCGTCGGTCAGCCCGGCCTTGCTCTGCAGCAGCGACTTCTCGTACTCGTTGGTCATCAGGTAGTCGGCGCCCTCGACCAGGCCGAGCACGTCCGCGCCGTCCATCCGGGCGAGCTGCTGCGACGGGTCGGCCACGAAGGCGTACCCGCGCTCGCGGCACTCGGCGGAGTGGCGGATCATCGCGGCCGGGTCGTTGGCGCTGACCAGCACCAGGTCGAGGCCACCGAGCCGCTGCGCCACGGGGGCCAGCTCGATGTTGCGGGCCTCGCTCATCGCGCCCGCGTAGAACGAGGCGATCTGGCACATGTCGGTGTCGGTGGTGCAGACGAAGCGGGCCGTGTGGGCGATCTCGCTGACGTGCACCGAGTCGCAGTCGACGCCGTGCCGCTCCAGCCAGGACCGGTAGTCGGCGAAGTCCGCCCCGACCGCGCCGAGCAGCACCGGGCGGAGGCCGAGCTGGGCCATGCCGAAGGCGATGTTCGCGGCGGTGCCGCCGCGCCGGAGCACCAGCTCGTCGACGAGGAAGGAGAGCGAGACCTTGTCCAGCTGGTCGGCGAGGAGCTGGTCGGCGAACCGGCCGGGGAAGCTCATCAGGTGGTCGGTCGCGATCGAGCCGGTCACGGCGATCTTCATGTCAACCCTCGTGGTCGGGAGCACGGCGCGGGTCAGCCTACCGGTCGCCCCGCCCGCTCGGACGGGGTCGGTCGACAACCGGCCGTCCCCCGCACATCCGGGCGTCACGGTCCGGACACCCGCCGGACGGTCCCGTCAGGGCCCGGGGGGAGACGACAAACGGCGGGACCAGCCCGTGAGGGATGGTCCCGCCGTTCACGGCAGGCGTCGTGGGCCCGGTCGACTCAGCTGAACGAGTCGCCGCAGGCGCAGGAGCTGCCGGCGTTCGGGTTGTCGATGGTGAAGCCCTGGGCGTCGATCCGGTCGGCGAAGTCGATGGTGGCGCCGGCCAGGTAGGGGGCGCTCATCCGGTCGACGACGACCTCGACACCGCCGAAGTCGGTGACGACGTCACCGTCGAGCGACCGCTCGTCGAAGAACAGCTGGTACCGCAGGCCGGAGCAGCCGCCCGGCTGCACGGCGACCCGGAGCCGCAGGTCGTCACGGCCCTCCTGCTCGATCAGGGCCTTGACCTTCTGCGCCGCGACGTCGGTGAGGACGACGGTGCTGGGGGCCTTGGCCTCGGTCGACTCGGTCTGCGCTGGCGTGGTCACGTGGAAGTCTCCCTGCGCGGTATTGGGTCCGGACGCACTGGCCAACGCCGTACGTCCGCCAGTGATTCCCGGTGTGGTCCAGATCCGATCGTACGCCGCTCCCACCGAGGTCACCCGGCGGCGTGATGACGGACTCGCCCCGGTCGGCGGCGGGCGCCCGGCGGTGAACGAATCCACCTCGACCGTAGGGCGGGGTCGTCCGGGTGCGCTCAGCGGCTCCACTGGCCGGCGAGCCGGGCGCCGAGCGCACGCAGGCCTTCGGCCGGGCGGCTCATCGCCGCCTCCACTCCCCCGCGCTCCTCGCCGCCGAAGTGCTCCACCAGGCTGTGCGCCTCGGTGACACCGGCGGCGGCCGCCTCCCGCCGCCCGGTGCTCACCCGGCCGGCCAGCACCACGCAGGGCACCCCGCGGTCCCGGGCGGCCCCGGCCACCCCGGCGACCACCTTGCCGCGCAGCGACTGGTGGTCGAAGGAGCCCTCGCCGGTGATCACCAGGTCGGCGGTGTCCAGCGCGGCGTCCAGGCCGATGGCCCGGGTGACCAGGCCGATGCCGGACTCGGACCGGCCGCCGAGCGCGAGGACCGCCGCGCCGAGCCCGCCGGCCGCGCCGCCACCGGGCAGCGCGCCGAGCCCCGCCGGGCAGCCCGGCAGGTCCCTCTCCAGCACGGCCGCCCAGCGCTCCAGCGCGGCGTCGAGCAGCAGCACGTCGGCGCGGGTGGCGCCCTTCTGCGGGCCGTACACGCTGCTCGCGCCGTGCAGCCCGAGCAGCGGGTTGTCGACGTCGGTGGCGGCGACCAGCGCCGCGCCGCGCAGCCGGGGCGCGCCGTCCAGCGCGGCCACCGCGGCGAGGGCCGCCCCGCCGTACGGGAGGGCCCGGCCGCCCTCGTCCAGCGGGGTGACCCCGAGCGGGGTGAGCATGCCGGCGCCGCCGTCGTTGGTGGCCGAGCCGCCCAGCCCGACCACCACGGTCCGCGCTCCCGCCTCGACCGCCGCGGCGACCAGCAGGCCCAGCCCGTAGGAGGTGGTCTTCTTCGGGTCCCGCTCAGCGGCGGAGAGCAGGTGCAGCCCGCACGCCTGGGCGCTCTCCAGGTACGCCACGCCGTCGTCGGTGAGCAGGATCTCACCGGCGGCGGGCCGGCCCAGCGGGTCGACCGTGGGCACCGGCAGCAGCCGGCCGCCGAGCGCCTCGGCGAGCACGGCGACGAACCCGGGACCGCCGTCGGCCAGCGGCCGGACCAGCAGCTCGTCGGCGGGGGCGACCGCCCGCCAGCCGTCGGCCACCGCGGCGGCCACCTCCTGGGCCGGCAGCGTGCCGGCGAACTTGTCCGGGCAGAGCAGCACGCGCATGCCGAGCAGTGTGGCAGGCCACATCCGTGACGGCTGCGCGGCCGTCCCGCTGTGGGACCATGGGTGACGTGACTTCGACCTGGGTTGAGCCCTCAAACACCGCCACTGCGCTGCTGCTCCTCGGCCGCGGCAGCGACCCCGCCACCGAGCGTGGCGTGGAGTGTCCGGGTGACCTCCCCGCGCCGAGCGACCCTGACCTGGTGGCCCGGGCGGCCGCGGCGAAGGCCGCGCTCGGCACGAAGGTCTTCGTGCTGGGCCACCACTACCAGCGCGACGAGGTGATCCAGTTCGCCGACGTGACCGGCGACTCGTTCAAGCTGGCCCGGGAGGCGGCGGCCCGCCCCGACGCGGAGTACATCGTCTTCTGCGGCGTGCACTTCATGGCCGAGAGCGCCGACATCCTCACCTCGGACCGCCAGAAGGTCATCCTGCCCGACCTCGCCGCCGGCTGCTCGATGGCCGACATGGCGGTGCTGTCGCAGGTCGAGACCGCCTGGGACGTGCTGACCGAGCTGGGCATCGCCGCGGACACCGTCCCGGTCACGTACATGAACTCCTCGGCGGACATCAAGGGCTTCGTCGGCCGGCACGGCGGCGTGGTCTGCACCTCGTCGAACGCGAAGCGGGCGCTGGACTGGGCGTTCGAGCAGGGGCAGAAGGTGCTCTTCCTCCCCGACCAGCACCTGGGCCGCAACACCGCCGTCCTGGAGATGGGCTTCTCGCTCGACGACTGCGTGCTCTACGACCCGCACAAGCCGAACGGCGGGCTCACCCCGGAGCAGCTGCGCGACGCCAAGATGATCCTGTGGCGCGGGCACTGCTCGGTGCACGGCCGCTTCACCCTCGACAGCGTCAACGACGTGCGCCAGCGGGTGCCGGGGGTCAACGTGCTGGTCCACCCGGAGTGCCGGCACGAGGTCGTCAACGCCGCCGACCAGGTGGGCTCGACGGAATACATCATCAGGACCATCGAGGCGGCCCCGGCCGGCTCGGCGTGGGCCGTCGGCACCGAGCTGAACCTGGTTCGCCGGCTGGCGCTGGCCCACCCGGACAAGCAGATCATGTTCCTCGACCGGGCGGTCTGCTACTGCTCGACGATGAACCGGATCGACCTGCCGCACCTGGTCTGGGCCCTGGAGGAGCTGGTCGCCGGCCGGGTGGTCAACCAGATCACCGTGGACCCGGACACCGCCCGGCACGCCCGGGCCGCGCTGGACCAGATGCTCGCTCTCCCGGGCGCCTGATCACCCTCGGTCACGTCACTGGTACGGAAACGCGCCGGAATCCCCGGTTCGTGCCCTCGCTGGTGATGTGACCGATTCCATTTTCGTCACGGAGGGCTATGCTGCCGGGGCGACGATGCACGCGGACCGTTTTCATCGGGCCGCCTTCCGGGTAGCGATGCAGATCGTGGGCCCCACTCATCTACACGGCAGCACCAACGCGCTGGAGGTTGCGTTGACCGACGACGTCCTGGTCGTACACGGAGGCACTCCGCTCGAAGGGCGGATCCGCGTGCGCGGCGCGAAGAACCTCGTGTCCAAGGCGATGGTCGCCGCCCTGCTGGGCGACACGCCCAGCCGGCTGTTCGACGTGCCGCGGATCCGGGACGTCGAGGTCGTGCGCGGGCTGCTGGGCCTGCACGGCGTCAAGGTCAGCGACGGCGAGGAGGACGGCGAGCTGGTCTTCGACCCGTCCAACGTCGAGAGCGCCAGCACCGACCAGATCAACGTGCACGCCGGTTCCAGCCGCATCCCGATCCTGTTCTGCGGCCCGCTGCTGCACCGGCTCGGCCACGCCTTCATCCCGGACCTCGGCGGCTGCCACATCGGCCCGCGCCCGATCGACTTCCACCTCCAGGCGCTGCGCGAGTTCGGCGCGACCGTGGACAAGACCCCGGAGGGGCTGCACCTGTCGGCGCCGAACGGGCTGCACGGCACCAAGTTCGCCCTGCCGTACCCGAGCGTGGGCGCCACCGAGCAGGTGCTGCTCACCGCGGTGATGGCCGAGGGTGTCACCGAGCTGCGCAACGCGGCGGTCGAGCCCGAGATCATCGACCTGATCTGCGTGCTGCAGAAGATGGGCGCGATCATCAAGGTCCACACCGACCGGGTGATCGAGATCCAGGGCGTGAAGCGGCTCTCCGGCTACACCCACCGGCCGATCCCGGACCGGATCGAGGCCGCGAGCTGGGCGGCGGCCGCGCTGGCCACCCGGGGTCACGTCGAGGTGCTGGGCGCCCAGCAGGCCGACATGATGACCTTCCTGAACATCTTCCGCTCGGTCGGCGGCGAGTACGAGGTGACCGACCTGCGCCCGCCGCGCGGCGGCGGGCCGGGCCAGGAGGGCGGCATCCGGTTCTGGCACCCGGGCGGCGAGTTGAACGCCGTGGCGCTGGAGACCGACGTGCACCCGGGCTTCATGACCGACTGGCAGCAGCCGCTCGTGGTGGCGCTCACCCAGGCCCGTGGCCTGTCGATCGTGCACGAGACCGTCTACGAGCAGCGGCTCGGCTACACCGAGGCGCTGAACACGATGGGCGCCAACATCCAGGTCTACCGGGACTGCCTGGGCGGCACCCCCTGCCGCTTCGGCCGGCGCAACTTCAAGCACTCCGCGGTGATCGCCGGCCCCAGCAAGCTCCACGCGGCCGACCTGGTCATCCCGGACCTGCGGGCCGGTTTCAGCCACCTCATCGCGGCGCTGGCCGCCGAGGGCACCTCCCGGGTGTACGGCGTCGACCTGATCAACCGGGGCTACGAGGACTTCGAGGCCAAGCTGGCGGACCTGGGCGCGCACGTCGAGCGTCCCTGACGTCACACCGCTCCGCCCGCTGCGACGACTCCAGCTCGGCGCGTCTCCAGCCGCGCCGCGACCGGGGGCCGTCGGCCCGGTGCACCCGCGATGTGCACCGGGCGCCGCCGGTTGGCTACCCTTGCCGGCGTGCCGTCGCTGTTTCGCCGTAAGCCCACCGACCTGGTCGAGGAGTCCGTCACCCCGGTGACGACCGACGAGGCGTCCTCCGCTGCCCGGTCCCGGGGCTACACGCCCGCCAAGGGACGAGAGACCCCGAAGCGGCCGACCGCCGGTCGCCGCCCGGCCGCCCCGGCCCGCCCCCTGACGAAGGAGGAGGCCCGGGAGCAGCGCCGCGCGGCGCGCGCCGAGTCGGCGGCCGAGTTCCGGCGCGAGGGCGGCCCGCGCGACCGGGGCCCGGAGCGGCTGCTGGCCCGCAACGTGGTCGACTCCCGGCGCACGGTGGGCACCTGGTTCTTCGGCGGCGCGCTGATCGTGCTGGTCGGCTCCAACCAGGCCATGCCGCCGATCGTCCGGCTGCTGTCGAACGTGCTCTGGGGCGCCCTGGCGCTCGGCGTGGTGATCGACTCGGTGCTGATCTCGCGGAAGATCAAGAAGCTGGTCCGCGAGCGCTACCCCAAGAGCACCGAGCGGCTCGGCTCGCTCTACTTCTACGCGATCATGCGGTCGATCACCTTCCGCAAGATGCGCGCCCCGGCGCCGCAGGTGAACATCGGCGACAAGATCTGACCGGGCGCGCCCGGACTGCTCGACCTGGAACCGGCCCCTTCCCGCTCCGGCGGGGAGGGGCCGGTGTCGTACTCAGGCCACCCCGAGCAGGCGCAGCAGCGCGGTCGTGCCCGCAGCCGCGACCACGACCAGCACGAAGGGCGCCCGTCGCGCGGCGAGCAGCAGGCCGACCAGCACCCCCGCGGGCCGGGCGTAGCCGGCGAAGCCGCCGGCCTCGGTCAGCGCCGCGGTGGCGGCGAGGGCGGCCAGCAGCGCCGCGGCACCGACCGGCAGCAGTTGGCGGGACCACTCCGGCAGCGCCAGCCGGTCGCGCAGCAGCACCCCGGCGACGCGGAAGCCGTAGGTGCCGGCGGCCAGGGCGAGGATCACCGCGATCAGCACGACGCCTCCCCGGCCCGCACGGCCCGTCCCGACGCGTCGCCGTCCGCCGACCGCCCGCCCGGCTCGTCCGGGGCGGCGTCGGGGGTGTCCCGGCCGGCGCCCGGGGTGTCCGGTCCGGCGGTCGCCCGGCGGCGGGCCAGCAGCGGCAGGACCAGGGCGGCGAGCGCGAGCAGCACCGGCAGTCCGGCCGGCAGCAGCGGGGTGGCCAGCACGGCCAGTCCGGCGCCGGTGAGCGCCACCCGGCGGGTCTCCCGGTCGCGCAGGCTGGGCAGCAGCAGGGCGGCCAGCCCGGCCGGGAAGGCGGCGTCGAGTCCCAGGGCGGCCGGGTCGCCGACCGCGCCGCCAGCCAGCACGCCGAGCCCGGTGCCGGCGTTCCAGGCCAGGAAGAGCAGCACCCCGGCGAGCCAGAACGCCCGCCGTCGCCCGGGCCCCGCCGGGCGGGCCAGCGCGAACGCGGTCGCCTCGTCGGTCATGAGATGGCTGCCGAGCAGCCGCTGCCGGCGCCGGGGGCCCAGGGCGCCGCCGAGGGCCAGGCCGAACGGCAGGTGCCGGGCATTCAGCAGCAGGCCGGCGAGGACCGCCGCGAGCGGGCTGCCGGCCGCGATCAGGCCCACGGCCATGAACTGGGCGCCGCCCGCGTAGACCAGCACCGACATGGCCAGGGTGGCCCAGGCGGGCAGGCCGGCGGCCACCGCCACGGCGCCGAACGAGGCGCCCACGGCGAACATTGCCGCGCCGATGGCGGCGACGTCGCGGAGCACGCGGGCGTCGCCCGTTCGATATGCCGTACGCATGGTCCGATATCCTGAACGCAAGGACCCGCGTTCGTCAAACCGAACAGATCGACCGATGGAGCGAACAGATGGCGACCGACCCCGCTCCCCCGCTCGCCACCATCGCGGCCGCCCTGCGCCGGGAGCGCGACCGGGCGGGGCTGTCGCTGACCGAGCTGGCCCGGCGCGCCGGCATCGCCAAGTCCACCCTGTCCCAGCTGGAGTCGGGCGTCGGCAATCCCAGCGTGGAGACGCTCTGGGCCCTCGGGGTGGCGCTGGGCGTGCCGTTCAGCCGCCTGGTCGAACCCCCCACCGCCGCCGTCCGGGTGGTCCGGGCCGGCGAGGGGCCGCGGATCCGCTCCGAGCACGCCGACTTCTCGGCCACCCTGCTCGCCGCCGGCGCGCCCCACACCCGGCGCGACGTCTACGTGATGGAGCTGGAGCCCGGGGCCGTACGGCTCGCCGAGGCCCACACCCCGCGCAGCGTCGAGCACGTCGTGGTCGCGGCCGGGCGGATGCGCGTCGGCCCGGAGACCGACCTGGTCGAGCTGGGACCGGGCGACTACGCCACGTTCCCCGGCGACACCCCGCACCGGTACGAGGCGCTGGCCCCCGGCACCTTCGCCGTGCTGGTGATGGAGCACCCGTGAGGGCCGCCGCTCAGCCCACCTCGGCCGGGGCGCGGTAGAGCCGGGCCACGACCTCCTCGATGTCCGGCTCCACGATCGAGATGTCCCGCAGCGTGGCCAGACCGGCCAGCCCGGCCACCACCTCGGCGACGCTCGCCGACTCCAGCGCGAAGACCAGCCGGCGCCCCTCCGCCTCCACCCGCTGCACCGGCGCGCCCGGCAGCACCGGCGGCGCGGGCAGGGCGGCGTCCAGCTCGGCCACCACCATCCGGCGGGAACCGTACCGGCTGTGCAGTGCGGCGATCGAGCCGTCGTGCACCACCCGCCCGTGGTCGATCACCACCAGGCGCCGGCACAGCCGCTCGATGTCGGCCAGGTCGTGGGTGGTGAGCACCAGGGTGGTGTCGCCGGCCCGGCCCAGCTCCGCCAGGAAGCCGCGGACCGCCTGCTTGCTGACCACGTCCAACCCGATGGTCGGCTCGTCCAGGAAGAGCACCTCGGGGCCGTGCAGCAGGGCGGCGGTCAGCTCGCCGCGCATCCGCTGGCCCAGGGAGAGCTGCCGGACCGGGGTGTCCAGGAACTCGTCGAGGTCGAGCAGGCTCCGGCAGCGGGCCAGCCGGGCCGCGTGCTCGCCGGCCGGCACCCGGTAGACGTGCCGCAGCAGCGCGAACGAGTCCCGCAGCGGCAGGTCCCACCAGAGCTGCGAGCGCTGCCCGAACACCACGCCGATGCGCAGCGCCAGCCGGGTCCGGTCCGGCACCGGCCGCAGCCCGCAGACCCGGGCCCGGCCCGCCGACGGCATCAGCACGCCGGTGAGCATCTTCAGCGTGGTCGACTTGCCCGCGCCGTTCGGACCGATGTAGCCGAGCATCTCGCCCCGCTCCACCCGCAGGTCCACCCCGTCGACCGCGGTGACCGTCCGCTTCTCCCGGCGCAGCCGCCCGGCCTTCACCCGGACGGTGAACTCCTTGCGCAGCCCGTCCATCTCGATGACGTTCACGATCCCGTACTCCGGTAGTGGCGGATCCCGACGCGCCAGGCCAGGGCGGCGACCGCCGCCGCGACCAGCGCCACGCCGGGCGAGGCCCAGCCGACCCAGGGCGGCAGGCCCAGCGGGTCGGCCCGGCCGAGGAGCGCCAGCGCCGGGTGGTAGCTGACAAAGGCGAAACCCAGCCCGTACGCGAAGATCGTGCGGAACCAGCCGCCGTAGACGGTGACCGGGTACGACGTGAAGTCGCGCCCGCCGTAGGTGACCGAGTTGGCCATCTCCCCCGAGTCGACCCAGTAGAACGAGACGGTGGCGGTGGTGACGAAGACCGCCGCGAAGAAGACCGCCGCGGCGATCGGGGCGACCACCGCCAGCGCCACCCGGCCCGGTGTCCACGCGATGCCGGCCGAGACGAGCGCGAACAGCAGCACGGCCAGCCCGAAGACCGCCCGGGAGACCTTGCGCAGCGGCAGGTCCATGAGCAGCAGCTGGGGCAGCGCGGCCAGCGGCCGGACCAGCACGGCGTCGAACAGGCCGGTACGCACGTACCGGGGCAGCCGCTCGATGTTGCCCACCAGCAGGTCGGCGGTGGCGAACGCGAACGACGACAGGCCGACGACGACAAGCGTCTCGCGCAACGTGAAGCCGCCCAGTTCCCGGGTGACCCCGAAGAGCACCAGCACGGTCACCACGTCGAACACCGTGGCGCCCATGTTCCCGACCAGGTCCACCACGAACGAGGTGCGGTACGCCGCCTGCGACCGGGCCTGCGCACCGAGCAGCGCCCGGTACGCCCGCAGTGCCCCGGTCCCCGGCTCAGCCACCCTGCACCACCAGCCGGTGCTCGGCCCGGCGCTGCACCAGCCGGCAGAGCGCCAGCAGCAGGACCGCCCAACCGAACTGGAGCCCGACCAGGCCCAGCTCCGTGGGCACCGGCTCCCGCTCGACCAGCACGTCGAGCGGCACCTGCAACAGGCTGGGGAACGGGGTGGCGTACCGCAGGGTGGCCTCCAGCCAGCCCGGGAGGAAGCCCAGCGGGAAGTAGAGGCCGGCCAGCACGCCGGAGCCCAGCGTCCAGAGGATCATCGGCCCGCGGACGTCCTGTAACCAGTACGCGGTGGCGTTGACCAGGTAGCGGCAGGCGAAGCAGACCAGCACGGCGAGCAGCACGGAGAGCGCGAAGAGCGGCGGGGTGGCCCAGTGCCGGGGCAGGTAGACCTCGAAGAAGAACGGGCCGATCACCACCGGCGGCAGCAACCGGGCCAGCGAGGCGAACCCGGCCCGGCCCAGGTCGGTGGCGAGGTAGCTGGTCACCGGGTGCACCGGGCGGAGCAGGTCGGCGGCGATCTCCCCCGTCCGGATCCGGTCGGCCAGCTCGGTCCAGCCCCAGATCGCGATCACCGCGAGCAGCCCCTGCCCCGCCCAGACGAAGGTGCCGAGCTGGGCGCGGTCGTAGCCGGCCACCGTGCCGGCCGCGCCGGCCACCGCGAGAAAGATGTAGCAGCGGAGAAAGCCGAAGACGGTGTTCGTGACCACCCCCGCCACGGCTGCCTGCCGGTAGGTGGCGTGCCGCCGGAAGCCGGAGGCCACTATCGCGCCAAATGTCCGAAACCATCGGGTAACGTTTGGATCCGTGGGCGGTGCCACAGTGGCGGTGACCGAGCCCACGCCGCTACCCTCCTTCCGCAGCCACGAGGTGCTGGACCGGGCGACTCTACCGGCACGTCGGGGTGCCCAGCGCGACAATTTCCAACGAGGTGACATCGCCGTGAGCGAGCGACGCGAGCCGGCCCCGGGGCCGCGCCGCGCGGGCGGCGACAGGGTCCCCCGATGAGCGGCTGGGACCGCTGGCGTGAGCTGGCCGAACCGTCCTGGGCGGCCGAACCCACCCACGAGTGGCGTCCACAGTTCCCCGGGCAGCGCTATCCGGGCGACATCGGCCTCGAATACCTGACCCCGCCCGCGCCCCGCGGCCGCTCCGCCGTCGTCGGCCGGGCCGAGGTGCAGCCCGTCAGCCCCGCGCCCGGGGGCGAGGACGCGCACCCCGTCAGCCCGGCCGGACCGGACGACCTGGACGGGCGGCGCGGGGCGTACCCAGCCGGGCCGGACGATCTGGACGGGCGGCGCGGCGCGTACCCGGTCAGCCCCGCCGGACCGGAGCACCTCGACCGGCGCCGCGGCACGTACCCGGTCAGCCCCGCCGGACCCGACGACCTCGACCGGCGCCGCGGCACGTACCCCGTCAGCCCCGCCGGGCCCGACGATCTGGACCGGCGGCGCGGCACGTACCCCGTCAGCCCCGCCGGGCCCGACGACCTCGACCGGCGGCGCGGCACGTACCCCGTCAGCCCCGCCGGACCCGACGATCTGGACCGACGGCGTGGCGCGTACCCCGCCGGGCCCGACGACCTCGACGGGCGGCGCGGTGGGCGGCCGGGCGGCGACGGGCGGCGGCCCGAGGACGGTCCTCGGCGCGGTGCGCCGGGCGACCGGTACGACCAGCGGTGGGTGCGCCCGGAGCCGGCGCGTGGGACGGCGCCGCACCGGCCGGTCTCCCCCGACCCTGAGCCGGGGTGGCTTCCCGAGCCGGGCGAACACCCGCACCACGCGCCGCCGCGTTCGGGCGCACCGGGTCAGCGCCGTGGGCCGGCGACTCCTCCGCCCGGCGGACCGGCGGAGCGGCGCGAGGCGGCGTTCGACGGGACACGGGACCGGACCTTCGACAGCGGGCGGGGCCCGGCTTTCGACGACCGGCGGGGCCCGGCGTTCGACGGACGGCGGGATCCGGCCTTGGACGACCGGAGGGATCCGGCGTTCGACGGACGGCGGGGTCCGGCGTTCGGTGATCGCCGGGATGCGGCGTTCGGTGGTGGGCGCGAGGTGGCCTTCGAGCGGCGGGATCCGGCCTTCGACGGGCGGTCGAACCGGCGAGCGGCCGACCCCGGGCGTCCGGCGGACCGGCGCGACCAGGACCTGCCCGCTCGGCGGGACCAGGGCTACGACGGCCGGCGCGACGCCGGAGTGGCTCGCCCGATGGACCGGCGGGACCAGGACCTCGGCCGCCCGGGCGACCGGGGTTTCGACGGGGCGCCGCGCCGCGAGCCGGACCGGGGCTACGAGGGGTCGCCGCGCCGAGAGCCGGACCGGGGCTACGACGGCCCGCCGCGCCGGGAGCCGGACCGCGGGTTCGACGGCCCGCCGATGCGGGAGGCCGCCGCGCGCGCCGAGACGTACCGGGAGGCGCCCGAGGCCGGGCGCCGGCCGGTGGACCCCTACCGCGCCGAGCCGGGCCGGTACGCCGAGCCGCGTCCCGCCGCGTTCCGGCCCGAGGAGCGGTGGGACGGTCAGCGTCCGCCGGGCGACCGTGCCCGCCCGCACCAGGAGGAGTGGCCGGTCGTCGAGCGGCGGCGCACCGAGCCGGCCGCGTACCGGCCCGATGAGGGGCACCGGCCGCCGGTCGACCGGCTTGGCCCCGACGGCCGCCCCGGGCGGCCGATGGACGACGAGGTCCGCTACGAGGGTCGTCGCCCCGACCCGGCCGGCCCGCGGCCGGAATCGGGGCGTCCCCGGCCGGAACCCGTGGACAGCCGGACGGAGCAGGTCCGTCCCCGGCCCGAGTTCAACGGCTCGCGGCCGGAGGTCGGTCCGCGGCCGGAGTCCGTCGGTCCGCGCCCCGAGTTCAACGGCCCGCGCCCCGAGTCGGTCGGTCCGCGGCCGGAGTCCGTTGGTCTGCGGCCGGAGTTCCGGGGGCGGCCGGACGGGTGGCAGGGGCGGCCGGGCGAGCCCGGGCCGGACCGCCCGGGCGACGGCTGGCGGCCGCCGGTCGAGCCGGCCGCGCGTACCCGCCCCGACGAGCTGCGGGACCGGCCGGCGCGCTCGGACGAGGTCCGGCAGCAGCCCCCGACCGGCGCGCGCCCGGACCAGGAACGGGAGGCGGCCATGCCGGCCGCCCCGAGCCGTCCCGGGGAACGGCAGGACCGGCCGATGGCGCCGCCTCCGCCGCGCACCGACGACGCCGAGCGGCGGCTCGTGCCGCCTGCACGGCAGGACGAGCGGCCCGCGCCCCTGGCGCCCCAGGACGAGCGGCCCGCGCCCATGACACGGCCGGACGAGGGGCCCACGCGGCCGGACGAGCGACGGCAGCCGACGATGCCGGCACCGGAGACCCGGCCGGACGAGGTCCGACGCCCGCCGATGCAGCCGGAGGCGCGGCCCGACGAGGTCCGACGCCCGCCGATGCAGCCGGAGGCGCGGCCCGACGAGGTCCGACGCCCGTCGATGCAGCCGGAGACCCGGCCCGAGCCGCGCCCGGCGGTGCCCACCTCCGGCGCGCCGGTGCCGGCCATGCCGGTGTCTGGCGCACCGGTCGCCGACGTGCCCGCCTCCGGCATGCCCGTGCCGGGGGCACCCGTCTCCGGGCCGCCGGTCTTCGGCGCACCGGTTCCCGGCCGGCCTCTGTCCGGTGCCCCCGTCTCCGGGGCACCCGCCTCCGGCGCTCCCGTTTCGGGTCCGCCCACCTCTGGCACGCCCGTTTCGGGTCCGCCCGCTTCCGACGCTCCCGTTTCGGGTCCGCCTGTGTCGGGTCCGCCCGTCCAGTCCGGCGACCGACCAGTGCCGGGCGATCCGTCGGGCCGGCTGGCGAGACCGGAGGCGGCGAGCACGCCGACCTACCCCACCGAGCGGCCAACGGCGGACGAGCGCCCCGAGGGCCGCACCCCACCGAGGGTTCCGGCCGACGCGCCGCCCGCCGCCAACCTGCGCGTCGAGTTCCTGCCCAGCCCGGCCGGCTCCCCGCCGCTGCCCGACCGCCCGGCTCCGGCCGAACGCGCCGAGCCGGCAACGCCGACCACGCATGGCCAGGAGGTCCGGCCGGGCCCGGCACCGCAGGCGGGACCCTCCGACGCTCCCACCCCGGCCCGACCCGCGCCGCCCGCCTACCCCGGCCCGGAAGCCGCCCGGCCCGAGCACACCGTCGTGCCGACCGCGCCCGCCGACAGGCCCCGCGCGGTCAGCACACCGCACGCCGAGGACACCCGACCGGGCGACAACCCGAGCCCGACCACGCCCGGCGAGGACCGCCGGCCGGGCAGTACCGCCGGCCCGACCACGGCCGCCCAGGCCGACCAACCGACGGACGACAGTCGCGCGACCACCCCGCACGGCCCGGCTTGGCCGAGGGCGGGCGACCGCGTGTCCGCCCCGGCCACCGCCGACGGGCACGAAGGGGTGCCCACACCGGTCACCCCCAACGGGCACGGAGGCGTGTCCGCACCGGTCACCACCGACCGGCACGAAGCGATGTCCGCACCGGTCACCGCCGCCGGCCATGGACGGAGCGCCGAGGTCGCCGACCGGCCGGAGGAGGCGGCGTCCGCGCGGCGCGCCGAGCCGGCGGGCGGTGGCGCGGACGCCTGGTTCCGGCCGAATGCCCCGGGGTCGCCGGACGCTCCGACGGAGACGTCCGCCCCGGTGCACGCCCCGCAGAACGGCCCGGAACCCGACGCGACCGGGACCCAGCCGGAGGCGGAGCTGGCCGGTCCGGAGACAGCCGCACCGGGCCCGGAACGGTCCGCCTCGACCGCTGACGTCCAGGCCGGGTCGGGCCCGGATGCTCTGGGTGCGTTTCTTGTTGCCCCAGCGACAACAACCGCACCCGAAACCCGCGCCACCGGCTCGCCGGCACCGGCTCGGCCCGCCGAGATCGACCCGGGTCCGGCCGGCCCGGCACCCACCGGCGCCGCGGCTGCGGTACCGTCCGCTGCCCCGGCCACGCCCGCCCGACCGGCTCCGGCCCCCTGGACACCACCGGTCCACAGCTCCGGCGACCCCGGCACCCACGAGGTACCGGCGCAGGCCGCTGCCCACGTCCCCGCAACCGCCGACGTCGCCCCGCCGGCCCGAGCCGAGGCGCCGGCGCAGGCCGACATACCGGCACAGGCAGCGCCGCGGGAAGCCGCCCCACCGGCAGTCACGTCGCGCGAGAGCGACGCGGCCCGCGACACCGCCCCGGCCGAGGTCCCGGACGAACCGGCCGTCGCCCCCGAACAGCCACATCCCGTCCCGGCCCCACCGGCCGCCCAGGCCGCGCCGCCGGAGCCCACCACGACCCTGGGAACCGACACCCAGGACACGCCGGCAGAACCCACCCCGGCCGTGGGAACGGACGTCCAGGACACGCCCGCAGAACCCACCACCGGAAGCGACACCACCCCGACCGGGGAGACAGCGCCGCCGGCCGCCACCGCCACGGAGCAGGGGACGGCAGAGCCGGACGCCGACGCCGACCAGCGGGAGTCCCGGCCGGCGGACCCGGAGCAGGCCCTCGCCGCCACCCGCTGGCGGCTGCACCCGGAGACCCTCCGCGAGGAGGCCCCCGATCCCCCGGCGCTGCGCGAGATCCGGGACGGACTGACCACCAAGCTGGGCAGCGCGCTGGACAACCGCAGCCGGGCCCGGCTGCTCAGCCTGCGTTCGGTGGCGTCCCGGATCCTCGGCGACCTGGACGACGCCCTGGCCGACGCGCGGCTCGCCCTCACGTACGCGGAGGCCACGGGTGAGTTGCGGCGGACCGCGCTGGCCCGCGCCCGGCTGGCCGAGGTGCTGCGTTGGCGAGGTGAGCACGCGGAGGCCGACCGGCTCTTTGCGGAGGCCAACTCGGCGGAGCTGCCCGACCGGCTGCGTGCGGTGCTGCACGAGCACGCCGGCCGCTCCTGCTACGACCAGGGCCGGCTGACCGAGGCGTGCCTGCACTTCGAGCGGGCTCTGGACCTGCGCCAGGGCGAGGACCCGGAGCTGAACGCACGTACCTCGCTGGCGTTGGACGCGGTCGCGGAGCGGGCCGCGACGGGCGGGTTCGGGCCGAAGCCGCGCAGCCGGGAGACGGTCCTGGGCGGCGAGCGGCACCCGGTGCCGACCTTCGACGAGGAGCAGGAGCTCTGGGGGTACGCGGACGCCGAGGGCGAGCTGGTGATCGCGCACCGGTACGCCGAGGTGCAGCCGTTCCGCGAGGGCCTGGCGTGGGTACGCCGCCCGGAGGCGTCCCGCTGGGCGCTGATCGACACCACCGGCGTGGCGCTGATCGAGGCGAACAACGGCTACCGGGCGGTGGGCTCGTTCTCGGAGGGGCTGTCCTGGGTGTCGATGGACGGCAAGGGCCGGTGGATGGCGGTCGACCGGACCAACATCGTGAAGATCCCGCCGGGCTACGAGGACGTGCGGCCGTTCCGGGGCGGCCTGGCGGCGGTCCGGCAGAACGGCGGCTGGGGCGCGGTGGACCGGACCGGCCAGGTGGTGGTGCCGACCCGCTACCACGGTCTGACGACCGCGCTGGCCGACGGCCGGTACGTGGACGGCTTCTCCGAGGACGGCCTGGCCGTGGTGGAGCTGGCCGGCCGCCGCGGGGTGGTGGACCGGACCGGCCGGGTGCTGGTCGCGCCGGCGTACCCGACGTTGGTGGTGCATCCGGTGGCATTCCTGGTCGGCGACGAGTCGGGCCGGTGGGGCGCGCTGGACCGGCGGGGCGAGCGGCTGATCGAGCCGGTGCACCCGAGCCGGGCCGCCGTGGTCGCGGAGATCGACCGGCTGCTCGCCGACAGCACCCCGGTGCTCTGACGCGCGGGACCCGGGGGCGGCGCGGCCGGGAGCGCCGCATGTCGACCATGATCGGACGGGGCTAGGGTCGGGTCATGGAATTCCGACACCTAGGCCGATCGGGCCTGCTGGTCAGCGAGATCTCGTACGGCAACTGGATCACCCACGGGTCGCAGGTCGAGGAGGAGGCGGCGACCGCCTGCGTGCGGGCCGCCCTGGACACCGGCATCACCACCTTCGACACGGCCGACGTCTACGCCGGCACGCGGGCCGAGGAGGTGCTCGGCCGCGCGCTGAAGGGCGAGCGGCGCGAGGGGCTGGAGATCTTCACCAAGGTGTACTGGCCGACCGGGCCGGGCCGCAACGACCGCGGCCTGTCCCGCAAGCACATCATGGAGTCGATCAACGGCTCGCTGCGCCGCCTGCAGACCGACCACGTGGACCTCTACCAGGCCCACCGCTACGACTACAGCACGCCGCTGGAGGAGACGATGGAGGCGTTCGCCGACATCGTGCACTCCGGCAAGGCGCACTACATCGGCGTCTCCGAGTGGAAGGCGTCGCAGATCCGCCAGGCGCACGCGCTCGCCCGCGAGCTGCGCATCCCGCTGGTCTCCAACCAGCCGCAGTACTCGATGCTGTGGCGGGTCATCGAGGCCGAGGTCATCCCCACCAGCGAGGAGCTGGGCGTCGGCCAGATCGTGTGGTCGCCGATGGCCCAGGGTGTGCTGTCCGGCAAGTACCTGCCGGGCCAGCCGCCGCCGGCCGGTTCCCGCGCCACCGACGAGAAGTCCGGCGCGGGGTTCATCGCGTCCTGGCTGAGCGACGACGTGCTCACCCGGGTGCAGCGGCTCAAGCCCCTGGCCGAGCAGGCGGGGCTCACCATGCCGCAGCTCGCCGTCGCCTGGGTGCTGCAGAACCCGAACGTCTCCTCGGCGATCGTCGGCGCGTCCCGGCCGGAGCAGGTGCACGACAACGTGAAGGCGGCGGGCGTGAAGCTCGACGCCGACCTGCTCAAGGCCATCGACGAGATCGTCGAGCCGGTCACCGAGCGGGACCCGGCGAAGACCGAGAGCCCGGCGCAGCGTCCGTGACGCTCTCCCCGGGCCGGCGCGACCTCCGCGCCGGCCCGGGAACCCTCGGGGGTACGCACGACCCGGAGCGCCCCGCCGCTTCGCGGCGGCTCCCGCCGCGGGAGGGTCAGCCCCGCCAGAACCGGATGAGCTCCAGTCCGAGCACGTAGAGCTGGGGCGGCAGCCCGAGGAAGTCCGCCACGTCGAAGACGGCGCCGAAGAACCAGTTGCCGATCCGCGGGCTCCACAGCAGCGCGAACAGCAGGATGAAGCCGTACGGGGCGAACAGGTCGTACATCCGCCGGTACTCCGGGCTCAGCCACGGCTGGATCATGTTGCCGCCGTCCAGGCCGGGCACCGGCAGCAGGTTGAGCACGCTGGCGGTGAGCTGGAGGAACGCGAGCAGCCCCACGCCCGCCCAGAACTCCAGCGGGCCGCCCACTTCCGGGCCGATCCGCACGGCCAGCACCAGCAGCAGGGTGAACAGCACGTTTGTGGCCGGTCCGGCCAGGCTGACCAGGGTGTGGCGCAGCCGGCCGGGGATGGCGTGCCGGTCCACCCAGACCGCGCCGCCGGGCAGGCCGATGCCGCCCAGCAGCACCACGACCACCGGCAGCACGATGGACAGCAGCGGGTGGGTGTATTTCAGCGGGTTCAACGTCAGGTAGCCCCGGTGGGCGATGTCCCGGTCCCCGGCCCGGTACGCGACCACGGCGTGCGCGTACTCGTGCAGGCAGAGCGAGATCAGCCAGCCGGAGACCACGAAGAGGAAGACGTCGAACCGGACGTTGCCGAACCGGTTCCAGGTCATCACCCCGCTGGCCACGAAGAGCGCGACCAGGGCCAGGAAGATCGCGCTGGGCCGGAACGCCGCCCGGGGCACCCCGAGCACCAGCGGGTCGCGCGGGCGCTCGTAACCGGTCATTCGGCCGGGGGCAGCAGGCTCATCCGGTACTCCACCCGGTCGTCCTCGACGAGCGCGACGGAGGTGACGCCGGATGCCGCGAGCTCCCGCCAGGCCTGGCCGATCCACGATTCGGCGTCCGCCTGACTGGGGAACGACTCACCCGGCCCGTCGACCGAAGCGCCGTTCGTGCCCTCGTACCGCCAGCTCCACGCCATGCCGCGTCTCCCCTCGCCGCCGTCGCCCTGGGACGGAAACCCCCGCAAGCCTAGTCGGCCCGGCGCGGGACGGCCCGGCCGCCACATGGATCATGCCGTCACCCCGGGCCGGTACGGTGGCGCGGTGCTGACTCAAGGAGTGGTGCTCAGCGACCGCTATCGGCTGGGCGAACGCATCGCGACGGGCGGCATGGGGGCCGTCTGGAAGTGCACCGACACCCTGCTGGGCCGCGAGGTCGCGGTGAAGGTGCTGCTCCCCTCGCTGGTCGCCGACCCCGAGTTCACCACCCGCTTCCACGCCGAGGCCCGGATGCTGGCCGCGCTGCGCCACCCCGGCATCGTCCAGGTCCACGACTTCGGCTCGGCAACCCTCGCCGACGGCAGCCAGGTCAGCTACCTGGTGATGGAGTACGTCGACGGCGAGCCGCTGGTCACCTGGATCCGGCGCGCCGGCCGGCTCGACCCGGCGTCCACCATGTCGGTGGTGGCGCAGGCCGCGCACGCGCTGCACGCCGCCCACCTCGCCGGGATCGTGCACCGCGACGTGAAGCCCGGCAACCTGCTGGTCAAGCGGGACGGCACGGTGGTGCTGGTCGACTTCGGGATCGCCCGGGCCAGCACCATGGCGGGCATCACGGCCGCGCACATGGTGCTGGGCACCGCCTCGTACATGTCCCCGGAGCAGGCCGCCGGCCAGCCGGTGTCGCCGGTCACCGACGTCTACGCGCTCGGCGCGGTCGCGTACTTCTGCCTGGCCGGGCGGCCGCCCTTCGACGGCGACAACCCGCTCCAGGTGGCCATGCGGCACGTCCAGGACGAGCCGCCGCCGCTGGTCGGCACGCCGCCGGCGGTGGTCGAGGTGGTCGCCCGTGCGCTGGCGAAGCGCCCGGCCGACCGGTTCCCGAGCGCGCTCGCCCTGGCCGAGGCCGCCCAGGACGCCCGGGACGCCACCCTCGCCGCCCTGCCCGTCCCGCCGCGCCCGCCGTGGGCGGTGGCCGGGCCGGCCGTGCCGGGCGCGGCCGTCCTGCCGGCCCCCGCGCCGATCCCGGGCCCACCCGGGGGTACGCCGCCCGCCGGCCAGCCGCCCGCCGTGGTCCCGGCCGCTCCGGGGACCGACCCCGCCGCGCACACCCCGACGCCCGGTCCCGCCTCCGCGCCTCCCGGGCACGTCTCCGCGGCTCCCGGGCATGTCTCAGCGGCTTCCGGGCACGTCCCTGCGCTTCCCGGGCACATCTCCGAGGCTCCCGGGCACGCCGCGGCTTCGGGGCCGGTTTCCCCACCGGGGCCGGCCTGGTCGGTCGGGGTCGCGCAGCCCGGGCGGCCGCCCGGCGGGTACGGCCCTGTGCAGGAACGGCACGCCGGTTCGGGCGTACCGCCGACGCTGGAGGAGCCGGCGGAGCGCCGGGGTCGCGGCCGGGCGCTGGCGCTGGCCGGGGCGGCCGGCGTCGTCCTCGTCGCGGTGCTGACCGCGGTGGCCGTGGCGGCGCTGCGCTCCCCGGACGACACGGACGCGGGGCAACGCCCGGCCGCGCTGACCGGGGAGTCCGCGGTCGCCGACCCCGTGCAGCCGGAGGTCCCGGCCAGCGCCACTGCCGGCGCGGAGCCGACGCCGAGCCGTACCGGCCGGCCGAGCCGGTCGCCGTCGGCCACGCCGAGCCGCCCGGCGGCGGACGCCGGCGCCCCGTCGAGCGGGGACCCGGCGTCGACCACCGGCGCGCCCGCGCCGACCGCGAGCACGGCCGGGCCGAAGCAGCCGTACACGGCGGGGCAGGTGTGCGGCAGCGGCTACCAGGTGATCGACTCGGCGACGCTGACCGCGGGCGGGGTGCGCCGGGGCCGGGTCTACCTGCTCTACAGCACCGCCGCCGGCACCAACTGCGTGGTCACCCTCAAGGACACCGACGTGGGGCGGGCCACCACGGTGACCACGTACCTGGAGGTGCAGGGCAAGGCGCGGCAGACCGAGAGCGGCAGCTACCAGTACTACGCCGGGCCGGTGCGGGCGAGCGCCCCGGGGGTCTGCGTGAAGTGGGGCGGGTCGGCGGGCGGGGCCAGCTACGCCAGCCCGTTCGAGCACTGCGACTGAGCCGACCGGGCCGGCGGGCGGCGACCCGCCGGACGGCTTTAAGGTACGGGCATGTCCGTTGACGGGTGGAACACCCTCCTGGTGCTCGGCGGTATCCGCTCCGGCAAGTCGGAGTTCGCCGAATCGGTGGTCGCCGAGGCGCCCACGGTCCGGTACGTGGCCACCGCCCCCGCGGGGGACCCGGAGGACACCGAGTGGGCGACCCGCCTCGCGGCGCACCGCGCCCGTCGGCCGGGGAGCTGGACGACGGAGGAGACCGCCGCGGACCCCGGCCGGCTGGCCGAGGTGATCACGGCGGCCGGGCCGAACGAGACGCTCCTCGTGGACGACCTGGGCGGCTGGGTGACCGTGCTGCTCGACCCGGCCCACCAGCCGGCCGACGACACGGCCACCATCGCCGAACTGGCCGCGGCGGTCCGCGCCAGCGCCGCCCGGCTGGTGCTGGTCAGCCCCGAGGTGGGCCTGTCCCTGGTGCCCACCACGCCGCTGGGCCGGGCGTTCACCGACGCGCTCGGCGCGACCAATCGTGCGGTCGCCGACGCCTGCGACGCCGTCGCGCTCGTGGTGGCCGGGCAGACCGCCTGGCTGAAGCCGGCCGCCACCCCGACCCACCCGGCGGCGCCGGTCGGCGCCGGCCAGGCGGACGTCCCGGCGCAGGCCGGCCCCGGGCAGGCGGGCACTCCGGCGCAGGCCGGTCCCGGACAGGCGGGCGCGCCCGACGAGGCGCTGCCCGAGGTGCTCACCCCGGCGGCGCCCGCCACCCCGGCAGCGGCGCCGGCCGGCGCGCCCGGCCAGGCCGACTGGGCCGCGCCCACCATGGCGCTGCCGATGGTCGCCACCGGCCTGGTCATCCAGCCGGGCATGGAACTGCCGATGCCCGACGACTACACCGGCCCGCAGGCGGTCGACCGGCTGGCCACCCTGGACATCCCGGGCGCGGGCCTCGGCGTCCTGGAGCGGGTGGTCGGCTTCGCCGCCGCCACCCAGGGCACCGCGACCCCGACGCCGTGGGGCCCGGTCCGCGTGCTGCTGCTGCACGGCGACCACGAGGGCGGGGCGTCGGCCGGCGCGACGCCCGGCGAGTCGGCCCGCCGCGCCCGGCAGGCGCGCGCCGGCAAGGGGGCCCTGGCCCGGCTGGCCGCCGAGAACGGCGCCAGCCTCCAGGTGGTCGAGACGCCCACCTCCGCGCCCATCGAGGAGGGACCGGCGCTCACCGGCGAGCGGGTCGAGTCGGCCCTGCGCTACGGCTGGCGGCTCGCCGAGCAGGCCGCCGACGCGGGCGTACAGCTGCTGGTGCTGGCGGCGTGCGGAGCCGGCACCGAGACGGCCGCCGCGGCGGTGCTGGCGGCCACGGCCGGCGCGGAGCCCCCGGCGGTCCTCGGCCGGGTGATGAACGAGCACGGCGAGTACGACGACGCCGCCTGGATGGTCCGCTGCGCGGCCGTCCGCGACGCGCTGCACCGCACCCGGCGCTCCCCCCGGGAGGCCAAGGACATCCTCGCCGAGCTGGGCGGCGGCGACGTGGCGGTGGCCACCGGCGTCCTGCTGGGCGCGACCGCCCGGCGCGTTCCGGTGCTGCTGGACGGGCCGGTCGGGGCGGCCGCCGGCATGGTGAGCCGCGACCTGGCCGGGCAGGCCCGGCACTGGTGCCTGCTGCCCGACCACGGCGGCCGGCCCGGGGTGCGGCTCGCCGCCGACGTGCTGGGCCTGACCCCGCTGCTGGACCTGCGGCTCGACCTGGGCGAGGGCGCGACCGCGCTGGCCGCCCTGCCGCTGCTGCGCTCGGCACTGACGCTCGCCGCCGGCCTGCCCGTGCACCCGTCGCTCGGCGGCGGGGACGACGAGGACTTCACCGAGCCCGAACCGGCCGGCCCCGGGCCCACCAGCACGGAGCCTGAGCCGGAGTTCACCGAGCCGGAGCCGGCCGGGCCGGGGCCCACCAGCACGGAACCGGAGTTCACCGGGCCCGAGCCGGCCGGACCGGGGCCGACCGGCACCGAGGCCGGGCCGGAGTTCGCCGAGCCGGAGCCGGCCGGACCGGGGCCCACCACCATCGGGCCGGACGAGCCGGTGGCCCCCGGCCGACGTGCCGACTGAGGTCCGGCTCGCCGACGGGATCCGGCTGGCGCTCACCACCTTCACCACGGCGCCGGTGCGCTCCGGCCGGGTGGACCGGGCCGCGGCCGGCGCCGCCATGGCGCTCGCCCCGGCGGTCGGTGCGCTGCTCGGCGTGCTCCTCGGGGCCGTGCTGCTGCTCGCCGCGGCGGTCGCTCCCCCGCTGGTCGCCGCCGGGGTGACCGTCGCGCTGGGCGCGCTGCTCACCCGAGGCCTGCACCTGGACGGGCTGGCCGACACCGTGGACGCGCTCGGCTCCTACCGGCGCGGGCCGGCGGCGCTGGAGATCATGAAGAAGCCGGACGTCGGCCCGTTCGGGGTGGTCGCGCTGGTGGTCGTACTCCTGCTCCAGGCCGCGGTGCTCGCGGAGCTGGCCGGGCGGTCCCGGCCGGCGGCGCTCGCGGCGGTGGTCGCCGCGACGGCGGCCGGCCGGCTGGGCGTCGCGCTGGCCTGCCGGCGCGGGGTGCCGGCGGCGCGGCCGGAGGGGCTGGGCGCGCTGGTGGCCGGCACGGTGGGCCCGGTCGCGCTGGTGGCCGGCACGGTGGCCGTCGCCCTGCTGGCCGTGCCGGCGGTGCCGGACCGCCCGTGGCAGGGGCCGCTCGCCGTGCTCGCCGCGCTCGCCGTCGCGGCCGGGCTGCTGCGGCATCTGGTACGCCGGTTCGGCGGGATCACCGGCGACGTGCTCGGCGCCCTCCTGGAGATCGTCACCACGCTGTCCTACCTGGGACTGGTGCTGTCCGGCTGATCGTCACCCGTCCGGGCGGGTAGCGTTCTCGGCGAGGTGCACCGGTGTGGTCGAGGGGGACGGCATGCTCATCACGGACGACTTCCTGCCCGTACCGGTGCCCGAGTCGCTGGACGCGACCTACCTGGTGCCGATCGTCGGGCTGCCGAAGGTGAGCCCGAAGACCGCGGTGGAGGGGCTCGCCGGCCGGCTCGCCGAGCCGGTGCACGGGCTGGCCCGGCAGATGCTGGACAGCCCCCTCATGACCGTGGACACCCGGCCGGTCAGCGAGTTCCCCGAGCTGCCGCCGGACCTGCTCACCGCGTTCGGGGCGACCGAGGCGCAGCTGGCCCGGCTGGCCGCCGCCACGCACCTCGTGGTGGTGCAGGCCGAGTACCGGCCGGGCTGGCCGCCGGCGCACGAGTGGGCGGCCCGGGCGGTGGCCGCGGCGGTCGCCGAAACGGTCGACGGGGACGTCGTGGACGTCTTCGGGCTCCAGTTCCTCGACCCGGCGGCCGCGCTGCGGTCCCTCCCCGACGAGCACGGCCGGATCCGGCTGGTCGACTGGGTGCTGGTGCCGTACTCGTCGGACGCCGACGGGCTCTGGTTCACCACGAAGGGGCTGCGCCGCTTCGGCCTGCTGGAGCTCCAGGCCCAGGGCGTGCCGGACCACCTCACCCGGGCGTGGGGCGCGGTGATGACCGGTGCCGCCCGGCGGCTGCTGCGGGACTGGACCGAGGGGCTGGCCGGCGAGGAGGTGCCGGCGTTCGTGCAGCTCCCGGTGCTCGCCACGGTGACCGGGCACGACATCGCGGTGGCGTACGGCAACCCGGAGCAGCACGGCGCGACGGCGCCGGTGCTGCTGCGGCTGGAGCTGGACCCGGCGACCGACCCGGACGCCGACTCGTTCCTCACCCTCAACCCGCCGCCCGGGCACCCGGGCCCGCCCGGCCGCTACTTCGCCGCCGCCTGCGCGACCCTGTTCAACGGCATCCAGCCCGACGTCCGGTACGCCCGCTCGGGCGACGCGATGAGCCGGGCCATCGCCACGGCCCGCGCCGCGCTGGACGACATCCGGGCCCGCTTCCTCGCCGGCGGACTCCCCGCCGAGAGCCAGCTCGTGGTCAAGTACGGCCTGCCCGGCGACGACGGCCCCGAGTACGTCTGGGCCGGGGTGACCTCGTGGGACAACCCGGAGCGGATCGTCGGGGCGAGCGCCAGCGACGCCGCCGGCGACCCGACGGTCCGGATCGGCGCACCCGTGGTGGTGGAGGCCGCCGACGTCGTCGACTGGGCCGTCCTCGACGGCACGGGCGTCATCGAGGGCGGCTGGACCCAGGCGGTCCTCGACGCCGGCGAACCCCCGATCGCCGAATAGCGGGCGTCAGGGCTCGATCGGCGTGCCGGTCCGGGCGGCCCGGGCCAGTCCCCAGGCGTGCAGCGCGGTCAGCACCGGGACGAGGCTTCGCCCCTCCTCGGTGAGGTGGTACTCGACGTGCGGGGCCTTCGGGGTGCCGAGGTCGTGCCGGGCGACCAGGCCCTCTGCCTCCAGCTCGCGCAGCCGCTGGACGAGCATCTTCTCGCTGGTGTCCGGCATCCGGCGGCGCAGCTCGCCGTAGCGGTGCACGCCCTCCTTGAGGTGGGCGAGGATCACCGGCCGCCACCGGCCGCCGATCACGTCGACGGCCACCTCGACCGCGCAGTGGTAGCGCCTGGGCACGCGATCCCCCTACTCACCGGAAAGTGCGTACTTGAGCATGCGCCGGCCCGGGTGTGGGCTGGTGGGCATGATCGTCGAGTACATCAGGTACCGGGTACCGGCCGAGCGGCAGGCGGAGTTCGTCCCGGCGTACGCGCGGGCGGCACAGGCGCTGGACGCCGCGCCCGAGTGCCTCGGCTACGAGCTGAGCCGCTGCGTCGAGGACCCGGCCGCGTACGTCCTGCGGATCCGCTGGACGTCGGCCGAGGACCACCTCCGGCGCTTCCGCACCGGCCCGCACTTCCCCGCCTTCTTCCGCGAGATCCGCCCCTACGTCCCCGACATCGAGGAGATGCGCCACTACACCCCGACGGAGGTCACCTCCACGGACTGACACTGTCGATCATGAAGTTGGCGGCGATGTCGACCTCGCCGGGTGCCGCCAACTTCATGATCGACGAGCGTGCTGCCGTCAGCGGACGGAGGGCTCCACGAAGGGCGGGCGCGTCAGGCGCATCTGGGCGCGGCGGCCGCGGATGTCGACCTCCAGCGTCTCGCCGTCGGGGAGCTTCGGGTCGGTGTCGATCAGGGCCAGGGCGATGCCCTGCTTCTTCGTCGGGCTGAAGGTGCCGCTGGTGATCGTGCCGACCTGCTTGTCGCCCGCGTAGACGGCCATGCCGGGGCGCGGGATGGCCCGGTCGATCGCCTCCAGGCCGCGCAGCGTGCGGGCCGGGCCGGCGGCCTTCTCGGCCCGCAGCACGTCGCGACCCCAGAAGGCCGGCTTGTCCCAGCCGACGGCCCAGCCGGAGCGGGCCTGCACCGGGGTGATGTCCAGGGAGAGGTCCTGCCCGTGCAGCGGGTACCCCATCTCGGTGCGCAGCGTGTCCCGCGCGGCCAGGCCGCAGGCGCGCAGCTCGTACGCGGCGCCGGCGGCGAACAGCGCGTCCCAGACGGCGAGCGCGTCGACGGCCGGGACGACCAGCTCGTAGCCGAGCTCGCCGGTGTAGCCGGTGCGGCAGACGGTCAGCTCGACGCCCTGCAGGGAGGCGGTCGAGAAGCTCATGTAGTCGTGCTCCGTGGGCAGGCCGAGCGCGCCCAGCAGCTCCGCCGAGCGCGGGCCCTGGACGGCGAGCACCGCGTACGCCTCGTGCTCGTCGGTGACGACCACGCCGTCGGGCGCCGCGGCGCGCAGCCGGCGGACCACCTCGGCGGTGTTCGCCGCGTTCGGCACCAGGAAGACGTGGTCCCCGTCGTGCAGGTAGGCGATGATGTCGTCCACCACGCCGCCGGTGGCGTCGTCGCAGCAGAGCGTGTACTGGGCCTTGCCGGGTGCGATCCGGCCGAGGTCGTTGGACAGGCAGGAGTTCACGAAGTCCGCGGCGCCCGGCCCGGTGATCCGGGCCTTGCCGAGGTGCGAGACGTCGAAGACGCCCACCCCGGTACGCACGGCCGTGTGCTCCTTGAGGACGCCGCCGCCGGCGTACTCGAGTGGCATCTCCCAGCCCCCGAAGGGGGCGAACTTGGCGCCGAGCGCGGTGTGCCGCTCGTGCAGCGGGGAACGGCGCAGCCGGGTCGCGGCCGCGTCGGAGGTCACCTCGGTCATGGGTGCGAACTTACCGGCCCGTGACCCGCTGGTTAGCATCGGCGTGACCCCCGCCGGCAACCCATCGGGTGCGGGCGGGACGTCCCGCCTGCGCCCATCGGCGGGACAGCCACGCGTCCGGCGGGTAGGTTCGCCGCCGAGACCTTCATCGCCGGTTCGCGACGCCGCGGCCGGCCCGGCCCGCCCGGAGTAGCTTTCGTGACATCGCCCCGCACCACCCTCAGCCTGGTCGACACCGACCCCGCCGAACTCGCCGTCGACGCGATCGTGATCGGCGTGCACAGCCAGACCACCGAGCAGGAGTCCGGCTCACCCGCCGGCGCCCTGCTGCTGGCCAGCGGCGCGGAGAGCATCGCCGCCGCGTTCGACGGCAAGCTGACCGAGACGCTGGCCCTGCTCGGCGCCACCGGCGGCCCCGGCGAGGTGATCAAGCTGGCCACGCTGGGCACGATCACCGCCCCGGTGGTCGCCGCCGTCGGGCTCGGCCCGGAGCCGTCCGGCGCCGCCCCGGCCCCGGAGACCCTGCGCCGGGCGGCCGGCGCCGCGGTGCGGGCCCTGGCCGGCGCCGCCCGCGTCGCGCTCGCCCTGCCGCTGCCCGACGACGCCGACGCCCCGGCCGCGCTGCGCGCGGTCACCGAGGGCGCGCTGCTCGGCGGCTACCGGTTCGCCGGCTACAAGACCAAGCCGCAGCCGGCCCGGCGCGCGCCGGTGGCCGAGGTGCTGGTCGCGGTGCCGGACGCGGCGGACGCGACCGCCCAGGCCGAGGTCACCCGCGCACAGGCGGTGGCCGGTGCGGTGCGGACCAGCCGGGACTGGGTCAACACGGCCCCGAACGAGCTGCGCCCGCCGTCGTTCGCCGACGCCGTGGCCACCGCCGCCCGGGAGGCCGGGCTCGGCGTCGAGGTGCTCGACGAGGCGGCGCTGGCCGCCGGCGGCTACGGCGGCATCCTCGCCGTCGGCCAGGGCTCGGAGGCCCCGCCGCGGCTGGTCAAGCTGACCTACACCCCGGAGGGTGGCGGCAACGGCAAGCGGGTGGCGCTGGTCGGCAAGGGCATCACCTTCGACACCGGCGGCATCTCGATCAAGCCGGCGCAGGGCATGTGGGAGATGAAGTCCGACATGGCGGGCGCGGCGGCGGTCGGCGCGGCCATGCTGGCGGTCGCGGCGCTCAAGCCGTCCGTCGCGGTCACCGGCTACCTGCCGATGGCGGAGAACATGCCGTCAGGCACCAGCTACCGGCCGGGCGACGTGATCACCATGTACAGCGGCAAGCGGGTCGAGGTGCTCAACACCGACGCCGAGGGCCGGATGATCCTGGCCGACGGCATCGCCCGGGCCTGCGAGGACGGCGCCGACTACCTCTTCGAGACCTCCACGCTGACCGGCGGCCAGGTGATCGCGCTGGGCAAGAGGATCGCCGGCGTGATGGGCACCCCGGAGCTGTGCGAGCGGGTGCGGGCCGCGGGTGACGCCACCGGCGAGCCGGCCTGGCCGATGCCGCTGCCGGACGACGTGCGCAAGGGCATGGACTCCGACGTCGCCGACATCTCGCAGGTCAACGCCGGCATGGACCGGGCGGGCCACATGCTCCAGGGCGGCGTCTTCCTGCGGGAGTTCGTCACCGACGACGTGGCCTGGGCGCACATCGACATCGCCGGCCCCGGCTACCACTCGGGCGAGGCCACCGGCTACTGGACCAAGGGCGGCACCGGCGTCCCGGTGCGTACGCTGCTGCACCTGGTCGACGACGTCGCCGCCAACGGCTGACGCGTCCACCACGCCGTAACGGGGCGCTCCCCTCGCCGGGGGGCGCCCCGTCCGCGTGTCCGGATCAGAACAGCTCGGGGCGGCGCTTGCGGCGCTCGTTGTAGTCGCGCATCCGCTGCGGGTAGCCCATGAGCCGGACGTCGTAGATCGGGATGGCCAGCCGGTGCGCGAACCGGCGGGCCTCGTCCGGCCCGCCGACCCGCCGCCGGGTCCACTCGCCGTCGTCGGCGATCAGCATGACCGTGGTCTCGGTGACCGTGGTCCGGGGTTCCAGGTACGCCTCGACGCCCCGTCGGGTGCGGACGAAGCCCTCCAGGTGATCCAGATCGGCGCGGTCGGCGGCGCGGTCGCGGCTCACGGCGCCCACCCGCTTGCGTCGTCGGAACAGCCCCACCGAACCCACTCCTCCCCCGCCGGTCATCGAAGACGGTGCCAAGCGTACGTGCCACCGACGTGTCGTTGGGCACCTCACTACGCGCACCGTCCCCGGTGGTGACAAGATGACCGAGGTGGGGTGTGCCTGTTACTCCCCCGTAACCCCCGATGCAGCGACGCGACCTGGGAGTTGGACGTGAGCGAGCCGAACGACGCAACCTTCGACATCGTCATCCTCGGAGGTGGTAGCGGCGGCTACGCGGCGGCGCTGCGTGCCGCCCAGCTGGACCTGTCCGTCGCCCTGATCGAGAAGGGCAAGCTCGGGGGCACCTGCCTGCACAACGGCTGCATCCCCACCAAGGCGCTGCTGCACGCCGCCGAGATCGCCGACCAGACCCGCGAGTCGGAGCAGTTCGGCGTCAAGGCCGAGCTGGTGGGCATCGACATGGCGGCGGTCAACTCGTACAAGGACGGCGTCATCTCCCGCCTGTACAAGGGCCTGCAGGGCCTGGTGGGCAGCGCCAAGAAGATCACCTTCGTGGCGGGCGCCGGCAAGCTGGTCGGGAAGAACGTCGTCGAGGTCGACGGCAAGCGCTACACCGGCCGCAACATCATCCTGGCCTCCGGCTCGTACGCGAAGAGCCTGCCCGGCCTGGAGATCGACGGCGAGCGGATCATCACGAGCGACCACGCGCTGACCCTGGACCGGGTCCCCTCCTCGGCGATCGTGCTGGGCGGCGGCGTGATCGGCGTCGAGTTCGCCAGCGTCTGGAAGTCCTTCGGCGTGGACGTGACCATCGTCGAGGCGCTGCCCCGCCTTGTCGCGGCCGAGGACGAGGAGTCCTCGAAGGCCCTGGAGCGGGCGTTCCGCAAGCGGAAGATCAACTTCAAGGTCGGCAAGCCGTTCGAGAAGGTCGAGAAGACCGAGAACGGCGTCAAGCTGACCATCCAGGGCGGCGACGCCGTCGAGGCGGAGCTGCTGCTGGTCGCCGTCGGCCGCGGCCCGACGACCGCCAACCTCGGCTACGAGGAGCAGGGCGTCAAGATGGACCGCGGCTACGTGCTGACCGACGAGCGGCTGCGCACCAGCGTGCCGAACGTCTACGCGGTCGGCGACATCGTGCCCGGCCTCCAGCTCGCCCACCGCGGCTTCCAGCAGGGCATCTTCGTCGCCGAGGAGATCGCCGGCAAGAACCCGGCCGTGATCGACGAGGCCGGCATCCCGCGGGTCACCTACTGCGACCCGGAGCTGGCGTCGGTCGGCCTCACCGAGGCGAAGGCCAAGGAGCAGTACGGGGCCGACAAGATCAAGACCTACAACTACAACCTGGGCGGCAACGGCAAGAGCCAGATCCTCAAGACCGCCGGCCACGTGAAGCTGGTCCGCGTCGAGGACGGCCCGGTGGTCGGCGTGCACATGGTCGGCGCCCGGGTCGGCGAGCTGATCGGCGAGGCGCAGCTCATCTACAACTGGGAGGCGTACCCGGCCGAGGTGGCGCAGCTCGTCCACGCCCACCCCACGCAGACCGAGGCCCTGGGCGAGGCGCACCTGGCCCTGGCCGGCAAGCCTCTGCACGCGCACGCCTGACACGACAACCGCGGCGTCCGGCGACGGGCGATGATCCCACCAGGGGAATGAAGGAGTCTGGAGAACATGCCGGTATCGGTCACCATGCCCCGGCTCGGCGAGAGCGTCACCGAGGGCACCGTCACGCGCTGGCTCAAGCAGGAGGGCGACACCGTCGAGGTCGACGAGCCGCTGCTCGAGGTGTCCACCGACAAGGTCGACACTGAGATCCCGTCCCCCGCGGCGGGCGTGCTGAGCCGGATCGTGGTCGGCGAGGACGAGACCGCCGAGGTGGGCAGCGAGCTGGCGGTCATCGCCGGTGAGGGCGAGGAGGCCGGCGGGGCCGCCCCGCAGCAGGAGGCCCCGGCGGAGCAGGCCGAGGAGGCCGCCGCCGAGCCGCAGGCCGAGGCGGAGCAGCCGGCCGTCGAGGAGCCCGCCCCGGCCGCCGCGGCGCCGTCGGGCGAGGGCACCCCGGTGACGATGCCGGCCCTGGGCGAGAGCGTCACCGAGGGCACGGTGACCCGCTGGCTCAAGCAGGTCGGCGAGACCGTCGAGGTGGACGAGCCGCTGCTGGAGGTCTCCACCGACAAGGTCGACACCGAGATCCCGTCGCCGGTCGCCGGCACGCTGCTGGAGATCAAGGTCGCCGAGGACGAGACCGCCGAGGTCGGCGGCGTCCTGGCGATCGTGGGCGCGGCCGGCGCCGCGCCGGCGGCGAAGCCGGAGCCGAAGCCCGAGCCCAAGGCCGAGGCGAAGCCCGAGCCGAAGCCGGAGCCCAAGCCGGAGCCCAAGGTCGAGGAGCCGACCCCGGGCATGTCCTACAACGAGCCGGCCGCCGAGACCGAGCAGGCCGCGCAGCCGGCCAAGGTCGAGCAGGCCGCCCAGCCGTCCGCGCCGACCACCACGCCGCAGCGGCCGACCGTCCCGGCCCAGGCCGGTGGCGAGGAGGGCGCCGGCTACGTGACCCCGCTGGTCCGCAAGCTGGCCGCCGAGCACGGGGTGAACCTCTCCTCGGTCAACGGCACCGGCGTCGGCGGACGGATCCGCAAGCAGGACGTGCTGGAGGCGGCCGAGAAGGCGAAGGCCGCCCAGGCCGCGCCGGCCGCGCAGCCCGCTCCGGCCGCCGCGGCGGCCCCGGCCAAGCCGGCCGCGAAGCCGCAGCCGAGCGGCAAGCGGGGCACCGTCGAGAAGCTGCCCCGGATCCGCAAGGCCATCGCCAACCGGATGCACGAGTCGCTGCACGAGATGGCGCAGCTGACCACGGTGATCGAGGTGGACGTCACCCGGATCGCCAAGCTGCGGGCCCAGGCCAAGGACTCCTTCCAGCAGCGGCACGGCGTGAAGCTGTCCTTCCTGCCGTTCTTCGCCCTGGCCGCCGTCGAGGCGCTCCAGTCCTACCCGATCGTCAACGCCCAGCTGGACCTCGAGGGCGGGACGATCACCTACCCGGAGGCGGAGCACCTCGGCATCGCCGTGGACACCGAGCGGGGCCTGCTGGTGCCGGTCATCCACAACGCCGGTGACCTCAACCTGGGCGGGATCGCCAAGCGGGTCGCCGACCTGGCCGAGCGCACCCGGACCAACAAGATCAGCCCGGACGAGCTCGCCGGCGCGACCTTCACGCTGACCAACACCGGCAGCCGGGGCGCGCTCTTCGACACCCCGATCGTGCCGTCGCCGCAGTCGGCGATGCTCGGCACGGGTGCCGTGGTGAAGCGCCCGGTCGTGGTCAACGACCCGGAGCTGGGCGAGGTCGTCGCGGTCCGGTCGATGGTCTACCTGGCCATGTCGTACGACCACCGGCTGATCGACGGCGCGGACGCGGCCCGCTTCCTCGTCGCGGTCAAGGAGCGGCTGGAGGCCGGCAACTTCGAGGCCGAGCTGGGGCTCTGACCCTCTGACGGCACGAAAGGGGGCGCGGGGCGTTCGCCGCGCGCCCCCTTTCGTCGTCTCCGGGTCAGCCGCGCAGGTGCTCCTCGGACACCTCCCAGAGCCGCTCGGCGGCCTCCGGGTCACGGGCGTACGGGGCGTAGCCGGTGCGGGTGCCGGGCTGGTTCGGCCCGGCCTCCTGGCAGTCCTCGAAGTACCGGCCGCCGACTCCGGCGACCAGCGGCGAGGCGGCGACCAGCACCGAGGTGGCCGCGCCCTGCTCGGGCGTCTTCCAGTACGCCGCGCCACCGCCGCTCTGGGTGCGCATGCGGTCCAGTTCCTCCTCGCTGATGTAGCGCTGGAGGTTGGTGCGGATGGCGCCCGGCATCAGCGCGTTGGTCCAGATCCCGTCGTCGGCCCAGCGCCGGGTGGCGTCCACCGCGAAGAGCACGTTCGCGGTCTTGGACTGCCCGTACGCCTGCCACGGGTCGTACGGCCGCTGCCGGAAGTGGATGTCGTCGAAGACCACCGGCGAGCGCAGGTGGGCCGCGGAGCTGACCGAGACGATCCGCGCGTCTCCGGCCGCGGCCAGCGCCGGGCGCAGCCCGGTGGCCAGTGCGAAGTGCCCGAGGTGGTTGGTCGCGAACTGCATCTCCCAGCCCTGCTCGGTGCGCAGCTCGGGCGAGGCCATGATGCCGGCGTTGTTGACCAGCATGTGCAGGGGCCCGTCCCAGGTGCGGACGAAGGCGTCAACCGAGCCGAGATCGGCCAGGTCGAGCGGGGCGACCAGGATCCGGTCGTTGCCGGTGGTGCCGGTGATCTCGGCGGCGGCGCGCTGCCCGGCCTCGGGGTTGCGGACCGCGAGGGTGACGTCGGCGCCGGCGGCGGCGAGCGCGCGGGCGGTCTCCACGCCGATCCCGGAGGCGCCGCCGGTGACGACGGCCCGCCGGCCGGTGAGGTCGAGGTCGCGGACCACCTCCAGGGCGGTGGTCTCGCGGGAGAACGGGGTGCTGACGGGTGTGCTGGTGGTCATGATCCATCCTTGTCGGTGGCGGCACGACCGGTCGGCCGGCCGCTACGATGAGAAGCGGAGGATCCTCCGTTACGACCGAGCCTAACCGGAGGACCCTCCGGTTGCCAGTCCGGCCGGACCTGCCGTCCGGTCGAGCCGAGGAGGAGCTGTGCCCGACCGACCGCTGCGCGCCGACGCGCTGCGCAACCGGCAACGACTGCTGGACGCCGCGGTCCACACGTTTTCCCAGGCAGGCGCCGAGGTAACGCTGGACCGCATCGCCAAGGAGGCCGGAGTCGGCATCGGCACCCTCTACCGCCACTTCCCCACCCGCGAGGCGCTGATCGAGGCGGCCTACCGCAACGAGCTGGCCAAGCTCTGCGACGCCGTGCCCGAACTCCTCGCGGCGCTGCCCGCCGAGGCGGCGGTCCGGGCCTGGATGGACCGGTTCGTCGACTACCTCGCCACCAAGCGCGGCATGGCCGACGCGCTGCGGCTGGCCATCGCCTCCGGCGCCAACCCGTACGCGCACAGCCGGGACCGGCTGCTCGCCGCGCTGGGCGACCTGCTGGCGGCCGGCGTCGCCGCGGGCACCGTACGCGCCGACGTGGCCCCCGCCGACGTGCTCGCCGGGCTGAGCGGCGTCTCCCTGGTGGCCGGCGAGCCGGACCAGCGCGCGCAGGCCGGCCGCCTGCTCGACCTGCTGATGGACGGGCTGCGCCACCGGTCGGCCTGAGCAGAATCCGGCCCGCCGCCGACCCGGCGCTGACAGACTCGGTCGGTGAGCGGCTTCGGGTGGCGGGGACGCCTCGGGCCGGCGGTGCCGGTGGCGCCCGGGGCCCGGGTGGACCGCTTCGAGGTCTTCTTCGACCTGGTCTTCGTCTTCTCGTTCTTCATCATCACCCGGGCCACCGCGCTCCAGGTCAACGGCGGCGCGCTGCTGCACGCGCTGCTGGTCCTCGCCGTGCTCTGGTGGTCGTGGGTGGTGCACAGCATCGTGGCCACCCGGATCCGGCTCGGCGAGGGCTTCGTCCCGGTGCTCATGACGGTCGGCATGGCGGCCCTGTTCACCTTCGCCCTGTCCCTGCCGAACGCGTTCCGGGACCCGCGCGGCAACGCGGCCGGACCGATCGTCGCGGCGGTCAGCTACACCGTCATCCGGGGGGTGCACCTGCTGCTCTACCTGCACGCCGTGCGGGACAGCCCGAACGAGCGCCGGCAGCTCCTCCGGTTCACCCCCGAGCTGGTGGGCAGCACCCTGCTGCTGGGTGTCGCCGCCCTGATCCCCCCGAAGATCGACGACCTCTTCTCGGCGGCGGCGGTCCGGGACGGGCTGTGGGCGACCGTCGTGCTGCTCCAGTACGCCACCGGCCTCGTCGCGGGCACCTGGGGCTGGGGCGTCGCCTCCGCCGAGCACTGGACCGAACGGTACGACCTCATCCTGATCATCGCCCTGGGCGAGTCGGTCATCTCCGTGGGCGTCGGCAGCAACCTGCTCGGCCAGCCGCCGACCTGGCCGGCCGTGGCGGCGGCCGTGCTCGGCATCTTCTTCACCGCCGCGCTCTGGTGGGCGCACTACGACATGATCGGGCCGGCCGCCCGGATCGCCCTGCACGCCGCGGAGGACGGCCCCCGCGTCGCCATGGCCCGGGACGCCTACGGGTACCTGTTCCTGCCGATGATCGCGGGCATCATCCTCTTCGCGCTCGGCGCCGAGATGATCGTGCACCAGATCGCCGACCCGCACGTGCCGCAGCACCTGCCGGCGCTCGGCCCCGGCGTACCGCTGCTCTTCGGTGGGGTGATCTGCTACATCTGCGGCAACATGCTCTTCCAGCTCCGCACCCTGCGCACCCTGAGCTGGACCCGGATCGGCGCCGTGCTGCTGCTCGCGGTGACCATTCCGGTCGCGCAGCACCTGCCCGCCCTGGCCGCGTTCGCGCTGCTGACCGCGATCACCGTCGGCATGGTGACGGCCGAGGTGGTCGTCTTCGACGAGGGCCGGCGGGCGCTGCGCGCGCTCGTGTTCGAGGAGCGGACCAGCCACGAGGCGCACGAGGCGGCCTACCGGGCCCGCTGGCACGAACCGCACGAGCGCGACGAGGGCGAGTGAGCGCCGGCGCCGTGACGGAGACCGCTCTCGCCCGGACCCGCCGGGGCCGGGGGGACGCCTAGACTGCTCGGCAGCGTCGCGGTGCACCCGGCACGAAGGCCGCCGTGGGCATGGAGGCGCGGGACAGCAGGGGACCATGTGCACCCATCCCACCCGCCGAGCGGCCGGCTGACCGCCCTCGGCACCCAGTTGATCGAGATCCACGACTGGCTCCGCGCGGAGCTGACCCGGCTCCGTGCGAGCCTCGACTCCCCCGACGGCGGCGGCGCCGCACTCTCCCGGGAGCTGCGCGCGCACTGCGTCGGTTTCTGCGCGGCGCTGGACCGGCACCACACCGGCGAGGACGGCGGCGCGTTCCACGTGCTGGCCGAGCAGGCGCCCGAGCTGCGCCCCGTGCTGGCCGAGCTGAGCGCCGACCACCGCGTCGTCGCCGACCTGCTGCGCCGGGTCGACGCCGTGCTCGCCGAGGCGGCCGACGGCCGGTCCGTCCGGGCCGAGCTGGACGGGCTGGCCGCGCTGCTGGAGTCGCACTTCACCTACGAGGAGCGGAAACTGGTCGCCGCCTTGAACCGACTGGCGGGCGACCCCGTGGAACTGCTCGGCGTGACGCCACCCCGCAACGGGGACATCCTCGAACGGACGGAGACCGCATGACCATCGACACCGTCGACGCCGCCGCGGCCGGCACCTGGCAGCTGGGCGACTGCACCGTCAACCGGATCGGCTTCGGCGCGATGCGGCTGACCGCGAACGCGGACGGCAGCCCCAGCGACCGGGACCGGGCCGTGGCGGTGCTGCGCCGCGCGGTCGAGCTGGGGGTCAACCACATCGACACCGCGGCGTTCTACTTCTCGCCGCTGCGCTCGGCCAACGAGCTGATCAACCGGGCGCTGTCGCCGTACCCGGAGGATCTGGTCGTCGTCAGCAAGGTCGGGCCGGGCAAGGACCCGTCCGGCCAGTGGCTGCCGATGGCCCGGCCGGACCAGCTCCGCGGCCAGGTCGAGGAGAACCTGCGCCAGCTCGGCCGGGACCACCTCGACGTGGTCAACCTGCGGGTGTACGGCCCGGAGCCGCTGGCCGAGCACTTCGGCGCGCTCGCCGAGCTGCGCGACGCCGGCCTGATCCGGCACCTCGGCGTCTCCGCCGTGACGCCGCACCAGGTCGCCGAGGCGCGCACCATCGCCCCGGTGGTCTGCGTGCAGAACTCGTGGAGCCTCGGCTACCGCAGGAGCAACGACGCGTTGATCCGGGACTGCGCCGCGCACGGGACCGCGTTCGTGCCGTTCTTCGCCCTCGCCACCAGCGGCCGGGAGGCCGGCGCGAGCGGCGCGGAGCACGACGAGGTGCGCGCGGTGGCCCGGGCGCACGGCGTGACCCCGGCCCAGGTCCGGCTGGCCTGGACGCTGCACCGGAGCCCGAACGTGCTCGCCATCCCCGGCACCGGCAACCCGGCGCACCTGGAGCAGAACGTCGCGGCCGGCGCGCTGCGGCTCACCGACGACGACCTGTCCCACCTCGACGCCCTCCACGAGTCGGCCGGCTGAGCCCGCGCCCGCCCGGATTCGCCGGTCAGCAGAATCGGCGGGTCCGGGCTGGCCGGGACGGGCGTACCCCGGGAATGCTGGGCCGATGGCGATCTTCTCCGTGCAGGCCCGCCCCACCGACGCGACGGGCTGGACCGACCTGGCCCGCCGGGTCGAGGCCGCCGGCTTCGACGCGCTGCTGGCCTCCGACCACCCGGGCCACGGCGCGTCGCCGTTCGTGGCCCTCGCCGCCGCCGCGGCGGTGACCTCGACGCTGGGCCTGGGCTCGTACGTCTCGAACGCCGGCGTGCGCGAGCCGATCCTGCTCGCCACCGATGTGGCCACCCTGGACGTGGTCTCGGGCGGCCGGGCCCGCCTCGGCCTCGGCGCCGGGCACACCCCCGCCGAGTGGCGGGCCGTCGGGCGGGAACGGCCCGACGTCGCCGCCCGGGTCCGCCGCTGCGTCGCGGTCGCCGAGGCCGTGCGCGACCTGCTGGCCGGACAGGAGGTCACGGTGGACACCGCCGAACTGGCCGTCCGCGGCGCGCGGCTCACCGAACTGCGCCCCGTGCGGGACCGGGTCCCGCTCACCATGGGTACGGCCAATTCGACGCTGCTGCGCTGGGCCGGCGCACACGCCGACGTGGTCGGGCTCACCGGCTTCGGGCGTACCCTCGCCGACGGCCACGCCCACGACGTGCGGTGGCGGGCCGACCAGATCGAGGCGCAGCTCGCGCACGTGGCGGCCGGCGCGGCCGGGCGGGACGCGCCGCCCGCGCTGGAGGCGCTGGTCCAGCAGGTCACCGTGACCGACGACGCCGAGGCCGCCGCCGCCTCGATCGCCGCCGACACCGGGCTCAGCGCCGCCGACCTGCTGGCCACCCCGTTCGTGCTGATCGGCACGGCCGACGAGATCGTCGCGGCGGTCGCGGAGCACCGGCGCCGCTGGGGCGTCACCCACTTCGTGGTACGCGCCGACGCCGTCGACGCCCTGGCACCGCTGCTCCCCCGCCTGACCGCCGTCGCTTGATCAACTCAGCGGGCCGATCCTCCTCTGCCGGGTAGCCGCCCACTACCCGAGCGCTCAGCCGTCGAGATCCGTGAGCGTCTCACGCAGCCATTTCAGCTCGGTACGCGTCGTCGCTGTCGCGATCGTGAACAGCCCCCGCCGGAACGGGTCGTCGAAGTCGGCGGCGCGCAGCGGCCGGTCGCCCTCCCAGAAGAAGCTGGCCGGCTGGGTGAGAAACGTCAGGCGCCGCCGCAGGACCGCCGCCTGGGCTGCCGGGTCGTCGAGGTGGCGCAGGAACGCGAGCAGGGTGAACCAGCGGTTCTCGTCGGTGATGAACAGGTCGTCGGGCTCGCGTAGCCGGTCGAGCAGGGCTTGGCGGCCGGTGGCGGTCAGCGACAGCACGTGCCGCGGCGCGGCCACGGGGCCGGGCTGGATCTCCCGGGTCAGCAGTCCGGCCGCCTCCATGCGCTTGAGCAGTGGGTAGAGCGTGCCGTCGGCGATCGGGCGCACGTGCCCGGCCAGGGCGGCAATGCGCTTACGCAGGTCATAGCCGTGCAGCTGCTCGTCGTAGAGGAATCCGAGGGTCGCCAGCTCCAACATGATCCAGATCATACCCCCTTGTCGATATACCCTCTTGCCTAGATACCTCGGGTACGAGATATGGTCTGCGCCATGCACAGCGCCATCGTGACCCCTGACGGTTCCCGCATCCGCTGGGCCGAGCTCCCCGGCACCGAACCCACCCGCGTCTACCTGCATGGACTCGGCGCCAGCTCGGCGCCCTACTACGCCGGGGCCGTCGCACATCCCGCCCTGGCCGGGCACCGCTCACTGCTCATGGACCTGCTGGGTTTCGGGATCAGCGACCGGCCGGCGCACGCGGCCTACACCCTGGACATGCACGCGGACCTGCTGGCCCACGCCCTGGACCAGGCGGCGGTGCAGGACGCCGACGTGATCGCGCACAGCGCGGGCGGCGCCGTCGCGGTCCTGCTGGCGGCGCGCCACCCCCGGCTGGTACGCCGCCTTGTGCTCGTCGATCCCGCCCTCGACGCGGTGGAGACGTTGCCGACGACGAAGCGGCCGGGCAGCTCGGGCATCGGCGTCTACCACACCGAGCAGGAGTTCCTGGACCACGGCTGGGACGAGACGATCGCATTCGTCGGGCCGGAGTGGGCGGCCACGATGCGCCTGGCCGGCAGGGAGGCGCTCTACCGCACGGCGATGAGCCTGCTCCGAGGCACGACCCCGGGCGTGCGCGAGGAGCTGGCGAGTCTGGCCGTGCCGCGTACGTTGCTGTATCCGGCGGCCGACGGGCCGCGGTCCGACGCGGACCGGCTGGCGGCCGCGGGTGTCGTCACGGTGGCGGTTCCGGACTGCGGCCACAACGTCATGGTCGACAACCCGGCGCGGTTCGCCCTGGCTGTGGCGGCCGCACTGGCTGGCGGGAACGACACAGCGTCGAACGCGTGTACGATGCGGGCGTGATCGACGAACGGTTCGCGTTGCCGGCCACCGTGGACGAACGGACGATGCTGGAGACCTTCCTGGACTTCCAGCGGGACGCCCTGGTCCGCAAGTGCGCCGGGCTCACCGACGCGCAACTGCGGCTGCGGCCGGTGCCGTCCTCCGGCCTGTCGCTGATCGGCCTGGTCCGGCACCTGGCCACGGTGGAACGTTGGTACTTCCAGGCGGTGCTCGCCGACGCCTTCCCCGGCGACCTGTTCGACCTCACGGACGACCCGGACGCCCCGTTCACCGATGTCGCCGAGGCCACCGGCGCGGAGACCTTCGCGCTCTGGCGGGCGGAGGTGGCCGCCGCGCGGCGGATCGCCGCCGAGCGCCCGCTGGACGCGGTCGGCCGCCACCCCGGCACCGGGCGCCCGCACCCGCTGCGGTGGATCCTCGCGCACATGATCGACGAGTACGCCCGCCACCTCGGGCACGCCGACATCCTGCGCGAGGCGATCGACGGCCGGACCGGGGAATGAACCGCGGCTCACACGCGCCGTCCGGTGGGTAGCGGCCGGGAGGCCAGCCGGCAGGTGCCGCGAACGACGAGTGAGTGATTTCGCTCAACGCATCCAAGTTCCGGTCCGTACCCGAAGATATGGACATGCGGATCCTCATGGCCGGAGTGTCCGGCTTCCTCGGCACCCGACTGGTCGACCGGCTCACCGCGGACGGGCACCAGGTAACCCGCCTCGTCCGCCGCGCGCCGCGCACCCCCGACGAGCGGCAGTGGAACCCGTCCGCCGCGCAGCTCGACCCGCAGGTCGTCGCCGACGCCGACGCGGTGGTCAACCTGGCCGGCGCCGGGGTGGGCGACAAGCGCTGGAACGACGCGTACCAGGGCCTGATCCGGTCCAGCCGGGTGGACAGCACCACCACCCTGGCGATCACCATGGCCGGCCTGCCGGCCGCCGACCGGCCCGCGGTGCTGCTCAACTCCTCCGCCGTCGGCTGGTACGGCAACACCGGCGACCGGACGGTCGAGGAGGACTCGCCGGCCGGTGAGGGCTTCCTGGCCGACGTCTGCCGGGTCTGGGAGGCCGCCACCCGCCCGGCCGAGGACGCCGGCGTGCGGGTGGTGCGGCTGCGTACCGGGCTGCCGTTGCACCGCGACGGCGGGATGCTCAAGCCGCAGCTGCTGCCGTTCCGGCTGGGCGTCGGCGGCAAGCTTGGCAACGGTCGGCAGTGGCTGCCGTGGATCTCGCTGCGGGACTGGCTGGACGGGGTGACCTTCCTGTTGGGCCGGGACGACCTCGCCGGTCCGGTCAACGTGGTCGGCCCGGCCCCGGTCACCAACGCCGAGTTCACCCGGGAGTTGGCCCGCCAGCTGCACCGGCCGGCGGTCATGCCGATCCCCGCGCTGGCCCTGAAGGTCGCCCTGGGCGGATTCGCCCACGAGGCGCTCACCAGCACCCGGGTCCTCCCCGGCGTGCTGGGCCGGGCCGGCTTCACCTGGACCCACCCGGACCTGCCGGGCGCGCTGCACGCCGCCCTCACCGGGTGACCGGCGAGGGCGGCGGCGCGGTCAGCAGCCGATGACCCAGTAGCTGGGGCCGGTCTGCTTGAGGGTGCTCGTGTAGAAGGTGTTGTAGAGGCCCATCCGCTGGTTGCTGCCCAGCGCGTAGGCGTAGCCGCCGGACTGGTAGGCCCGGCCGGCCGTGACGTGCGCGTAGTTGCTGGCGGTGACGCAGACCGGCGCCGAGGTCGGGGATGCGGTCGGCGTGGGCGTGGGCGTGGGCGACGCCGTGGCCGTGGGGGTCGGGCTCGGCGTGCCACCCCCGTCGAGCCCGAAGAAGAGCGCGTCCCGGTAGGTCGAGCAGATCGTGTCCAGGAAGTACGCCCCGGCCGTGCCGCACTGGTCGGTGGCCGAGCCCGGGTCGACCGGGGTGCCGTGGCCCATGCCGGAGACCCGGTAGAGGCGTACCTGGTCGCTGCCGTAGACCTCCAGGCTGGTGCCGGCCGGCAGGGAGGCGGTGCTGGTCGGGGTCTGGGACACGCCCAGCACGTTCGTCCACTGGTCGCGAGACTCGGCGGCGTTCAGCGGCGCGACGGTGGTGTCCGAGGTGCCGTGCCAGATGGCCACCCGGGGGCGCTTGCCGGTGTAGCCGGCGTAGGCGTTGCGGACGAGGTCGCCCCACTGCGCCGGGGTCTTGTCCACGCCGGGGTTCATGCAGGTGAAGGCGTTGGTCATGCTGGTGGCGCAGCGGTAGGGCAGGCCGGCGACGACCGAGCCGGCGGCGAACACGTCCGGGTAGGTGGCCAGCATGACCGCGCTCATCGCGCCGCCCCCCGACAGGCCGCTGACGAAGACCCGGCTCCCGTCGACGGAGTAGTTGGCCTTGGCGTAGTCGACCATCTGCTTGACCGACAGCGCCTCGCCCTGGCCCCGGGCGGTGTCCCCGGTCTCGAACCAGTTGAAGCAGGAGTTGGCGTTGTTGGCCGACGGCTGCTGCGGCACGATCAGCGCGAACTTCCACAGGTCGGCGTACTTCTGCCACCCGGAGTTGGTGAAGTAGGTCGAGGCGTTCTGGGTGCAGCCGTGCAGCAGCACCACGGCCGGGGAGTTGGCCGGCAGGCCGTCCGGGCGGTAGGCGTACATGGCCAGGTTTCCGGGGTTGGAGCCGAAGCCGGTCACCTGGGTGAGGGTGGCGGCCTGCGCGGGGAGCGCGGCGACGAGGACGGCGGCCGCGGCCAGCACGACCCCGGCCGCCACCCCGGCCAGGCGGGTGAGAAGGGATGAGGAGCGGCGCACGGCGACCTCCTGACGGCGAATTGTGAACTGGGTCACCTTCGAGTTGCCGCGACGTTACGTCCGTGTTTCACGCCCCCGGAATGGCCGCCGCTCACACATTCACGAACGCCGAAGTGTGCGGGCGCGGCCACGCCCCAGGTTCCGTGTCTGACCGGCGTGCCCAGTTCCGGTTGGTAACGTCCGCTGCGTGCCGTCCTCCCCGTCCCTGGCCACCGGCCCGTCGACCGCCTTCCGGAACCGGCGCGCCGACCTGCTGCTGGTGCTCGCCGCGGTGGCCCTGGCCCTCTGGGTGACCAGCGGGATGTGGCGGGACCCGAACACCCGCATGATCACCGTCAACTCCAGCGACCAGGCCCTCTTCGAGTGGTTGCTGGCCTTCGGCGGGCACGCTCTGACCCACGGGGAGAACCCGCTCTTCACCCACCTGATCAACGTGCCCGACGGGGTGAACCTCGCGGTCAACACCTCGATCACCGCGTACGCGGTGGTCTTCGCGCCGCTGACGTACCTCATCGGGCCGCCGGCGACGTTCCTGGTGATCCTCACCCTCAACCTCGCCGCCACCGCGGTGGCCTGGTACTGGCTGCTCAGCCGGCAGCTGGTCACCAGCCGGCTGGCCGCCGGCGTCGGCGGGCTCTTCATCGCCTTCTGCCCGGCCATGGTGTCGCACGCCAACGCGCACCTGAACTGGACCGCCGGCTGGCTGGTGCCGCTGCTGATCTGGGGCGTGCTCCGGCTGCGCCGCCCCGGGCGCGCGGTGGCCGGCGGGGTGGTGCTCGGCGTGCTCGTGGCGGTCGCCTTCTCGATCGCCGCCGAGGGGCTCTTCTTCACCGCGCTGGCGGTCGCCCTGTTCCTGCTGGTGTGGGCGCTGCACCGGGTCCGCCGGGCCGAGGTGCGGGCCGCCCTGCCGAGCTTCCTGCGCGGGCTCGGCGTGACCGCGCTGGTGGCCGGGGTGCTGCTGGCGTACCCGCTGTGGCTGCACTTCGCCGGGCCGCAGCGGTTCCACGGCACCGGCTTCGACCCGATGATCCACTCCGAGGACATCGCCGCGTACGGGTCGTATCCGCGCCGGTCCCTGGCCGGCTGGGCCGGGCTGGGCACCTCGCTCGCGCCCAACCCCACCGAGGAGAACTCCTTCTTCGGCATCCCGCTGCTGCTGCTCGGCGTCGCCTGCTTCGTCCTGCTCTGGCGGCGCGCCGACCAGGCGTTCCGGGCCACCCTCACGGCGCTCGGGGTGACCGCGGTGGTCTTCGCCGTGCTCTCCTGGGGCCCCACCGCGAAGTGGAACGGCCGGCGCACCGACCAACTGCTGCCCTTCGGCGTGCTGGACAACCTGCCGGTGGTCAACGCGGCGCTGCCGTCCCGGCTCGCCCTGGTGGTGGCGCCGGTGATCGGGCTGCTGCTGGCGTACGCGGTCGACACGCTGCGCGCCCGACCGCCCCGGCACCGCTCCAGCCAGCTGGCCTGGGCCATCGGCTTCGCCGCCGCGCTGCTGCCGCTGCTGCCCACCCCGCTGCTGACCAGCGTCCGGGAGCCGATCCCGGCGTTCATCACCAGCGGCGCCTGGCAGCGCTACGTCTCCCCCGGCGGGGTGCTCACCCCGCTGCCGCTCACCGTGGACCTCTATCCGGACGGCCAACGCTGGCAGGCGTACGCCCTGGCGCACCGGCAGGGCGAGTTCCGCATCCCGGCCGGCTTCTTCCTCGGCCCGGGCGGGCCGGAGGGCCGGGGCCGGATCGGGCCGGTGCCGCGGACCTTCAGCGCCCTGATGGACCAGGCCGGGCGAACCGGGCTGGTGCCGATCGTCACCGACGGCAGCATCCGGGAGGCCCGGGCCGACCTGCACTACTGGGGTGTCGAGACGGTGGTGCTGGCCGACCGGGTGCACGGGGCGAAGTTCGACGTCGACGAGGAGGCGGTCCGCCGCACCGCGACCGCCCTGCTCGGCCCGCCCGAGCGGGTCGAGGACGTCTGGGTCTGGCGGGTGCCTCCGGCGTGACCTGTCGGCCCGGGCCGGCACGGGACCACCGGGAGCCGGACGACGGCGTCTAATGGTGCGGGTGATGTTCCCCCGGGTCAGCCGACGGGCCGCGCCGCGCGCGGCCCTGTCGATCGTCGCCACTGTGGCACTGGCCTCCGGCCCGCTCGCCGCGCCGGTTGCGGCCGCCGCCACCGACACGGCGCCGGCCAGGGTCTACGACCCGTGGCTCTGGCAGGCGACGATCGGCCAGCGTCCCGCCGGTCCGGCCTCGGTGGTCTTCTACACCTCGAACACCCGCTACTTCGAGTCGACGGGCGTGCTCGTGGGGCGCGACGGCGCCTACCGACTGATTCCGCTGCAGGTCGGTGAGGATCACGGGCTGCTGTCTCTGGACGGGCGGCACTACGTGCGGCCCCACCGAGGGATCCTGGTCGACCTGACCACCGGTGAAGAACACCGCACCCATCGGCCGGGCATCCGCGCGCTGGCCTGGTCACCGGACGGCAGGACGCTGCTCGGCACGCGGGACAACGACGACGCGGTGATCACGTACGGACCGGACAACCAGCAGCTCAACGACCCTGCGAAGCCGGACGACCTGCTCGTGGTCGACCCGTACGGCGGGGTCGAGCGGGTGCTCCCGGCCGGCACGTTCGCCAGTCACGCCGTCGGGGCCTGGTCACCGGACGGCAGCCTGGTCGTGGTCGCCGGCCCGACGGATCCGGCTACCGAGCGGCAGCGGCTGACGGTCACCGACGCGGCAAGGGGCGGTGTGCGGTGGCAGCGCGACCTCGACGAACGGCACCTGCTCGCCGGGCGGGGCGCCTGGAGCCCCGACGGCGCGCGGATCGCGCTGCTCGCCTTCGACGGCTGCGCCGGCCTCGCCTGCACCCTCGAGGAGGTGGCCGCCCGGTCCTGGCGGCTCGAGTTCCTCGACGCCGCGACCGGTCGACCGCTCGGCACCACCGTCCCGGTCGGTGGCTGGGCGACGGAGCTGGTCGGCTGGCGGCACGGCGACGCGGTGCTGAACCGGCTGTCGCGGGAGACGGCCTTCCAGGAGCGGCACGCGTCGCTCGTCGCCCTGACGGCCGGCGGCCGTGAGCAGGTGCTGGTGACGGGACCCCCCGGCGTCTCCGGCATCGACGTACCGGCGGACCTGCTGGCCGACGCCGTCTTCACCGGCTCCGCCCCGCGGCCCTCCCCGTGGGCGGCCCCGTTGTGGCTCTACCCGGTGGTCGCCCTGCCGGCTCTGCTGCTCGCCGTCCTGCTCGTACACGCCCTGCGCCGTCGCCGGCAGCGACGAGCCTCACCGGGCTGACGCCGTCGGGCAAGACTAGGCTGGACGGGTGAGCGTGACGACTTCCGGGCTGACCGCCGTCCGCGCCGGTCTGCTCGACTACCAGGCCGCCTGGGACGAGCAGCGCCGGCTGCACGAGGCCGTGGTGGCCGGCGAACAGGGCGACACCGTGCTGCTGCTGGAGCACCCCAGCGTCTACACCGCCGGCAAGCGCACCGAGCCGTGGGACCGGCCGGTGGACGGCACCCCGGTGATCGACGTGGACCGCGGCGGCAAGATCACCTGGCACGGGCCGGGGCAGCTGGTCGGCTATCCGATCGTCAAGCTGCCCGACCCGGTCGACGTGGTGGCGTACGTCCGGCGCACCGAGCAGCTGCTGATCGACGTCTGCGCCGAGTTCGGGCTCGCCGCGGGGCGGGTCGAGGGGCGCAGCGGGGTCTGGGTGCCGGAGGACGACCGGGGGCCGGCCCGCAAGGTGGCCGCCATCGGCATCCGGGTGGCCCGCGGCGTGACCCTGCACGGCTTCTCGATCAACTGCGACTGCGACCTCGGCCACTTCGACCGGATCGTGCCGTGCGGCATCCGGGACGCCGGGGTCACCTCGCTCACCGCCGAGCTGGGTCACCCCGTCACGGTGGCCGACGTGCTGCCGGTGGTCGAACGGCACCTGCCCACGCTGGTCCAGGTCTGACCCGGGTGCGCATCGACCTCGTCACCCTCGTCGTCCCCGACTACGACCCGGCGATCGCCTTCTTCACCGAGGTGCTCGGCTTCGAGCTGGTGGAGGACAAACCGTCGCTGACCAACGACGGCCGGCCGAAGCGCTGGGTGGTGGTCCGCCCGCCCGGCGGCGGCACCGGCCTGCTGCTGGCCCGCGCCGACGGGGAGCGGCAGGCCGCGGCGGTGGGTGACCAGACCCACGGCCGGGTCGGCTTCTTCCTCCAGGTCGACGACTTCGACGCCACCTACCGGCGGATGGTCGAGGCGAAGGTCGAGTTCGTGAAGCCCCCGCGCACCGAGCCGTACGGGCGGGTCGCCGTCTTCCGCGACCTCACCGGCAACCCCTGGGACCTGCTCGGTCCCGCCTGAGCAGGAGAGAACACCTTGATGACCGATGTGATGTCGACCCGGCGGCGGATCGCCGAGGAGCTCCAGGTGTCGGCGACCTTCGACGCCGCCGACGAGATCGAGCGGCGGGTCGTCTTCCTCGCCGACCGCCTCGTCGACACCGGCCTGACGACGCTGGTCCTGGGCATCAGCGGCGGCGTGGACTCGACCACGACCGGCCGGCTCTGCCAGCTCGCCGCGGAGCGGGCCCGCGCCGCCGGCCACCCGGCGGTCTTCGTCGCCATGCGCCTGCCGTACGGGGTGCAGGCCGACGAGCACCACGCCCAGGCGGCGCTGGAGTTCATCCGGCCCGACCGGCTGCTCACGGTCGACGTCAAGCCGGCCGCCGACGCCGCCCTGGCCGCGCTGGTCGCCGGCGGGCTGACCTTCCGCGACGCCGCCCAGCAGGACTTCGTGCTCGGCAACGTCAAGGCCCGGCAGCGCATGATCGCCCAGTACGCGGTCGCCGGCGCGGCGGGCGGGCTGGTGGTCGGCACCGACCACGCCGCCGAGGCGGTCACCGGCTTCTTCACGAAGCACGGCGACGGTGCGGCGGACCTGGTCCCGCTGACCGGGCTGACCAAGCGGCGGGTGCGGGCGCTCGCCGCGGCGCTCGGCGCCCCCGCCGAGCTGGTCGGCAAGGCGCCCACGGCCGACCTGGAGAGCCTCGCACCGGGCAGGCTCGACGAGGACGCGCTCGGCCTGGCGTACGAGCACATCGACGACTACCTGGAGGGCCGGCCGGTGCCGGCCGAGGTGGAGTCGGCGCTGGTGGAGCGCTACCGGGCCACCGAACACAAGCGCCAGCTCCCGATCGCACCCTGACGCGACGCCCGGCGGGAGGGGCCCCGGTCGACCGGGACCCCTCCTTCCTCACGGCGTGAGGCGGTGCAGGTCGCGCGGGAAGGCGGTCACCTCGCGGACGTTGGCCGCGCCGGTGAGCCGGGCCACGAAGCGTTCCAGCCCGATGGCGAAGCCCCCGTGCGGCGGCATGCCGTGCCGGAACGCGTCCACGTACCCGGCGTACGGCTCGACCGGCTCGCCGCGGGCCGCCAGGGCGGCCAGGTAGTCCTCGTGCCGGTGCAGCCGCTGCCCGCCGGTGACCAGCTCCATCCCCCGGAACAGCAGGTCGAAGCCGTTGGAGTGGGTCGGCCGGGCCGGGTCCGGGTGGGTGTAGAACGGCCGTTTCGCCATCGGGTACCCGGTGACGAAGAGGAAGTCCGAGCCGTGCTCTCGCAGCGCCCACTCCCCCAGCGCCCGCTCGTGCGCCGGGGCGAGGTCCGGCTCGTCGGCCGGCGCCCCGGCGATCTTCAGCGCCTCGGTGAAGTGCACGGCCGGGATCTCGGCGGGCACCTCGGGAAGCGTCAGCCCGAGCGTGGCGAGCGCACCGCCGGCCCGCGCCGCAACCTCGGCCAGCATCCCGGCCAGGGTCTCCCGCAGCACCGCCATCACGTCCCGGTGGTCGGCCACGAAGCCCAGCTCGACGTCGAGCGAGGTGTACTGGGCCAGGTGCCGCACGGTGTCGTGCGGCTCGGCGCGGAACACCGGCCCGACCTCGTACACCCGCTCGAAGACGCCGACCATGAGCTGCTTGTAGAACTGCGGCGACTGGGCCAGGTACGCGGGCCGGCCGAACCAGTCCAGCGCGAACACGTTCGCCCCGCTCTCGGTGGACGAGGCGACCACCTTCGGGGTGTGGATCTCCACGAACCCGCGGGCGTCCAGGGCGGCCCGGAAGCCGGCCACCGCCGCCGCCGAGATCCGCAGCGCCGCCGACCGGGTCGGGTGGCGCAGCGCGGCCGGCGCGTGGTCGAGCTGGGTGGGCAGGGTGGCGGTGAGCGCCGGCCGGTACAGGTCGAACGGCGGCGGGACGGCGGGCGGGCCGAGTGGGCGTACCGCCGGCTCGGCCAGCTCGACCCCGGCGGGCGCCGTGGCGTTCGCGACCACCGTGCCGACCACCTCGACGACGGTCTCCTCGGGCAGCGTCTCGACGGCCGCGCGCACGGCGGGGTCGGCGACCACCACCTGGGCCAGGCCCGCGGCGTCCCGGACGATGAGGAAGGCCACCGACTTGAGCAGCCGGCGGCGGTGCACCCAGCCGGCGATCCGCACGGTCGCGCCGACATGGTGGGTGAGCTGGGAGGACAGGATGCGTTGCACGGCGGTTACCTCCTTGGTCAATCGCAACGCGATCCCCGGGAGGTGTGGGCGAGCGGGAGCCTCGCGGTGCCACCACACCTTCGCCCCACACGGTGGCGGGGCCTCGTTCGTCGCCCGTGACGGGGGCCAGCCGGCGGGGTCTACTGGGCGGCCGGGACCGCCGTTCTTCCCGCAGCTCGGGAGGGTCTTCACGCACCGGCGCCAGACCGCCTTCCAGCAACCGGCGGCTCTCTGCGCTGGCGGATCGGCGCGCTACTCGGCTCCGTCGCAGCTCTGCCGGGAGGCTAGCACCCGGGCCCGGCCCGTGTGACGCCCATTTTTCGCCACTGGTGTCCGGTGTCACAACGATTCGGGCGTGACGGCCGTCGCCCGCCGTTCATCGACCGCCACCGACCGGCGTAGGCTCGGTTTTGTGACGATCGAGCACTCCGCGCCGAGGACCGAGCCGGCAGCGCGCACCGCGACGGTCGCCCCCGAGGGGCGGCGCATGCTGCGGATCGAGGCGCGCAACGCCGAGACGCCGATCGAGCGCAAGCCGCCGTGGATCAAGGTCAAGGCCAAGATGGGCCCGGAGTACACCCAGCTGCGCGGGCTCGTCTCGCGCGAGGGGCTGCACACCGTGTGCCAGGAGGCCGGCTGCCCCAACATCTACGAGTGCTGGGAGGACCGGGAAGCCACCTTCCTCATCGGTGGCGACCAGTGCACCCGGCGCTGCGACTTCTGCCAGATCGACACCGGCAAGCCCGCCGAGTTCGACGCCGACGAGCCGCGCCGGGTCGCCGAGTCCGTCGCCGCGATGGGCCTGCGCTACGCCACCATCACCGGCGTGGCCCGCGACGACCTGCCCGACGGCGGCGCCTGGCTCTACGCCGAGACGGTCCGGCAGATCCACGCCCTCCGGTCCGGCTGCGGCGTCGAGCTGCTGATCCCCGACTTCAACGCGGTGCCCGAGCAGCTCGCCGAGGTCTTCGGGTCCCGCCCCGAGGTGCTGGCGCACAACGTGGAGACCGTGCCGCGGATCTTCAAGCGGATCCGCCCGGCGTTCCGCTACGAGCGCTCCCTCGACGTGATCCGCCAGGCGCGCGCCGACGGCCTGGTCACCAAGAGCAACCTCATCCTCGGCATGGGCGAGGAGCGGGCCGAGGTCTCCCAGGCGCTGCGCGACCTGCACGAGGCCGGCTGCGAGCTGATCACCATCACCCAGTACCTGCGCCCCTCCCCCCGGCACCACCCGGTCACCCGCTGGGTCAAGCCGGAGGAGTTCGTCGAGCTGCGCGAGGAGGCCGAGGAGATCGGCTTCGCCGGCGTGATGAGCGGCCCGCTGGTCCGCTCGTCGTACCGGGCCGGGCGGCTCTACCAGCAGGCGCTCGCCGCCCGCGACGAGGTCGTCGCCGCCGGCTGAGGCCGGCCGTCGACCGCGTCACCCACCGCCGGCCGCCCGCCGGATGCCATGATCCCAGGGATGACCGCCGGGGTACGCCAGAAGCCGCGCGAGGCCACCCGCCCGCGTACGCCCCGGCGTACCCGGCTGCCGGCGCTGCTCGCCCTGCTGGTCGGGCTGGCCGGCGTCGGCTACCGGCTGGCGCTGCTGCTCGCCGACGCGCCGCCCACCAACAGCGACGAGGCGACGATGGGGCTGGCCGCCCTGCACATCGCCCGCGGCGAGGACTTCCCGGTCTGGTTCTACGGGCAGGCGTACATGGGCACGCTGGAGGCGTACCTCGCCGCGCCGCTGGTCGCCCTGGCCGGGCCGTCGGTGCTCGTCCTGCGGCTGCCCACCCTGGCGCTGTACGCCCTCCTCCTCGCCCTGTCCTGGCGGCTCACCCGCCGGCTCGGCGGCGACCGGTGGTTCGCCCTGCTCGTGGTCGGCTTCCTCGCCCTCGGCTCGGACCGGGTGGTGAAGAACCAGCTCATCGCCGGGGGCGGCTACCCCGAGCTGAACCCCGCCGTGGTGGCGCTCGCCCTGCTCACCGTGTCGCTGTGCGCCGGCGTTCCGGGAGCCCGGCTGCCCCGTCGGGCGGCCGCGCGACTGCCCCGCTGGGCGGGCTGGGGGCTCGTCTCCGGCCTGCTGCTCTGGGCCGATCCGCTGATCCTGCCGTTCGTGCTGGCGCTCGGGGCGGTGCTGGCGGGGTGGCGGCGGCGGGAGCTGATCGGGCGGGCCGGCGCGGTCCTGGCCGCCGGACTGCTGCTGGGCGCGGCGCCGATGCTGCTGGACAGCCTCCGGCACGGCCGTGACCCGCTCGCCGCCGTGCTGACCGCCAGCGGCGCCGACGCGGCGGCGAGCTGGGGCGAGCGCCTCCACGGCGGCCTGGTGCTCGGCCCGCCCCTGGCCATGGGCTTCTGCTCGCCCGGTCACTGCGCCCCGTGGCAACTCTGGTGGACGCCGGCCTTCCTCATCCTGCTCGCCCTCGCACCGGCCGCCGCCTGGCACGCCCTCCGCCGGCCCCTTCCACCCGCGGATCTTGGACACTTTCCGTTCGCTGCGAACGACAACTCTCCAAGATCCGGAGGTGATCCCGCCGGCGCGACGGAGCGGCGGGTGTCGGCAGGCGTGCGGCTGGCGCTGATCGCCGGGGCGGCGGCGGTGCTGGCGGCCTACACGGCGAGCAGCGCGGCCGGGCGGAGCCCGATCGAGAGCGCCCGCTACCTGTCGCTGCTGGCGGCGGCCACGCCCGCCCTGCTCTGGCCCCTCTGGTGCGCGGCCCGCCGGGCCGGCCTCTGGCCTCCACCCGCCGAGCCGCCCCACCGGCCCCGCAACCACCTCGGCGCGCCGGCGCGGCCCGAGCTGCCGGGTGTGCGCCAGGTCGGCGAGCTGGCAGCATCCGACCTGGCAGGAGCGCACCAGGTCGGCGAGCCGGAGTCGATCGGCCGTGGCGCGGGTGGTCGGACGCGGATCCGGGTGGCCGGGGTGGTGGCGGTCGCGGTGGTGGCGGGGATGCTCGGCACCGGAGCGGTCGCCACGGCGGGCGCCATCGGTGGTGCGCCGGCCGTCCACGCGGAGGCCGACCGGCACCGGGTGCTCGTCGACACGCTCGGCGCGCTGGGCGTGCGGCACGTGCGCGCCGGCTACTGGACCTGCAACCGGCTCACCTTCGCGGCAGGCGAGGACGTGCGCTGCGCCGTGGTCGACGACGAGCTGCGCCCCGGGTTCGACCGGCTGCCCGCGTACCGGCGGGCGGTGGACGCCGATCCGGACGCCGCCTGGGTGGCACCGGCCGGCTCGCCGCTGGCCGCCCGCCTGGACGCGCGAATCGGACCCGGCGTGGGCGCGCTCAGGATGGTCGAAGTTCCCTGCTGGCGGATCTACCTGCCCCGCCGCTGAGCCGGGGCGGCGGGCGGCGTCGGGTCGAGCAGGCCGAGGCGGTGGGCCAGCGCGGCGGCCTCCACCCGGTTGGTCACGTCCAGCTTGGCGATGATCCGGGACACGTGCACGCTCGCCGTCTTCGGCGAGATGAAGAGCCGCTCGGCGATCCGGCTGTTGCTGTGCCCCTCGGCGACCAGCCGGAGCACCTCCTGCTCCCGGCTGGTCAGCAGATCCGGACCGGGCCGGCCGGCGCCGCGCAACCCGACCCGCCGGGCCAGGGTGGCGGCCTGCTCGCCCAGCGGGGCGGCCCCGAGCCGGGCGGCGATCTCGGCGGCCTCGCGGACCGCGCCGGCCGCCTCGTCCCGCTCGCCCGCCGCCGCGGCGGCCTCGGCCAGGGCGAGCAGCGCCCGGCCCAGCGGGTAGGGCTGCCCCACCGCCCGCCACTGCGCCACCGCCGCCCGCCACGCCGGCAGCGCCGCCCCCGGCCGCTGGGCCGGCCCGCCGCGACGCTCGATCGCGGCGCCGGACTGCTCAGCCGGAGCGCCGGGCATGTCGGCATCGAATTCGACGCCGGTGAGGATCGCGGTGACCTGGGCGGCGTGTGCCAGCTCCGCCGGATAGCGGGCCGGCAGCACGGCGGCCACGGCGGACGCCTCGGCGGCCAGCGCGGCGTCGCCGACCAGCGCGGCGGCACGGGCCACCGCGCTGAGCACCGGCCAGCCCTCCCGGGGCAGGTCGACCAGGCGCTCGTCGGCCAGGGCGGCCCGGCTCGCGGCGAGCGCGGCCACCTTGTCGTCCGCCGCCAGGGCGGCCTCGATGCGCAGTTCGCGCAGCGGCAGCCGGTGGTTCGGCCAGAGGTAGGGCCGGGCCAGGAAGGCCAGCGCCCGGCCGACCAGCTCGTCGGCGGCGGGGTGGGCGCGGGCCAGTCGCAGCCCGGCCCGGAGCTGGAGCCAGTGCAGCCCGGAGACGCCCGGCGGGTCGATCCGGGCCGCCTCCGCGCAGGCCGCGTCGGCCTCGTCCCAGCGACCCAGCGCGATCAGCGCCTCGGCCCGGTTCGACAGCAGGTACGCCCCGGTGGAGCGGCTGATCCCCACCCGGCGCGCCTCGCTCACCCCGGCCTCGGCGGCCTCTTCCGACTCGGCGTACCGGCCCAGCTCGTAGAGCACGTCGGAGAGGTACACCAGGGCGCTGACCAGCGCCGGCGCGTTGGCGGTGGCCCGGGCCAGGGCCTCGGCCCGGCGCAGCTCGGACAGCCCCAGGTCGGGGGCCTGGTCGGTGCGGCAGATGAGGGCGATCCGGGTGGGCAGCAGGGCCACGTCCTCGCCGACCGCCTCGGCCGCGGCCATCGCCTCGTCGGCCACCGCGGCGGCCTGCCCGGGGTCGATCTTGACCAGGTGCGCGGCGATGTCGGCGAGCAGCCGTACCCGCTCCGACGTGTCCGGCACCCCGGCCACCAGCCGGTACGCCTCGCCCACCTCGGCGGTGCCGTCGCTCTTGCCGAGCAGGGCGAGCAGCCGGCCGCGCCGGTGGAGCAGGCCGGCGGCGCGCAGCGGCTCGGCGGCGGTGTCCACCTCGGCCAGCCCGGCCCGGGTCAGGGTGAGCGCCCGGTTGTAGTCGCCGGCCGTGGTGGCCGCCGCCAGGGTCTCCTCCAGCACCCGCAGGTGGTCCATGCCGAGCCGGTCGGCGGCGTCGGGCACCAGCTCCCACAGTTCCAGGACCCGCTCCAGCAGCCGGCTCTGCTCGGCGTACGCGTAGCGGTCGGCGGCGGCGCCGGCGGCCGCCCGGGCGGCGATGAGGGCGCGGGGGTGGTCGTGGGCCGCGTACCAGTGGTGGGCGATCTCCGCCGGGGCGCGACCGGCGGCCACCAGGTGCGGCTGCGCCTCGATCGCGGCGGCGTACCGGGCGTGCAGCCGGGCGTGCTCGCCGGGGAGCAGGTCGTCGTGGACGGCCTCGCGGAACAGCGCGTGCCGGAACTCGTAGTCGCCGTCCGGGTCGGCCACCACGAGCTGGCCGGCCACGGCGGCGCGCAGCGCGTCCTCCAGCTCGGCCTCGGGCAGGCCGGCCACCTCGGCGAGGAGCTGGTGGGCGAAGCGGGTGCCGCCGGCGGCGGCGATCCGCAGCACCCGCTGGGCCGGCTCGGGCAGCCGGTCCACCCGGGCCAGCAGCAGGTCGCGCAGCGTCTCCGGCAGCACCGCGCAGCCGACCGGGTCGCCGGCCGCGGCCAGCTCCTCGATGAAGAACGGGTTGCCCTGGGTACGCCCGTGCACGTCGTCGACGGCGCGGGCGACCGGTTCGGCGCCGAGCAGGTCGGCGAGGATGGCCGCCGTGCCGTCCCGGTCCAGCCGGCCCAGCTCGATCCGGTCCACGCCCCGGGCCCGGTCCAGCTCGGCGAGGAAGGGACGCAGCGGGTGGCCGCGGTGCAGCTCGTCGGTGCGGTAGGTGCAGACCAGCACGAGGCGGGTGGCCCGGGCGGCCCGGACCAGGAAGCCGATCAGGTCGCGGGTGGAGCGGTCGGCCCAGTGCAGGTCCTCGATCAGCAGCACCAGCGGCCGCTCCTCGGCGATCCGCCGGAACAGGTCGGCGACCAGGTCGAACAGGTAGCCGCGCGGGGTGTCGGAGACCGGCAGCCCGGTGGGCGCGGCGGCCCCGGCCGGCACCCGGGCCAGCTCGGGCAGCAGCCGGGCGAACTCGGCCTCGTAGCCGGCGAAGGCGGCCGGGCCGTCGTGGCGCAGCACGTCGCGCAGCGCGGCGGCGAACGGCGCGAAGGGCAGGCCGGCCTCGCCGAGTTCCAGGCACTGGCCGATCAGCAGCCGCGCGCCGGCCCCGGTGGCGTGCGCGCCGAACTCCTCCAGCAGCCGGGTCTTGCCGACCCCGGCCTCGCCGCCCACCAGGACGGTGACCGGGTCGCCCGCCCGGGCCCGGCCGAGCGCCTCGCGCAGCCTGGCCAGCTCGGGCTGGCGGCCGACGAGGACGGTGCTGGCGGCGCGTGCGGTCACGCCGTCGAGCATGCCATGGCGTACGCCCGCGCCGTCCCCGCCGACCGGCCGGTTCCCCGCCGGTCCGGCCGCCCCCGTGGCGGCCGGCCCGGCGTGACCCGCCCCGGCCGCACCAGACCAGCCCGAGGCGGCCGGCCCGGCGTGATCCGCCCCGGCCGCACCAGACCAGCCCGAGACGGCCGGCCCGGCGTGATCCGCCCCGGCCGCACCAGACCAGCCCGAGACGGCCGGCCCGGCGTGACCCGCCCCGGCCGGATGGGTCCGGTCCGGGGCGGGTGGTGCGGCGGTCGGGTGCGCGGGCAGCGCCGGGGCGGTCACCGGCGGGCGTCGGTGGTGCGGGCGGTGTGCTGCCGGCGGCCCAGCCAGCTCCGCGAGTGGCGGCGGGGCAGAGACCGGGCGAGCCGGTCGCGGGCCGCGTCGGCCTGAAGCTCGGAGGCGTGGCTGCGGTGGATGCTGAGGAGCAGGTCTGCGTCGTTGCCGAACATCTCGGTTCTCCTGTCGTGCGGTGTTTCCCTGTCGACATCGACTTTCCGCGCGAAGGTGCCCCCAGGGCATGGGTGCGCTGCCTGATCTTCGGCCGTTCCCCCTCCTTACCCGGGGGCCTCAGCGGCCCCAGGCGGACGTAAGGTACTCAGCCGCGGCGGAGGGGCGGCCACGGATCAACGGGTCGCGCGGGGACCACTAGACTCTGCGGCATGGCAAACCCGCAGGAGAAGGTCTCGTTCGGCCAGCGGCTGAAGCAGATCGGGATGGTGTTCCAGTTCACCGCCAAGCAGGACCGGTGGTTCGCGCCGCTGACCGCGGCGGCGGTGCTGATCCCGCTCGCGCTCACCGTGGTCGCGGTGCTCCTCTGGGGTTGGATCTGGCTGCCCATCGGCATCCTGTTCGCCCTGCTCGCGGTGCTGATCGTGCTCAACCTGCGGTCCAACAAGGCGATGATGAACGCCGCCGAGGGCCAGCCCGGTGCGGCGGCCCAGATCATGGAGAGCATGCGCGGCGACTGGCGGGTCACCCCGGCCGTCAGCTCCACCACCCAGATGGACATGGTGCACCTGGTGATCGGCCGGCCGGGCGTGATCCTGCTGGCCGAGGGCAACCCGCAGCGGGTGCGCGGCCTGCTCGGCCAGGAGAAGCGCCGGCTCGCCAAGGTGATCGGCTCGGCCCCGCTGCACGACTACGTGATCGGCCAGGGCGAGGGTGAGCTGCCGATCCGCAAGCTGCGGATGACGCTGATGCGGCTGCCCCGCAGCCTCGCCCCCAAGGACGTCAACGCCCTCGACAAGCGGCTCAAGGCGCTCACCGCCCGCCCGCAGATGCCCAAGGGCGCGGTCCCGAAGAACATGCGGCCGCCGCGCGGCGCGTTCCGCCAGACCCGGGGTCGCTGACCCCCGTCGTACGCGAGAAGGAGCCGGACCCGCGCGGGGCCGGCTCCTTCGTCGTTGTGCCGGGGTCAGCGGCGGGCGGGGCGGGGGGCGTCGGCGACGACCGACCCGGTGAGCCGGTCGTGCAGGCCGCGCCGGTGCCCGTCCATGATCAGTGCGGGCACCACGAGGGCCAGCAGCACGCCGCGCAGCAGCGCCCGGAACAGCCCGATCCGGCCGCCGTCGGCCCAGGACAGGCAGCGGATCCGGGTCACGTACATGCCGGGGGTCTGGGCGAAGAGGCCGAGGAAGAAGCCGTACTCCAGGATCAGCACCAGGACCGGGGGCCAGCCGTCGCGGACCGGGTCGGCGAAGATGTTGGCGATCAGCAGGCAGAGCACCCAGTCGATGACCAGGGCGCCGAAGCGGCGGCCGAGGCTCGGGGGCGTGAAGGTCGGGTCCGTGGCGGGCGGCACCGGCACGGCGGCGGTATCGGTCACAGCGGTCAGGGTAGCCAGCGGCCGGCCCGGGGCCGGGAGCGCCGCGGCGGGCAGGGGTGCCGGTCACTGCCGGATGCGCGGTTCGGCACGGGACGGGAAACAGGACCAAAGCCATCAATCAGCGGCAGACCGGCGCAGCGGGTATCGTCCGAACGGAGAGCCGGCGGCGGCTGAGCGGCCGGGATGACGCTGCGCGAGGGACGTAACACGGCGGAAACAGAGGAGACACGGCCGGGCAACCCCGCCGCCATAGCTTCGTCAGGTAGCCAGCCACCGGAGTGGACCTGCCAGGAGGACGTGTGTTCGCCAATCCCGAGGAACTCCTGCGATACCTCAAGAACGAGGGCGTGAAGTTCGTCGACGTACGTTTCTGTGACCTGCCCGGCGTGATGCAGCACTTCAACCTGCCGGTCGAGTCCGTCGACGACAGCCTCTTCACCGACGGCCTCGCGTTCGACGGTTCGTCGATCCGTGGCTTCCAGGCGATCCACGAGTCGGACATGCTCCTGCTGCCGGACGTCGCGACCGCCTTCATCGACCCGTTCCGCGCGCAGAAGACCCTCGCGCTGAACTTCTTCATCCACGACCCGTTCACCCGCGAGGCCTACTCGCGGGACCCGCGGAACGTGGCGAAGAAGGCCGAGGCGTTCCTGGCGGCGAGCGGCATCGCCGACACCGCCTACTTCGGCGCCGAGGCGGAGTTCTACATCTTCGACTCGATCCGCCACGAGACCTCGGCCCACCAGTCGTTCTACTACATCGACTCGATCGAGGGCGCCTGGAACTCCGGCCGGGAGGAGGAGGGCGGCAACCGCGGTTACAAGACCGCGTACAAGGGCGGCTACTTCCCGGTGCCGCCGGTCGACCACTACGCCGACCTGCGCGACAGCATCGTCCGCCGCCTGGTCGACACCGGTTTCACCGTGGAGCGGTCGCACCACGAGGTCGGCACCGCCGGCCAATCGGAGATCAACTACAGGTTCTCCACCCTTTTGCACTCGGCCGACCAGCTCCAGCTCTTCAAGTACATCGTGAAGAACGAGGCCTGGGCGAACGGCAAGACCGCCACCTTCATGCCGAAGCCGCTCTTCGGTGACAACGGCTCGGGCATGCACACCCACCAGAGCCTGTGGCTGAACGGCGAGCCGCTGTTCTACGACGAGACCGGCTACGCCGGCCTGTCCGACAACGCCCGCTGGTACATCGGCGGCCTGCTGCACCACGCGCCGTCGCTGCTGGCCTTCACCAACCCGACGGTCAACTCCTACCGTCGCCTGGTGCCGGGCTTCGAGGCGCCGGTGAACCTGGTCTACTCGCAGCGCAACCGCTCCGCCTGCACCCGGATCCCGGTCACCGGCAACAACCCGAAGGCCAAGCGGGTCGAGTTCCGGGTGCCGGACCCGTCCAGCAACCCGTACCTCGCCTTCTCGGCGATGATGATGGCCGGCCTGGACGGCATCAAGAACAAGATCGAGCCGCCGGCGCCGATCGACAAGGACCTGTACGACCTGCCGCCGGAGGAGTGGGGCGACGTCAAGCAGGTGCCGGGCTCGCTGCCGGAGGTGCTCGACGCCCTCGAGGCCGACCACGACTACCTGCTCGACGGCGGCGTGTTCACGCCGGACCTGATCTCCACCTGGGTGTCGTGGAAGCGGGCCAACGAGGTCGACCCGGTGCGCCTGCGCCCGACCCCGCACGAGTTCGCCATGTACTTCGACTGCTGAGCTTCTCGGCGCGACACGCTCCACAGCACCGGCCGGGCCGGCTCCGCGACAGCGGGGCCGGCCCGGTTGGTCAGTGCCGCCGGGCGCGGCGGGCCCGCATCGCGGCCACGACGACCGTCACCACGAGCGCGGTCATGAGGATCGCCCCGGGCGCCTTGGTGAACCGGGCCAGGTTGGTGCCGTCGGGCAGGGTGAGCACCGAGGCCACCGCGCAGGGCGCCACGAACCACACCGTCCGGGCCACGGCGACCGTCGCCACGGCGAGCAGCGCGAGGGGCCAGGTCGCGTACCAGGGGTGGAAGACCGGGGCGAGCAGCACGGTGGCGGCCAGCGCCAGGCCGGCCCCGGCCAGGGCCACCCGGAGCCGGGCCGTCCGCTGTCGGACGTCGCCCAGCCGGCGCAGCGCCGTCCACGCCCGCCACCAGAGCAGCACGAGCAGCACCGCGAGCACGGCCAGCGCGACCGCCCGGACCACCGGCACGGCGTCCGGCTCCCGCCCGACGAGGGCGCCCGCGTAGTCGACAACGAGACCCACCGCGGTCGGCGGCGACGTCCACTGCTCCGAGTCGCCGCTGCGGGCCACGCCGCGCACCCAGCCCGGACCCAGCCCGGTGGCCAGGCTGGTGACCACCAGCGCGGCCAGCACTCCCCCGGCCAGCCGGCCGCCGTCGCGCAGCAGCGCACGCCATGTGTGGCGGCCCGACACGGCGGCCAGCGCCGCGAACGGGAGCACCACCACGGCGACGGCCTTCACCGCAACGGCCAGCCCGAGCAGCACCCCGGCGACGACAAGCGTCCGCGGCCGGCCGGGCCGGCGGACCAGCAGGAGCAGGCCGGACAGCAGCAGCCCCAGGCCGACCGCGTCGTTGTGGGCGCCGGCCACCAGGTGCACCCCGACCAGCGGGCAGGCCAGCGCCAGCCACACCGCCCGCCGGCTCGGCACCCCGACGGCCCGGGCCAGCCCGGGCAGGCAGAACGCGGCCAGCAGCACCCCGGCCACGGCCACCACCCGCAGCAGCACGATCGCGCCGACCAGGCCACCGCCGAGCAGCACGGCCAGGCCGGCCAGCAGCACGAAGAACGGCCCGTACGGCGCCGGGGTGTCCCGCCAGATCGGCGACACGCTGTCCGCCCACGGGCAGCCGGCGGCCACCACCCCGACCCGGTAGGGATCGGCGCCGTGCGTCCAGGACCAGCCCTGGCAGGCGTACGAGTAGACGTCCCGGCTGCCCAGCGGCGGCGCGGCCAGCAGCGGCAGCACCCAGAGCCCGGCGGTCAGGTACGCCCACCGGCCCGACGGGGCGCCCCAGCGCAGCGACCACCAGGCCCCGACCAGCAGCACCGTGCCGACCAGCCAGCAGCCGAGCACCGCCGGCCCGTGCGGGGCCCGCCAGGCGTCGCCGAGGCTGGTCACGGCCGGGGTGTCGGGCAGCGCGCCGCCGAGCCAGCCGGCGACGGTCAGCAGCACCGCGCCGGCGAGTCCGGCGTAGCGGGCGAGCGCGGCGGCCACCGGGCGGACCGGTCCGTCGGGCACCGCGCCGGGCTCGCTCACCGGCACCTCTCCTCAGTCGGCTCCTCGGTCGGCGGGGACCGGCCGGCGGGCCGCCCGAGCCGAACGTACCAACCGGACCACCACGACGATCACCAACAGCGTCATGAGGGGCGCGCCGGGCATCTTGGTCCAGCGGGGCAGGCCGGTGCCGTCGGCCAGGACCAGGAACGACGACACCAGCGCGACCAGCGAGAACCACCCGGTGCGGCGGGCGGTGGCGGCGAGCACGGTGAGGGGCCACATCCAGTACCAGGGGTGGAACAGCGGCGAGAGCGCGACCGTCGCGGTCAGCGCCAGGCCGGCGTGCCAGAAGGGTTCCCCGCGGCGCAGCGCCCGGAACCAGAGCCAGACCAGCACCGCCACCAGCACCACCACGGCGATCCCCCGGGTGACCGGCAGCGCGTCGATGTGCGCCCCGAAGATCGCCGCCACGTACCCGGCGGTCTGCCCGACCGCGGTGGGCGGCGACGTCCAGGCCACCACGAGCCCGCCCTGTTCCAGGCCGCTGATGAAGCCGAAGTTGAGCCCCGCCGCGAGGGTCACGGCGACCACGGCGGCCACGGCCGCGCCGACCACCCACGCGCCGTCGCGGACCAGCGCCCGGATCCGGTACGGCCCGACGATCGCGGCCAGCGCGGCGAACGGCACCACGACCAGCGCGGTGACCTTGACGGCGGCGGCGAGGCCGAGCAGCAGCCCACCGGCGAGCAGCGGCAGCGGCCGGCCCGGCCGGGCCGCCACCACGGCCAGCCCGGCGGTGAGCAGGCCCACCATGAGCGCGTCGTTGTGTGCCCCGGAGACCAGGTGCACGGGGACCAGCGGGCAGGCCAGCGCCAGCCAGAGCGCCCGCTGCGGCGGCACCCCGCAGCGGCGGGCCAGCACCGGCAGGGCCCACGCGGTCAGCGCCACCCCGGCGACGGCGAGCAGCCGGAACAGCGCCACGCTGCCGGCCAGCGACCCGGCGGCCGAGACGACCGCCCCGGAGAGCACCACGAACAGCGGCCCGTACGGCGCCGGGGTGTCCCGCCAGATGTAGGAGATGGTGTCCAGCCAGGGGCAGGGCAGCGCGGACACGCCCTGCTCGTACGGGTTGATCCCGGCGTTGAAGCTGGCGCCCTGGCAGGCGTAGGCGTACGCGTCCCGGCTGCCCAGCGGCGGGGTGAACAGCATCGGCAGCAGCCAGAGCGCGACCGTGACGAGCACCCAGCGGGTCGACGGCGCGCTGTCGCGCAGCGACCACCAGGCCCAGGCCAGCAGGGCGGTGCCGACCAGCCAGAGACCGATGACGAGGGGTCCGTTCGGGCCCTGCCAGATGCTGACCGGGGTGGGGCGCAGGTCACCGTGCGGCAGCGCGCCGCCGAGGTAGGCGGCCACGGCGAGCAGCACCGAGCCCGCCAGGCCGATCCAGCGCGAGAGGTGGTGAGGCACGCCGGACATGCTGCCAGTACGGTGGGTCGCGATCAGGAGGTGGGCATGCGGGGCGGTCGGGTGGTGGCGGTGTGCGCCGCGTCCGCGCTGGTCCTCGCCGTGCTGTATCTCACCCTGCCGGCCACCGGCTCGGACCTGTCCGCCCAGGTGGCCCGGGCCGGATTCTTCGCCGATCACGGGGCCGCCCCGGTCGACCTGCGCTGGTACGGCGGGGTTCACCCGTGGGGCTACAGCCTGGTCTCGCCGCCGCTGATGGCCCTGCTCGGGGTCCGCCCCACCGGGGCGCTCACCCTGCTGGCCTCGGCCACCGCGTTCGCGGCCCTGCTAATCCGGACCGGGGTGCCCCGCCCGCTGCTGGGCGGCCTGGTCGGGGTGCTCACCATCGCCGGCAACCTGGTCTCCGGCCGGGTGACGTACGCCCTCGGGGTCGCCTTCGGCCTGGCCGCGCTGCTCGCCCTGACCCTGCCTCCCGGGGCCACGGGCCGCGCCCGGTTGTCGCGTGCGGTGCTCGCCGGCCTGGCCGCCCTGCTCGCCTCCGCGGCCAGCCCGGTGGCCGGGCTCTTCGTCGGCCTGGCGGCCGCCGCGCTGCTGCTCACCCGCCGGTACGCCGACGGTCTGCTGCTCGCCGTGCCCGCCGCCGCGCCCCTCGCGGTGACCGGGCTGCTCTTCGGCGAGGGCGGCTGGATGAACATCAGCCGCGCCGACACCCTGCACGCCGTGGTGACCAGCCTGCTGGTGGCGGCGCTGGTGGCGTACCGGCCGGTGCGGGCCGGCGCGCTGCTCTCGGCGGCCGGGGTGCTGGCCGCGGCGCTGCTGCACACCCCGGTCGGGCTCAACGCGACCCGGCTGGTGGTGATGTTCGCGCTGCCCGTGCTGGCCGCCGCCGCGGCGCTCCCCCGCCGGCTGACCGACCACCGGTCGGTTCCGGCCGCGGGCGAACCGGGGCCGGCGGCGGCACGGCGGCGTCGGGCGGTGGGTGCGGTGGCGCTGGCCGCGCTGCTCGCGGCGGTCTGCTGGTGGCAGCCGCCCGTGGTCACCGCCGACCTGGCCAGCGCGGACGACCCCACGGCCGACCCGGCGTACTTCGCGCCGCTCCGCGCCGAACTGGACCGGCGCGGGCTGACCGGGCGGGTGGAGGTGCCGCCGACCCGCAACTACTGGGAGGCCGCGCACCTCGGCGAGGTGCCGCTGGCCCGGGGCTGGCTGCGCCAGGCCGACATCGCCCGCAACCCGCTCTTCTTCACCACCGTTCCCGGCGCGTCCGGCACCGGCGTCCCGCTGACCGCCGACACCTACCGGGCCTGGCTCGCGGAGAACGCCGTGCAGTACGTCGCCGTGCCCGACGTGGAGCTGTCCTGGGTGGGGCGGCCGGAGGCCGAACTGGTCCGGGCCGGCCTGCCGTACCTCGCGGAGGTCTGGTCCGACCCGCACTGGCGGCTCTACGCGGTCGCCGACCCGACTCCGCTGGTCGGCGCACCCGGCGAGCTGGTCCGCCAGGACGCCGCCACGGTGACCTTCCGCGCCCCCGCCCCCGGCCTGGTGCCGGTGCGGGTCCGCCACGACCGCTGGCTCACGGTGAATGGCGGGGCCACGCTCGCCACCGACGGCGAGTGGACGACGGTGACCGTCCCGCGCGCCGGCACGTACACCGTCGGCGGCTGACCGGGGCGGGCGGCCGGTCAGGCCGGGGCGTCGAGCACCCGCTCCATGGCCGCGCGGGAGCGCCGGCCGGCGCGCAGGTACTCGTCCAGGAACTCGCCGGGGTCGTCCCCGCCGAGCAGCCGCACCACGCCGGCCAGCTCGACCCCGTGCCGGGGCAGTTGGTCACCCGCCCGGCCGCGGACCAGCATGAGCGCGTTGCGGACCTGGGCCGCGAGCGTCCAGCCGGCCGCCATCTCGGCCGCGTCCTCGGGATCCACCAGGCCGGCGTCCCGGGCCGCGGCGAGGGCGTCGAGGGTACGCGTGCCGCGCAGCGCGGGCAGCCGGCCGGCGTGCCGGAGCTGGAGCAGCTGCACGGCCCACTCCACGTCGGCGAGCCCGCCCCGGCCCAGCTTCGTGTGGGTGGCCGGGTCGGCGCCCCGGGGCAGCCGCTCGGTCTCCACCCGGGCCTTGATCCGGCGGATCTCCACGACCTGCTCGCGGGTCAGCCCGTCGGCCGGGTACCGGACCGGGTCGACAAGCGCCTCGAACTCGGCGCCTAGGTCGGCGTCGCCGCAGACGAACCGGGCCCGCAGCAGCGCCTGCGCCTCCCACACCTTCGACCAGCGGGCGTAGTACTGGGCGTACGCGGCGAGGCTGCGTACCAGCGGGCCCTGCCGGCCCTCGGGGCGCAGGTCGGCGTCGACCCCGAGTGGCGGGTCGGGGGCCGGCGCGGAGAGCAGCCGGCGCAGCTCCTCGGCGATGGCGTGCGCGGCGGCGCCGGCGGCCCGCTCGTCGGCGCCCGGCGGCGGGTCGTAGACGAAGAGCACGTCGGCGTCGGAGAGGTAGTTCGACTCGCGCCCGCCGAGCCGGCCCATGCCGATCACCGCGAAGCGCAGGCCGGGCGGTCCGGGCTGGGCGGCACGGGCGGTCCGCAGCGCGGCGGCCAGGGTGGCGTCGGCGACGTCGGAGAGGGCGACGCCCACGGCGCTGACGTCCGCCAGGGTCGGCACGCGCCCGCCGCCGTCCGCCGTTCGCGGGGTGAGCGGGGCGAGCGCGCCGGCCCGGCTCAGCACGTCGGCGCAGGCGAGCCGGACCAGCTCGCGGCGGCGCAGCGCGCGGACGGCGCGGGTGGCCTCGACGGGGTCGTCGTGCCGGGCCGCCGCGGCCGTGAAGCCCTCGCCGAGCACCTCCCGCGGGCGCGGGGTCAGCTCGGTGTCCTCGGCCAGCAGCCGCAGCGCCTCGGGCTCGCGGGCCAGCAGGTCGGCGGCGTACCGGGAGGAGGAGAGCACCCGGGCCAGCCGGCGGGCCACCGGGCCGGAGTCGCGCAGCAGCCGCAGGTACCAGGGGGTGCTGCCGAGCTTGTCGGAGACCTGCCGGTAGTTGAGCAGCCCCCGGTCCGGCTCGGGCGCGTCGGCGAACTCGCTGAGCAGCACCGGCAGCAGGGTGCGCTGGATGGCGGCGGTGCGGCTCACGCCGCCGGTGAGCGCCTGGAGGTGACGCAGCGCCCCGGCCGGGTCGGCGAAGCCGAGGATCTCCAGCCGGTGCCGGGCCGCCTCGGGGGTGAGCCGCAGCCCTTCGGCCGGCACCCGGGCCACCGACTCCAGCAGCGGCCGGTAGAGCAGTTTGGCGTGCAGCCGGCGTACCTCGGTGGCGTGGGTGACCCACTCGGCGCGGAACTCCTCGACGGCGCTGCGGCCCGGGGTGGCCGCGTGGCCGAGCGCGGCGGCCAGCCAGCGCAGCGCGTCCGGCTCGATCGGCACGGTGTGGGTGCGGCGCAGCCCCTGGAGCTGGAGCCGGTGCTCGACGCCGCGCAGGAAGCGGTAGCCGCGCAGCAGCGCCTCACCGTCGGCGCGGCCGACGTAGCCGCCGGCGACCAGCGCGCGCAGGGCGGGGATGGTGCCGGGCGCCCGCAGCGACTCGTCGCCCCGGCCGTGCACGAGCTGGAGCAGCTGGACGGCGAACTCGATGTCGCGCAGCCCGCCCGGGCCGCGCTTGATCTCGCGTTCCAGTTCCTTCGGCGGGATGTGGTCGATGATCTTGCGGCGCATCGCCCGGACGTCCTCGACCGCCTCCGGCCGCTCGGCGGCGCTCCAGACCAGCGGGGCGAGCGCGTCGATCCACTCCCGGGCCAGCGCCAGGTCGCCGGCCGCCGGCCGGGCCTTGAGCAGCGCCTGGAACTCCCAGGTGCGGGCCCAGCGGCGGTAGTAGGCCAGGTGGCTGGCCAGGGTGCGGACCAGCGGCCCCCGGTTGCCCTCGGGACGCAGCGCGGCATCGACCGGCCAGGCGACCAGCCCGCAGACGTGGATGAGCCGGGTGGCGACCTGGGTCGCGGCCGCGAGGTCCTCGTCCGTGGCGGCCACGAAGATGACGTCCACGTCGGAGACGTAGTTGAGCTCGTCGCCGCCGCACTTGCCCATCGCCACCACGGCCAGCCGGGGCCGGGGCGTGCCCTCCGGCAGCTCGTCCGCCGCGATGTCGTAGGCGGCGGCCAGGGTGGCGTCGGCGAGCCCGGAGAGCGCCGCCATGGTCTGCTCCAGGCCGCGCCCGCCGGTCAGGTCGGCCGCCGCGATCCGCAGCAGCGCCAACCGGTACGCCTGCCGCAGCACCGGGATCGGGCCGGTGGCGGCGGTCAGCCGGGCGGCGGCGGCCAGGTCGAGCCGGCCGTCGGCGCGGGGCGCGAGCCCGTCCGGCTCGGTGGCCAGCACGGCCCACTGCCGCGGGTTGGCCACCAGGTGGTCGCCGAGCGCCGAGGAGGCGCCGAGGACCGCGACCAGGCGGCGGCGCAGCCCCGGGTCGGCGGCGAGCGCGTGCAGCACTTCCGGCTTCTCACCGGTACGCCGTTCCGCCTCGACGAGGCGGTGCAGCTGGCGCAGCGCCAGGTCCGGGTCGGCGGCCCGGGACAGCGCGCCGAGCAGCTCGCCGGCCGCCTCGTCGGCGGGTTCCTGCTCCTCGGTACGCCACAATCCGAGCCCGTCCGGGCCGAGCAGGTCGGCCGCGCGCGCCCCGCCGTCGGCCTCGGCGAAGCCGTAGCGGGCCAGGCGTCCCCGGGTCGGTCGGGTCATGTCAGTGCCCGAGCAGCGGCAGGCTGGGGCGCGGGATCGTGGCGTCGTCCAGCTCACCGAGGGCGAGGGCGGCGAACCGGACGGCGAACGGCTGCCAGACCTCCTCCACGTCGGCCATCACCCGGTCGCAGGCGGCCACCACCAGCTCCGGGTCGTAGCCCAGCTCGGCCAGCAGCTCGGAGTCGCGGGCCCAGTCGGCGATCATCGCGGTGTCGCACTCGATGTGGAACTGGAGCCCCCACGCCCGGTCGCCGAGGCGGAACGCCTGGTTCGGGTAGCGGGTCGAGGCGGCCAGCAGGGTGGCCCCGTGCGGCAGCTCGGTGATCTCGTCGGAGTGCCACTGGAGCACGTCCGGCATCAACGGGACGTACCGGAAGAGCGGGTCGGTGTCGGCGGCGTCCCGCTTGCCGACCACCGCGGGCCCGACCTCGGGCCCGGACGGGCTGCGCTCGACCCGCCCGGCGTGGGCCGCGGCCAGCAGTTGCCCGCCGAGGCAGACGCCCAGGGTGGGGATCCGCTGCCGGACCGCCTTGCGCAGCAGCCCTTCGAGGGCCGGGAACCAGGGCGCGCCGGGGCTCCCGTCGGCCTGCGGGTAGGCCTGCTGCTCGCCGCCGAGCACCACGAGCGCGACGTACCCGTCGAGGTCGGCGGGAAGCTCGTCGCCGGCGTGCGGGCGCAGGACCCACAGGTCCAGGCCCCCCTCGGTGAGCCACTCCCCCAGGCGGCGGAGGTCGTCGGTCGGGTCGTTCTCGATCACCAGCGCGGTCGCCACGACGTCGAGGCTATCCGGTGCGCCCGACCACGGTCGGTCCGGCTCGGCCGCACTAGGCTCCCGTCGTGGCCACCGACGACTGCCTGCGCCCACCGGTCCTGCGCCCCGGCGACCAGGTGATGCTGGTCTCGCCCTCCGGACCGACCCGCCCGGAGCGGGTGGCCCGCGGCATCGAGCTGCTCACCGGCTGGGGGCTGCGGCCGGTGCCCGCGCCGCACGCGTACGCCCGCCAGGGCTACCTGGCCGGCGCCGACGAGCTGCGGGCCGCCGACCTGAACACCGCGTTCGCCGACCCGGAGATCCGTGGGGTGATCTGCACCCGGGGCGGCTACGGCGCGCAGCGGGTGGTGGACCTCATCGACATGGCGGCGGTCCGCAGCGACCCGAAGGTGGTGGCCGGCTTCTCCGACATCACGGCGTTGCAGTTCGCGCTCTGGCGGGGCGCCCGGCTGGCCGGCGTGCACGGCCCGGGCGCGGCCTGGCGGGACGACCGCACCCCGCTCCGCTCGGCGGAGTCGCTGCACGCCGCGCTGATGACCACCGAGCCGGTGACCGTCGAGGCGGTGAAGGAGGAGGAGACGTACCCGGTCCGGGTGCCCGGCCGGGCGGAGGGGCGGCTGCTCGGCGGCAACCTGTGCCTGATCACGGCGTCGATCGGCACCCCGGACATGCCCGACCTGACCGGGGCGGTGCTGCTGGTCGAGGAGGTGCAGGAGCCGCCGTACAAGGTCGACCGGATGCTCACCCACCTGCGCCGCTGCGGCGCCCTGGACGGGATCGCCGGTGTCGCGGTGGGCCAGTTCACCGAGTGCGCCGACGGCTGGGACACCACGATCACGGACGTGCTCACCGAGCGCCTCGGCGACCTCGGCGTCCCCGTCCTCGGCGGCCTCCCCATCGGCCACGGCCCCGACCAGCTGACGGTCCCGGTCGGCACCCCCGCCGTCCTGGACGCCACCACCGGCACCCTGACGGTCTCCCCCGCCGTCCGCTGACCCCGGCCGCCACGTGTGAGGTTGACGGCGGTTCGAAGACCCACGACCGCCGCCAACCCCATGATCATCGGGGTCAGGGGGTGAGGTGGGCGACCGCGCCGGTCTCCAGGGCGATCCAGACCGTGCCGTCGGGGGTCACCGTCAGGCCGTGGGGTTCCGAGGACGGGGTGGGCAGGTCGTGTCCGGTGAGGTGGCCGGCCTTGTCGATGTGGCCGATACGGTTGGCGGCCCACTCGGTGAACCAGCAGCCGCCGGCCGGGTCGGCCACGATGGCGTGCGGGCGGGCCGCGCGGTCGGGCAGCGGGAACTCGTCGATCCGGCCGTCCGGCGTGATCCGGCCGAGCTGACCGGCGGCGATCTCGACGAACCAGAGCGCGCCGTCGCCGCCCAGGGTGATGCCGACCGGTCCGGCGGCCTCCGTGGGCAGGGCGTGCAGGGTCACCTGACCGTCCAGGGCCACCCGGGCGATCGCGTTGGCCTGGTGGAGCGTGAGCCAGAGCGCGCCGTCCGGCCCCGCGGCCAGCATCGACGGGAAGCCCTTCGCGACCGGCAGCGGGAACGTGGTGACCGCCCCGTCGACGGTGACCCGGCCGACGGTGTCGTCGCCCATCCCGGCGTACCAGAGGGCGCCGTCCGGGCCGACGGCCAGGCCGCACGGCGCGGTCCCGGGCGGGAGCGCGACGGAGCTGGTCCGCCCGTCGACGGTGATCCGGCCCAGCCGGTGGTCGCCGGAGCGGGTGTACCAGAGCGCGCCGTCCGGGCCGGCGGTGATGATCAGCGGGCGGCTCTCCGCCGGGTCGGCCAGGTACGTCCGCACCTCGCCGTCCGGCCCGACCCGGGCGACGCCACCAGTGCCGGCCAGCGTCAGCCAGAGCGCGCCGTCCGGGCCGGCGGTGATCCCGTACGGCCCCGAGCCCGGCTCGGACAGCTCGATCTCGCGGATGGAGGGGTTCGTCATGCGGCTTCGCCTTCCGTCGGTGACCGGCCCACCCTGCCGCCCGCCGCGTGCCCTGGCAACTGGTTTGTCCTGTTTTCCGGGGGTGATTGCCAGCGCGCTGACAGGTTCGCCACGGGTCGCGCCCAGCTACGCCGGTCACTGTCGGTGACGTCATCGCACCACCACCCAGAGGAGAACCGCATGATCCGCAAGATGTCGAGGAAGCACCTGCTGGCCGGCCTGGCCGCCGCCGGAGTGCTCGGCGTCGGGATCGCCGCCCCGACGGTGGCGCTCGCCGACGACAAGAGCCCGAGCCCGGCCGCGAGCGCCAGCACGAGCACCGACCAGAACAGCGACCGGCAGCAGCAGCGGGCCGACCGGCAGGCCGAGTTCGCCGAGGCGCTCGCCAAGGAGCTGGGCGTCCCGACCGACAAGGTCACCGCGGCGCTGGAGAAGCTGCGCGAGCAGCGGCAGGCCGACCGGCCCGAGCGGCCGTCGACCGAGGACCGGCAGGCCGCGCTGAAGGACCGGCTCGACCAGGCCGTCAAGGACGGCAAGCTCACCCAGGAGCAGGCCGACGCGGTGCTGAAGGCCGCCGAGGCCGGGGTCTTCCCGGGCCCCGGCGGTCACGGCCACCGCGGCGGCGGCGAGCGGCCCGGCAACTGATCCCGGGTGGCCCCACCGGCCCCGCACTGGCCGCACCTCCCTCCCGGCCGGCACCGGTGGGGCCACCCATCCACCGCGATGCTTCGGGTGCGTCTGTTGTCGTCAGGACGGCAACAGACGCACCCGTTCGCTCATCCGGCGGCGGGCGGGGTGAAGACGCCGATGTGGTTGCCCGACGGGTCGAGCAGGTGGGCCCAGATCAGGCCGCTGGGCGTGGTGCGCACCGGCACCAGCACCTTGCCCCCGGCCGCCTCGGCCCGCCGGCAGGTCTCCGCCACGTCGGTGACCTCGGCGTAGAAGATCGCGTAGTTCGACGAGGTGCCGTCGGTGGCCCGGATCGCGCCGCCGATCCCCCGCTCCCCGCCGGCGGCCGTCTGCCGGTACGACGCACCCGGGCCGCCCTGCTCCTCGAAGGTCCAGCCGAACAGGTCGGCGTAGAAGCGTTCCACCTCCGCCGGGCGGTCGGAGCCGATCTCGAACCAGGTGACGGGCGTGCTGGACATGCTTCCTCCTGAGGTTCGCGCCGGCCGGTCGGCCGGCGTCGTCAGGAGTCAGCCTCGGTCACCTCCGCGACACCGTCCTGTCGGTGTTTCCACCGAGATCACACGAGGCTCAGTGGACGGACCCGGCCGGCGGGGATGTCCAGGTCGTCGGGGCGCAGCTCGCGGGTCACCGGCTCGGCCAGCGGGTGCACCGAGGCCATCCGGTCGGTGCGGAAGCAGCGCAGCCCGTCGCGCAGCCGGCACCAGGCGACCAGGTACCAGTGCGTCGGGTTGCCCAGGTAGGCCAGCGGCTCCACGTCCCGCGCCGAGACCGCGCCGGAGCGGTCCGCGTACCGCAGGCGGAGCACGCGGCGGGCGGAGACCGCGTCGGCCACGGCGGCCGGGACGGGCGTGGCCGGCCCGCCGCCGATCAGGTGCACCCGGCCGGCCAGCCGGTGCGCCTCGGCGGCGTCGGCGGGCGGCATCACGGCGACCAGCTTGCGCAGCGCCGCGCCGGCGGCCGGGGCGAACGGCGTGCCGCCCAGCCGGTGCAGCGCGACGGCCATCGCCACCGCCTCGCCCGGGGTGAGGTTGACCGGGGGCAGGGTGCGGGCGCGGTCGACCACGTAGCCGCCGGTGCGGCCCGGCTCGGCCCAGATCGGCACCCCGGCGCCCTGCAACGCGGTGATGTCCCGCTCGATGGTGCGGGTGCTGACCTCGAAGCGCCCGGCCAGCCAGCGGGCGCTGCGCGGCCGCGGCGACACGGCCCGCAGCTCCTCCACCAGGGCGTAGAGACGGTCGGTGCGGTTCACGCCCGGAGGCTATGCCCCGGGTACGACAGCGCTCAGGCGATGCAGGCGCAGACGATCAGCGCGGCGCCGAAGTGGGTGGCCGCGCTGACCCGGGCCGCCGGGTGCGGCTCGTCGGCGCAGATGACCTCGCCGAGCCTGCCGGGGGTGAGCAGGTCCAGCACGAAGAAGGCCAGCGCCATCACGAGCAGGCCGACCAGGCCGAAGATGATCGTGGAGGCCAGCCCCTTGCCGAAGTCGCTGTAGCTGGTGAGGATCGCGGTGAAGACGATGCCGGCGATGCCGAGCTGGTTGGCGGCCAGCAGCAGCGCGGCGTTGCCGTTGCGGCGCACCCAGATCAGCTCCCGCAGCTTCCCCGGGGTGAGCAGGTCGACGAGCACGAAGCCGGCGGCCAGCAGCGCCACCCCGACGACCCCGAACACGATGCTCTGCCACGCCCCGTTGAGCAGGTCTCCCAGCACCGAACGCCCTCCCCGGCCTCGCCCGCCCGACGCGGCTGCCGGGGCGGTGCCGCAGACGATAGCGGCACCGCACCACCGTGATCTAGAGCGACAGGTAGCGCTGCCGCTCGTAGGGGGTGACCTCGCGGCGGTACTGCTCCCACTCGGCCCGCTTGTTGCGCAGGAAGAAGTCGAAGACGTGCTCGCCGAGCACCTCGGCCACCAGCTCGGAGCCGGCCATCACGTCGATCGCCTCGGCCAGGTTCTCCGGCAGCGCCTCGTAGCCCATGGCGCGGCGCTCGGCGCTGCTCAGCGACCAGACGTCGTCCTCCGCGCCCGGCGGCAGCTCGTAGCCCTCCTCGATGCCCTTGAGGCCGGCGCCGAGCATGACCGCGAACGCCAGGTAGGGGTTGGTCGCCGAGTCCAGCGAGCGGACCTCGACCCGGGCCGAGTTCGGCTTGCCGTAGGCGGGCACCCGGACCAGCGCCGACCGGTTCAGGTGACCCCAGCAGACGTACGCCGGGCTCTCGGTGATCCGGTCCGGCAGCGCCAGCGGGAAGAGCCGCTTGTAGGAGTTGACCCACTGGTTGGTGACGGCCGTGTACTCCCGCGCGTGGGTGAGCAGGCCGGCGATGAACGACTTGGCCACCTTGGAGAGCTTCATCGGATCGCCGGCGTCGTGGAACGCGTTGCGCTCCCCCTCGAACAGCGACAGGTGGGTGTGCATGCCGCTGCCCGGCTGGTCGGTGAAGGGCTTCGGCATGAAGCTGGCCTGGACGCCGGTGGAGAGCGCGACCTCCTTCACCACGTGGCGGAAGGTCATGATGTTGTCGGCCGTGGTGAGCGCGTCGGCGTAGCGCAGGTCGATCTCCTGCTGGCCGGGTGCCACCTCGTGGTGGCTGAACTCCACCGAGATGCCGATCCGCTCCAGCGCCAGCACGGCCTGCCGGCGGAAGTCACGGGCCACCGCGTGGGTGGTGTGCTCGAAGTAGCCGCCGGTGTCGACCGGGACGGGCAGCGAGCCGTCCTGCGGGCCGTTCTCCAGCAGGAAGAACTCGATCTCCGGGTGGGTGTAGAAGGTGAAGCCCTTCTCGGCCGCCTTGGACAGCGCCCGGCGCAGCACGTGCCGCGGGTCGGCCCAGGACGGGCTGCCGTCGGGGAGCAGGATGTCGCAGAACATCCGCGCGCTCTCGCCGCTGACCCCGCCCTCGAACGGGAAGACCTGGAAGGTGGTCGGGTCGGGCATGGCCACCATGTCGGACTCGAAGACCCGGGCGAAGCCCTCGATGGCCGAGCCGTCGAAGCCGATGCCCTCCTCGAAGGCCGCCTCCAGCTCCGCCGGGGCCACCGACACGCTCTTGAGCGTGCCGAGCACGTCGGTGAACCACAGCCGGACGAACCGGATGTCCCGCTCTTCCAGCGTACGGAGGACGAACTCCTGCTGACGGTCCACTTCCACCCCTCGCGACGCGTACGTCCGAACCGGTCGGGCCGGCCCGGCCTGACCGCCCAGTCTCCACCGGGCTCGTTACGCCGACGTTACGCCCCCGGCGTCTCCCGCGTCCGGTCGGATTCGGCCCCTGCCGCTGGGGCAAGATGAGGGCATGCCCACCCTGCGTCTCGCCCTGTGCCAGGTCGACCCGACGGTCGGCGACATCGCCGGCAACGCCGACCTGGTCCGCGCCTGGACCCGGAAGGCCGCCGACGCCGGCGCCCAGCTCGCCCTCTTCCCGGAGCTGATGCTGACCGGCTACCCGGTCGAGGACCTGGTCTTCCGCCGGTCCTTCGTCGCCGCCTCGCGGGCCGCGCTGCACCGGCTCGCCGCCGACCTGGCCGCCGACGGCCTGGGTGACCTGCCGGTCCTGGTGGGCTACCTCGACGCGGACGGCCCGCCGCAGGTCAGCGCCGACGCCGAGCCGGGCCGGGGTGCCCGCAACGCGGCCGCGCTGCTGCACGGCGGGGCGGTGGTGGCCACCTACTTCAAGCACCACCTGCCCAACTACGGGGTCTTCGACGAGGACCGCTACTTCGTCTCCGGCGACGCGCTGACCGTGGTCCGGATCGGCGGGGTGGACGTGGCGCTGACCATCTGCGAGGACCTGTGGCAGGCCGGCGGCCCGTTCGCGGTGGCGCGGCACGCCGGCGTCGGGCTGGTGCTCAACATCAACGGCTCGCCGTACGAGCTGAACAAGGACGACATCCGGCTGCCACTGGTCCGCCGCCGGGCGGCCGAGGCGGGCGCCGCCGTCGCGTACGTGAACATGGTCGGCGGCCAGGACGAGCTGGTCTACGACGGCGACTCGATGATCGTCGACGCGACCGGCACGCTGCTCGCCCGGGCGCCCCAGTTCGTCGAGCACCTGCTGGTGCACGACGTGGACCTGCCGCCGGCCAAGGAGCCGGTCGACGGCGAGCAGGTCGCCGGCGGCATGCGGATCGTCCGGGCCAAGGTCAGCGACATCCTCCCCCCGGCGCCCGTGGGCGAGGTCGCGGTCGGCGGGATCATCGCGCCGGTCGCCGACGAGGCGGAGGTCTGGCAGGCGCTGGTGGTGGGCCTGCGCGACTACGTCAACAAGAACCGCTTCCCGTCGGTGGTGCTCGGCCTCTCCGGCGGCATCGACTCGGCGGTGGTGGCGGCCCTGGCCGTGGACGCGCTCGGCCCCGACCGGGTGGTGGGGGTGTCGCTGCCCAGCCAGCACTCCTCCGAGCACTCCCGCGCCGACGCCGAGGAGCTGGCCAAACGCACCGGCCTCGACTTCCGGATCGAGCCGATCCAGCCCATGGTGGACACCTTCCTGGCCAACATGTCGCTCTCCGGGGTGACCGTGGAGAACCTCCAGGCCCGGGTCCGTGGCGTGATCCTCATGGCGCTGTCGAACCAGGAGGGCCACCTGGTCCTCACCACCGGCAACAAGAGCGAGCTGGCGGTCGGCTACTCCACCCTGTACGGCGACTCGGTCGGCGGCTACAACCCGGTCAAGGACGTCTGGAAGACGCTGATCTGGCGGCTGGCCAAGTGGCGCAACGCCGACGCCGAGCGGCGCGGTGAGACGCCGCCGATCCCGGAGAGCTCGATCGGCAAGCCGCCGTCGGCCGAGCTGAGCCCCGGCCAGCTCGACAGCGACAGCCTGCCGGAATACGACGTGCTCGACCCGATCCTGATCGGCTACGTCGACGGCGACCTGGGGCGGGAGGGCCTGGTCGCGTCCGGCCACGACCCGGCGATCGTGGACCGGGTGCTGCGGATGGTGGATACCGCCGAGTACAAGCGCCGGCAGTCCGCCCCCGGCACCAAGATCTCCATCAAGGCGTTCGGCCGCGACCGGCGGCTGCCGATCACCAACCGCTGGCGCGAGGACGGCTGACCCGGTCCCGGCGGCCCGCCGGGAGTGAAATCCTCCACTCCGCCCTGCCCCCGGCCGGTGCCCCGGTGCGACGATCGCGGCGGAACCCGGGGACCGCGAACGCGGCCTCGAGGAAGGAGAGAGTCATGGTGGAGTCCACCCCGACCGAGGTGACCGCCCTCTACGGCGGGCCGGCCACCCGACGGGTCCGCACCCGAGACCTGATCGCCGCCAAGGAGCGCGGCGAGCGCTGGGCGATGCTCACCTCGTACGACCAGTACACCGCCTCGATCTTCGACCAGGCGGGGATTCCGGTGCTGCTGGTCGGCGACTCGGCCGCGAACAACGTGTTCGGCTACGAGACCACCCTGCCGGTGACCGCCGAGGAGCTGCTCCCCCTGGTCCGCGCGGTGGTCCGGGCGACCCGGCAGGCGCTGATCGTCGGCGACCTGCCCTTCGGCTCCTACGAGGAGGGGCCGACGCAGGCGCTGCGGACCGCGGTGCGGTTCATGAAGGAGGGCGGCTGCCACGCGGTGAAGCTGGAGGGCGGCCGGCGCTGCGCCGCCCAGATCGAGGCGATCGTCGGGGCGGGCATCCCGGTGATGGCGCACATCGGCTTCACCCCGCAGAGCGAGCACACCCTGGGCGGCTACCGGGTGCAGGGCCGCGGCGACACCGCCGAGGAGGTGCTCGCCGACGCGCGGGCCGTGGCCGAGGCGGGCGCCTTCGCCGTGGTGCTGGAGATGGTGCCCGGTGAGGTGGCCAAGCGGATCACCGCCGAGCTGCGCATCCCCACCGTGGGCATCGGCGCCGGCCCGGACACCGACGGGCAGGTGCTGGTCTGGCAGGACATGGCCGGGCTGCGCACCGGTAAGGCCCCGCGCTTCGTGAAGCGCTACGCCGACCTGGCCGGCGCGCTGACCGACGCCACCCGCCGGTTCGCCGAGGAGGTGCGCGGCGGCGAGTTCCCCGCCGCCGAACACACCTTCTGACCGTACGCCGGGCGGCGCGGCTCCCGGCCGCGCCGCCCGCACCGGTCAGACCACGCAGAACTCGTTGCCCTCCGGGTCGGCCAGTTGGAACGAGTAGTGGTCGTTGTCCGGCGCGTCCATCCCGCCGAGCACCCGGGCGCCGAGCGCGGTCAGGCGGGCCACCTCGGCGTCCACGCGGGACCGCCGCTCGGCCAGCGGCACCGCACGCCCGCCACCGACCTTCAGGTCGATGTGCAGACGGTTCTTGACCGCCTTCGGCTCGGGGACCGGCTGGAACCAGATCCGCGGGCCGGCGCCGGTCGGGTCCTCCAGCCGGTCGGCGCAGTCACCGTCGCCGAGCTCCTCCTCCGGGATGCCGACCGAGAGGTACCAGTCCCGCCAGGTCGCGTGCCCGTCCGGCGGGGGCTGCGGCCGGTAGCGCAGCGCCTCCGCCCAGAACGCGACGAGCCGCGACGGCTCCCGACAGTCGATCACCAGTTGCCATTCCATGCGGCGATGGTGCCGCACGGGTACGACGGTCAGAGGTCGGTGACGCGGATGCCCGCGTGCGCCTTGTAGCGCTTGTTGATCGCGATGAGGTTGGCGGTGAACGCCTCGATCTGGTGGGCGTTGCGCAGCCGGCCGGCGTAGATGCCCCGCATCCCCGGGATCCGGGCGGCGAGCGCGGCGACCACACCGACCAGGTCCCGGTCCTCGGTGCAGATCAGCACGTCCAGGTCGATCCGCTCGACCTCCGGATCCGCCAGCAGGGGCGCGCTCACGTGGTTGAACGCGGCGCAGACCCGCGAGTCGGGCAGCAGCCCGGCGGCCTGCTGCACGGCGCTGCCCTCGGCCACGGCCAGCGCGTACGGGCCCTGCTTGTCGAAGCCGAGCGGGTTGACGCAGTCGATGACGATCTTGCCGGCGAGCGGGGCGGCCAGCGCCGCCACGATGGCGGCGTGCCCGTCCCACGGCACCGCGATGATCACCACGTTGCTGCGGCGGGCGACCTCGTCGTTGTCCGCGCCGGACACCGTGGCGCCGGCCGGCACGCCGGGCAGGGCGGCGATCTCGGCGGCGGCCTGGGCGGCCCGGTCGGCGGCGCGGGAGCCGATCAGCACGGTCTGCCCGGCCCGGGCGAACCGGTAGGCGAGACCCCGCCCCTGGTCGCCGGTGCCACCGATGATGCCGACGGTCAGCCCGGAGACGTCGGGCAGCGTGGTCGCGTCGTAAGCCATGCGCTCATCCTCGCAAAGGTCACCGCCCGGCAGCGCGGCCGGGCGCTGTGACAATCCCCGCGCTCGGCGCGCCTCACGCCCGTTCGAAGGCCACCTTGCGCTGGGTCGGGTCGGCGGCGGTCAGGCGGACCCGGACGCGCTCGCCGAGCGGCAGGTCACCGGTGCAGCGGCCGCGCACCGGCGGCTCGTCCAGGGCGACGGTGCCACCCGGCGGGCGGCCCGCCCGGCCGTTGCCCGCCGGCCGCGGCTCGTCCACGTCGAGCACCGCCGCCTCGAAGGTCTCCCCCACCCGGTGCGCCAGCAGCACCGCCTCGGCCAGCTCCACGGCACCCCGGGTGGCCGCGGACGCGGTCCGGTCGGTCGTCGCCATCACCTCGGGCAGCTGCGGCAGCGCGGCGCGGACGTGCTCGGGCACCTCCCGGCCCTCGTGCAGGGCCAGGCACAACTCGGTGGCGTACCGGTCGGCGAGCCGGCGCAGCGGCGCCGTCACGTGGGCGTACGCGGCGGCCACCCCGCCGTGCTCGGGCTGCTCGGGCACCTGCCCGTCGAACGCCGTGTACGCGGCGCCGCGCATCAGCTCGGCGGCCTGGTCGACGAAGGCCGCCGCGCGGGGCTGCGAGGCGTCCAGCCCGACGAGCACCGTGCCGACCGGGGTGTCGGCCGGCCAGGGCACGCCGAGCGGCCCGGCGGCCAGCCGCAACCGGTCGACCGCCTCCGGTCGGGGCGGCGGCATGGTGCGCAGCAGCCCGATCCGGCCGGCCAGCATGAGGTCGGCGGCGGCCATCCCGGTGAGCAGGGAGATCTGCGCGTTGTGCTCCTCCATGGGGCCGGGCCCGCGCAGCACCAGCCGCCAGCCGTCGCCGTCCGGCTCGACGTCCTGCTCGGGCAGCGGCAGGTTGATCGCGCCCCGGCGCAACCCGCGGGCGGTGAGCAGGGCGCCGATCTCGGGCAGGAGGGCGATCGGGTCGGGCAGCCGGCCGGCGTCGGCGTCGCGCTGCACCCCGGAGTAGTCGAGCTTGGCCCGGCTGCGCACCCGGGCGCGCTCCAGCGTGACGGCGACCGTGCCGCCGTCGGCGTCGAGGTCGATGGTCCACAGCACCGCCGCCCGGTCGGCGTCGGGCAGCAGGCTGGCCGCCCCCTCGCTGAGCGTGTGCGGGTGCAGCGGCACGTTCCCGTCGGGCAGGTAGACGGTCTGCCCCCGGCGCCAGGTCTCCGCCTCCAGCTCCCCGCCGGGGCGGACGTGGGTGAAGACGTCGGCGATCGCGTACCGGACGCGGAAACCGCCACCGGGCCGGCGGGCGAGGTGCATGGCCTGGTCGAGGTCGCGCGAGGTCGCCGGGTCGACGGTGACGAACGGGATGTCGGTCCGGTCGGCGACGGCCGGCAGCGGCGCGGCGGCGGCCGCGTCCGCCTCGCGCTGCGCCGCGGCCGGGAAGTCTTCGGGAAGTCCCAGCTCGCGGCGCAGCGCGCCGAAGTCGATGCGGGGCGCCAGTACGCGTCGGATCACCACGGGGTCAATCCTGACAGCGCTCCGCGTGATCCGCTCACCGGCCAGCGGCTCCCGGCCGGTGAGCGGCGGCGTCGGATCCGCCGCGCCGGAGTTGCCACCGGCGGTGCGCCGGTCGGCGGCGGAACCCGGATCTCAGCCCGCGGTCCGCGCGGTGCCTCCCGGCTTGGCCGTGGACCGGCCGGCCACGACCCGCGTGCCGGCCGGCTTCCGGGCGGCGGTGAGCCGCTTGTGGGTTCCCGTCGAGGTGCTCGTCCGGGCTTCGACGGGGCCGACCGACGACGCCGCGGAGGTGGCCTTGCGACCCGCCGACTTGCGGGCCGTGGCGGAGGAGGTGCCGGTGACCTTCCTGGCCGGCGCCTTCTTCGCCGCCGCCTTGCGGGCGCCGCCGCTCGGGCGGCTCACGGTGGCCTTGGCGGCGGTGGTCTTCTTCGCCGGCGCCTTCTTCGCGGCGGTCTTCTTCGCCGCCGCGCCGGTCTTCTTCACCGCGACGGTGGCCTTCTGCCCGGTGGAGGTGACCTTGCGGGCGGCGGTGGTCTTCTTCGCCGGGGCCTTCTTCGCCGCGGTCGTCTTCTTCGGCGGGGCCTTCTTCGCCGCGGTCGTCTTCTTCGCCGGCGGCGCCGTGGTGGTCTTCCGCGCCGGCGCCTTCTTCGCGGCGGCGGTCTTCCTGGCCGGAGCCTTCTTCGCGGCGACCGTGGTCTTCCTGGCCGGAGCCTTCTTCGCCGCGACCGTGGTCTTCCTGGCCGGAGCCTTCTTCGCCGCGACCGTGGTCTTCCTGGCCGGGGCCTTCTTCGCCGCCGTCGTCTTCTTGGCGGCGGTGGTCTTCCTCGCGGCGGTGGTCTTCTTGGCGGGCGTGGTCTTCTTCGCCGCCGCGGTGGTCTTCTTGGTGGTGGCCTTCGTGGCGGGCGCCTTCTTGGCCGTGGTCTTCGTGGCCGGGGCCTTCTTCGCCGGCGCCTTCCGGGCGGCCGACACGACCTTCTTGGCGGCGGCCTTCCGCGCGACCCCGGTCTTCGCCGGCACCCGGCCGGCACCGGCGCCGGAGGCGTTCGGGGACGCCTTGGTGACCGTCGTCGTCCTGCCCGCGGTGGTCTTCTTCGCGGTCGTCCGTTTCGCGGCCGGGCGGGTGGCCTGCTGTGCTTCGGCCATCTCGGTTCCCTTTCCTGGGGACGTGCTCCCGCCCTCGCGGGAGCACGGATCACCTCGACGCGGGCCGTCCCGCGCCGTCTACCTGTCCTCCCCGGCCCAACGGGCGTCCTCGGCTTCCCACGCTTCGTTGCGCTCCCGCACCTGCTGCAGGGCGTTCTCCGCGTCGGCGGCTGAGGCGTACGGTCCGAGAACGTGCTTCGCGGGGCACACGTCGGCATCGGTCTCGACCCGGTGGTGTCGGGTGCACCAGTAGTAGTGCCCACCACGTCCGTCGTCGCTCATGCGATCACTGTGCACCGCGAACCGCCCGGCCGCCACCGGAACGCCGTAAATAGTCGCCGATGTCCTCCACATTAGACCTGGTCAGGGCGGTTCCGGGCCGGAACGGCGAAAGACGGGGCAGCCGGCTGCCGGGTCGGTGTCGGACAATCCCCGGGTGCGCTTCGGGGGAGGACGGTCGGCCCGCCTGCGCCGCCGGCTGGCGGTGGGGACGGCGCTGGCGGCCCTCGCGGCGGTCGGGCTGGCGGTGGGGGTGCCGCTGCTGCGGGACCGGTCCCAGCATCGGCTGGAACGGCGGGCCGACCGGGAGGTCACGGCCACCGCCCAACGCACCCGTGCCGTCCTGCTGGCCGAACCGTCGGCCGGGGAGGCGGACCTGCGGCGCGCCGCCGGAACCGTCGACGGCGTCGAGGTCCTCACGGTGGCGGCGGCCGCCGCCGAGGTCCGGCTGGTCTTCCGGGTGCGCGTGGCGAAGACCGCCGCGTCGGTGTTCGGCTGGCAGCGGGCCGACGCCGACGGCTGCTTCGCGCAGGTGGTGCGCCGGGGGGACAGCCCCGCCCCGCTGGAGCGGCTGCCCTGCCCCTCCTGACCGGCCCGGCTAGTCTCGCCCGCATGGTTCCGCACCGGCTCGACCGCGCCACCGCCCGCCGGGTCGCCGTCCGCGCCCAACTGCTCGACGCGCACCGCCCCACCGAGTTGCTGGCGCTGGTGGACCGGTTGACGTTCCTCCAGATCGACCCCACCGCCGCGATCGCCCCCAACGCCGATCTGGTCGCCTGGACCCGGCTGGGCGCCGGCTACCGGCCGAGCGACCTGACCCGGGCGCTGGAGCGGGACCGCAGCCTGTTCGAGCACCGGGCCATGGTGCGGCCGATGACCGACCTGCGGCTGCACCTCGCCGAGATGGCCGCCTGGCCCGAGCCGGGCCGGCACCGCGACTGGCTGGCCGCGAACGACGCCTTCCGCCGCTACGTGCTGGATCTGCTGCGCGACGCCGGGCCGCTGCTCAGCCGCGACGTCGAGGACCGGAGCGCGGTGCCGTGGCCGTCGACCGGCTGGACGAACAACCGCAACGTCACCCAGATGCTGGAGTTCCTCGCGGCACGCGGCGAGATCGCCGTCGCCGGCCGGGTCGGCCGGCAACGCACCTGGGACCTCGCCGAGCGGGTCTACCCACCCGGCACGCCGGCGGTCCCCGCCGAGGAGGCCCGCCGGCTCCGCGACGAGCGGCTGCTCCGCTCGCTCGGCGTGGCCCGCCCGCTGGTGGTCGGCGAGGCCGGCGAGCCGGCGGAGATCGAGGGTACGGCCGGCGCCTGGCGGGTCGATCCGGCGGCGCTCGACGGCGCGCCCTTCGGCGGGCGCACCGCGCTGCTCTCCCCCTTCGACCGGCTGGCGCACGACCGCAGGCGCGCCCTGGAGCTCTTCGACTTCGACTACCGGCTGGAGATGTACGTGCCGAAGGCACAGCGGCGCTGGGGCTACTTCGCGCTGCCGGTGCTGCACCACGACCGGCTGGTGGGCAAGGTGGACGCGACCGCCGACCGGAAGGCGTCGGTGCTGCGGGTCGACGCGGTCCACCAGGACGTGCCGTTCACCGCCGGGGTGACGGCCGCGGTCGACGCGGAACTGTCCGCGCTGGCGGCCTGGCTGGGCCTGGCCGGCGGGGTCCGTCGACAGTGAGGGGTCGGCGCGGGCCTATCCGAGAACCTGCTGGAGGAAGGCGGCCAGGTTGGTGGTGGTCCGGTCGATCTTCTCGGCGAGCGTGATGGACTCGTCGAGGCGCCGTCCGGCGTTCTTCTTCCCCCGCAGGTAGAGCGAGCAGGCAAGGTCGGTGCAGAGGTAGCTGCCGACCGAGTTGCCGGCCCGGCCGTCCCGCCCCGCCTTGCGGGCGGTCATCAGCGAGACGCCGTCCCCGGTGTGCGTGGTCAGGCAGAGCGAGCACATGCTCCGCCGGACGCGCCCGGTCTGCGGCGCCACGCGCAGGGCCACCCCGAGCAGCCCCGTGCCGGACCCGGCGACCAGGTAGGCGCGCTCCGCCGCCGCGGGGTCGCGCCAGCCGAGGAAGTCGAGGTCGGCCCACGGCCGCTCGGCGAGATCCCGGGGCACGGCCAGGCGCTTCGCCTCGCCCTTGGTGCAATTGACGAAGGAGGCCCGGATGTCGGGCTCGGTGAGGGGTGTCATAGGCGCTAGTCTAGACCTCCTAGGTAAAGAACTTGAGCATCTAGACGTGGGGTGGGACACATGGCCCGTACCGGGTTGACGGTCGAACGCCTGACCCTGGCGGCGGCGGAGATGGCCGACGAGGTCGGCTTCGAGAACGTGACCGTCTCGGCGCTCGCCCGCCGGTTCGGGGTGAAGGACGCCAGCCTGTACTTCCACCTCAGGAACGCCCAGGAGCTACGGGCCCGGGTGGCCGTGCTGGCCCTGGCGGAGATGGCCGACCGGGCCGCCGACGCGCTCGCCGGCCGGGCGGGCAAGGACGCGCTGGTGGCGTTCGCCAACGCCTACCGCGACTACGCCATCGCGCACCCCGGCCGGTACGCCGCGGCACAGCTGCAACTCGACCGGGAGACCGCGGAGGCGAGCGCGGCGCGGCGGCACGCGGAGATGACCCGGGCGATCCTGCGCGGCTACCAGCTCGCCGAGCCCGACCAGACGGACGCGGTACGCCTGCTGCACAGCACCTTCCACGGCTACGTGTCGCTGGAGCGGGCGGGCGGCTTCCGCCACACCCCGCGGACGACCGACGCCACCTGGTCCCGCACGCTCGACGCCCTCGACGCCCTGCTGCGGAACTGGCCGCGGTGACCTGAGGGCTACCGGAGCGACCGGCGGACGGCCAGCAGGGCGATGTCGTCGGCCGGATGCTCGGTGTCCAGGGCCGCCATGACGGTGGCGGTCACGGTGTCGACCGAAGCCAGCGGAACGGCTTCGATCAGCCGGGCCACACCCGTGTCGTACAGCTCCCCGCGCCGCTCGACGAGGCCGTCGGTGTAGGCGACCAGGACCGAGCCGGGCGGGAAGTCGAACGTCATGCTGTGCCGCGTCTGGTCCTGGCGGCCGGCGCCGAGCGGCGGATCGATGTGCGCCGCGAGCACCGTGTTCGGGAGGCCGGGCCCGGCCAGCACGGGACGCGGGTGGCCGGCCACCGAGACGAGCAGCGTCTCCCGGTCGGGCGAGATCATCGCGTACAGGGCCGTGGTCAGGCTGCCGGCCTCGAAGTGGACCACCTTCCGGTCGAGCAGGGTGAGCGCCTCCGCCGGGTCGTCGCAGACCAGCGCGTAGGCGCGCAGCGCACTGCGGACCCGGCCCATCACGACGGCGGACTGGAGCCCGTGCCCGGAGACGTCGCCGACGACGACACCCACCCAGCCGGAGGGCAGGGTGAAGACGTCGTACCAGTCGCCGCCGACGCCGGAGGCGTGGCCGGGGACGTACCGGCCGGCCAGCTCCAGGCCGGGCAGGTGGGGCAGCTCGGTGGGGATGAGGCTGCGTTGCAGCGCCAGAGCGGCGGCCTGGTCCAGTGTGTTCTCGCGGGCGCGGCTGGCCAGGCTGACCCGGTCGGCGACCAGTTCGAGCAGGCGGACGTCGTCGAGGTCGAACCGCCGGGGCGTCAGGGTGCCCACGTGCAGGACCCCGACGAGCTCGCCCCGGGCCATGATCGGCACGCCCAGCAGGGACTGCACCCCGGTGTCCAGCAGGATCGGGTTGACCACGTTGTCGGAGGTGACGGTCTGGAGGATCACCGGCTGCCGGGTGAGCGCGACCTGGCCGGCGAACCCGCGACCGACGGAGACCCGGAAACCCTGCCGGACCTCCTCCTCCAGCCCCCGGGCGGCGGTGGCCACGAGCTGCTGGGCGCGGACGTCGAGCAGGAGGATCGCGGCCGTGTCGACCTGGAGCAGGTCCCGCACCCGGTCGAGCAGTTCGTCGAAGAGGTCGGCGACGTCGAGTCGGGACAGGGTGGCATCGGTCACCGCCTCGATACGGCGCAACCGCTGCTCGTCCCGCATGACCTCCGCCCGGACCACGCCACGATCCTAGTTGCGCCCGCGGAAAATCCGCCTCTGGCGATCCCTGGAACCGGCGTCCCGGCACGTGGGCGGAACCGGACAACCGGGCCGTAGGGCGACGGACGAGTCGACCTGTACGCCGGATTCTGGTGAGAGCATAGGCGCGAGCTGGGCGAATACGGCCACTCCCTCACCTCAGGCCGTCTCTGGGCCGTCAACCACCCGGGGCCGGAACAGTCGGTCGATGGCGTTGCGGGTGCGTTCCTCGCTGGCCGGCATGAGGTGCGTGTACACCCGGAGGGTGAATCCGGGGTCGGAGTGGCCGAGGTAGGAGGCGAGGGCCTTGATGCTCTCCCCCGCGTCGAGCAGCGCCGAGGCGTAGAAGTGCCGCAGCCGTCCCAGGTGATGCTGGACGGGGCAGCCTAGATGGTTGAGTCGGGTCGCAGTACAGCCAGTGACCAAACTCTGGCCGTACGGATTCGTGTCAGCCCTCGCAGGTGCTCGGGGTGGGAGTCGGCACGGTAACCATGTTGCGTAGGGCGGCCAGGAGGTACTCCCGGTCGTCAGCAGGGAGACCAAACCGGGCACGCGAGAGTTTCGTGGCGTGCCGCGCGAGGGCGTCGAGGTCGGCAAGTTGTTGCCGTGCCTCCGCATCCATCGCAGCATCGGCGTCGATGGCCTCGTCGCCTGTGTAGTCCTCGGTCGCCAGTTCCATGCGGTACTCGACGGCGGCGATGGCCCGGCCTGCGACGTTTGCGGCGAACCTTGGTTCCGCGTGGAGGTAGCACTCCGCCGCGTAGAGGGTCGCTGCGGCGGGGTCATCGTCGGCGTCATCCGGACCGTCCGGCCCATCGTTGTGGCAGTACTCGCTGATGTAGAACTGGCCGAGGGCGACGGCGATCGGCTTGAAGGCGGTCTGATCGCCGGCGGCAGCACGCCACACCAGGTCGAGCAGAGGTCGCAGGCTCTGCGTGAACGGCAGCCTTTGCGGGTCCAGCCGCATAAGCCGCTCCGCTGTGATAGCGGCGAATGCCACCGCCGTACCAGCGTTGACGGCCAGCACTCGCGACCGCACCTGCTCGCTCAGGGTCTGCCAATCCGTCATTCCAACCTCCGAACACCGACGCGGCCAAAGACACGACCGGAACCCCGGCCCTGGTACGCCGACTCGACGACACGCCCAGCGCGCACGGATTGTGACGGACGCTGCCACGCCCCGATAGCGGTGGTCAAGCATCAGGTGGGACGCGACTGTCAAGCATGTCCCGTGACGGGACACAGCCGGCTGCCGGCGGGGCGGTTCAAAGTTTCTGTACGTCTTCAAGGCGGCCCGCAATGGGCCGCACGCGCCGCCGCCTGGGCGCGCGCCGGCCGCTGCCGCTGGCGCTCTGCGGCCGTCACGCCTGACGCCCGGCGGCTGGCGCGGAAGGCGGGAGCCCGGAGGGCCGCCACAGAACGACAGGCCGTTGGCGGGTGAGGGTGGTGGGCCGGCAGCCGGCCGGGCCGCGCGGCCACGAGCCCGCGCGGCGTAGGGAAGCGCACGCCGGCCGCGCCGGCGAGCTGGCGGCGGTCGCGGGGTTGCACCTACTGCGCCTCCGGCGGGGGCACAACGACTCCAGGATGGTCGGGGTACCGCTGGCTGGTCGCGGTCCGAGGGTGGTTGGGGTGGACCATCCCGTATGCCACCGACCCGGGCGAGCCGAGCAGACCACCGCCCGGCTCGCCAGCGTCCGAACGTGCGTCAAGGCCCGCTTGACGTGGCGAGCCGAGCGGCGGCCCGCTCCCCAGAAGGGCGGGTCGGCGGCATACGGGATGGCGTGATGGCTCTTGGACGCGGATCCGCTTTGGTTGACCTGAGCGCGACTAAGCGGAGATTCCGCGCACCTTGTCCCAGCCAGCCAGGAGCACCACCGCGCCTGCTCAGTCTCCGTTCCCGCCGCCTTTCAACGGGAAGAAGCCATAGCGACCAAAGTCGGCAAGCTTGGTGAAGAAGAGGACGTCGGCCGTCTCGGAAAGTTCCGACGGCGGAGTCGTGTTCTCGATAATGATGGCCTGCCCGTCGAACTCTGTGTCGACGTAGCGGTAGAACGCGGAGACGACATTGGGAGTGACGAACTCCTCACCCTCAGCCACGTCCTCCACCACGCTGTCTGGCTCACGATACGTGACAAGCGGGGAGTCAAGAACGACGAACCCAGGATGCTGCAACTCTCGCTCTATGCAGTACTCGGCTAGGCCGAGTGTAAAAGCAGCATGGAGGATCGATCTCATGCCCTTCCCGCGGCTCGCCCGAGGCTTCCCATCGATCACTAGGTCTTCAGCCTCTTGGTCAATTAAGACGGGACCGTCCTGCGGAATGCCCCAAGCGGACAAGATAGTCGCGACCGTACGACAGAAGTCGTTAAGAACCGCGGTGCTTGGCCATCGCCTGGGAGCCGATGGCCTCTCGATAGGCGCTGGTTCGAATGTTTGGGCGAGAGCCTCGATGCGCTCGATCTGGGCGTAGTTGTTCAGTAGCTGCTCAATCGCCGATTTCTGGTTGTACATCTCTGCCGCAACGGCTTGTTGCGGACGAAGTTGCTCTTCGACCTGGCGATCGCGTTGAGGCGCCGGCATTGGCCGGCGCGGTCGGCCACACCGCCGGACGGCCAACGGCGTCGACGAGCGCGATCGGCGGAGCAGGCTCGATTCGCGGTGCCGGCTCACGGAAGGCTGCGGCGGACGATCATGGCCTCCACGGCTTCCTTGCCCGCCGCCAGACTCGCGCCGGTCAGCTCGCGGTACATCTTGATGGCCTGGATCTTCCTCCCGGCCTGGGCCAACTCGTTGACCGACGCCATGCTCGGTGGCAACTGGCTCCACGGCGGTGGCTCCCGTCGCGGCCACAGCGCCTCGCGCCACGTCATCCCGGACACCCTGCGCAGCACCCAACTGATGACCAGCAACCCAACGAACTCGACACCGACAGCGGCCAGGCCACCGCCATGATGACCGAGAAGCCTCTCGTCGATGAGGTAATGACCCAACCCAAGCGACACACCGACCAACGGAAGCCCATCGGCGACCCGGCGCAACTTCTGTCGATCCACCTGCCGCTCCCTTCGCCCGTTGAGCATCCCACGACAAGGCTCACGACCAACAGGCCGCGAGTCGCGAGCACGATCCATCCGCTGTCGTACGTCCGTCGTGGTGTCGACGCCTGTCAATCCAGGAAATCGTGCAGCGGCAGATAACCAGACCCGCCGATCAACGACCACGACCCGCGGCACAAGGAGATCCGGACTATGCCTCATAGGCGAGGCGCTAGGCAGCGAGGCAGCAAAAAGGCAGCGCGAGCCTCGATGCGGGTAGGACCCAAACGTCAACCGACGGGATACGGCACCTGCTCGTCGATGCGGGCCGCCACCAGATGGCAGCGGTCAACAGCGTTAGACCGCATCCCCCCAACGGGGGTCATGCACGGGGTAGCGATCAGTCTCCGGGCGCGCCGCTGCGACAACGGCAGGCCAGGACGACCTCGCCGCCGGCGCGGACCTGCGCTGGGATGGGGCGTGACGGGTCGGCGGTCACGCGTCCGGTGGGTCGTTCCGTGGCACGGCGGCGATCTTCTTGGCGTCTCGCCTCAGGTCCCAGACGTAGGCGCTCAGCAGGAAGGCGCAAGCCCCGCCCACGTACAGGATGGTCGAATTGCCGGCCATCACCGCGACGGCGATCACCAGGAACCCCGCGGCTAGCAGGAAACCTGGGGCGTGGCGTAGGACCTTCTGTCCGAGGACCAGGTGGGCGTATTGCACGGCGGCCATGTCCACGGCGGGATCCGGGTAGGGCTGCCCCCGCTTTGTCGACCGCAGGACGTCCAGGCGGGTCGCGAAGGGAACCTGGCGCCATGCCTTCTCGATAGCGCGTCGTTCGGATCTGGTCATGTGGATCTCTGGCACGGGGCGCAGTACAGCCGAGTCGAACGAACTTGTCAACGATGGTGTCACGTGCCTCGGGTCGAGGGCCGACAGCAACGGCGACCTGACATCAGCCATTGACATCAACGGTGGCGGCCGAAGCCGGATGAGTGCGAACGGATGTCGCCTCCGGCCTGTACCCGGTGGACGTCAGCGGACACTACGACTCTCGCCGCAAACGCCTTGTAAGCGAGAAGTCGTCGGTTTTGCGAGTCCGGTCACCGCTACGCCGCACACGTGGCGAAGCGCACGGCGGGCCCCGGAAGGGGCCCGCCGTGGCGGCTGGTGCTGTGCCGGTTATCTGGGTGGGAACTGCGATTTGCGGGCCGGTTCTGCGAGGTTGGCGGTGGGTGCCGCGGCGGTGAAGCCGATGACCGCGCAGTTGATGTCGACGCCGACCGAGCCGTAGGGTGCGGGTTCGCCGGTGGCCGGGTCGACGCCGGTCAGCAGGTCGGGTCGGGTGGCTGCCAGGTTGAAGACCTCGACCTCGTCGGTTTGGCGGGTGTTGAGCCCCTGCTCGACGGCCTTCTCGGTCCACAGGCCGAGCTGCGCGTCCCACAGCGGGCTGTAGGCGTGGGAGTGACGCGGGTCGGCCAGGGTCGGGAAGTCGCCGAACACGTTGAGCAGGTCACCGCCGTTGCGCAGCGCGTTGATCAGGCGCTCGTTGTCGGCGCGGGCGTCCTGGGAGATGTGCCCGTCTTCGGCCAGGTGGACGAAGCCTTGCGCCTCGGGGTTGTCGGCGCCGGTCTGGCCGTTGATGAAGCCGAACAGCCGTTCGCGGGCGGAGCCGAGGAAGTCGTCGCCGCCGTTGAAGGCCGCCCTGTCCAGCGCGGGTACGAAGGTCGAGCGCTCCAGCACTGCGGTCAGCGGCTGACCGGCGTCGGTGCTGAGGTAGAGGATCGGCTGGCCGGCGTCGAAGCCCTTGACGAACAGCATGTCGACCCAGGACTCGTTGAACTGGCCGGGCGGTGAGGGGGGTGCGATGTGCACGCCCAAGACCCGGTCGCCCGTGTCGGTGTGGCGCTTGACGTCGAAGTCGGGGCCGTCGCCGGTGGCCACGATCGGGGCGTTGTAGACGACGTTGGATCCCTTGATGCGGATGAACGGGCTGTACCCCTCGCCGGCTACCGCCCCGGGTTGGAATTCGGCGAGCGGGAAGCCGTTGGGCCCCGGTTCCGCGACGCGGGTCGGGCTGAAGTCCGGCACGCCCTGGAAGTTGACCACCGCGGGTCCGAACCGGTTCTCCTGCGGGGTGGGCGAGTCGAGGGTCACCGTCTGCACGCACTCGCGGCAGCTGATGGCGAGGTTGGCCAGCTTGGGCGCGAAGTTCACGCCCAGGTCGTCCGCCAACCCCTCGTCGGAGGCGTCCATCAGCACGAACCACACCGTCTCGCCGTCGGGGCCCCTGCCCGGGTACAGCGGCAGCCGCACCGTCTCCTTGCTCAGATCGACCTGGATCGCGCTGCCCAAGGTCAGCTTGTCCCGGGGCAGCAGCCCGTTCAGCTGCCCCAGGCCCTCAGCTGCACCTGGCCGGCCATGGGTGGGCGGCGGGCCGTGGTCCCCGTCATGCCGGGGCCCGTCATCGGCGAAGACAGGTTCAAGGACGGGTGGTCCAGCGGCGGACAGCACCGCAGCAGCCGCCAACACAGCCAGCCCGGCGATCCGTTTCCTTCGCATGATGCTCCTTCCGCAGCCTATGACGGCTAAGCGAGAAATCCTCCGATCTGGAGGCTATGCGGAGAGCCGTCCAAGTTTGTCCGAGAAGCGGCCAGTGCACTGGAACGGGTGGTGGTGCGCAAAAACCCATTCCGACGGGACGGATGATGCGAGGGAGTCTGGACGGCTTCGAGGGATTGCAGCCAGTCTCGATCGTCCCCCCGATGCGCCCCCAGACCCTGAGCGACGACGGGTGATGGCTGGACTCAGCCGGACTAGACGAGAACGACCCCCAACCGGCACTTCTGCTGGTCAGGGCCTTCTCGCACCTGGTGGCGGGTAGAGGATTCGAACCTCTGTAGCTTTCGGGACGGATTTACAGGCCGCCGCCGCGGTGTCGCTGAGCTGGGCCGTCTCTGGGCCGCCTGGGCCGCCAACGGGCCGTCAAACGTCGACCAATGACGACCATGGACAACCAGCAGCGCCCGAAGACACAGCAGGTCAGCCACCACGAGGGGGTGGCTGACCTTCTGGGCGACGGACGAGTCGACCTGTACGCCGGATTCTGTCACCGGCACGCCCCGAAGGGCGGCCGGCGGCGGCCATCCATCTCGGCCTGCCGTCGCCGGCAGGCTCCAGCGGCCTACCCGCAGACATCGGGCGGGCCGCCCTCAAGCGTCTGCGCGAGCCGTCATCTTGCGGTGACGGCTCTTTCTTGGCCTTGCTCCGGGTGGGGTTTACCGAGCCATCCCGGTCACCCGGGATGCTGGTGGGCTCTTACCCCACCGTTTCACCCTTACCGTCCCGTGTCGGGCCGGCGGTCTGTTTTCTGTGGCACTGTCCCGCGGGTCACCCCGGGTTGCCGTTAGCAACCACCCTGCCCTGTGGAGTCCGGACGTTCCTCGGCGACGGGCCGGAGCCCGTCGACGCGACCGCCCGGTCGACTCGTCCGTCGCGCTGTTCATCCTAACGACGCGCACCCCGCCCCCATTTCCACCCCGCGATCCGCCGTGCTTCCCGGCGTTGATCAAGAGGTTTGCGTCGCGGCGAGGCCGGATCCTGACGCAAACCTCTTGATCAACTCGGCTGAGGCGCGGGGGCCGGGGGCGGCGGTTCTGCGGGGGTCTTTCGGGCGGGCTAGCCTGCGGGATCATGGAGCTCTCCGACGTCGCGCTGCTGATTGCCGCCGGTCTCGCCGCGGGCACGGTGAACGCGGTGGCCGGGGGCGGCTCGCTGATCACCTTCCCGGCCCTGATCGCGGTCGGCCTTCCGCCGGTGCCCGCCAACGTCAGCAACTCGGTGTCGGTCTTCCCCGGCTACGTGGCCAGCGTGGCGGGCAGCCGGGCGGACCTGCCCCGCGGGCGGGCGCTCTGGCCGCTGCTGCCCACCGCCGTGGCCGGCACGGTCGTCGGCTGCGTGCTGCTGCTGGCCACCCCGGCGCGCGCGTTCGAACTGGTGGTGCCGTTCCTGGTGCTGGGCGCGACCGCCGTGCTGGCCTTCCAGGACCCGCTGCGCCGGCTGGTCGGCCATCCGGCCGACCTCGCCCCGCGCCGCCGTACCGTCACCGTGCAGGCCATGGTGGCGCTGGGGACGGTGTACGGCGGTTACTTCGGCGCCGCCCTCGGGGTGATGCTGGTGGCCGGCCTGGCCCTGGTGCTGGACACCACGCTGGCCCGGGTGTCGGCGATCAAGAACCTGCTCTCGGCCATGGTGGGGCTGACCACGCTTGTGGTGTTCGCGCTGTTCGGCCCGGTCCACTGGGCCGCGGTCGCGGTGGTCGCGCCGGCCACCCTGGTCGGCGGGTACGTGGGCGCCCGGCTGGTCCGCCGGCTCCCGCCGGTGGTGCTGAAGACCCTCATCGTGGTCTTCGGCACGGTGATCGGCCTCTACCTGCTCTACCGCGCCCTGGGCTGACCGAACCTGGGAGGGGCCCCGGCGGAAGGGCCCCTCCGCGGGCTCAGTACGCCTCGCCGACCGGCTCCTCCGGCGCGTGCTCGTTGCGGCGGGCGGCGGAGTTCCACCGGGACCAGAGCACCCGCTCGCCGTAGCCGGCGGCCATCACGTGCGCGAAGGCGAGGTAGACCAGCACGCCGACGGCGAGCACCCCGAAGCCGACCCAGAACGGCAGGGCCAGGCCGTGCTCGGCGAGCTTGCCGGAGATGATCGGGGCCGGCGCGGCGGCGCCCCAGCGGACCAGGTTGAACGCCCCCGTGGCGACCCGGCGGTCGCCGGAGCCGAGGCCCAGGGCCAGGTCGGTGAGGTTGGCGTTGGCCAGGCCCATGAACAGGCCGGCCAGCACCAGCACCACAAGCGACATGGCGGTTCCGGTGGAGGTCGCGAAGAGCACCATGCAGACCAGCAGGCCGGCGATGGCGACGCCGACGGTCTGCACGGCGCCGATCCGGTGCGCCAGCCGGTGGCCGACCAGCAGGATGCCGGCGGCCAGGCCGAGGCCCCAGCCGGTGAAGGCCAGGCCCAGCGGGATGACGTCGAGGTGCAGGTAGAGCGGCGTGTAGCCGAGCACCACGAAGAAGACGAAGTTGTAGGCGGCGGTGACCACGCAGAGGGTGACGAACGCCGGCTTGCGGTAGGTGGAGAAGATCGCGCCGAGGCGTACCGGGGGCTGCCTGTGGGCCGGTTCGCGGAGCTTGCGCGACGCGACGGCCAGCGCCAGCACCATGAACACGCCGCAGACGAAGAAGGGCAGCCGCCAGCTCACCTCGCCGAGCAGGCCGCCGATCAGCGGGCCGACGGCGAAGCCGAGACCGAGCGCGGTCTCGAAGAGGCCGACCACCCACTCCCGGTCGTTGGCGAGGTTGACCAGGACCACCATGGCGGTGGCGAAGAACATCGCGTTGCCCAGGCCCCAGACGCCGCGCAGCACGGAGAGCTGCACGATGTCGTTGCTGAACGACGCGAGGATGGCGGCCACGCCGACCACCGAGACGCCGGTGACGAGCACCGGCTTGAAGCCGAACCTCCCGCTGGCCAGGGTCGCCGGGATCATGCCGACCGCCATCACCGCGATGTACGCCGTGAAGAGCAGTTCGACCTGCCAGGCGGTGACCCCGATGGCCTCGCCGATGGCGGGCAGGATCGGGTCCACCACGGCGATGCCCGCGATGGCGAGGAAGGCCACCAGGGTGGTGGCGTAGATGGCACTGCGGTTGGGTTCGGATCGCCGATCCACTCCGCGCCTCCAGACAGATAGCTGTATGTTACAGGTAATTCTGTTGTATCATACAGCTATGAGGGACGACCACACGACGGGAACCGACCCGGACGCCGCCACGCTCGGCCGGATCGAGACCGAGATCGCGCTGCTCATGCGCCTCGGCGAGGCGACCCGCCGGGCCACCGGCACCGCCGAGCACCGGGTGCTGGACCGGGCCGCCTACGTGATCCTGCGGCACCTGGACAAGGCCGGCCCGCAGAACGTCTCAGCGCTGGCCGCCCGGCTGAACCTGGACGGCTCCACGGTCACCCGGCAGGTGTCCGCCCTGCAACGGGACGGGCTGATCGCGCGTACCCCCGACCCGGCCGACGGTCGCGGCACGGTGATCTCACCGACCCCCGCCGGCCTCCAGCGGATGGCCGCGGTGCGGGCCGCGCGCACCCGGCTCTACGGCGACATCCTGGCCGACTGGACCGGCGACGACCGGGACACCCTCGCGGAGCTGCTGCACCGCCTCAACGAGGCCCTCGACGCGCGCAACCGGCGCCGCTGACCGCGCAGGGCCCCCGGCCGACGCGAGGCGTCGACCAGGGGCCCTGCTCCTCAGGTCAGGCGACCGGCTCGCGAGCGGATTCGGCGTCGCGGTCCGGGCCGGGGGTGACCCGCGGGTCGCCCTCGTCGGCGAAGTAGTCGTCCGGAGTGGTGCCGTCCACCCCGTCGGCCACCTTCGCGGCCCGCAGCACCAGGGTGAGCAGCGCCGCCACCGCCAGGTTGACCAGCACCGCCACGATGCCCACGTAGATCGTCTTCTTGGTGTCGAAGCCGAACTCGGAGAGCGGGAAGGCCGAGCCGGCGAAGTGCTTCTTGCCGGTCGCCGGGTTCCCGACCTGGTAGAGCATCCACATGCCGAGCCCCATGCCGGCCACCCAGCCGGCGATCAGGGCGCCCCGGTGGAACCAGCGGGTGTAGAGGCCCAGCGCCACCGCCGGCAGCGTCTGGAGGATGATCACGCCGCCGATGAGCTGGAGGTCGATGGAGAACTGCGGGTCGAGGAAGACGATGCAGGCCACCGCGCCGACCTTCACCACCAGCGAGGTGATCTTCGAGACGTTCGCCTCCTGCGCCGGGCTGGCGTCCCGCTTCAGGTACTCCTTGTAGATGTTGCGGGTGAACAGGTTCGCCGCCGCGATCGACATGATCGCCGCCGGCACCAGCGCGCCGATGCCGATGGCCGCGTACGCCACGCCCGCGAACCAGTCCGGGAACTGGCTGTCGAAGAGCAGCGGCACCACGGTGTTGCCGTCCACGCTGCCGGCCTTGGCGCCGGGCAGCGGCTTCACGTTGGCCGCGATGGCCATGTAGCCGAGCAGCGCGATCAGCCCGAGCAGCAGGCTGTACGCCGGCAGCGCGGACATGTTCCGCTTGATCACGTCCCGGTTCCGGCTGGCCAGCACGCCGGTGATGCTGTGCGGGTAGAGGAAGAGCGCCAGCGCCGAGCCGAACGCCAGGGTGACGTACTGGAGCTGGTTGTTGGCGTTGAGCAGGATGCCGTCCCCGGGAGCGGGTGACGCCTTGAACTTCGCGTCGGCCGCGTCGAAGATGTCGCCCCAGCCGCCCAGCTTGTACGGCAGGTAGATGACCGCCACCAGGATCACGATGTAGATCAGCGAGTCCTTGACGAAGGCGATCAGCGCCGGCGCGCGCAGCCCGGACTGGTAGGTGTAGGCCGCCAGGATGGCGAAGGCGATGATGATCGGCAGGTGCCGGGCCAGCGCGCTGTCCCCGGTCACGCCCATCGTCTTGAGCACCGCCTCGATGCCGACCAGCTGGAGGGCGATGTACGGCATGGTCGCCACGATGCCGGTGATCGCCACCAGCAGCGCCAGGATCGGCGAGTCGAACCGGTTGCGGACGAAGTCCGCCGGGGTGACGAAGCCGTGCCGGTGCGACACCGACCAGAGCCGGCAGAGCACCAGGAAGACCAGCGGGTAGATGACGATCGTGTAGGGCACGGCGAAGAAGCCCGCCGCCCCGGCCCCGAAGATCAGCGCCGGCACCGCCACGAAGGTGTACGCGGTGTAGAGGTCACCGCCGACCAGGAACCAGGTGATCCAGCCGCCGAAGCTGCGCCCGCCCAGCCCCCACTCGTCCAGGTGCGCCATGTCGCGCGGCGCCCGCCACCGGGCCGCCACGAAACCCATGGCGCTGACCAGCAGGAAGAGGAGGCTGAAGACGATGATCTCGGTGAGGTGGTCGCGCCACATCAGCGGTCACCTCCCCGCTTCTTCGTCATCTGGTAGACCAGCGTGGTGGTGGCCACGCCGAGGATGATCCAGGCCAGTTGCAGCCAGTAGAAACGCGGGAACCCGAACAGCCGGGGTGAGTCGGCGTTGAAGAAGGCCGGGATCAGCGGCACCACGATCGGTATGAAGAGCAACCAGTTCCAGGGGCTGTGGTCCTTCGCCCTGGATCGCGCCGGTGTCGGCGCCTCCGGTTCTGGTGAGGCCATGTGACACACCTCCGGGAAGTCGTAACTTGCCATGTGACGGCCGGAGGCTACGACCCTGTGAGCGCAGTCACGTTCTGCCGGAGGACGGCGATGCGCCGAGCGGCCGCCCGCATGCGCCGAACGGCCGGCGGCTCCAGGTCGCGGCGCGCCGTCAGACGCGCCGCGGCGGAGCCGCCGTCGGCGGTCAGAGGTCGGACAGGTGCGCGGTGTCGTTGACCGAGCGGACCGCGACGCCGCCGTCCGGGTAGAGGTCGAGCACCGAGACGCCCGCCGTGTCCAGGTAGAGCCGGTGCAGGAAGGCGTCGCCGGCCGCCAGCGCGTCGCGCAGCACCAGCTTGATCGGCGAGACGTGGGAGACCACCACGACGGTCTCCCCCGGGTACGCCGTCCGCAGGCGGTCGACCGCTCGGCCGGTCCGCTCGGCGACCGCGGTGAACGACTCGCCCTCGGGCGGGGCGATGCTCGTGGAGGCCAGCCAGGCGTCCAGTTCCCCGGCCCAGCCGTCGCGCACCTCGGCGAAGGTGCGCCCCTCCCAGACCCCGAAGTCGCACTCGATGAGGTCGTCGTCGGGGCGTACCGGCGGGTTGCCGACCAGCGCGGCGATCGCCTCGGCGGTGGCCGTGCACCGGGACAGCGGGGAGCTGACCACGGCGGCGACCGACGGCGCGAGGGCGGCCACCCGGGCGGCGGTGGCCCGGGCCTGCGCCCGGCCCCGGTCGGTCAGCGGCACGTCACCGCGACCGGAGTAGCGCTTCTGAACGGTCCGCTCGGTCTCGCCGTGCCGCACCAGGATGAGCCGGGTGGCCTCCTCGGTCGGGCGCGGCTCCCAGGAGGCCGGCGTGGTGGCCGGGTCGGTGCCGGTGGCCCGGCCGGTGGCGGCACGCGCGGCCACCTCGCGGGCCGCGGCCCGGGCGGCCGAGTCGGGGGCGGCCACCTCACGCGGCGGCTCGACGATCCGCGGCGACTCCACGACCGGTCGGGTCGGGGCCCGGCCGGCGGCCGCGTCCATCGCCGCGTTCGCCAGCGCGTCGGCGTGCTTGTTGCGCTCCCGGGGGACCCAGCTGAACCGCACGCTGGCGAACCGGCCGACCAGGCCGGCGGCCTGCGCGGCCAGCGGTCGCAGCCCCGGGTTCTTGATCTGCCAGCGGCCGCACATCTGCTCGACCACCAGCTTGGAGTCCATCCGCGCCTCGACCTCGGCCGCGCCCAGCTCGGCGGCGGCCTCCAGCCCGGCGATCAGGCCCCGGTACTCGGCCACGTTGTTGGTGGCGGTGCCGATCGACTCGGCGCGCTCGGCCAGCACCTCACCGGTCGCCGGGTCCCGGACCACCGCGCCGTAGCCGGCCGGCCCCGGGTTGCCCCGGGAGCCGCCGTCGGCCTCCACCACGACCGCGCGCACCGCCACGACGGCTACAGCCCCGACTCGTTGGTGCGGACCATGATCCGCCGGCACTCCTCGCAGCGGACCACGTCGTCCGGGTCGGCCTTGCGGATCCGGGCCAGGTCGGCGCCGGACAGCTCCAGCCGGCAGCCACCGCACCGGCCGCCGGTGAGCAGCGCGGCACCGAGCCCGGTGTCCGTCCGGATCTTCTCGTAGAGGGCGACCAGGTCGGCCGGGAGGTCGCCGGCGAGCGGCTGGCGGGAGCCGCGCTTGAACTCCTCGTCCTTGGCGATCTCGGCGAGGCTGTCGTCGCGGCGCTGCTCGGCCGCGGCGCGCCGGTCCCGGGCCTCGGCGATCCGCCGCTCGACGCCGTCGAGCACGCCCTGCGCGGTCTCCCGCTGCTCCATGAGCTCCAGCTCGGCGTCCTCCAGGTCGCTCTGCCGGCGGTTCAGCGAGGCCAGCTCGTGCTGGAGCGCCTCCAGCTCGCGGGCCGGGCCGCTGCCCGCGGCCAGCCGGGCCTCGTCCTTGCTCTTGCGGGCCCGGACCTGCTCGACGTCCTTCTCCAGCCGGGCGATGTCCCGGTCCAGGTCGTCCACGGCCACCTGGGCGCGGACCCGCTCGTCCTCCAGGGCGGAGAGCTCACGCGCCAGGGCCTCCAGCTCGGCCAGCTCCGGCAGGGTCCGGCGGCGGTGGGCGAGCTGGGCGAGCGCGGTGTCGATCGCCTGCAGGTCGAGCAGGCGGCGCTGCACCTTCGGGTCAGCCTTCACGGTCGGGGCTCCTTGTCGTCCGGTCGGGGTGCGGCGGCGTGCACGGTCCACGGGTCGGTGTCCAGGTCGGACACCACGGTCTCGACGCCCAGCTCGTCCCGCAGGTGGGCGGCCAGGTCGTCCAGCCAGGGTCGCTCGGTCGCCCAGTGGGCGGCGTCCAGCAGGGCCGGCCCGCCGGCGGCGAGGTGCTCGCCGGCGGGGTGGTGGCGCAGGTCGGCGGTGAGGAACGCGTCCACCCCGGCCGCGGTCGCCTCGGCGAGGAAGCTGTCCCCCGAGCCACCGCTGACGGCGAGGGTACGAACCATACGCCCGGGATCCCCGGCGGCGCGAACTCCCCAGGCGGTGACGGGAAGCACGGCGGCGGCGTGCCGGGTCAGCTCGGCCAGCGTCAGCGGGGCGGGCAGCTCGCCGATCCGGCCGATGCCCCGGCCGGGGCCGTCGGCGGGCGAGCCGGGGCGGGGCGGGTGCAGTGGGCGCAGCCCGGTCAGCCCGAACCGGGCGGCCAGGGCGTCGGACACCCCGGGGTCGGCCACGTCGGCGTTGGTGTGCGCCACGTACAGCGCCACGTCCGCCTTGATCAACCGGTGCACGATCCGGCCCTTGTACGTGGTGGCGGCCACCGACGAGACCCCGCGCAGCAGCAGCGGGTGGTGCGCGACGATCATGTCGGCCCCGGCGGCGAGCGCCTCCGCCACCGTCTCCGGGACCACGTCGACCAAGCAGGCGACCCGCCGGACCGGGGCCGCGGGCTCACCGAGCACCAGGCCGACCCGGTCCCACTCCTCGGCCCAGGCCGGCGGGTAGCGGCGGTCCAGCGCGGCCACCACGTCGGCGACCGTGGGCGGCGATCCGGTTGTGCTCACGGCCGGCCAGCTTACCGGCGTCGGGGCGCGGTATGGGCCGGCTGGCCCGGACCGGGCCGGACCGGCGGGACCGGACCGGGCCGGCGGGGGCGGACCCGCCGGGCCGGTCCGGAGACGGTCAGCCGACCGGGGCGACCGGGCGCGGCACGCCGCGCAGGGCGGCCAGGCCGGCTCCCCACGGGAAGGCGTCCAGGTGCCGCTCGCCGGTGCCGGGCGGGTGCAACGGCACGACGTGGTCGCCGAAGACCACCCGTACCCCCCACTCGCGCAGCCGGGCCAGGCTGGCCCGGAACGCCGGGTGCGCGGCCATCGCCACGTTGGTGTACGGCACGGCCGCGATCGGCACTCCCAGCCCCTGCCCCTCGACCAGCAGGCCGAGGGCGAGGGTGTCGGCGATGCCGACCGCCCACTTGTTGACGGTGTTGACCGTCGCCGGGCAGACCAGCATGGCGTCCGCCGGTGGCAGCACGTCCGGGTCGCCCGGGTTCTTGTAGTGGGTGCGGACCGGGTGGCCGGTCTGCCGCGCCAGGGCCGTCCGGTCGACGAACTTCGCGCCGTCCGGCGTGGTGACCACGCAGACCTGCCAGCCCTCCTGCTGGGCGAGGTCGACCAGCCGGCCGACGTGACGGGCCAGCGGCGAACCGCAGGCGATGACGTAGAGCACCCGGCGGTGCCCGTTGCTGGTGTGCGGACCGCTCATCCGACCGGCCGCGCGCTCATACTCCGACTCCCATGTGCTCAGCCAACTCCGCGATCGGCGAAGGCGGCGCACCCCGTGTGCGACGGAGCACGTCCGACATCACCTCGTGGGCGATGGGCCGGCAACGGATCTCGGAGGGCGCGAGCCGGTCGCCGCGGAGCAGCATGTCCCCGGCGTTCGCGACATCGCCGATCTGGGCGAAGCCGCGGGCGATGTCCAGCAGGTGGTGCGCGCGCCGCTCGGGCAGCAGCGCGTTGAACGCGGGCTCGGCAAGGCGGTGGTGGGTCTCCACCGCCCGGCCGCCGTCGCCCAGCTCGACGGCCGCGGCGGCCCGGTGCAGCTCCAGGTTGGTCGGGCCGAACGAGGTCCAGTAGTGGTTGTGGTCCCCGCCGAGCAGGGTGGCCGCCTCGGCGGCCCCGGTCAGCAGGTCGTCCACGGTCGCCGAGTCGCCGATCCGGGCGGCGGCCATCGCGCCCTGGAGCAGCAGCATGCCGTAGACGGAGAGACGTTCCGGCCGGACGTCGTTCTCGCCGCCGGGGGCGAGCCGGTTGGCGATCCGCACGTTGAGTTCGAGCGCGGGGCGGGGGCGGCCCATCGCGACGAGGGCGTTGCAGACCCGGGTGGTGGCGATGCCGGCGAGCAGGGGGTCGTCGGCCCGCTGGGCGACCGCCATCGAGCGGTCGGCGGCCAGCCAGGCCAGGTCGCACTCGCCGAGCTTGCGCAGCACCGAGGAGGCGATCTGGTAGACCTGCCCGAGCAGGTGGGCGGCCTCCCGGGCCTGGTCGCCGCCGTAGCCGGCGTCGGCGGCCTGGGCGTCGCGCAGCAGCTTGGGCAGGGCGCGGGTGAGCATGCCGTAGCGGCCGTACTGGTAGGTGAGCCAGGCGTGGTTGACCGCCTTGCGCATGTCGTTCAGCGGCGGGGGGTAGGGCGCCGCGTCGAAGTACGCGCTCATCGAGTCGTAGCGCTCCAGCGCCGCCCGGATCTCCTCGACCTCGACCTGGTCGATGCAGTTGAGGGCGTCGGTACGCCGCTCCGGGTCCTTGCCGAGGAGCAGTTGCACGTCGACCTGGAGGATGTCGGCGATCTCGTAGAGGACGGAGAACTTGTCCAGCCGCCGGACGCCGCGCTCCACCTTGTCCACCCAGCTCTTGGACTTGCCGAGCCGGTCGGCGAAAACCTGTTGGGACATCTTGCGCCGGCTCCGCCAGTACGCCACCCGCCGGCCTATGGGTAGCTCGTCCATCTGACCATCCCTCCCCCTGCCCGCATCCGGCTGATCCCCCCGGTCGACCAATTGCGACGGTCCTTCAGTTTTCAGGTTTTCGCTGGTCGCACAGTCTGTACGTCGGCCGTACGGCCAGTTCTCGTAGTTTTCGTGCAAGTTGCATCAGCCGTTCGTCAGCTCAACGAGTGTGGGTTACGGCAGTGACGGCCTTCGAGGTGTGGCGTGTGGACAGTCCAGATGGGGCGAGAAGGGGTGGCACACATGTGGGGGAATGTCGGACCGCGCGTGGCTCACCTGTCGCCGCTGGAACGGGTCCGGCTGCGCCGGGTCGCCGTCCGGTACGCCGCGCACGGCTGGGAGGTGACCCCCGGCGCGTGCCTGGCCAACAGCCGCTTCGTGTGCGGCCGGGCCGGCTGCCCCACGGTCGGCTGCCATCCCGCCCTGGAGAACTGGGAGCACGCGGCGAGCGCCGACCCGGCCCGGGTGGCCACCTGGTGGCGCAACCGCCCGCACGGGGTGCTGCTGCCCACCGGGCGCGCGTTCGACGTGCTGGAGGTCGCGGCACACCTGGGCCGGCGCGTGCTGGACACGGTCGCCACCCACCCGGCCGGCTCCGGCGTACGCGGTCCGGTGCTGGTCACCCCCACCGGCCGCTGGATGTTCCTGGTCCGCCCCGGCGACCCGCTGCGGCCGGAGCTGGAGCACTGCTTCCACGTGGTCCGGCACGGTCCCGGCTCGTGGATCCCGGCCCCGCCGACCCGGCTGCCCGAGGGGACGGTGCGCTGGGCGGTCGCCCCCGAGCAGGCGCGCTGGCGGCTGCCCGACTCGTACCTGGTGCAGAACGCGTTGATCGCGGCGCTACGGGCGGCCGGGATCACGCTCGCCGCCGACCTGCTCCCCGGCCAGCTCCCCCTCCCCCGACGCAGCTGCTGACCGACGACTCCCGGACAGCGACCTGACCGGCGTCGCACTCGTTGTGCCTGCTGAGGGCGCACGCGCGCCAGAGCGGGGGTTGACGATGTCCGAGGACGACGCGGCCCGCCACAGCGGCGGTACCGAGCCACCGCGGCACCGGCGCCGCCCGTACCGCTGGGCGTTCACCCGCCCGTGGGGCACCCGGCCCCGCGGCTCGCGGCCCCGGGGCTCCCGCCCCGCCACCAACCACCGTCCCCTCCGCTGACCTCTCCTCGCCCCGGATCAGGTCGTCGACGGCAGGGCCCGGGACTGCAGGAGCCGGGCGTCCTCCGTCACGACCGCGTGGCGCCAGGGCGCGGGGAGGCCGTCCAGCCAGGCGATGCCGGGCTCACCCATGGCGACGGCGGCCGTCGCGTAGGCGTCGGCGACCCCGAGGTCGGGGCCCACCACGGTGACCGAGCGCAGGCCGACGGCCGGGGCGCCCCGGCGCGGGTCGACGACGTGGTGGCCGCGCTCGTACACCCCGGAGGTGGCGACCGCCAGGTCGGTGCCGGTCAGCACCAGGCAGGTGGCGGCCGGGTCCCAGGGGTGCCGGACGCCGATCCGCCACGGGTCGCCGGTGGCCGTGTGACCGCGTACCCGGACGTCGCCGCCGGCGTTCACACAGTGGTTCGGTGCGCCGGCCGCGACCAGCCGGTCGGAGGCGACCTGCGCCGCCCAGCCCTTGACGTAGCCGGACGGGTCCAGCCGCCCGGTGGCGTACGCGTCGAAGAACCCGTCGGTCCCGGTCCACAGGTCGGCGCAGCACTCCAGCACCGCCCGCAGGTCGGCCGACGCCTCGGCGAGCGGCAGCTCGCCCCGGTCCAGGCGGCACACCTCGCTGTCCGACCGGTAGGTGCTGAACCGGGCGTCCACCTCGCGCAGCCAGGCGAAGGTCCGCTCGGCCAGCTCGTGCAGGGTGGCGGCGGGCAGGTCGTCGGCCAGGTCGAGGCTGATCGCCGTACCCATGATCTGCTCGACCCGACGCAGGCCCGGACGGCCGGCACCCACCTGCCTCACGCAGTGCCGCTTTTCGTTCGCGACTGCGGGGCTCGCAAACCCGGCTCACTCCTCGCGCTCACGCCTTGTCCAACGCGGCCTGGAGCGACTGCTTGTACGCCGTGCTGGTGTAGGTGGCCCCGGAGACGGTGCTCAGGTTGGCGCTCTGCTTGGCGACCACCTCGCCCGAGCTGCCGCTGTAGCGGGCCTGCACGTCGTCGCTGCGCAGCCCCGACTGCCCGTCCAGCGGCATGCCGAGGCCGGTGGCGTCGACGATCCGGCTCCCGCTCAGCGTGATCCGCACCTGGAGCGAGCCGTACTTGTAGCTGACCACCGGCCCGGTGACCGTCCGGGTGGTGACCTTCGGCGCGCTGGTGGTGGTCCGCGGCGCGGCGGTGGTGGCCCGGGTGGTGGCGCTGGTCCGGGTGCCGGGGGTGCGGCTGGCGGCGGCGCTGGCGCTCGGCTTCGCCGACGCTCCGGGCCGCGCGGAGGGGGTGACGCCCCCGGGGGTCCGCTCGGGGGCCGCCGAGCCGCCGGGGACGACGGGTGCCTCGGCGACCGGCCGGTCCTGGGCGGCCTGGCTCGTGCCCGGGGCGCCCTTGAGCACCACCAGCACGGTGGTGCTGGCGGCCAGGCCGGTGATCGCGAGGAGCGCGCGACGCATGGGCGGGGCCTCTCTACAGCTCGAAGGTCGCGAGGTGGATCTGCCGGCGCGGCACGCCGGCCCGGCGCAGCACCCGGACCGCCTCGTCGACCAGGCCGCCCGGGCCGCACAGGTAGACGTCGCGGCGGGTCAGGTCGGGCACCAGCCGGCTCAGCCCCTCCGGGCTCATCACCTGGCGGGGACCGGGGTCGTCGCGGGAGCCGATCACGTACCAGACCGAGGTGCGCCGGGCCTGGGCCAGCCAGTCCAGCTCGTTGTGCAGCAGCACGTCGGCCGGGGTGCGGGCGCGGTAGATCAGGGCCGCGCCGGGCGGCAGCTCCTCCAGCATGGCCCGCAGCGGGGCGATGCCGCTGCCGCCGGCGATCAGCAGGGCCCGCTCGCGGGTCCGGTGCGCCGCCGTGAAGGTGCCGGACGGCCCCGCCGCCCAGACCCGGGTGCCCGGGTGGAGATCCCGCAGCTCGGCGGTGTGCCCGCCCACGACCTTCACGGTGAGCCGCAGCCAGCGGTCGTTGCCCGCCGCGGAGAGCGAGAACGGGTGCGACTGCCACCAGCAGCCGGGGTTGAGGAAGCGCCAGCGGAAGTACTGGCCGCCGAGCAGGTCGATCTGGTTGAGCCGGTGCCCGGTCAGGTAGATCGAGATGGTGTCCGGGCTCTCCGCGACCACGTCGGCGACGCGCAGCCGGTGCCGCAGGTTGAAGCGCAGCGGGGCGATCAGCCGGCCCCACACCAGCGCGGCCACCACCAGCAGGTACGCGGCGATCCAGCCGGTGCGCACCGGGCCGGGCTCGTAGAGCTGGGCGCCGTTGCTGAACTGGTGCCCGTAGCCGAGCAGCAGGGCGAGGTAGCTGGTCAGGTGCAGGTGGTGCCAGAGCTCGTAGGGCAGCCGCCGGCGGACGCCCCGGACCGCGGTGACGCCGACCGCCACCATGATCCCGGCGGCCACGAAGGCGGAGATCATGTCCTCGTAGTGGGTCAGCAGGGCGCCGACCTGGCCGAGGATCGAGTTCTTCTCCATCCGGGCGTAGCCGACCACCAGCAGCGCCAGGTGGGCGAGGACCGCCACCAGCAGGGTGGCGCCGACGTCCCGGTGCGCCCGGGAGATCCGCTCGCCGCCCAGCCGCCGTTCCAGCACGCCGAGCCGGCTCATCATGAGCACCTGGACCAGCAGCAGGTAGCCGGCGACCAGGCCGGTGATCCGGCCGGCCGCGGTGAGCACGTCGGTGGTGTCGGCCAGCGAGCCGGGCGGGGTGGCCAGCCACCAGGGCAGCACCGCGGCGACCAGGCCGAGCCAGAAGGCCGCGGCCAGCGCCCGCCGCCCGCCGGGTCCCCGGCGCGGCCGACCCGGGGGTACGGGGGCAGCCGGACGGCCGCCGTACGGGGCGGAGGGCCCGGTACGGCGGCCGGTGGCGTACGTGTCCTGGTATGTCACGCGTACAGCTTCATGGGGGCGTATTTCTGCCGGGGGAAGACCTTGTCCACCTGTGCGGTCGTCAGTCCGAACCGGCCCTGCGCGACCGACCCGTAGACGTTGAACATGTTGTTGTACTCGGGTACGTCTCCGCTGTCCAGATCGTTCAACCCGTTCCACGTGCCGAGGAGCGAGCCCGCGAGCCTGCGCCCCGACAGGATGGTAACCACCCCGCCGTGCCCGTGGTCGGTGCCACCCTGGTTCGAGGCGACCCGCCGGCCGAACTCGCTGGACACCATCACCGTCACGTCGCCGGCCCGGTCGCCGAGGTCGGTGAAGAACGCCGCCATCGCGTTGGCCAGCTCGTTGAGCCGGCGCCAGAGCTGGCCGCCCTCGCGGGTGCCCTGGTTCTCGTGGGTGTCGTAGCCGCCCATGCCGACCGTCGCCACCCGGACGTTCGCGCCGCCCTTGATGAGCTGGGCGAGCTGCTGGAAGGCGTAGCCGACGCCCTCGTACTTCACCCCGGCGGCGGCCGCGTACGGCTTCGCGGCGAGCTTCTGCGCGGTGGCCAGCGCGCCCATCCCCTCGATCACCGCCTCCTCCACCGGGTGGTTGATCCCGGTGAAGAGGCCACGGATCGCCTTCTCGGTCGCGGCGCGGTACCTGTCGTCGCCGTTGAGCCGCAGCTCACCGACGTTGTTGAGGGAGATCGCGCCGTTCACGCCGACCAGCGAGCGGGGCAGCGTGCTGCCGATGCCGACGCTGCGGAACGCGGTGCCCTTGCCGAGGGTGTCCACCAGGCTGTCCAGCCAGCCCCGGCCGCCGGTCTCACCGGGCAGGCCGCCCAGATTGCAGGCGTCCGCGGCCTGGAAGTGGCTGCGGGACAGCCGCGGGTCGGAGACCGCCGGCACGAAGCCGAGCTGGCCGGCCTTGAGCCACTGCTCCAGCGGGGCGAACGCGCTGGTCAGCTTGAAGCCGCGGCCGAGGGCCAGCGAGTCGTCGCCGAGCAGCAGGTCGGGGCGGGTCCGGCTGAGCACCGGGTCGTCGGCCGGGGCGACCAGGCTCAGCCCGTCCAGCCCGCCGTAGAGGAAGACGTGGATCAGCGTGCCGGTCTTCGTCGCCGCGAACGACGCCGAGGTGGTGACGAACTGGGCGGTGGCCAGGGCGGTCGCGGTGGCCGCGGCGCCGGCGACGAAGGTACGCCGGGTGACGCCCCGGCCGTCCTGCTGGGCCTCCTCCAGCTCCTCCAGCCGGCGGTACCGGTCCGCCTCGGCGGCGTTCTCCGCCGCGACGATGTCCGCCTCCGCGCGCAGCAGCGCCTCGGCCGGGTTGTCGGCCAGCCGCCGAACGTCGGGGCATTCGGGGTGCAGGGGGTACGGGTTCACGGTCATCTCCATCGAATGCCTCACCGGAGGTGGTGCTGGGGGGACGCGAGGATCGTCCGCGCGACCGCGGCGATGGCCCCGTTGAAGGTGGCGTCGACCTTGGCGCCCGCCGGCACCCCGGCCACGCCGAGCACGAGGGCCTTCTCCTTGGCGCTCAGCTTCTGGTGCACCAGCCGCTGGGCCAGCGCGTCCACGTACGCCCCGGCAGTGGCCGGCGGCTTCGCCACCAGCTTCTCCGGCTTGACGTAGGTGAACTGCTTGCGCCAGCCGCCGATCAGGTCGCCGGCCTCGTTCCAGCCGTCGACCATCGTGCCGGCGGAGGTCCAGGCCACGTAGACGTCCGCGTAGCCGTCCGGGGTGGGCTTGCCCATCGGGAACTGGCCCAGCTCGCGCATCTTGTCCTGGACCTGCCGCAGCCCCTGGGCGAACGGGGTGCGCCGCTTGTCGCCGTCGAAACCCGCGGACGCCTCCGGCCCCACGCCCAGCGACCGGTACGTGGCGACCAGGTACTCCATCGGCCGGCGGACCTTCTGGCCCACCGCGGCCCAGAACTCCGAGGAGCTGAACAGCGTGGCCAGCACCGGCCGGATCTGCCCCCGGTTGGTGGTGTACGCCTTGGCCAGCCGGTCCACGAGGGACTTCGGCGGGGTGTCGGAGACGAACCGCGTGGCCAGGTTGCGGGCCACGTAGCCGGCCGTCGACGCGTGCAGCGCGATGTACCGGATGTAGTCGTCGATCACCTTGTCGGCGACCTTCGGGTCGGCCGAGTTGTTGGCGTGGCTGAACCCGAGGATCTTCACCTTGCCCAGGTAGTGCCGGTCGGCGTGGAAGACGTACTTCCCGTCGGCCACGCCCCGGCCGGTCTGGAGCAGGGCGGCCTGGCGGACGTCCTTCTCGGTGTAGCCGCCGTCCACGCCGACCGAGTAGAGCTCCAGGTTCTCCCGGGCCAGGTTCTCGTTGACCGCGTCCTTGCGGGACTCGGTCTGGTTCAGGTAGATCAGCAGCGCCGGGTGCTTGTTGGCGGCCACCAGCATCTCCGGGTAGCTGCCCAGCGCGTGCTTGCGGACGACGTCCCGGTCGAACGAGTTGCGGTAGATCTCGCCGCCGTCGAAGTCGGCGGCGACGTGCAGGAAGTCGTTCCAGAAGTCGACCATCACCTCGAAGAGCTGGCGGTCGGACCAGATCTGCCGGGCGATGGTGGCGTCGACGGTCTCCCGCGCCGGGTCGACGCCCCGCTCGTTGAGCTGGTCCCGCTGGTCGCGCAGCTGCGTCGGGCTCAGCTTCAGCGAGGGCAGCTCGGCCAGCTTCAGCTCCGCCTTCGTCGGGGGGATCTTCTCCGGTTCCAGCTGCTGGCGCAGCCAGTCGTCGATGCCGAGCCGCTTGATGTCGGCGAGCACCTTGGGCGTCGGGCCGAAGGTGGCCCGGCTGGCCAGGTGGCGGATCGGGTCCTTGGCGAGCACCGTCTTGACGGTCACCTGGGTGGCCGCCGCGGCGGCCGCCGGGCTGGCGAAGATCCGGCCACCGGACGGGGCGTTGCGCTTGAGCGCCGCGCCGGCCCGGGAGCCCATGTAGCTCTCGTTCTGCTCGGTGTAGGTGCGCACCGTGCTGGGCTGCTGGCCGCTGGGGCGGGCCGACGTGCCGTCGGTGACCACCGTGCCGGTGGCGTCACCGGCGACCGGGTCGTCGGAGAACAGGCCGCGGACCCGCGGGGAGAGGCCGAGGGCGGCGCCGCCGGCGACCACGGCGGCGCCGCCGAGCGCGACGAGGGCCTTGCGCCGGCCGCGACGCGGCTCCTCGTCGTCGTCCAGGTTGGGCAGTCCCGGGCCGGGCGGCGGGGCGTACCCGCCGGACGGCTGGGGGTAGCCGCCGCCCGCGAACCCGTTGGGCCCGACCCACTGCGGCCCGGACGCCGGGGCCGCCGGGGTGGCGGGGCCGCCGGGACCGGCGTACGGCATGGCGTTGTCGCGGTACCCGTCCGGATGGGGGTGCTGGTATCCGTCCCAGCCGCGGTCGTCCCGGGGTCGACGCGGTGGCACGTTCAGGTCGGCCATGTAGCTGTCCCGTTTTCTTCGAGCGCCGGCTCGCCTGCCACCCAGGGGGTGGGCGGAGGGGCGGCGACGGTTGCCGGAGGAGTTGCTACGGGAAAGTAACCATGCGCATCCGGGCGCTCAAGGCACGCCGATGCCGCCGCCGAGGGCACTTAAGACGGTGCTCAGGCCGGCCCCGCGACGGCCCGTGGGACCGGCCCGGACCGGCGGTGCCCGGAGCAGGGCCAACCCGGGCGGCGACCGCCCGGACGTAACGTTTTTCCCCGTCGCGGCGCTGTTCGGGGCGTTCAACCGCTCAGGGAAACTTAAGGCACGGATAAGCCCGTGCTGAGGTCTCCGACCGGTGCGTCCAGCCCCGTCCCGCTCGGCGAAACCGGCAGCAGGAGCGGCGCGTGACCCGCCCCCGTTGCGGGTATGCCGCCGAACCGCTGAAGCCGTGAGGGGAAGGCACCGCCATGCTCAGCAAAGAGGATCAGCGCAGGTTCGAACAGATCACCCGCCAGCTGCGGGAGAGCGACCCGCAGTTCTTCGCCCGGCTCGACCACCGGGCCCGGGCCCGCCGAGGCCGGTACCTGATGCTGCTGACGATCGTGCTGTGGGCCTCGCTGCCGGCGATGACCGTACTGGCCGGGCGGCTGGCCGGCGCGATCTGCGCCGTGGTGCTGCTCGCCAACGCCGGCCTCATGTGGCGGTTCCGCCGCCGCTGGCTATGACCGTGCCGGCGGCGGTCAGCGCGGTTCGTCCGCGTCAGTCGCTTCGCGACCGAACCGCCGGTACGCCCGGCGGAGCCGCTCGACGAGCCCCGGGCCGCCGATCGCGGCACCGGGTGGGCCGAGCTGGCGCAGCAGCAGTTCCGGTCCGGTGGCCAGGGTGGGCGGCCGGTCCGGCAGCGCCACCGGGGACAGCCAGAACCGGTCGACCTCGTCGTCCGGCGGGACCGCCGGCAGGCCACCCAGCACCCGCCCCGCACCGGCCACGGGCCGCGCCGCCGGCCCGGGCCCGCCGTCCGCGGCCGCGGGGACGGCCGGTCCGTCCGGGTCCGCCGCCGGGCCGCCCGGCGCGCCGCCGGGTGCGGCGGCGCCGCGCAACGTACGCAGCCGGTCGAGCAGGTCGCCCCGGGCGCGCCCGCGCCAGTGCAGGAGCTGGAACGGGTCCGCGTCGAACGCCTCGGCGAGCAGGTAGAAGGTGGCCGCCAGGTGCTTGCACGGCACCGCGAAGTCGGGACAGCCGCAGTGCTGGGCCAGCTCGCCGACGGCGCCCGGGAACAGCGGCGCGCCGGCCGCCGCGAACAACTCCTCCAGCTCGGCCGGCAGGTCACCGGCGAGCAGCCGGGCGCTGAAGAACGCCTGCCCGGCCAGCTCCGCCTCGATCCGCTCCCACACCTCGTCCGGGTAGGCGGCCAACCCGATCCGCACCGGGTACGGGTCCGGCCTTGAGCCCTGCACGCTGGCGGTGACCAACCCGGGCGCGACGTCGAGCCGGAGCACCTGGCCCCGGCGCGCGTAGGCCCGCCCCCGGGTGAGCCGGGTGCCGAGCGCGAAGGACTCCAGCACCTCCAGGAACCGCCGCGACCACCAGGAACGGCCGATGGCGCCCCGGGTGCTGCGCGCCTTCAGGCCGCCCTCGACCCGCCGGGGCGGCCCGAACTCGGCGAACCGCGACCCTCCGTCCGGTGTGGTCACTCCACCACCGCCCCGGCCTCCAGGGCGAACAGCTCGCGCAGGGTGTCGGTGGAGAGTTCGGTGACCCACTGCTCGCCGCTGCCCACCACCCGCTGGGCGAGGCTGCGCTTGTCGGCGATCATCGCGGCCACCTTCTCCTCGACCGTGCCGGCGCAGACGAACTTGCGTACCTGCACGCGGCGGCGCTGGCCGATGCGGAACGCCCGGTCGGTGGCCTGGTCCTCGACGGCCGGGTTCCACCAGCGGTCCACGTGCACCACGTGGTTGGCCGCGGTCAGGGTGAGCCCGGTGCCGCCGGCCTTGAGCGAGAGCACGAACAGCGGCGGGCCCTCCGGGGACTGGAAGCGGGTCACCATGGCGTCCCGTTCGGCCTTGCCCACGCCGCCGTGCAGGAGCAGCACCTCCCGGCCGGTACGCGCCGACAGGTGGCCGCGCAGCATCCCGCCGAACTCGGCGTACTGGGTGAAGAGCAGCGCCCTCTCCCCCGCCGCGAGCACCTCGTCGACGATCTCCTCCAGGCGTTCCAGCTTGCCGGAGCGGCCCGGCAGGGCGGAGCCGTCGTGCAGCAGTTGGGCCGGGTGGTTGCAGACCTGCTTGAGCCGGGTCATGGTGGCCAGCACCAGCCCGCGGCGCTCGATGCCGTCGCTGGACTCGATCTTCGCCATCATGTCGTCGACCACCGCCCGGTAGAGCGCCGCCTGCTCGGCCGTGAGGTTGCAGAGCACCTCCATCTCCAGCTTCTCCGGCAGGTCGGTGATGATCGACGGGTCGGTCTTGAGTCGGCGCAGCACGAACGGGCCGGTGATCCGGCGCAGCCGCTCGGCCACCTCGGCGTCGCCGTGCCGCTCGATCGGCTCGGCGAACTTCTTCTTGAACGTGGCCGCCGGCCCGAGCAGGCCCGGATTCGCGAACTGCATGATGGACCAGAGGTCGGCGAGCCGGTTCTCCACCGGGGTGCCGGTGACCGCGACCCGGTGCCGCGCCGGCAGGGACCGCACGGCCTCGGCCTGCCGGGTGGAGGCGTTCTTGATCGCCTGCGCCTCGTCCACCACCACCCGGTGCCAGTCGATCCCGGCCAGCTCGTACGCGTCCCGCGCCGCCACCGAGTAGGTGGTCAGCACCAGGTCCGCGGCGTGCACGGCGGCGGCGAACGCCTCGCCCCGGGCCCGTTCGGCGCCGTGGTGCACGTGGACCCGCAGCCGCGGGGCGAACTTCGCGGCCTCCCGCTGCCAGTTGCCGACCAGCGACATCGGACAGACCAGCAGCGTCGGCCCGGCCGCCGGCGGGTCACCGGCGAGCAGCGCGAGCAGTTGCACCGTCTTGCCGAGCCCCATGTCGTCGGCGAGGATCCCGCCCAGCCCGAGGGACTGGAGGAACGCCAGCCAGGCCAGCCCACGCCGCTGGTACGGCCGCAGCGTCCCGGCGAACCCCGACGGTGGGTCGGCCGGGGTGAGCCGCCGCTCCGCCTCCCCGGCCAGCAGCTCGCCCAGCGCGCCGTCGGCGGCCACCTCCAGCACCGGCAGCTCCCCGGCCCGGTCGGCCCCGGCCAGCCCCATCCGCAGCAGGTCCGCCACCGTCAGCTCGCCCGAGGAGCGGAGCAGCCGCAGCCCCGCTTCGAGCCGCTGCGGGTCCAGCTCGACCCAGCGACCGCGCAGCCGGACCAGCGGCGACTTCAGATCGGCCAGCGAGGCCAGCTCCTCGGCGGTCAGCGGCTGGTCGCCGAGGGCCACCTCCCAGCGGTAGTCGACCAGGGCGTCCAGCCCGAGCCCGCCGGCCGCGACGGCCACCGTGCCGGGCGCGGTCCGGCTGCGGGCCCGCAGCCGCGCGCCGAGCCGGGACGAGGAGCGCCGCCACCAGGAGGGCAGCAGCACCCCGAAGCCCGCCGCGTGCAGCACCGGCGCCCCCTCCCGGAGGAACCGGTGCGCGCCGTCCGCGTCCAGGTCCATCCCCTCCGGCGCGGCGGTGCGCAGCGCGGCGTCCAGCTCGGGCCAGAGCCGGCTGGCCCGGCCCAGCTCGGCCAGCAGGGTCTCCTGCGGGTCGACACCGCGCGCGGCCAGCGCCGGCGCGGGCCGCTGCCAGATGTGCGCCGCGTCGACCACCAGCCCCGGCTCGTCGGTCGGGTGCAGGCCGAACTCGACCCGCCAGGCACCCCCCTCGACCAGCTCGGCCACCGGGTCGGCGGCCGGCTCGACCAGCCGGAACGCGGCCCGCACCGGGCCGCCGGCGGCGTCGCCCTGCCAGGCGTCCAGCTCGGCCCGGAGCAGGTCCAGGGCGGCCGGCTCGGCGGCGAAGACCCGCTCCGGGCCGGTGAGCGCGGCCAGCCAGCCCGGCACCGGCCCGCCCGGGCGCATGCCCCGGGGCAGCCGGGTGTCGCCGAGGGCGGCCCGGGCGGCGGCGTCGACGAGCGCGTCAAGCGCATCGGCCACCAGCTCCCCGGGTTCGACGCCGCCCGCCGCGATCAAGCGGCCCGGTGCGGCCGCTGCCACGTCACCCCGAGCGGACGGGGACGGTGCGGCCGCAGGCGGGCCGTCCGCTGCTGTGGGGGCATCTGTTGTCGCCAGGGCGACAACGGACGCACCCGAATCCGGGGCGACGGGGTGCGGTTCGCGGGCCGCGCGGGCGGCCGGGGGCAGGGCGAGCGCCAACGAACGGGCCCACGCCGCGTCCGTGCCGGTGAGCAGCGGACGCCACAGCGCCGCCGCCGTCACCACGTCCGAGTCGTCGACCACGCGCAGTCGGCCACCGTCGGCGCGGACCGCGTCGACACCGGGAGCAGCGACAGCCGGCAGGACGCGGCCGCGGGTGACCAGGTCGGCGGCGAAGTCGGCCAGCTCGGCCAGGTGGCGCAGGCTCGCCCCCGGCACCGCCTCCGCCGGTTCCAGCGCCCGGAGCAGGGCGAACGCGGCGTCCGGGGCGTACACCAGGGCGGGGACCCGCCAGCCGGCGCGGGTGACCGGGCCGCGGGCCGGTTCCCCGACGGCGGTCCGGACCAGTTCGGGTGAGTCGATCGGGGAGCCGGCCCGGGTGGGCAGGTCGAGCAGCACGGAGGCGGGCGCGCCCGGCGGGCCGCCGAGCGCGGCGGCCAGGGCGGCGTGGTCGGCGGCGAAGGGGTGCGGCCGCTCGCGGGGGGCGCGGCCGGGCCGGCGGGGCGCGCGGGCCGGCAGCCTGCTGTCCTCGGCCCAGAGGGCGAGCCCGCGGCCGGACAGCCACAACCCGTGGATGACCAGCACGCACTCCCCCTCGACGACGCCCGGGGCCAGGATAGGCGGCCGGCGCGGACTAGTGTCGGCGCCATGGTCGATCTGCTCGTGATCGGCGGGTTGGGCGTGGACATCCGCGCCCAGGTGCCCGCCCTCCCCCTGCCGGCCGCCGACTCGCTGGCGGTGCCCCCGATCGAGTTGCGGATCGGCAACACCGGGGCCGGGGTGGCACTCGCGGCGCACGCCCTCGGCCTGCGGGTGGCGCTTGTCGACGTGCTCGGCGCGGACCCGGCCGGCGACGTGGTCCGGGCGGCCCTGGCCCGCACCTCGGTACGCGCCGTGCTGGCCGACGCGCCGGCCGGCACCCGCCGCTCGGTGAACATGGTCGACCCGACGGGCCGGCGGATGTCGCTCTACGACCCGCGTCCCTGGTCGGGCCCGGCGCCGTTCGCCGAGGCCGAGCTGGCCGGGCTGGTCCGCGAGGCGGGACACGTGCACGTGTCGATCATGGATTGGGCCCGGGACGCGCTGCCGGCGCTGCGGGCCGCCCTCGGCGCCGGGGTGTCCCTCTCCACGGATCTGCACGACTGGGACGGCGAGAACGACTACCACCGGCCCTTCGCCGACGCGGCCGACCTGGTCTTCGTCAGCGACGTCCGGCTGGGCGACCGGGCCGGGAAGGTGGCGGCCGGGCTGGCGCCGCGGACGGTGCTGGTGACCGGCGGGGCGGCCGGCGCGACCCTGCACGGCCCGGACACCCCGCCCGTGCACGTGCCGGCGACCACCCCGCCGGCGCCCGTGGTCGACACCAACGGCGCGGGCGACGCGTTCGCGGCCGGCCTGATCGCCGCCCGGCTGCGCGGCGCCACTCCGCTCGACGCGGCCCGGTACGCCGCCCGGGTGGCCGCGGCCGCCTGCACCCACGACGGCATGGAGTATCCGGCCGGGCTGCTGCCCCGGGACTGAGGCCGGTCAGATCGCCCCGGTCTCGCCGTCGGTCAGCTCGCGCAGGATGTCGGCGTGCCCGGCGTGCCGGGCGGTCTCCTCGACGAGGTGCACCAGCACCCAGCGCAGCGACACCTCGCCGAGCTGCGGGTGGGGCACCACGTGGTCGAGGTCGAAACGGGCCGCGACGGCCCGGGACCGGGCGCAGGCGGCCCGGTAGGCCGCGGCCAGGCCGTCGAGGGTCTCGCCCGGGTCGAGGGTGAAGCTGGCCTCGGCGTCGGCCTCGCTGGTGAGGTAGACGTCGCCCGGCCCGGGTGCGAACAGGCAGGGCAGCCAGTTCCGCTCCACCAGGGCCAGGTGTTTGAGCAGCCCGGCGAGGGTGGTGCGGGAGGGCACCAGGCGGCGGGTCGCCTCGGCGTCGGAGAGGCGGCTCGCCTTGCGCAGCACGGTGGCCCGGTGGAAGTCGAGGAACGATTCGAGGATGGCCCGCTCGTCGCCCGTGCGGGCGAGGACCGGACCGAGGGTGGGGTCGATCGCGGGTTCCGCCATCCCCGGACCCTAGTCCCCGGGCCCGCCGGCCCGCTGCCCCTCATCCCGCTGCGGGCCGACGATCGGCGCGGCAGGATGGGCGCATGGCATCCACGATGCAGATCCCTCTGGTCGGCGGCACGGCCGACGGCGAGACCGTCACCGTCGAGCTGGACAGCAACGGCCGCCCGCCGCTGACCCACCACCACATCGGGCCGGAGGGGCTGGCGCACGCGCAGATCTACGAGCTGCAGTCGGACGACGAGCACGCGCGCGAGTGGGTGTACACGTTCCGGGGTCCGGCGGCCTGACGCCGCTCAGGCGTTGGCCGCGCTCAGCGTCCGCGACCGGACGCTCTCCAGCACCCCGCGGGTGACCTGGGAGGTGCCGCGGGCCTGCTCGCACACGGCGGCCACCCGGCGGGCGGTCTCGTCGGCGCGCTGGTCGCGCTCGTCCCACAACCGGTCCACCTCGGCCAGCAGCGGGCCCTCGACCTCACGCTCCACGCCGCGCAGCGCCGGCACCCCGAGCCGCTGGGCCAGGTCGAAGACCTTTCCGGCGTACGGCAGGGGCAGGAACGGGGTGCCCATCATGGCCGCGAAGATCAGGAAGTGCAGGCGCATGCCGACCGCGAGGTCGAAGTGCTTCATGAGCCCGAGCACCTGCCGGGGCGAGTAGTCGTTGTGCAGGATCCGCCCCCGTTCGGCGGCGATCATGTGCGACATCACGCCGTGGGAGTGCCGGATGTCGTCGCGTTCCATGGGCACGAAGAGCACGTACGCGTCGATCCGGTGCACCAGGAAGTCGCTGATCTGGGCGAGCAGCCGGTGGTAGCCGTCGACGTCGAGGCGTTCGGCCGCCCGGCCCGGTTCGCGGACGCTCAGCCCGACCAGCTGCTTGCCGGCCGGCACGCCCTCCTCGCGCAGCCAGCTCTCCGGGAAGTCCTCCGGGGTGAGCAGGAACGCCGGGTCGGCGGTGACGGTGATCGGGTTCAGCAGCCCGGCCTCCTCCAGCACCATCCGGGACTCCTGGTCGCGCACGGTCACCTCGGTGGCCTGGCCCAGGGTCTCCCGCACCATCCCGGTGTCCACGCCTTCGCTGAGCGGGCCGACCCCGACCGCGTACGTGAGCAGCGGCAGCCCGCGCTCCTGGGCGACCCGGACGACCCGCAGGTAGCGCCGGGCCTCCTTGTCGTAGAGGATCCCGCCGCCGCCGAGGACGAGCAGGTCGAGCTGGGCCAGGACCGCCGACGAGTCGACCCGGCTGACGCCCTCCCAGGGCACCGCCTCCACGTCCGGGTGGGCCAGCGCGGTGTGCGCCGGGTTCCGGGAGAAGACGATGATCCGGGCGTTGGGCTCCTGGTGGCGCAGGTCGGCCAGGAGGCCGGTGAGGATCGCCTCGTCACCGAGGTTCCGACCGCCGTACGAGCCGAGCACACCGATGGTCAGTCCGGCGCCATCCGTCATCGTCGCTCCTCCCCAGGTGCGTCCCGGTGGGCGTTCCCGCTGGCCGCCGCGACATGCCTGGGGCAAGCGCCGGTCAGCCGGTGACGCCACCGACCAGACGGGAGACCAGGGCGGAGACCACCTGGTCGGCGTCGAACCCGGCGTCGATCGAGGTGGTGAGCAGGTCGAGCAGGAGTCCGTCGACGGCGTAGTGCAGCAGCGCGATCTCGAAGGCGCCGCCGGGCAGCCCGGCGGCGACGTGGAAGGCGACGTCGTCGGCGTACCCCCGGCGCAGCACGCCGCCGAGCGCGGCCCGCAGTTCGGGGCGGCGGGACGCCTCCAGCCGCAGCTCGAACAGGGCGCGGGTGAGGTCGGGCTCGCGGGTGGTCCGCTCGACGATGTAGCGCAGGTAGTCGGTGACCAGCGCGAGGGAGGGCTCGCGCCCGCCGAGGTCGGCCAGCACCGCCGGGTCGGGCGCGATCCGGTCGAAGATCCGTTCGGCCAGCCCGGCGAGCAGCGCCGCCCGGGACGGGAAGTAGTTGGAGGCGGTGCCGGTGGGCACGCCGGCCTCGGCGTCCACCGCCCGGTGGGTCAGGCCGCGCGCGCCGGCGGCGGCGAGCACCCGCAGCCCGGCGTCGGCGAGCAGGGTACGGCGTTCCGGATTCCTGGCCATGCCAGCACCCTAGCAACAACCACGACAGATGCTGTACATTCTCATCGCACCACGACAGCCGTCGTGGTTGATCCCGGACATCGGAGTCGGTTTGCGCAAGCTCGTGTACTACGTCGCCAGCACCCTCGACGGCTTCATCGCCGCCCCCGACGGGTCCTACGACTTCCTCCCGCTGGAGCCGGACGTGGCGGCCCACCTGACCGCCGAGTGGCCCCAGACCTTCCCCACGTTCACCCACGCGCAGTTCGGCATCGCCTCGCCGCCGGCCGGCCGCTTCGACGCCCTGCTCATGGGCCGGGCCACCTACGACCCGGCGCTGAAGCTCGGCGTGACCAGCCCGTACGCCCACCTCAGGCAGTACGTCTTCGCCCGCTCCCTGCCCCCGTCCGACGACCCGCAGGTGGAGATCGTCGACGCCGACCCGGTGGCCTTCGTCCGCGACCTGAAGGGACGGCCCGGCGGCGACATCTGGCTCTGCGGCGGCGGGCAGCTCGCCGGCCAGCTCCTCGACGAGGTCGACGAGCTGGTGGTCAAGCTGCACCCGATCGTGGCCGGCAGCGGCATCCCGCTGGCCGACCGGGGTTTCACGCCGACCCGGTTCACCCTGGTCGACACCCGGCCGTTCGACAGCGGTCTCGTGGTGCTCCGCTACACCGCCGGGGCGCGGTAATCGGGTTGCCGCGGCCGGACGGGGTCGCGCACGGTGGGTCGGTGACCAGCCTGACGAAGAGCCGGATCCGCTGGGCCGACCTGCCCGCGTCCGTCCGCGCCGCGGTCGAGGAGATCCTCGGCGACCGGGTGGTGGCGGCGGAGTCGCAGCACGGCGGCTTCTCCCCCGGCACCGCCGACCGCGTCCGCACCGCCGGTGGCGGGCGGGCCTTCGTGAAGGCGGTCAGCCCGGCGCAGAACGACCGCAGCCCCGCGCTGCACCGCGCCGAGGCACGCGTCGCCGCCGCCCTGCCGCCCGCGACGCCGGCACCCCGGCTGCTCGGCAGCCACGACGACGGGGACTGGATCGCGCTGGTCTTCAGCGACGTCGAGGGCCGGCACCCGGCCACCCCGTGGGAGGCCGGCGAGCTGGCCGCCGTGCTGTCCACCCTGGAGGCGATGGCCGCGGTCCTCACCCCCGCGCCCGGCGCGGTGGTCACCACCGCGGCCGAGCAACTGGGGCACGACTTCGGCGGCTGGCGGCGGATCGCCGCGGACCCACCGACCGACCTGGACGGTTGGGCGCGGGCCCGGCTCACCGAGCTGTGCGCGGCCGCCGACCGGGGGCTGGCCGCGCTGGCCGGCGACACCCTCTGCCACGTCGACGTCCGGGCCGACAACCTGCTCATCGGTCCGGACGGCGGCGTCACCGTGGTCGACTGGCCGTGGGCCTGCCGCGGGCCGGCCTGGCTGGACAGCCTGCTGACCCTGGTCAACGTGCAGGTGCACGGCGGCCACGACCCGGACGACCTGCTGGCCGCCCTGCCGCTCACCGCCGGGGTGGACCCGGCCGACCTGACCGGGGTGCTGGCCGGGTTCACCGGGTTCTTCCTCGACGGCGCCCGCCAGCCGCCGCCGCCCGGCATCCCGACGGTCCGGGCGTTCCAGCGGTTGCAGGGCGACGCGCTGCTCCCCTGGCTGGCCCGCCGCCTGGGCTGACGACCGGCGGCCGCACCCGCGGGACTGTCCGGCCGGTTCGTGACCCGGGGGGCGTACCGGCGGGGCGTGGTCGAATGACCGCCTCAACCATCCGGCGGGCGGACCGCGTTCTCAGGGGCGAGGGGGTGGGCATGTCGGAGACGTTCCACGAGTTCGTGGTGCAGCGGTCGCCCGCGCTGTCGCGGACCGCGTACCTGCTGACCGGGGACCACCAGCACGCCGAGGACCTGTTGCAGAGCGCGCTGGCCCGGACGTACCGGCACTGGCGGCGGATCCGCGACGGGGACCCGGAGGCGTACGTGCGCCGGGTCATGTACCACCAGCAGGTCTCGTGGTGGCGCCGGAGGCGGGTGGCGGAACGGCTGGACGCCACGCCGGTCGAGCGGGGCGGCGGCGACCACACCGAGAACACCGCGCTGCGGCTCAGCGTGGTGGCCGCGCTGCGCCGGCTCACCGCCCGGCAACGGGCCGTGGTGGTGCTCCGCTACTACGAGGACCTCACCGAGGCGCAGGTGGCCGAGGTGCTCGGCTGCTCGGTGGGCACGGTGAAGCGGCACGGGCACGACGCCGTGCGCCGGCTCCGGGACCTCGTCCCCGACCTGTGGGAGCGGACGCCGGAGAGGAGCGGGCGATGAGCGTACGGCTGCGGGAGGCGCTGCGGGAGGCGGCGGCCGAGGTGCCCGCGTACCCGGTGCACGAGCGCGCGGTGCGCACCGCGCGGCGCACCCGGAGGCGGATGGCGGCGGCGGTCGCGGCGGTGCTGGTGCTGGTGGCGCTGGTGCCGGTGGCGGTACGCGGTGACGGCCGGCCCGGCGTCGCGCCGGCCGGCGCGGGCGGCCCGGCGCTGCCCGACCGGATCGGGCTGCCCGGGTTCGGGGCGTTGCGCGCCACCGACCGGCCCCGGCTCGGCCCCGCGTCGGTCGTGTTCAGCGGGCAGGCGCGCGGCCTCACCGGGCTGATCGACGAGGACGGCACGGTCGGCATCGTCGCGGCCGACGCCGACCGCTACCGGACGTGGACGGTCGGCCACGAGGCGCCGGCCGGCGAGCAGGTGCTGCTCTCCCCCGACGGTCGGCGGATCGCCGTGCCGGCCGGGTCCGGCGAGCACCCCCGGGTCGACCTGGTGGACCTGGTGGACGGGACGGTCCGGCGGCTGCCCAGCCCACGGCCGGGCAGCACCCTGACCGAGCCGGCCGGCTGGGCGCCGGACGGGACCGCGCTGGTGGTCCGGGACACCACGCCGACCAATCCGGAGGGCAGCGCCTACGCCAACACGCTCAGCCTGGTGCGGCTCGACACCGGCCGGGCGGTACGCCTGCTGGAGACCGACCAACTGCCGATCTTCGGCACCCCGGTCGCGTTCACCGCTGACGGGTCCCGGCTGGCCCTCCAGGTCGGCGACAAGGTGCTCGTGACCGGCACCGACGGGCAGAGCATCACCTCCTTCCCCCTGCCACCGGAGAGCGGGCTGGCCGGCAAGGGGGCCTGGCTGCCGGACGGGATGCTGGCCCTGGTAAGCCGCGACCCCGGCACCACCCGGTGGCGGCTGCGCCGGGTCGACCCGGCCACGGGCCGGGACCTCGGCGTGCTGGCGCTGCCCGCGGTCGACGGCGTCACCACCATCCGGCTGCTGGGCTGGTGGCCGGACGGCTCCGCGCTGGTGGTCGGCTACCGGCCCGATCCGCACTCGCCGGAGCGCTTCGACGGTCCCGTCGACATGGACCAGCGGACCGTGTATCCCAACGTGCAGACGGTCCGCGTGCTGGGCCTGACGCCGGGGGCCGTCGCACCGAACACGCTGCTCACCGCCCCGGACCAGGTGCTCGCCATCGACGTGGCGGACGCCGTGGTGCGCGCCGGCCGGGTCCGCGCGGCGGACCCACCGGCCGGCCCGGGCGGCCGGTTCTGGTGGGCGGCCGGGGCGGCGGCGCTGGTGCTGGGCGGCCTGCTGGCCAGGCGGCTGCTCCGGCGGGGACGCGCGCTCCGGCTCACCCGGGGGCGCGCACCTCGTGGGTGAGGAAGGGCAGCACCGCCGCCGGCAGGGCGGGTGAGCCCACGATGTCGTAGTGGGTCAGCCCGGGCAGCACGGCCAGCCGGGACGCGGGCCGGTCGGTGCCGTCCCCGCCGGCGTCCCGGTGGCCGCCGCCGAGCAGCCCGAAGAACTCGGCCACGTGGTGGACCGGGATCGAGTCGGCGTCGGCGAAGACCAGCAGGACCGGCATGGGCAGGGCGGCCACCTCGGCCGACCAGTCGTACTCGCGGCGCAGCAGCTCACCGGTCCTGGCCCAGAGCGACGGCCAGTCCTGCGGGCGGGGCGCGACCCGCTCGTAGAGCTGGTGCGGCGGGGTGCCGCGCATCCGCTCGGCGACCCGTTCGTCCTGGGCGGCCATCGCGGCCAGCACCTCCGGGTACCAGCCCTGCCGGCGGCACGGGGTGGAGACCAGCACGAGGCGGCGGACCAGGTCGGGGTGCTGGATGGCGGCGCGCAGCGCCACCCCGCCGCCGAGGGAGTAGCCGAGCACGTCGGCCGCCGGAAGGTCGAGGTGGCGCAGCAGCGCGGCGACGTCCTCGGCCATCGACTCGTAGCGCAGCGACCGGTCCACGTCGGCGGTGCGGCCGTGCCCCTGGAGGTCGACGGCGACGACCTGCCGGCGCGCGGCGAGGTCGGGCAGGACGGGCGCGAACATCTCCGTCGAGCCGTAGCCGCCGTGCAGCAGGACGAGCGGGCGGCCGGCGCCGTGGACCTCGTACCAGAGCCGCACCCCGTTGACGTCCGCGTAACTCACACCCGTTCAACGACGGTCCGCCCGGCGGCGGGTCGCCCCACCGCCGGGCCGGTCCGTTCGGCGTTACTCGGCGACGTACCGGTGCAGCAGGCCCTCGTCACTGTCGACGGTGCCGTCGCGGCGCAGGCCGGCCTTCTCCAGCACCCGCACGGACGGCACGTTGGCCGGATCGACCGTGGCGTAGACGAGCGTCACCCCGGGCAGCGCGCGGGCGTGGGCCACCAGGGCGCGGACCGCCTCGGTGGTGTAGCCCTGGCAGCGCCGCGACGGGACGATCCCGTAGCCGAACTCGACCGCGCCGTCGGTGGGGGGCCACTTCAGCCCGATGCCGCCCACGGTGAGGCCGGTCTCCCGTTCGATCATGAGCCGGTGGCCGTGGGGCTGCCCGGGTCGGCCGGCGAGGATCCCGGCGATCACCCGCTCGCCGTCGGCGGGAAAGTCCGCCGCCCAGTGCGGGCGCCGCTCGCCGGCGACGACAGCGGCGGCCTCCTCGGCCGGCCAGGGGCGCAGCACGAGTCGTTCGGTGGTCAGGTCAGAGATGAACAACGCGATTCTCCAAGGTCGTGGAGTGACCCGGGTCGCGGTGAGTCTCAGTCAGGTGGCGCGACCCGGAAAAAGGCATGGCAGGGGAAGCTCATGGCAATCCATGGCCTCATCCCCCTGCGCCCACGACGGTCGCGTGTCCGCGCGACGGCACTCTAACCCATGATCCGGATACGCCGCGCCCCCGTTACCTCGGGCCAACGGGTAACGGGGGCGCGGCGCAGGTCGGTCAGCTGACGCCGGTGACGGCCTTGACCAGGTTGATGCCGAAGTAGATCACGAACGCGACGGCCACCGCCCACATCAGCGGGTGGATCTGCCGGGCCTTGCCCTGGGCCACCCGGATCGCCACCCAGCTCACGAAGCCGGCGCCGATGCCGTTGGTGATCGAGTAGGTGAACGGCATGAGGGTCATGGTCAGGAAGGCCGGGACGGCGACGCCCACGTCGGTGAAGTCGATGTCCTTGACCTGGCGGATCATGAGCGCGCCGACCACCACGAGCGCCGGGCCGGCGGCCTCGCTCGGCACCAGCGACACCAGCGGGGTGAGCAGCAGCGCACCCAGGAAGAGCACGCCGGTGACCACGCTGGTCAGGCCGGTCCGCCCGCCGTCCGCGATGCCCGAGGAGGACTCGACGTACGTGGTGGCCGAGGAGGCGCTGCCCGCGCCGCCCGCGACCGCCGCGACGCCGTCCACGAAGAGCACCTTGCCCAGCCGCGGCATGTCGGTGCCGTCCTCGGTGGTCAGGTTCGCCTGCTTGGCCAGGCCGACCGTGGTGCCCATGACGTCGAAGAAGTCGGCCAGCACCAGGGTGAACACCAGCAGCAGCGCGGTCACCAGGCCGACGTGGGCGAACGCGCCGAACGACACGTTGCCGACCAGGTGCAGGTCGGGCGTCTGGAACAGCGGGTCCGGCAGGGTCGGCACGTTGAGCCGCCACCCGTCCGGGTTGGGCTTGCCGTCGACGAGGGCCGGGCCGGGCTTGGCGAACGCGTTGACGGCCACGGCGACGACCGTGGTGACCACGATGCCGATGAGGACGCCGGCCTTCACCTTGCGGGCGACCAGGATGCCGGTGACCAGCAGGCCGACCAGGAAGACGACCGTGGGCCAGCCGTGCAGGGTGCCGTTGCTGCCCGAGCCGAGCTGCAGCGGCACGCCGGTGCCGGCCCGGACCAGACCGCCGTCGACGAAGCCGATCAGCGCGATGAACAGGCCGATGCCGGCCGCGATGGCCGCCTTCAGCTCGGCCGGGATGGCCCGGAAGACGGCCTTCCGGAAGCCGGTGAGCACCAGCACGGTGATGATCAGACCCTCGATGACGACCAGGCCCATGGCCTCGGCCCAGCTCATCTGGGACGCGACCGCGTACGCCACGAAGGCGTTCAGCCCGAGGCCGGTGGCCACGGCGAACGGCACCCGGCCGACGACGCCCATCATGATCGTCATGACCGCGGCGACCAGGGCCGTGACCCCGGCGACCGGCGCGATGCCGAGGAGGTTGCCGTCCTTGTCCGGCGCGGTGCCGATGATCAGCGGGTTGAGCACGACGATGTAGGCCATCGTGGCGAAGGTGGTGATCCCGGCGAGCACCTCGCGCCTGACCGTCGAGCCCCGGCGGGTGATCTCGAAGAATCGGTCGAGGCGGCTCTGCGCGGCGGGTTCCGCCGGCTCCACCGGGACAGCAGGATCCTGCGTAGACACGCTCATGGCGTGGCCTTACTCCGTTCCGGGTTGGCCCAGCCGGTCGCGCCGGCCGGGCGGTGGGGGTGCAGCAGTCCCGTTTCGGTTGGCCCGGAGAACGTCGGGACGGCTGGGCTCCACGGGTCCCGTGAAGCACTACGAAGCCGCGCCCGGGTTCCGGGAAGCGACTTCGCGACGCCCACCTTAACCGCCGGGTAACGGCGGATGACCTGCCCCGACGCGGGGAACCGGCGCGCAGGTGGGCAAGGTCACGTCCGGGCCCGGTGCCGGGCGACCCATTCGGCGTTGAGCGCGTCGGCCTGACGGGCGTGCCGGGGCCGGACCGGCACCCCGGCCGACGGCAGCCCGAGCGCGTCGAGGACGCCCCGGGTGACCCCGGCCGGGTCGGCCGCCAGGTCCTCGTAGCGCACCCGGTGCGGGGTGATCCCGTACCGGGCGAACCAGGTGTCCCAGGCCGCCTGGTGCTCGGCGATCGTGCGCAGCAGCGCGTCGATGCCGTCCGGGTCGTAGCGGGGCTCGCCGGTGGCCGGGCCGGCGGCGTCGACGGCGTCCGGAGCGGTGTCGGTCCACCGGCCGGTCTGCTCGGCGCGCAGCCAGGAGACCGCCTGCGCCAGCACGTCGTCACGGCGCAGGTGCACGAAAGCGGTCCGGCCGAACGCCCGGCGCAGCAGCGCGCCGTCCGCGCCGGCCAGCTCCGGATGCCCGGCGGCCAGCCCCTCGACCAGCCGGTCCAGCGTCCCCCACATCAGCTTCGCCCCGAACACGCCGTTGCCGGTCCGGCCGGCCGCCAGCGCCGCCCGGACGTAGTCGCGGTAGTGCCACTCCCCGGCCGGCAGGCCCCAGCGACCGGCCCAGAGCGGCTCGTCCGGCACCCGGAAGTACGCCTCCGGCCGACCGGCCACCCCGGTGGAGGCCAGCAGCCCGCAGAGCAGCGAACTGCCCGTCCGCGGCACCGCACAGACGAAGTACGCGTCGACGCCGGTCACTCCCCGAGCCAATCGGAGCGGCCCGGTCCGGGCAACCCGATATCCGGACGACCACCGCGACGGTGTCGAACGGCGGGGCGGTCAGCTCCGAGCGGGGTCCCGGGGGCGGGCGCGGAGGTGGGCGCGTTCGCCCTGGGCGCCGAAGAGGCTGAGGAACTCGACCGCCTCACCGTCGGCGGGGCCGAACCAGTGCGGCACCCGGGTGTCGAACTCGGCCGCCTCGCCGGGCGTGAGCACCAGGTCGTGCTCGCCGAGGACCAGCCGCAGCCGGCCGTTGAGCACGTAGACCCACTCGTACCCCTCGTGAGTCTGCGGGGTGGGCTCGGCGGGCCGCCCGCCGGCCGGGATGACCAGCTTGTACGCCTGGATGCCGCCGGGCCGGCGGGTGAGCGGCAGCATGGTCATGCCGTGCCGGGTGACCGGCCGCAGGTGGATGCGCGGGTCGCCGGTGGGCGGGGCGCCGACCAGCTCGTCGAGCGTCACGCCGTGCGCCCGGGCCAGCGGCAGCAGCAGTTCGAGGGTGGGGCGGCGGCTGCCGGACTCCAGGCGGGACAGGGTGCTCACCGAGATGCCGGTTGCGGACGCCAGGTCCGCCAGGGTGGTCTCCCGTTCGCGGCGCAGCGCGCGCAGCCGGGGGCCTACCGCGTCGAGCGCCCGGTCGAGGTCGTCGTCCATCCCGTCAGTTTGCCAGACCAGCAACAAAGTTTGCGGGTACGGCCACCAGGTCGCATGGTTGCCGCGGGAGGTGGTCAGAATGACCGAAGGCTACGAGGTGGCGGTGATCGGCGGCGGCGCCGCCGGGTTGAGCGGGGCGCTGATGCTGGCCCGGGCGCGCCGGTCGGTCCTGGTGATCGACGGGGGCAGCCCGCGCAACGCCCCGGCCGAGGGGGTGCACGGGCTGCTGGCCCGCGACGGCACGCCCCCGGCGGAGCTGCTGGCACGCGGCCGGGACGAGGTCCGCCGGTACGGCGGGCACCTGCGGGACGGCCAGGTCGAGACGGTGACCCGCGACGGCGACGGTTTCCTGGTCGCGCTGGCCGACGGCCGCCCGGTCCGGGCCGCCCGGCTGCTGGTGGCCACCGGCCTGGTCGACGAGCTGCCGGAGGTGCCCGGCCTGCGCGAGCGGTGGGGTCGGGACGTGGTGCACTGCCCGTACTGCCACGGGTGGGAGGTGCGCGACCGGCCCATCGGGGTGCTGGCCACCGGCCCGCTGTCGGTGCACCAGGCGCTGCTGTTCCGCCAGTGGAGCGACGACGTCCTCTTCCTGCGTCACACCGCGCCGCCGCTCACCGACGAGCAGGCGGAGCAGCTGGCGGCCCGTGGCGTCCGCGTCGTCGAGGGCGAGGTCGCGTCGGTGGAGGTGGTCGCGGACCGGCTGGTCGGGGTACGCCTGCGCGACGGCCGGACGGTCGCGCGGGAGGTGCTGGTCGCCGGCCCCCGGATGGTGGCGCGGGCCGGGTTCCTGGCGGCGCTCGGGTTGCCGGCGGTGGCGCATCCGGCCGGGGTCGGCGAGCACGTCCCGGCCGACCCGACGGGGCGTACCGCGGTGCCCGGGGTGTGGGTCGCGGGCAACGTCACCGACCCGGCCGCACAGGTCGGCGCGGCCGCGGCGATGGGCGCCACGGCGGCCGCCGCGATCAACGGTGACCTGGTGGCCGAGGAGACCCGCCGCGCGGTCGAGGCAGCGCGACCGGGTGGCGTTCACGAATAAGACTTACACGGACATTGTTCCCCTTTAGGTTACTGCGGAGGGGTGCAGTCGAAACGGGGGGCGACGTGGACGACGGGTATCCGGCGATCGAGGACCACGGGCTGATCGGTGATCTCCAGACCGCCGCCCTGGTGACCTGCGACGGGACGATCGACTGGTTCTGCGCGCCCCGTTTCGACTCCCCCAGCATCTTCGCCAGCGTGCTGGACCGGGAGCGCGGCGGCTTCTTCCGCATCGCCCCCGACGAGACCACCTACGTCACCAAGCAGCTCTACCTGCCGGGCACCCCGATCCTGATCACGCGGTTCATCAGCGCCGACGGCGTCGCGGAGGTCCAGGACTTCATGCCGGTCACCGGCGAGAAGGCGACCGATGTGCACCGCCTGGTGCGGATCGTCACGATGGTGCGGGGCAGCATGCGGTTCCGGCTGGAGTGCCGGCCCCGCTTCGACTACGCACGGGAGCGGCCCCGCCTGGAACGGCACCGCAACGGATACGTCTTCCGCGGCTCGTCCGCGTCGCTCACCTTCAACCCGGTCCAGCCGGTCCGCCGCCTGATCGCCGAGGAGGACATGCACCTGGAGGGCGGCGACCTGATCGGGTTCGGCACCCTCAACGAGGGCGACACCGGCGGGGTGGTGCTGGAGACGAACTCGGACACGGAACCCCGGGCCGTCCCCCTCGAAGAGGTGCAGGGGATGTTCGAGTGGACCCGCGACTACTGGCGACGGTGGGTCGAGCGCTCCCGGTACACCGGCCGGTGGCGGGAGATGGTCGAGCGGTCGGCCATCACGCTCAAGCTGATGACGTACGCGCCCACCGGCGCCATGATCGCCGCGCCGACGGCCGCGCTGCCCGAACTCGTCGGCGGCACGCGCAACTGGGACTACCGCTACACCTGGGTCCGCGACACGTCGTTCTCGGTGCACGCCCTGCTCGGCCTCGGCTTCACCGAGGAGGTCGGCCGGTACATGGACTGGCTCGACGAGCGGATCCGCGAGGCCGGCGACCACCAGGCGCCGCTGAAGATCATGTACCGGGTCGACGGCTCGTCCGACCTGCACGAGGAGGTCCTCGACCACCTGGAGGGCTACCGCGGCTCCCGGCCCGTCCGGATCGGCAACGGCGCCGCGGACCAGCTCCAGCTCGACATCCACGGCGAGGCGCTGTTCGCCATGCACGTCGCCGACGAACAGGGCATCCGGGTCTCCCACCAGGTGTGGAAGAGCACCGTACGGCTCGTCGACTGGCTGTGCCACAACTGGGACCAGCCCGACGCCGGCATCTGGGAGAGCCGCCACCATCCCCGGGACTACACCTTCGGCCGGGTGATGTCCTGGGTGGCGCTGGACCGGGCCATCCGGCTCGCCGGCCGCACCGGCCGCCCCGGGGACGTCGGCTGCTGGACCACCCAGCGGAACCTGATCTACGACCAGGTGATGGCGCGCGGCTACCACCGGGGCCGGGGCTCCTTCGTCCAGGCCTACGGCGAGAACGTCCTGGACGCCGCGCTGCTGTCCATGCCGGCGGTCGGCTTCGTGACGCCGTCGGATCCGATGTGGTGCCGCACCCTCGAGGCCATCGAGCGCGAACTGGTCTCCGACAGCCTGGTCCACCGGTACGACCCGGTCCACTCCCCCGACGGGCTCCCCGGCCACGAGGGCACCTTCAACATGTGCACCTTCTGGTACGCCGAGGCGCTGGCCCGCTCCGGACGCCTCGACGACGCCCGGCTCACCTTCGAGAAGATGTTCACCTTCAGCAACCACCTAGGCCTCTACGCCGAGGAGATCGCGGCGACCGGCGAGCAGATCGGCAACTACCCGCAGGCCTTCAGCCACCTCGCGCTGATCAACACGGCGCTGGCGCTGAACGAGCTGCTCGACGTCGAGGCGGAGGCCCGCCGCAGACGCTGAACGGTCGGGCTACTCCTCCGGGACGCCCGGGCCGACCTCGCCGCGGCGCAGGTGCTCGACGTTGCGGTCGGCTTCGCTCTCCGCGTTGGCGGCTCCCGCCGCCGGGTCCTCGGTGCGGCGACCCTCGACGTCCTGGTACACCTCGCCGCGCTCGAGCGCTTGCTCCTGCTGCCGCCGACTCTGCTCCGGATCCGTCATGAACAGCCGTTTACCCCGGCCCCTCACACCCGCAAACCGGTCCCGGCGCCGACGGCCGGGCCGGAGCACGGTTAGCCATCGGCGGGCCGGGTAGGCATCCGCGCCGCGTGCAGACCCGATTGGACCCGGCAGGTCTGCCGGGACCCGTCCGAGAGGAACAACGGTGTCACCCGAGTATCGGAAGAACCCGGAGGCCGTGTCCCGGTTGTCGCCCGAGCAGTACCGGGTCACCCAGGAAGGCGGCACGGAGCCGGCCTTCGACAACCCGTACTGGGACAACAAGGAGCCGGGGATCTACGTCGACGTCGTGTCCGGCGAGCCCCTCTTCGCCTCCGTCAACAAATTCGACAGCGGCACCGGCTGGCCGTCCTTCACCAAGCCGATCGAGCCGAGGAACGTGGTCGAGGTGCGGGATTCCACCCTCGGCATGGTGCGAACGGAGGTCCGGTCGGCGCACGGGGACAGCCATCTGGGCCACGTGTTCGACGACGGCCCCGTGGAGGCCGGCGGTTTGCGCTACTGCATGAACTCCGCCTCCCTCCGGTTCATCCGGCTCGACGACCTCGAACGCGAGGGTTACGGCGAGTACCGCAGGTTGTTCGAACATTCGGACGGGGGGCGACAGCGATGAGCGACACGGAGAAGGCGGTCCTTGCCGGCGGCTGCTTCTGGGGCATGCAGGACCTGATCCGGAAACGTCCGGGCGTCGTGCACACCAGGGTCGGCTACACCGGCGGGGACGTGCCGAACGCGACCTACCGCAACCACGAGGGCCACGCCGAGGCGATCGAGATCGAATTCGATCCCGCCAAGCTCTCCTACCGCGACCTGCTCGAGTTCTTCTTCCAGGTGCACGACCCGACCACGAAGAACCGTCAGGGCGGCGACATCGGCACCAGCTACCGGTCCGCCATCTTCTACGGCGACGACCAGCAGCGAAAGGTCGCCGAGGACACCATCGCCGACGTCGACGCCTCCGGCCTGTGGCCGGGCAAGGTGGTCACCGAGGTCACCCCGGCCGGTCCCTTCTGGGAGGCCGAGCCGGAACACCAGGACTACCTGGAGAAGCATCCCGGCGGCTACACCTGCCACTTCCCCCGGCCCGACTGGAAGCTCCCCCGGCGGGGAGAAAGCCAGAGCTGATCGCACCTCCTGCCCACGACACAGACCCGAGGAGAAGGAGGCCCACGTGGCCGTCAAGACGCAGACCCTGGCCCGCGCCACCGACATCCGGCCGTTCACCGTGGAGATCCCCGAGTCGGAGCTCCAGGCGTTGCGACAGCGCATCGCGGCCACCCGCTGGCCCGAGAAGCAACTCGTCAACGACCAGTCGCAGGGCGTGCCGCTCGAGACGAGCCAGGCGCTCGCCCGCTACTGGGAGAAGGAGTACGACTGGCGCAAGGTCGAGGCGAGACTGAACTCGGTGCCGAACTTCATCACCGAGATCGACGGCCTGGACATCCACTTCCTGCACATCCGGTCCAAACACGAGGACGCGCTGCCGCTCATCGTCACCCACGGCTGGCCCGGCTCGATCATCGAACAGTTGAAGATCATCGGCCCGCTCACCGATCCCACCGCCCACGGCGGGTCCGCGTCGGACGCCTTCCATCTGGTGATCCCGTCGATGCCCGGCTACGGCTTCTCCGGCAAGCCGACCGAACCAGGCTGGGGGCCCGAGCACATCGCGCGCGCCTGGACCGAGCTGATGAAACGCCTCGGCTACGACCGGTTCGTCGCCCAGGGCGGCGACTGGGGCGCACTGATCACCAACCTCATGGGCGTGCAGGCGCCGCCGGAACTGGCCGGCATCCACACCAACATGCCGAGCACCGTCCCGCTCGAGATCGACGCCCTGGTCCAGTCCGACATCACCGGAATCAACAAGGCGCTGTCCAAGCTTCCGGCCAACCTCTCCGACGAGGAGCGGCGGGCCTGCGAGCAGCAGGACTTCTTCTGGAAGCACTCCGCCTACGCGCTGATCATGGCGACACGCCCCGAGACGCTGATCGGTCTCGCCGACTCGCCCATGGCCCTGGCCAGTTTCATGTGCGACCACGACGCGGCCAGCCTCGAGCTGATCTGCCGGGCCTTCGCCGGGCAGCCCGGCGGGCTCACGCGCGACGACATCCTCGACAACATCACGCTCACCTGGTTGACGAACACGGGCGTCTCCGCCGCCCGCCTCTACTGGGAGAACAAGCTCTCCTTCCTCGGCGCCAAGGACGTCTCCGTCCCCGCCGCCGTGAGCGTCTTCCCGGACGAGCTCTACGAGGCGCCCCGGTCCTGGGCCGAGCGGGCCTATCCGAATCTCATCCACTACAACAAGCTCGACCGGGGCGGGCACTTCGCGGCCTGGGAGCAGCCGCAACTGCTGTGCGACGAGATCCGCACCGCGTTCCGGTCGCTCCGCTAGCCGGATCCGTTCGGCCACCAGGTGGTGCCGCTGGGCGCACCTCCGCGTCTGATCCAGGTGTGGAGGTGCGCCCACGCCGGTCGCCGGCAGCGGGCCGGGCTGCGTACACCCGGATGGGGTCGCCGCCGTCCGCGGTGTCGGTCTAGACGGGCGTCGCGGACCCACCCTGGTTGATCCTGTCGGCCTGGTCCGTCACGGCCGCCAGGAAGGCGGTCAGTGCGGGAGCCCGCGGGGCGTCCCGGGTGACGACGACCAGGCGGCGCCGGACGGCGGCTTCGGCGACGTCCCGGACGGCGAGTGCGGGATCGTCGGCCGGCAGGGTCAACGCCGGCAGCAACCCGACGGCCGCCCCGACACGGATCAGTTCGAGTTGCACGTCCGCGTCGCTGGAGCGATGTCGCAGGTCGGGCTCGTATCCGCCGAGGGACCGACACGTCCCGACCACCATGGCGTGATGCCCGGTCCCCTCGGCGGAGGCGGTCCAGACGTCGGATCGCAGCACGGCGATCGGGACGGGCGCTCCCGTCCCGGCGAGCGGATGGGCTGCGGGCAGCACGACCTTCAACGGTTCCTCGTGCAGGAACGCGAAGCGGAGCCCTTCCGGTCGCGGCCGGGGATGGCCGTCGTACTCGTCGCCGATCACCAGGTCCACCGCACCCAGCCGCACGTTGGGCAGGGCCTGTTCGAGTTCGAGTTCGAAGATCTCCGCGCGTACCCGTGGATGGTCGGCCGCCATGCGGGCCACTGCGGGCACCAGCAGGCGGCGGGCCGCCGACTGGAGGCCGCCCGCCCGCACGGTGCCGCGGACGTCGCCGCTCAACGCCGCCAGGTCCGCCTCCGCCGCCTCGGCCGCCGACAGCAGCACCCGCGCATGGCCGGCCAGCAGCCGCCCGGCGTCGGTGAGCCGCACGCCGCGCCCGGCCTTCTCGAACAGCCGGGCGCCGGTCTCCTTCTCCAGGAGGGCCAACTGCTGGGACACCGTCGACGGGCTGTAGCCGAGAGCGGCGGCGACCGCTCCCAGCGTGCCTCGCTCCTCGAACTCCCGGAGGAAGCGGAGGCGGCGAAGATCCAGGGCGACCATGCGGAAATTCTAACGATTCAACTCCACCAATCATCGCTGGACCTGATCGGTCCGGTGGCCGATGCTCGTCGCATGGGTCCGGCGCTGTGTCTCGTGTCCGCGGCGTGCTTCGGCGCGATGGCGATCTTCGGCAAGTTCGCGTACGACGCGGGCGTCTCACCGGCGGCGCTGCTGCTGGTGCGCTTCAGCCTGGCAGCCGCGCTGCTGGGCGTGGTGCTCCTCCTGCGGCCGGGCCTACGACGGGCGGAGCCGGGCGAACACCGGGCCGTACCGACCGGCCGGGTGCTGGCGACCGCCATCGCGCTGGGCGCGGTCGGGTACGCGGCCCAGGCCGGCCTGTTCTTCTCCGCCCTGCAACGGATGGACGCCTCGCTGCTGTCCCTGATCCTCTACACCTACCCGGTCCTGGTCACCGTGGCGGCGGTGCTGCTGGGCCGCGACCGGCTGACGCCGGGGCGAACCGCCGCGCTGCTGGCCGCGTCCGCTGGAACCCTGCTGGTGCTGCTCGGCGCCGGCGGGGTGAGCTTCCACCCGGTCGGGGCGCTGCTGGCCTTCGGTGCGGCGGTCACCTACACCGTCTACATCCTCGTCGCCGACACCGTCGTGCACCGCCTGCCACCCGTGGTCCTGGCCGCGCTGGTGATGACCGGGGCCGCCGGCACCCTCGGGGCGGGCGCCGTGCTCACCGGCGGGGTCGACCTCGACTTCCGCCTGCCCGGATGGTTCTGGCTGGCCTGCATCGCCGTCGTCTCCACCGTCCTGGCGATGCTCACCTTCTTCGCCGGCCTGCGGCGGACCGGCCCGTCGACCGCGGCCATCCTGTCGACCTTCGAACCGGTGGTCACCACCGCACTGGCCGCGCTCGCCCTCGGTGAATCGCTGAGCCCGGTCCAGCTCGCCGGCGGCGTCCTGGTGCTGTCCTCCGTGGCGGTCCTCCAGGTCCGCCCGACCCGCGGGCAGGACAGGGAGGCGCCGGCTGCCGCACGCGACGACGCCGGCGAGCCGACGGCAGTGGCGTCGTAACGGCAGCAGGTCCGCACGGCGGAACGCACTTGTGCGACGGACTGCGGGAACTCCTCCGCCGCCACCAGCGGTCGGGTGGCAGCTGACGGTCATCAGACGGCTTACCGCCACTACCTGGAGGAGCGCTGACCGACGTGGGCGGTTTTCGCTTGTGGCCGCGTCACTTGCGGTAGTAGAAATCAGCGGCCTCGTCAGGGTGCGCCGGCGCGTTGATCTTCGAGGGCTTCCCGTGGTCGCTCATGGTGGTGGTCATCGTCAGTTTCGGGCCCTTGCCGGGCGTCAGCTCCACCCGGATCGAGGTGACCCACCCCCGGTCGTCGGTGGTGATCGTGAAGGGTGACAGGGGTGTGCCGATCGAGACGATGCTCGGCGCGCCCACGGGGAGGAACGGCTTGGCGTCTTCGCCGTCGGGGTCGAAACGGCCCGTGTAGGTGTGCGGGCCGACGTGGTCCACCGAGGTGATCGACGAGATGAACGCCTTCAGACCGGTCGGGTCGGCCCAGTCGAAGCGCAGGAAGGGATCGTCGCGCTTCACCCGCTTCAGATCGACGTGCACCCAGTCCTTCTCGTCGGACGGCCGTACGTAGCTGTCGGTGCCGATCACGATCCGGCTCCCCGCCGACGGGTACTTACCGCCGGTGACCGCGATCGTCGCCTGGAAGCGGCGCTTCTTCGGGTCGAAGGCGCCGGTGCCCTTCACGCTCTGCCCCTCGGGCAGGTTGCCCCGCACCGCGTACCGGTGGGCGACGCCCTGCGACCGCTGCAACGCCGCGACCAGCTCGCCGCGTAAGTCCGGTGTCGGCGACGGCGCCACGGAGGTGGCCTCGACAGGCTTCTCGGCGCGGCCGGGCTGCTCCATCTCGCTGCATCCGGCAGCGAGGAGCAGACCTCCGGTCAGAGCAATCGTGAGCAGGGCGCTGCGCTGGTTCATGATGTGTTCCCCCGTGGACCGGCCCGGTTGCTCGTCAGTTGGCTTGACTGACCCGAACTCCCGACACCAGGTGTGACCTCAACACCGGCGGGATGGCGCCCTGGGTCAGGACCCACTCATCGCCGACCGAGGCGACCACGAAGTCAAGGCGTTCACATCTCATCAGGACACCGCCCACCGACGGCATCGGCGTACGACGCTGGATCAGCGCGGCGTCGAGCAGTCGCTGTCCCGGCAGACTGGCCAGCGCGTCCGGCGCTGTTGCGGGCCCGACCCGCGTCTCCCCCTGATCCTCCATGTCGTACGACTCGTACGGCTCGCTGAAGCTCAAGGACAGGTGCTCACCCACCCCGTGCACCATGAGCGGCGGGTTGCCTTCGAAGTGCAGCCAGAAGTGAAGCAGGCTCTCGGCATCGCCGTCCCTGACGCCCTCGCGCCAGTAGCGGGCCTCGGTAACCGCCTCCAGGTTCCGACCGACAACACGCCGCAGCAGCTCTGCCGTTGCCGCTGGGTCAGCCACGCCCCAGCACACTACTGGCCCCTTCCGCGCGCCACACCGCCGCCCAACCGTCCGTCGATCTCTTGCCGACCAGGTGCGCGCCGGTCACCTCGGAAGGACCGGCGGACCGGTCAGTCAGGGGTGGTCGTCAACAGTCACGACCATGTCCAACCGGTACTGGTCCAGGTCGTGCACGCCCCACCGCTCCCCGCTTCGGATCCGGTGGAACCGGAAGACGCCGTTGGTGTCGTTGGCGCTGATGATGCAGCGGATCGGCGTACCGGGGATGGGAGCGCGAACCAGTCCGCACACAGCGTCGGCGACAGCCAACCCGAGCCGGAGCAGGGTGACCTGATCAGCATGGCTGATCTGGGGCCGACCGTCTTCGAGCAGGGTCACCTCGACTGGCGCGTGGTCCTCCAGATGGAAGCTGTTGACCTGGCATTCGTAGTGGGTCAGGTCCGGCCAGCCCATGCGGGCGATCGCCGCGGTCGGTGAGCCGGATGAGCGGTGTGCGGCGAAGACCAACGCACCCTCGGACTCCACGACGCCTTGTGAGAGCTTGTCGCGCAGCTCGTCGTGCAGCTCCGCGGCGGGTAGGGCGGCAGCCGGGCGCAGCGGTTGGAGCGCTGCCGCCGCGGACTCGTTCATGCTGATCGTCAACACGGGCGGCAGTGTAGGCCGACCCGGCGTCGCCGCTCGGCCAGGCGAGGATCACCAGCAGGAATGCCAGTAGGATCGGCCGTGATGGAGTCGGTGAGTTCAGCGATGGCCGTTCTGCTGCGCGGGATGACCGAGGCGTCATGGGCCGTCGAGCGCACCTTCACCGAGCTCCGCCTGAATCACCACCTTTTCGTGCCGGACGCCGACGGCGGGCGTTGCCGGTTCGAGGGCACGGATGATGAGGTGCTGATCTGGGGTAGTCGGCTGCTGTTCGACCCGTACGACGGGGTGGGCCAGCCGTCGCCCGGCGGACACCTGGAGTTCGACGCCCTGACGATCAGGCTGCCGCACCTCCCGGTGGAGGTCACCGACCACCCGTCCGAGATCCGCCTCTACCTGCGGCTGACGCTACGCGAGGACGGCTTCACGCTGACCGCGGGGATCGACGTCGACCTCCTCCAGCCGGTGTTCAGGTATCCAGCCGGCGAGCACACGGTCATGCGCGTCACCGAGGAACTCACCACCGTGGACGAAACCGTAGCCGCGGCCCGGCGTGCCGTCGACGCCTTCGCCGATCACCACTCGCTCTTCGACGACATCGGCTTCCCCCGCCGGCCTTAGAGCTGGCACGTCCTCACCACCGGCCCCTGCCCGCGGTGACGGAAAGATGAAGCACCCTGCTCTACACGTCACGTCGGCAGGACCCGAAGGTGGGATCGAAGCTCGGCAACGAGGGAGCTCAGCTGTTCTCCTGCCTCCACCGTGATGAAGACTCGGGCGAGCCAGGCGTCGGGCGACAGGGAGTGTCCTCGGAGAGCGCCGCCCAGACTGACATGCCCCTTGCCGTCGTGCCGCGCTGTGATCCGCAGCTTCCCGTCCAGTGATCGCCAACCACGCTCGCCGTCCCAGCCACGCCAGTCATCGGCCAGCCCCTGCAGGAAGGCGACGAGGTCAGGCTCCTCGGCCTGGGTCGGCCTTGACAGCTTGACCTCGCCGCGCGCGCTGAGCCCTTCGTCATGCAGCTCCACCGGCATCACGGCGACGTAGCCGTCACCCCACGGATCCACCGGCGGATGGAGGACCCAGGCGGCCTCGGCGGGTGGACAGCGGACAACCAGCGGGTCGCTCATCATGCCGCATTATGGCTGCCGGATCTCGTCGTCGCTGCTGGTGCGGCGCTCGGCCCGGTGGAGGGTTCTCAACGCGGTCCTGGCTGCGGTCCGCACGTGGGCCCCGGTTCGGGTAACCCCATCGTCTTCGGCAGCAAGGCGGGTCAGGATCGAGTCAGCACGTGGATCACCTGTCGATCCGAGCGCTCGGGCCGCCCAGAAGCGCAACTCTGGATCGTCGTGGCGGGTTGCTCGTACCAGCCGGTCGAAGACGAGTGGGCCGAACTGCGCCAGCGCAGCCGCCACGTAACCCATCCGCGGGTAGCTCTTCGACTCGAACGCGCGCCACAAGGATGCCAGGGCGCGCTGTCCACCGATCTCGGCCAACGCGGCGGCGGCCGCGGCGCGCACGAACTCCGCCGGGTCGTCCAGTCGAGCCGCCAGCGCGACGATCGCGGCCTCCTCACCCAACTGCCCCAGCGCCCGACAGGCGGCTTCACGGGCAAACCCGTCCGGATGGGCCGACAGGTCGATCAGCAGTGGTACGGCAGCGTCGATGCCAAGCCGCCCACACGCCCCGGCTGCCCACGCCTGGCAGCCGTAGTCCGCGTCAGCGAGACAGTCCAGCAACGGGCCGGCCAACGAGGCGTCGCCGAACAGGCCGACCTGATTGAGGGCACGCGTGTAGATCTCAGGGTCGAATCGGCGGTAATCGGCAACGACGGCGCGGAGTACCTGTGCGGCATCGTCGTCGCCGTCCCCCGCAAGCAGCAGCAGCCGGCCAAGCACGGACAGGCGAACTGACCGGTCCGGATCAGCCAGCCCTCGCACATCGTGTGACACCGGCACACGCTACCCGTGCTCGCACCATCGCTCTGGATGCCCGGCTCGTCACGGGCGCCGCAGCCGTGTGAGAAGGGGCGTGGGTAGGGTCCCGGCTGTGGAGGTGGCGGTGCAACTCGTAACGGAGGTGACCTCCGAGATCGTTGCGGCGTTCTGCCGCGTAGAGCCCGAGCTGTCCAGCCGACCCCTACCGGTTGCTCCGGCTGAGCCGGACTGGATGGCGTCCTGCGAGGTGTACCGATTGCTGGTGGGTCGGGTCGACCATCCTCCGTGGGCGTCGCGTCGGCCGCCTGGGTCGCCAGCCCCCCTAGTCACCCACCTGCTCGGCACCTGAATCTTCCCGATCTCCGGCCGGGCCCCCGAGGAGGTGCCGCGCTCCACCGTCTCCGGAGCGCGCTCGTTGTCGCAGTTCCTTCCACCGGCCTTCCTCGTGGAGCAGCCGGTTCAGTCGTCTGCGCGCATGCACATCATGTTGGCCGAGGGTCGCCAGCTCGACACGACGGCCGGCGCGAGCAAGCAGGTCCATGTGCCACAGGTGTGCGTTATGGCGTTCGTGGTCGCTGCTGTAGCACACGGCAACAGCACCGACCGCTGCGATCGCCTGGTCCCAGTCGCCACGTTCCTCGGCGAGCCGCGCAGTCTCAGACCAGTGAGCCATGGACATCATCGTAGGCAGCGTCGACCCTCAGCTCGGATTCATCTTGCGCTGGCTTCATGAGGATCACCAGCTGTGGAGTCACCACCAGCGATGAGGACGGACATGATCGTTCTGACGTTACTCTCCCGCCAGTTGGCTCTGCCTGGCGCGAGACGTGGTCGCTGCCCGCCAGCCGTGATCCGATCACGGTCTCGGAGATGGACCTGCGCTACAAGTACTTCGCGGCGAACGTGGAGATGACCGTCAGCGGCATGCCCTTCATCCGGCCGTCGGGACATCACCCGATCATCGATCTTGGCTTGTCCCTCAAGTGGGTCGAGAAGCGGCTTGCCGTCGGCGACGATGCGGCCTTCGGCTTCACCGAGCACCGCGAGGTGATCCATGTACGCGGAGCTGGGCCAACAGTCGCGATCGAGTCTTCGGAGTTCTCGTACCGCGCCGAGGCCGACAGGGGCACGCTGCTTGCCGAGCTTGCCCGGTTCACGGAGTCGGTCTATCACCGGCTCCTTCAGGAGGTCGCCGGTATCGGGGGCAACCCGGTGGTGCAGAGGCTCCGGCGCGGAAGCGGGCCGCTGTCACCTGAGCAGCGCCTCGAGCTCGGGAAGTCGGCCGAACAGTTGGGGGAGGCCGCGCACTCCGTTGCGCGCGGACTCGTGCGACAGCGCGAGGTCAGGGCCGGTGCTGGCTTCGACACCGGCGAGGCAGCGGAGGATGTTCCACCTCGTGTGCCCCAACCAGCCGCTGATCATGAACACGAACCAGCTTGGACCCGACGGCGGCAGCGCTCCGCCTCCTGCGACGTAGCCGTCGAGGACCGAGCGGAAGATGGCGGGCCTGATGTCGTCGAAGCCAGGTCCCTTCGCGAGGCTCAGCGCGGTCGAGCCGAGCTCACCGGACAAGTCGAGCATCCCCGAGAGCTCCCAGTCGAGCAGCACCGGCCGACCCTCCCGAGCGAGCAGGTTCCACGGTTGGATGTCCCTGTGGGTCAACACGACGGGGCCCGGTCGCTCGCAGGTGTCGACGAAGTGGGCAATCGCGAGGAACGTCTCGACCTGGGAGGTGAGTTCGCCGGCCCACGGCTGTCCGGTCGCCGTGGCCCGCTCGGCGAGCTCGGGCCAGTCCCGTGACGCCGGGTCCTCGGTCGAGACGTGGGGCCACGCGACGTCGAGCGCGTGGATGCGCGCGAGAATCTCACCGATCTCGAACGCGTACGCTGGCGACACGGGCGCTTCGGGCAGCTTCTCGCCCTCGACCCACCGGTGGACGAGCGTGTGGTGGCTGGCCGAGATCGGCTCTGGCATCGGGATTCCGGCGGCGAAGGCCGCCCGCTCGAACCTGAACACGTCCTCGGCGCGGTAGGTCCAGCGGCGATCGAGGAGGTTCAACTCCTTCACCGCGAATGACCCCTGGTCGGTGTCGAGTCGGTACATCCGGTTGGCGAACCCGCCGTGGACCCGGATCATCGGACCGATCGGCGCCCCGAGATGTGAAAGGTCCACCCCACGGAACCTAGGGCTGGCGGTTCGTCGATGCACCCGCTTTACCCGGGATGCGTGCCGACCCGTGCGGCGGACCAACACGCTGCCCGTCCGGCACCCGAAGCCCACCGGCTCCGCAACGCCGGCCGAATGCGGCAGGCGTCCGCCAACTGATCAGCGACTTCCGAGCGCGGATCGGGGCATGAGCGTGCGTGGTCAGCCGGCTGGCGAGCACCATCCATCGGCCATGGCGATGATGCGAGCGGTCACCGTGTCCGGATCCACGAGTTGATGCAGGTGAAGCCCTGGAACATGGCCGAAGTCCCAGCCGCGTTCCCGCGCGTCCTGCGCGGCTTGTTCGTACGGCGGACCGAACAGCAGATACCCACATGCCGCGCTGTCCCAGCCGTCCGGAACGGGAACCTTCTCCTCGTAGTAGCTCAACGGCAGGCGCGGCTGCTCGGCCGAGACAACACGCCGGGTCTGCGGATCCGGAAACATCGGCGCGACATCGGACTCGTCCCACCACGCCGTCCATTGCGGCAGCCTGCCACCGGTCGCTTTGGGCCGCAGAAAATCCAGCAGCTCAGGCGGTGCCACCGCCGTCGGCCCGCTGCGAGCGGGCAACGCCGCGTCGACGAACAAACAGCCCGCCACCGGACGCCGGGCAGCCTCGACGATGACCGGGACAAAGAGACCGGCGTTGCTGTGCGCGACCAGGACGACGGGGATGTCCAGCGGCAACTGGCCGATGGATCTGCCGACGGCCGCTGCGACCGACGGCCAGAACGGCGGTCCTGCATCCGCCACGCCGAGCAGCGAAGGCACCACCGTAACCGCACCCGAGGCCCTCAGCCTCGTCGCCACAGGCGCCCAGGTCAGAGGACCCACCGATGGGCTGTGCACAAGAACAATTGCGGCATCCACCGGTTCACCGTGCCTGACGTCGCCTGCTGGCCGCCACCCCGTCCGTCACGCCAACGGCGAACACGGCACCCGTGGATCCGCACGCTCACGCATCACCGGCCACCGCACGCTCATCGGCATGAGCTGGCGCTTCGCCACGCCGATCACTGTTGGCCCGCGGCTACGCGGGGAACCGCTTCCAGTGCCCCTCGGAGACGACCTCGACGGCGCCGTCGGTCACCTTGATGGCCGTCTCGTCGTCGATTGCGTACGCCGGACCCGCGATCTCGGCCGCCCATTTCTCGGCACCAGCCATGGTGTTGTCCGGCTCGAGACCCAGGTGCGGGAAGATCGAGAAGTCGACGACCCCCAGTGTGCGGTCGTCGGGCGCGGACTGCCACTCGACGAAGTCTGCACCGATCCGGGGGGTCAGCACCATGCTCCCCGCACTCAACCCCACCCAGACGGTGTCCCGCAGTGACGGCAGGAGGTCCGCCAGCCCGGACTGCCGCATCCAGTGGCACAGGTACGTGGCATCGCCGCCGGCCACGAGCATGACGTCAGCCTCCCGGACCCAGGGGACCCACCGCTCCTCGCCGATGCTGGGCAGCGCTGTCAGCTCGAGGACGCCCAGCGACTTCCAGCCCAGGCCGCACATGGGTAGCGGCGTCTGACCGGTGATGAAGCGCCAGGCCGAGGCTGGCCCGCCCATGGGGTGGACCGCCGTAGGGATGCAGAGGGCACTGGATTCGGCGATCGGCTTGCCCAGCAGGTCGACCAGCGCATCGCGGATGCTCGGGTTCTGGACGCCTGCGGACGTGAGAAGAAGCTTCACGCTTGCCTCCTGTACGTAGAGGTGATGAAACGCTCTCCCCGAGAGTCGGGAAAGGGGCGCACGGGAGTACAGACTGGACACCGTAGCGAAACTCATCGCCGCTGCGACCCCTCAAACCCTCGCAGGTGTTGACCATTGGGTCGGGCACGGAACGGGCACGACGGAGGTTCGGGAAAACATGGAGATCACTTCTGGCGGTACCCCCGGGCCGCGTCTTGCCGACCATCTAGCCGTTCTCGGCAACAACGTCCACGGCCGCCTCCCGCAGGCCCCGAGGGCGAAGGTCCTGGCAGAGATGTTCGTGCGTGCAGGCTGGCGCGCCCGCGCAAGCTCGTGGACCGACTATGAGGTCGAGCAAGAGTGGGCGTGCATCGAACTGGTCGAGCGGTCACCCGATGAACGCCTCTTCAGCGGCGTCGTTGATCCGTCCCGCGTAGACGAACTCGGTGCCGTCCTCGCGGGTTTGGGCCTGCGCTACTCGATTGAACTGTGGAGCGACGACGGAACAAGCCTTGTACGCGAACTCGCCGGATGACTCGTTCGGTGTGAAGGAACCACCAGCCGGCAACGAACTGCGCCCAGCAGCAGGGCTGCGCGGTCCGAGCGGTCCACCGACGTCCACGGACGTCCGGCGTTGCCCGCGCCCGTCGTCACTCAGTTGGCCACCCAGCCCGGGTATCAGACGTTGATGGCCGCCAAATTCGTAGGAGTGCGGTTCGGTGACGGCGCTAGCATCGGCCACCCGTCACCGTTGCAGCGGTCTCAGCGGAAGGAGCGGCAATGGCGGACGTGTCGGTCGAAATACCGTCGCCCCTGAGCAAGTGCATCATCTTTTGCGAGGTCGAGTGTGTCCGCGGGTGCTGCGGGATCGACGCCGTCTCCACCGATCCCGCCCTCATTGAGGCGTGGTGCCGTCGGGTGGGGGCGGTCGCGGTGGTCGAGGCTCGGCTTCAACTCGCCGAGCTGATCGAGGTGGTCGAGGACCGCTCACATCGCGTCACGTCGACATTCCTGAACCATCGCACGCACGACGATGCCGGGCGGCGTCAGTTGCTGGACTTCCTGGCCGCGTTCGACGCGGGACTCGCGGCCGGGGACGCGTCTGAGCCCCGCTCGTCAAGCGGGCCTTGACGCACGTACGGACGCTGCCGGAACAGGCGGAGTCGGCCTTCGTGTCACGGGCCGCGCCGCCGGCGGACACCGCCACAGTGGCGCAGTTGACCCAACCTCGCCCGGCACGGACCCGGCCCTCCCGGGCCGGAGCTGACCACCGGCGGACACCCCCGGCTGCACGACCTGCGGCACACGGTCGTGTCACTGCTGATGGAGCTGGGCGTCCCGCCGCACGTCGTCCAGGCCATCGCCCCGGCACGCCGACGTGAAGATCACCCTCAAGCTCTACTCGCACGCCAACCTCGACGTCATGCGGCAGGCGCTCGGCAAGCTCGACGGGCGACTCTCGCAGCCTCGTGGCTGTCACCGCCCCGGGATCTGATCTTCTCGGGGCGGTTTTCGCTGGTAGAGATGGGTGGGCGCGGCAGGTTTCGAACCTGCGACCCCTCGCTTGTAAGGCGAGTGCTCTCCCACTGAGCTACGCGCCCGGAACGCCCGTACGGCGGGCCGGAGCGGCAAGCTTACCTGCCGGCCTCCGACCCGGTCGAACGACGTGCCCGGGGGGATCAGGCGGCGACGGCCTCGGCCAGGGCCTTGCGCCAGCCCTGCTGGTCCCGGGCCTCACCGGGCATGTTCATCTCGGCGAACCGGACGACGCCGGCCTTGTCGATGACGAAGGTGCCCCGGTTGGCGATGCCCGCGACGTCGTTGAAGACGCCGTACGCCTGGGCCACCGCGCCGTGCGGCCAGAAGTCGGCCAGCAGCGGGAACTGGTAGCCCTCCCGGTCGGCCCAGATCTTGTGGGCGTACACCGAGTCGACGCTGACGGTCAGCACCTGGACGTCGTCGTTGACGTACTCGTTCAGGTTGTCCCGCACCTCGCACAGCTCGCCCTGGCAGATGCCGGTGAAGGCGAGCGGGTAGAAGACCAGCAGCACGGTGCGCCGGCCGCGGAAGTCGGCGAGCCGGACCTCCTGGTTGTTCTGGTCCTTGAGCACGAAGTCCGGCGCCTCGGCGCCAACCTCGATGGGCATGCGAGCTCCTTGGATCGGGTCTGGAGATGATCAGCCTGCCACACCCGGCGACGCCGGCCGCCGGGACGCGGGCCGGGCCCTACTTCTTGCCCTTGGACCCGCGGCGGAGCACGAGGCGGGCGCCGCTCCAGTCGCGGCCCGCGTTGATGGTGGAGGTCTGCTGGAGGCCGGCGGTCTGCGCGCTCTCCGCGACCTCGCTCGGCTCGACGTGGCCGTCGCGACCGGCCTTGGGGGTCAGGAGCCAGACCACGCCGTTGTCGGCCAGCGGTCCGAGGGCGTCGACGAGGAGCTCGAAGAGGTCGCCGTCGCCGTCGCGGTACCAGACGAGAACCGAGTCGACCACCTCGTCGGTGTCCTCGTCGACCAGCTCTCCACAGCGGTCGGTCAGGGCGTCCCGGAGATCCTGGTCGACGTCGTCGTCGTAGCCCATCTCCATGACGACCATCCCCGGCTCGATCCCGAACCGGTCCGCCAGGCTGCGTACCCCGTCGGCGGCCTGACCAGCGGTCGCGCTCACTGTCGCGTGCCTCCTCATCTCATCCTTGCTCGTGACGTCGTCCGACGCCGTCGGGCCCAGTCCACACAGTTGTGGCTCGCCGCGCAAGTGGCGCACCGGGTGGAACGGAATTTACCGTGCCAGCAGCGTACGGGCACCCTGGGTGATGGCTTCCTCGGAGACCAGAACCTGACGCGCTGCCGGACCTAATGGTACAAACGAGTCAAGTCCGGCCACTCGGCGCGCCGTGCCCACGTACCCGCCGTCGACCAGCGCGGCGATCACGCCCTCACCCACCCCGCCCGAGCGGCGGGTCTCGTCGACGACAAGCACCCGGCCGGTGGCCGAGGCCTCCCGGATGATGTCCGCCACGGGCAGCGGGGCCAGCCAGCGTAGGTCCACCACCCGGCTGCCGATCCCCTCGTCCGCCAGGGTGGCCGCCGCGCGCAGCGACATCCGGACGCCGTTGCCGAAGGTGATGATGGTGAGGTCCTCGGCCGAGCCGACCCCGTAGACGCGGGCGCGGCCGATCGGCACGTGGCGGCCGGCCCAGGCGCCGGGCTCGGCGTACTCGGCCAGCCACTCGCCGTCGCCGTCGGTGTAGAGGTCGCGGGTGTGGTAGAGCGCGATCGGCTCCAGGAAGACGCTGACCGCGCCGTCCACCGCGGCGGCGGCCAGGCAGGTACGCAGCATCGGCGCGGCGTCGTCCGGGCGGGCCGGCACCGCGATGACCAGCCCCGGCACGTCGCGGAGCACGGCCACCGAGTTGTCGTTGTGGAAGTGGCCGCCGAACCCCTCCTGGTACGCCAGCCCGGCGACCCGGACCACCATGGGGTTGCGGAAGGCTCCCCGGGAGAAGAACCGCATGGTCGCGGCCTCGCCCCGGATCTGGTCCTCGGCGTTGTGCAGGTACGCGAGGTACTGGATCTCCGGCACCGGCAGCATCCCGGCCACGCCCGCGCCCAGCGCGAGCCCGAGGATCGAGGTCTCGTCCAGCAGCGTGTCGAAGACGCGCGCCGCCCCGAACCTGTCCCGCAGGCCCTTGGTCACCCCGTACACCCCGCCCTTGGCGGCCACGTCCTCGCCGAAGACGGCCATCCCGGGGTGGTCGAGCATCCCGTCGGCCAGCGCCGCGTTGATGCTCTGCGCCAGGGTGAGCGAGCCGGCCAGTTCGGGCAGCCTGCCGCCGAACGCCTCCGTCCGGGCGCCGGCGGCCGGGCCCGCCGCCCGCGTCCCCGCGTCGGCGACCGCCCGGGAGATGCGGACCGGTCGGCGCGGGGCCAGTTCGGCCACCACGTCGACCGGGGAGGCCAGCTTCGGCTCGTCCAGCACCTCCTCGGCGAGCCGGCGGATCTGCCAGCCGCGCTCGTCGTACCGGGCCAGCAGTTCCTCGCCGGTGGCGTAACCGGCCTCGACCAGCCGCCGGGCGGTGGCCAGCAGCGGGTCCCGCGCCACGTCCGCGGCGATCTCGGCCGGGCTCCGGTACGCAGTCTCCGCGTCCGCGCCGGCGTGGCCCATCAGCCGCACGGTGCTCAGGTGCAGCACGGCCGGCCGCCGGTGCCGGCGTACCCAGGCCGCCGCCTCCCCCGCCACCCGGTACGCCTCGGCCACGTCCGTGCCGTCGGCGGCGAAGTAGCGGATTCCCGGCCTGGCCCGCAGGGTCGCGGCCACCCAACCCCGCGGTGAGCGCACGCTGATGCCGAGCCCGTTGTCCTCGCAGACGAAGAGGACCGGGATGCGCAGCCCGGTGTGGTCGTACCAGCCGGCGGTGTTGAACGCCGCCGTGGCGCTGGCGTGGTTGACCGAGGCGTCGCCGAACGAGCAGACCACGATGGCGTCCGGCGGCCAGGGCGCGTCCCCGTCGGGCCGCCGGCCGTTACGGCGCAGCCGTTCCAGGGCGAGGCCCATGCCGACCGCCCGGGGCAGGTGCGAGGCGATCGTGGAGGTGGTCGGGACGACCGCGAGGTCGGCCCGGCCGAACACCTTGTGCCGGCCCCCGGCGATCGGCTCCTCCGCGGAGGCCACCATCCCGCGCAGCACGTCGCGCGCCGCGGCCGCGTAGGCGTCGTCGGGGTCCGGCAACGGCAGTTCGGGTACGCCGGCCGTCGCCGACCCGGCGGCGTCCACGGCCACACCGGCGCCGGCCGGCAGGCTCTCCGCCTCGACCTCGACCTCGACCTCGGCACCGGCACCGGCACCGGCCCGAAGGGAGCCGCCCGGCGCCCCGCCGCCGTCGACCAGTGGCGCCTCCGTCGACGTCGACGTCGCCTCGCCGGACCCGATCTCCACGTCCGCATCCGCCCCGGCGCCGGACGGACCCGCCCCGGGGTCGGACGGGCCCTCACCGGGGACGGACGGATCAGCGCCCGTTCCGGACCGGGCAACGCCGGAGTCGGACAAGGCAACGCCGGAGTCGGACGAGGCAACGCCGGAGTCGGACGGATCAGCGTCGGGGTCGGCCGCCCGGGTTGCCGTGACCCCCTCGGGGTCCGGCGTGCCGGCGTCGAGCGCCGCGTCCGCGCCGTCGTCGCCGGGGCTACGCGGGTCGGGGATCAGGGCGGCCGGACCGGCGGCGTCGGGGACCGCCGGGCCGGCCGGGAAGGCGCCCGCCGCCTGGGCGGCGCGCAGGCAGTAGAAGGCCCCGGAGCGGTAGTGCAGCAGGGCGGGATCGGTCGGCCGCAGCGCGGCGGCCACCGCGGCGTTGCCCTCGTGGCCGGCGGAGCCGATCGTGTAGTAGCCCTCGCCGAAGCTGCGCAGCCAGCGCCCGGCGAGGTCGAGCAGCCGGCTGGTCAGCTGGGCGTCGAACAGGGCCAGCGCCTGCGCCCCGGTCAGCGGCGCGCCGCCGGGCAGCGGTTCACCGAGGGCACGCCGCTGGGCGGGGGCGCCGAGCGCGGTGAGGGCCGCCCGGAACCGGTCGTCGAGATCTTGCGGGGTGCTCACGTCGGACAGCATTACCGACCGGAGCCCACCTCGCCCAGTCGGACACGTTCCGCCCGGCCGGGGTCAGGACTCCCCGCACTGCTCCGGGCAACCGCCGTCGGAGACCTTCCAGACCAGCTCACGCAGGGTGGCCAGCTCTCCGGTGGTGAGCCCGCCGAGCAGTCGGGAGTCGGACATCACCAGCCGGACCCGTTCCCGGACCCGCCGGCCCTCCGCCGTCACCACAAGCGTCTTCTGCCGCCGGTCGGCCGGGTCGACCCGCCGCTCCACCAGCCCGGCCTGCTCCAGCTTGTCGACAAGCGCGGTGACGTTGGAGCGGTCGCAGCGCAACTGCTCGGCGAGGTCACGGGCGGGCAGCGGGCGGTCGGGGTCCAGCTCGTGCAGGGCGCGGGCGGCCGCCGGGGTGAGCCCCAGGGCGGCGATCTCCTCGTCCTGGTAGTGCCGCATGGCCGAGGCGATGTGCATGATCCGGCGCACCGCGTCGCCGGCCAGGCCGGAGCGGTCGCCCGCGTCGGAGCCGGCGGTGGGGACGGTGGACTGCGCCATGTCTCCCATGCTACGTGCGGCCCTGGTCACGGCCGCGAGCCGACGACCCCGGTACCGCTCGGGACCGGCCGGGTGTCCGGCGCCGGGCGGGTGGCCCGCCGGGCGGCGACGGCGCCGGCCAGCAGCAGGCCGGCGGTCAGGAGCGCCGGGGGCAGGGTGAGCGCCGGGCCGTGCCGGCCGGCCGCGCCCAGGGTGAGGTGCAGGCCGCCGACCAGGGTCACCCCCAGCACGGCGGCGAGCAGCGTGCCGGTGGAGACGGCCGCGGAGAGCGCCGCGGCGGCACCGGCCGGCACGACGGCGGTGAGGCGGGTGACCAGCGGGCTGAACGCCGCCGCGTGCGCCGCCCCGCCGGCCACCAGCAGCACGCTGCCCGCCGGCCACGGCCAGCCCGCCGTGGCGAGCCCCGCCAGCGCCACCACGACCGCCGCCAGCACCGGAGGGCCGGCGACCGGCAGCACCGCCCGGGCCCGCTCCGGCAGCCGTGCCACCGCCAGGCCGCACAGGGCGAAACCCGAGGCGTACGGGAGGAAGGCCAGTCCCGCCGCCAGCGCGGTGAAGCCCAGCCCGTCCTGGAGCCGCAGGGTGAGCACGAACAGGAAGCCCGCGTAGCAGCCCATCACCACGCAGCAGGCGAGCAGCCCGGCCGGCACTCCGGGGTGGCGCAGCACCGCCACGTCCAGCAGCGGGGCGGCGTCGCGGCGGGCGCGCCCGGCCTCGTACCCGAGGAAGAGCCGCAGTCCGGCGGCGCCGGCGGCGGCCACGGCGGCCCGGACCCACCCCGGCCAGCCGAGGTCCCCGCCGAGGACCAGCGGCAGCACCACGGTGAGCATCGCGGCGGCGAGCAGGAACGCGCCCGGAAGGTCCAGCGGCCCGCGCCGGGGCGGGTCGGCCGGCAGGCCGGCGAGGACCCGGCGCCCGGCGAGCTGGAGCACCACGCCGACCGGCACGTTGACCAGGAAGGCGAGCCGCCAGGTCAGCCCGCCGAGGTCGAGGGTCACCAGCAGCCCGCCGAGGACCTGCCCGGCGGCCACGCCGAGGGCCAGCACCATCGAGTACGCCCCGATCGCCCGCGCGCGGGCCGCGGCCGGGACCGCCGACTGGATCAGCGACAGCACCTGCGGCACCATCAGCGCGCCGGCCGCGCCCTGGGCCACCCGGGCCAGCACCAGCGCGACCGGCCCCGGGGCCAGGCCGCAGGCCAGCGAGGCGAGGGTGAACCCGGCCAGGCCGAGCAGGAAGACGCGCGGACTGCCGTGCCGGGCGCCGAGCCGGGCCCCGACCACCACGAGCACGGCGAAGGTGAGGGTGTAGCCGGCCAGCACGAGCTGCTGCACGGCCGGCGGCCCGGCCAGGTCGGCGCGGATCGCGGGCGCGGCCACGGCCGCGATGGAGGTGTCCATGGAGGCCATCGCCTGCCCGGTGAGCAGGACGGTGAGCAGGGCGGCGGTCCGGCGGTTCGACTCGGTCACGACGGCCACCCTGCCGGCCGGGCGGCCGGCGGTCTTGTCGATCCTTGCGGGACGGTCCTGTCACCCGGTCGGCCTACGCTGACCGGCATGCGTACCGCCGTGCCGGTGCTGGCGCACCCGGACTTCTCGATCACCGTGGTGCGGTGCCGGGACGACCACATCGGGTGGTCCGCGCCCGAGCCGGCCACCGCGTACGGCCTGGTGCTGACCCGTCGCGGCGGCTTCCGCCGGGCCGGGCGCGGCGGGGCCGAGTTCGTCGAGCCGACCCTGGCCTACCTGACCGTGCCCGGTGAGGAGGAGCGCTTCGCCCACCCGGCGGGCGGGGACGACTGCACCTCGGTGCACCTGTCGGAGCGGCTGTGGCGGGAGCTGTTCGCGGACCGGCCGGTGCCGCCCGTGGTGCACGTCGACGCCCGCGTGGACCTGGCCCACCGGCTGCTGCTGCGGGCCACCGCCGACCCCGACCACGCGGCGGCCGAGCGGCTCGTCCGGCTGGTCGGCGGGGCCACCGGACCGGCGGCGGGCGGGGGCGGGCGGGACCGGCGGCTGGTCGAGCGCGCCCGGGCCGCCCTGCACGACGGCGCTCCCGAGGCCGCCGGGCTGCTGCCGCTGGCCCGCGCGCTCGGGGTCTCGCCCTACCGGCTCAGCCGGGAGTTCCAGGCCCGGGTCGGGGTGCCGCTGACCCGCTACCGCAACCGGCTGCGGGTCGGGCGCCTCCTCGACCGGCTCGAGGAGGGCGCCGAGAGCCTGGCCGGCCTGGCCGCCGAGCTGGGCTTCGCCGACCAGGCCCACCTGACCCGCACGGTCCGGGCCCAGCTGGGCCACACCCCGGGCCGGCTGCGCCGGCTGCTGGGCTGAGCCGGCGCGACGTTCCCGCCGCCGGCCGCTGTTCGGCAAGAAGTGCCGTCCCCGGTCGCCTGCCGGCCACCTGGCGGACATCGACGGTCGCGAGGCTGCCCGGAGTCGAGGAACCGGACTCCGGGGAGGAAACCGATGGCACTGTCCCGACGTACCATCCTGCTCAGCGGCGCGGCGCTCGGCGCCGCCGGAGCGGTGACCGGGCTGCCGGCCGTGGCCGGCGCGGCGGCCGCCGGCCCGCTGCGCAGCGACCCGTTCACCCTCGGGGTGGCCTCCGGCGACCCGGACCACGAGGGCTTCGTGCTGTGGACCCGGCTGGCCCCCGAACCGCTCGCCGAGGACGGCCTGGGCGGGATGCCGTCCCGGGTGGTGCCGGTGCACTGGGAACTGGCCGCCGACGAGAACTTCCGGCACGTGGTCCGCCGCGGCGCCGAGCCGGCCCGCCCGGAGTCGGCGCACAGCGTGCACGTCGAGCTGGACGGTCTGCTCCCCGGCCGGGAGTACTTCTACCGGTTCCGGGCCGAGCGGTGGATCTCCCCGGTCGGGCGCACCCGCACGGCGCCGCCGCCGTGGGCCCTGCCGTCGGCGCTGGCCATGGGCTTCGTCTCCTGCTCCCAGTACGAGCACGGCTACTTCACGGCCTACCGGCGGCTGGCCGAGACCGAACCGGAGCTGATCCTGCACCTCGGCGACTACCAGTACGAGTACGCGCCGGACACCTACACGGTGCCGGGCGGCAACCCGCGCGACCACGAGGGACCGGAGACCCGGACGCTTGCCAACTACCGGCAGCGGCACGCCCAGTACAAGACCGACGCCGACCTCCAGGCGGCGCACGCGGTCGCGCCCTGGGTGGTGGTCTTCGACGACCACGAGGTGGAGAACAACTGGGCCGACGAGGTGCCCGAGGCGCCGGACCCGGACTTCCCGGCCCGGCGGGCGGCGGCGTTCCAGGCGTACTACGAGAACATGCCGCTGCGGCGCACCTCGATCCCGCGCGGCATCGACATGCAGCTCTACCGGCGGGTGCGCTGGGGCCGGCTGGCCACCTTCCACATGCTCGACACCCGGCAGTACCGGGACGACCAGGGCTGCGGCGACGGCTACAAGGACTGCGCGGCCGCGTACGACCCGGCCCGGTCCATCACCGGCGCCGAGCAGGAGGCCTGGCTGCTGGACGGGTTCCGCCGTTCCGAGGCCCGCTGGGACATCCTCGGCCAGCAGGTCTTCTTCGCCCAGCGGGACAACAACTCCGGCCCGCTCACGGTGACCAGCATGGACGCCTGGGACGGGTACGTCGCCTCCCGGGACCGGATCACCCGGGGCTGGGTGGCCGCCGGGGTGCGCAACCCCGTGGTGCTCACCGGCGACGTGCACGCGCACTGGGCCAGCGACCTCAAGCTGGACTACGCCGAACCGACCTCCCGCACGGTCGGCAGCGAGCTGGTCTGCTCCTCGATCACCTCCGGCGGCGACGGCGCGGACTCGGCCACCGGTTCGCACCCGTGGCTGAGGTTCAACCCGCACCTGCGCTTCCAGAACAACCTGCGCGGCTACGTCCGCACCACGATCACCCCGGCCCAGCTCGCCGCGAACTTCGACGTGCTGCCGTACGTGAGCCGGCCGGACGCGCCCGCGCACACCCGGGCCACCTTCGTCATCGAGGACCGGGTGCCGGGCCTGAACCTCACGTACGACCGGCCGCCGGCCGCCGCCCGGAGCCTGGCCCCGGAGGCTGCGGCCGACCTGGGCCGGCAGACGGTGGAGTCGGAGACCGTCCGCCCCTGACCCCGGGGCGGTACGCGGTGGCCGTCCGGACCCGGGCGGCCGCCGCCGGCTCAGCCGGGCAGGAAGGAGAAGCGGACCTGCCGGCTCGGGTTGTCGCCGTTGGTGTCGACAAGGCAGATCGACTGCCAGGTGCCGAGCTGGAGCCGCCCGCCGAGCACCGGCAGGGTGGCGTACGGGGGGACGAGGGCCGGCAGCACGTGATCCCGGCCGTGCCCGGGCGAGCCGTGCCGGTGCCGCCAGCGGTCGTCGGCGGGGAGCAGGGCGTCGAGCGCCCGCAGCAGGTCGTCGTCCGAGCCGGAGCCGGTCTCGATGATCGCCAGCCCGGCGGTGGCGTGCGGCACGAAGACGTGCAGCAGGCCGTCCCCCTGCCCGGCGACGAACCCCTCGGCCTCGCTGGTGATGTCCCGGACGGTCGGCCGCGACCCGGTCTGGACGGTGATCACCTCACTACGCATACGGCGCATTCTGCCGCAACCGGGCGACAACCGCCGCCGGGGCCGCCGCCCGGTCCCGCGTACCCCGACGGTCGCGCAAAGTTACTGGCGAGTACCTGTGTTCAGCGTCGCGTCTGGGGGAGGGAGACGTGACGACGAGCGCCACCAGGGGGCAGGATGGCGCTAGAGACCTATCCCACACAGAACCGAGGGAACGCCTGTGGCTACGGAACGCAAGCGCCCGGTGATCACCGCTGGTCTGCCGAGCCAGCTTCCGGACATCGACCCTGACGAAACCAGCGAATGGGTCGAGTCGCTTGACGGTGTCATCGACGAGCGCGGAACCAAGCGCGCCCGCTACGTCATGCTGCGCCTGCTGGAGCGGGCCCGCGAGCGGCAGGTCGGGGTGCCGTCCCTGACCACCACCGACTACATCAACAGCATCCCGCCGGAGCGCGAGCCCTGGTTCCCGGGCGATGAGCACATCGAGCGGCGGATCCGGGCGTACATCCGGTGGAACGCCGCCATGCTGGTGCACCGGGCGCAGCGGCCCGAGATCGGCGTGGGCGGCCACATCTCCACCTTCGCCAGCTCGGCGTCCCTCTACGAGGTGGGCTTCAACCACTTCTTCCGGGGCAAGGACCACCCCGGTGGCGGCGACCACATCTTCTACCAGGGCCACGCCTCCCCCGGCATGTACGCGCGGGCCTTCCTGGAGGGGCGGCTCAGCGCCGACCAGCTCGACGGCTTCCGGCAGGAGCTGTCGCACCCGGGTGGCGCGCTGCCGTCCTACCCGCACCCGCGGCTGATGTCGGACTTCTGGGAGTTCCCCACCGTCTCGATGGGCCTCGGGCCCATGAACGCGATCTACCAGGCACGGTTCAACCGCTACCTGCAGCACCGCGGCATCAAGGACACCTCCCAGCAGCACGTCTGGGCGTTCCTCGGCGACGGCGAGATGGACGAGGTCGAGTCGCTCGGCGCGATCGGCGTGGCCGCCCGCGAGGAGCTGGACAACCTCACCTTCGTGATCAACTGCAACCTGCAGCGGCTGGACGGCCCGGTCCGCGGCAACGGCAAGGTCATGCAGGAGCTGGAGGCGTTCTTCCGGGGCGCCGGCTGGAACGTCATCAAGGTGGTCTGGGGCCGGGAGTGGGACCCGCTGCTCGCGGCGGACACCGACGGCGCCCTGGTCAACCTCATGAACACCACGCCCGACGGTGACTACCAGACCTACAAGGCGGAGTCCGGGGCGTACGTCCGGGAGCACTTCTTCGGCCGCGACCCGCGGACCCGCAAGATGGTCGAGCACCTCAGCGACGACGAGATCTGGAACCTCAAGCGGGGTGGCCACGACTACCGGAAGCTCTACGCGGCCTACAAGGCGGCCATGGAGCACACCGGCCAGCCGACGGTGATCCTGGCCAAGACCATCAAGGGCTGGACGCTGGGCTCGCACTTCGAGGCCCGCAACGCCACCCACCAGATGAAGAAGCTGACGCTGGAGGACCTCAAGCTCTTCCGCGACCGGCTCTACCTCGACATCCCGGACAAGCAGCTGGAGGACAACCCGTACCTCCCGCCGTACTTCCACCCGGGCGAGAAGTCCGACGAGATCGAGTACCTGCACGAGCGGCGCAAGCAGCTCGGCGGCTACCTGCCGACCCGCCGGACCACCGGCAAGACGCTGCAGATCCCGGGCGCCGAGCGCTTCGCCGACGTCAAGCGCGGCTCGGGCAAGCAGAAGGTGGCCACCACCATGGCCTTCGTCCGCCTGCTCAAGGACCTGATGAAGGACAAGGAGTTCGGCAAGCGCTGGGTGCCGATCATCCCGGACGAGGCCCGCACCTTCGGCATGGACTCGCTCTTCCCGACGGCGAAGATCTACTCGCCGCACGGCCAGCGGTACACCTCGGTGGACCGGGAGCTGTTCCTGTCCTACAAGGAGGCCACCACCGGCCAGATCCTGCACGAGGGGATCAACGAGGCCGGCTCGGTCGCCTCGTTCACCGCGGCCGGCACGTCCTACGCCACGCACGACGAGCCGATGATCCCGCTCTACATCTTCTACTCGATGTTCGGGTTCCAGCGGACCGGCGACGGGCTCTGGGCCGCGGCCGACCAGATGGCGCGGGGCTTCCTGCTCGGCGCGACCGCCGGCCGGACCACGCTCAACGGTGAGGGCCTCCAGCACGAGGACGGCCACTCGCTGCTGCTCGCCGCCACCAACCCGGCGGTGGCCGCCTACGACCCGGCGTTCGCCTTCGAGATCTCGCACATCATGGAGAACGGCCTGCACCGGATGTACGGCGAGGCGCAGGAGAACATCTTCTACTACCTCACCGTCTACAACGAGCCGATCTTCCAGCCGGCCGAGCCGGAGGGCGTGGACGTCGAGGGCATCGTCAAGGGCATCTACCGCTACTCGCCGGCCCCGCAGGTCGACGGGGACGCGCCGAAGGCCAACATCCTGGCCTCCGGCACGGGCATGCAGTGGGCGCTCAAGGCGCAGAAGCTCCTCGCCGAGGACTGGGGGGTGGCCGCCGACGTCTGGTCGGTGACGTCCTGGACCGAGCTGCGGCGGGACGCGGTGGAGTGCGAGGAACACAACCTGCTCAACCCGGGCGGCGAGCAGCGGGTGCCGTACATCCAGCGGAAGCTGGCCGACGCCGACGGGCCGAAGGTCGCGGTGAGCGACTGGATGCGCGCGGTGCCGGACCTGATCGCCCGCTGGGTGCCCGGCGACTACACCTCGCTCGGCACCGACGGCTTCGGCATGTCGGACACCCGGCACGCGCTGCGCCGCCACTTCCACGTGGACGCCGAGTCGGTGGCCGTCGCGACGCTGCGCCAGCTCGCCCTGCGCGGCGCCGTGCCGACCCACGTGCCGGCCGAGGCCGCCAAGAAGTACGCCCTGGACGACGTCAACGCCGCTCCGGTCGGGGAGACCGGCGGCGACAGCTGACCCGTACGGCACGACAGGGGCCCGGCGCGCGAAGCGCCGGGCCCCTTCGCCGCCTTCCGCCGGCACTCACGCCGACGCGCCGGCCGGGGTCAGGGCGGCGATGAAGGGCTCGACGGCGGCGCGCCAGCCGGCCGGGTTGTCGTAGTGCAGGACGTGCCCGGCGTCGGGCACCAGCGCGAACCGGCCGTCGGGCAGCAGCGCGGCCATCTCCCGCTGGCGGTCGACCGGCTGGTCGCTCTCCGCCCCGGCCACCACGAGCGCCGGGCAACGGACCGAGCCGAGTTCCGGCCGGTGGTCGCGGTCCGCCCAGTGCGCCAGGGAGGCGAGCAGGTGCGCGGGGCGGGCCAGCGGGCGCCAGCCGTCCGGGCCGCCGGCCATCACCTCCACGAAGGACTCCCCCTCGGTGCGCCGTGCGGCGCCGAAGTAGTCCCGCACGTCGGCGAGGGTGGGGAAGGGCACCGGCCAGTCGGCCAGCCACCGACGCCAGCGGTCGACCAGGTCGGGCGGGGTCACCGGGTTCATGTCGGCGATCACCACGCCGCGGACCAGGTCCGGCCGGGCGCCGGCGAGCTGCCAGGCGGTGAGGCCGCCCATCGAGTGGCCGACCACCAGCGCCGGGCCGAGGTCGAGCGCCTCGATCACCGCCGTCGCGTCGCCGACGTACGCCGCCCGGTCGTACGGGCCGTCGGGCTTGTCGCTGTGGCCGTGCCCGCGGGCGTCGTAGCCCACCACCCGGCCGTGGCGGGTGAGCCAGCGGGCGGTGGCCGTCCAGTTGGCGGCTCGACCGGTGAGCCCGTGCAGCAGCAGGATGCCGGGGCCGTCGCCCCCGAAGTCGACCACGTTGAGCCCGGTCCCGCCGTGTCCCGTGACGCGCATGCGATTCTCCTGTACCTCGAAACGAGGTACACCGTATCGAGGTACTGGGACGGACGGCAAGGCAGAATGCGGGGGTGCTGGAGTTGGCGATCCTGGGGTTCCTCGGCGAGGAACCGCTGCACGGGTACGAGCTGAAGAGCCGCATCACGCGCCTCGCCGGGTACGCCCGGCCGGTGAGCGACGGCAGCCTCTACCCGGCGATCAACCGGTTGGAGCGGGCCGGGCTGGCCAGCCGGCAGCGGGAGCCCGGCGCGGCGGCGGCGCCGCGACACACCCTCTCGCTGACCGCGGCGGGACGGGAGGAGCTGCGGCGGCGGTTGCGGGATCCGGCGGAGCTGGACGTCACCGACCAGAACCGGTTCTTCACCCTGCTCGCCTTCCTGGGCCAGCTCGCCGACCCGGCCGCGCAGGCGGCGGTGCTCGAACGCCGGCTGGCCTTCCTCGACCAGCCGGCGAGCTTCTTCGCCACCGGCGACCGGCCGCAGCGGGCCGCCGAGCAGGCCGATCCCTTCCGGCGCGGGATGCTGGTGATGGCCCGGGACATCAGCCGGGCCGAGCGGTCCTGGCTCCGGGCCACCATCTCCGACCTGCGGGCGGGCTGAGCGCGCCGGAGGCGACGATGGTCCGGCGTCCCTGGCGGGGACGCCGGACCATCGTCGTCGCGGGTGGCGCCGGGACAGGCTCGGTCAGCCGACGGCGGCCAGGTCGGTGAGCCGGGCCAGCGAGTCCTCCAGATCGGCGCCGACCCGGCGCAGGCCGAGCCGGAGCAGAGCGGCCTTGACGGGTCCGGCGGGCCACCGCACGACGATGAGCCGCACGACCGTCCCGCCCTCCTCCTCGTCCGGGGTCAGCTGTACGTAGATCTCGGTGCGCGCCTCGGCCCGGGCCCCGGCGCCCCTGGCCCGTTCGCGCCACCCGATCAGGGTCGGCTCCTGGTAGGCGATGACCTCGGCCTCGTGTGCCGCGCCGCGCCCGGCCTGGACCAGTTGTCGCCGCCCGAAGCCCTCCCCCGACAGGACCTCGGCCGCGCGGACCCCCGCCAGCCAGGCCGGCAACTGCTCGGCCCGCTGAACGACGTCCCAGACCGCTTCCACCGGCGCCACCACGTGCGCACTGCGTTCCACGAGGATCATGTCTATCTTTCCCCCACTTAAAACACATCCGCGATATTCGGCACTCTATGTGTAAATCGGACTTAAGTGGACGCGTTCGGAAAAGACACGCCGAAAACCCTTGCCTACCTGCGGTTTCAGGCCTATGGCGCGACGGCCGCCCGGGCCCTAGAGTCGCGAGCACGCTTCGCGTTTCTGGGAGGGCGAATGACGAGCGCGCCGATGCCCGAGTTCCCCGCCGGCTTCCGGTGGGGGGTGTCCACCTCCGCGTACCAGATCGAGGGGGCGGCCACCGCCGACGGCCGCGGGCCGTCCATCTGGGACACCTTCGCCCACTCCCCGGGCCGGATCGCCGACGGCAGCACCGGCGACGAGGCGTGCGACCACTACCACCGCTACGCCGAGGACGTCGGGCTGCTGGCCGGGCTCGGGGTGTCCGCGTACCGGTTCTCCATCGCCTGGCCCCGCGTGCAGCCCACCGGCGCGGGCCCGGCCAACCCCGCCGGGCTGGACTTCTACGACCGGCTGGTCGACGCCCTGCTCGCCGCCGGCGTGGACCCGGTCGCCACCCTCTTCCACTGGGACCTGCCGCAGGCCCTGGAGGACGCCGGAGGCTGGCTGAACCGGGACACCGCCGACCGCTTCGCCGAGTACGCCGACCTGGTCGCCGCCCGCCTCGGCGACCGGGTGAAGCTCTGGATCACCCTCAACGAGCCGTTCATCCACATGAGCCTCGGGCACGGCATGGGCGTGCACGCCCCCGGCCGGATGCTGCTCTTCGACGCCTTCCCGGTGGCCCACCACCAGCTCCTCGGGCACGGCCTCGCGGTCTCCGCGCTGCGCGCCCGCGGCACCGCGCCGGTGGCCATCGCCAACAACTACTCCCCCGTGCGGCTGGCCGGGGAGACCGACGCCGACCGGGCCGCCGGGGCGGCGTACGACGCGCTGCACAACCGGCTCTTCACCGACCCGCTGCTCGGCCGCGGCTACCCGGACGAGCCGGGCTTCGACCCGGCCGTGGTCCGCGCCGGCGACCTCGACGTGATCGCCGCGCCCATCGACGTGCTCGGGCTGAACTACTACAACCCCACCGGCATCCGGGCGCCCGCCGAGGAGGACTCGCCGCTGCCGTTCGAGATCGTGCCGCTGGACGGCTACCCGCGTACCGCCTTCGACTGGCCGGTGGCCCCGGACGGGCTGCGCGAGCTGCTGCTCCAGCTCCACCAGCGGTACGGCGACGCGCTGCCGCCCATCCAGATCACCGAGAGCGGCTGCGCGTACGACGACGAGCCGGACGCCGACGGCCGGGTGGCCGACCCGGACCGGATCGCGTACCTCGACGGGCACCTGCGGGCGGTGCGCGAGGCGATGGCCGCCGGGGTGCCGGTCACCGGGTACTTCGTCTGGTCGCTGCTGGACAACTGGGAGTGGGCCGAGGGCTTCACGAAGCGGTTCGGCCTCGTGCACGTCGACTACGCCACCCAGCGGCGCACCCCGAAGTCCTCGTACGCCTGGTTCCGGGAGCTGGTCCGGCGATGACCACCGTCAACCCCACGCCGGCCTCGCTGCCGGCGGCGCTCGCCGAGCCGACCGTGCCGGTGCGGCGGAGCTGGATCGCGCTGATCTTCGCGGCCAACCTGGGCGTCTGGATGGCCTTCTTCACCCCGATCCAGGTGCTCCTGCCGCAGCAGGTGGAACGCATCGCGCCGGGCGACAAGGAGGCAATGCTGGCGGTGGTCACCGGCCTCGGCGCGCTCGCCGCGGTGCTGGCCAACCCCCTCGCGGGCGCGCTGTCGGACCGTACCTCGCTGCGGCTGGCCAACCGGCACTTCGGCCGCCGGCACGTCTGGACCGCGTGCGGGGCCGTGGTCGGCGCGTTCGCCCTCGTGGTGCTGGCCCGGCAGGACAGCATCGCCGGGGTGGCGGTCGCCTGGGTCGCCGCCCAGGTCTGCTTCAACGCCATGCTGGCCAGCCTCACCGCGGCCATCCCGGACCGGGTGCCGGTGGCGCAGCGCGGCGGCGTCTCCGGCTGGGTGGGCATCCCGCAGGCGCTCGGCCTGGTGGTCGGCGCGGTGCTGGTCACCGCCGTGGTCACCGGCAACGCCGCCGGGTACGCCGCCATCGCGCTCGCAGTGCTGCTGCTGTCCCTGCCGTTCGCGCTGCTCACCCAGGACGACCCGCTGCCCCGGGAGCACCGGTCGGCGCTGCGGCCGCGCGCGCTGCTCGCCTCGATGTGGATCAGCCCGCGGCGGCACCCCGACTTCGCCTGGGCCTGGTTCACCCGCTTCCTGGTGCAGACCGGCAACGCGCTGGGCACGCTCTACCTGCTCTACTTCCTCACCGACGGGGTGCGGGTGGCCGACCCCGAGGGCGCCCTGCTGGTGCTGATCCTGCTCTACACGGTCGGCATGATGCTCACCGCCGTGGTGGCCGGACGCCTTTCCGACCGCTCGGGCCGGCGCAAGGTCTTCGTGATCGTCTCCGGCCTGATCATGGCGGTGGCGGCCACGCTCCTCGCGATGGCCCCGACCTGGCCGATGGCGATCGTCGCCGCGCTGCTGCTCGGCGCCGGCTACGGGGTCTACCTGGCCGTGGACGCCGCGCTCATCACCCAGGTGCTGCCGGCCGCCACCGACCGGGCCAAGGACCTCGGCGTGATCAACATCGCCAACTCGGCGCCGCAGGTGCTCGGCCCGGCGCTCTCCGCCCCGATCGTGGTCCACCTGGGCGGCTACCCCACCCTCTACGCGGTCACCGCGGCGGTCACCCTGGTCGGCAGCGTCCTCGTCCTGAAGATCAGGACGGTGCCCTGAACCAGCCCCCTGCCGGATTGCGGTGGCGGGCCGCCGTAGGCTGGGGGACGTGACGGTACGTGTACGCTTCGCCCCCTCCCCGACCGGAATGTTCCACGTCGGCGGCGCCCGCTCGGCCCTGCAGAACTGGATCTACGCCAAGCAGCAGGGCGGGGTGTTCGTGCTCCGCATCGAGGACACCGACGCGGCCCGCAACAAGCCCGAGTGGACCGAGGGCATCCTCTCCGCGCTCGACTGGATCGGCATCGCGCGGGGCAGCTACGAGGGCCCGTACTTCCAGTCGTCGTACGCGGGTGAGCACCGGGCCGCCGCCCAGCGGCTCTACGAGGGCGGCCGGGCGTACTACTGCGACTGCACCCGGGAGGACGTGCAGGCGCGCACCGGCTCGCAGTACCAGGGCTACGACGGCTACCACCGCGACAAGGGCCTCGGCCCCGGCGAGGGCCGGGCGCTGCGGTTCCGCACCCCGGACGAGGGCGCGACCGTGGTGGTCGACCTGATCCGCGGCGAGCCGACCTTCGAGAACAAGCTGATCGAGGACTTCGTCATCGCCCGCGGCGACGGCTCGCCCGTCTTCCTGCTGGCCAACGTCGTCGACGACATGACCATGGGGATCACCCACGTGATCCGGGCCGAGGAGCACCTGCCCAACACGCCCAAGCAGCAGCTGCTCTGGGACGCGCTCGGGGTCAAGCCGCCGATCTGGGCGCACGTGCCCGTGGTGGTCAACGAGAAGCGGCAGAAGCTGTCCAAGCGGCGGGACAAGGTCGCCCTGGAGGCTTACCGCGACGAGGGCTACCTCGCCGAGGCGATGCGCAACTACCTCATGCTGCTCGGCTGGGCGCCCTCCGGCGACCGGGAGATCGTGCCCTGGTCGGTCATCGAGGAGGAGTTCCGGTTGGAGGAGGTGAACCCCTCCCCCGCGTTCTTCGACGAGAAGAAGCTGCGCGCGTTCAACGGCGACTACATCCGGGCGCTGCCGGTCGAGGAGTTCATCGCCGCCTGCCAGCCCTGGCTGACCGGCACCGGCACGATCGCCCCGCCACCCTGGCAGCCGGCCGAGTTCGACCCCGCCGCGTTCGCCGCGGTGGCGCCGCTCGCGCAGACGCGGATCGCGGTGCTCAGCGAGATCGTGCCGAACGTCGACTTCCTCTTCCTGGCCGACCCGCTCATCGACGAGGGTGCCTGGGCCAAGGCCATGAAGGAGGGCGCGGCCGACCTGCTGGACGCGGCGATCGCCGCGTTCGAGGCGCTGGAGTCCTGGGACGCCGAGTCGCTGAAGTCCACGCTGGAGGCCGTCGGCGCGGAGCGCGGCCTGAAGCTGGGCAAGGCGCAGGCCCCCGTCCGGGTCGCGGTCACCGGCCGGACCGTCGGGCTGCCACTGTTCGAGTCGCTGGAGGTGCTCGGCCGCGACCGCACCCTGACCCGGCTGCGGGCCGCCCGGGTGCGCCTGTTCTGACCCCGGATCGTGAGGGGCCCGCCGGTCGTCCGGCGGGCCCCTTTCCCGTACGCGGGGTCAGCCGCGGGCGGACCGGCGGCGCAGCAGCAGGCCCGCGCCCAGCGCGACCAGCGCCACGGCGGCGCCGACGGCCCACAGCCACCCCGTACCCTCGTCGTCGTCCGCCTCGTCCGCCGCGGGCGTCGGGCTGGCCGCGGAGGTCGCCGGCGAGGCCGTGGGCGTGCTCGGCGCGGCGCTGGTCGGCGCGGCGGCGGTCGACGGCGGCGCGGCCGCCGTGCCGGTGGTCAGGGTGAAGCGGACCTCCCCGCTGACCGGGTGGCCGTCGGCCGAGCCGATCCGGTACGCCACGATGTAGAGGCCGGCCGCGCCCGGGGTGAACGGCACACTCACCCGGTTGGCGGCGAACGTCGGCGCGCCGCCGGCGGCGGGCACGTTGTCCGGCCCGGTGACTGTGATCTTCGTCGTGGCCGGCGCCGGCGAGGCGAGGAACCGCAGCTCGATCCGCTTCGGCGCGGTGGCCACCCGCGCCCCGTTCCTCGGATCGCTGCCGGTCAGCGAGTTGTGCGCGGCCGCCGGCGCGGCCGGCAGCAGCACCGGCACCCCGGCCGCCAACCCGAGCACCAACAAGCCACGCGCCACGCGGGCGACCCTGCCCCCCATGAACCCCTCCATCCGGGTACGATCCGGCCGCCGATCATCGGCCGCTCTGTTGGTCGGTCGCAGATCGCAAATAGTTCCAAATACTCTCCCAGCAGCTGCAACCCAGCGACATCCTGCGGAGTCTTTGAAGGTGGACGCCGGCCCGCGCCCGGCGGTCACCGTCGGCCGATCCAGCGCGATCTGCAGCGGAAGCCACCCATCGAACGGGGCGAGGAGGCGGCGATGGTCCGTAAGGTGAAGCGGCTGCTGGCCGCCGTGGCCGGGGTGGTGGTGGCGACCGCGTGCTCGCTGGCCCTCGCCGGCACGACCGCGGCGCAGGCGGCGCCCAAGCCCAAACTCGCACCGGCCGGTGTGGACATCACCGGCCACCGGCTCGACCAGCCGTTGCAACTGCGCGCCGACACCCGGCCCGCCGAGGTGAACATGGTCGTCGACCAGGTCAAGTGGCTGGGCGCCAGCGGCCAGCAGCGCGGCCCGGCGGCCAAGGACCTCGGTCCCAAGTACACGGTCGTGGTGCTCTACGCGGGCTCGCCCACGAAGACCTACGACCTCTACCCCCTCGCCAAGGGCGGCCCCCGCGTCTACCGGCCGGCCAAGCAGCCCGACCTGAGCAGGACCCGGGCCGGCTGGTTCTTCGGCCGGCTCAACATGTCCGAGACGCTGCGCAACGTGGGAGTGCCGCTGGAGCGGCAGTTCGACACGATCAGCGGCGGCATCGGCGGCGGCGAGCGGGTCATCCCGGAGGAAGCCCTCGACCCGGTGCAGGACATCGACGAGGCACTCGGCGAACTCCAGCGGCTGCTGCTGCTCAACGTCGGGGTGATGGTCGTCATCACCGCCGGGCTCGCCGGCATCGCGCTGCTGGTGCGCCGCCGCACCCGCTGAGCCCTCCGGCTCAGACCTCCAGCACCACCTTGCCCCGGACGTGTCCCGCCGCCACCAGGCGCTGCGCCTCGGCCGCCTCGGCCAGCGGGAACGTCCGGGCCACGTGCACGGTGAGCCGGCCGGCGTCGACCAGCCCGGCCAGCACGCTCAGGTCGGCCGTGGACGGCTTCACGAAGACGTAGCTGCCGCCGAGCCGGGTGACGTGCTCCGGGTCGGCCGTGGAAACCAGCCGCGCCGGCCGGGCGAGCAGCTCGGCGGACACGTCCAGCGCGTCGCCACCGAACAGGTCCAGCGCCACGTCCACCCCGTCGGGCGCGACGGCGCGGACCCGGTCCAGCAGGCCGTCGCCGTAGCTGACCGGCTCCGCACCCAGCGACCGGACGAAGTCGTGGTTGGCCTCGCTCGCCGTGCCGACCACCCGGCCGGCGCCGAGCGCCCGGGCCAGTTGCACCGCCAGGTGCCCCACCCCGCCCGACGCCCCGTGCACCAGCACCGTGTCGCCCGCGCCGGTGCGGGCCAGCTGCAACGCCTGGTAGGCGGTGAGCCCGGCCAGCGGCAGCCCGCCCGCCTCGGCCCAGGACGCCTGCACCGGCTTGTCCGCCAGGCACCGCTCCGGGGCCGGAACCAGCTCCGCGTACGTGCCGTGCTGCACGTCGTCGCGCCGAACGTAGCCGATCACCTCGTCACCGACGGCGAACCCGGCCACCGCCGGCCCGACCGCCTCGACCACCCCGGCGGCGTCCCAGCCGGGCACCAGCGGGAAGTGGCTCGGCATCAGGGCGGCCAGGTGCCCCTCGCGGATCTTCCCGTCGACCGGGTTCACCCCGGCGGTCCGCACCCGGACCAGGACCGTGTCCGGTCCCACCGGCGGGGTGGGCAACTCGCGCAGGGTGAGCCGGTCGACATCGCCGTACGCGTCGATCGCGATCGCCTTCACCCGGCCCACGCTAGTCGCCGGACGGCGACCGCGGGGTCAGCACCAGCGGCGCGGCGGTCGCTCCCGGCGCACCGCACGGCTGCGCGGACGGACCGGGCCGTGCCGGTGGGCGCCCGCCCAACCCGGCAGGTCGCTGCGGCAGCCCTGCGCCGGCTCCGGCTCGGGCCCGGCCGGGGTCGCCGGCTCGGCGGCCCGCTGGCGGGGCACGGTCGGCTCGTCGTCCGCGCGCTCGGGCGTCCAGCCGGCGGCCGGCTCGGCCGGATGGGTCAGGCCCGTCCGGCGGGGGTGCTTGGCGGACGCCTGCTGGTCGTGGTGGCCCGGCCGGCAGGGCTCGCCCTGGGCGCAGCCGTGCTCGGCCTCCCCGTGCGCCATCCCGGTCTCCTCACGCTCGCCATCGCCCGTCGGGCGGTCGTCACCCCGACGTGCTCTGACACCGTACTGGCCGGGCCCGACGGGCTCGTCAGCGCGTACCCGTGGAGATCGTCCGGGCGGGGCCGCGCACGGGCGAGCGCCTGTCGTACGCTTCCGCCCGGTTCCGGCGCGGAAGGGGTGGGGATGGGTCTCCGGAAGGTCGTCGCGCTGCTCCTGGCGCTCGCCGCGGGTCCGATCGCCGGGTGCGGTCTGCTGACCAGCGAAGCCGCCTCCGGCTTCGTGCCGCAGGCCGGGGTCTGCCATCAGGCTCCGGGCGACAACGCCAGCGGGGAGGCGTACCGGCCGGTCGACTGCTCGGAGCGGCACGAGGCCGAGACGTTCCTGGTGAGCCTCTTCGCCGGGCCCGACGCCGAGTCCGACGACCCGCCCGCGACGGGTTCGGACGCGGCGCTGCGGGCCTACTACTCGTGCGCCACCGCGGCGCGGGAGTTCCTCGGTGACGACTTTCCGGTCGGGCGGCTGGCGCTGCGGCTGGTGCTGCCCACCGCCGAGGGCTGGGCGGCGGCCGAGCGGTGGTACCGCTGCGACCTGGTGGAGATCGTGGCCCTCGACCTCTACGAGCCGTCCCCCCGGGCCAACAGCCTCAAGGACGCGCTGGGCTCGCCGTCCTCCCCTCTCCGGCACGGCTGCTACAACGCCACCCTCGACGAGTACCGCGACCTGAAGTCGCTGCCCCCGGCCTCCTGCACGGGCCCGCACCGGACCGAGTTCGCCGGGATCTGGCGGGCCGACGACGTGCCGTACGGCGAGGAGATCCGGTCCGACGAGATGATGAACGGCTGCTTCGGCGTCATCGCCCGGTACGTCGGCCTCGCCGACGACGGGGAGGTGCGCCGCAGGCTGCTCCCGCTCGCCCTCCCGCCGACCGACGAGGACCTGGCCGCCGGGGAGACGTCGGTGCTGTGCCTGTTGCACACCGACGGCAAGCCGCTGACCCGGTCGCTCGCCGGCGTCGGGGTGCGCGGGCTGCCGCCACGCCGCTGACCCTAGGGCCGGCGGGCGGCGTCCAGGTCGGCGCGGGTGAGCAGGGCGCGCAGCGCGATGCCGTGCCCGGCCAGCGCCTCCGTCCCGCCCTCGCCCCGGTCGATCACGCACAGCGCGTGCTCGACGGTCGCGCCCAGCTCGCGGAGCTGGCCCGTGGAGATCACCACCTGGCCGCCCGAGGTCACCACGTCCTCGACCACCAGGACCCGCCGCCCGGCGACGTCCGCGCCCTCGGCCAGCCGGGCGGTCCCGTACGCCTTGGCGGTCTTGCGGACGAACGCGCAGGGCAGCCCGACGTGCCGGGCCAGCGCGGTGACCACCGGGATGCCGCCCATCTCCAGGCCGGCCAGCACCTCGGTGCCGGGCGGGACCAGTCCGGCCAGGCCGGCGGCGACCCGGTCCAGCAGCACCGGGTCGGCCTCGAACCGGTACTTGTCGAAGTACTCGTCGGCGGTACGGCCGGAGCGGAGCACGAAGTGTCCGGTGAGGCGGCAGGTGGCGTCGATGTCGCGGGCGAGGTCGGCGAGGGCGCGCGGGGTGTCGGTCACGGGAGATCATTGTCGCCGCTGGCCGCCGTCGCTCGTCCGGCGGGCGGGCCTCGAAGTGGAGTCGCTGGTCAGGGCGTGTCAGGCTGGTGCGGTGAGTGAACCGGGCGGGACCGAACTGTCGGCGACGCTGCGCCGTATCGAGCGGGCGGCGGGCGCGCTGTCCACGGCCAGCGTGGCGCGGATGGACGAGACGCTGCCCTGGTTCCGGGAGCTGCCGGCCGACCAGCGCTCCTGGGTCATGGTGGTCGCCCAGGCCGGTGTCCGGTCGCTGGTGCAGTGGCTGCACCAGGGCGGCGGCGCGACCGACAGCACCCAGGAGGTGTCGGACGAGGTGTTCGCCGCCGCGCCGCAGGCCCTCGCGCGTTCGATCACCCTCCAGCAGACCGTGGCGCTGATCAAGGTGACCATCGAGGTGGTCGAGGAGCAGGTGTCGCACCTCGCCGTGAAGGGCGAGGAGCAGTTGCTGCGGGAGGCGGTGCTGCGCTTCTCCCGGGAGATCGCCTTCGCCGCCGCCCGGGTCTACGCCCGCGCCGCCGAGACCCGCGGCTCCTGGGACGCCCGGTTGCAGGCGTTGCTTGTCGACGCGCTGCTGCGTGGCGACTCGCCGGACGTGCTGGCCAGCCGGGCGGCGGCGCTGGGCTGGTCGGACGCGCCGCCGGTGGCGGTGGCGGTGGGCCGCTCCCCCGGCGGCGAGGTGGCGGCCGTGCTGCACACCGTCTACCGGCAGGCCCGCCGGATCGGGGTCGAGGTGATCGGCGGCGTGCACGGCGACCGGCTGGTCATCGTGCTGGGCGGGGCGGCCGACCCGGTGGCGGCCACGGAGAAGCTGCTCACCGCGTTCGGGGAGGGCCCCGTGGTGGTCGGCCCGGCCGTGCCCAGCCTCGACGAGGCGACCGACTCGGCGCGCGCCGCGCTGGCCGGCTTCCGGGCCGCGCCGGCCTGGCCGACCGCGCCCCGCCCGGTCTCCGCTGCCGACCTGCTGCCCGAGCGGGCCCTGGCCGGGGACGCCGAGGCCCGCCGGCGGCTGCGCCACGACGTGTACGCGCCCCTCGCCCGGGCCGGCGGCGAGCTGCTGGAGACACTGGACGCGTTCTTCGCGGCCGGCGGCACGCTGGAGAGCGCCGCCCGGGCGCTCTTCGTGCACCCGAACACGGTGCGTTACCGGCTGAAGCGGGTCGCCGAAGTGGCCGGCTTCTCCCCGCTCACGCCCCGCGACGCGTTCACCCTGCAGGTGGCCCTCACGGTGGGCCGGCTCGACCCGGTGGTCCCGGGTGTCGCACCGGTCCCGAGCCAGACATCCGCCCCAGGTGCCAACAAAACGCCGCAGACAGGTGATGATCGGCGCCGATCTTTGTAGGGATCCTCCAAAGCTTCTAGTGTGGTTTGGTGCCGTGCGTTACAGCGCGACCCGCGAGTATCCGTCAGAGTCGTAGACGTGCTCGCCGTACTCTCACCCGGACAGGGTTCCCAGAAGCCCGGTTTCCTGACCCCCTGGCTCGACCTGCCCGGTGCGGCGGAGCGCCTCCGCGCGTGGTCGGCGCTGGCCGGGGTCGACCTGGTCCACCTCGGCACCGAGGCCGACGCGGACGAGATCAAGGACACCGCCCGCACCCAGCCGCTGCTGGTCGCGGCCGCGCTGCTCGCCGGCGAGCACCTGCCCATGGACGACGTCGCGGTGGTCGCCGGCCACAGCGTCGGCGAGCTGGGCGCCGCGGCCCTGGCCGGGGTGCTGACCGCCGAGGCGGCCGTGACCCTCGCCGGCGTACGCGGCCGGGAGATGGCCGCCGCCTGCGCGCTGGAGCCGACCGGGATGGCCGCCGTGCTGGGCGGCGACCCCGACGAGGTGCTCGCCGCCCTCGACGCGCACGGGCTGCACCCGGCCAACCGCAACGGCGCCGGCCAGATCGTCGCCGCCGGCGCGGTGACCGGCCTGGAGAAGCTGGCCGCCGAGCCGCCGGCCCGGGCCCGGGTGATCATGCTGAAGGTGGCCGGCGCCTTCCACACGCCGTACATGGCGCCGGCCGAGGCCGCGCTGGCCGAGGTGGCCGCCGGCATCACCCCGGCGGACCCGGCCCGGACCCTGCTCTCCAACCTGGACGGCGGCGCGGTCGCCGACGGCCGGGAGCTGGTGCAGCGGCTGGTCCGCCAGGTCACCGCCCCGGTCCGCTGGGACCTGTGCATGCGCACGCTGGCCGACCTCGGCGTCACCGGCGTGATCGAGCTGCCGCCGGCCGGCACCCTGGCCGGCCTTGTCAAGCGCGAACTCAAGGGCGAGGGCGCGCCGGAGATCGTCACCCTGAACACCCCCGACGACCTGCCCGCCGCGCGGGACCTGATCGCCCGCCACGGCGGGCGGGCATGAGCGCGAGGAACGAGCCGATCCTGCGGGTCCCGCAGTCGCGAACGGAAGGTAACCACTGATGCCCGGCAGCCGGATCGTCGCGATGGGGCACTACCAGCCCTCCCGCGTGGTCACCAACGACGACCTCGCCCAGATGGTCGACACCAACGACGAGTGGATCCGGGACCGGGTCGGCATCGTCACCCGGCGGATCGCCGGGGACGAGACGGTCGCCGACATGGCCGCCGCCGCCGCCGGCAAGGCGCTGGCCAACTCGGGCCTCACGGCCGCCGACATCGACCTCGTCGTGGTGGCCACCTGCACCTCGGTGGACCGCAGCCCGAACGTGGCCTGCCGGGTCGCGGCCAAGCTGGGCATCAGCGCGCCCGGCGCGTACGACATCAACACCGCCTGCTCGGGCTTCGCGTACGCCCTCGGCACCGTGGACCACGCCATCCGGGCCGGGGCGGCGCGCAACGCGATCGTCATCGGCGCGGAGAAGCTCTCCGACTTCACCGACTGGACCGACCGCTCGACCTGCATCATCTTCGGCGACGGCGCCGGCGCGGCCGTGGTCACCGCGGCCGCCGAGGGTGAGCCGGCCGGTGTGGGCCCGGTGGTGTGGGGTTCGGTGCCGGAGAAGAGCGACGCGGTCCGGATCGAGGGCTGGCGGCCGTACATCGCGCAGGAGGGGCAGGCGGTCTTCCGCTGGGCCACCACGGCCCTGGCCCCGCTGGCGCTCGAAGCCTGCGAGAAGGCCGGGGTGGACCCGTCGGAGCTGGCCGCGTTCGTGCCGCACCAGGCCAACGCCCGGATCATCGACGGCATCGCCAAGCGGCTCAACATCCCGAACGCGATCATCGCGAAGGACATCGTCGAGTCCGGCAACACCTCGGCGGCGAGCGTGCCGCTGGCCCTGTCGAAGCTGGTCGAGCGGCGCGAGGTGCCCGCGGGCGCCCCGGTGCTGCTGTTCGGCTTCGGCGGCGGCCTGACCTACGCCGGTCAGGTCGTCCGCTGCCCCTGAAGACCCCCTCGGGCGCGAGCGCGCCGAGGTGTGACGGCCGGCGTCGCCGACCGTCGAGTGAACCCCCGATGAGAGGAACCAACCGCAATGACCCGTGACGAGATCACCGCCGGCCTCGCCGAGATCCTCGAAGAGGTTGCCGGGGTGAACCCGGACGACGTGGCCGAGGGGAAGTCCTTCACCGACGACCTCGACGTCGACTCGCTCTCCATGGTGGAGGTCGTGGTGGCCGCCGAGGAGAAGTTCGGCGTCAAGATCCCGGACAACGAGGTGCAGAACCTCAAGACCGTCGGCGACGCCGTCAGCTACATCGAGGCGCAGTCCTGATCATGAGTCGTCCCGACGTCGTCGTCACCGGGCTCGGCGCGACGACCCCGCTCGGCGGGGACGTCGCGTCGACCTGGGACGCCATGCTCGCGGGCCGCTCCGGGGTGAGTGCGCTCACCCAGGAGTGGGCCGCGCAACTGCCCGTCCGGATCGCCGCACAGCTCGCCGTCGACCCGTCGACGGTGCTGGACCGGGTCAAGCTGCGCCGGCTCGACCGGTCCGAGGCGATCGCCCTCGTGGCGGCGCAGCAGGCCTGGGCGGACGCCGGCCTGGCCGACTCCGGGCTCGACCCGGAGCGGCTGGCGGTCAGCGTCGGCTCCGGCATCGGCGGCGCCACCACCCTGCTCGCCCAGGACGACATCCTGGAGGCGTCCGGCCCGCGGCGGGTCTCCCCGCACACCGTGCCGATGCTGATGCCGAACGGCCCGGCCGCCTGGGTCGGGCTGGAACTCGGCGCCAAGGCCGGCGTGCACTCGGTGGCCAGCGCCTGCGCGACCGGCGCGGAGGCGATCGCGCTGGGGCTGGACATCATCCGCTCCGGCCGGGCCGACGTGGTGGTGGCCGGCGGCACCGAGGCGGTCATCCACCCGCTGCCGATCGCCGGCTTCGCCTCGATGCGGGCCATGTCGACCCGCAACGACGAGCCGGAGAAGGCGTCCCGCCCGTGGGACAAGGGCCGCGACGGCTTCGTGCTCGGTGAGGGCGCGGGCGTGGTGGTCCTGGAGCGCGCCGAGCACGCCGCCGCCCGCGGCGCCCGGGTCTACGCGCGCCTCGCCGGCGCCGGGATCACCTCGGACGCGTACGACATCGTCCAGCCGCATGCCGAGGGCGAGGGCGCGATCCGGGCCATCGCCAAGGCGGTCGCCGACGCGGACGTCGCGAAGACGGACATCAGGCACGTCAACGCGCACGCCACCTCCACGCCGGTCGGCGACATGCTGGAGATCGGCGCGCTGCACAAGGCGGTGGGCGATCACCCCCTGCTGACGGCCACCAAGTCGATGACCGGGCACCTGCTCGGCGCGGCCGGCGCGCTGGAGTCGATCGCCACCATCCTGGCCATCCGGGACGGGGTCGTACCCCCGACGATCAACCTGGACGACCCGGACGAGGGCCTCTCCCTGGAGGTGGCCGCGCACAAGGCCCGCCACCTGGAGATCCCCGCGGCGCTGAACAACGCGTTCGGCTTCGGCGGGCACAACGTGGCCCTGGTCTTCACCCGGCCCTGAGCACCGCGTAACCGGTCCGGGCCCGCGTCCGCAGCAGGATGCGGGCCCGGACCGTGTCTCAGCCCCGGTTGCGGGGATGCTGCCGGGCGGTCCGCTCGTTGCCCCGCCGGTAGTTGCCGGTCCACCGGGCCATCACCAGTTGCGGGTCGTCACCCACCTCGGCGAGGAACTGCGCGGCCCGCCCGCCGCGCAGCGTGCCGGCGACCCGGCCGTGGTGCGTGATCACCACGGAGCCGTCGGCCCGTTCGTCGTAGCGGAAGCCCTGCGCGCGCTCTCCCATGAGCGCCCACCCTGCCAGCGCCCGCGCCGGACCGCACCCGGATTTGCCGGCGGGCCCGGATTTGCCGGCGGGCCCGGTCCGGGCCCGCCGGGGCCGTTAGGGTGAGGGCCGCCGAGCCGTCGAGGAGCACCGCGCGTGGAAGCGACCGAGATCCGCAAGCTCGCCGCGCTGGAGGACACCCACTGGTGGTACCGGGAGCGGCGGGTCCTGCTGGGCCGGGCGCTGCGGCGGCTGGCCGCGGGAGGCACCCGCCCGGGCCGGGCGCTGGACATCGGCGCGGCCGGCGGCGGGAACACCCGGGTGCTGCGGGCGCACGGCTGGCGGCCGCTCGCCCTGGAGTACAGCGCGGAGGGCGCCGGGGTGGCCCGGGAGCGGGGCCTGGACGTGATCCGGGCCGACGCCCGGCACCTGCCGGTCCCCTCGGCGGGCCTCGACCTGGTGGTCGCCTTCGACATCCTGGAGCACTTCGACGAGGACCACCTCGCGGCCGCCGAGATCCGGCGGGTGCTGCGCCCCGGCGGGACGGCGCTGATCGCGGTGCCGGCCGACATGCGGCTCTGGTCGGCGCACGACGTGGCGGTCGGGCACGTGCGCCGCTACGACCGCGCCGGGCTGCGGGCCGTGGTGGCGAAGGCCGGGCTGGTGCTCGACGAGCTGTGGAGCTGGAACGTGCTGCTGCGGCCGGTGGCCGCCTGGCGTCGCCGCCGGTCCACCGGCTCGGACCTGGACGAGTTGCACCCCCTGGTGAACCTGGGCCTGCGTACGGTGGTCGCGGCCGAGCGCCACCTGCCCGTACAGGCGCTGCCCGGGGTCTCGCTGATGCTGCGGGCGCACCGTCCGTCCTGATCGCCAGGCAGACCGCGAGGAAACAACCGGGAGTGAGCGGTCAGCGCAGCCGGTAGACGGCCGTCCGGGAGTTCTCGAAGCGCAGGTCGGCCAGCGTCCGCAGGGCCGGCGCCTCGGCGCCGACCTGCCGGTCCACCACCAGCCAGCGCACCCCGTACCGGTCGCGCAGGGCGGCCAGGCCGGCGGCCGTGGGTGCGGTGAAGGCCGTGTCGTTGGCGCGCTGCCGGTCGGCGTCCCAGAACGGCGCGTACGGGCCCTCCGGTCGGCCGACCATCCGGGGCGCGAACGCCCACCCCTCGACCAGCACCGACCGCTCCGCGTAGCCGCTGAGCCAGAACGAGCGGGCGTCGCACCAGCCGTCCACCATCTCCCGGCAGTGCGCGTTGGTGGCGAGCACGTCGTCCGGGCCACTGTGCGCCCGCACCCAGCGGGCCGCCTCGACCCGGGAGGCGGGCATCGCCACCACCGGGTACGCCCCGCCGTTCGGGTAGACGCGGGTGGCCGCGGCGTCCATGACCAGCCCCGGCGCCCCGGCGGCCAGCACGGCGGTGAGCAGCACCAGCCCGCCCCGGCCGGCCAGCCCGGGCCAGCGCCCCACGAGGGCCGGCCAGCACAGGGCCGCCAGCACCACCGGCACGGCCAGCACGGCCGCCCACCGCAGCAGCGGCAGCACCGGGGCGTACGCGGGAACGGCGGGCGTGCTGACCGCGGAGTCGAGCTGCACCGCGGTGAGGAGCACGGCGAGCCCTGCGGTGCCCGCGCCGAGCAGCCACCGGCCCCGGGTGGAGAGGGCGGCGCGGTCGGCCACCTCGGCCCAGCCCCAGGCGGAGAGCAGCACGCCGAAGGCGAACCCGGTCCGGGTGAAGTACTGGTTGCTGCTGCCGGGATGCCCGACGAGCAGGTAGATCGCCGGGCCGGCGAGCGCGCCGCCGAGCAGGAACACCTGCACCGGTTCGAGCCGCCACCGGCGCGGCCGGAGCAGGGCCAGGGCGCCGGCCACCCGGAGCTGGAGGTTGAGCAGGAACGCCACCGCGACCAGCACCCAGCACAGCGCGGTGACCCCGGCCGGGCGGCCGGTCGGGACGTACGGGCGCAGCCCGGAGAACGGGTCCAGGACCACACCGTGGCTCTCGAAGGCGAACAGCACCGCGGTGGCGAAGAACTGCGCGGCCAGCGCCAGCCCGGCGGCGACAAGCACGCCCCGGGGCAGCCGGCGGCGGACCAGCAGGGTGGCCACGGCGGTGAGCCCGAGCGCGGCCAGCACCACCGGCAGGGTGCTGGCCTTCGCGCCGGTCGACGCGGCCAGGAACAGGACCGCCAGCGGCCAGGCGCCGCGGCCCAGCGCGGGCACGGTCACCCCGCGGGCCCGGCCGACGATCTCGCCGAGCACGGCGATCAGCGGCAGCAGCAGCACCCAGCTGTACGTCATCGACGGGCTGCCCCAGACGATGAAGGTGGCCTGGCTGCCGAACAACTGACGCCAGCCGTTCTCGAAGCCGAACTCGCCCACGGTGAACAGCAGCGCGGCGGCCACCACCCCGGCGTACGGCCGGCCGGTGAGCCGCCACCCGACCACGGCGACCAGCACGGCGGCGAGCGCGCAGAGCGCCGGCACGGCGAGCCGGAACAGCACCGTGGGCAGGTCGACGCCGCTGACCAGGCTGGTGGCGGCCAGGTGGGCGAAGCCGAACCAGTGGTAGTGCAGCGGCTCCCCGGCGACCTGCGGCACCTCGGGCGGCACCTGGTGGGTGGCCGCCCCCGCGATGGAGAGCTGGAAGGCCAGGTCGATGTACTGTGCCTGCCCCTCGTCGGTGGGCAGCACCGGGTTGACGGCGAGGAACGAGCCGTACAGGTAGAGGGTGAAGCCGACGACCACCCCCGCCAGCGACCAGGCCCACCCCGCCGGGACGGCGGTGGGGTGGCGGACCCGCCAGTGGCGGCGCAGCCGGGGCACGGCGACGAACGGCGCCACCACGGCCAGCGGCCAGAGCCGCAGCCACCCGGACAGCCCGAGGGCGGTGAACCCGGCCCACGCGACCAGCTCCAGCACCAGGCCGACGGCCGCGCCCATGGCCAGGTCCTCGACCAGGGTGTGCGGCCGTCGGCGCAGCGCGCGGAACACCAGCGTGCCGGGGAGCAGCACGGCCAGCGCCGCGTACGCCGTCCAGCGGGCGATCGCGGCGGCCGGGGTGTCCGCGGCGAGCAGCACGGCGACCACGGCGGCGTAGGCGGCGACGGCCGGCGCCCAGCGCAGGGCGGCGGGACGGCGGCGCGGGTCGACGGCCGCCGGGGCGGCGCCGGCGGCGAGGGCGGTCACCGCAGGCTGTCGGCCAGCTCGGCGGGGTCCGGACGGTCCGGCCCGACGGCGGCGCTGTCGCCGGCCACCAGGTACGCGGGCCGGCCCTGCACGGCGGTGTAGATCCGGGCCACGTACTCGCCGAGCAGGCCGAGGCAGAGCAGCTGCACCGCGCCGAGGAAGAGGATCGCCACGTAGAGCGAGGGCCAGCCGCTGACCGTGGCGCCGGCGAACCAGGCCAGCACGGCCACCACCACGAGCACCCCGCAGACCGCCACCCCGACCAGGCCCAGCCAGGTGGCCACCCGCAGCGGGGCGGCCGAGAAGCTGGTGACGCTCTCGGCGGCCAGCCCGGCCATCCGGGACAGCGGGTACTTCGTCCGGCCGGCGGCACGTTCCTGCCGCTCGTAGGTCACCTCGGCGCTGGGGAAGCCGAGCCAGGGCACCACCAGCCGGAGCACCGGGTTGCGCTCGGGCAGCTCCCGCAGCGCTTCCACGACGGCCCGGCTGAGCAGCCGGAAGTCGCCGGCCTGGGCGGGGACCTGCTCGCCCACCAGCCGCCGGACCAGGCGGTAGTAGCCGCCCGCGGTCCACCGCTTGAACCGGGTGTCCCGGCTGCGGTCGGCCCGCACGGCGTAGACCACGTCGAGGTCGTCGGCGCGGGCCCGGCGGAGCAGCTCGACGATCACCTCGGGCGGGTCCTGGAGGTCGGCGTCGATGCTGGCCACGTACGCGCCCCCGGCGCGGAGCAGGCCGGCGTGCAGGGCGGCCTGGTGCCCGCTGTTGCGGCGCAGCCGGAGCACCCGCAGCTCCGGCCAGCCGACCCGGAGCGCGGCCAGCGCCGCCGCGGTGCCGTCGGTGCTGCCGTCGTCGACGGCCACCACCTCGTACGCCTCGCCGAGCCCGTCCAGCACGCCGCGCAGCCGGACGGCGAGCAGCGGGAGGACGGCCTCCTCGTTGAACATCGGCACCACCACGGACAGGGCCGGCTGCGGCGCGGTCACGGCACTCGACCCCCGGGTTCCCTGGCGGCGGCGGACGGGCCGACGCTACCAGCCGGGCAGGTCAGGGCCGGGTGGGTCGCCGGGCGCCGACCCGGTCAGGTGTCGCAGGTGGTGGCCGGCAGGCCGGACACCGGCACCGGGGAGCGGCCGGTCGGGCGGGCCTTGCCGGCGAGCACCGCGGCCAGCGCGGTCATCGACGCCCGGGTGGACGAGTAGGTGGCGAGCAGGGTCGGCGACTTCGCCCCGGCCAGCACGTACGGGGTGTCCATGGCCACCGTCACGGTCGCGTCGGCACGCAGGTCCTTGCTGCCGTCGCCGTACCCGACGAGGTGCACCACGGTGCCGCCGCTCGGCACCACCTTCACGCCGGCGGCGGTGAGCGCCTCGGTGAGCGCGGCCCGGGTGCGGTCCCGCCCGCCGGAGGAGGTGACGGTGACCGGGCCGGCCACCGGGCTGCCGCAGCGGCCGCGCAGCATGGTCACCGCGGCGGCGGCCAGGTCGGCGGCGGCCTGGCGGTGCGCGGCGCTGTCCAGCGTCGACAGCGCCGGCGCCGGCCGGTCGGCCAGCTTGAACTTCATGGTCAGCACCCGGGTGACCGCCTCGACGAGCCGGGTCCGGGGCAGCGAGCCGTCCTTGAGGGCGGCCCGCAGCCCGTCGTACGCCTGGCCCACGTTCGGGGTCATGAGGATGAGGTCGTTGCCGGCGTTCAGGGCCCGGACCGCGGCCTCCCCCGGCGACCACCGCTTGGCCGGCGCCATGTTCATCCCGTCGGTGATCACCACTCCCTGGAAGCCGAGCTGGCCGCGGAGCACGTCGGTGAGGAGCTTGTGGGAGAAGGTGGCCGGGGTGCCCGGGTCGATCGCCCTGACGTCCAGGTGGGCGGACATCACCGCCATGGCGCCGGCGTCGATCCCGGCGTGGAAGGGCGGGAACGCGGTGCGGTCGAGCACGGCGCGGGACTGCCCGACCACGGGCAGGTCGGTGTGCGAGTCGGCGGCGGTCAGGCCGTGCCCGGGGAAGTGCTTGACGGCGGCACCGACCCCCTCGGCCTGGAGGCCACGGACCGCGCCGGCCACCTGCGCCGAGGCGGTCTTCGGGTCGGCGCCGAAGGAGCGGGAGCCGATCACCGTGCTGCGGGTGGCCAGCACGTCGGCTACCGGGGCGAAGTCGAGGTTGACGCCCATGGCGGCCAGCTCGGCGCCGGCGGCCCGCCAGGCGGCCTCGGTCAGCGCCGGGTTGCCGGCGGCCCCGGCGGCCAGCGGGCTGGGCAGCAGGGTGACGCCGTCGGTGATCCGGGTGACCACCCCGTACTCCTGGTCGGTGCCGATCAGGAACGGGGCGGGGCCGGCGGGCAGCCGGCCGGCGGCCTCGCGCAGCCCGTCGGTCAGCGCGCGGACCTGCTTCGGGTTGTCGACGTTGGTGGTCTCCTGGTTGCCCGAGGTGGGGTCGTCGGCGCTGAAGCCGACCAGGATGAGCCCGCCGAGGCGGTACTTCGCGACCATCTCGGCGGGGGTGTCGACGCCGGCCAGGGCCCGGTTGCCGGCCGCCGACCCGGGCGAGACCTTGGTGGCCGAGCTGCCGTACGCGTACGGCATCAGCACCTGGCCGACCAGGTCCTCGTCGGAGAGCGTCGCCACCAGGGCGGCCGCCCGGGCGGCCGGGTCGGCGCCGGTCGGCGTGGGGGCAGCCGACGACGGGGCCGGCGCCGGGCTCGACGGGGTCGGTCGGGGTCGTTCCGGCTCACCCGAGCACCCGGAAACGAGCAGCGCGGTCAGTGCGGCGAGCGCGACGCCTGCGCGACGCGGGGAAATCGACACGCGCCCCACCGTATCGGGGCAACTTGACCTTCCGTCAGCCCACCCGGGTGAGCAGCGTCACGGGGGCGCCGTCCCCGGCGTAGCGGTAGGGCTCCAGCTCGGCGTCCCAGGCGGTGCCGAGCGCCTTGTCGAGGGCGTGCGCGAGGGCCTCCGGGGCCCGGGCGGACGCCATGATGCTGCGCAGCCGGTCCTCGCCGAGCTGGATGTCCCCGGCCGCGCCGACGGTGGCCCGGAACAGGCCGCGCCCCGGGACGTACATGAAGCGCTCGCCGTCGGCTCCCGGGCTGGGCTCCTCGGTCACCTCGAAACGGATCATGGGCCACTGCCGGAGGGCAGCAGCCAGCTCGGCGCCCGTCCCCGGGCTGCCGGTCCACCCGCACTCGGCGCGACGCGCCCCGGGATCGACGGGCTGGGCCGTCCAGTGCAGGTTGACCGGCGCGGCGAGGACGCGCGCGATCGCCCACTCGACGTGCGAGGACACGGCGAGCGGGGTCGAGTGGACGTATACGACGCCACGCGTTGGCACGGTGACCTCCCGGTGAGCCGAGGTGCGTCTTCCCCTACGACCTCGTCCACCCGAGTGGCCTCTGCAACACATGATTACCCGAGTGACGGATGGTGCGCCAGCGAATCGGAAAATTCGCCGGCCCCGGTGACCGGGAAATACCCGGGCGGCTGACCCGGTTGTGCTCCCTGACGGCGCGACGACCAGCCAGGCGTCGAGGTCGTGTACAGTTCTCTGGGCGGTTCTGTGCCGCCGCACGTCTTCGCGGGCTGACGCTCACCCCGGGCGTCAAACCGCACATCAGCCCCCGGACGTTTTCCGTCCTCCCGTACGTCTGCAAGGAGTACCTCCGTGGCGAGCAACACCTCTAAGACCGCGCGCGCGTCAGTCCGGGCCGGCCAGGCTGGCCAGGGTGGCGCCCTCAGCGTGCTGGGCGAGTTCAAGTACCTGATCCCGCTCAACGGCGGCAAGCACGCCTACGTGCGCAACCTGACCAACGGCAAGACCGCGCACCTGCGCACCGACTCCGAGGCCTTCGTCGAGGAGCTGCGGGTGCTGGCCGCCGCCGGCCACGCCGCCAAGCTGCGCGCCGAGATCAACGCGCTGGCCACCACCCACCCGGACCACGGCTGGGACAAGACCGAGAAGCGTCTCGTCGAGGCCGGCGTCTTCGAGGGCTGAGCGCCCTCACCCGCGACACCACGAACCGCCCGCCGGGGTCACCCCGGCGGGCGGTTGTCGTCTGTTCACTCCTCCGGCAGCAACGCCACCTCACCGGTGGCCAGGTCGTAGAGGGCGCCGACCACGGCGACCTCCCCGGCCCCGACCGGGCCGGCCAGCAGGTCGTCGGCGCGCAGGGTGGCCACCGTGCGCCGGACGTGCCGGCGGATGGCGAGGGGGTGGGCGTCCGGGTCGTCCGCGCCCACCTCGTGCACCGCGGGCGCGATCCGGTCCACCACGTAGCCCAGCGAGCCCTCCGGCAGCCGCCCGCTGCGCAGCGCCTCGACCGCCGAGCCCACCGCCCCGCAGCGCTCGTGCCCGAGCACCATCACCAGCCGCACGCCGAGCTGCCCCACCACGTACTCGATCGAGCCGCAGACCGCCCGGTCGAGCACGTGCGCGCCGGTGCGGATCACGCAGATCGAGCCGAACGTCTGGTCGAAGATCGCCTCCAGCGGCACCCGCGAGTCGATGCAGCCCAGCAGCACCGCGTACGGCTGCTGGTCGCCGGAGGCCACGGCGGCCGCGGCGGTGACGTCGTGGCCGTGCACCGGCTGCCCGCTGACGAAGCGCCGGTTGCCGGCGAGCAGCTCGGCCAGGGCGGCCCGGGGCGTCCGGGCGGCGGCTGTGGGCGGCATGCCCTCCAGCCTGGTCACCGATCCGACGCCGCGAAGCCGGGTTGGGAATCTTCTCACCACCCCGGTTGCCGTGTTGTCATGACGGGTACGCCGGTGTTACCGCCGGGTCACTCCGGTGCGACAGACACCGGTCGGCCCGGGGGAGGTGGACTCATGCCGGAGCACCTGGAGGTGCGGCTACCCGACGGCGTACGCCTGCACGTGGCGGCGACCGGCCCGGTGGACGCCGAGGTCACCGCGATCCTGCTGCACGGCTGGACGCTGGACGGGCGCAGCTGGCACCGCCAGCTCGCCGACCTGCGCGACCGCTTCGGCGAGCGGGTCCGGGTGGTGACCTACGACGCCCGCGGGCACGGCCGGTCGAGCTGCATGGCGCTGCGCACCGCCACCCTGGCCCAGCTCGGCGACGACCTGGCGGCCGTGGTCGAGCAGGTCGTCCCGTCCGGGCGGATCGTGCTGGTGGGGCACTCGATGGGCGGGATGACCGTGATGGAGTACGCCCACCGCCACCCCGAGCACTTCGCCGGCCGCACCGCCGGCCTGGTCTTCGTCTCCACCACGGCCGAGGGGCACACCCACACCGCCTACGGGCTCTCGCCCCGGATCGCCCGGCTGATCCGGCTCGCCGAGACCACCGGAGCGGGGGTGCTGGCCCGCTGCGGCGCCTGGCGCCCGCCGCGCGCGCTGCTGCGCGCGCTGCGCCCGAGCATCCGCTGGATGCTCTTCGGCGACCGCTGCGACCCGGCCGACATCCGGCTGGTCACCTCGGCGGTGGCGCACGCCTCGCTGCGCTCGATCGGCGGTTTCCGCGCCTCGATCGGGGCCCAGCACCGGCTGGACACCCTCGCGGCGCTGGGCCGGCTGCCGGCCGCCGCGCTGGTCGGCGACCGGGACCGCCTGACCCCGCCGCCGTGCGCCGAGTCGATCGCCGCGGCGCTGCCCACCACCGAGCTGACCGTCTGCCCCGGCGCCGGCCACATGCTCATGATGGAACGCCCCGACGACGTGAACGCGGCCGTCGCCGCGGTGGTGCACCAGGTGCTCTCGGGCACGGACGCGGGAACGTCCGGGCAACGGGTGGGAACGTCCGGATAACGGGCAACCCGCACCGGCGGGCAACGGGCAACGGCATGGCCCCGACAGCGGCCGGGTCGGCGGCCCGTACCCTCATTCAGCCCGCCGTCTGACCACAGGAGCCCCCGCGTTGAGCGACCAGACCACCCTGGAACGGGAGATGGCCGTCGAACAACGGCATCTCGACCGGGTGTACGCCCGGCTGGCCGAACTGCGTCGGTCGGCCGCCGACGCCGAGCGGGAGGGCTACCGGCTGGCCCGGGTCGGCAACTTCGGGGCGTTGGTCGAGCGGGACGCCATGGTGTTCCACGCGGCGCAGCGCCGCCACGTGCTGGACGCCGAGCACGAGGGGCTGGTCTTCGGCCGGCTGGACCTGCGCACCGGGCAGGTGCTGCACGTGGGCCGGCTCGGGGTGCGCGGGGAGAACGCGGAGACCCTGGTGGTGGACTGGCGGGCGCCGGCCGCCGCCGCGTTCTACCAGGCCACCCCGGCCGAGCCGCGCGGCGTGGTGCGGCGGCGCACGATCCAGTCGTCGGCGGAGCGGGTCACCCGGATCGAGGACGACCTGCTGGACCCGGAGTCGGCGCCGCCGGACATGGCGGTGGTGGGCGACGGCGCGCTGCTGGCCACCCTCTCCCGGGCCACCGGGCACGGCATGCGGGACATCGTGAGCACCATCCAGCGGGAGCAGGACGAGGCGATCCGCTCCCCCGGCAACGGCGTCACGATCGTCTCCGGCGGCCCGGGCACCGGCAAGACGGCGGTGGCCCTGCACCGGGCCGCGTACCTGCTCTACTCCGACCGCGCCCGGTACGCCGGGGGCGGCATCCTGGTGGTCGGCCCGTCGAGCGTGTTCGTCCAGTACATCGCCTCGGTGCTCCCGTCGCTCGGCGAGGAGACCGCCACCCTGCACTCGCTCGGCTCGCTCTTCCCCGGCCTGTCGGCGACCCGGACCGACCCGCCCGAGGTGGCCGCCGTGAAGGGGTCGCTGCGGATGCGCCGGGTGCTGGAGCGCGCGGTGCGGGACGCGGTGCCCGACTCCCCCACCGAGCTGCGCCTGCTCTACCGGGGCGAGCTGCTCCGGCTGGAGCGGGCCGAGCTGGACGCGGTCCGGGACCGGACGCTGTCCCGGGGCGGGCGCCGCAACGAGGTGCGCCGAGCGGCCTTCGACGCGGTCCTCGGCGTGCTCTGGGCGCAGGCCCGCGCGCTGCGGATCGGCCGGCTGCCCGAGCAGCCCGCGTTCGAGGACGAGATCATCGAGCGGCCGGAGTTCCGCGAGTTCCTCAAGGCCTGGTGGCCCCGGCTGCACCCGCGGCACGTGCTGGACTGGCTGGCCCGCCCCGAGCGGCTGCGCCGGTACGCCGGCGGCATCCTGTCCGGGGCCGAGATCCGGCTGCTGACGCAGGCGTACCGGAGCCTGGACGCCGAGGGGCTCACCATCGCCGACGTGGCGCTGCTGGACGAGCTGGACGCGCTGCTCGGCAAGCCGGTGCAACGGGCGAGGCCGAAGCGGGACCCGTACCAGCTGGCCGGCGGCGTCCGCGAGCTGAGCACGGCCGCCGACCGGCAGCGGGCCGCCCGGGCCGCCGCCCGGGAGCGCCCGGAGGACTACCGCGACTACGCCCACGTGGTGGTCGACGAGTCGCAGGACGTCTCGCCGATGCAGTGGCGGATGATCGGCCGGCGCGGCCGGCTGGCCTCCTGGACGGTGGTGGGCGACCCGGCGCAGACCGCCTGGACCGGCGACCCGCAGGAGCTGGCGCGGGCCCGGGACCAGGCGCTGGGCCGGCGCCGCCGGTACCGCTACGAGCTGACCACCAACTACCGCAACTCGGCGGAGATCTTCGCGGTGGCGGCCGCGGAGATCCGCCGCGTCCACCCGGACCTCGCGCTGCCCACCGCCGTTCGTTCCACCGGCGTGGCGCCGGTGGAACGGACCGTGCCCGCCGCCGAGATGGCCGCCGCCACCGCGGCGGCGGCCCGCGCGCTGCTGGCCGAGGTCGAGGGCACGGTGGGCGTGATCACGCCGGTGCCGCGTCGGGACGAGGTGGCCGGTTGGCTGGGCGACCTCGGCGGCCGGCTCCAGGTGGTGACCAGCCTCCAGGCCAAGGGCATGGAGTACGACGGGGTGGTGCTTGTCGCACCGAGCGAGATCCGGGCCGATCCGGGGTCGGGCGTGCGCACCCTCTACGTGGCGCTCTCCCGGGCCACCCAGCGCCTCACCACGCTCGACCCGGTCGGCTGACGGCGGCTTCCCGCCCCCCACGTTCACTTGCACATATAGCGATGTGAGCATAGATTGAGCTCGGCCGGGGCGACGGACGGAGGGTGTGGGCGTGGGCGCAGGTCATGACCACAGCGGCGCGGTGGCCAACGCCGCGCACCGCCACCGTGGTCGACTCTGGGCCGCGTTCGGGCTGCTCACCGCCCTGATGGCGGTCGAGGCGGTGGCCGCGTTCGCCACCGGCTCGCTGGCCCTGCTCTCCGACGCCGGGCACATGTTCACCGACGTCCTCGGCATCGGCATGGCCCTCGCCGCGATCAGCGCCACCCGGCGGGCCGACACCGACCCGCAGCGCACCTTCGGGCTCTACCGGCTCGAGGTGCTGGCCGCGCTGGCCAACGCGGTGCTGCTCGGCGCCGTGGCGGTCTACGTCCTGATCGAGGCGGTACGCCGGTTCGGCGAGCCGCCGGAGGTGCTCGCCGGGCCGATGCTCGCCGTGGCGGTGCTCGGCCTGCTCGCCAACGTCGCCGCGTTCGCGCTGCTGCGTGCCGGCGCCGAGGAGAGCATCAACCTGCGCGGGGCGTACCTGGAGGTGCTGGGCGACCTGCTCGGCTCACTCGGGGTGATCGGCGCCGCCGTGGTCATCGCGCTCACCGACTGGTGGTGGGCCGACCCGCTGGTCGCCGTGGCGATCGGGCTGTTCATCCTGCCGCGCACCTGGCGGCTCGGCCGGGCCGCCGTCCGCATCCTGGTGCAGGCCGCCCCGGAGCACCTCCAGGTGACCGCCGTGCACGACCGGCTGGCCGCCGTGCCGGGCGTCGCCGAGGTGCACGACCTGCACGTCTGGACGCTCACCTCGGGCATGGAGGTGGCCTCGGCGCACCTCACCATGGTCCCCGGCGCCGAGGTGGGCGACGTGCTGGCCGCGGCCCGCACCGCCCTGCACGAGGACTTCTCGATCGATCACGCCACGTTGCAGATCGAACCCGGAGCGTCTCCCGGGGCCTGCGGTGCGGTCGAGTGGTAATTAGGGCAATCTTAAATTCAAGTGGCTATTGTGCACTTGTGCCGGTTTTGACCGGGCCACCGGCTCCCACCTGCGGAGCCGGCCCGGAGCAGCGCCGGTAGGCTCGACCGCGGCCCCCGCCGGGCGGCGCCCACCGGCGCCTGCGGCGGCCGTCGCCTAATCGCCCGCAGGGGCGAGCCGGGGAACCACGTTCGTGGGGTGCATCCGCGTCAGCGGTAGGGATCTTCCGTCCCGAACCCGTCAGCTAACCCGGTCGGCGGTTGACGGAAGGACACGTGAATGCCCCCAGTGGCACCTGTACGACGGACGGCCGCCCGGTTGGCGGCCCTGCTCATCGCGACGCTCACCCTCGGCGTCGTGGCCGCGCCGGCCTCCCCCGCCCCGGCGGCTCCGGCGACCGGCCTGCTCGCCGCCGCACCCGGCGACGACGAGGGCGGCACGCCCGCGCTGCGCGCCCAGCTCGACGCGGCCAGCAAGGGCTGGCTCGAGGCGCGGGCCGCGTTGAACCGCTCGGTGACCCGGCAGCAACAGCTCACCGCCCAGCTCAAGACGGTCAACGCCGAGTTGACCGTGCGCGACGCCAAGGTCGGCGAAATCGCCGGGGTGGCGTACCGGGCCGGGCGCATGGGCACGGCCGCGGCGCTGCTCGGCAGCAGCAGCCCGGAGGGCTTCATGGACCGCGCGGCGGCGCTGGAGCAGGTGGCCGCGCACGAGGACCGGGCGCTGCGCGACCTCATCGAGACCCGGGACGAGGCCACCCGCACGCAGGCCGCGCTCACCGGCGAGATCCAGGAGCAGCGCAAGCAGGTCGCCGTGATGGCCAAGCGCAAGCAGCAGGCCGAACGTGCCCTGGAGGTGGCCAACGACCGCGCGTCCAGCAGCGGCGGCGGCAGCGTGCAGGGCACCTCCTCGGCGAACGCCAAGCCGGCCCCGCGCAACGCCGACGGCTCCTGGCCGCCCGAGTCGTGCAGCGTCAACGACCCGACGCCGGCCGACGGCTGCATCACCCCGCGTACGCTGCACGCCCTCCAGCAGGCCAAGGCGGCCGGCTTCACCCGGTACGTGTCCTGCTACCGGCCCAGCGGCTCGGGCGAGCACCCGAAGGGGCGGGCCTGCGACTTCGCCGCGCAGACGGACGGCTTCGGCGGCGTGGCCACCGGCGGCGACAAGACGTACGGCAACAACCTGGCCGCCTACTTCATCCGCAACGCCGACCCCCTCGCCGTGCTCTACGTGATCTGGTACAAGCAGATCTGGCTGCCCAGCAGCGGCTGGAAGGCGTACAGCGGCGGCAACGGCGACCCGTCCAGCGACCACACCAACCACGTGCACCTGTCGGTGTACTGACCCGCCCCGGCGGCACCCGGCCTACGCCCCACGACGTACGCCGGGTGTCGCCGCACGGCCCACGACGCGGCGCCCACGACGGCCGAGCATCGGGGGCATGAGTCGACTCTCCCCCGCCGGGCGCAAGGCCCTGCTCACCCTGCACGTCGTCACCTCGGTGGGCTGGCTCGGCGCCGACCTGGTGCTGCTCACCCTCGGCGTGGCCGGGCTGCGCGGGGCCGACCCCGAGGTGGTCTACCCGGCGGCCGCGCTGCTGGTCACCTGGCTGTTCGCCCCGCTGAGCGTGGTGGTCTGGCTGGTCGGGCTGGCCAGCGCGCTGCTCACCCCGTGGGGGTTGCTGCGCTGGCGCTGGGTGCTGGTGAAGTTCGCGGTCACGACCGTGGTGCTCACGCTGGTGCTGCTCCTGCTCACCCCGCGCGTCCGGCACCTCGGCGAGCTGGCCGGGGCGGCCACCACCCACCTGCGCGTCGACCTCGTGGTCGCGCCGACCGTCTCCAGCACGCTGCTGCTCGTCGTCACGGTGCTGTCCACGTACAAGCCGTGGGGGCGGCTGCGGCCGGCCCGACCGGCGGCCCGGCGACCGGCGCCGGTCGGGCGGCGCGGCTGAGTCAGGCCGCCCGCCCCTCCAGGGTGGCGCCGAGCCGGCTCGCCAGGCCGAGGTGGGCCGCCCGGGCCTGCCGGAAGGCGTACCCGAACAGCGGCGCGGGGGCGGAGAGGGTGATCTCCACGTCGATCCGCACCACCCCGTCGGGCTCGTCACGCAGCCGGGTGTGGTTGCGCACCGTGGTGGCCGGCTGCTGCCGGGCCACGGTGACCACCTCGTCCTCGTTGGCGATCAGCACGTCGGCCTGATAGGTGACCGGGAAGTGCAGCGGGCCGAGCTCCAGCCGGTCGGTGATCGCGTAGCTGGCCAGCGCGCCCGGGCGGGGCGGCAGTTGGCGGACCCGCACGATCAGCGGATGCAGCTCGCCCTGCCGACTCAGGTCGCCGAGCAGGGCCACCGCTTCCGCCCGGGTGCAACGGGCCTGCACGGTGTAGCTGAAGCTGTCGCTGCTGAGCAAGCGGTACCCCCTCGCCGTCGTGGATCCGCACGATCGTCCCGTACCGGAGCCGGGCTGGCAACGGGTCGGAAGTCCCGTCGACCAGCGAGGGGTGGGCGCCGATCAGGCGCCGGGGAGCACCTCACGGGTGCTGTCGGCGAACCAGGGCTCGGGCGCGCCGAAGAGGCCGAGCAGGCCGGTCACCCACAGCTGCCGGTGCACGAACCGGCTCGGCTCGGTGACCACCAGCTTGACGCCGCTCACCTCGCAGGTCTGGAAACCGGCGACCATGGCGCTGATGCCGACCGAGTCGATGAAGGTGACGAGCCGCATGTTGAGCTCGATCCGGGAGGGGCGGCCCTTGGCGAGCACCTCGGCGATCGCTTCCCGCACCTCGTACGCGGTGTCGACGTCGATCTCGCCCCGCGGGGCGATCTGGACCACACCACCGGCCAGCACCGACTTCACGATCGACAGGCTCACGCGAGCACCTCCACTCGCCCGTACGGGCGCCTCATCAGTACGCGGGCCGCGACCGAGAGTATTCCTCCGACGGCCTCGGTCGCCACCCCTCGGGATGAGCAATTCGCGGACTGGGCACACCTGGGCACCCTGATCCGGACCTTCGGGCTCCGATCATCCCCGCGGCGCCGGTCCCACCGGTCGATCGACCGGGGCGGGCCCGGCCGATCCGCCGACCCAGGGTAGCGGGCCGCCGCACGTCCCGGTGGCACCCGACCCCCCGGCGCGTCCGGGTGGACTGTCCCCTGGCGCGCCGACGCGCCCCGCCGGGGTGGTTTGCGCCGGGTCGGGTCGGGGCACTGGGCACGGGGAGCGAACCGTCACGCGCCGGATGACACCCGGAGTCCGAACCGGCCACCGGACTTCGGCACCCCGAGGAGGTAACACCATGTTCGGATCCACCCTGCTGGACCGCCGCAGCAAGCCCGAGCGGGTCGCCGACCAGGCGTGGCAGCACCTGCTCGCCGCCGCCGGCTCCGCCGGCGACAGTGTGCGGGACGCCGCCCGTTCGGCCCGCCGCAACTCCTCCGGCTTCGCCGACGACGCCACCGACCTGGTCGGCTCCGCCGCCGAGGAGGCCCGCCGCCGGTCCAGCCTCGCCTTCGACGCGCTCGCCGGCCGCCGGCCGGCGCTGCCCTGGACGCTGCTGATCGCTGCGGCGCTCGCCGGTGCGGCGATCGGCTGGGCCGCCGGCACCGCCGCGCGGGCGGCCGGCAGCCGCGAGCGGGACGTCGACGAGATCGAGTTCGTCGACGTCGACCGCCCCAACTCCCCCGCCGGCCTCGACGGCTGAGCGGGACGCGACGGTGGCCGTCCCCGGCGTCGGGGACGGCCACCGTCGTGTGTGCGGGTGCGGTCAGCGGGCGGTGCAGGAGACCGTCGGGGCGCGGTTGCCGCCGGTGTACGTGCCGGTGAAGCCGGCCGTGGTGACTGCTCCGACGCCCAGGTTGCCGTTCCAGCCGGCATCCCGGACCGTCACGGCCGACCCGCTCTGGGTGTACGACCCGTTCCAGAGCTGGGTGATCTTCTGGCCGTCGGGGAAGGTCCAGGCCACGGTCCATCCGGCGATCGGGGCGGTGCCGGAGTTGCGCACCGTCACCTCGCCCTGGAAGCCCCCCGGCCAGGAGTTCGTCACCGCGTAGGTCGCCGCGCAGCCGCCGCTGGTCGGCGACGGGCTGGGCGAGGTCGGCGACGGGCTGGGGGACGTGGGCGACGGGCTGGGCGAGGTCGGCGACGGGCTGGCCGAGGTGGGCGTCGGGCCGGGCGTGCCGCCGAGCCGGTCCGCCACGAGAATGCCCCGGCCGTTGGTGCCCAGGTAGACCCGGCCGTAGACCCGCGGATCGCCGGTGAGCGCCTCGCCCGCGTTGCCGTACTGGTGCTGGTCGTCGTTGATCCGCACCCAGGCCGCGCCGGCGTTGTCCGAGCGGTACACACCCTGCCTGCCGTCGACGGTGCCGACGGTGAACAGCGCGGGGTACGTCTGCCCGGGGGCCGCCTTGCCGAAGCCCACGTTGACCGTCGAGGTGACGCCGGCCAGCTTCGTGAAGCTCGCGCCGGAGTCGGTCGAGTGCCACAGCCCGCCCTCGCCGGCCAGCCAGACGTCGCCCTCGCGGCCGGGCACGGCCTTGACCTTGACGCCGGTGGTGGGCAGGCCGCTCGCCGCGGTGGCGGTGAAGCTCGCGCCGCCATTGGTGCTCACGTGGAACCGCCCGCCGCTGACGCCGTAGAACTTGTTCGGGTTGACCCGGTCGGACTCGACGACCGCGTTCGCCGGGATGCCGGTCGCGGCGGTCCACGAGGTGCCGAAGCCGACCGAGCGGACCACCGGCTGGCCGGCGTCGCCCGGGGCCCAGACGAACTGGCCGCCGTCGGCGGAGGCGGCGACCGTGCCGCCGCTGTTGATCCCGGACGGCTCGCTGCCCTGGAACCAGTTCGCCCCGCCGTCGGTGGAGAACGCGACGTGGCTGTCGTTGGGGCGGTCCGCGTCGGTGAAGTTGCCGGCCCGGACCAGCACGGCCGGCTTGGCCTCGGCGTAGTCGAGGCTGGTGGTGCTCGTGAAGGTCGGCTGGGTGAACATCATCGGCGGCACCGCGTCGAGGTCGGTGTGGCGGAAGCCGCCGATGTCACCGAGCGCGCTGACCAGCGGCGCGCCCGAGGGCGGGCTGACCAGGTCGAGCACCGCGGTCTCCTCCAGCCCCTTGACCATCGGCTTGACGGTGAACTGGCCGCCGGTGTCCCACTTCGTCAGCTCGGTGGTGCCGTAGACGGTCGCGCCGGTGCCGTACATCATCCGGTTGCTGTCGAACGGGTCGATCTCCAGCGACTCGTTCATCCAGCCCAGCTTCGGGCTCTCCTCGGGCGGCGCCGGGTTGGTGCCGAAGGTCAGCCAGGGCACCGAGGAGATGTCCATGGTGTACTTCTTCGTGCGGTTGGGGTAGCTGGCGAAGTCCCAGATCCGGGTCCAGGTCGCGCCCCCGTCGGTGCTGCGCCAGAAGATGGCGTCCGGCCACCAGGAGATCTGGGTGGCCACCATGAGGGTGTTCGGGCGCTGCCGGTCGATGGTCAGCCCGGAGTAGCCGAAGTAGGCGTCGGCGCTGGACGACGGGACCGGGCTGATCTGCGTCCAGGCGCCGGTGGCCCGGTTGAACTTCCACACGTCGCCCTTGCCGCCGTCGTACGGGCCGCCGGTGTCGCTGGTGGCGATGTAGAGGTAGCCGCCGACCGGGTCAACCACGCCCTTGTGGGCCAGGTAGCCGGTGGGCTGGCCGGGGACCCGCTCCCAGGTCGCGCCGCCGTCGGTGCTCCGGTAGACCGGGTTCTGCTTGTCGGCCACGCCCACGTAGACGGTCTGCGTGGCGGCGCCGGGCGTACCCGTGCTCTTGTCGAAGCTGACCCAGGTCAGGCCCTGGTTCTGGCTCTGGTAGCCGGAGCTGTCGTTCGGGTCGGCCCGGTAGTTGCCGACGTTGGGGAAGTTGGCCACCTTGGCCCAGGTGACCCCGTAGTCGGTGCTGCGCCACAGGCCGTTGCCGCCCTCGGCGCCGTAGTAGACGATGCTGTTCCGGTTGGGGTCCACGGCGAGGCGCTCCCCCATGCCGCGACCGGGCATGTTGCCGCCGTTCTTGAACGGCAGGGCGGTGGCCTGCCAGGTGGCGCCCTTGTCGGTGGAGCGCAGGATCGCCCCGTTGTTCGGGTCCCAGTCGTTGGTGTACATGCCGACCGCGGCGTACACCCGGTTGGTCTGCACCGGGTCGGTGGCGAGGCTGACCACGCCGTTCCAGCCCCACCGGTCGGCGCCCACCCAGTCCAGCAGCGGCGTCCACGACTGGGTCGACTGCTCCCAGCGGTACGCCCCGCCGATGTCGGTGCGCGCGTAGATGAGGTTCTTCTCGGTCTGGTTGAAGATGATGCCGGGGACGAAGCCGCCGCCGTCGATCCGGACGTTCTTCCAGCTGTACGACTCGGCCGAGGCGGCGGCGGCCGGGGTGGCGGGGGCGGCGGCGAGCTGCACGACGACGGCCGCCGCGGTGGCGGCCAGCGCCGCGGCGGCCACGCCGGCGAGACTTCTACGCATGGGGCGGTTCCTCTCGGTTGCCCGGGGTGGTGGGACGGGAGCGGCAGGCGACATTCACACTAACCGATGATGGAAGCGCTCCCAAGCCCTCGGTTCCCACCCGGATCGGGTGAGGGCGGGTCACCCCGGGTGCGCGCAGGATCGGGGTTGCGGGACTCCGTGCCGGCGGCGGAGCCCGGCGAACCGCGAAACCGACCCGGGAGGGCAGCATGGCCACCGCGACGACCACCCGTACTGACCAGGAGATCCAGACCGCCGTCCTCGACGAACTGACCTGGGAGCCCCGCGTACGGCCCAATGAGATCGGGGTGACCGTCACCGAGGGCGTGGTGACGCTGAGCGGCTCGGTGGACAGCTACGCCAAGAAGTGGGCCGCCGAGCGGGCCGCCCACCGGGTGCCCCGCGTCCGGGCGGTCGCCAACGACGTCGCCGTCCGGATCGCCACCTCCGCCGAGAAGAGCGACCCGGAGATCGCCACGGCCGCCAGCCGCGCACTGGAGTGGGACGCGTTCGTGCCGATCGAGGCGCTCGACGTGACCGTCGCCGACGGCTGGGTCACCCTGCACGGCGAGGTCGAGTGGGAGTACCAGCGCCGCGCCGCCGAACGCTCGGTCGCCCGGCTCACCGGCGTACGCGGGGTGAGCAACGGCATCACCGTGCGGCCGAGCGCGCGCGCCGACGGGCGTGACCTGGCCGAGCGGATCGTGGACGCGCTGGCCCGCAACGCCGCCACCGAGGCGGAGGGGATCAGCGTCCGGGTGCACGGCGACACCGTGCTGCTGGAAGGGATGGTCCACTCGGCGCCGGAGCGCGCGGAGATCGAACGGGTGGTGTGGAACGCGCCCGGCATCCGGGAGGTGCACAACCACGTGACCGTGAGGCGGTGAGGCGGACCACCCGGGCGGGGTGATCCCGGCTCACCCGGTCACGGGCGAGGGTGGGAACCATGACCACGCCACTCCAGGTCACCACCGCCCGCCTGCACGTCCCGGTGACCGCGACGGACCACGCCCGCGGGCCGGCCGACGCGCCGGTGACCCTCGTCGAGTACGGCGACTTCCAGTGCCGGTTCTGCGGCGCCGCGTACGCCAACCTGGCCGAGGTGCTGCGCCAGCGCGTCGACACGGTCCGGCTGGTCTACCGGCACTTCCCCATCGCCAACGTCCACCCGTACGCGGAGAGCGCGGCCGAGGCCGCCGAGGCGGCCGGCCGGCGGGGACGGTTCTGGGAGATGCACGACTGGCTCTACGAGCACCAGGACCAGCTCGACCCCGTGCACCTGTCGCTCGGCGTCGAGCAGCTCGGGCTGCCACCCGACGAGGTCGGCGCGGAGGTGGGGCGGCAGGCCCACGCCGACCGGGTCCGGCAGGACTTCGTCGGCGGCATCCGCAGCGGGGTCGACGCCACCCCGACGCTCTTCGTCAACGAGGTGCGCCACGACGGCGGCTACGACCTGGCCGACCTGCTGGCCGCCGTGGACGCCGCCGCGAACCCCTGACCCAGGGGCCCGGTCAGATCAGCCGGAGCTCCCGCGCCCGCCGGACGGCCTCCCGCCGGCGGGTCGCGTCCAGCTTGCGGTAGATGTTGCGCACGTGGGTCTTCACGGTGTTGACCGACAGCGACAGCTCGCTGGCGATCTCCACGTTGGACAGGATGCTCTGCAGGTAGCGCAGGATGGTCAGCTCCCGCTCAGTCAGCGGCTCGTCCAGGGTCCGTTCCGGTCCGGCCGGGCGCTCCGGCGGCTCGTCGGCCCGGCGCTCGTCGGCCCCGCGGACCAGGTCGCTCACCGTCGGCCAGTGCGCGGTGCCGGAGTCCAGGTGCGCGGCGAGCAGGTCGCGGACCCCCGGCTCGGCGCGGGTGAAGACCCGCCGACAGCCCTCCGGCTCGGCCAGGTCCAGCACCTGCTCCAGGATCCGCCCGGCCCGGCGGCCGTCACCGCTAACGCCGGTCAGCACCGCGTCGAGCAGCCCGGCGGCGAGCCGCACGGACAGCGGCCACGCCGCCGCGTCCGGGCCGGTCCAGTCCGGCAGCGCCCGGCCGGCCTCGCGCGGGTCACCGGACCGCAGCCGCACCCGGGCCAGCGCCACGTCGAGGGCGGCCTGGCCGCCGCCTGCCCCGCCCGGCTCCGGGCCGGTCGACCCCGCGCCCGTCGCGCGGGCCGGATCGGCTGCGGTCACGGCGTCCGTCGCGCCGGCCCCCGCGTCGGCGAGCAGGGTCCGGGCGCTTTCCACGTCCCCCACGGCGGCGCGCAGCTGGGCCTCGTCGGCGGCCAGCCAGGCGCCCAGCTCCGGGCCGGGCGCCGTGTCCCGGGCCGCCGCGAGGGCGCGCAGCGCCGCCGCCGGCTCCCCGCCGGCCGCCAGCAGCCCGGCCCGGCAGAGCGCGGCCAGCGCCGCCGCGCCCGGCTCCGCCGTCGCCGGCCCGGCCAGGGTCAGGTTCGCCGCGGCCTCCGCCGGCTCGTCGCGGTCCCAGGCCACCAGGGCCAGCGCGAGGTACGCGTACCCGCAGTCCAACCGGGACGACCAGCCCTCGCAGGACGGCAGGGCCAGCGCCTCCCGGGCGTGGCGTTCGGCGTTCCGCAGCGCGCCGCGCGCCGCGTCCAGCAGCGCCGACCGGCTGGCGCAGACCAGCTCGGTACGCGGCCGGCCCGCCCGTCGCGCCGCGGCGAGGGCCTCGGCGAAGCGCGCGGCGGCTTCGGGCAGGTCCCCCTCGGCCAGCGCCACCAGCCCGAGCGCGGTGCCGGCGACCGCCCGCACGTCGGCGTCCTCCGCCGCACCGGCCCGCGGGTCGTCGACCGGGCCGTCCGGCGCACCGGTGGCGAGCAGCCGGCCGGCGGCACGGCGTACCTCGTCGTGGTCCCCGGCGAGCCGGGCCAGGGTCAGCTCGACCGCGACGGCCAGCCGCCGGAACCGGTCCCGACGCGGGGCGGGCAGGTCGCGGGCGTGCTCGACGGCCCGCCGCAGCTGTCCCGCGGCCGCCTCGGCATCCCCCGCGTACGCCCGCTCGGCCGCGCCGGCCAGCGCCAGCTCGGGGTCCCGGCGCACCGCCTCGGCCGGCGGCTCGGGTGGGGCCGGGGCAGCAGGCCGGTCCCGCTCGTACGGCGCCAGCTCGGGCCAGCGCGCGATCAGCAGCTCGGTGGCGGTGTCCCACTCGCCCCCGGCCAGCGCGTGCCGCAGCGCCTCGGCCGGCCGGTCGTGGTCCGCGTACCAGCCGGCGGCCCGCCGGTGCAGCTCACCCAGCTCGTCGGCGGGCAGCCGGTCCAGTTCGTCGCGGAGCAGGTCGGCCAGCAGTGGCTGGCACCGGTACCAGGGCGGGCTGCTCCCGTCCCGCTGGACGAAGCCGCCCTCCCGGGCCAGGTCGGCCAGCACCTGACCGGCGTCCGGCCGCCCGGTCACCGCGTCGGCCAGATCGGCGCAGACCGCGGCGGCGACCGCGCTGCGGCGCAGCACGTCCCGGGCGGCCGGGTCCAGCGGCGCGAGCACCTCGTCACGCAGGTACCCGGCGACGTCCGGCTGGTCGCCGGTGAACCGGTCGACCGCGCGGGCCGGGTCCGCCTGGGCGCGCAGCGCCAGCGCGGCGAAGCGGAGGCCGGCGGGCCAGCCCCCGGTCCGGTCGGCCAGCCGCGGCACCGCCGCCGCCGGCAGCGGCACCCCGTGCGCGACCAGCAGGTCGGCCACCTCGTCGGGGGTCAACGCCAGCTCCGCCGGGCCGATCTCGGTCAGCTCACCGGCCAGCCGCCACCGGTGCAGCGCCAGCGGCGGGTCGGTCCGCGCGCCGGCCACCACCCGCAGCCGCCCCTCGGTGTGCCGGAGCAGGAACTCCAGCCCGGCCAGCGCGGCCGGGTCGGTCACCCGGTGCAGGTCGTCCAGGACCAGCAGCACCGGGCGTTCCCGGGCGGCGAGCGCGGCGGCGAGCAGTTCGAGCTGGTCCGGCCGGGGCGGGCCGTCCGGCACCGGCGGCTGCGGCCCCTCGCCCGGCACCCCGTCGGCGGCGGCCCGCAGAGCCGCCGCCAGGTAGGCCCAGAGCCGCTCCCCGGTGTCCCCCGCCTCCACCGTCACCCAGGCCGGCGGCGGCTCGCCCCGCACGGCCCGGGCCCAGCCGGCGAGCAGCGTCGTCTTGCCCCAGCCGGCGGGCGCGAGCACCAGGGTGACCGGCCCGGCGGCGCCCCGGTCGAGCCGGTCCAGCAGCCGGGGCCGGACCAGCACCGGCTCGGGCAGCGCCGCCGGCGAGAGCCGGGACGCCAGCAGTGGCGGGCCGACCACCCCAAGGCCCCCCGCCGACCCGCCCCAGCCCGGCGTCACGTCGGTCTCGGTCGTGACGTCGGTCGGCGACGGGGTGACCTCGACGCGGTCAGCCTCATCCGGCATACGGCCCCTCCCCCGGGTCGGTGCGGGCAGCGGTTACCCGGCCCGGGCCGGTTCACCCCTTCGGGGCGAACCCCGCTCACCCCGCCCGGCCGCACCCTGGAGGCACGTGGGCGACCGGCCGCGCGGACCCGGCCGCCCGGCGGCCCGCGACGACGGGAGGGACAGGTGGCACGGATGGGACGGCTGGCCGGCGACGGGCTCGCCCTCGTGCTGGCGGGCGGGGCGCTGGCCCTCGTACGCCGGCACCGGCGCCGCCCGCCCACGGCCGCGCCCGACCCGCGGCCCGGACGCTGGCAGGTGGTGACGGTGGCCGGGCGACCCGAGGTGGTGTTGCCGCCCGGGCGCTGGCCGGAACCGCTGCGCCGGCTCGACGGGGCGGTCGAGCTGGCGGCCCGCCCGGCCCCCGGCGGCCGGGGCACCGAACTGGCGGTCCGCCCGCTCGGCGGCGAGCCCACGCTGCCGGGGCTCGCCGCCCACCTGGTCGGGGACGATCCCGGCCGGTTCCTGCGGCAGGCGCTGCGGGAGGCGAAGCAGCTCGTGGAGACCGGGGAGGTGCTGCGGGCGGACCGCTCGCGGCTGGACCGTCCGGGGACGGCTGGATGAGGGCCCTCTGCTGGGAGGGCGCCGACACGCTGGCGGTCCGGCAGGTGCCCGACCCGGAGCTGCGCAACGCCCAGGACATGATCGTCCGGGTCCGCCGGAGCGTGACCTGCGGCGCCGACCTGCCGCTGCTGGCCGGACAGGTCCCCCACCTGGCCGCCGGGGACGTGCTCGGGCACGAGTTCCTCGGCGACGTGGTCGAGGTCGGGCCGGAGGTACGCCGGCACCGCGTCGCCGACCGGGTGGTGGTCTGCGCGGGGATCGCGTGCGGGGCCTGCTGGTTCTGCCGGCAGGGCCTCTTCGCCTGCTGCGACAACGGGACGACCGGCACGGCCGGCGCCGAGCCGGAGTGGGGGCAGCCCACCGGCGGCTGCTACGGGCGACCGGCCCTGCTCGGCGGCTTCGCCGGCAGCCACGCCGAGTTCGTCCGGGTGCCGTACGCGGACGTCGGCGCGTTCACCGTGCCCGAGGGGGTCAGCGACGACCGGGCGGTCTTCGCCTCGGACGCCGCCCCGACCGCCTGGATGGGCGCCGAGCTGGGCGAGGTGGCCCCGGGCGACGTGGTGGCGATCTGGGGCGCGGGGGCGGTCGGCCAGCTCACCGCGGCGGTGGCCCGGCTGCGCGGGGCGGACCGGGTGATCGTGGTCGACGACCACGACGAGCGGCTGCGCATGGTCGAGCGGCACGTCGGCGCGGAGCCGCTCAACTTCCGGTACCTGGACGTACCCGCCGAACTGCGGGAGCGCAGCGGCGGGCGGGGCCCGGACGTGTGCGTGGAGGCGGTCGGCCCGGCGGCGCGGTCGCCGGGGCTGTTCGCGGGCCGGCCCGGCCGGCGCGCGGACGGGCCGTCGGCCCTGCGCGAGGCGGTGCACTCCTGCCGCAAGGGCGGCACCGTGGTGCTGCTCGGCACCGGGACCGGGTTCGTGGACACCTTCCCGCTCGGCGCGGTGCTCGACAAGGGGCTGACCGTGCGCGGCGGCCGGCAGCACGGGCAGCGCTGGATCCCGATGCTGCTGGAACGGATGGCCCGCGACGAGCTGCGTACCGAGCACCTGGCCACCCACCGGCTGCCGCTGGAGCGGGGCGCGGACGGTTACGCGCTGTTCCGGGACCGGGCCGACGGCTGCGTCCGGGCGGTCTTCTCCCCGTGATCGCGGCGGCCCGGGGTGGCACACTCGGCGGATGCGCGACGACCGCCCGTACGACCTCGTCCTCTTCGGCGCCACCGGGTTCACCGGCGGCCTGACCGCCGAGTACCTGGCCCGGCACGCCCCCGACGGGCTGCGCTGGGCGCTGGCCGGCCGCAACCCGGGCAAGCTGGCCGGGGTGCGGGACCGGCTGGCCGCCATCGACCCGGACCTGGCCGGGCTGCCGCTGCTCACCGCCGACGTCACCGACCCGGCGTCGCTGCGGGCCGTGGCGGAGAGCGCGCGGGTGGTGGCCAGCACCGTCGGCCCGTACATCCATCACGGTGAGCCGCTGGTCGCGGCCTGCGCCGCCGCCGGCACGGACTACCTCGACATCACGGGCGAGCCGGAGTTCGTCGACCTCATGTACGTGCGGCACCATGCCGAGGCCGTGCGCACCGGGGCGCGGCTGGTGCACGCCTGCGGTTTCGACTCGATCCCGCACGACCTGGGCGCCTGGTTCACGGTCAAGCACCTGCCCACGGACGGCCCGGTCACCGTGGACGGTTACGTCCGGGCCGGTGGGCGGTTCTCCGCCGGGACGTACCACTCGGCGCTCACCGCGTTCTCCCGGACGGGCGAGATGAGCCGGGCCGCGAAGGCGCGCAAGGCGGTCGAGCCGCGGCCGGAGGGCCGCCGGGTCCGGGCGGTGCCCGGCCGGGTCGGCCGGGTCAAGGAGTTCGGGCTGTGGGCGGTGCCGCTGCCCACCATCGACCCGCAGGTGGTCCGCCGGTCGGCGGCGGCCCGCCCGGAGTACGGCCCGGACTTCCGCTACCGCCACTTCGCCGCGGTGAAGCGGCTGCCCACCGTGCTGGCCGCCGGGGTGGGCCTGGCCGGCGTGGTGGGGCTGGTGAAGCTGCCGCCCACCCGGCGCTGGCTGCTCGGCCGCCTCTCCTCCGGCCAGGGCCCGAGCGCCGCCCAGCGGGCGAAGTCGTGGTTCCGGGTCCGGTTCGTCGGCACGGGCGGCGGCCGGACCGTACGCACCGAGGTGGCCGGCGGCGACCCCGGCTACGACGAGACCGCCAAGATGCTCGCCGAGTCCGCGCTCTGCCTGGCCTTCGACGACCTGCCGGCGACCGCCGGGCAGGTGACCCCGGTGACCGCGATGGGCGACGCCCTGCTGGACCGGCTGGTCCGGGCCGGGATCACGTTCCGGGTGCTGGACGCTTGACCCTCGACCGGGTTGAGGCCCCAGGATCCGGCGTCGTGGAGAGCGAACTGCGCAGCATCGGCGAGCTGGCCCGGGCCAGTGGGCTGACGGTGAGCGCGCTGCGGTTCTACGACCGCTCCGGCGTGCTGGTGCCGGCGCTGGTGGACCCGGCGACCGGCTACCGCTGGTACACCGACGACCAGGTGGCCCCGGCCCGCCTCGTCGCCGGGCTGCGCCGGGTCGGCATGCCGCTGGCCGGGATCGCCGAGGCGCTGCGGCACCGGCACCGGCCGGCGGCGGTGCACCGGCTGCTGGACGCGCACCTGCGCCGCCTGGAGGACGGCCTCGCCGACGCCCGCCGTGAGCTCTCCCGGATCCGCGCCCTGATCGATCCGGAGGAGACCACCATGACCACCACCCGACTCGTGCTGCGCCGCGCCGACCTGGCCGCCGCCGTGGACGCCGTCCGGTTCGCCGTCGGCACCGACCCGGAGCTGCCGGTGCTCTCCGCCGTCCTGCTGGAGGTCGAGCCGGACGGTGTCCGGCTGGTCGCCACCGACCGGCACCGGCTGGCCGTGGCCCGGGTCGGCGGGAAGGTCGACGGCCGGCCCGTGCGCGCGCTGCTCCCGGCGGACGCGGTGGACGCGCTGCGCGCCCTGCTGGACACCGGCGCCGGGATCACCCCGGAGGCGTACCTCACTGTGGCCCCGGACCGGGTCGAGGTCTCGGTGGCCGGCCGGCCGGTGACCGCCGCCGTGCTGCCGTACGACTTCCCGGACTACCGCCGCCTGCTGCACGGGCAGGTCGCCGACGCGCCCGCCCACCGGATCCCCGTCGACGTGGGGGCGCTGCGGCGTGCGCTCACCGCCGAGGGCGCTCCGGTGCTGCTCCGGGAGTACGCGGGGGTCGACCACGAGGTGGTCGTGCTGGGCCTGGACGACCGGGGCGGGCTGCGCGTGCTCGGGCCCGACGCCCCGGACGGCCTGCGGGTGGGGGTGAACCGGGAGTACCTGCTCGACGCCCTGGACGCCGGCGGCCGGGGCCAGCTCGTGCTGGAGCTGGACGGGCCGATCGCCCCGCTGGCCGTGCGCCGGCCCGACGACGAGGACGTCTTCTCCATCCTCATGCCGGTCCGTCTCTGACCCGGACCGGCCACGGCGGGCGCGGGACGTCCCGCCCTCAGGGCACGCCCGCTGTCACCGTGCGTCATTTCGGCGTCCACCCCCACCCCACCTTCAGCGCGCCTTTGCTCTGCAGCCATCCGCGCAGCAGGCACGGACCGCGACCGATGCGTCCGTGGCTGCAGAGCAAAGTCGGTCGTGGGTGGGGGCGGGGGGCGGCGGGGGCGGCGGGGGGTTCGAGCGAACACGCAGCTCAGCGGCCCGTGACCGAGCGGGACTGCGGCGTCGACCGCCATCGGAGGCCAGCGTTCGTCACTGACCGTCACATCAGGTCGCCGGCGGGGCCGCTGTCACCCACCGTGACCGTCGAGGGCGCGCCGGCGCCGACGCCCGATCGGACGGCGGCCTGCGCGGGCCGGGGCGGGCGGAACGGGACGCGACGGTAGCATCTGGGGGTCCCACCTGACTGCCTGGACGGAGGCATACGAGCAGCATGCTCGACATGGAGTTGATCCGGAAGGATCGCGAGGCGGTGGCGACCGCGCTGGCGAAGCGTCTGGATCCCGCCGAGGTCAACCGGGCGCTGGACGACATCCAGCGGCTCGACCAGGAACGCCGTGCCCTGATCATGGAGATCGACGCCGAGCGGCAGCGCCGCAAGGCCGAGGCGCGGGCGTACGCGGAGGCGAAGCGGTCCGGCACCACGCCGGAGCCGGTCGCGCCGGAGGCCGAGCGCAAGCAGCTCGCCGAGCTGGAGTCCCAGCTGGACGAGGTGCAGTCCCGCCTGCGCGGCACCATGAGCGAGCTGCCGAACCTGCCCGCCGACGACGTGGTCGCCGGTGGCAAGGAGGCCAACCGGGTGGTGCGCACCTTCGGCGAGCCGCCGGCCGTCGAGAAGGTCCGGGACCACGTGGAGCTGAGCAAGGCGCTCGGCCTGGTCGACCACGAGCGCGGGGTGAAGCTCGGCGGCTCCGGCTTCTGGATGTACACGGGCCTCGGCGCCCGGTTGGAGTGGGCGCTGGTCAACTGGCTGATCGAGCAGAACATCCAGGCCGGCTACGAGTTCCTGCTCCCGCCGCACCTGCTGCTCGACAGCGCCGGCTTCGCGGCCGGCCAGTTCCCGAAGTTCTACGACGACGTCTACCACCTGGACAAGCAGTCCGCCCCGCGCGGCCAGTTCCTGCTGCCCACCGCGGAGACGGCGATCCTCGGCGCGTTCCAGGACGAGATCCTGGAGACCGCCAAGCTGCCGCTGAAGGCGTTCGCCTACACCCCGTGCTACCGGCGCGAGGCGGCCGGCTCGCACTCGGACGAGCGCGGCACGGTGCGCGGCCACCAGTTCAACAAGGTGGAGATCTTCCAGTTCACGCTGCCGGAGCAGGCGGGCGCCGCGCTGGAGGCCATGGTCGGCCACGTGGAGGGCCTGGTCGAGAAGCTGGGCCTGCACTTCCAGACCAGCCTGCTCGCGGCGGGCGACTCCAGCGCCGCCATGAAGAAGACCCTCGACGTCGAGGTCTGGATGCCGAGCACCGGCAAGTACAAGGAGGTGTCGTCGGTCTCCTGGGGCGGCGACTACCAGGCCCGCCGGGCGGCCATCCGCTACCGGGAGCCGGGCGGCAAGCAGACCCGCTTCGTGCACACCCTCAACGGCTCCGCGCTGGCCACCAGCCGGCTCTTCCCGGCCATCCTGGAGCAGTTCCAGCAGCCCGACGGCTCGGTCGTGGTGCCCGAGGTGCTCCGCGACAAGCTCGGCGCCGACCGGCTCACCCCGGTCCGCTGACCGCCTGACGCGCGGCGGGGGTCGGTTCGTCCGGCCCCCGCCGCCGTCTGCGGAGCAGGCCGGCGGCCACCAGCAGCACCAGGGCGGCCGCGAGCAGCGCCGGGCCGGCCGTGTCGAGCGTGCGGACCAGGGTCTGCTGCACCTGGGCCGCGGCTCGCACGACGGGGTCGCCGAAGGCGTCGTGGCGGCCCAGGGCGAGGCGCACCTCGTACCAGCCGTACCAGGCGACGTAGCCGCCCGCGACCAGCAGCACCAGGCCGCTCAGCCGGGGCACCCACGCGCCGGCGCCGCGCAGCCCGGCCACCAGCCGGCCGCGCAGCAGCGCCACGCCGAGCGCGGCCACCCCGACCACCAGGGCCATCCCCGTCGCGTACGCGCCGAAGAGCGCCAGCCCGCTCAGCGTCGAGCCGGCCCGCAGGCTGGTCACCACGATCGCCAGGAACGGGGCGATGGCGCAGGTCAGCGACGTCAGCGCGTACGCCGCCCCGAACAGGACCATGGACGGCCAGGTGCGGGTGAGCCGGGGCGCCCGGGCGAACGGGCGTGCGGTGGGCAGCCGCCGGCCGGCGAGCAGCCAGCAGCCGGCCAGCGCCAGCAGCACGCCGAGGGTCACGGTCAGCCAGGGCAGCCGGGGGCGCAGCCAGTCCGCCAGGGGCGCGACGGCCAGCCCGAAGGCCCCGAAGACCAGCGCGTACCCCAGGGTCAGCCCGGCCGTGGCGGTGAGCGCCCGCCCGACCGCGCCGCGACCGTCGGCGGGGCCGGCGACCAGCAGCGACAGGTACGCGGGCAGCATGGCGAAGCCGCACGGATTGACCGCGGCGAGCATGCCCGCGGTCAGCGCCAGCAGCAGCCCGCCGGTCATCCCCGGGCCAGCGCGTCGACCTGGCGGGTCAGCGACTCCCCGTCCAGGAAGCCCTGGTGGACCACCCGCCCGTCCCGGTCCACGATGACGAAGGTGCTCTGCTCGACCACCTCGAACCGGCGCCACAGCGTCCCGGACCGGTCGTCGAGCTGGGGTGTGCCGGCCAGGTCGAACTCGGTGACGAACTCCTTCATGGCCTTCTGCTCGCCCAGTCCCGCGACGCCGACGATCGGCACCGTGTCCCGGTACTTCGGGGCGATCTCGGCGACCGTCCACGCCTGGCTGGCGCAGGTGGCGCACCAGGGCGCCCAGAACCAGAGCACCACCGGCTTCCCGGCCAGGGCGGCGGCGGAGAACGCCGTACCGTCCAGGGTCTTCGCGGTGAACGACAGCGTCTCCGGCACCCGGGCCGGGACCACCGGAGCGGCCGGCGACGCGGACCCGGCCGGGGCGGCGGCTGGCGACGCGGCGGCCACCACGCCGACCGGGGTGGCCCGCTCGGGGCCGACCGCGCAGGACGCCGCGCCCGGCAGCGTGGCGCCAGCACGGCGGCGGTGACCAGGCGGCGGGCAGTACGTGGGGGCATCCGCGTCTCCTCGGGGTTCGGCTACTCGGCCTTGACCAGCCGGAGCGCGAGTTCGGGACAGACCTTGACCGCCTTGAGCGCGCCCTGCCGCAGCCAGGTCGGCACCGGGGTGGCGGGGAAGGCGGGGTAACCGTTGCCGTCGAGCCGGATGAAGTCCGGCACCACGTGGGCGCAGAGCCCGTGCCCGTCGCAGCGGGACCAGTCGAGGGTGAGCTTCTGCGGGTTGCCGTCGGGCGCGCCGGGCAGCCCCATGAGGCCCTTGACCCGTTTGCCGCAGCCCTCGCCGGTGGCGTGCAGCCGCAGGTCCTCGGCGAACACCTCCATGGCGGAGAGCGCGAACCGGGCGGTGCCGTCGGGGTGGCTGCACGCGCCGCGGCCCTTCACGTCGCCGGCCGCGGCGCGGACCACCTCGATGGGCGCGCTGCCGGAGACCGCGAGGTCGACGGCGCGGGCCAGGTCGGGCAGGCCCATCTTGCAGGGGCCGCACTGCCCAGCGGACTCGCCGGCCAGGTAGCGGACCACCTGGGCGGCCTCGCCGAGCGGGCAGGTGTCCCGGCTCAGCGGGACGATGATGCCGGCGCCGAGCGTGCCGCCGACCGCGGCGAGCCCCTTGCGGGACACCTCGGCGCGCTCCGCCGCCTCCGGGGTGATCCATTTGCCGTGGTAGCCGCCCATCAGGATGCCCGGCCCGTCGGGCACCTCGCAGAGTTCCAGGATCTCGCGCAGCGGGGTGCCGGCCGCGCACTCCACCACGGCCGGCCGCTTGGCCGCTCCCGTGACGGTGAGCAGCACGGTGCCCGGCTCGTCGTCGGTGCCGAGCGCCGCGTACTCGTACGGGCCGATTCGGGCGGCGACCGCGAGCTGGGCGTAGGTCTCGGCGTTGGAGAGCAGGGTGGGCAGCCCGTTCACCCCGGAGTCGCTGGACCGCTTCTTGGTGCCCGGCGGGATGTGCGGCAGCCCGTTGATCCCGTTGACCAGGGCGCCGCCTTCGCCGGAGATGAACCGGTGCGGCACCGTGACGATGGTGGTGGGCACCGGCATCCGCCGCTCCCGCAACGCCTCGGTGAGCGACGGCCGGCCCACGTCGTCGTCGGCCACCCCGATCACGATCTCCTCGGCGTCCAGCGCGTACGCGGCAAGCGCGGCGCCGTCGAGGACGAGGTGCGGGGCCCGGCTGAGCAGCACCTTGTCCTTCCAGCTCGCCGGCTCCCCCTCGGTGGCGTTGACCACCACCACGGCGGACAGGTCCTGCCGCTCGCAGGACTCCAGCACGGCGCGCAGCTTGCGGGCGAACGGGAAGCCGGCCCCGCCCTTGCCCTTGAGGTCGATCGCCTCGGCGAGCCGGAGCAGGGCGGCCGGCTCCACCGGCCCGATGGGGCCGTGCACCTCCTCGTGTGCCAGCAGGTCGAGTCTCCCGAACTCGGCGAAGCCGGCGGTGAGCCGGGGCTCGCCGACGCAGGCCACCGGCGGCACGGTCGTGCGCATCACTTGGCCTCACCGCGCAGGCCGGCCCAGTACGCCCCGTCCACCGCGTCCGCGTTGGCCCGCTTGCGCCGGCTCGGCCGGCTCTCGCCGGAGGCTCGCAGGGCCCGCCGGGAGGCGAGGTCGACAAGGGTCGGGGTGTCGTCGACGAAGGCGTCGTCGGGGGCGTAGCGGGCCGGCGGGCGCCAGTAGTCCGGCTCCTCCGGCACGTCCTCCTCGACGCTGTGCCGGCCGCTGCCGCTGCGCGGCGCCGACGAGATCGGGCCGGCCGAGACGGGCTCGCCGGAGACCGGCCGGCTCGCCCAGCGGCGCGGGCTGTCCCAGGGCTCCTCCGGCTCGTCCCGCCGGGGCGGGGCCGAGTAGCGGGCGACGGCGTCCGGCGGCGTGGAGTAGCGGGAGCCGGTGTCCGGCGGGGCCGAGTGGCGTCCGCCGCTCTCCGGCGGGGCCGAGTAGCGGGCGTCGACGTCGACGCGGGACCGCCGGGGCGTCCGCTCCTCCTCGTCCCGGTAGCGGCGGGCGGGCCGCTCGTCGTCGCGGCGCCGGGCGGCCGCCGCGCGGACCGGCTCGCGCAGCGTCCCGGGTTCCGGCACCACGGGTACGGCGAACCGCTCGGGGTCGCGGCGCCGCGCGGTGCCGGCCGGCGCGGTCCAGGTGGCGGTGGCTTCGGCCCAGCCGCCCTCGCGGCCCCGGCCGGAGCGGCTCTCCTCCTTGGCGGTGGCCTTCCGGCGGGTCAGCCCGGCGAGCAGGCCGGTGCGCTCCTCCCCCTTGCCGGCCATCGCCTTGTTCAGGGCGGCGGCCTGGTGCTGCTCCCGGCTGCGCTTGCCGAGGTGGACGGATAGCCGGACCAGCAGCGCCACCACCACCAGCAGCACGCAGACCAGGTAGCTCAGCACCACCCAGGTCTTCGCCGTCCGGCCGGCGTTGAGCCCGTGCAGCAGCGCGAACGGCCAGGAGACGTACGCCATGGAGTGCAGCGCCCGCCACATCCACCGCGGACCGACGCCGGCGAACCGGACCCGGACGATGCCAGTCCAGAGCACGCCGACCATCAGCAGCGCGGCCACGGTGCCCAGCCCGACGTAGAGGCCCCGGCCGCCGAGGAACGGCACCACCGCGTCGGTCGGGGCGGCGCGGCCGGTCGAGATCTTGGTGATGACGTGGAAGACCAGTCCGGCCACGCCGAGGACGCCGGTGGCCCGGTGCGCCGACTGGAGCAGCACCCGGTGCCGGATGAGCAGGACCAGCCGGTCGGTGGCGAGCAGCCCCAGCATCACGGTGAGGCTGAGCGAGACCAGGGCGACCACCCCGGCGAAGAACTCGGTGAAGAAGAATCCGTACGAGTACATGACGGTGCCGGCGCCGGCCAGTTCCAGGCCGGCCCACGCGACGGCGAGCGCGGACGCGGCGAGCGCCACCATCGCGGACCTCGACATGGTCCGGGCACCACGGCTGGTGCTGGTGGTCCGGACGGTCGTCGCCTTCTCGATCTGCTCTGCCCGGCCCATCTGCTCCTCGATCGTCTCGCGGCGGCGCCCCACCGGCCGACCCTGCTCCCTCCTCCAGTACGGACGGACGGCACGGGCGGATCACCTCCGGTGGCGAATTTCTCGGCCGGTCCGTCGAACCGTCCGGCTCCGGGGCGCGTGTAGCGCGTTTCGCAACGACGTATGTCCATGCGTTGACAGGTCTTGCAACACGCTTGTAACCTTGCCGAAAATTTCAGGCCGACTTGCAAGAAGTCGACACCTGATCCTTCCCCCGCGCCGCACCCCTCAGGAGTCCCGATGCATCGACGTCGATGCCGTTCGGCGGCCCTCGCCCTGGGCCTGGTCGCCAGCCTGCTCGTCCCGACCACCGTGGCGGCTCCCCCGGCCGCCGCCTCCACCCCCGGCAGCAAGAAGGTCATCGTCCAGCTCTTCGAGTGGAACTGGACCTCGGTGGCCAACGAGTGCACCACCGTCCTCGGCCCGAAGGGCTACGGCTACGTCCAGGTGAGCCCGCCTCAGGAGCACGTCAAGGGCAACCAGTGGTGGGTGGCCTACCAGCCGGTCAGCTACCGGATCGAGTCCCGCAAGGGCACCCGCGCCCAGTTCCAGTCGATGGTGAACACGTGCCACAACGCCGGCGTCAAGGTGATCGTCGACGCCGTGGTCAACCACATGTCCGGCCAGGACAACGGGGGCACCGGCTGGGCCGGCAGCACCTACGGCCACTACGACTACCCGGGCACCTACGGCTCGCAGGACTTCCACTACTGCGGCCGCAACGGCAACAACGACATCGCCAACTACGGCGACCGGTACGAGGTGCAGAACTGCGAGCTGGTCAACCTCGCGGACCTGAAGACCGAGTCGGACTACGTGCGCACCCGGCTCGCCACGTACCTCAACGACCTGCTCTCGCTCGGCGTCGACGGCTTCCGGCTGGACGCCAGCAAGCACATGCCGGCCGCCGACATCGCCGCGATCAAGGGCAAGCTGTCCCGCTCGGCGTACCTGGTGCAGGAGGTCATATACGGCGCCGGCGAGCCGATCCAGCCGACCGAGTACACCGGCAACGGCGACGTGCACGAGTTCCGGTACGGCAAGGACCTGGCCCGGATGTTCAACAGCGAGCGGCTGGCGTACCTGCGGAACTTCGGCGAGTCCTGGGGCTACCTGCCCGGCGGCTCGGCGGTGGTCTTCACCGACAACCACGACACCCAGCGCGACGGCGGCGTGCTGACCTACCGCGACCGCGGCGAGTACGCCCTCGCGAACGCCTTCATGCTCGCCTGGCCGTACGGCACCCCGGCGGTGATGTCGAGCTACACGTTCAGCAACAAGGACCAGGGCCCGCCCTCGGACGCCAGCAACAAGACCTCGAACACCACCTGCTACTCGGGCTGGGAGTGCGAGCACCGCTGGCGGGTGATCGCCAACATGGTCGGCTTCGCCAACGCCACCCAGGGCGCCGGTGTCGCCAACTGGTACGACAACGGGTGGCAGCACATCGCGTTCAGCCGGTCCGGCAAGGGCTACCTCACCCTCAACGACGAGGACTTCGCCGTCACGGGCCGGTCCTACTACACCGGCCTGCCCGCCGGCCGCTACTGCGACGTCATCCACGGCGACTTCAGCAACGGCTCGTGCAGCGGTCCGGTGATCACCGTGGACTCGAGCGGCTGGTTCGCCGCGACCGTCAACGCGCACGACGCGATCGCCATCCACATCGGCGCGAAGCTGTCCTGACCGGAAGGGTCCGGCCGCCCGACCGAACCGGAGGCCCTCCGCACCGCCGTTTCGCGGCGCGGGGGGCCTCCTGCCCGATTACAGTATCGATCGTGCTGTTTGACCGATTCTTCTCGCGCTGGACCTTCGGCTGGCTGCTCGCCGCGGTCGGCGTACCGGTGCTGCTGGCGGCCGCGCTGCTGGTCGGGCGTGCCCTCACCGCCGGTCCGGCCCCGGCGCCGGTCGCCGCCGCACCCACCGCGGCGATCCCGCCCGCGCCCGACGAGCCGAGCCCGACCCCCGAGGAGTCCGTGCCGGCCGCCGCGCCCGCCCCGGACGACCTGCCGGTGGTCACCTACGACCGGGCGCCCGGCGGGTTCCCCGCCGACCCGGACCCGGCCGACACCCGACCGCTGGCCGAAGGGCTCACACCCACCCGGACCGTGGCCGCTTACGACGCGCCGGGCGGCCGGCCGCTGGCCTTCCTCGCCCCGACCATCAGCGGCGTCGAGCTGACCGTGCCCGTCGTCGAGCGGCGGGTCGGCTGGACCGCGGTCCTGCTCCCCTCGGCCAACCGCCGCATCGCCTGGCTGCCGGCCGGCGGCTGGAGCACCGTCGCGCTGCCCGACCAGATCGTGGTGGAACGCCGCCCGCACCGGCTCACCTGGTTCCGGGACGGCCGCGCCGTGCGCTCCTGGGAGGTCAGCCTCGGCATGCCGGGCCAGTCCACCCCGCTGGGCCGCACCTTCGTCCTGGGCCGCACGCCGCCCCCGCAGGACGTCTACGGCGGGGTCGACATCTTCGCCCTGGGCGCGATCCCCGACGACCCGGGCGCGGTGCCGACCGGGCTGCGCGGCGCCCACATCGGACTGCACAGCTGGTACACCGACGACACGCTCGGCAGGAACGTCACCAACGGCTGCATCCGGCTCACCCGCAGCGGCCAGCGGCAGCTCCTCGCGGCGCTGCGCCCCGGCACCGCCGTCGTGGTGGTGGACCAGCTTCCCGCCCCGCCGGCCACCGCCTGAGCCGGCTCAGTCGCCGAGCAGCCAGCCGTTCTCCTCCGCCACCCGGACGGCGTCGGCCCGGTTGCGGGCGCCGGTCTTGCCGATCGCCGCGGAGAGGTGGTTGCGCACCGTCCCCTCGGAGAGGTGCAGCGCCGCCGCCAGCTCGGCGACCGTGCCGCCACCCCGGGCCGTACGCAGCACCTCGGTCTCCCGTTCGGTGAGCGGGCTCGGCCCGGTGGCCAGCGTCTCCGCGGCGAGCGTCGGGTCGACCACCCGCAGCCCCGCGTGCACCCGGCGGACCGCGTCGGCGAGCTGGCGGGCCGGGGTGTCCTTGACCACGAAGCCGTTCGCGCCCGCCTCCATGGCCCGGCGCAGGTAGCCGGGGCGGCCGAAGGTGGTCACCACGAGCACCCGGCAGCCGGGCAGCGCGGCCCGCAGCGCCGCGGCCGCCGCGACCCCGTCCAGGCCGGGCATCTCCACGTCGAGCAGGGCCACGTCGGGCCGCGTCCGCAGCGCCGCCGGCACCACCTCGTCGCCCCGCCCCACCTCGGCCACCACGGTCAGGTCCGGCTCCATCGACAGCAGCGCGGCGAGCGCGCCCCGGACGAGTGCCTGGTCGTCGGCGAGCAGCAGCCTGATCGGCTCGGTCATCCGGTCGTCCCCCGTCCGGTCTCGGGCACCGTCACCCGGAGCAGGAAGCCGCGGCCGCCGCGCGGGCGGCCGACGGTGACCGTGGCGTCCAGCCGTCGGGCCCGCTCGCGGAGCCCCACCAGGCCGTGGCCGGCCGCCTCCGGCTCGCCGGCCGGGCCCCGACCGTCGTCGCGGATCTCCACGCCCGTCGGCTCGACCCGGATCTCGCAGCGCCGGGCGCCGCTGTGCCGGACCACGTTCGTCACCCCCTCGCGGACCGTCCAGCCGAACAGCTCGTCCCGCTCCGCAGGCAGCGCCGGCGCCGTCTCCGGCAGGTCGGCGGCGATGCCCGCGGCGGCCAGCGCCGAGCGGGCGCCGGCCAGCTCCGTCGCCAGGTTCACCCCGCGGTACGCCCCGACGGTGCCCCGCACGTCGGCGAGGGCCTGCCGGGCCAGCCGCTCGATGTCGGCGATCTCGGTGGCCGCCCTGGCCGGATCCAGCTCCAGCAGCCGACCGGCCAGCTCCGCCTTCACGGCCACCACGGTCAGCGAGTGCCCGAGGATGTCGTGCAGGTCCCGTGCCGTGCGGGCCCGCTCCTCGGCCACCGCCAGCCGGCCGATCTCCTGCTGGGCGGCCTGGAGCTCGGCGTTGCGCTGGGCCAGCCGGCTGACCCCGAACATGGCGAACGAGGCGAGCACGACGGCGAAGACCACCGTCCCCTCCGCCTCCCAGCCGGGCACCAGCGCCGCCGCCACCGGCGGGGTCAGCGCGGCGAGCACGACCACCAGCAGCGCCTCGCGCGACGGCAGCAGGAACACCGCCGCCGCCGCGACGAAGACCAGTGTGGTCAGCCAGTCCCCCTCGGTGCCGGGGATGCCGGCCAGGCCGAGACCGAGCAGCGCCGCCAGGGCCGCCCAGGCCCGACCGCGGGGGATGTTCCGGTGCGCCTGCCGCATGCCGCGCGCCCACTCGAACACCCAGACGTAGAGCAGGCCGAAGGCGACAAGGGTGACCGCGCCCAGCACCCGCCGCCAGACCTCGGGCTGGTGCAGGGCGGTGAGCAGCGGGATGTTGAGGAAGAAGAGCCAGACCGCGGCCAGGAGCCAGCCGGTGATCCGCCAGCGGCGGCTCACCGGCCGGCTCTGATCGCGCGGCAGGCCCACGGTGAACACGCTAACCTCCGCGGTCGCGCGTCAGACGCGGCTGGTGTCGCGGCGGAACAGCCGGGCCGCGCCCAGGCCGAAGAAGGCGGTCCAGGCGGCCACGTTGCCGACCGCGACCCAGTCCAGCCCGGCTCCGGTCAGCGGCGCCCGGGCGAGCTGGCCGACGCCGTACACCGGGGTGAACTTGGCGATCTGCTGGAGCGCGTGGGGCAGCACGTCGAGCGGTACGAACAGCCCGCCGAGCATGGCCAGCACGGCCAGGATCGGTCCCATGAACTGCATGACGTTCTCGGCCGGGGCGAGGTAGCCGACGAAGAGCCCGAGGGCGGCGAACACGAGGGAGCCGATCCAGGCGGTCAGGCCGGACTCCACCCAGACGTGCGCCGGCAACCGGACCCCGGAGGCCGCCCCGACGGCGAACTCGACAAGCACGCCGAGGAGGCCGAGCACCATGGCGGTGGCCACCTTCGTGGCCACGTACGCGGCCGGGCGCAGCGGGGTGAGCCGCAGCTGGCGGCTCCAGCCCAGCGCCCGTTCGGTGGCGACGGCGGCGCCGGCGCTGGTGGTGGCGACCATGGCCGCGTAGACGGCGAGGCTGATCATGATCCAGCCGGTCACGGGCAGGCCGTTGTCCAGGTTCTGCCCGCGCTGCGGCAGGCCGAAGAGGAGGAAGAACACCGCCGGCATGATCAGGATGAAGACGAGCGTGCGGCGGTTGCGCAGCACCCGGCGGATCTCGATGCCGAGCACGGCGGTCGAGAAGCCGCCCAGCGCGGGGGGCCGGCGGTTCCCGGCCCGGTCGGACGAGGTGGTGGCGGACGGGGCGGTGACGGTCATCTCAGGCTCCGGGGATGGGCGCGGTCGCGGTCAGGCGGCGGTGGTCAGGGCGAGGAAGGCGTCCTCGAGGTTGCGCGAGGTGATCTCCACGTCCCGGGCCGGGGTCCGGGTCAGCAGGTGCCGGGCGACGGCGTCGGAGTCCTCGGTGTGGACCAGCACGGCGTCGCCGCGCACCTCGACCGACTGCACGCCGGGCAGCGCCGCCAGGGCGGCCTGGTCGGCGCCGGGCAGGGTGGCCCGGACCACCCGGCCGGCGGCCAGGTTCTTGATCTCGGCGGTGGTGCCGTCGGCGACCACCCGGCCCTGGCGGACCAGCACGATCCGGTCCGCGTACGCGTCGGCCTCGTCGAGGTAGTGGGTGGCGAAGAGGACGGTGCGGCCGTCGCGGGCGTCGGCCCGGATGGCCTGCCAGAAGTCCCGGCGTCCCTCGACGTCCATCCCGGTGGTCGGCTCGTCGAGCACCATGAGGTCGGGATCGGGCAGCAGCGCCAGGGCGAAGCGCAGCCGCTGCTGCTGGCCGCCGGAGCACTTGCCCACCGGGCGGTCGGCGATGTCGGCGATGCCGGCCCGCTCCAGCACCTCGGCGGCCGGCCGGGTGTGGCCGTAGAAGTGCGCGGTCATCCGTACCGTCTCGGCGACGGTGAGGTCCTTGAGCAGGCCGCCGGTCTGCATCACGGCGGCGACGCGGCCGAGCCGGACGGCGTCGGCGGGCGTGCCGCCGAAGAGCCGGACGGTGCCGGCGTCCGGGCGGGCCAGCCCGAGCAGCATGTCCACGGTGGTGGTCTTGCCGGCGCCGTTGGGGCCGAGGAAGGCCACCACCTCGCCCGGGGCGATGCGGAGGTCGAGCCCGTCGACGGCGGTCACCGGGCCGAAGGTCTTGGTGAGTCCGGCGAGCTCGACGGCAGGGTGGGTGTCGGTCATGACAACGATGCTCCGGGGACCGGCGGCCCGGTCCCCGGAGCGGCCGTCATCTTCCGGCCGTGACATTTGTCAGGGGTCGGCGCTCAGTGCCCGCCGTCGGCCCCCTCACGGGCGCGGCGGGGCAGCAGGAACGCGCCCGCCACGGTGACCAGCAGCAGGCCCAGCTCGGCGAGGAGGGTGACCCGCACGGCGTGCGACACCGAGTCGGTCAGCCCGTCGAGGAAGACCGTGCCGAGCAGCGCCACGCCGAGCGCGCCGCCGAGCTGCTGCACGGCCGTGAGCGTGCCGGACGCCGAGCCGGTCTCCGCCTCCTCGACCCCGGAGAGCACGATGTCGAAGAACGGCGCCATGACCAGGCCCATGCCGAAGCCGACCGCCAGCAGCGCGGGGGTCATCCGCCACGGGGTGACATCGGAGCCGGCCAGGGTGAGGGTGAGCAGCATCCCGGCGACGCCGGCCAGCACCACCACGAGTCCGATGTGGATGAGGCGCCGGCCGAGCCGCGGGGCCAGACCGGCGCCGGCGAGCACGAAGGCGGCCACCATGCCGAGCGCCTGGGGCACGCCGGCCAGCCCGGCGCGCAGCGGCGACCAGCCGAGGCCGAGCTGGAGGTAGAGGCTGAAGACCAGCGAGAAGCCGGCCAACGCGGTGAAGAAGGCCAACCCCGCGACCAGGCCGCCGGTGAAGGCGCGGCGGCGGAACAGGGCGGGCACCACCAGCGGGTCCCGGCCGGCCCGCTGCCGGCGCTGCTCGTACCGGGCGAAGACGGCCAGCACCACGGCGGCGCCGGCGAGCATCGCGAAGCTCCACCAGGGCCAGCCCAGCTCGCGACCCTGCACCAGCGGGTGGACCAGCAGGAACACCGCGACCGAGAGGAGCGCGACGCCGGGCAGGTCGAGCCGGGTGGCGTGGCCGGGGCGGGAGGCCGGCAGGAAGCGGGCCGCACCGAGGGCGGCGAGCAGGCCGAGCGGGACGTTGATGAGGAAGATGGCGCGCCAGCCGGTGCCGGCCAGGTCGGCGTCGACCAGCCAGCCGGCCAGGATGGGGCCGCCGACCGCGGAGATCCCCATCACCGGGCCGAACGCGCCGAAGGCGGCGGCGAGCTGCTCCGGCGGGAACATCTCCTTGATCAGCCCCAGCCCCTGCGGGAGGAGCAACGCGCCGAGCAGGCCCTGCGCGACCCGGGCGGCGATCAGCGTGCCGGGGCTGCCGGCGAGCGCGCAGGCCGCCGAGGCGGCGGTGAAGCCGAGCACCCCGACCAGGAACATCCGGCGGCGGCCGTACAGGTCGCCGAGGCGGCCGCCGGTGACCAGGCCGACGGCCATGGCGAGGGTGTAGCCGGCGCCGATCCACTGGATGACGGTGGGCGAGCCGCCGAGGTCGGCCCGGATCGCCGGGCCGGCGAGGTTGGTGACGAGCACGTCGAGCAGGTCCATCACCTCGGCGGTGAGGATCACCGCGAGGGCGATCCAGCGCCAGCGATGACCCGCGGCGGGCGGCGCCGCGGGGTGCGGCGCGGTGAGTTCGGTGGTCATGGATCCCCCGATCGAGACGAACACCGTTCGTTGACGAACACTGTTCTATCAACGAACGGCGTTCGCAGCAAGTACGATGTTCGAGTCCCCTGACCCGGAGGTCGTCCGTGAGCGAACAGCCCGCCCCGCCGTGGCGTACCCGGCCCCGCAGCAGGTCGCCCCGACAGCCGCTGAGCCAGCAGGCGGTGGTCGACGCCGCCCTCGCCGTGCTCAGCCGGGAAGGGCTGGGCGGGCTCAGCATGCGGCGGGTGGCGCAGGAGCTGGGCACCGGACCGGCCTCCCTCTACGCCCACGTCTCCGGGCGCGAAGAGCTGCTCGAACTGCTCGTCGACCGGGTCAGCGCGGACATCACCGTGCCCGAGCCCGACCCGGGCCGCTGGACGGAGCAGGTCCGCGAGGTGGCCCGGCAGGCGTACCGGGTCTACGCCGCGCACACCGAGCTGGCGCTGGCCTCACTGGCCACCATCCCCACCGGTCCGAACGCCCTGCGGGTCACCGACGGGCTGCTCGCCGTTCTCCGCACCGGCGGCGTGCCGGCCCAGCAGGCAGCGTGGTTCCTCGACCGACTCTTCCTCTACATCGCCGGCGACGCCTACGAGGGCGCCCTGTACGCCGAGAAGGTCCGGGCCGCCGGTCAGGACCAGCCGACGTGGTGGGCGCGGATGCGCGAGCAGCTCAGCACGTACTACCGGAACCTGCCGGCGGGGCGGTACCCGCACGTGCGGGAGCACGTGGACGCGCTGCTCGCCGGCGACGGCGACACCCGCTTCGAGTTCGGCCTCGACCTGCTGATCCAGGGCATCGCCACCCACGTCCCGGGCGGGAGTGACGGCGGCCGGGCCGGGTAACCACCGCCGACGTCAGTCCTCACGGCACCGGGAGGTCAGGGCATGGGCACACCGACGGGACGGGTCGACACGATCGTGCTGATCCACGGCCTCTGGATGACCTCACGCAGCTGGGAGCACTGGGTCGACCGGTACGCGGCGCGCGGCTTCAAAGTGCTCACCCCGGCCTGGCCGGGGATGGACGTCGACGTCGAGCGGCTCCGGGAGGACCCCACGCCGATCGCGGCGCAGCGGGTCACCGGAATCGTCGACCACTACACGGCGATCATCCGCGGGCTGCCCCGTCCGCCGATCATCATGGGGCACTCGTTCGGCGGCCTCATCGCCCAACTGCTGCTGGACCGGGGCCTCGGCGCCGCCGTCGTCGGCCTGCACCCCGCCCCGGTGAAGGGTGTGCTGAAGCTGCCGCTCAGCACGCTGCGCTCAGGGTTCGACATCCTCCGCAACCCGGCGAACCGGCACCGCGCGGTGCCGTTCACCCGCGAGGACTTCCGCTACACCTTCGGCAACACGATCAGCCCCGAGGAATCGGACGCCGCCTGGGAGCGGTACGCGGTGCCCGCCGCGGGCCACGTCTTCTACGAGGGGGCGTTCGCCAACCTGGACCCGAACTCGGCGACGGCGGTGGACACCAAACGGTCCGACCGGGCGCCGCTGCTGGTGACGGCCGGCGGCGAGGACCACGTGGTGCCGCCGTCGCTGGCGTCCTCGTGCGCCAACCTCTACCGCGGCTCGACGGCGATCACCAGCTACCGGGAGTTCCCGGGCCGGTCGCACTTCGTGGGCGGCGAGCCGGGCTGGGAGGAGGAGGCGGACTTCGCGCTGGAGTGGGCCGTGGAGGCGGCGAACGAGTACTCGCCCACCGTCGTCAGCACGGCCCCCCGCCGCTGAGCCGGGCCGGATCAGAGTTCCGAGACCCAGTACGGGACGACGTCCATCCAGCCGTTGCCGCCCGCGCCGTACTTCCGGCCGCTGCTGGTGGTGCTCAGCGTGTACCAGGCGTCCACGAAGTCCGGGTCGTCGGTGTACCAGGACGTGGGGATGGCGTCCAGGATCGCGTTGACCAGCGGCGTGTACGCGCCACCGTCCACGATCACCAGCAGCGCGTTCGCGATGGCCTTGACCAGCGCCGAGTAGTTGGTGTCCCCGTCGTCCTCCATCATGACGACATCGGCCAGGTTGTACTTGTACGCCGAGAAGTGCACCAGTAGCTGGCTCGGGTAGTAGGTGGTGCCGTCGTTGTCCAGGTACGGCATCTGCACCAGGTCGACCTTGGCCTTGCCGTCCAGCCCGAAGCCGGCGACCACGGTGTAGATCTCGGCCGCACCCTTGATCCAGGGCTCCTGGTCGTCACTGAGCCGCACGGCGTCGACCTTGGTGGCCCAGTAGCCGCCCGACGCGGTCAGCCCGGCCGACGCGGTCCGCGTCGACGCCGCCGGGCCGATCCCGCGCGCGCTCAACCGCTCGCGCATCAGCGCAAGCCCGGCGGAGAGCGCCCGCTCTCCGTCCACCTCGACCACCAGCACCGGCCGCTGCGGCACCCGGGCGGCATCCAGCACCACGGTCCCGCCGGAGCGGTCGTGGGCCACGACGCTCGCCGCCGAGTCGTCGGTCGGGGTGGCCGCGACCAGAGGGGCCTCGCCGCGCGCCAGCGCCTCGCGCAGGTCCGGGTGGGCCAGGCGCAGCCGCAGCAGCGAGCCGGTGCCGGCGGGCAGGCCCTTGGCGGCCAGCAGCCGCTCGTTGGCCGCGCGCAGCTCGCCGGCGAGCCGGCCGCTCACCGGGGCGGCGAGCAGGTCCACCGGGCCGGCGGCGACGGCGGCGCCCAGTCGACGCCTGGCGGACTCGTCGGCGAGGGCCCCGGCGACCTGGCGGGCGACGCCGTCGAGGACGGTGGACACCGGGCCGGCGGCGGTGGCCGGCGGCGCGGAGTGGACGGGCCGGGCGTACGCCGGGGTGGCGACCGCTGCGGTCAGGGTGGCGACCGCGATGCCCAGTGACACGGCGGCGCGGCGGACGGTGCGTGGATTCACGTGGACTCCTCTACCTCTTCCGGGCGCCGCTCGTGGCGGCGGCCGGAAGATCTGACGGCGACTTACCCGGATAGATATCGGCGAATGGCATGCGCCGTCAATGCTCGCTTGACGTATGGCAAGCGAAAGTCCGGGACTTTGCGCCCTGGTGTGGCACCGACCGGGACGGGTATGACGGGGACATGAGGGCGAGCTTCCGGCTTGGCCGGATCGCGGGTGTACCCGTCGGGGTCAACTGGAGCGTCCTGGTCATCTTCCTGCTGATCGCGTGGGCGCTGTCCGCGAGCCAGTTCCCCCGCGCGTACCCGGGCCACTCGGCCGTGGCGTACGTGGCCGCCGGGCTGGCCGCCGCTGTGGTCTTCTTCCTCGGCCTGCTCGCCCACGAGGTGGCCCACGCGGTGGTCGCCAAGCGCAACGGCATCGAGGTCGAGGGGATCACGCTGTGGCTCTTCGGCGGCGTCTCCGAGCTGAAGGGCGAGGCCCGCGACCCGGGCGCCGAGCTGCGCATCGCCGGGGTGGGGCCGCTGGTCAGCCTGATCATCGGGCTGTTCTTCGGCGCGATCGCGCTGCTGCTCGCCCTGGCCGGCGCGCACGGCCTGCTGCTCGGCGCGCTGTCCTGGCTGGCCGGCATCAACGTGCTCCTGGCGATCTTCAACGTGCTCCCCGCCGCCCCACTGGACGGCGGCCGGCTGCTGCGCGCGGCGGTGTGGAAGGCCACCGGCGACCGCACGAAGGCGTCCGTGGTGGCGGCCCGCGCCGGCTGGATCCTCGGCGCGCTGCTGATCGGGCTGGGGCTCTGGCAGTTCCTGGCCGGCAGCGGGGTCGGCGGGCTCTGGCTGGCGCTCATCGGCTGGTTCCTGATCGGCGCCGCCGGCATGGAGGAGCGCCAGGCCCGGATGGGCAGCGCGCTGCGCGGCATCCGGGTCGCCGAGGTGATGACACCGCAGCCGCAGACCGCCTCCGGGGAGATGACCGTCGCCGACTTCGTCGACCACTACCTCTTCGCGTACCGGCACTCGGCGTTGCCGCTGACCGAGGAGGGCCGGCCGGTCGGGCTGGTCACCCTCGACCGGGTCCGCGGCATCCCCGCCGACCGGCGCGCCTCGACCACCCTGGCCGAGGTCTCCTGCCGGGCCGACGAACTGGTGCTCGCCAACCCGGACGAGCAGCTCACCGACCTGCTCCCCCGGCTCAGTCAGTGCGCCGACGGCCGGGCGCTCGTGGTGACCGACCAGCGGCTGGTCGGGATCGTCTCGCCCAGCGACATCAGCCGCGCGGTGCAGCGCGGCAGCATGCGCGAACAGATGACCGCCGGCCGCTCCTAGCCCTCGCCCAGCAGGCCGCGCAGGTGCGCCCGGGTCCAGGCCGCGATGGTGAACGAATCGGTCACCACCCCGTCCCGGATGAGCCGGCCGACCTCGGCCGGCGGGCAGCGCCGCACGGCCCGGATGCCCTCCCGCGCGTCGGGCTCCCCGACCGCCGCCACCTCGGCCAGGAAGAGCCGGACCTCGTCGGTGGAGGTGCCGGTGTCCGGGTGCAGCACGCCCAGGTCGACCAGGCGGACGGCCTCCGCGCCGATCTCCTCGCGCAGCTCCCGGGCCGCCTGCTCCTCGGCCGGGACACCCGGCTCGCCGAACCCGCGGGGCGCCTCCAGGTGCCACCGCCGGGTGGCGTGCCGGAAGTGCTCGATGAGCACCACCGCGCCGTCGAGCACCGGCAGGAGCACCACCCCGTACGCGCCGCCCATCGACACCGCGCGGATGTACGTGCCGAGCCCGCCGCCGGGGAACCGGACCGGGTCCCGCAGCAGCGTCAGCCACTCGTCCTGGTACGCGACCCCGGTCCGGCCCCACTCCTCGGGCAGCCCACGGGCGCGCAGCGCGGCGGCCTTGGCCCGTTCCGCGGCGGCCACCTCCGCGGGGTCGTCGAGGATCTCCACGGCGGCGCCCGGCGGGTTGGCGAACAGCTCCGGCAGCCGGTCGCGCAGCTCCCGGTAGCGGGGATCGTCGGAGACCTCGCTCATGTGTCCTCCCGGGGTCGGTCGATGTTCGGCTCGGAGTCCCGCTCGACGTCGCCGTCGACCACCGGGAAGCCGCCCTCCCGGAGTCGGGCGACGAGTTCCCGCCAGTCCTCGCGGGCCCGCTCCAGCCGGACCCGCATGACGTCGATGCCGGTGGCCAGCTCGTTCTCGGCCCGGCGCTGGTCGCGCCCGACCACGGCGAAGCGGAGCACCGCGTCGGTGCCCCGGGAGGCGACCTCGGTGGCCACGTCGCCGATCACCTCCAGCCGGGGATCGCCGTCGTAGATGAGCGAGGCGGAGGCGCCGAGAACCTCGATGGTGATCCGGACGACAGGCTGCCAGATCCGCATCCGGCTGCGCCGCCGCTCGCCGACGATCTCCGCGAGCCGGCCGGCGAGGGCGAGGTAGCGGTCGTACACCACCTGGCCGCGAGCCACGAAGTCGGTCGGGTCGTCGAGCAGCGATTCCAGCGCGCCCAGGTAGCCGCGCCACTCGTCGGTGTCCCGCGCCTGCCGCACGTGGGTCAGTTCCAGCCCGGTCAGGTCGATCCGCAGCGGGGACAGGGCCAGGTCGAACGCCTGGGGCCGCAGCGTCCGGAGCAGCTCGACGAGCTGCTTCAGCTCGGCCCGCGGAGCGCCCTCCCCGGTGGCGCGGGCGGCCCGCACCGGCGGCCGCTCCTGGAGGGCGGTCCGCCGCAGCGAGTCGGTGGGGATCAGCGCGAAGCGCTCCACCGCGTCCGGCACGGTCGTGTTGTACCGGAGGTCGATGAGCTGCTTGAGCTCCGCCACCAGAGGCGCCGACCGGAAGCGGCCCTGCGCGGGGTCGCTGCCGGGCTCGACGAGGAACTGCCGGTAGAACCCCTCGCGGTCGGCCCGGTCGGTGTCCGCGGCCCACAGGGTCACCTCCCGCAGCCGCTCCCGCAGCGCCGGGATGCTCTCCCCGTCCAGGCCGAGGTCACGGCGCAGGGCGTCGAGGTTGAAGCCGCGCAGTTGCAGCAGGAAGCGGTGGAACTCCTCGAACATGAGCCGCTGCGTGCACTCCTCGTTCTCGGCGTCGTCCCAGCTCAGCCGGAGACACCGGATGGTGTCGAGGTCACCGAGCAGGCTCCGCCAGGCGTCCCAGCCGATCGGGTCGACGGTGAACCGCGGCTCGTCCGCGGGCGAGCCCTCGCGGAGCAGGAAGGGCACGAGCACGCTCTCGTCCAGCAGGGCCCGGACGGCCTCGCGTTGGGGGCCCCGCTCCGCGAAGTCCTGGTAGACGACGGGGTTGTTGAAGAAGTACGCCCGATTGACGATGACCTGCTCGGCGTTGAGGATCGACCGGAGGTACTCGGCCCGCGCGTCCTGCCGCCGCCGGCGCTCCACCTCCGCGTAGGAGAGTCGCCGGCTCACCATGTGCTCCAGCAGGTCCCGGGTGACCCACTGGTTGTCCAGGCACTGGGCGACGACGCTGATCCGGGACAGCGCTCGGTTGTCGACGCGGACCAGCCCGCCCGGGCCGGGGGGTTCCTGCACCATCGTTCTCCCTCACCGGTGTCCACCCTGGATGGTCGGACCATAGGCTACGGGTGACCCGGTGGTAGGTCAGTATCGCGGGAAGTAACGGTCCAGCAACGCGGTGCGGAACTTGCCGGCCGGGTCGAACTCGCGCAGCAGGGCGCGGAAGTCGTCGTGGCGGGGATAGGCGGTGGCCGGGTCGCGGGTGAAGAGCTTGCCCCAGTGGGGGCGCGGGGCGAAGGGGGCGAGCCGCTCCTCCACCTCGTCGAGCACGGGCGCCACCGCTTCCGGATCGCCCACCCAGGTGAAGTGGACGGCCAGGGTGTCGCGCTCGTGGTTCGGGCTCAGCCACAACCCGTCGGCGGCCACCGTACGCAGCTCGCAGACCTGGAGCACGGCGGCGATCCGCTCGGCCGCCGGGTCGAGCGCGGCCAGCGCCGCGGCGCCGTCGGCGCGGGAAAGGTGCCACTCGGACTGGAGTTCGTCGCCGCTGCTCGGCGTGAAGCCGAGCCGGAAGTGCGGCAGCCGCTCGTGCCACGGCCCGGGCTCGCCCAGCTGTTCGGTGCAGTTCTGCGCCGGCATCCCGGGCACCGGGTGGCGGGGCGTGTCGGCGGCCCGGGTGTCCAGCCAGTCCGCCGGGGGCGGCGGCTGGTCGGCCCGCTGCTTGAGCCACACCTGGTCGAACCGGGGTGACCGCCAGCCGGTGAAGACGCTGACGCTGTAGGCCGCGTCGAGGGCGTCGTCCAGGGCCGCGCGGGGCAGGCCGAGCCGGACGTACTGCCGCACCTCGAAGGCGGGCACCACGTCGAGGGTGAGCCGGGTGACCACGCCCAGCGCGCCGAGGTGGACCACCAGCCCGGCGAACCGGGGGTCGGCGCGGTCCACGGTGAGCAGGTCGCCGTCGGCGGTGACCAGTTCCAGCGCGGCCACGGCGGTGGCCAGGTTGCCGTGGGCCGGCCCGGAGCCGTGGGTGGCGGTGGCGACCGCGCCGGCCACCGAGATGTGCGGCAGGGAGGCGAGGTTCGCCACCGCGTACCCCTCGGCGTGCAGCGCGGTGGCCAGGTCGCCGTACCGCATCCCGGCGGCGACGGTGACGGTGCCCCGGTCACGGTCGAGCGCGACGGTCGGCGGCAGCCCGGCCACCGACACCTGCACGCCGGTGGTGTCGCCGAGCCGGTTGAACGAGTGTCCGGTGCCCACCGCCCGGACCCGGTCCGCGCCGGCCACCAGCCGGCGCAGCTCGTCCAGGGTGGACGGCTCGTGGCGGGCGCGGGCCGACCAGGTGACGTTGCCCGCCCAGTTGGTGCCGGTCATGCGGTGGCCTCCCGGTCGGTGCTGGCTTCCTCGGTGAGCGCGGCGTGGAGCGCGTCCAGCGCCGCCTCCACCTGCGTGGTGGAGTACCCGCGCAGCGCCACCGGCAGCCCGGCGGCCCGGGCCCGCTCGATCTCCGCCCGGGCGGTCCGCCGCTCGGCCGGCCCGCCCCGGGCGAGCGCCTCCCGGGCACGGTCGACCAGCCGGTCGACCTCGCGGACGTCGTAGCCGCGCAGCCCGATGGTGAAGTCGAGGTCCGCGCCGGCCGGCCCGGTGCGTGCGTCGGTGAAGCGGTCACCCGCGTACCGGGTCAGCGCCGCGGTCACCTCGTCGGGGCTCTCCCGCACCTGCGTGAGGTCGAGCAGTTCGACGGCGGGGCGGCCGTCGCGCGGGTGCCGGGCGCTCACCGGCAGGCCCGGCGGCAGGCCGGCCCCGGGCACGCCGACCAGCCGGCCGGCGTCGTCGAGGGCGAGCGCCGCGAACTGCTCCCAGCGGTACGTCCCGCGCAGGCCCGGCCGGCGCACCTCCAGCCCCTCGGGGCTCAGCACGCAGCGGAACGGCCGCAGGGCGCCGACCAGCACCTTGACGCCGATCACCACGATGCCCAGGGCGACAAGCATCCGCAGCACGGGCCCGTCACCGGCCACGGCGAGCACCATCACCCCGCCCGCCACGCAGACGAGGGCCAGCGGCAGGACCCCTCGGTTGCGGTGCAGTTCCACGTCGTTCCCCCCGTTCCCGTCCCCGGTGTCCGGGTGCATCATCCGCCAATCGCGCAAGCCGCGGTTGCCCCGCCGTCCCGTAGGGCACCCTGTGGACATGAGCAGCTACCGCGACCCGACCCTCCGCGGCGACGTGTATCCGTCGGAGGAGGAGATCGACCCGACCGGCGTGGGCCCCGAGCCGGCCGGTGGGCAGTACGCCACGGCCCCGGCGCCCCCGCCGGCCCCGGAGCCGGAGCCGGACCCGATCCCCCACCCGGGGCCGCCGCCCCGGGCCGCCGGAACGGTCCGCTGAGCCCTCGCGCTCAGACCTGCCGCATCACCTCGGCGGCGACCAGCTCCAGGTGGTCCAGGTCGGCCAGGTCGAGCACCTGGAGGTAGACCCGCTCGCTGCCGATCTCCGCGTACCGGCCGAGCTTGTCGACGACCTCGGCGGGGGTGCCGGCGGCGCCGTTCTCGCGCAGCTCGTCCGGCTCCCGGCCGATCGCCGCGGCGCGCCGGGCCACCTCGGCGTCGTCCCGGCCGCAGCAGAGCACCAGGGCGTTGGACCAGGTCATGGTGGCGGGGTCCCGGTCGGCCTCGGCGCAGGCGTCCTTCACCCGCTGGAACTGCGCCGCCGAGTCCTCGACCGAGGCGAACGGCAGGTTGAACTCGTCGGCGTAGCGGGCCGCCAGGCGGGGCGTCCGCTTCGGGCCGGTGCCGCCGAGCAGGATCGGCGGGCGCGGCTGCTGGACGGGCTTGGGCAGCGCCGGTGAGTCGCTCACCGGGTAGTACTTGCCGGGGTGGTCGAAGGTCGACCCGGCCGGCGTCTCCCAGAGCCCGGTGATGACGGCGAGCTGCTCCTCCAGCCGGTCGAACCGCTCCCCCAGCGGCGGGAACGGGATCCCGTACGCGGTGTGCTCCTCGGCGAACCAGCCGGTGCCGATGCCCAGCTCGACCCGGCCGCCGCTCATCTGGTCGACCTGGGCGACGGTGATGGCGAGCGGGCCGGGAAGCCGGAAGGTGGCCGCGGTCATCAGGGTGCCGAGCCGGATCGTCTTCGTGTCCCGGGCCAGGCCAGCGAGGGTGGTCCAGGCGTCGGTCGGGCCCGGGTCGCCGCTCACCGAGCCCATCTTCAGGTAGTGGTCGGAGCGGAAGAAGGCGCCGAAGCCCGTCTCCTCCGCGCGGCGCGCCACGGCGAGCAGCTGGTGGTAGCTGGCGCCCTGCTGGGGTTCGGTGAAGATCCGCAGTTCCATGCCCCGAGCATAGGAAGCGGGCCGGCTCGCCGCGCCCGCGCCCCGTATTCCTTGACAGGCATATGAGCATCGAGGCATATTGGAGGCGTGTCCGGGGATGCCTTCGCCGTGCTGGCCGAGCCCACCCGACGCCGCATCCTCGACCGGCTGCGCCGGGCGGAGAGCAGCGTCGGCGACCTCGTGGCCGCGCTCGGCATGAGCCAGCCGGCCGTCTCCAAGCACCTCAAGGTGCTGCGCGAGGCCGGCCTGGTCAGCTGCCGCACCGCCGCCCAGCAGCGGATCTACCGGATCGACGTCCGCCCGCTGCGCGCCGTGGACGACTGGCTCGGGCCGTACCGGCGGATGTGGACCGACCACCTCGACGCCCTGGAACGCCATCTCGACAGTCAGGAGTGACCATGGACCGCGACAGCTTCCGTCCCGGCACGCTCGCCGACGTCTCCTGGGCGGCGGCCGGCGACCGGTGGGACCTGATCCTCGTCCGCGACCTGCGGCATCCGCCGGAGAAGGTGTGGGCGGCGCTCACCGAGCCGGACCGGCTCGCCCAGTGGGCGCCCTTCCTGGCCGACCGCGACCTGGGCACGCCCGGCGCGGTCACGCTGAGCACCGTCGACGGCGAGCGGAGCTGGCCGGCCCCGGCCACCGTGCGGCGCGCCGAGCCGCCCCGCGTCCTCGAGTACACCTGGGGCGACGGCCTGCTGCGCTGGGAGCTGGCCGGCACGGAGGCCGGCACCCGCCTGACCCTGCGGCACCGCTTCGACGACCGCGCCATGGGCGCGAGCATGGCCGCCGGCTGGCACCTCTGCCTCGACGTCGCCGGCCACCTGCTCGACGGCGACCCGGTCGGCCCGATCCGGGGCGCCGAGGCGAAGGAGTTCGGCTGGGAGGACCTGCGCGCCGCGTACGACGAGCGCCTGGCGGACTGACCGGTCAGCGCGCGGCCGTCGGGGCATCCGGCAGGGTGATCGCGGTGGCCGCCCGGCGGATCGGCTCGGTGACCCGGCTGATCATCCGCTCCCGGCCGGGCAGGCGCGGCATGAGGCGCAGCATCAGCGTCTGGAACCGGATCTGCGCGGCCGACGAGAGCACCATCCCCTTGAGGTTGCGCTCGGCCAGGCGCTGGTTCGCCGCGACGAACGGGCGCATCCGGCGCTCGTACGCGGCGAACCCGGCGACCGGGTCCCCACCGGCCTCGGCCAGCGAGGCGGCCAGCACGTACGCCCCGACCAGCCCCAGGCTGGTGCCCTGCCCGGAGGCCGGCGACGGACCGTAGCCGGCGTCGCCGACCAGCCCGATCCGGCCGGTGGACCAGCGCTCCATCCGCACCTGGCTCATGGGCGCGAAGTAGAAGTCCGGCGCGTCGTCGGCGGCGGCGAGCAGCTCGGGCACCCGCCAGCCGGCCCCGCCGAACGCGCGGGCCAGCGCCGCCCGCTGGGCGGGCAGGTCCCGGTGGTCCGGCTCCTCGGCGGGCGAGGGGAAGAGGAACAGCGCCCGGGCGTCGGGCGCGCCGGCGGTGCGGTAGACGCCGACGGTCCGGCCCGGCGCCGGGTGCATCAGCTCGACCCGCTCCTCGCCCAGTCCGGCGGGGACGGTGCAGATCGCGATGTGGTGCCCGAGCGGGCGCAGGTGCGCCGCGGCGGGGCCGAACGCCAGCCGGCGTACGGTCGAGTGCAGCCCGTCGGCGCCGACCACCAGGTCGAAGCGGCGGCGCCCACCCCCGGCGAAGGTCACGTCCACCCCGCCGGCGGCCGGATCCAGCGCGGCGATCGAGTCGCCGAAAAGGTATTCCACGTCGGCGGTGGCCTCCACGAGCAGCCGGGCCAGGTCGCCGCGCATCAGCTCGACGTCGTCGCCCTCCCGGCCGCCGAAGAGCGCGGCGTCCATGGTGGCCAGCTGCGCGCCGGACGCGTCCACGAAGCGGGCCAGCCGCATCCCGGTGTCGTGCCGGCGCACCTGCTCGCGCAGGCCCATCCGGTCCAGCACGGTCAGCGCCGCGCCCCGGACGTCCACCTTGTAGCCCCCGTCGCGCAGCGCCGGGGCGCGCTCGACGACGGTCGGCCGGAAGCCGTGGCGGCGCAGCCACCAAGCGAGCGCGGGGCCGGCGACACCGGCGCCGGAGATCAGGACATCAGTCATACCACTGACGGTACAAGCGTGTTAGACGTTTGTGCAAGACATTTGTTCAAGGAATCCGCTAGGCTGCCGGCATGGGAAATCGGGAGGACCTGCTCGCCGGGGCGAAGCGCTGCCTCATGGAGAAGGGGTACTCGGCCACCACGGCCCGCGACGTGGCCGGCGCGGCCGGCACCAGCCTGGCCGCCATCGGCTACCACTTCCGCACTACGAAAGCGCTGCTCAACGAGGCGCTCCTGGAGGCCATGGCGGAGTGGGGCGAGGAGCTGCAACGTGCCCTCGCCGAGGACGCCGGGCCGGAGGCCACACCCGAGCAGCGCTTCGAGGCGGCGTGGGAGCGGATCATCGAGTCGTTCGCCCGGCTCCGGCCGCTCTGGGCCGTCCAGTTCGAGCTGATCGCGCAGCTGGACCGCGCCCCCGAGCTGCGGGAGGCGTTCGCCGGGGCCACCCGGCAGGCCCGGCTCGGGCTGGCCCAGGTCTTCCACCGGCTCGACCCGGCCCTCGACGAGTCGACGGCGGTCGCCCTCGGCGCCTTCCACCAGGCGCTGATCGGCGGCGTCGCGGCCCAGTGGCTGGTCGACCCGGCGGCGGCGCCCTCGGCCCGGGAGCTGACCCGCGCGCTGCGGGTCCTCGGCACCGAGTTCGGTCAGGGCTGACCGAGGCCCGCCTCCCGGGCCCGGACGATGGCCTGGGCGCGGTCGGCCACCTGAAGCTTGGCCAGCACGTTCGACAGGTGGTTGCGGACAGTCTTCGGACTCAGCGTCAGCCGCCGGGCGATGACGACGTTGCTCAGCCCCTGGGCGACCAGATCCAGCACCTCGCGTTCCCGGTCGGTCAGCTCGGGGAAGGGGGCGGCCCCGGCGCCGCGCGCCCCGGACAGGTAGCTCAGCGCCCGGCTGGCGATGACCGGGCCGAGCAGCACCTCGCCGTTGGCCACCGCCCGGACCGCCCGCTCCACCTCGGCCGGGGCGGCGCCCTTCAGCAGGTAGCCGCGGGCCCCGGCGCGCAGCGCCGCGAAGACCCAGTCGTCTTCGTCAAGCATCGTCACCACCAGCACCCCGATCCCCGGGTGCCGGGCCACGATCTCCCGGGTCGCCGCCACCCCGGAGCGGCCGCCCAGGTGCAGGTCCATGATCATCACGTCGGGCCGGTGCTGGTCGGCGACCCGCAATGCGGCGTCCGCGTCGGCCGCCTCCCCGACCACCTCCAGCCCGGCCGTCGAGGCCAGCAGCGCGCTCATGCCGAGCCGGAACACCGGGTGGTCGTCGACCACCGCGACCCGGATCGTCTCCCCGGTCACGGGACCACCGCGAACGGCTGCCCGGCCTCGTCCGGCGCGGCGTCGCCGGACAGCCGCGCGGCCGGCACCCGGACGGCGACCGTCGTGCCGCCCTCCGGCCCCGGCGCGACCACGCACACCCCGCCGATCCCCTCGGCCCGCTCCCGCATCGAGCGCATCCCGATCCCGGCCGGCGTGCCCGGCACGATGCCGCGACCGCCGTCCTCGACCCGGAGCGTGAGCCCCTCGTCGTCCCGCCGCACGGTCACCCGGCAGTCCGTAGCGCCCGCGTGCCGGTGCGCGTTGCGGACCGCCTCGGAGACGATCCCGTAGATCGCGGTGGCCACCGGCTCCGGCAGCGGCAGCGGCTCGGCCGCCACCTGGACGGCCAGCCCGGAGCCCGCGTACCGCTGAGCCAGCTCGTGCAGCGCCGGGGCGAGGCCGCGCTCCCCCAGCACCGGCGGCAGCAGCCCCCGGGCCAGGTCCCGCACGTGCTCCACCCGCTGGTCGGTCTCGTCGCGCAACCGGTCCAGCAACCGGCCGGCCGCCTCGGGATCCACGGTGAGCAGGTTACGGGCCGCCGCCAGGCCCAACGCCACCCCGGCCAGCGCCGGGCCGAGCCCGTCGTGCAGGTCCCGGCGCAGCTTGCGCCGCTCCTCCTCGCGCGCCTCGGCCAGCCGGGCCCGCGAGGCGGCCAGCGCCCGGCCGGTCGCGGCCAGGCTGGCGGCCGAGGCGACCAACGGCACCAGGTCGAGCAGCGCCGCCCGGGTCCGCCCGTCCAGCCGCTCCCCCGCCCGGGCCCAGGCGACCAGCCGGCCGATCTCGGCGCCGCCCCGGAGCAGCGGCAGCACCAGCGGCACGCCCACCGGGCCGGCGGAGGAGCCGTGCGCGGCGTACGGCTCCGGGCCGTCCACCTCGATGGCGCAGGCGCCCAGCCGGAGCAGGTCCGTCACGCTGCGGGCCACCCCGTCCAGCACGTCCGCCGGGTCGGCGGAGGCGCTGATCCGGTGGCCGACGCCGCGGACCACGCCGAGCGGCTCCACCGCCTCGCCGTGGATCAGCCGGTCCACGCCGCGCTGCACCCGGGACCGGGCCGGTTGGGTGCCGGCCGCCACCAGCGCCGTCACCAGCACCCCCGGCACGGCCGGCGACGACGGCAGCAGCCCGTCGAGCACGCTCACCCCGACCACGTACGCGGCGACCAGCAGGAAGGTGAGCAGGAACCAGACCAGGGTGCGGCGCACCGCGATCTCGATCCCCCACAGCCGCTGCCGAAGCACCACGGCCAGCACCGCCGCCGGGAAGAACGCCTGCGAGGCGAGCATGGCGGTCGGGGCCAGCCAGTCCGGGACCTGGCGGGCCCACTCGACGGGGAAGCCGAGCGGTGCGAAGCTCACCGCGAGCAGCAGGGTGCCGACCGCCAGCCAGCCCAGCCCCACCCGCTCGGCCGGCGGCCCGGTACGCCACCGCCGCAGCACCCCGGCGGCGGCCACCAGCCCGAGCAGCGGAACCACCCGGAACAGCCACGGCTCCCCCGCCACCACGAACTCCGCCCAGCGCGGGGCGGTGACCGGGAACGGCGCCCCCGAGGGCTGCCCCGGCCGCCCCGGCCAGGTCAGGTGGAACACCGCGATCCCGGCGGTGACCAGGGCGCCGGCCGCCACGGCGACCCGGGCCGGCACGGGCAGCCGCCCCTCCCGGACCAGCCAGGGCACCACCGTGATGAGCGAGAGCATCCCGAACACCCAGGCCCAGTCCCGGGCCGAGGTGAGCAGCACCGGCGCGGGCAGGTCGGGCCGGACCGCCAGCAGGTCCACGTACTGCGCGCTCAGCGCGGAGAGCCCGCCGCCCAGCCCGGTCGCGGCGAGCAGCCAGGCGACCGGGTGACCGCGGCGCAGCAGGACCAGCCAGGCGACCGTGCCGTAGACCGCGCAGTCGGTGAAGTCGACCAGGAAGTAGAGCTGCGACAGGCCCCACGGCCGGCGAGCCGCCACCCAGCAGACCGCCGTACCCACGAGCAGGAGCGCGCAGCCGACGGCGACCAGCCGGGCGGCGACCGGGCGGCGGCGGTCGCGGGACGGCGCGGGCGTCGGATCGGCGGACATGGCCCTGATCCTGGCAGTCGCCGGGTCAGTTGCCGAGACCCCGCCGCTCCAGCGCGAACGTCAGACCGGCGACGGTGGCCCACAGCGCCGCCGGGGCCAGCGCCAGGTACTGCAGCGGCACCGCCTGGGTGACCACCACGAGCAGCGCCATCACCAGGCTGAACACCGCCAGCCAGCGGCTCACCGACCGGCGGCGCAGCCCGGCCACGGCCACCGCCCCGGCGCTCAGCCCGGCCCCGGCCCACACCCACGGGAAGGTGCTGTAGAGCGCGGCGAGGCCGGCGACCGTGTCGGGGTCGGTCTCGGACAGGTGCAGCAGGTCCCAGTACAGCTCGGTGGAGACCCCGCCGCCGACGAGCAGCAACGCGGCGGTGAGCAGCAGGCCGGCCGCCGCCACGTCGGGCAGCAGCCCGCCGGCCGGCTCGCGGGCGGCCAGCCGCCGCCGCAGCCCGGCCGCGAAGACCGCCAGGCACCCGGCGGCCAGCACGGCCAGGACCTGGAAGACCCACAGGTACGCCTCCCGGCCGTCCATGGCCGCCACGAATCGTTCGTTGTCGGCGAAGAGCGACCGGTCCACGTCGGTCAGCGCCGGGCTGAACTGGAAGAGCGCGATGCCGGTGAGGCCGGCGACGGCACCGGCGACCGCCCAGCCCCGGCGGGGGCGGTCGGTGGCGGCCGGCGCGCCGGTGGTGTCGAGCAGGGCGCTGGTCATGGGTTCCTCCTGGAGGTCGGGGGCGCGGCGGAGCGCCGCGAGGCGAAGCGTCGCCGTCCCGGCGTCCCGGGCGCATGGGGCGGGGCGTCCCGACCGTCCGGGCGGTTCCGGCGGCGTACCCGGGATCCGTCGGTGTCCCGACCGGTCGGTGCCGGTGTCCCTGGCGGCCGGGACGGCGGGCCGCCCACCGTGGAGCCGCACACGATGCCGAGGGAGGCCACCGATGGCGCACGACCTGCTGACCGCCGTACGCGAGCTGACGCCCGAGCTGACCGCGCGGGCCGCGGAGATCGAGCGGGAGCGGGAACTGCCCGCCGACCTGCTCGACCGGCTCCGCGCCGCCGGCTGCTTCCGGATGTTCGTGCCGCGCGACCACGGCGGGCACGAGGTGGACCTGCGCACCGGCATGGCGGTGCTGGAGACCCTGGCCCGGGCGGACGGCTCGACCGGTTGGACCGTGATGATCGGCGCGGAGACCCCGCACCTGCTGGCCCTGCTGTCCCGCGAGCGGTTCGACAAGATCTACGCCGCCGGCCCCGACGTCGTGGTGGCCGGCGCCTTCGCCCCGCAGGGCCGGGCCGAGCTGGCCGACGGCGGCTTCCAGGTCAGCGGGCGCTGGGCGTTCGCCAGCGGCTGCCGGCACGCCGACTGGATCTTCGGCAACTGCCTGGTCACCGCCGACGGCCAGCCCATTCCGGGCGCGGACGGCGCGCCGCCGGAGACCCGCTCGATGCTCTTCCCGGCCGACCGCGTGAGCGTGGTGGACACCTGGCACGTGCTGGGCCTGCGCGGCACCGGCAGCCACGACGTGGTGGTCGACTCGGCCTTCTGCCCGGCGGAGGCGACCTTCGACCTGTTCACCGGCACGCCGTGCGTGCCCGGGCCGGGGTTCGTGGCGCCGCTGGCGCAGTTCGTGCTGCACCTGGGCGCCGTGGCGGTCGGCATCGCGCAGGGGGCACTCGACGACATGACCGCCCTGCTCGCCGGCGACCGGCAGCGCCTCTACGCCCGGCAGCCGCTCGCCGACTCCCCCGCCTTCCGGATCCACCTGGGCCGGGCCGACCTGAACGTGCGCGCCGCCCGGACGCTGCTCGCCGACCTCGCCGACGACCTCTGGGCGGCCTGCGCGCACGACCCGGAGCGGATCCCGGCCCTGCAACCGACCATCTCCGCGGCCCTGCCCTGGGTGACCGAGCAGGCGATCGCCGCCGTGGCCACCTGCTACCGGGCGGCCGGCGGCGGCGCGGCCCGGGACTCCTCCCCGCTCCAGCGCCGGTTCCGGGACATCCACACGTTCGCGCAGCACGCGGCGGCCGCCGAGGGCTGGCTGGGCAACAACGGGGCGCGGCTGCTGGGCCGGCCGGTGGCGCTGGCGTACTGACCTTGTCGCGGGGACCGGTGGGGCCCGGTCCCCGGCCGGCGCGAGGGGCGCCGGCCCGCGGCAGGCCGGCCGTCGAGGGGGGTTCGGCGGCCGGCCCGTCGCGTGTCAGGGGGCGGAAACCGGGACGACCGTCGGTCGCGTTCGGCGGTAACCTGCCGGGGCTACGGGACGCGCGGGCGGCCGGCCTGTGCGCAGGGTGGGGATACTTCCACTCGGGATGGGGAGGTCGCAGGTTCGAATCCTGCCGTCGGCTCTCCGGGCCGGCGTAGCTCAGTGGACAGAGCGCCAGGTGCCTCGCCCGACCGGTTCTCGGCCGGCTCCCCGCGCGTCCCGTACCCGAACAGAATTCGCAGGACGGATGATCCACGACGGGCTACCGTCCAGGGCGCACCTCCGAGGTGCGGGCCGGCGACGCCGGTCCACCGGCTCCCGGAGGGGCGGTACGGAACGCGCGGGCGGCCGGCCTGTGCGCAGGGTGGGGATACTTCCACTTCCCATGGGGAGACGCAGGTTCGAATCCTGCCGTCGGCTCCGGCCGGCGTAGCTCAGCGGCCCAGAGCGCCAATGTGCCTCGCCCGACTGGTCCTCGGCCGGCTCCCCGCGCGTTCCGTACGCCGCCCTTCCGCAGCGAAGGGCACATCCGATGGGCAAGTTCGACACTCTCCTGCGCCGGCGTACCGGCCCGAACGGGCCGATCGCCACCACCGGCGCCATGCCGACCCACGAGGGCGCACCCGGGTACCGCCGGGACGCCCGAGGTGAGCTGTTCCTGCTCGCGGTCGCGAACTTCGTCGCCGAGGACACCTTCTACGAGGCGGCCGGCCGCCGCGACGACCGCTTCGCCGGCCTGGTCCGCGAGATCGCGCTCGCCGACGTGGCGTGGCTGACCGCGTTCGTCCGCTGGCTGCGCCGGGACGCCAACATGCGCTCGGCCGCCCTGGTCGCCGCCGCCGAGGCGGTCCACGCCCGGCTCGACGCCGGCCGGCACGGCGACAACCGGCAGCTCGTCGAGGCCGCGCTGCACCGGGCGGACGAGCCGGGCGAGTTCGTCGCCTACTGGCACGGCCGGTTCGGGCGCCGGCTGCCGCAGCCGGTGAAGAACGGCCTCCGCGACGCGGTCGCCCGCCTCTACACCGAGCGCTCCCTGCTCAAGTACGACACCGACGGCCACACGGTCCGCTTCGGCGACGTGGTCGACCTGGTCCACCCGGCGCCGACCGACGCCCGGCGCTCCGCCCTCTACCGGCACGCCATCGACCGCCGCCACGGCCGGGACGAGGCGCCGCCGGCCGAACTGCCCCTGCTGCGGACACGGGCCGAGCTGGCGGCGCTGCCGGTGGCGCAGCGGCGGGCCGTGCTGGGCGATCCGGACCGGCTGGCCCGGGTCGGGATGACCTGGGAGGCGCTGTCGGCGTGGCTGGCCGGCCCGATGGACGCCGCCGCCTGGGAGGCGGTGATCCCGTCCATGGGGCTCATGGCGCTGGCCCGCAACCTGCGCAACTTCGACGAGGCGGGCGTCTCCGACGAGGTGGCGGCCCAGGTGGCGGCCCGGTTCGCCGACCCGGACGAGGTGGCCCGGTCCCGGATGCTGCCGTTCCGCTGGCTGGCCGCGTACGAGAACGCGCCGTCGCTGCGGTGGGGCCACGCGCTGGACCGCGCCCTGCGGGCCAGCCTCGCGAACCTGCCGGCGCTGCCCGGGCGGTCCCTCGTGCTGGTGGACACCTCCGCGTCGATGACCGACCGGGGGTTCTCGCGCCGGTCGACGATGACCCCGCTGAAGGCGGCGGCGGTCTTCGGCGTGGCGCTGGCCGCCCGGGGCGGCGACGTGGACCTGCGGGGCTTCGCGACAGGCGTGTTCCGGCACCGGATCCCGCGCGGCGCGTCGGTGGTCGACCAGGTGCGGCGGTTCTGCGACCGGGTGGGCGAGGTCGGGCACGGCACCGACATCGCGGGCGCGGTGCGGTCGTCCTGGAAGGGGCACGACCGGGTGTTCGTCATCTCCGACATGCAGACGATGACCCCCGGGGTCAACGGGACGGTGCCCCACCACGTCAAGCTGTACGGCTTCAACCTCGGCGGGTACGCCCCGGCGGCGATCGACGCGGGCAGCCGCAACCGGATCGAGTTCGGCGGGCTGACCGACGCGACCTTCCGGGCCGTACCGCTGATCGAGCGTGGCGGGTCGGCCGGCTGGCCGTGGGAGGACGCCGCCTGACCGGCGCCCGCCCCCTCGTGGGGTGGGCGTCGGTTCGGCGGGCGGTTCCGGGCGGCCTCGCGGCTGGCTGCTGTGCGCGGTTCGGCGGGTCGGTTGCGGGCGGCCTCGGGGCTGGCTGCTCTGCGCGAGACGGCGGGCGGTCAGGCCGCGCCGGCGGGCGGTCAGGCCGCGCTGTGGCCGGTGTCGAGGAGCGGCGCGGCGGTCCGGCCGACGAAGGTGAAGGTGGCGCGGGCGGCCTCGGCCGCCTCGGCCAGCTCCGCCGGGGACCAGTCGCGGGCGGTCAGCCCCACGCGGAAGTCCCGCCAGTCGCGCCCCGGCGCGCGGCCGCTGCGCCGGAAGAACCCGGTCGCCTCGCCCTCGGCGAGGCCGAGCCGCCGTTCCACCGCGGGAGCGATGACGCTGCCGCCCAGCGCGCTGCCGAGCAGCACGTAGCGGCCGCCGACCGCCCGGGCCGGGGTGTCGAACCGGACACCGCCGTCCGCCCGGCCGCCGCCCGCCGGCGGCGCGGCGTTCAGGGCGGCCAGGTCGGCGCGGAGCAGGCCGGTCGCCGCGCCGAGCCGGGGGTCGAGCCGCAGCCCGGACCAGTCCGCGGCGGCGAGGTCGCGTTCCAGCGGGGCCCACGCGGCGAGCAGCGCGGAGAGCACGGCCGCCAGGTCGGCCCGGGTCCGGATCCGGCCGGGCAGGTCGAGGTCGCGTTCCAGCGCGAGATGGTGGTCGCGGGTGCCGGTCCGCAACGCGGCAAGCATCGGCGACACGGCCTCGGGTCGCGCGCGGCGGGCCTGCTCAGACATCCGGCAAGTATGCCCGCCGGACGGTCGGCTCCTCAGCGGGCCGGGGCGTCACGGCGGCGGCGCAGCCAGGCGGCGCCGCCGCTGACCACGATCGCGCCGATGGCGGTGCCGATGGCGACCATCGCCGCCCCCACCGCCCAGAGCCCGCTGCCGTCCGTCGACGCGGCCCGCGCCGCCCAGACCGCGGTGAAGGCCACCGTCATCACCGGCGCCACCAGCCACGGGCTCCAGAACCAGCCCCCCACGGCCGCGATCACGATCAGGGTGAGCACGGCGGCGGCCACCTGCCAGACCGCGTACGGGCCGCTGGTCGCGCCGGTCTCCGGGTCGACCGTGTAGCCCGACTCCCAGCCCAGCCAGGCCCACCAGGCCCCGACCGTCGCCGCCGCCACAAGGAGGCCGCCGAGCAGGGTAGGCGTCGTCTTCGTCACGGCCCGATCCTGCCGCGTCACGACGCCACACGAATGAGCATCCGTACTCGGTCGGGATGCGTTGCTTGTCACTAGGGCGGCAGGACCCGCAACCCGGGCCAGCGCCTGGCCGGATCATGGCGGGCGAGGCGGGCGCGGGACAGTTCGACGGTCACCCGGCGCGGGTTGCGCCGCCACACACCGTCGAGCAGGTCGTCCAGCCCGAGCGGGGCACAGACGTGCAGCATCCCGGCAGGGTCGAGACGCACCGCCACACAGGTGGCGGTCTCGGGCCAGGTGGCCACCGCCTCGGCCACCGAGCGCAGCGCACCGACCGGACCGGCGCCGAACACGCTCTCGTACCAGATGTGCACGGCGGCCTGGTTGGTCGCCTCCCACGGGATCGCCGGGTCGTGGCGTCGCAGCAGCTCGGTCGCCGCGGCGTCGCCGCTCGGGGTGACATCGTCGGGGTCGAAGAACGCGACGTCGACGTCCCGCACGGCCCGCGGGTCGAAGCCGCTGCCGTACCGCCGGCCCCAGACCAGGTCCCGGAGGACGCCCGCCCCCACCCATGCGTCCGGAAGACCGGCCTCCCGCACCACCCCCAGCACGCCGAGAAGCCAGGGACACGCCGCGATCAGCGCGGCCAGCTCGGCCGTCCGGGGACCGCTCGGCTCAGTGGTCAGCGACATGTCCCTCTCCAGGCCGCGCAGACCACGGGCGTCGCCACTGGGTGGCACGCCCCGTTCCACCCGTCACTCCACGGTCCAGCCGATGCCGGGTGGCCGGACCCGGGCACAGACCGGCCCGCCCTCGGCGTCCGTCAACCGGAGCCGGCCCACCAGCACACCGGCTCCCTCGTGACCGGCACGCAGCAGCTCCCCCGGGATGTCACCGAACAGGAGCTTCGCCCGGCGGAACATCTCGAAACGGTCCTCCGTCACCGATCCCCAGCTGAGATAGAGGAACCGCGCACCCGGGCGGCCGTGCACCCACGGCCCACCGACGTCGAGCAGGCCGTCCACCTCGCGGCTGGTGACCTCGAACTGCCAGGCCGCTTCCCGCGCGTCGGCGGGCACCCGGTCGACCACCTCCGCCTTGCGCTGCACCCCCACGTGCACGTTGCGGAGCCGCAGCAGGTCCGCCTCGGCGCCGGTACGCCGGCCCGGCAGGTCGCTGCCCTCGATCCGGATCAGCATTCCCCGACTCTAGGTCTCCCCGTCCGCGGTGGCGGCCCCCACGGCGGCATCCGCGTCCACCCCGATTGTGGTCCACTTCCCGCGTGACCTCACCTCTCCCGCCCCACGTCGAGACCCGGCTGGCCGACGAGCGGAACGTGTGGCTGTGCACCGTGCGCCGCGACGGTTCTCCTCACGTGACGCCGGTCTGGTTCGTCTACGCCGACGGCACCTGGTGGATCGGCTGCGACGCTCGCAGCGTCAAGGTCCGGAATCTGGAGGCCGACCCGCGCGTGTCCCTGGCCCTGGAGGACGGGACCGCTCCCGTGGTGGCCGAGGGCGTCGCCCACCTGCACCGCGGCGACTTCCCTGCCACGGTCGTCGAGGCGTTCGCCAGCAAGTACGAGGGCTGGGACGTCAGGGAGCGGGTGGGTGAACGGGTGCTGCTGGAGGTTGCCGTCCGACGGTGGCTGCTCGTGGGCACGGCTCAGTGATCCGCCACCCCGTGCCGGATACCTCCAGCGTGATCAGATCGCCGTTCCCGGTGGGGACTTCAGGAACGACGCCGCCTCGGCGATGAAGCCACCACGGCCGGACCGCAGAGCGGTGGCGGCCAACCGGATCAGGTCGATGTTGACGCCGGCTGCGCCACTCGGGTCATGCACGTTGAGCCGTACGTCCAGGCTCACCGCTGTCCCACCCCAGCCCTGCGCTTCGATGTTGAGGTGGGCGATCTTCTGGGATCGCAGGTGCGGGAGGTATCCGAGGGGCGCCATCTGCACCTTGTCGGACCCGACGGCGTTCAACTTGGACTGCGCCTTGGTGTTGGGGTTCTCGACCAGGTTGCGGAAGTCCTCCGTACCCCCCAGATTCACCTGGTAGGAGCTGACCAGGGTGAGCCCGCGCTCCTCGAGCAACCGCAGCAGCGCGCGGTGCACCACGGAGGTGCCGAACTGGCTGGCCAGGTCGTCGCCGAGCAGCGGCAGGCCGGCCTCCTCGAACCGCGTGAGCCACAACGGTTCCCGGGCAACCGCGTCCGAAGTGGTGTTCACGAACGCCACGCCCGCCCGCAGGGCCGCCTCGGCGTACGCGTGAGCGGTTTCCGGCCTGCCGCTCGGCGCGGAATAGAGCAGCACCTCGGCGCCCTCCAGCGCGTGCGCCACCCGCTCGATCTCCGTCGAGTCGACGAGACCGGCCTGCACCGTCACGCCCGCGGGCGGCAACTCCACGTCGAGCCGCGGGAAGTTGTTGGGCGGTACGAAGATCGCCTCGTGCAGGTCCTTGCCGACCTTGCCGTCGGAGCGGGCGAAGGCCGCGACGACGTCGATGTCGCCGACCCCCAGCCCCGCTATCTCCGGTCGGTGGATGCCCACCAGGCTGCCGGTGCTGCGGTAGAAGGCGATCCCCTGCACCAGCGCCGAGGTGTTGTTGCCGACGCCGACGACCGCGACCTTCACGTTGTTGATCACGGCACGAAGGGTACGCGCGCGCCTGGAGGAGGCACCATTGCGTCAGCGAGTTGTCGAGGCGCCATCCCGTCCCGAACATGGAGGACCCGTGCTGCCGCACGAGGAGCAGCGACCCTTCGTCGCGCTCGGCGCGATGCCGATGCGGGTGCTGCTGCAGGCGTACTCGGCGGCGGTCCGGCACGGGTCCAACAGCGTCGGCACCCTCGACCTGCTGTGCCGGGTGGCGCTGTACCCCAGGTCGGTCCCACCGTGGCTGCTCGCGGGCGCGAACGGTGCGAACCTCATGCGGATGGCGGCCGATCCGCGCCGCATTCCGTCCGGACGAGCGGTCAGCGAACTGGTGTCCGGGCCGGCCAGCGAGTTCGACGACGAGGTGCAGGCAGTTCTGCGCGAGGTCGAGTGGCGGTTCCGCCGCCAGCCGGGCAGGCGCCTCGGAAAGCAGACCACGCATCCAGCCTGGACGAGTGGCGTCCGTGTCACCCTGGCCGGCGCGCTGCAGGACGCACGCGACACCGGAACGCCGTTCGCCAACCTGTCCCATCTCGTGCTCGCCATGCTGCGACTGCGCGGCTGCGACGGGACCAACTACATCCTTCCCCACGAGTACGCACGGCTGTCGGCCGTCGAACGGTTGCGCACCGAACCGGCGATGCGACGGACCGACGAGCCCTATCCGGACCTCGACGACGTGCGTTTGGCCCTCTGGCCCCGTGCCGGTTCGCTGGTCGACCGCGTCGCGGGACGGTTCTTCGCGCGTGCGTCCCGGCTCAGCCGCTTCGGCTCGATCCTGGCCGGAGTCGACCTCGAGGCGAAACGCCAGGCGATCCGGCTCGGCCACGACGTGATCGGCCCGCTGCACATCCTGCTCGCGATGATCACCCATGACGCCACGCTCGAAGCGGCCCGAATCCCGGTACCCGCCTACCAGTCCAGCCGTAACCGAGGTGCGGCCGTCCTGCGCAGCCACGGTGTCGACGCCCACCGCCTCCGCGTGCTGGCCGCACGGCGCGGCGCCCCGGAGGAGCCGCCGGCCGAGGTGCTCACCGAGCAGCTGAGCAGTCAGCGCCTGGGCGACCCCTTCGTGGGCACCGACGTCGTCACCGCCATGGCGCGGGCCATGGCGATCTCGCTCGCCTACCGGCACCCCGACACGGGCACCGGTCACCTCCTGCTCGCGCTGGTCGAGGACGATGCCGGCGACGGCAGCGCCGTGCTGCGCGACCTCGGCGTCGACCCGACGGCGGTACGGGCGCGGGTCGAGCAGGACCTCCGTGCCGCACCCGCCGCCTGGCAGCCACCGACCGGCCGGTAGCCGGCCGACGGGCCAGCCGGCCGCGACCCCGCGGAGCCGACGGTGACCGCCGCGACCCCGGGCACGACGGTCATTCACCGGCCGCCTCGGCTGCGCCGCACCGCCGTGACGTTGCGGACCAGATGGGGGTCTAAAAGCTGACCGACGTGGTTGGCGTCTGTTCATTGACCGCCGAAGGGGATGGGGCATGGCATTGGCGGGCGGTGGGGCTCCCCGGGTCGAGGAGGTCCTCATACACTCCGACCTTGAACCTGATCAGATCCAGGCACTCGGTGAGTCTGCCGATCTGGGCAGTGACCTGCGCTTCGTGCTCGCGCAGCAGCGCGAGGCGTTCTTCCGCGTTACCGGCTCCTTCTCGCACGAGGTCGGCGTATCGCCGGAGCGCGGGTAGGGGCATGCCGGAGGCGCGGAGAATGATGCAGACCGTGAGCCAGTCCACGTCATCCTGGCTGTAGAGGCGACGCCCACCCGGTCCGCGTCGCACGGGGTTGACGAAGAGGCCCTCGTGCTCATAGAAGCGCAGCGCGTGAACGCTCAAGCCGGTGCGTTCGGCGACCTGTCCGATGCTCAGACTCGTTGTGACCTCAACCATGCCGGTCAGGGTAACGGGTTGACCTAGAGTCGACTCTAGATCCTAGGCTCCCCCGCGTGATCGACGCTTTGTCGCTCTGTGTAATCACGGCTGAACCAGTGAGGAAGCCTCACCATGCGCTATCGCACCCTCGGCGGAACCGGTATGGAGGTCAGTGCCTACTGCCTCGGGACCATGATGTTCCAGGCTGTCGGCAACCCTGACCACGACGATTGCGTCCGTGTCATCCACACGGCCCTCGACCACGGCATCAACTTCGTCGACACGGCTGACATGTACGGACAGGGTGAGTCCGAGGAAATTGTCGGGAAGGCGCTGCAAGGGCGCCGCGACGACGTCGTACTCGCCACCAAGGTGCATTTCAAGATGGGCGAGGGTCGCAACCGCAGTGGCAACTCACGGCGCTGGATCCTCAAGGCGGTCGAGGACAGCCTCAGGCGCCTGAACACCGACTGGATCGACCTCTACCAGGTCCACCGCCCCGACCCCTCGACCGACATCGAGGAGACGCTCTCGGTCCTCAGCGACCTCGTGCACCAAGGGAAGATCCGCGCCTTCGGATGCTCCACGTTCCCGGCCGAGGAGATCGTCGAGGCGCACCACGTCTCCGAGCGGCGTGGCCTCGGCCGCTTCCGCACCGAGCAGCCGCCCTATTCGATCCTGGCCCGCGGAATCGAGGCCTCGCTCCTGCCCGTCTGCCAGCGCTACGGCATGGGCGTACTGGTCTGGAGTCCCCTGGCCTTCGGCTTCCTCACTGGCAGATACCGCAAGAACCAGCCCATCGACCTGGCGACCGGCCGTCCCACAATCAGGCCGGAACTATTCGATCCCGCGAACGCGGAAAACGCCGCGAAGCTCGACGCCGTCGAACAACTCGTCGAACTCGCGGAAAGCATCGGCTGCACCCTCCCCCAGCTCGCCGTGGCGTTCACCGTGGCCCACCCCGCCGTCACCTCGGCGATCATCGGACCGCGAACCATGCAACAACTGGAGGACCTCCTCAAGGGGGCCGCACTCACCCTGGACGATGCGGCACTCGACCGGATCGACGAGATCGTGGCGCCCGGCACCAACCTGTTCAACCCCCAGGCTGCCTCGCCCCCGCGCGCACTGACCGACACGGCCCTGCGCCGCCGCCCACTCGCCGAACGCCCCGCCGACTGATCCGGGTGGTACGCGGATCACCTCGTCGGGCGGTCGTGGACCGTCCAGCCCTTGTGGTGCCCGGCGAGGTGATGCCGTCCCACCACCTGCTTGACGGAATGGCCTGGAGACGGCTCCCCGGCCGGTCCCAGCCCGCAGCGGGAGTGTCAGTGTGCTTTCGTCTGGTTCTCCCAGACCGGCTGCTGGGGCTCGTCGTTGTGCACGATGATGTCGACCAGATCGGTCGGGCGGACCGTGGCGAAGTAGAGCTGTTGCGAGGGGATGTAACGCTCGCGCCAGCGCCGTTCGACTTCGGCCCGAGATGACACCTGGCGCTCCCGGATCACGGCACGATCCACGGTCGTCTCGAGTGCCGTCGACACGAGGATGCGCAGGTCCCACCGCTCAACCAGTTCCGGGCGCATGAGAAAGACACCGTCGAAGACCAGCACGGCTTCGGCTGGGGCAGTCGTGACCGGCGGGGACAGCACGGTATCCGCGGTGCGGTCGTAGACCGCGTGTTGGAACCGTCGGTCTCCGCCGGGGCCGAGCGGATCGAGCAGAACCCGGTTCAGCGCCCCGTAGTCGTGGGTGTCGAAGTAGCAGCCTTCGGCCGAGTACTCCCCGCGCGGATAGCGCTGCGCCCGGGGGAAGAGGAAATCGTCGATCGTCGCGCGGATGACGTCCCGGCCCTGTCCGCGCAGGACGACGGCCAGTTCCTCGGCGAGGGTGGTCTTGCCGGCGGCGGGCGGTCCGTCGATGGCAACCCGCGTCGGGTGTGCGACCGCGACGGACCCGACGGCCTCAGCCAGGCGGCCGAGCAACTCGTCGCGGGAGCCCTGGTCCATGTCCTGCCCCGTCCTGATCGCGCGAGGGTCCCGTGTCAGATCAGGCAGCGGGCGAGTTCTGAGTGATCGTAGGTCCAGTACCCGAAGAATCCGGACCACACCCAGCGCTTCACGTGCCAGTAGTGGTACTCGTACTCCAGGTAGAACCCTGGCCAGCCCGGATTCGGCTCGAGGCCGGTCCGCGCGCCGACGTACTGGTACTGAGTGGTCGAGGTGCTGCCGCAGCGGTCGCCGCCGGTGGCCGTCACGGCCAGATCCGTGGCGGTGACGATCGTTTCGCCGCTGCACCGCACCACGTAGCTGCGTTGGTAGCTGTCGGAGGTGGCGTCGACGACGTGCCAGTACCGATAGGTGCTGACGGAGCCGACCAGCCAGAAGGTCGTCGGCGTGCCGTCGACGACGCGGCTGTAACTGCCAGCAGCAGCGCAGGCCAGGCTGTCCGGTGCGGCCTGGGCGGCAGCCGGGAGGACGATGACGGACGCCAGCGCCGCGGTCGCGACGGCAAGAGCGAGTCTGAGTCTCATGCCCACGCAACCTACGGTCGAGCACTGAATCGACACACATCAGTGCCGGCTTCCCGCCACGGCTTCCGGCGAGCCTTCCCATCGCGATCTTCGGAGACGATCAGCCAGCGTCGACCCTTGCCGTGACCTGGTCGGCTCGTCGACCACGGTTGCTCGTCGTCTGTGCCTGTCGGCCGCAGGTGATCGCCTGGCGGCCGGTCGTGCGCCGGTTGATGGTCGACACGGCGTCGCCCAGGTATCGTCACGGCTCCGCGAAGATCGTGAGATGGGATGCGACGTTGACGGTACGACGGCTCGGGCTCTGCGTGACGGTCGCTGCGGCGCTGCTCACCGCCTCGGCGTGTGACCGTGCCGCCGAAATGCCGGCCACGCCCACCGCCGTGGAGGCGAGTATCTCCGCGGGGTCACCCACCCCCACGCCCGCGGCGCCGACGGCCACACCGAGCCGCGCACCCGAGCCCTCGCCGACCCCCCGGTCCTCGGGAACCCCCCGGTCCTCGGCGACCCCCGCGGCGGCGCCCACGACCAGGAAGGCCACGCAAGCGGCCACCACGAGCAACAAGGCGGCCTGCACCGCCGTCAAAGGTCCGCTTGAGAAGGCCATCGCCGGCCTGATCACCTTGGGCGGGGTCGCCGCCAGTGCCACCGTGGAGGCCGAGATCGTCAACGCTCGGGCGGAGGCGATCACCCGGCTGGTCAACCTCGAGGCGGCGGCGAACCGAGTGGCCGCCGAGCAGACCGACCGCACGTTGCGGAGCAACTTCAGGGCGCTCGCCGTGGCCGCCGGCCTGAAGTACACCAAGATCCGCTCGATCGACCCTGCCAATGTGGAAGGGCTCCTGAACGTGGCGAGCGACACCGCCGCCCTGGAGGGCGCGGTCAACAAGCTCGAGCCGGCCTGCGGCAGATACTGGTAGTCCGCCGGCCGCCCCCGCGCGCCCCGGGGACTGGCTGACGGACAACCGACCGACGTTGCTCCGCGGACTCGGTGTGGACTGACGGCGTCGGTCCGGATCTCGGCGCCGCTCGTCCGGGTGCCAGCATGGCTGACCAGGAGTTTTGTGTGGTGGGGCGGGCGGGACTCGAACCCGCGACCGAGGGATTATGAGTCCCCTGCTCTAACCCGCTGAGCTACCGCCCCGCTACCGCGCCGGATCGTAACCCGCTCAACGGATCACCGGCCATCACCCGTCGGGCCGGGTTGATGATCTGCCCGGCACGATGGGCAACGCGAGGATAACAGCGCGCAGCGGACCGGTCGGTCGCGCCGGTGGTCACATCGGGCCTGTGCCGCGCAGCTCCGCGAGCACCGCGCCGGCGGCCCGCCATCCGCTGGCGAGGGCGCCCTGGATGGACGGGCTGTCGCGGTGGTCGCCGGCCACGAAGAACCCTTCGCCGAGCGCGACCGGCTTGCGGAGCCGGCCCTGGGGCGGCGGCGCGGCGGGCAGCGCTTCGGGCACCGACACGGTGGCGAGGTGGGTCCAGTCGGCGGTGGAGCGGCCGTAGAGGCGGTCCAGCTCGCGGCGGATCAGCGGCTCGGGCGGGGCCTGCGGGCCGACGACGGAGGTGGCCACGAGGTGCCTGCCGGCCGGCGCGTACGTGGGTGCCGCGTTGCTGACCACCACCGTGTTGGCGACGAGTTCCCGCCGTTCGCCGTCGAGGAGCAGGATCGGCTCGGCCAGCGGTGGGGTGTCGGTGCTGTGGTAGTAGGTCGTGTAGCTGTGCATGCGTACCGGCTGGAGCCGCGGCAGCAGGGTGGCCGCCCACGGCGACCACGACGGCGCGGCAGGTGAGGTCGCCGGCGGGGGTGCGGACCCGGCCTGGCGCGACCTCGGCGACCGGGGTGTCCAGGTCGATGAGTTCGGCGGGCAGCGGGCCGGCGACGGCGGCGGGCAGCGCCGCCATGCCGCCGGCGGGCAGGCCGATCCGGCCGCGGGCGAACGCGCGCAGGAGGACGGCCAGCACGTGGCTGGAGGTGGCCAGCTCGCGGTCGATCAGGACGCCGGAGAGGAACGGCCGGAGCAGTTCCTCGATGAACGCGGCGGAGAGCCCGGCCCGGCCCAGCGCCGCCTCGGTGGTGGTTTCCGGCGCGTTGAGCAGCCGGCCCACGGGCAGGGTGGCGCAGCCGGCGGCGAGCGCGGCGAAGCGGAGCCGGTCGACCAGCGACCCGACGCTCGCGGTGAGCGTGCCGGGCGCGCCGGCGGGGTCGCGCAGCGGGTTGACGAGGCGGTCCAGCCGGTCGCCGCGGCGGACCAGCACGCCGGACGTGAACCAGCCGAGGTCGAGGGCGCCGAGGTCGACCAGGCCGCCGAGCCGCGGGTAGGCCGTGTTGAGCACCTGGAAGCCGCGGTCGAGCAGGTGACCGTCGACCTCGTCGGTGGCGACGCGGCCACCGAGCCGGTCGGCGGCCTCGACGAGCCGCCAGGGCACGCCGGCCCGGTGGAGCCGGCGGGCGGCGGCGAGGCCGGCCAGGCCGCCGCCGACGATGACCACGTCGGTGTCAGCGGGCATCGGCCACCTCCGCCCCGGCCCGGTCGCCCTCCCGGTTGGTCCGGGACAGCCGGCCGGGCCACCAGACTTTCGGCCCGATGTCGTACGCGAGCGCGGGCACCAGGAGCGAGCGGACCACGATGGTGTCGAGCAGCACGCCGGCGGCGACCGCCACGCCCAGTTCGACGAGTACCACGAGGGGCAGCACGGCGAGCGCGGAGAAGGTGGCAGCGAGCACGATGCCGGCGGAGGTGATCACACCGCCGGTAACCGCCAGGCCGGTGAGCACTCCGGCCCGGGTGCCGCGCCGGACGGATTCCTCGCGGACCCGGCTCATCAGGAAGATGTTGTAGTCGATGCCGAGGGCGACCAGGAAGACGAACGCGAACAGCGGGAACGACTGGTCGACCCCGGGGAAGCCGAGGAGGTACTTGAAGATCAGGGCGCAGAGGCCGAGCGTCGCCAGGAACGACAGCACCACGGTGGCGATCAGCAGCACGGGAGCGAGCAGGGCTCGCAGCAGCACGGCCAGGATGACCGCGATGACCAGCAGCACCACCGGGATGATGACGTTGCGGTCCCGGGTGGAGGCGTCGGCGGTGTCCACGTTGATGGCGGTGAAGCCGCCGACCACCGCGTCCGCGCCGGGCACCCGGTGGACCGCCACGCGCAGCTCGCGGATGGTGCGTTCGGCGCCGTTGCTGTCCGGCGGGTCGGCGAGGGTGGCCTGCAACTGCACCCGCCCGTCGACTACCTCGGGCGGCCCGGCCGGTCCCTGACGGCTGAACGGGCGGACCGAGGACACCCCGCGTACGCCCTGCGCCACCTGGGCGACCTGCTGGGCGGTGGCCTGGTTGGTGAAGATGGTGGCCGGGCTGCCGGTGCCGGCCGGGTAGTGGCGGGCGATCACCTCCTGCCCGGCCACCGAGTCGGTGCGCTGGGTGAACAGGTCGGACTGGCCGAGGGTGGTGGCGCCGAGCTGGGTCACCCCGAGGGCGAGCGCGGCCAGGGCCACCGCCGTGACGATCCAGACGGCGCGGGCGCGGCGGGCCACGAAGCCGGCGATCCGCCCCCAGATGCCGTGTTCGGTCCGCGGGTCGGCGTGGTCGTACCGGGGCCGCCGGGGCCAGAACGCCCACCGGCCGCCGAGCAGCAGCAGGGCGGGGAGGAAGGTGAGCATCACGAGCAGGGTGGCGGCGATGCCGACGGCGCTCACCGGGCCGAGCGCCCGGTTGGAGTTGAGGCTGGACAGCAGCAGGCAGAGCAGGCTGACGATGACGGTGGCGCCGGAGGCGACGATCGCCGGGGCGGCGCCCTTCCAGGCGGTCCGCATGGCGTCCCAGGGCCGCTCGTGCCGGTGCAGTTCCTCCCGGTAGCGGGCGATGAGCAGCAGCGCGTAGTCGGTGCCGGCGCCGAAGACGAGGACGGTGAGGATGCCCTGGGCCTGCCCGTTGAGCTTGATGACGTCGTTCTTCGCGAGGAGGTAGACGAAGAGCGCGGCCAGCGAGTACGACATGCCGGCGGCGAGGAGCGGGAAGACCCAGAGGACCGGGCTGCGGTAGACGATCAGCAGGATGACCAGCACCACGACGAGGGTGACCAGCAGCAGCGGCCCGTCGATGGCGGTGAACACCTCGATGAGGTCGGCGAGCAGGCCGGCCGGGCCGGCCACGTCCACGGTCAGCCCGTCCCGGTCGGCGCCGGCGATCTCCCGCAGCCGGTCGACCACCGCGCCGACCTGTTCGCCCTCGGCTGCGTCGATGGGGACGACCACCTGCACGGCCTGCCGGTCCTGGCTGACGATCGGCGGTGGCAGCGGGCCGACCACGCCCGGCAGCTCCGCGAAGCGGGCCGCGTCGGCCTGGACCCGCTGCTGGTCGGCGGGGGTGATGCCGGAGGTGCGCTCGTACACGACGAGTGCGGGGGTGGTCTCCCGGTCCACGAAGCCGGCGGCGAGGTCCTGCGCGCGGGTGGCCTCGGCGTCGGCGGGCAGGAAGGAGGCGTTGTCGTTGGTGGCGACGTCGCCGAGCTTGCCGGAGTAGGGACCGGCGAGGCCGCCGACGACCAGCCAGCCCAGCACCACGACCACCGCGATCACCGTCGCGGTCCAGCGGCCCCGCCCTCCAGCCATGTCCGTCCACCCTTGAATCGACGCAGTAATCGACGCAGCGGGAGTCTAAGTCGACATCGACCATCCTGCCGGGCGAAGCGGCGTCGCGGGCGGAAACCGGCTGCGGACGGGCGCGGGTCCCGGCAACGCGAAACGCCCGCCGGCCTGGGCCGACGGGCGTCGTGTGGAGCGGAGCTCCCCCGTTTGGACTCGAACCAAAAACCTGCCGGTTAACAGCCGGCTGCTCTGCCAATTGAGCTACGGGGGACCGTAGATCACCCGGCTGCGGATCTCTCCGCGCCGTGCGACGGGGACAAGAGTACAGGACATCGGGGGGTGGTGCGCCAGGGGGTTACCCCGCCTCCCCCACCCGGTGGCGGGCCACGGGACGCAGTGAGAATACCGGACAAATCGCCATCTCGGCACAGGGAGGTATGAGCGGAGAGCAGGATGGGTAGTTAGCCGACGACAGAGGACGCAGGCGCGAGAAGGTCGTTCCCGCCCGGGGCCACCGGGCCGGGATCGGCGGCGCGTCAGGTACGGAAGGAGCCGCCATGCGCGGAAAGATCATGTTTCTTGGCGGGCTGGCTGCGGGATTCGTCCTGGGCGCCCGTGCCGGCCGGGAGAAGTACGAGGAGCTGGTGGTCCGGGGCCGCAAGGTGCTCGACCACCCGACCGTCCAGGAGGCGGCGGGAGTCGCGCAGGCCCAGGCGACCCGGCTCTACTCGGAGGGCAAGGACAAGCTGGGGCAGACCAAGCTCGGCGAGAAGCTGGGCACCGCCACCGGCAACGGAAGCAAGCCGGGGCTGACCGACGCCGACAAGCCGTTCGCCGGCACGCCGGCCGCCGTCGGCGCCAAGTCCGGCTCGACCGGCACGGGCTCGACCAGCACGTCGACCACCGGCACGAGCACCAGGTCGTCCGGCACGAGCAACAACCTCTGACGCCAACCGGGCAGCGGGCCGGTCGCCTTCGGGCGACCGGCCCGCTCTCGTCTGTCCGAACGAGACTCCACTCCCACTTTTGATGATCCTGAACAAAAGTGGGAGTGGTTCATCAAAAACTTTTGGCTTCAACCTCTTCTCTTTGGTCTCGGTCGCAAATATCGTCTCGCGTAGAACCTGGCCAGGCTCTCGTCACCTTCCAGCGACCTCCTCAGCCTCGTCCCGGCGCTGAGGCGGACCCGCCCGACCAGAGCGAGGTTCGATGCGCAGAAGACCGTTCGGCCGCAGGGCCGCCACCCATCTCAGCCTGCTCACTCTCGTCGCCGCGTCGCTCGTCGCGACGGCGGAGCGCGCTCCGACGCCGGCGCAGGCCGCGCCGGTGCTCACCGCACCCGCACCCGTCAGCAACGGCATCCAGTACAAGGTGCTCGTCTTCACCAGGTCGGCCGGCGGCAACAACGCCGCCACGGCGGCCGGCGTGCAGGCCGTCCAGAAACTCGGACAGGAGCGCCGCTTCACCGTCGAGGTCACCAACGACCCCCGCAAGTTCGACCAGCCGCACCTGAAGCAGTTCCGCGCCGTGGTCTTCCTGAACACCGCCGGCGACGTGCTCGACGACGCGCAGCAGGCCGCCTTCGAGGCGTACTACCGCGACGGCGGGGGCTTCGTCGGCGTCCACTCCGCCATCGAGGCCGAGCCGGACTGGTCGTTCCTCACCAACGTGCTCGGCACCCGGGCCACCGGCGCGCCGACCGCCGCGAGCCGGGCGACCGTCACCGTCGCCGACCGGGTCCACCCGGCGTCGGAGACGCTTCCCCAGCGCTGGTCCACCACCGACCGGTGGTACAACTTCGCGGCCAACGTCCGGGGCGTCTCGCACGTGTTGGCCACGGTGGACGAGAAGACCTACGCCGGCGGCAGCATGGGCTTCGACCACCCGGTCACCTGGTGCAAGGACTACCAGGGCGGCCGCTCGTTCTACACCGGACTCGGGGCCACCCCGGAGAGCTACGACAGCGCCGACCTGCGGGCCCACCTCGGCGGGGCGATCCAGTGGGCGGCCGGCGTCACCGACGGCGACTGCGGCGCGACCGTGCTGGCCAACTACCAGATGACGGTGGTCGGGGCGCAGCCCAACGTCAACGAGCCGATCGGCTTCGACGTGCTCCCCGACGGCCGGGTGCTCCAGACCGACCGGCGTGGCGGCGTCCGGCTGCACGACCCGGAGACCAACGAGACGACCGTGCTGGCCCAGATCCCCGTCTACACCAACAGCGAGGACGGGATGTACGGCCCGGCGGTGGACCACGACTTCGCCACCAACAAGTGGGTCTACCTCTACTACGCGCCCCCGCTGGACACCCCGACGGGCAGCGCGCCGACCACCAGCACCGACCCGGCCGCGTGGGACCGGTGGAAGGGTTACTTCCAGCTCTCCCGGTTCAAGTTCGTCGACGGGGAGACCCCGTCGCTGGACGTGAGCACCGAGCAGAAGATCCTCCAGGTGCCGGTGGACCGGGGCGCCTGCTGCCACGTGGCCGGTGACATCGCGTTCGACTCGAAGAACAACCTCTGGCTGGTCACCGGGGACGACACCCCGGCCGGCGGCGGCGGGTCCGGCGGCTTCTCGCCGCACAACGACTCGGTCAGCGCCACCGGCGTCTACCAGGCCCCGTTCGTCGACGCCCGGCGCAGCTCGGCCAACACCAACGACCTGCGCGGCAAGATCCTGCGGATCACCGTGGGCGCGGACGGGTCGTACACCGTTCCGGCGGGGAACCTGTTCCCGGCCGGGACCGACAGGACCCGGCCGGAGGTCTACGCCATGGGCTTCCGGAACCCGTTCCGGATCACCCTCGACAAGAACGACGTCGCCTACATCACCGACTACTCGCCGGACTCCTCGGTCGCCCAGGTGGGCCGCGGTCCCGCCGGCACCGGCCGAATGATGGTCGTCGACAAGCCGGCGAACTACGGCTGGCCGATGTGCGTGCAGCCGAACCTGCCGTACATCGAGATGGACTGGACCACCACTCCGATCTCCCCGGTGGCACCGTTCGACTGCGCGGCCCCGAAGAACACCTCGCGACACAACACCGGCCTGACCGACCTGCCGCAGGTGGAGAAGTCGGAGCTGTGGTACTCGTTCCAGGCCCCGACGCCCTGCCCGGAGTCCTACCTGTCGACTCCCACGCAGACCTGCCCGGTGCTCTTCCCGGAGCTGGGCACGGGCGGCGTCGGCCCGCACGGAGCGGCGAAGTACGACTTCGACCCGGAGCTGAGGTCGGAGACGAAGTTCCCCGAGTACTACGACGGCGCGATCTTCTTCGGTGAGTTCACCCGGGACACCCTCAAGGAGATCCGGCTGGACGACCAGGGCGACATCCTGAAGATCAACAACGTGCTGAACTGCGGGCCGGCGCCCACCACGCCCGCGAAGCCGTTCCTCTGCGACAACCCCATGGACATGCGCTGGGGCGCGGACGGCAACTTCTACCTGTTGACGTACGGCGACGGGTTCTTCAACGTCAACCCGGACGCGGCCATGCTCAAGTTCAGCTACGTCAAGGGCCTGCGGGCGCCGACCGCCGTGCTGAACGCCACCCCGACCAACGGCCGGGCACCCCTGACCGTCGCCTTCTCCAGCGACGGCTCGAAGGACCCGGACCCGGCGGACTCCATCTCGTTCGCCTGGGACTTCGACGGCAACGGCACCACCGACTCGATCGACCCGAACCCGTCGTTCACCTACACCGCCAACGGCGTCTACACCGCCCGGCTCACGGTGACCGACTCCAGCGGCAAGACCGCGTCGGCGAACACCACGATCACGGTCGGCAACACCGCGCCGACGGTCACGGTCACCACCCCGCTCGAAGGCGGCTTCTTCAGCTGGGGCGACGACATCCCGTGGACGGTCACCGTCACCGACCCGGAGGACGGGCCGGTCGACTGCGCCAAGGTCGAGGTGACCTTCGTGCTCGGCCACGACAGCCACGGGCACGGTGAGGCCAACCAGTTCGGCTGCTCGGGCGTGCTGCCCACGGACGCCGACGACGCCTCGCACGGCGGCTACATCTACGGCGTGGTCAGCGCGTCGTACACCGACCAGGGCGCCAACGGCCAACCGGCGCTGACCACGGTGGACCAGCAGATCATCCAGGCCAAGCGCCAGGAGGTCGAGTTCGCCACCGAGGAGTCCGGCACCACGGTGGGCACCAGCGCGGACACCGGGGGTGGGCAGCAGCGCGGCAGCCTCGACCCCGGCGACTGGATCGCGATCAACAACACCGTGAACCTGACGAACATGCAGTCGGTGACGCTGCGCACCTCCGGGGGCAGCGCCGCCACCGCCGGGCAGCCCCGGTTCGGCGTCCAGTTCCGGCTGGACTCCCCCACCGGCCCGCTGCTGGCCACGGCCACGGTCAACGCGACCTCGGGCAACAACGCCTTCACGAGCACCACCGTGCCGGTCACCGACCCCGGCGGGACGCACAAGCTCTACCTGGTCCTGACCACCGTCCCCGGCGGCCCGGCCGGCGGCTTCGGCAACCTCAACTGGGTCGAGTTCACCGGCCAGGGCATCGGCGTCACCCCGTGACGCCCGGGTGGGCCGTCACCCGGGCGGCCCACCCGACCTCCTTTCTCACACACCATCCAGCACCGTCAGAAAGGCAGTCAGGACATGAACGACACAGCGCACGGTATGAGCCGCCGCCGGATGCTCGGCACCATCGCCGGGGCGGCGGGCGCCGTCGCCGTCGGCGCCGCCGGGCTCCCGTCGGCCGCCTTCGCCGGCAACGGACTGCTCGTCCCGACCGGCAAGCGGGGCATCATCCTCTACAGCGTCCGGGACCGGATCGGCGCCGCCGACGACGGCAGCGGGGTGCCCTTCGGGTTCGAGCGGGTCCTCGGCCGGCTCGCCGAGATCGGCTACAAGGAGGTCGAGTTCGCCGGGTACACCCAGCACACCTCGATCCTCGGCCGGCAGATCACCCCGGCGGAGATCCGCAAGATCCTCGACGACAACGGTCTGCGCGCCAACGGCTCGCACGCGTCGATCCCGGGCACGGTCACCCCGGACACGATCGCCGCGTTCGAGCAGACCCTGGACACCGCCGAGATCCTCGGCATGACCCACATCGGCACCGGCAGCGACCCGACCGGCAGCAACTACAAGGCCGACTGGGACGCCGCCGTGGACCGGTGGAACACCTTCGGCGAGATGGCCGCGGCCCGGGGCCTGAAGCTGTACACGCACAACCACGACGCCGCGTACAACTTCCTGCTGGACAGCGGGCCGCTGGACGCGCTGGGGCGGCCGACCCGGTCCTCCGGCGTCCGCAAGCTGGAGTACTTCATCGGGCGGACCAACCCGGAGTGGGTCTGGTTCGAGATGGACATCTACTGGGCGCACGTGGCCCAGCACCGGTTCCGCAGCTACACCGACCCGGACGGGGTGACCCAGACCGACGTCTTCGACCCGCTGGCCGTGGTCGCGGCCCAGCCCATCCGGTTCCCGCTGTTCCACGCCAAGGACGGCACCTACGACCCGGCCACCGCGGCCGGCTACGCCATGGTGCCGCTCGGCCAGGGTGACATCGACTACGGGAACTTCTTCGCCAACATGGGCGCGAAGGGTTACCACAACCCGATGTGGGAGCAGGACAACGCGCCGGGCGGGGCCGCCGACCCGGGCCGGTCGCTGCGCTACGCGGAGATCAGCTACCAGCACATGTCGGGTCTGCGGGGCTGACCGACCCGACCGTTCGACCGCAGGGGGCCGTGCCGGGAAACCGGGGCGGCCCCCTCGCGTCACGCGGCCGTGATGCCGGTGTGGCACATTCGGGGGGAGGTGATCGTGATGACGATGGTCGGACCGGAGAACGCGGACCAGGCGCGGCTGCTGCGCCTGCTGCGCGACGACGGCCCGCGCTCGCGGGTCGAACTGGCCGACGTCCTGGGCCTGCCCCGGGCCCGGTTCACCGCCGAGGCGGACCGGCTGACCGCGCAGGGCCTGGTGGAGACCGCCGGGCCGGCCGCGTCCCGGGGTGGGCGCCGCTCCTCGCTGCTGCGGATCGGTCGGCAGGTGCGCTTCGGCGCGGTGCGGGTCGGCGACGGGCGGCTGGAGGTCGCGCTCACCGACGGCGAGCTGACCCTGCTCGCCCGGCACGGCGAGCCGGTCGACGTCCGGCTCGGCCCGGAGGCGGTGATCGGCCGGGCGGTCGAACTGCTCGGCAAGCTGCGGGCCGAGGCCGGGCTGGCCCGGCTGGCCGGCGTCGGGGTGGCGCTTCCCGCGCCGGTCGCGGTCCGCGACGGCGCCCCGGTCTCCCCGCCCGCGCTGCCCGGCTGGCATCAGTTCCCGGTACGCGACACCATCGCCGCCGAGCTGGGCTGCCCGGTGCAGGTGGACAACGACGCCAACGTGATGGCCCTGGGCGAGCGGCACGCCGGCACGGGCCGGCCGTTCGACGACTTCCTCTACGTGAAGCTGGGCGACGCGGTGGGCTGCGGGCTGGTGCTCGGCGGGGCGCTCTACCGGGGTGCGGCCAGCGGCGCCGGGGACATCGGGCACCTCCAGCTCACCGAGGACGGGCCGCTGTGCACCTGCGGCAACACCGGCTGCGTCGAGGCGTACTGCGGGGATGCCGCCCTGGTGCGGGAGGCGGTGACCGCCGCGCGGGCCGGGCGCTCGACGGCGCTCGCCGACCGGCTGGCCGCCGCCGGCGCGCTCACCGTGGCCGACGTGGCCGCGGCGGCGACCGCCGGCGACCCGGCCGCGCAGACCCTGGTGCGCGACGCCGCCCGCCGGCTCGGGCAGGTGCTGGTGGGCCTGGTCAGCTTCGTCAACCCGGCCATCGTGATCATCGGCGGCGCGGCGCCCGGCATCGGCCCGGTGCTGCTCGCCGAGATCCGCGGCGTCGTCTACCGGCGCTCGACCCCGCTGGCCACCGGCAGCATGCCGATCGTCCTCTCCGACCTCGACGATCGGGCCGGGCTGGTCGGCGCGGCCCGGCTGGTCAGCGACCAGGTCTTCGCCGCCTGCTGACGGCCGCCCCGGTCGGCGCGGCCCGGCCGGTGAGCGACCAGGTTCCGCCGCCTGGTGCGGGCCGCCCCCGGGACCGGCCGTGCCGGCCCCGGGGACCGCGCGGTCAGTCCCGGCTGCTGCTGAACGCCGCGTCGAAGGCGGCGGTCGGGGCGTCGAAGGCGAGCCGGCGGACGAACTGGAGCGCCTCGGGGGCGCCGACCAGGCGGTCCATGCCGGCGTCCTCCCACTCGATCGAGATCGGGCCGGTGTAGCCGATCGCGTTCAACGCGCGGAAGCAGTCCTCCCACGGCACGTCCCCGTGGCCCGTGGAGACGAAGTCCCACCCCCGCCGCAGGTCCGCCCAGGGCAGGTGGGAGGAGAGCCGGCCGCGCCGGCCGTCCCCGGTGCGCACCTTCGCGTCCTTGCAGTCGACGTGGTAGATCCGGTCGGCGAAGTCGAAGATGAAGTTGACCGGGTCCAGCTCCTGCCAGACGAAGTGCGACGGGTCCCAGTTCAGCCCGAACGCGGGGCGGTGGCCGATCGCGTCCAGCGCCCGCTTGGTGGTCCAGTAGTCGTAGGCGATCTCGCTGGGATGCACCTCGTGGGCGAAGCGCACACCCACCTCGTCGAAGACGTCCAGGATCGGGTTCCACCGGTCGGCGAAGTCCTGGTAGCCGCGCTCGATCATGGCCGGCGGGACCGGCGGGAACATGGCCAGGGTGTGCCAGATCGACGAGCCGGTGAAGCCGACCACGGTCTTCACGCCGAGCTTCGCCGCCGCCCGGGCGGTGTCCTTCATCTCCTCGGCGGCGCGCCGGCGGACGCCCTCCGGCTCGCCGTCGCCCCAGATCCGGGCGGGGAGGATGTCCTGGTGCCGCTCGTCGATCGGGTGGTCGCAGACCGCCTGACCGACCAGGTGGTTGGAGATGGCGAAGACCTGGAGGTTGTGCTTGGCGAGGGTGGCCCGCTTGCGGTCCACGTACGCCTCGTCGGCGAGCGCCTTGTCGACCTCGAAGTGGTCGCCCCAGCAGGCGATCTCCAGGCCGTCGTATCCCCACTCGGCGGCGAGCCGGCAGACCTCGTCGAACGGAAGGTCGGCCCACTGGCCGGTGAAGAGCGTGATGGGTCGCGCCATGTGTCCTTCTCCCCTGTCGTGATGGGGGATTCCGTAGCGGACCGGGGCGAGGCGACCGGGTGTGGGCGGCCACGACGGCACCGGTGGACGCGTTCGCGTCGGGGCCCGCCGGGTTGCGCCTCCCGCCGGGTCACCGGCCACCTCGCGGTCGCCGCCCTCACTCTAGGTCGGACCGGACCGGCGCGGAAGGGTCAGGACAGCTCCGCCTCGTCCTCGGGGGCGGGCAGTTCGGCGCGGACCAGCCAGCCGCCCTCCGGGCCCGGCCCGGCGTGGAAGCGGCCGCCGACCGACTCGGCACGCGCCCGCAGGCCGGCGGCCGGGACGGCGGGCCCGTCGCCGCGTATCTCGACGGTGAGGCCGGCGGGGTCGTAGCGCAGCCGCACCGCGGCGGCCGCGCCCGCATCGTGCCGGCACGCGTCGGTCAGCGCCTCCTGGATGATCCGGTACGCGGCCGCGTCGACCGCGCCGGGCAGCGGGCGGGGCTGGCCGCCCACCCGCCAGCGCACCGGCTGACCGGCGGCGAACTCGTCGATGAGCGCGTCCAGCCGGGTGAGGCTGGGCGCAGGCCCGGCCGGCTCCCCGTCGCGGCGCAGCACGCGGAGCAGGGCGGCCCGCAGCGCGCCACCGACCCTCGGGCCCGCCCGGGCGACCCGACGCCACTGCTCCAGGCGTCCCACACGGTCAAGGTACGGCAGCACCCCGGCGGCGGGCCGGGCGGATCCCGCAGGTCGCCCGGTCCGCCGCCGGCCCGCCGATCAGGGCAGGGTCCACCGCTGGTTCGCGGCGCCGGTGCAGGACCAGAGCTGCACCGGGGTGCTGTCGGCGGAGTTGTTGCCCGCCACGTCGAGGCACTTGCCGGACTGCGGGTTGCGCAGCGTGCCGTCGGCCTGCGCCGACCAGTTCTGGGCCCCGGTGCCGTTGCACGTCCAGAGCTGGATCTTCGTGCCGTCGGCGGACCCGCCGCCGGACACGTCGAGGCACTTGCCCAGCGCCTTGACGGTGGAGTTCGGGGTCACCGTCCAGGTCTGCGCGGCGCTGCCGTTGCAGGTGTAGAGCTGGATCTGGGTGCCGTCCGCGGTGGCGCCGCTCCGCACGTCGAGGCACTTTCCGGCGAGGCCCCGGACCGGTCCGGTCCCACCGCTGCCGCCGCCCCGGACCAGGGTGAAGTCGTCGACGTCGAACAGCCCGGAGCCGGTGCCGGTGAAGGTCAGCCAGACGGTCTGGCTGCCGGTCGGCACACCGGTCAGCGCGGTGCTGACGTCGGCGAACGTGGTCCAGCTTCCGGTGTTCGGCACCGCCACCTGACCGAGCACGGTCCCCGTCGGGGAGCCGGTGCGGACCTGGATGGTGCCGCCGGGTCCACCGGAGACCACCCGGGCCCGGAACGAGGTCGCCCCGGTCAGGTCGAGCCCCTGGTACGCGGCCCAGTCGCCCGGGTCGACGTAGCCGAGGGTCTGCCCGCCGTTGGCGCCGGCCTTGGTGAACGGGGTGACGCCGCTGGCCGAGCTGAACGCCTCGGCCTGCACGGTGGTGTTCCCGGTCGGCGGCGTGCCGCCCAGTTCCTTGATCCGGATGTTGCGGAACGAGACGTCGTCGCCGGTGCCGTGGTTCTGGATGCCGACGTGCCCGGCGAGGGACCGGGCGGGGTCCGTGTTGGTGAAGTCGTTGATCCGCACGCCGTTGAGGAAGACCTGGAGCCGCTCGCCCTCGACCAGCAGTTCGTAGGTGTTCCACTCCCCCGCCGGGTTGAGCGCCGCGTCGCGGGCCGCGAGGTCGGCGGACTTGAAGGTGTAGACCGCGCCGGTGGTCCGGTCGGGGCTGTCGGTCGGGTCGATCTGGATCTCGTAGCCGTTGTTCACGGCCGACCAGGGGTCGCTCGACGGCGGGAAGCCGATGAACACGCCGGAGTTGTCGTCGCCGGCCAGCCGCCAGTCCAGCTTCAGCGAGTAGTTGGTGAACTGCTTGGCGCTGTACCAGTACAGGCCCATCCCGCCGACCGAGGTGAGGGTGGCGTCGGCGTTGGTGAAGCTGCCCGGCCCGGCCTGGGACCAGCCGGTGGTGGCGCCGTTGTAGAGCGCCGTGTAGCCGGTCTCCGGGCGGCAGTCGGCCTTGCTGCGGCCGGCCGCGTACCGGATGCCGCCGAGCAGGTGGGCGCGGAACGCGGGCTCGGCGTAGGACGCCTGGGTGTGGCCGCCGCCGGTGTAGAAGGACCGGCCGCCCGCGTACGCCTTGCACCAGGCGTGCGGGTGGTCGCCGCCCATCGAGCCGCCGGAGTAGGACGACTCGTCGAGGGTGGCCAGCACGTGCGCGGTGGACCGGGCGTTGGTGCGGTAGTTGTACCACTCGTCGGTGCGGTTCCAGGTCTGCGGCAGGTGGGCGGTGGCGGCGTGCCCGCGGTCCTCCACCTTCACGTTCGCCGCCTGGATGGCCGGGTGGGAGGCGAACCAGGCGCCCACCAGGTTGCCGTAGAACGGCCAGTCGTACTCGGTGTCGGCGGCGGCGTGCACGCCCACGTAGCCCCCGCCCGCGCCGACGTACGCCTCGAAGGCGGTCTGCTGGGTGGCGTCGAGCACGTCACCGGTGGTGTTGAGGAAGACCACCGCCTCGTACCGGGCCAGGTTGGCGGTGGTGAACTGGGCGGCGTCCTCGGTGGCGGTGACGGTGAAGTTGTTCGCCGCCCCGAGGTCGCGGATGGCCTGGATGCCGGCCGGGATGGCGTCGTGCCGGAAGCCGGCGGTCTTGGAGAAGACCAGCACGTCGTAGGGGGCGTCGGTGGCGGCCGCCGGGGTGGCCGGGGTGGTGCAGGCGAGGGTGGCGAGGACGGCGGTGGCCGCGCCGAGGGCGGTGCGGAGGAGTCTCATGTCGCTCTCCAGGGCCGGACGGGGTGCGGGGCCGGCCACCCGGCCCCGCACCGTCGGATCAGGGCAGGGTCCACTTCTGGTTCGCGGCGCCGGTGCAGGTCCAGAGGTGCACGGGGGTGCTGTCGGCGGAGTTGTTGCCGGAGACGTCGAGGCACTTGCCGGACTGTGGGTTGCGCAGCGTGCCGTCGGCCTGGGCGGACCAGTTCTGCGCGCCGGTGCCGTTGCACGTCCAGAGCTGGATCTTGGTGCCGTCGGCGGTCGCGCCGCCGGAGACGTCGAGGCACTTGCCCAGCGCCTTGACCGTCGAGTTCGGGGTCACCGTCCAGCTCTGCGCGGCGGTGCCGTTGCAGGTGTAGAGCTGGATCTGGGTGCCGTCGGCGGTCGCGGCGTTGCGGACGTCGAGGCACTTGCCGGCCAGCCCCCGGATCGGCCCGGTGCGGACGGCGGAGGTGGTGAGGGTGAACGAGTCCACGTCGTAGAGTGCGCCGGCGCCGCCCGCGAACGTGAGGTAGAGGGTGGTGGTCCCGGCGGGCGGGTTGGCGATCGCGCCGGTCACCGTGGTGAACGTGTCCCACCCGCCGGTCACCGGCACGGTGGCCGAGCCGAGGACGGCGCCGGTCGCCGACCCGGCGCGGACCTGGAGGGTGCCGCCCACCCCGGCCGAGGAGACCCGGGCGCTGAAGCCGGTGACGTTGCCGAGCTGGTACGGCTCGAACGCGATCCAGTCCCCGTTGTGGATGTCACCGACCGTCCTGCCGCCCTCGGCGGTCGCCTTGTCGAAGGTGTTGATCCCGGCGGAGGTCTTGAAGTGCTCGGCCTGCCGGTGGCGGGGCTGGAGGGTCTGCTGGGTGTGCGTGGTCAGGCCGCCGGAGTCGGTGTACTCGGCGTCGAAGATCGCGAAGATGTTCGCCGCGTCGTCGTGCTCGCCGTCGACCGGGATGCTTATCGACCCGGTGCAGCCGGTCGCCGAGGTGATCTGGTGGCCGTGCTGGTCGTGGCCGAGCACGTAGGTCATCTTGACCTTGGCGCAGTCGATGGTGCCGTCCTCCGGGTCGGTGACGGTGATCCGGAACGGCACGGTGTCGCCGAAGGAGAAGAGCTGCCCGTTGCCCGGGCTGTTCACGGTGACCGTCGGCGCGGTGTTGCCCACCGTGATGATCACGCTGGCGGTGCCGGTGGCGCCCTGCGGGTCCCGGACGGTCAGCGTGGCGGTGTAGCGGCCGTTGGCGGTGTAGGTGTGCGACGGGTTCGCCGCCGTCGAGGTGCCGCCGTCACCGAACGCCCAGGCGTACGTGAGCGCCCCGCCCTCCGGGTCGGACGAGCCGGCCGAGGAGAAGGCGACGGCCAGCGGGGCGGCGCCGGAGGTCTTGTCGGCCGCGGCCCGGGCCACCGGCGCGCGGTTGCCGCCGCCGAGGTAGTCGAAGCGGTACAGCGCCGAGTTGGCGTCGCCGTTGAAGTAGCCGGTGCCGTAGTCGAGCACGTAGTAGGCGCCGTCCGGCCCGAACGCGGAGTCCATCACCTGCTTGCCGGTCCATCCGAAGGCGTCGATGGTGCCGGGCGAGCCGTCGGCGTTGAGGTGGATCGGCTTGATCCAGCCCCGGCCGAACTCGGTGGCGAAGAACTGCCCGTCGAAGGACTGCGGGAACTTCGTGGTGGACGGGTTGGCGGCGTCGTACCGGTAGACCGGGCCGGCCATCGGCGACTCGGAGCCGCCGCCGAACTCGGGCGGGCTGCCGGCGTCGCCGGCGTACCGGATCCAGGCCGGCCTGGCGGCCGGCAGGGTGCTCTGGCCGGTGTTGCGGAAGGAGTTGTTCGTGGGGCCGCCCGCGCAGTTGTACTTCGCGCCGGCCGTGCCGGCGGCGAAGTCCCACTCGGCGTACGTCTCGGCCGCCGTGTTGGTGCCGGTGCAGTACGGCCAGCCGTAGTTGCCCGGCGCGGTGACCCGGTCGAACTCGACCTGCCCGGACGGGCCGCGGGCCGAGCTGGTGCCGGCGTCCGGGCCGTAGTCGCCGACGTAGACGGCGCCGGTGGCCTTGTCGACGCTCATGCGGAACGGGTTGCGGAAGCCCATGGCGTAGATCTCCGGCCGGGTCTTCGCGGTGCCGACCGGGAAGAGGTTGCCGGAGGGGATCGAGTACGACCCGTCGGCGTTCACCTTGATCCGCAGGATCTTGCCGCGCAGGTCGTTGGTGTTGCCGGCGCTGCGCTGCGCGTCGTACGCCGGGTTGCGGTCGGTCCGCTCGTCGATCGGCGCGTAGCCGCCGGAGTCGAACGGGTTGGTGTCGTCGCCGGTGGAGAGGTAGAGGTTGCCGGCGGCGTCGAAGTCGATGTCGCCGCCGACGTGGCAGCACATGCCCCGGTCGGCCGGCACGTCCAGCACGTCGACCTTGCTCGCCTGGTTGAGCGTGAAGTCGGCGTTGAGGGTGAACCGGGAGAGCCGGTTGACGCCCCGCCAGGCGGAGAAGTCGCTGCCGGTGGCGGGTGCGTCGCCGGCCGGGGTGGACAGCGGGGGCGCGTAGTAGAGGTAGATCTGCCGGTTGCTCCCGAAGCCGGGGTCGACGCCGACGCCCTGGAGCCCCTCCTCGTCGTGGGTGTAGACGGGCAGGGTCCCGATCACGGTGGTGACGCCCGCGGCGTCGGTGCGCCGCAGCGTGCCGTTGCGGGCGGTGTGCAGGACCGAACGGTCGGGCAGCACCGCGAGGGACATCGGTTCGCCGGTCTCGGCGACGCCGCGGGCGAGTTCCACCTGCTGGAAGTCGGTCGCGGAGATGGGATGCGCGGACGCCGGGACGGGGGTCGCGGCCAGGCCGACCGCGCCGGCGGCCGCCGCGAGCAGCAGCGCCGATCCGGCGGGGAGCCATCGTCGGGTGGGGGTGTGGTGGGGGCTGGACATGCCTCTGCTGTCCCTTCCTGACGCGCGCAGCCAGGATCGGGCGCGCGTCGCGCCGGATGCCGTGCGGGGATGCTGCGCCGGGCCCGCCGGATGAGGCTCGGTGGGCCGTGACCACCGGTGGTTGCGGCCGGCCGGCGGTCACCTCGTCGGGGCTGCCGGTTGGGGCGGTTCACCTCGACGAAACAGCTTCGTGCTTGCGCACGACATTAAGACCTTTCGATTCGACTGTCCATAGCTTCCGTTGGTTCCGGAACGACTTTCGTCAATCTGCGACAAAAGTCGGCGTCAGCGGCGGCGGTCCACGGCCCGGGCCGCCAGGTCGGCCAGCGCCGCCCGGGCCGGCCCGGACAGCGGCAGCCGGTCCAGGGCGGCCAGGGCGGCGTCGGCCCGCGACCGGATCATGCGCTCCACCGCCGCCCGGGCCCCGGACGCCTCGACGATGCCGCGCACCTCGGCGGCGCCCGCCGGACCCAGCGCCGGGTCGCCGACCAGGGCCCGCAGCCGCGCCAGCCCGGCCGGCCCGGCGTGCGCCCGGGCCAGCGCCAGCAGCACGGTCGGCTTGCCCTCCCGCAGGTCGTCCAGGTTGGACTTGCCGGTCACCGCCGGGTCGCCGAAGACGCCGAGCAGGTCGTCGCGGAGCTGGAAGGCGTCCCCGAGCGGGTCGCCGAACCCGGCCAGCGCCGCCACGACCTCCGGGTCCGCCCCGGCCAGGGCGGCGCCCACCTGCACCGGGCGGGTCACCGTGTAGCGGGCCGTCTTCATCCGGACCACCGCGAGGGCGCTGGCCACCGAGCCGTCGCCGGCCGCGGCCACCACGTCGAGGTACTCCCCCGCGATCACCTCGGCCCGCATCCGAGCCAGCACGGCATGGCCCCGGCGCAGCCGCTCGGTGTCCAGCCCGCAGCCGTGGAACATCTGCCCGGACCAGGCGGCGCAGAGGTCGCCGCAGAGCAGGGCCGCCTGCCGGCCGTACGCCTCCGGGTCGCCGCGCCAGCCGGCCCCGGCGTGCTGGTCGGCGAAGACGCGGTGCACGGTGGGTCGGCCGCGCCTGCGGTCGCTGCGGTCCAGGATGTCGTCGTGGATCAGCGCGAAGGCGTGGAACAGCTCCAGCGCCGCCGCGGCCACCACGATGGGGGTCCCGTCGGGGCCGCCGAAGCCCCGCCAGCCCCAGTAGCAGAACAGGGGCCGCAGCCGCTTGCCGCCGGCCAGGACGAACCGGCGGAGCACGGCGTGCACGGCCCCCGTACCGTCGTCCGGCCGACCCGGCCCGCGTTCGCCGAGGAACGCGGCGAGCGCCGCGTCGAAGCGGTCCCGCAGCAGGGCCGGGTCGGTCGGTGCGACGGTCACGGTCATGGGGCCTCCTGGGCCAGTCCGGCGAGTTGGAGCAGCAACGCCTTGACGTCGGTCGCGGCCAGCCGGTCCCGCGCCGCGGCCGGGTCGGAGCAGAGCAGCACCGGCCCGTCGGCCGGGTCGGCGGGGAGCCGGCCGTGCGAGCCGCGGACCGCGCGGGCGCCGGCGTCCAGCCCGACCACGCTCATGAGGTAGCGCATCCCGAGCTTCTTGCGGGCCAGCGCGACCGCGGCCCGGCGTTTCGCGGCGCCCGGCGCCGCCGGGTCGAAGAAGAGTTCGGCCGGGTCGTAGCCGGGCTTGCGGTGGATCTCGACGAGCCGGGCGAAGTCGGGGGCGCGGGCGTCGTCCAGCCAGTAGTAGTAGGTGAACCAGGCGTCCGGCTCGGCCACCAGCACCAGCTCGCCGGAGCGCGGATGGTCCAGCCCGTGCCCGGCCTGGCCGGCGGGGTCCAGCACCTCGGCCACCCCGGGCAGCGCCGCACAGAGCTTCGCCACCGCGGGCACGTCGGCCGGGTCCCGCACGTACACGTGTGCCACCTGGTGGTCGGCGACCGCGAAGGCCCGCGAGGTCCACGGGTCCAGGTACTCCATGCCGGCCTGGGTGTAGACCCGCAGCAGCCCCTCGGCGCGCAGCAACCGGTTGACGTCCACCGGCCGGGAGACGTCGGTGATGCCGTACTCGGAGAGCGCCACCACCGTGGCGTCCCGGTCCCGGGCGGCGTCGAGCAGCGGCGCGAGCACCGCGTCCAGCTCGGCCGCCGCCGCGGCCGCCCGGGGCGAGGACGGGCCGAAGCGTTGCAGGTCGTAGTCGAGGTGCGGGACGTAGACCAGGGTCAGGTCGGGCGCGTGGTCGGCCAGGATCCGCTCGGCGGCGCGGCAGATCCACCGCAACGAGGGCAGCCCGGCGCCCGGCCCCCAGTAGGTGAACAGCGGGAAGGTGCCGAGCGCCTCGGTCAGGGAGTCGTGCAGCTCGGGCGGGTCGGTCCAGCAGTCCGGCTCCTTGCGCCCGTCGGCGTGGTAGACCGGGCGCGGGGTGACCGTCCAGTCCACGTCGGCGCCCATGGCGTACCACCAGCAGACGTTGGCGACCCGGTAGCCGGGCTCGACCCGGCGCGCGGCCTGCCACAGCTTCTCCCCGCCCACCAGGGCGTGGTGCTGCCGCCACAGCAGCACCTCACCGAGGTCGCGGAAGTACCAGCCGTTGCCGACGATGCCGTGCCCGGACGGTGGCTCGCCGGTGAGGAAGGTGGACTGCACCGAGCAGGTCACCGCGGGTAGCACGGTGCCCAGCTCGGCCGCGAAGCCGGCCTCGGCGACCGCGCGCAGCCGGGGCATGTGCGCCAGCAGCCTCGGGGTCAGCCCCACCACGTCGAGCACCACGAGCCGCCGGCTCACCGGGTCACTCCGGCCGTGGTGGCCAGGCCCAGGCCGACCAGCTCGTCGCGGGCGAAGGCTAGCTCGGCGGCGATGCCGGTGGCCAGCTCCGCGTCGGTGCGCGGCCGCCGCGCCGCCGGCAACACCCCCCAGGTGTACGTCTCGACGTCGAGGTGGTCGCAGCCGGCGACCGGGCCGGCGTAGAGCGCGGCGAGAGCGGCCCGCAGCACCGGCACGGTGGAGCGCAGCGGCGGTTCGGGCGGGGCGTGCAGCGGCACGTGGTAGTGCACCCGCCACGCCCCGGGCAGCCGCGCGTCGAGGGCGGCGTCGAGGTCGTCGGCCGCGTACGCCGGGTCGGCCGGGTCGGCGGCACCGGCGCAGCCCGCGGCCCGGGTCTGGTGCAGGAAGCGCGGCTCGACCCAGCGGCGCAGCGCCTCGGCCGAGCCGGCCGGGTCGGGCGCCTCGACGGCAGCGGAGACCTGCACCTTGACCACCGGCAGCCCGGCGTCCCGCAGCCGCGCGAGTGCCTCGACCGGCTCCTCCCAGGCGCAGGCGAGGTGCGCCAGGTCCAGGCAGATCCCGAGCCGGTCGGTATCCATGGCTGACAATACCTCGCGTGCTTGTCCCGTGGACTCCACCAGACAGCCCGGTTCCGGTTCGAAGCCGACCCGCACGCCGCGGCCGGTCTCCCGCTCCACCGCGGCCAGCCCGGCGGCGAGGGCGTCGAGGCGGCGGCGGGCGGCCTCGGCCCGGCCGGTGTCCCACGGCGTGCGCCAGGCCAGCGGCAGGGTGGAGATCGAGCCACGGGCCGCGTCGTCGGGGAGCAGGTCGGCCAGCACCCGGGCCAGGTCCAGGGTGTACGCGAGCCGGTCCGGCGTGGTCCAGTCCGGGTGGTAGACGGCGCCCTTGACCACCGGCGCGTGGAAGGCCGCGTACGGGAAGCCGTTGAGGGTGACCACCTCCAGCCCGCGTACGGTCAGCTCGTGCCGGAGCCGGCGGCGGGCCGCCGGGTCGGCGGCGAGCGCGGCGGCCACCGGGGCGGCCAGCCAGAGCCCCAGCCCCAGCCGGTCGGTGTCGAGCGCCCGGCGGACGGCGACGGCGTGGGTGTCGAGCTGGGCGAGGATCCCGGGCAGGTCCTCGGCGGGGTGGACGTTTGTGCAGTAGCCGAGGTGGACGGTCGTCCCGTCGGCGTGCCGCAGCCGCATCACTCGCCTCCGCGCAGGATGGAGTTGCCGGCGAAGGTGGCGGCGGCGTCCTCCAGGTCGGTGAGGTCCAGCCGGCCGGACTGGCCGTAGAACTCCACGGGGTTGCGCCAGAGCACCCGGTCCACGTCGTCCTCGGTGAACCCGGCGAGCAGCATGGCCTCCGCGGTGGCCCGGGTGAGCAGCGGGTCGGAGCGCCCCCAGTCGGCGGCCGAGTTGACAAGCATCCGCTCGGTCCCGTACGTCCGCAGCAGCTCGACCATCCGCGGCGGCGACATCTTCGTCTCGGGATAGATCGAGAAGCCGAGCCAGCAGCCGGTGTCCCGGACCAGCTTCACGGTGACCTCGTTGAGGTGGTCGACAAGCACCCGCCCGGGGTCGATGCCGGCCTCGGCGACGACGGCGAGGGTGCGCTCGACGCCGCGCGCCTTGTCCCGGTGCGGGGTGTGCACGAGGGCGGGCAGGTCGTGCGCCACGGCCAGGGCGAGCTGGCCGGCGAAGGCGGCGTCCTCGGCCGGGGTCATCGAGTCGTAGCCGATCTCGCCGACCGCCACCACGCCGTCCTTGTCGAGGTAGCGCGGGAGCAGGTCGAGCACCGGGCGGCAGCGCGGGTCGTTGGCCTCCTTCGGGTTGAGCGCCACGGTGGCGTGGTGTCGCACGCCGAACTGGCCGGCCCGGAACGGCTCCCAGCCGATCAGCGAGTCGAAGTAGTCGACGAACGTGTCCACGCTGGTGCGCGGCTGGCCCAGCCAGAACGCCGGCTCCACCACGGCGCGCACCCCGGCGGCGGCCATCCGCTCGTAGTCGTCGGTGGTCCGGGACGTCATGTGGATGTGCGGGTCGAAGATGCGCATCACGCCTCCCTGGCGGTGGTGGGGTGCGAGCCGGCGCCGAGCCGGTCGAGCAGGCCGGTGGCGTCGGCGGGCATGGCGCGGCCGGCGGCGTGCCGCTCGGCCGCGAGCGCGGCCAGCATCGCGGCCAGCTCGCCGTCCGCCCGGCCGTCCAGGTCGTCGACGACGGCCAGCGGCACGCCGGTGAAGACGCACTTGAGCACCGCGTGCCGCCAGGCGGGTTGCTCCAGGTGCCGGGCGTACGGGCCGAGGGCGGCGGCCACCAGCCGGGTGTCGTTGGTGCGGATCGCGTCGTGCAGCAGCGGCACGCACTCCGCGCCGATCGGCAGCAGCGGCAGGGCGCGCAGCACGGCGCGTTTCTCGGCGGCGTGGCCGTGCCGGTAGAGCGCCTCGGCCACCGCGGCGTGGTCGGCGGGGAGCGCGGTGAGCAGCAGCGCCCGCACTGCCTCGTCGACGGTCCAGCCGGGCGGGTCGGGCAGCGGCCCCCGGCCGCACCGCCGGGCGGCGAGGGCGAACAGCCGCGGGATCGCCGCGGGCTCGGTCGTGACGCGGCGCAGGGCCGCGTCCAGCCACTGCGGATCGGGTACGCCCCGCAGCGCGGCGCGCAGTCGGTCGGGTGTCATGCCGTCTCCCCTTTCGAGCCGGGTGGCAGGTGTTCAACCACCGCCTTTGCTCTGCAGCCCCCCACGCAGCACCGGCGATCCGGGGGTGCTGCCTCCGCGGCTGCAGAGCAAAGGGGCCGAGTCGGTGGACCGGTGCCGGTCTGCGCCGGCGGCGGCCGTAGCGGCGGCACCTGTCGCGGCCGGTGCGGCGGCACCTGTCGCGGCCGGTGCGGCGGCCGTGGCGCTGGTGGCACGGGCGGCGGCGCGGAGGAAGTCGAGCGAGCGGGCCGCGACGGCCGGGGCGGCGTGGGAGTGCCGGGGCAGTTCCACGGCCACCAGGCCGCGGTAGCCGGCGGCGGCGAGGGCGCGCAGCACCGGCGGGAAGTCGATCTCGCCCGCGCCGAACTCCAGGTGCTCGTGCACGCCCCGGCGCATGTCGTCGATCTGCACGTTCACCAGGTGCTCGGCGACCGCCGCCACGCAGTCGGGCACCGGTTGTGGCTCCAGGCAGCGGCAGTGTCCGATGTCGAGGGTGATGCCGAAGCCGGGCGGCGCGCCCAGCGCCTCCCGCAGCCGCCACCAGCCGGCGATGTCCTCGACCAGCATGCCCGGCTCGGGTTCGAAGCCGAGCGGCACGCCGGCCGCCTCGGCCTCGGCGCAGACGGCCGCGCAGCCGGCCACCAGGCGCTGCCAGGCGAGCGCCGCCGGCACCTCGGGCGGGCGGACGCCGGCCCAGAACGAGACCGCCTCGGCGCCCAGGTCCGCGCCGATCCGGGCGGCCCGGCGGAGGAACTCGATCCGCGGGGCCGGGTCGTCGTGCAGCAGCGTCGGCGCGTGCTTGTGCCAACGGTCGAGCAGGTAGCGGGCGCCCGTCTCGACCACCACGGCCAGGCCGAGCGCGTCCAGCCGCCGGCGCACGGCGGCCACCCGCCGGGCCAGCCCCGGCGTGAACGGGTCCAGGTGGTCGTGGTCCAGCGTGAGCGCCACGCCCTGGTAGCCGAGGTCGGCCAGGACGGCGAGCGCGTCGCCGAGCCGGTGGTTCGCGAACCCGTTGGTGCCGTACCCGAGGCGCAGCGCGGCCGGGTCGAGCGCCGGCCGATCCGGGCCGGCCGGGCGGTCCGGATCGGCCGGGCGGTCCGGATCGGCCGGGCGGTCCGGATCGGCGGGCGCGCGGGTCGGCGGGGCGGTCATGTCGGTGAGATCAGTCGGGCCAGCCGGCGGCCGAGCGGGGCGGCCGCGGCGACGGCGAGGCCGAGCAGCCGGGCGCCGGCCCGGGCGGTCAGCGCGCCCTGCAACGCGGGCAGGCCGGTGATGCCGGCCCCGACGGCGGCGCGTACCCGGGCCGGCGACGGGTCGGCGAGCACCCGGGCCTGCGCGGCGCCGTACCGGCCGGCGTAGCCGGCGGCCAGCGCCACCGGCACCGGGTCGGGGCGGCCCAACGCGGTGGCGGCGACCAGCGCGGTCCCGGCCAGGGTGGCCCGGGGCAGCCGTCGGTCGGCACCGGAGACCTCGCGGCGGGACAGCGCGGTGACGGTCCAGGTGTGCGCGGCCACGGTCAGCGCGGCCGGCAACGCCCGGACCAGCCCGGAACCGGCCGGCAACGCCCGGACCGGCCCGCGATCGGCCCGTGGCGCCTCCCGCCCGCGGCGCGGCCCGACGCTCGCGCCGAGCAGCACGTCCAGCCCTCGGCAGGCGGCCATCACGGCCGGGCCGGCTGCGGTGTTCTTCGCCAGCAGGTCGTACCCCCAGATGGTGGCGGCCAGGGGGACGGCGACGGCGGTGGCGCGCCGGCCCCCTGCGGCGCCGGCCACGGCGAGCCCGGCGGCGGTCAGGCCGGCCGCGACGCCGAGCGCGGTGGCCGGGCGGACCCGGCCGGAGGGGATCGGCCGCTCGGGACGCTCGACGGCGTCGAGGCGCCGGTCCGCCCAGTCGTTGGCGGCCATCCCGGCCCAGTAGAGCAGCACCGAGGCCCCGGCCAGCGCGGGCGTACGCCGGTCCAGCGTGCCGGCCGCCGCCGCGCCGGACAGGACGTCCCCCGGCACGGAGAGCGCGGCCGGCGCCCGGACCAGCTCGGCGAGGTCGGCCAGGCGGGTCATCGGGCCGCCCCGGCGTGCAGGCCGGCGACGAACTCCCGCAGCAGGGTCCACTGCTCGGCCAGCGCGTGGGTGGGGGCGTCGATCCCGTCCTTGAAAAAGAAGGCCAGCTCGGCCAGCGGCCCGGTCCGGCCGGCGGCGTGCGCGGCGGCGGTGAGCCGGGCCAGGTCGAGCACCAGCGGCGCGGCGAGCGCCGAGTCGCAGCCGTGCCAGGTGAACTCCAGCCGCATGCCGGTGCCCAGGAAGCCGGCGAAGGTGACCAGGTCCCAGGCGGTCTTGAAGTCGCCCAGCTCGGCCACGTGGTCGATCCGAGTGTCGCCCTGCGGGACGTAGCCGAGGGTCTCCCCGAGCACCCGCTGCTTGCTGGCCACCTTGGCCGCGTTGGCGGCCGGTTCGGCGAGCGTGGCGCCGTCGCCGCCGCCGAGCAGGTTCACCCCGGACCAGGAGCGTACGGCCAGGTGCCGCAGCGCGAACATCGGCGCGAGCACCGACTTGACCAGGGTCTCGCCGGTCTTGCCGTCGTGCCCGGCGTACGGCAGGCCGCGTTCCTGCGCGAGTGCCGCCAGGGCCGGCAGCCGGGCGCCGGTGGACGGGGTGAAGTCCACGTACGGGCAGCCGGCCGTGAACGCCGCGTACGCGTACCGCGAGCTGGGCGGCAGCACCTCGGCGGGGCCGGCCAGCGCCGCCCGCAGCGCGGCGAGGTCGTGGTGGGCCGGCTGCGGCTCGGGCACCGGCTCGGTGGCGGAGACGTTGACCACCACCACCCGGTCGAGCGCGTGCCGGCGGCGGAACTCGGACAGGTCGTGCGCCACGGCGGCGACCTGTTCGGCGCCGCTGCCGCCGGTGGGTGCGGGACGCAGCGCCGCCTCCACCTCGGCCAGCTCACCGGCGAGGGCGTCGACCAGCCGGCCAGGCAGCACCCCGGCGGCGGCGAGCGCCTCGGCGCGTTTGGGCAGCGGGGTGTCCACCACGTCGTGTCCGCCGAACACCAGGTCGGCGAAGGACGGCAGGGCGGGCCCGCGCAGCTCGGGTAGCTCGGTGACACAGCCGGTCGGGCCGGTGAGCCCGGCCCGCAGGGCGAGCGCCCCGACGATGCTGGTGGTCGCGACCGAGCCGCGCGCTCCCACCAGCCAGACACCCGTACGCATCGTTCTGCCTCCCCGTCGTTAGGGCCGGTCCGCCGGTGCGGCCGGGGAATCCCGGTCCGGCCGCACCGGACGGCCTGCTGGTTCGTGCCGGCCGAGTTTCCGGCGGCACGCTCCCCGGGGCCGGCCTCGTCCCCGCCGCGGGGCGCAACCGCGGCGGGCCCTCGCCGGCCGGCGCCGGAAAGCCCTTCGGGCGGCGCGCGGGGCGCCGCGTGGACAGCCGAGTCGGGCGGCGCGCGGGGCGCCGCGGGGCGGATCGGTCAGGCGGCAAGCTCGGCCAGCGCGGGCTCCACCTCCGTCCATGCGGCCCGCTCGGCGGAGCGGGTCACGGCGTCGAGCACGAGCTGGACCTGCAACGCGTCGGCGAACGACGGCGCCGGGTCGACGCCGGTGGCGACCGCCTCGACGAAGTCGCGCATCTGGTGGGTGAAGGAGTGCTCGTAGCCGATGATGTGGCCGGGCGGCCACCACGCCGACAGGTACGGGTGCTCCGGCTCGGTCACCAGGATCCGGCTGAAGCCCTGCTCGGCGGCGGGCCGGGTGGCGTCGAGGAACTCCAGTTCGTTGAGGCGTTCCAGGTCGAACACCACGCTGCCCAGCGAGCCGTTGATCTCGACACGCAGGGCGTTCTTGCGGCCGGTCGCGAACCGGGTCGCCTCGTAGGTGGCGAGCGCGCCGCCGTCGAGCCGGGCCACGAAGGCCGCCGCGTCGTCCACGGTGACCCGGCCGGTCGCCCGGCCGTTGCCGTCGGCCTGCGCGGCCAGGCCGCTCGACCCGGCCGGCAACGGCCGTTCCTTGACGAACGTCTCGGTGACCGCGCTGACCCCGGTGATGAGCTGCCCGGTCACGTACTGGGTCAGGTCGATGATGTGCGCGCCGATGTCGCCGAGCGCGCCGGAGCCCGCCCTGTCCTTCTGCAACCGCCAGACCAGCGGGAACTGCGGGTCCACGATCCAGTCCTGGAGGTAGACCGCCCGCACGTGCCGGATCTCGCCGAGCCGCCCGTCGGCGACGAGCCGCCGCATCAGGGCGACCGCGGGCACCCGCCGGTAGTTGAAGCCGCACATGGCGCGTACCCCGGCGGCCCGGGCCCGGGCGGCGGCGGCCGTCATCTGCCGGGCCTCCTCGACGGTGTTGGCCAGCGGCTTCTCGCACAGCACGTGCTTGCCCGCGGCCAGCGCGGCGAGGGCGATCTCGCAGTGGCTGTCCCCCGGTGTGCAGATGTCGACCACGTCGATCTCGTCGGACTCGACGAGCCGCCGCCAGTCCGTGGTGTGCCCGTCCCAGCCGAGCCGGTCGGCGGCCTCGGCCACCTTCGGCTCGTCCCGGCCGCAGACGAGCGCCATCCGCACCCGCGCGGGCAGGTCGTACACGCGGTTCACGGTGCGCCACGCCTGGGAGTGCGCGGCGCCCATGAACGCGTAGCCGACCATGCCGACCCGCAGGACGTTGTCGTGAGTGGACAAGGTGGGTCTCCCCCCGTGTGTCAGAACCCGAGCTTCAGGTAGCTGCTCGCGTTCTCCTTGGTGATCGTCTCGGAGGCGAGGACGATCTCCTTCGGTACCTGGAGTTCGACCAGGTCGGACATGCCCTTGCCCTGGCCGATGAGGCGGGCCAGGGAGATGGCCGACGAGGCCATCGACGGGCTGTAGGTGACGGTGGCCTTGAGCACCGTGTTGTCGGCCGCGATGTCCTCCATGGCCTTCTTCGAGCCGGCGCCGCCGACCATGAAGAACTCCTTGCGGTTGGCCTGGTTGACCGCGGCGAGGACGCCGATGCCCTGGTCGTCGTCGTGGTTCCAGAGCGCGTCGATCTTCGGCAGCGCCTGGAAGAGCCCGGTGGCGGCCTGCTGGCCCGAGTCGGCGGTGAACTCGGCGGGGCGGCGGTTGGCCACCTTGAGGCCGAGCGAGGCCAGCGTGTCGGCGAAGCCCTTGGAGCGTTCCTGGGTCAGCTCCAGCGAGTCGATGCCGGGGATCTCGCCGATGACCGGGTTGCTGACGCCCTTGGCCTTGAGCTGCTCGGCGATGTAGGTGGCGGCGGCCACCCCCATGCCGTAGTTGTCGCCCTTGATCTGGAGCCGGTAGGCCCGCGCGTCGGGGAACGCCCGGTCCAGGTTGACCACCGGGATGCCGGCCTTCATGGCCTCCAGGCCGAACGCGTTGAGCTCCTTGCCGTCGTGCGGCAGCAGCACGATCACGTCGGGCTTCTGGGAGATCAGGGTGGACAGCGCCGCGCGCTGGGCCGCCGCGTCCGCGCCGGCCTCCACGCTCTTCAGCTCCACGTCCGAGTACGCGCCGGCCTGCGCCTTGGCGTTGTTGGTGATGGCGGCGATCCAGCCGTGGTCGGCGGCCGGGGCGGAGAAGCCGATGGTCACCTTCTTGCCCGGCTCGCTGTTGGCGCCGGTCGCCGCGGCCTTGGTCTGGGCCTGGGTGGGGGTCTGCTCGTTGCTGGTGCAGCCGGCGAGCAGCACGCCGGCGGAGAGCGCGGCCCCGCCGAAGAGCAGCCGGCGGCGTGACAGGTCACTTGTCATGACGGCCTCCTGAATGAGGTGGTGGGGTGTTTTCGGGTGCGGTGGGCCGGACCACCGTCGGTGCGACGGCGGCCTGGCGGGCGCGGTGGGATCAGGTGGTGGTGGCGCGGTTGCGTGCGAGGAACTGGGAGAGGCTGCGGAACTGCACCTGCTGGACCAGGACGGCCGCGACCATGATGCCGCCCTTGACCATGTTCTGGGCCTCGGTGGAGAGGCCGTTGATGGCGAAGAGGTTGGTGATCGTGGAGAAAATGATCACGCCGAGCAGGGAGCCGATGATGGTGCCCCGCCCGCCGCTGAGCAGCGTGCCGCCGATGATCGCGGCGGCGATCGCGTCCAGCTCGTAGAGGTTGGCCATCGCCGCCTGGGCGGAGGTGGCCTGCGCGGTCAGCATGATCGCGGCGATGCCGCAGCAGAGGCCGGAGAGCGCGTAGAGCAGCACGGTGTGCCGGCGGACGTTGATGCCGGCGAGCCGCGCCGCCTCGGGGTTACCGCCCACGGCCACCGTGCGGCGGCCGAAGGTGGTCCGGTTGAGCAGCACCCAGCCGGCCGCCACCACGGCGGCGAGGATGTAGACCAGCAGCGGGATGCCGAGCAGCTTCACGGTGGCGATGCCGTTGATGAAGCTGTCGTTGGAGACCTGGGTCTGCTTGTCGGAGATCTCGGCGGCCAGGCCGCGGGCGGCGACCATCATGGCCAGCGTGGCGATGAACGGCACCAGCCGCCCGTACGAGATGAGCAGCCCGTTGACCACGCCGACGGCCAGCCCGACGGTGAGCGCGCTGAAGATCATGCCGCCGGCGCCGTAGCTCTGGGTGGCGACCGTGGTGCACCAGACCCCGGCGAGCGCGACGATCGCGCCGACCGAGAGGTCGATGCCGCCGCCGATGATCACGAAGGTCATCCCGACCGTGACCACGCCGACCACCGAGGCGAGCTTGAGGATGGTGAGCGTGTTGCCCCACACCCAGCTCGCGTCGCCGTAGAGGTCGGGCCGGGTCAGGATGCCGATGACCACGAGCACCACCAGGGTGGCCAGCAGGCCGAGGTTGCGCTTGGCGCCCTCCCCGCCGTCGCCGCGCCACCAGGAGAGCCGGGCCGACGCGTCGGCCTTCGCGGTCTCGGCCGGGTCGACCGGCGGCGACTGGGCCGGCAGGTCGGCCGCCCGCTCCGGCGCCGCAATGGGTGTCGTGTCGCTCATGCTGGCGCGCCTTCCATGAGGGACCCCGCCATGACGAGGTCGAGCACGGTGTTCTCGTCGAGTTCGCCGGCCGGGGCCTCGTGGACCACCCGGCCCTCCCGCATCACCAGCACCCGGTCGGCCAGGCCGAGCACCTCGGGCACCTCGCTGGAGACCAGCAGCACCCCGACGCCCCGCGCGGCGAGTTCCCGGATCACCTGATACAGCTCGGCCCGGGCGCCCACGTCCACGCCCCGGGTCGGCTCGTCGAGCAGCAGCAGCCGGGTGTCCCCGAGCAGCCACCGGCCGACCACCACCTTCTGCTGGTTGCCGCCGGAGAGGGTGCGCACCGGCCGGCGGACGTCCCGGGGACGCAGCTCCAGCGAGGCGGCGATCCGGTCCGCGGCGGCCCGTTCCCGGCCGGCGTCGGTGAAGCCGAGACGGGCGTACCGGCCGAAGGTGGCCAGCGTGACGTTGCGGTAGATGGGTTCGCCGAGCAGCAGCGCCTGGCTCTTGCGCTCCTCGGGGGCCATCCCCATGCCGGCCTTCACCGCCGCGCCGACGCTGCCCGGCCGCAGCGTCCGCCCACCCATCCGGACCGTGCCGGCCTGCGCCCGGCGGGCGCCGTAGATCGTCTCCAGCAGCTCCGAGCGGCCGGAGCCGACCAGGCCGGCGATGCCGACGATCTCCCCGGCCCGTACGCCGAGCGAGACGTCGGCGAACTCGCCGTGCCGGGTCAGCCCCTCCACCCGCAGCAGTTCCTCGCCGGCGGGGTCGTCGGCGGGGCGGTCCGGGAAGACGTACTCGATGGTCCGGCCGGTCATCCGGGAGACCAGGTCGCGGGTCGGCGTCTCGCGGGCCGGCAGGTTCGCCGCGGTGGTCCGGCCGTCCTTGAGTACGGTCACCCGGTCGCCGATCTCGCGGATCTCCTCCAGCCGGTGGGAGATGTAGATGACCGCGATGCCCTGCGCGGTGAGTTCCCGGATGATCCGGAACAGGTTGCCCACCTCGTCGTGGGCGAGCACGGCGCTCGGTTCGTCCATGATGATGAGTCGGGCCTCGTGGGAGAGCGCCCGGGCCATGCTGACGATCTGCTTGCCGGCCGCCGGCAGGTGCCGGACCAGCCGCCCGGGCGGGATCTCCGGGTGGCCGAGCCGGGCCAGGATCTGCCGGGTGCGCCGCGCCATGTGCCCGCGCCGGACGAAGCCGAGGCGGCGCGGCTCGTGGCCGAGGAAGGCGTTCTCCGCCACCGACAGGTCCTCGACCAGGTCGAGTTCCTGGTAGATGGTGGCGATCCCGGCCCGCATGGCCGCCTGCGGGTTGGCGAAGGCGGCGGGCTCGCCGCGCCACACCACCTCGCCGGAGTCCGGCCGGTGCACCCCGGCCAGCACCTTGATGAGGGTGGACTTGCCGGCGCCGTTCTGCCCGAGCAGGCAGTGCACCTCGCCGGCCCGCACCTCCAGCTGGACCCCGTCCAGCGCGCGTACGCCGGGGAAGGTCTTGACCACGTCGGTGAGGCGCAGCACCACCTCGCCCGCGACGGTGTCGGCGGGCGCCTCGACCAGCGGTTCGTTCGTCACCTCGGCCTCCTCGCTGTGAGTCATGCGGCTTCGCCGAAGGCGAGGTCGCTGGCGAGCACCGCGGCGCCGGCGACGCCGGCGCGGGGACCCAGCTCGGAGAGGACGACCGGCAGGTTGCCGGTGGCCAGCGGCAGCGAGCGGCGGTAGACCACGCTGCGGATCTCGGCGAGCAGGATGTGGCCGAGCTGCGCGAGCCCGCCACCGATCACGATCATCGACGGGTTGGTGAAGCTGACCAGGCCGGCCAGCACGCTGCCGACCCGCCGGCCGCCGTCGCGGATGAGCTGGATGCAGGTGACGTCCCCCTCGACCGCCCCCTGCGCCACGTCCAGCGCGGTCACCACGCCCCGGGCGGCGAGCCGCTCGGCGAGCGCGGGCGACACCTCGGCGCGGGCCGCGGCGGTGGCCGCCCGGGCCAGCGCGGCCCCGCTGAACACCGCCTCCAGGCAGCCGAGGTTGCCGCAGGAGCACATCGGACCGTTCGGGTCGACCTGGATGTGGCCGATGTCGCCGGCACATCCGTCGGTGCCCCGGTAGACCTCGCCGTTGAGGTAGATGCCGCAGCCGATGCCGGTGCCGATCTTGATGAAGAGGAAGTCGTCCACCGAGTGGGCGACGCCGCCGTGCCGCTCGCCGATCGCCATGATGTTGACGTCGTTGTCGACCACCGCCGGGCAGCCGTGCTCGCGGGTGAGCAGCTCACGGACCGGGAAGCGGTCCCAGCCCGGCATGATCGGCGGGGAGACCGGGACGCCGTCCCGGAAGCTGACCGGGCCGGGAACGCCGATGCCGATGGCGTCGAGCCGCTCGTACGCGCCGTCCACCCTGGCCTTGTGCAGCAGCTCGTTGACCCGCTGGAGGGTCACCTTCGGGCCGGACCGGATGTCGGCGGGCTCGGTGTAGGCGGCCACCGGCTCCAGCCGGCCGTTCACCACCTCGACGTCGATCGAGCTGGCGCCCAGGTCGACGGCGGCGAAGCGCAGGTGCGGGCTCAGCTCGACCAGGGTGGAGCGGCGCCCGCCCCGGGAGGCGGCCAGGCCGGCCTCGGCCACGTAACCGAGGTTGACCAGGCGTTCCAGCTCGGCGAGGAGGCGCGGGCGGGGCATCTGGAGCCGGTCGCCGAGCTCGGCCCGGGAGACGGCTCCCTCGTCCCGGAGCGTTCGCAGGAGCTGTACGTGCAGGGGGTCGACCGTCCGCACCGGGACTCACCTCCGCATCGGAGTCGTTCACATCGACGCAACGGCGATGTGTCGTGTCCGACACAGTAGGAGCCTTCCGGGTCACGTGTCCATAGCTTCGGCACATCCGGGCCAAACTTTTGTCCATCTGAGCAAAAGCAAGTATTGGATCATGGAAACTCGGCCGAGGTGAGCGGTCCGGAACACGCCGCCGCCCCGGGCGCGGACAGCGCGACGGGGGCGGCGGGGGTGGAACGAGGCGGTCAGCGGCGGGTGGCCGCGTTGCGCTTCTTCTTCAGCTTGCGGTCGTCGCGCAGCTCGACGTACGGCTCCTCGTCGGCCGGGTGCCCGGCCGCGATGGCGCGGCTGCGCTCCAGCTCGGCGTCGAACTCCGCGCCCAGCAGGATGGCGATGTTGCTGAGCCAGAGCCAGACCAGGAAGACGATCACACCGGCCACGGCGCCGTAGGTCTTGTTGTACGAGCCGAAGTTGCTGACGTACAGGGCGAAGAGGCCGGAGACCACCAGCCAGATGACCACCGCCAGGATCCCGCCGGGGCTGACCCAGCGGAAGCCGCCGTGCCGGGCGTTCGGCGAGGCCCAGTAGAGGATCGCGAACATCAGGCTGACCAGCACCAGCAGCACCGGCCACTTAACGATGTTCCAGACCGTGACGGCGGTCGAGCCGAGCCCGATGGCGTTGCCCGCCTGCTCGGCGAGGCCACCGGTGAAGACCACGATCACCGCACTGATCAACAGCATCACGCCGATCACCGCGGTCACGCCGAGCCGGATCGGCAGGGTCTTCCAGATCGGCCGGCCCTCCGGCACGTCGTAGATGCTGTTCGAGGCGCGCATGAAGGCGGCGATGTAGCCCGACGCCGACCAGAACGCCGCCAGCAGACCGATGATCGCCGCGATGCTGGCCAGCCCGCCCGAGGTGCCGGCCTGGTCGATGGCATCCTCGATAATCTTCTGGATGTTGCCCTCCGGCACCGCCTGACCCACGGTGTCCTTGACCCCTTCGGTGGCCTTCTCACCGAGCAGGCCGAGCACGGAGATCAGCACCAGCAGGCCGGGGAAGATCGACAGCACCCCGTAGTAGGTGAGGGCGGCCGCCCAGTCGGTCAGGCTGTCGTCCTGGAACTCGCGGACCGTGCGCTTGAGCGTCGCCACCCAACCAGTGCCCGGCAGGTCGGTGGGGCTGTCCGGCCCCTCGTTGGGGCCGACCGGCCCGGTCCGGTCGCGCCCGTGCCGGGCGGAAGACTCGTCGGCGGCCATCGCCCCTCCCTCGTCGTCGGTGTCGTCCCACGACATGCCCCGGCGGGAGGGCCGGTTAACCACCTACTTGTACAACAACCTGCTCATCCGCCGGGAGGCCAGCGCGAGCATCACGACGGTCAGCGCCACGAGGTAGGCCACGTCGAGCAGCCCGGACCAGCCGGACCCGCCCACGCAGATGCCCCGGATCAGGTGCACCGACCGGTAGAGCGGGGTCACCTCGACCACCCAGCGCAGCACCGCCGGATATGCCTCGGCCGGGACGAACGTGCCGGAGAAGAGGAAGAGGGTGAACTGGGCCGACCCCATCAGGTCGAAATCCTGCCAGCTGCGCATCAGCGTGGAGACCGTCATGCCGAGCGCGCCGAACGCGAAGCCGACGAGCACCGCCGCCGGGAACGCGGCGAGGGCCCGGCCCGCGCTGGTCAGGTCCATCGTCACCATCAGCACCAGGAACGCGGCCGAGTAGAGAGCGCCCCGGATCATCGCCCAGCCCAGCTCGCCGAGGGCGATCTCGAACGGCTGCACCGGGGTCGCGATGACCCCGTCGTACAGCTTCATGTACTTCATCTTCCCGAAGAAGTTGAAGGTGGTCTCGGCCAGCGCCCCGCTCATGGCCGACGACGCGAGCATGGCCGGGGCCACGAACGCCGCGTAGGACACCACCTGACCGCCGGGCAGGGGCAGGTCGCCGACCAGCGTGCCCACCCCGACGCCGATCGAGAAGAGGTAGAGCACCGGCTCCAGGAAACCGGAAAGCAGCACCAGCCAGTACGCGCTGCGCAGCGCCGTGAGGTTGCGCTCGGCCACCGAGGCCGAGCGGCGCGGCGCGCCCTCGAAGCTGACCAGCCGGGGCAGGACGAGATTGACCACGACACCCCTCCCCTAGACGACGAGCTGACGGTGGAACACGCGCCGGGCCAGCCACCAGCCGACGCCGGCCCAGACGGCGAGGTAGAGCAGGTGACCGGTGACCGACCACTCCGGAGCGACACCCAGGGTGGCGGCCCGGCACAGGTCCACCCCGTGCCAGAGCGGGGTGGCGTAGGCGAACTGGCGCAGGCCGTCGGGCAGCGAACCGACCGGGAAGAACACCCCCGCGAAGAGGGTCATCGGGATCACCGCGAACCGGAACAGCAGGGCCAGGTAGCTGTCGCCCGGCACCGCCGCGGCGAACGCGAAGACCGGCGCGGCCACCGCCAGCCCCAGCAGCAGGCTCACCGGCAGGACGGTCAGCGCCCAGGGCGAGCGCAGCGCCCCGAACAGCGCCGTCACCAGCAGGAACGCCGCCGTGCTGGTGAGCACCCGGAACAGCACGAAGGCGAGGTGGCCGCCGAGGATGTCGCCGATCCGCAGCGGCGCCGCGACCTGTGCGTGGTAGGTGCGGATCCACCGGAAGTTGCTGAGCACCGGCCAGGTCGACTCGCCGACGGCGACCTGGAAGGCGGTGGAGGCGATGAGGCCGGGCACCAGCCAGTCCAGGTAGGTCACCCCGCCCACGCCCTGGTCCACGTAAGCGCCGACCCCGACGCCGAAGCCGAGCACGGTGAGCGTCGGCAGCAGGAAGGACGAGAAGACGCCCGCCCGCCAGGTCCGGCGGTAGCCGACCAGGTGGTGGGAGAGCACCGCCAACGCCGGCACGCGGGGCAGCCCCGGACCCGCCCGTTCCGCCACGGTCACCTGGACCACCCCCGTCCTCCGCCCACGTCGCCCTTCCTACCGCTCGGGTACGTCAGGCCGCCGGTCACCCTACGACGGGCGACGGACGGTGTCGCCGGGGTTTCCGCGGCTCGTGGGCTGGGCCGGGCCGCTACGGCCGGCCGGCGACCCGCGTGACGAACGCGCGCCACGCCTCCGGCGCGAACGCCAGCACCGGGCCGGTCGGGTCCTTGGAATCGCGTACGGCGACCACGCCGGAAAGGTTCCCGGCCACCTCCACACAGGCGCCGCCGCTGCCGTTGCTGCGGGTGCTCTTGCGCCACTCGGCGCCGGTCAGGTCCATGTCTCCGCCACTTCCGAGATCAACTCCAGGGACTGCTGGTGCGACAGTGCCTCGCCGCGGATCGACTCCCACACCTCGACCATCTGCTGCACGAACTCGGCGCGGTCCACCACCTGGCCGTGGCGCTGTCCCTCCAGGTAGACGACATCCTCCCGGCCGGGTGAGGTGGCGATCACGAAGGGGCCGTCGAGCCCAGCGTAGGCCCCGGCGGAGAGCGGCACGACCTGGATTCGGACCCGCGTCAGCGCGCGACCGAGCTTGACCAGGTGGGCCAACTGCTCGCGCATCACCTCCGGGCCGCCGACCCGGCGGCGCAGCACGTACTCGTCGAGGACGGCGGTGAGCAACGGTGGCCGGTCGCGGGTGAGGACGCTCTGACGGTCGAGCCGCGCGGTCACCTGCTGGTCGATCTCGTTCGCCGCGAACAGCCCGGCCCCGGCCAGCACGGCGCGGGCATAGCCCTCCGTCTGCAACAGGCCCGGCACGTAGAGCGGCTCGAACCACCGCAGCGCCGTGGCCTCCAGCTCGATGCCCGCCCAGTCGCGGAACCACGGCACCACCGTCTCCTGGCTGATCCGCCGCTGGATCCGTTCGAACCGCCCGTCCGTGCCGAACACCGTGTCGCACCGGCGGGCGAAGTCGAGGCCCGGCCGGCGCTCGCAGGTCTCCACCTTGGCCACCAGCGCGCCCGAGTAGCTCAGGGCCTCGGCCAGCGCGCTCTGGGACAGGCCACCGGCGGCCCGGGCGAGCCGCAGCTCCTCGGCGAAGTGGTCCAGCATGGACGAACGGTCCACGGACAGCCTCCGTACATCCTCGTACCGCTCCGGGCCGGCCGCCGTACGCCCTGGTCGTCGGCGCGGGGGATCTCCCACCGTAGTCGTCCGGTCACCAGACTGTCACGCAGCGGAACCGCTCACGGGCACTCCGACGGCGGGCGGAACCAGGCCGGGGGTGCCCGCGCACGACGAGGTGCGCGGGCACCCCCTTCCCACGACGGAGGCCCCATCTCATGCGACCCACGTTCTGGCGTCCGAGGCCGCGCGGCGGCGAGGAGGGCGGGCGCTGATGCCCCGCTACCGCCCGCACGTCGCGGCGCGACCCTCCTGGCGCTGCCGGGCCTGCGGGGCCCCGTGGCCGTGCTCGCCGGCGCGGCTGGCGCTGCTCGGGGAGTATCGCGAGGACCGGATCGCGCTGCTCGTGCACCTCGGCACGCTGCTGTGCGAGGCGACGGCGGACCTCACCGACGCGCACGGGCGGCACACGCCACAACGGCTGGCCGACCGCTTCATCACCTGGGCGCGGGCGCGATGACGACCAGCCCTCGACCCCTGGTGTTGACCAAGAGGTCTGCGTCGGGATTCGCGTGGAGGGCGACGCGAACCTCTTGATCGACGGGGTGCCGTCGGCTGCTGGTCGTCGGCGCTGCCGGGTTCTCCCTCGGCCGGGTCAGTCGGCCGGGGTGGGGCGGACGGGGAGCAGGTTGCGTTCGGCGAAGACCTTCTTGGCGACGAGGGTGGCGTTGACCGCCCGCGGGACGCCGCAGTAGACCACCGCCTGCAACAGCGCCTCGACGATCTCGGAGGGTGTCAGGCCGGCGTTGAGCGCGCCGTTGACGTGCACCTCGAGCTGGGCCCCGGTGTCGCCCAGGGCGGTGAGCACGCCGAGGCACATCAGCTCGCGGTCGCGGCGCGCCAGTTCGGGGCGGACGTAGAGGTCGCCGTAGGACCAGGCGACGGACCGGTAGCTGAGCTCGGGCGAGACGTCGGCGAGGGCCTCCAGGAGCTTCTGCCCGGCGCCGCTGTCGGCCTGCCGCAGCGCTTCGAGACCTCGCTCGTACTGTTCGTCTCCGGTCACGGTCATGCCCTGTCCCTGAGCGGTCGTCCTGTCGGCTGGGCCGCGGTTACCCGCGCCGCGGCCGGACAAACGGCTCACCGTGCGGCGGGTCGGTCAGGCGATCCGGCGCGCGCGGAACAGGCCGAGCACCGCGTAGGCCAGCAGCAGGGCGCCGGTGCCGGTGCCGACCACCAGGCCGGCCGGGACCGCCGAGCCGAGGTCGACCACCAGGCCCGCGAGCGCGACAAGCGTGACGGCCACCCCGAGCGGCACCAGCAACCGGTCGTTCAGCACCGGGGCCAGCGGCACGAAGTGGACGCCGACGACGGCGCAGATCAGCACGGGGAGGTAGCCGGTGAGCCCGGCGGCGGCCAGGAGCAGGGCGCCGACCACTGCGACGGCGAACTCCGCGGCGACGACGAGCCCGTAGCGACGGTCGGTCGCCCGGTCGCGCCCGCCGGCCGGCCGGCGCCCGGCCCGGATCACGAGCACGGCACCGACGGCCGCGGCGAGCAGCGCGCCGACGCTGCCCACCACGAGCAGCGACCGCAGCGGCGGATCGGCCTTCGGGACGCTGAACCAGATCGCCGCGAACACGCCCAGATAGAGCGCCGTGAGCCCGGCCTGACGCCGCGGCAGATCCGTCATCGCCGAACACCCCCGCAACCATCCACGCTGGACGCCGCCACCCTAGTCGATCAAGGTGCGGCCGGTGAGGTGGAGGAAGACGTCCTCCAGGCTGCTGCGCCGGACCAGGACGCCGGCCGGGACGAGGCCGCGCGCGGTCACCTCGGCCACCGCGGCGTCGCCGTCGGCCACGTAGAGCAGGATGCGGTCCGGCAGCACCTCGACCCGCTCCCCCAGCCCGCCCAGCTTGCCGGCGAACGGCTCCTGGGACTCGGCGGCGAAGCGCAGCTCGACCACCTCGCGGGTGGAGTGCTGCTCGATCAGCGAGCGGGGCGAGCCCTCGGCGACGATCCGGCCGCCGTCCATCACCACGAGCCGGTCGCAGAGCTGCTCCGCCTCGTCCATGTAGTGCGTGGTGAGGACCAGCGTGACGCCCTGCTGCTTGAGCCGGAACAGCCGCTCCCAGACCAGGTGCCGGGCCTGCGGGTCGAGGCCGGTGGTGGGCTCGTCGAGCAGCACGATCTCGGGGTTGTTGACCAGCGCGCGGGCGATGGTCAACCGCCGCTTCATGCCGCCGGAGAGCGGCTCCACCTTGCTCTCGGCCCGCTCGGTGAGCTGGACGAAGTCGAGCAGCTCGGCGGCCCGCTCACGGGCCACCCGGCGCGGGATGCCGAAGTAGCGCGCGTAGGTGGTGAGGTTCTCCCGGACGGTCAGCTCCGGGTCGAGGCTGTCGAGCTGCGGGCAGACCCCCAGCCGCGCCCGGATCGCCGGGCCGTCGCGGACCGGGTCCATGCCGAGGATGCGCAGCTCCCCGCCGGAGGGTGGCGAGATGCAGCCGATCATGCGCATGGTGGAGGACTTGCCGGCGCCGTTGGGGCCGAGAAAGCCGAACGCCTCGCCGGGGCGCACCTCGACGTCGATGCCGTCGACGGCGGTGAAGTCGCCGAACCGCTTCACCAGCCCCCGCGCCTGGATGAGTGGTTGCGTGCTGGTCACCGGCCGACCCTAACCGCCCGGTCCGACAGGCTCGACCGGTTAACGCGAGGGCGCAGCCGTCCGGACACGGAGGGTGACGCCCGCTACGGAAGGTGATCATCGGAGAAGCCGGCGGCGCTGGCGATGAACCGGACCTAACTCACCATAGTGGACGGATGTCCGCCGGCTGCGGGCGAATGCCGGAAAATTGTTGCCGCTTTTCGCGCAACAATTGTGAAGACAGCTCGGAATCAGCGTGCGGTGAGTGATTGGCCGTTCATTCCGGTCACTCAATGCAATCATGCCGGGCAATGTTCCCATGATGTAGACGATTCGCGTATCGTGCCCCCTCGTGCCGCCCGTTCGCCCTTCCGACGCGACTCCCCCGCCGCCCCGCTCCGCCGGGGCGCGAACCGCGGCGTCCGATCTGGACACCTCTGCGGTGCCGCTCCCGCCCGACGAGGGCGCCACCGCCGACCCGGTCCGGGCCGACGACGGGCCGGTCGAAGCGCACCACGACACCCGGGAACTGGCGGCCCGGTTCGAGGACGAGAAACCGGGCCGGGTGCTGTCCGGACCGGTCGGACTGCTGTTCACCGGCGGCACGGTCGCGGTCGCCCTGCTCGCCCTTTGGCAGGTGTTCTTCCCGCTTCCGCAGGGCAGCAAGTACTACCTCATCTTTTTCCTCGCCGGCGTGCTGCCGATGGTTTTCCTGGCGTACCCCTCGGGGGTGCGGCTGCGCCGGCGGCCGAAGGACCGGCCCGCGGACGACGGGCCGGCGGAGCGGCGCGGCCCCAGCCCGGTCGACTGGCTGCTCGCCGTCACCGCGCTGCTCGCCTGCCTCTACCCCGTGCTGCCGGTGACCGTCGGCACGGGCGGCGGCGGCTACGACGCGTTCCTCGACCGGCAGGGCCTGCTGGAGCCGCTGGACGTGGCACTGGGCACCGTGCTGCTGCTCCTGCTGCTGGAGGCGTGCCGGCGCACCACGGGCTGGATCCTCCCCGCCGTCTGCCTGCTCTTCCTGGCCTACGGCTACTACGGCGGGCTGCTGCCGCAGTCCTGGCCGGTGGCCCACGCCGGGCTCGACTTCGCGCAGCTGGTCGACGCCTTCTACAACTCCGACAGCGGCTTCTACGGCACCCCGCTCGACGTGGCCGCCTCGTACATCGTGCTGTTCACCATCTACGGCGCGGTGCTGGACCTCTCCGGGGCGGGCCGGTTCTTCGTCGAACTCTCCGCCGCCGCCTTCCGCCGCTCGCGCACCGCGGCCGGGCGGACCGCCGTCGCCTCCGGTTTCCTGCTCGGCACCGTCTCCGGCTCGGGCGCGGCCACCACGGTCAGCATCGGGGCGGTGACCTGGCCGATCCTGCGCCGCGCCGGCTACCCGGCCGAGCGGGCCGGCGGCATGCTGGCCGCCGCGGGCGTCGGCGCGATCCTCTCCCCGCCCACGCTGGGCGCCGCGGCCTTCATCATCGCCGAGTACCTGGGCGTGTCCTACCTCCAGGTGCTCGGCTGGGCGACCGTGCCGACGATCCTCTACTACCTGGGCATCCTGCTCTCCGTCGAGATCGACGCCCGGCGCTCCGGGGTCCGCCCGGTCGTCATCGACACCGGCTCGGCCGGGCGCCTGCTGGCCCGCTTCGGCTACCACTTCCTCTCGCTCATCGTGATCATCGTGGTGCTCGCCACCGGCGCCTCGGCGACCCGGGCCGTGGTGATCGCCACCGTGCTGGCCGCCGCGCTCTCCTTCCTGGACCGCCGGCACCGGCTCACCCCCGCCCGGCTGGTCGAGGCGCTCAGCGGCGGCGTACGCGGAGTGCTCGCGGTGAGCGCGGTCTGCGCCGCGGCCGGCATCATCACGGCCACCACCACCAAGACCGGCCTCGGCCCGCAGGCCGCCGCGCTGCTGGTCGGCGGGGCGCAGGCGGTCAGCTCCGAGCCGGCCGTGGTGCTCGCCCTCACCGCGCTGCTCGCGGCCGTCGCGCTCAGCCTGCTCGGGCTGGCCGTGCCGGTGACCGCGTCCTTCGTGATCGGCTGGGTGATCATCGGCCCGGCGCTGCTGCACCTCGGCGTCGCCGCCCCGGCCGCGGCCATGTTCGTCTTCTACTTCGCGGTGCTGTCCGAGGTCTCCCCGCCGACCGCGCTCGCCGCGGTGGCCGCCGCCGCGGTCACCGGCGGCCGGCTGGTGCCGACCATGTGGCAGACCCTCCGGTACGCGCTGCCCGCGTACCTCATCCCGATCGCCTTCGTGATCACGCCGGCCGGCCTCGGCCTGCTCGGCATCGGCGGGGTGGGCCGCATCGCGGTGGCCGGCGTGGTCTCCGCGCTGGGTGTCACCGTGCTGGCCGTGGCGGCCGGCGGCTGGCTGCCCGGCGTCGGGCCGGCCGGCCCGCCGGAGCGGATCCTCGGCGCGGTCGCCGGGCTGGTGCTGCTCTGGCTCGAACCCCTGCCCGTCGCGGTCGGCGCGGTGCTCGCCGCGCTGGCCGTCGCGGGCGTGCTCGTCCGACGTGGATCCGCCGGCCGCGCCGGCGGCCCGTCGGTCCCTGAATTGGTGGACCACCGGGAGGAGAAATTGTGAGACGGATCGACGTGCGGATCGCCGCGGGCGTCGGGGCGCTGGCCCTGGTCGCGGCCGGCGCCGCCGGATGCGGGGGCCGTCAGGACGGCGCGGCGAAGGACGACGCCGCCCGCGAGATCACCTGCAAGGTCACCAAGGACACCCGGGTCGGCATCGCCACCGGCAACGCCACCGGGGTCTACTACGTGGTCGGCAACGCGCTGGCCGGCCAGCTCTCCGCGACCACCGGGGGCAAGCTCACCGGCACGGCCGCCGAGACCGGCGCTTCGGTGCAGAACGTCGAGCAACTCGTCGCCGGGCAGTACGACGTGGCGTTCTCCCTCTTCGACACGGCGGTCAACGCCGTGCAGGGCAAGGGCAGCTTCAGCTCCCCGCAGCCGGTCAAGGCGCTGGCCCGGATCTACGACAACTACACCCAGGTGGTCGTCCGGGCCGACTCGGGGATCACCTCGGTCGCCGGCATGAAGGGCAAGAAGATCTCCACGGGGTCACCCAAGTCCGGCACCGAGGTCATCGCCAACCGGCTGCTCACCGCCGCCGGGCTGGACCCGGCCAAGGACATCCAGGCGCAGCGGCTCGACCTGACCAAGACCGTCGACGGGATGAAGGACGGCAGCATCGACGGCTTCTTCTGGTCCGGCGGCGTGCCCACCGGCGGGGTGACCGACCTGTTCACCACGGCCGGCGACAAGGTGAAGTTCATCGACATCAGCCCGCTGCTGCCGAAGATGGCCGAGCTGAACCCGGCGTACCAGGCCGGCACCATCGGCAAGGACAGCTACAAGACCCCCGCCGACGTGCCCACCATCGTGGTGCCGAACGTGCTGCTGGTCCGGGACAACCTCGACGCCGACGTGGCCTGCGTGATCACGAAGACGGTCTTCGAGAAGAAGGACACGCTCGCCCAGGCCAACCCGGCCGCCAAGGGCATCGACCTCGCCAACGCCCGTAAGACCGACCCCGTCGGGCTGCACCGCGGGGCGGACCGGGCGCTCAAGGACCTCGGCGCGAGCTGACCCGACGAGCCGGGCCCGGAACGACCGTCCGGGCCCGGCCCTCGACACCGACCGGGAGACCCCCGTGCCGCTGCCCCACCCCGCCCGCGTACGCCGGCACCACCGGCCCGCGGACCGCGCCGGGCACCTCCGCTCGGTGCGTGTGCAACTGCTCGCGCCCATCCTGGTGGCCACGGTCGGCCTCGTGGTGCTCGGCGCCGCCCAGACCGACGCCGCGCTCGACGCCTCCGCCGACGCCGACCGGGCCCGCGTGCTCGCCGGCACCGCCACCGCCACCGTGCGGCTGGTGCACGAGCTGGAACGGGAACTGGGCGAGACGGCGGCGCTGCGCCAGCGCGGCGGCACCGCCGGCCGGCCGCTTGTCGACGCGCAGCGGCGCCGGGTGGACGCGGCGGCCGCCCGCTACCGCGCGGCCAGCGGCGACGCCCGGCGGGCCGCCCCGGACCTGACCCCGGTGCTCAACGACGCGGACGGTCGGCTGGGCCAGCTCGCGCCCACCCGGGACCTGGCGCTCGGCGGGGACAGCGGCGACCCGGCGTACGGGACGCTTGTCGAGTCGCTGCTCGCCGTCGCCGACGCGCTGCCCGCCCAACTGCGCGACGCCGACCTGGCCAACGAGGCGCGGGAGGTGGCCGCCGTGGCCGCCCAGGAACACCTCTCGGCGCTGGAACGCGACCTGCTGCGCGGGGTGTTCGTCCGCGGCGCGCTGGTCCGGGGCGAGCTGGCCCGGCTGGGCCGGCTCCGGGGCGCCCGCGAGCAGCGCCAGGCCGAGTTCCTCCGGATCGCCGCCGGCCCGGCCAGCTCCGCCTGGTACCGGCTGGTCGACGGCGCCGACGTGGAGACGTCGCGGCGGATGCGCGACGCCGTGCTGGACACCGACGGCGCGCCGGAGTCGCTGAAGACCGACGGCGACGCCTGGTACGTGGCGCAGAGCGGCGCCATCCGCCGCTACAACCTGCTCGGCCGGGAACTCTCCGACGGGCTGGACCGGGACGCCGCCGCGCTGGCCCGGATCGCCCGGCAGCGGGCCCTGCTCACCGCCGGCGCGACCAGCACGGTGGCGCTCGGCTCGCTGCTCACCGCCGTACTGCTGGCGGTCCGGACCAGCCGGCGGCTGCGCCGGCTGCGGGTCGCGGCGCTCACCATGGCGAACCGGGAGCTGCCGGAGCGGATCACCGCGATCGCCGCGGGCGAGGGCGCGCCGGTCGAGGGCCCGGCCACCCGGCTGACCGACGGGATCCGCCGGGACCGGGACGAGGTGGCCCAGGTGGCCGAGGCGTTCGACACGGTCAACAAGGCCGCGCTGCGGCTCGCCGGCGAGCAGGCCGAGCTGCGGCTGGACGTGACCCGGATGGCCGAGGCGCTGGCCCGGCGCATCCGCACGCTGATCACCCGCCAGCTCCGCCTGCTCGACGAGTTCGAACGCGAGGAGACCGACCCGGACGCGCTGGCCCGGCTCTTCGCCCTGGACCACCTCGCCGCCCGGCTGCGGCGCAACGGGGAGAACCTGCTGGTCCTCGCCGGTGGCGAGCCCGGCCGGGGGCACGAGGGCGCGCTGCTCCTCGACGACGTGGTCCGGGCGGCCGCCTCCGAGATCGAGGACTACCCGCGGGTGGAGATCGACGTACCGACCGCCGCCGTGCACGGCGCGACGGCCGGCAACCTGGTGCACCTGCTGGCCGAGCTGCTGGAGAACGCCACCGTCTACTCCCCACCGGACGCCCGCGTGCTGGTCGACGGGCGGCGCACCGTGGACGGGCTCACCCTGCGGGTGCACGACCAGGGCATCGGCATCAGCGAGACCCGGCTGGCCACCATCAACGAGCGGCTCGCCGCGCCGGCCACCCTGTCCAGCGCCGCGGCCGGCAGCATGGGCCTGCACGTGGTGGCGCACCTGGCCGCCCGGCACGGGATCCGGGTGCAGCTGCACCGCACCGGCGACGGCACGGTCGCCCAGGTGGAGGTGCCCGAGGCGGTGCTGACCCGGGTCGAGTCGGTGACCCGGCGGCCGGCCGTCGACGCCCGCCCGGCGGCGGGCCGCGGCGCCCCCTGGTTCCGGCCCAGGGCCACCGGCCCGGCGTCACGGCGGCCGGCCACCGGCGCCCGGCACCTCGTCGCGACCGCCCCCGAGCCGGCGGCCCCGGGGTTCCGGCCGGCGCCCGGCCCGCAGCGCGGGACGGCGGCCGAGGCCGGCGAACGCGCGCTCGCCGGGCCCGTGGCCGGCGGACCGCCGCCGCCCGCCGCCGTCCGGGGCGTCGCCGCGGTACGCCCACCGGGCGCCGCCCTGGTGGCGCCGAGCGCCGCCCGGATCCGGCCGGCCAGCGGCCCGCCCGCGCCGCCGCAGACCACCGGCGCCGGACTGCCGCGCCGCACCCGCGGCGGGCAGCTTCCCGCGCCGCTGCCCGCCACCGCGCCGCCACCGCGGCCCTCGGACGACCTGCTCGACCCCGAGGTGGTACGCGCCCGCCTGTCCGCCCTCGCCGAGGGGGTGGCCAGCGCGATGCGCCGTGCCCCGAACACCACACCCACCGGGAGAAATCCATGACCTCACCCGTGACCGCCGGACTCGACTGGCTGCTGGCGAACTTCGCCGAGCAGGTGCCGGACGTGTCGCACGCCCTCGCGGTGTCCGAGGACGGCCTGCGGCTCGCCGCGTCCCCCGACCTCGCGCCCGACCAGGTCGACCAGCTCGCCGCGGTGATCAGCGGACTGGCCAGCCTGACCGTCGGCGCGGCCCGGCTGATGTCCGCCGGCCGGGTACGCCAGCAGATCGTCGACATGGACGGCGGGGTGATGCTGGTGATGGCGGTCGGCGAGCGGGCGCTGCTCGGGGTGCTCGCCGCGCCGGGCTGCGACCTGGGCCAGATCGGCTTCGAGACGGCGACGCTGGTGCAGCGGGTGGCGGAGGCGCTGGAACCGGCGGCCCGCCGGTGACCCGCCGCCCGCTGCGGCTGGTCGCCGCGCTCCTGCTGGCCGCCCTGCTGGCGGGCTGCGGCGGGGCCGACACCGGGCCGCGGGCCTGGCACGACGGGCGGATCTTCCTGGCCACCGGCAACACCACAGGCGTCTACTACCAGCTCGGCGGCGGCTACGCCGACCTCATCAGCCGGCACCTGCCCGGCTACGAGGCGCGGGCCGAGCCGACCGGCGCCTCGGTGGAGAACATCACCCGGCTGGCCGGCGGCGACATGGAGATCGCCTTCAGCCTCGCCGACACGGCCGCGGACGCGGTCAGCGGCCGGGGCGCGTTCGACGGCCAGCCGCAGCCGGTACGGGCACTGGCCCGGGTCTACAGCAACTACACCCACGTCATCGTCCGGTCCGGCGAAAAGATCGACAGCTTCGCCGACCTGCGCGGCAAGCGGATCTCCACCGGCTCGCCCCGGTCCGGCACGGACATCATCGCCGGGCGGCTGCTCACCGCCGGCGGGATCGACCCGGACAAGGACATCCAGCGGCTCAACCTGTCGCTGCCGGAGACCGTGCAGCGGATGCGGGCGGGCAGCCTGGACGGGATGTTCTTCTCCGGCGGCCTGCCCACCCCGGGCATCAAGGACCTGCTCGCCAGCGCGCCCGGGGCGTTCCGGCTGCTCCCGCTCACCGAACTGGCCGAGCCGCTGGCCGCCCGCTACGGCACGGTCTACACGACGGCCGTGCTGCCCAAGGAGGTCTACGGCACACCGGCGCCCACCCCGACCATCACGGTGGCGAACGTGATCCTGGTGGCCGCGGACATGCCGGACCAGCTCGCGTACGACCTGACCCGGGTGCTCTTCACCTGGCAGGGCGAGCTGATCAAGGTGCACCCGGAGGCGGCGAACTTCACCCGGGAGAGCGCCGCCGCCACCCAGCCGATCCCGCTGCACCCGGGCGCCGTGCGCTACTACCGCAACGGCTGACGGCTCAGAGGTTCGCGGGGGCGGTGGCGGCCCGGGCGGCGGCGACGAGCCGGTCCGTCTCGGCGGTCACCGCCTCGTCGTCGGCGGGCGTGCCCGGGTCGTACCGCACCGTCCAGGTCAGACCGTCCGCGCCGGGCACCCGGCGGGCGACGATCCGGCCGGCGCCGCCGGGCACCGGGTGGTGCGCCGTGTACGCGACCGAGCGGGTGACCCGGGCCCGCACCTGGTGCGGCAACTCCCCCGGGTCGAGCAGCAGGTAGGTCTCGGCCGGGCAGTCGGCGACCACCAGGTAGCCGTCGCGTTCGGCGACCCGGTCGGCGGGGGTGACGGTCAGCTCGCGGCCGGACCAGACCGCCTTGAGGACGTCGTGCCAGCCGATCCGCTCGCCCCGACCGGGCAGCCAGAGCCCCAGGTTGCTGGCCACCACCACGCCGTCGCCCTCGCCGTTGCCGACGGCGGCCCAGGCGAGCACCCGCTCGTCGGCGCGCAGCGGCGGCCGGTCGGCCGGCGGCAGCTTCGGCTTGCGGCTGAACAATCCCATCTAGAGCCCTCCGGCGGCCTGCTCGCGCAACGCCCGCGCGTGCTGCTCCAGCGAGAGCAGTTCCCCGAACAGGGCGAAGTACTCGTCCTTGTTGCTCACCGGGTTGATCCGCTGGATCTTCGACTTGAGGTCCTTGATCCGCCCGGTCACCGAGCCCCACTGGAGGTGGGCCATGGTGACCGAGACGTACCGGGGGTCGGGCTCGCCGTCGATGCGCAGCGGCTCCACGGCCAGCTCGCCGACGAGCGCCTGGCCGGCCAGGTCCTCGCAGGCGTCGCGGACCTGCTCGATCCAGACCGCGCCGCCGGCGGCCGACGCCGCCCCGCCGGCCGCCGCGATGGCCGCGCGGACCGCGACGTGCACGGGGTGCCGGTATTCGGCCGCCTCGACCGCGTCGAACATCGGGCCGGCCAGCACCGGCTCCTGGAGGGCGAGCTTCAGCGCCTCGCGCTCGACCATCGACCGTGGACTGTCCACACTGGGCGCGACCGGAGCGGGCCGGGCCGGCGCGGTGGACCCACCGGCCGGCTGGCCGTTCGCCGCGGCGAGCACCGCGCGCTGCACCGGCTCGATCTCCATGCCAAGGTCGCCGGCGAGCTTGCGGACGTACTCGGGGCGCTTCTCCCGGTCCTTGATCTTGGCGACGAGCGGGGCGGCCCGGCGCATCGCCTCCACCCGGCCGTCGACGGTGTCCAGGTCGTACCGGTTGATCATGTGACGGAGCGCGAAGTCGACGAGCGGCTCGCGGCGGGCGACCAGGTCGCGGACCGCCAGGTCGCCCTTGGCCAGGCGCAGCTCGCACGGGTCCATGTTGTCGGGGCTGACCGCGATGAACGTGCGACCGACGAAGCGCTGGTCGTCCTCGAAGGCGCGCAGGGCGGCCTTCTGGCCGGCCGCGTCGCCGTCGAAGGTGAAGATGATCTCGCCGGCCACCGCGTCGGTGTCCATGAGCAGCCGGCGCAGCACCCCGATGTGGTCGGCGCCGAACGCGGTGCCGCAGGTCGCCACGGCGGTGGGCACGCCGGCCAGGTGGCAGGCCATCACGTCGGTGTAGCCCTCGACCACCACCACCTTGCCCTGCTTGGCGATCTCGCGCTTGGCCTGGTCGATGCCGTAGAGGACGTGCGACTTCTTGTAGATCGGCGTCTCGGGGGTGTTCAGGTATTTCGGGCCGTCGTCGTCGTCGAAGAGCTTCCGCGCGCCGAAGCCGATCACGTCGCCCGTGAGGTCGCGGATCGGCCAGAGCAGCCGGCGCCGGAACCGGTCGATCAGGCTGCCCGAACGGGACGGGCGGGACAGCCCCGCGGTGACCAGCTCGTCGTGGGTGAAGCCCTGCTGGCGCAGGTGCTTGGTGAGCAGGTCCCAGGCGTCGGGAGCGAAGCCGCAGCCGTAGCGCTCGGCGGCGGCCCGGTCGAAGCCCCGCTCGGCGAGGAACTCCCGGGCCCGCCGGGCGCCGGCCGTGCTGAGCTGGGCGCGGTAGAAGTCGACCGCGGCGGCGTGCGCGGCCACCAGGCGCTGCCGCTGCCCCTGCTGCGGGCGGGGGCGCGGGGCCGAGCGGTCGTCCTCGACGTAGCGGAGCTGGATGCCGGCGCGGGCGGCGAGCCGCTCGACGGACTCGACGAAGCTCAGGTGCTCGGCGTCCATCAGGAACTTGATCGCGTCACCGCCGGCCCCGCAGCCGAAGCAGTACCAGACGTTGCGGGCCGGCGAGACGTTGAACGAGGGGCTCTTCTCGTCGTGGAACGGGCAGAGGCCCTTGAGGTTGCCGCCGCCGGCCGACTTGAGCGTCACCGTGTCCGAGATGACCTCGGCGATGGAGGTGCGCTCGCGGACCAGCGCGATGTCCTCGTCCCGGATCCGCCCCGCCATCTCCGCCACCTCCTCGGCGTACATCCTGCCCTGCCGGACCGACGATCCGCGCCCGGGGGCACGCCGGGTGAGCCGGATCGCGACCAGCTCGGCCGTTTTCGCCCCCGCTGCCGCGCCGGTGCGGCGATCATGAGCAGATGCGGGGGCGACAGGGCCGCGGAGCATGGTGGGACCGGTTGGCCAGCAGGCTGGGCGTACGTCGGCCGGTGACGGTCGCCGACGAGGCCGGCCACCGGCACGCGACCTGGTTCGAGCTCTTCTTCGACGTGATCTTCGTCTTCGCCCTGGCGGCCGTGGTGGACCGGCTCGGCGAGGACCCGAGCCCTCGGCCGCGCAGCGTGCTCGCCGCGTTCGGGCTCTTCCTCGTGGTGCAGTGGGCCTGGGTGGGCCACGCCTACTACGCCACCCGGTACGAGGCGGACGACCTGCCACACCGGTTGCTGATGCTGCTCTCGCTGCTCGGCGCCGGGGCGATCACCCTCGGGGTGGACGAGGTGCCCCGCGGCCCGATGCTGCCGATCGGCTACCTGATCGTCCGTGGCGTGCTGCTCCTGCTCTACTTCCGGGGCCGCCCGCTCCCCGGAGTGGCCCGAGCGGGCACCCTCGTCTACCTGATCGGATTCGGGTTCGGCTGGCTGATCTGGCTGACCTCACTGGCCGTCCCCGCGCACCTGCGGCCGGTGTTCTGGATCACCGGGACGGTGGTCGAGCTCGCCACGCCCTGGGTCGGCTACCGCTGGCTGAGCCGGTGGCCGGTGGACGTCCGGCACCTGCCGGAGCGGGTCGGCCAGTTCGTCATCATCGTGCTCGGCAGCATCGTGGCCAATCTTCTCGCCACGGTGCCGGACTACCCGGACCGGACGATGGTCATCACCGCGGCGGTGGCCTCCGTCGTGCCGGCGGCGATCTGGTGGATCTACGCCAGCTACATCGGCGGGGGCATCCCGATCCACCGGCTACGCGGCGGTCAGCCCTACACCTACCTGCACTACCTGCTCAGCGGCGGCCTGCTGCTGCTCGGGTGGGCGCTCGGGCAGACGGTCCGGGCGGTCCACGGCGACATAGTCCTGACCAAGGAGGTACGCCTGCTGCTGGCCGGTTCGGCCACCCTCTGGCTCGTCTGCGGGCTGGGCCTGTACTGGCTGGCGATCCGGGTCTCGCGGCCAGCCGCGCTGGGCGCCGGGTACGGCATCGCCTCGGTCTGGGCGATCGCATTGGCCGTCTCCTCGCCGTTCCTGGTGCTGGTGTTGCTGAGCGCGGCGATCGCCACGTACGCAGTGCTGTTCACCGCAGTGCTGGGCAGGGAACGGCCGGACCAGGGGATGGCGCTCACCACTCCCGACTGAGCGGGCGGCATCCGGCGCGCCGCTGGTCACGCCGAGCGGCCGGCCCCGGTGGCGGCGTCCCCGATCCGGGGGAACGGCTCGATGGAGAAGACCACCTCGACCGGCACCTCGAAGTACGCGGCGATCCGCAGCGCCAGGTGCAGGCTGGGCCGGAACTCGCCCCGCTCCAGGTAACCGACCGTCTGGTAGTGCACGCCCAGCGCGTCGGCGAGCTGCCGCCGGGAGATCCCCCGTTCGGCGCGCAGCACGGCGATCCGGTTGTGCACGGTCTCGCTCATCGGCGCCCTCTCATCCGACCCGCTGCATGGCCCGTTCGCGCCGGGCCGCCACCCGCGAGCCGGACTCCCGCCGGGCCATCCGGCGCAGCACCACCGGGGCCAGCACCAGCCCGAGCACCGCCCACGCCCCGAGCACGCCGAGGGTCTCCAGGTGGCGCCAGGAGCCGCCGAGCTCGACCGCGGCCATGCCGTCGGGCAGCAGCGCCGACCGCATGCCCAACCCTAGCCAGTAGATCGGGAAGACCTGGGCGACGCCCTGCAGCCACCCCGGGTAGCCGTTGATCGGGTAGAAGATGCCGGACAGTGCGATCAGGCCCATGTTGGGCAGCATGACCAGGCCGAGGTTGCGCGGGTTCTCGATCAGCGAGCCGAAGACCGCGCCCAGCGGCAGGGTGGCGACCAAGCCGAGCAGCGCCACCCAGAGCAGGGTGAACCAGGCCGACACGCTGCCCAGCCGGAGCCCGTCCAGGAAGAACAGCGCCGGGACGAGCTGGAGGAGCATGCTCAGCAGCGCCACCGTCGACATCAGGGTGACCTTGCCGATCAGGTAGCCGAGCATCCCGTTCGGGGTGGCCTTGGCGCGCAGCAGGGTGCCGTCCTCGCGCTCCATGACCAGCTGCGAGGCGAGCACCAGCATGCCGCCGAACGCCAGGCCCATGCCGAGCGCGCTGGGCAGCGTGCGGGCGCCGAGCGAGAACGAGGTCCCGGGCACGGTCGAGCCGCGCATGAAGAACATCGTGACCAGGAGCGCCGCTGTCGGGAAGAAGTAGTTCCACAGGTCCTGGCCGTTGCTGAAGGTGTTGCGCAGCTCGATCCCGCCGCGCCGGAGACCGGCCCGGACGGCCGCCATCGTCGGGTTCATCGGTCGCTCCCCTGCTGCCACACCCGGTCGGCCCGGCCGGTCCGGACCCCGGATTCCTCCTCGTAGACCAGAGCCATGTACGCGTCCTCCAGGCTGGCCCGGCGGACCTCCAGCTCCTGCACCCGGTCGCCGTGCTCGCGGAGCAGGTCGCGCAGGAAGCCGGTCGCGTCGGCCGTGGCGTGCACGAACCGCTCGCCGTCCCGGGTCCAGCGGATCTCCGCGTCACCGGCGACCCGGCGGGACAGCTCGTCCGGCGAACCGTCGGCGATGATCCGGCCGCCGCCCAGGATGAGGATCCGGTCGGCCAGCTTCTCCGCCTCGTCCAGGTCGTGCGTGGTGAGCAGGATGGTGGTCTCGTCGTCGTCGGCCAGGCGGTGCACCAGCTCGTGGAACTCCCGCCGGGCGGCCGGGTCGAAGCCGACCGTGGGCTCGTCCAGGAACAGCAGCTCCGGGCGGCCCACGATGCCGACCGCCACGTCGAGCCGGCGGCGCTGGCCGCCGGAGAGCCGGGCCACCCGCTGGTCCGCCTGTGCGGTGAGGCCGACGGTGTCCAGCAGGTCGTCGACGGGCCACGGCCGGGCGATCCGGTCGGTGGCGTACGGCGCGTAGAAGTCGCCGAGGTGGGCGAGCAGGTCGCGGACCCGCCACTTGCCGTGGTCGCGCCAGGACTGGAGCACCACGCCCAGCCGGGCGCGCCAGCGCTCGTCGCCCCGGCCCGGGTCGACGCCGAGCACCCGGACCGACCCGGCCGAACGCAGCCGGAAGCCCTCCAGGATCTCGATGGTGGTGGTCTTGCCGGCGCCGTTGGGGCCCAGCAGGGCGAGCACCTCGCCGCGCCGGGCGGTGAGGTCGACCCCGTGCAGCACGTCGACGGTGCCGTACCGCATGCGCAGGTCGCGTACGTCGAGGACCAGGTCCTCGTCGGGCGGGTGGGGGGCGGTGGCTGCCCCCGGCAGTTCGACCGCAGTCATACCGTGAAATGTAGCACCTCTACTACAAACCGAGGTACACCCGCATCGCCGCGCATTGCGGATCTTGGATACGGTGGGACCCGATGACCGAGGACACCGATCTGACCGTCGCGCTCGCCGAGTACGAGCACCTGCGCGAGCTGAGCCGCGCCGTGCACGACCAGTCCGCCGCCCGGTTCACGTTCTTCCTGGCGGTGGCTTCCGCCGCGACCGCCGTGTCGGCGGGGCTGATCAGCACCGGCCCGCCGGGCGGCCGGGTGGCTCCCGCCGTGCTGGCCGGGCTGGGCCTGCTGGTACTGCTGCTCGGCATCTCGGTCTTCGCCCGGCAGGTCGAGCTGAACGACCGGGGCCGCCGGTACGCCGTCGCCGCGACCGTGCTGCGCACGTACCTGGCCCGTCGGGCACCCGACCTGGCGCCCTACCTGGTCATGCCGACGCTTGACGACCCGGGGCCGTTCGCGCCCGAGCCGTTCCGCCGGCACTGGTTCCGCGACCTGGTCAGCCAGGCCGGCATGATCGCGCTGATGAACAGCGCGCTGGTCGGCCTGGCCGCCGCGCTGGCCGTCCTCACGGTCGCCCCGCCCTGGCTCGCGACCACCGCCGCCGCGCTGGTAGTGCCGACCGCGATCGCCGCGCACCTACGGCTGATCCGCCACCGGATCGCGGCCTCCGCCGCCCGGGTGGGCACGGTCCTGACCACCCGCACCCTCACCCCCGACGCCGAGCCCCGTTGATCATGAAGTTGTTGCCACGACACGCCGGCCGCGAGGGCAACAACTTCATGATCACCGGAGGCGTCAGGCGGCGGTGACCGTCGACTCCTCGGCCTCGACCTGCGCGTTCCAGGCCGCCTTGGTGGACCGCCAGCCCTCGTCGTCCATGCCCCGCCGCCAGTAACCCGAGATGGACAGGTCGCCCCGCGGCACACCGCGCTCGACCCGCAGCAGCCGGCGCAGCTCCTTCACCGCGGTGGCCTCGCCGTGCACGAAGGCGTGCACCCGGCCGGCCGGGAACTCCAGAGCCCGGAGCGCCTCGACCAGCGGCTCGCCCACCGGGCGGCCGGCGCGGTGCAGCCAGCGCAGCTCGACCGCGCCCGCGCTGGCCAGCGGCAGCTCGTCGGCCGGGCCGCCCACCTCGACGTACACCTTGGCGGGCGCGCCGGCGGGCAGCCGCTCCAGCGCGGCGGCGATCGCCGGCAGCGCGCTCTCGTCCCCGGCCAGCAGGTGCCAGTCGGCCGTCGGGTCCGGGGCGTACGCGCCGCCGGGCCCGGTGAACAGCACCTGGTCGCCGGGGCGCAGCCCGGCCGCCCACGGCCCGGCCAGCCCCTCGTCGCCGTGGTGCACGACGTCCACGGTCAGCTCGCCGGCCGCCGCGTCCCAGGCCCGCACCGTGTACGCCCGCAGCCGCGGCCACTGCTGCGCCGGGAACTCGCGCTTGATGCTGGCCAGGTCGGTCGGGTGCGGGTAGCGCACCCCGGCCGGCGGGAAGACGAACTTCACGTAGTGGTCGGTGTAGGCGCCCACCGGCAGGCCGGTCAGCTCCGCACCGCCGAGCACGAGGCGGATCAGGTGCGGGGTGGGCCGCTCGGTCCGGACGACCGTGGCGGCGGTGAGCTTCTTCGGGCGCTGCTCCGTCATGCGTCTTAGGCTAGCCTAAGTCGCCGATCGCCCCCACCGGGCTGTCCGACCGCGGACCCGCAGGTCAGCGACCCGCCACCAGGCGGCCGTGCCAGGCCAGGGCGGCCGGGTCGGTGAGCGAGGCCACCTGGTCGACCACCACCCGCAGCCGGGCCGCGTCGTCCGGTGCGGCCCGCCACAGGGGCGCGAACACCGGATCGAGCGCCTCCGGGGCCCGGTCGAGCAGGGCGGCGACCAGGTCGGCGAGGATCTCCTGCTGCTGCGCGTACCGGGGGCCGGCCCCGGGGCGGCGCATCACGTAGCGCAGGGCGATGCCCTTGAGCAGCGCGCACTGGGCCCGGATCCGGCGCGGCACCACGAGGTCGGCGGCGTACCGGCGGTGCGGGCCGGGGCCGTGCCGCTCCTGGGTGGCGGCCACCACGGTCGACACGAAGCGGCCGGTGAGCACGCTGGTGGTGGTCTTCAGCGCCACGAGGGCACGGTGGCTGCCGTCGTACGCGGCGAGCGGGGCGAGCACCGGCTCGGCGAGCAGTTCGGCCAGCACCTCGCCCAGGTCCTCGGGGGCCTCCCCGGAGTACGCGGCCGCCACGTCGGCGCACAGCGCCCGCCGCTCGTCGGCGTCCTCCAGCAGCGGGCGCAGGCTGACGTAGCCGCCGTGGATGCCGTCCTCGACGTCGTGCACCGAGTACGCCACGTCGTCGGCCCAGTCCATCACCTGCGCCTCCAGGCAGCGCCGGTCCCCCGGCGGGGCACCCTCGCGCAGCCAGGCGAAGACCGGGCGGTCGTCGGCGTACACCCCGAACTTGCGCCGGCCGGGCCGGCGCTCCCACGGGTACTTGCCGACCGCGTCGAGCGACGCCCGGGTCAGGTTCAGCCCGGCGGAGCGGCCGTCCGGGGCGAGCACCTTGGCCTCCAGGCGGGTGAGCACCCGCAGCGTCTGCGCGTTGCCCTCGAAGCCGCCGCAGTCCTCGGCGAGCGCGTCCAGGGCCTCCTCGCCGTTGTGCCCGAAGGGCGGGTGGCCGAGGTCGTGCGCCAAGCCTGCGGTGTCCACCACGTCCGGGTCGCAGCCCAGCCGGGCGCCCATCTCGCGGGCGATCTGCGCCACCTCCAGCGAGTGGGTGAGCCGGGTGCGCAGGAAGTCGTCGGTGCCGGCGGTGTGCACCTGGGTCTTCGCGGCGAGCCGGCGGAACGCCGCCGAGTGCAGCACCCGGGCCCGGTCCCGCTCGTACGGCGACCGCCCGTACCCGGTGTCCTTGGGCGCCTCGGTGACCGGGCGCGCCGCGTCGTCAGCGCCGGTCAATATCGTTCCGCTGCTCTACCGCGTTGTTCGCGACTGCGGGGCTCGCAAACCCGGCTCACTCCTCGCGCTCACGCAGAACGCAGAACTCGTTGCCCTCCGGGTCGGACAGCACGGTCCACTCCACCTCGCCCTGCCCGATGTCGACGTGCCGGGCACCCATGTCGACAAGGCGCTCCACCTCGGCCTCAAGGTCGGTCGGGCGCAGGTCGATGTGCAGCCGGTTCTTGCCCTCCTTGGGGCCGCTGACCGGGACGAAGACGATGCCGGGCAGCGAGTCGGGCGTGCGGCGGATCTCCACCTCGTCCGGCTTGTCGCTGATCACCTGGTAGCCGAGCGCCTCCGCCCACCAGTGGGCGAGCCGGGACGGGTCCTGGGCGTCGACCGTCAGGTTCTCCCAGACGCTGGTCATGCGGCCACCCTTCCTGATCGACACGTACGCGGGAGCCCAGGTTACGCCCGGCGGGCCGGAATGGCGCGCCTGGACGCGAGCGGGGCCACCGACCTCAGCGCCGGTGGCCCCGGTTGCGTCACGCGGTCAGCGGGAGTCGGAGCCGGTGGTGGTGATGGCCGCGCGGCCGGCCTCCAGCCGGGCGACCGGCACGCGGAACGGCGAGCAGGAGACGTAGTCGAGGCCGACCTCGTGGAAGAAGTGCACCGAGTCGGGGTCGCCGCCGTGCTCGCCGCAGACGCCGAGCTTCAGCCCCGGCCGGGCCGCCCGGCCCTCCTCGGCGGCGATCCGGACCAGCCGGCCGACGCCCTCCCGGTCGATGGACTCGAACGGCGAGATGCCGAAGATGCCCAACTCCAGGTAGCGCCAGAAGAACGCGCCCTCGACGTCGTCGCGGGAGAAGCCCCAGCCCATCTGGGTGAGGTCGTTGGTGCCGAAGGAGAAGAACTGCGCCGCCTCGGCGATCTGCCCGGCGGTCAGCGCCGCCCGGGGCACCTCGATCATGGTGCCGATCAGCACCTCGACGCCGCTGTCCCCGACCACCTCGGCGATGATCTTCTCGGCCTCGGCGCGTACCGTCTCCAGCTCCTGCACCGCGCCGACCAGCGGGACCATGATCTCCGGGCGGGCCGACCCGCCGGACCGGGTGACCTCGACGGCGGCCTCGGCGATCGCGCGGACCTGCATGGCGAACAGGCCGGGGATGACCAGGCCGAGCCGCACGCCGCGCAGGCCCAGCATCGGGTTCTCCTCGTGCATCCGCCGGACGGCGGCGAGCAGCGCCTCCTCCTTGGCCACGTCCTCGCCGCGCTCCTGGGCGACCGCCACGTTGACCGCGAGCTGCTCCAGCGGGGGCAGGAACTCGTGCAGCGGCGGGTCGATCAGCCGCACGGTGACCGGCAGGCCGTCCATCTCGCGGAAGATCTCGATGAAATCCTGCCGCTGCAGCGGCAGCAGCGCGGCGAGCGCCTTCTCCCGCTCCTCGTCGGTGGACGCGAGGATCAGCCGCTCGACCAGCTCCCGGCGGTCGCCGAGGAACATGTGCTCGGTGCGGCACAGGCCGATGCCCTCGGCCCCGAACCGCCGCGCCCGGGCCGCGTCCGCCCCGGTGTCGGCGTTCGTCCGGACCAGCAGCCGCCGCTTGGCGTCGGCGTGCGTCATGATCCGGTGTACGGCGCGGACCAGCGGGTTGTCGATGTGCTCCGGGTCGAGGCTGCCTTCGAAGTACTGCACCACCTCGGAGGGCATGACCGGGACCTCGCCGAGGTAGACCTTGCCGGTGGTGCCGTCGATGGAGACGACGTCGCCCTCGGTCACGGTCTGCCCGGCGACGATGAACTTCTTCGCCGGCACGTTGACGTCCAGCTCGTCCGCGCCGGAGACACAGGTCTTGCCCATGCCCCGGGCCACCACCGCGGCGTGGCTGGTCTTGCCGCCGCGGGAGGTGAGGATGCCCTTGGCGGCGATCATGCCGTTGAGGTCGTCGGGGTTGGTCTCCCGGCGGACCAGGATCACCGACTCACCCTCGGCCGCCAGCTCGACCGCCCGCGCGGAGGTGAAGACCACCTTGCCCGAGGCGGCGCCCGGCGAGGCCCCGATGCCCTTGGCGACCGGCTGGAACTCGTGGTCGAGCCGGAAGCGCGGGAACATGAGCTGCGCGAGCTGCGCGCCGTTGACCCGGTGCAGCGCCTCGTCCAGGTCGATCAGACCCTCGTCGACGAGCTGGCCCGCGATGACGAACGCGGCGGCGGCGGTGCGCTTGCCGACCCGGGTCTGGAGCATCCAGAGCTTGCCGCGCTCGATGGTGAACTCGATGTCGCAGAGGTCCTTGTAGTGCTCCTCGAGCCGCGCCATGTAGTCGAGCAGCTCGTCGTAGGACTTCTTGTCGATCTGCTCCAGCTCCTGCAACGGCACGGTGTTGCGGATGCCGGCCACCACGTCCTCGCCCTGGGCGTTGGCCAGGTAGTCGCCGTAGATGCCCTGCGCGCCGCTGCCCGGGTCCCGGGTGAAGGCGACGCCGGTGCCGGAGTCGGCGCCGAGGTTGCCGAAGACCATGGCCACCACGTTGACCGCGGTGCCCAGGTCGGCCGGGATGCGCTCCTGCCGGCGGTAGACGATCGCGCGCTCGGCGTTCCACGACTCGAAGACCGCGCGGATGGCCAGGTCGAGCTGCTCGCGCGGCTCCTGCGGGAACTCCCGCCCGGTGTGCTTCGCGAAGATCTTCTTGTACGCGTCGACCAGCCCGCGCAGGTCGTCGGCGTCCAGGTCGAGGTCGTTCTGCGTGCCCTTGGCGCGCTTGGCCTCGTCCAGCGCGTGCTCGAACTCCTCGCCCGGCACCTCGCAGACGGTCTTGCCGAACATCTGGATCAGCCGGCGGTAGGAGTCCCAGGCGAACCGGTCGTTCCCGCCGGCCTGCGCGCTGAGCCCGACGACGCTGCGGTCGTTGAGGCCCACGTTGAGGACGGTCTCCATCATGCCGGGCATGGAGAACTTGGCGCCGGAGCGGACGGAGACCAGCAGCGGGTCCTGCGGGTCGCCGAGCTTGCGGCCCATCTCCCGCTCCAGGGACTCCAGGTGCGCCTCGATCTGGGCGGCCAGCCCGTCCGGCTCCCGGCCGGTCGTCAGGTACGCCTTGCAGGCCTCGGTGGTGATCGTGAAGCCGGGCGGGACCGGCAGGCCGAGATTGGTCATCTCGGCCAGGTTGGCCCCCTTGCCGCCGAGCAGGTCCTTGAGGTCCTTGTTGCCCTCGGCGAAGTCGTAGACGTACTTGTGCTCGACCGTCTCTTGCGCTGCCACCAGAGCCTCCCACGCGCGCCATTGACACTTAACGAAGGTTCAGTTCGGACATACCCCGGGAGCGACCACCGGTAATCCCGGCTCGTCAGCGATCGGTGGGCGAAGGTTAAGCGAACTTCGAGTGGCCTGGGACCGTTCGGTGACAATCGGCACAACGGTCACCACTATCCGCGTCCGTACCGGTTTTTGGGAACGCTTCCACGCGCACGATCACGCAATTCCGATTCCCCTCGTACTCTTGACGGCACTGGTTTTGCTGAACCTGACCTTTGCCATATCCCACGCAAATACACCCCGGAGCCGTCGCCGTGCCGACCACACCCGCCGCCCCCACCGAGAGCGGCCCCGAGCCGCTCGACCGCCTCCCCGGCCGGCAGCCGGCCGCCGCCCAGCTGGCCCGCACCGCCGCCCGGCGGGCCGGCGACCTGCTCGCCCCGCCCGCACCGGTCCGCCTCGGCGACGTGGTGCCCGCCCCGGAGCGGGTGCTCCCCGACCCGGCAGCCGACTTCACGCTGACCGCCGACGCCGCGATCCGGGTCAGCCCGGCCGGCCGGGACGTCGCCGAGCAGCTCGCCGAGTGGCTGCGCCCCGCCACCGGCTTCCCGCTGCCGATCGCCGACGGCCCGCTCCCGGCCGAGGGCCCGCTCGTGCTGACCCTGTCGGAGGCGCCCCTCACCGAGCCGGCCGACGCGGTCGCCGCGACCGGCCCGGTCGACGCCGCCGGTTCGGTCGACGCCGCCGGCCCGGTCGACGCGGCTGGCGCGGTCGACGCTCCTGGCGCGGTCCTCGACGCGGCTGGTTCGCTCGACGGGTTGGGTGACGAGGGCTACCGCCTGGACGTGACCCCCGCCGGCGTGCGGATCACGGCGGCCACCGCGGCCGGTCTGTTCCACGGCGCGCAGACGGTGCGGCAGCTTCTCCCCGCCGCCATCGACGGCGCCACCCCGGTCGCCGAGCGCTGGGCGGTGCCCGGCGGCAGCATCGTCGACCGGCCGCGCTTCCCCTACCGGGGCGCCATGCTCGACGTGGCCCGCCACTTCTTCCCGGTCGAGGACGTGCTCCGCGTCGTCGACCACCTGGCCCGGTACAAGCTCAACCACCTGCACCTGCACCTCACCGACGACCAGGGCTGGCGGATCGCCGTCGACTCCTGGCCGCGCCTCGCCGAGGTCGGCGGCGCCACCGAGGTGGGCGGGGGCCCGGGCGGCTCCTACACCCGGGCGGACTACCGGCGGATCGTCGCGTACGCGGCCCGCCGCCACGTCACCGTGGTGCCGGAGATCGACCTGCCGGGGCACACCAACGCGGCCCTCGTCGCCTACCCCGAGCTGGCGCCAGGCAAGGTCCCGCCGCCGCCGTACACCGGCACCGAGGTCGGCTTCAGCTACGTCGACCCCGCCGACGAGCGGACGTACGCCTTCGTCGCCGACGTGGTCGGCGAGGTCGCCGCCCTGACCCCCGGCCCCTGGCTGCACCTCGGCGGCGACGAGGCGTTCAAGGTGCCGGCCGACACCTACCGCGCCTTCGTCGAGCGGGCGCAGACGATCGTCGCGGCGACCGGGAAGACCGTGGTGGGCTGGCACCAGCTCGCCCCGGCCGGGCACGTCGACGGGCGGGTGCTCCAGTGGTGGGGCACCAACGGCGACGACCCGGAGACCGCCGAGGCGGTACGCCGGGGCGCCCGCCTCATCCTCTCCCCCGGCAACCGGGTCTACCTGGACATGAAGTACGCAGCCGACACCCCGATCGGGCACGACTGGGCCGGCCTCATCGACGTGCACCGGGCGTACGACTGGGATCCGGGCACGCACCTCACCGGCGTACCGGCCGAGGCGGTGCTGGGTGTGGAGGCGCCGCTCTGGACCGAGTCGGTCACCACCCTCGCCGAGGTGGAGTTCATGCTGTTCCCCCGGCTGCCCGCCGTCGCCGAGCTGGGCTGGTCGCCCCGGTCGACGCACGACTGGGCCGGGTTCCGCGAGCGGCTGGCCGGCCACGGCCCGCGCTGGACAGCCGCCGGCATCACCTTCCACCCCTCCCCCGACGTCCCCTGGCCCACGTCGCCCACCATCCCCACCCAGCGCACGGACGACACGACGGCCGACACCCACTGAACCGGCGCCCGCCGGAACGCCACGGGCTCCCCAGCCACCCACGGCGTTCCACTGACGGGCCCTTGTCCAGGCGCACCCTCTGCCGACCGCTCGCCCGAGTTGACCAAGAGGTTTGCGTCCAGAACGGGCCCACCCATGGCGCAAACCTCTTGATCAACGCCGGAAGGCTCGGCGGACAGTGGGGGGCGTTTCGGTTCGGGGCGGCCAACTTCATGATCCGCAGCAGGGTCCGGGGCTGGGTGCGTTTGTTGTCGCTCTGGCGACAACAAACGCACCCGGAGGACACTGCACAACGCCATCCGTGCGGATCTTGGACAGTTTCCGCTCGCACCGAACGGAAACTTTCCAAGATCTGCGTTGTTCCCTGCCCGGGTGCGGGCCGCAGAGATCGTCAGCTCCGGACGGGTCGCCTCTCACGGCCAACGTGGGTCGATCATGAGCTCGCCGGTCGCCGGTCGCCACTCGTCGCTCCGGCTCACCGCTGCCCGCTCTCATGTCCTGGTGCCCGATGCGAGGTTCGTGATGTCAGGTGCCTGATACCGGGTGCGTGGTGCAGGGGCGGCCTGGGTGATGCCGCTCCGGCTCGACCCTGGCGGTCGAGCAGTGCCCGGTCGGACGTCAGCGCCGGCCTACACCGGCCTGCGCCGACTGGGGTGGGTTGTCCGGTTCGCCGTGGGCGAGTTGATGCTCGACTGGCCGGTTCGGGCCGGTGTTGGGGGGTGGTCGGCGCCACCGTCGGGGCGGAATCGTGGCGGGGGCGGGGTCGTTGTACATGGCAGACCGCGGAGCACCCCGCCCCCGAGGCAGCCCCGGTCGGAATGGCCCGGCCCGCCGGGTCGTTACATACCCCGGACCACGCACCACCGGTCCGCACCGGCACAGGCAGGGAATGACCTGCCAGCCCCGGTCGTTACATCCCCCGGACCACGCCGGTCCGAGCCGGACGAGCCAGGGAATCGCCCCGAGGCCCCGGTCGTTACATCCCCCGGGACGTCGGACCAGGGCGAGGGAATCACCTCCCGGCCCCGACGGTTACACCCCCGGACCGCCCGAGCAGGTCGCCCCCTGATCGCCGGGCATCTCCCGAAGACTTCTCCACCGGCATCCGCACACCCCCTGTGCGTGCGTGCCGAACCCCCGACAGAGAGGCACTCATCATGCGTACCGATCTGCTGCGTAAGACCGTTCTGACCGCCGCCGGCGTCGCCGCGACCGGTGTTGGCATCGCCGGCCCCGCGATCGCCGCGCAGGCCACCCCCGCCGAGAAGACCGCCCAGGTCAGCACCGACCGCAAGGGCCACGGCGAGCGGGAGCTGGACGTCCGCTACGAGGCCCAGCCCAACTTCTACTACTGCGGCCCCGCCGCCGCCCGCAACGCCATCAGCGTGCTCGGCAAGAACATCGACGTCGACGCCATGGCCAAGGAGATGGGCACCACCGAGAACGGCACCAACAGCATCAACGACATCACCCCCGTCCTGAACAAGGAGACCGGTAAGACCTACCACTCCGTCGAGATCAAGGACGGCAAGGCGGACGACAAGCAGACCGACACGCTGCGGGCTGACATCGTCCGGACCGTGGACGACGGCCGGGCCGTGGTCGCCAACATCGCCGGCACCGCCACCGACACCGACGGCAACACCCACTCGTTCGAGGGTGGCCACTACATCAGCGTCGTGGGCTACCGCGACAACGGGAAGACCGTGACCATCGCGGACTCGGCCGACCCGAACATGGCCTCCTACCGGATGAGCGTGGACAACCTGGCCGACTGGATCGCCACCCGCGGCTACTCCGCTTCCTGACGATCCGAGCAACACGCGAAAGGGCCCGACCCCTCAGGGGGTCGGGCCCTTTTCGCGCGTCAGCCGCCGGAGTCGTCCAGCTCGGCGCCGTCCGGCGGGGTGTCGTCGTCCCGGCTGGCCAGCCAGCCGTCGGGCAGGAAGACCTTGCCCGGGGAGTTGGTGCGGCCGCGCGGCTGGCCCAGCGCCTCCACGGGGAACGGCACGGTCGGGTCGAGCTTGCCGAGCAGGTCGTCGAGCTGGGCCAGGCTGTCGATCATCGCGAGGGAGCGGCGCAGCTCGCTGCCGATCGGGAAGCCCTTGAGGTACCAGGCGACGTGCTTGCGGAAGTCGGTGCAGCCGTCGCGCTCGCCCCGGGCCGGGTTGCGGGCGCCGGCCACGAACTGGTCGACCAGCAGCTCGGCGTGCCGGCGCATGGTCGCCGCCACCTCGCCGAGGTTCGGCAGCCGCCGCTCCGTGCGGCCGTTGAAGGCGGCCTCCAGGTCGGCGAAGAGCCACGGGCGGCCCAGGCAGCCGCGGCCGATGACCACGCCGTCGACGCCGGTGTGGGCGACCATCCGGAGCGCGTCGTCGGCCTCCCAGATGTCGCCGTTGCCGAGCACCGGCACGTCGAGCGCCTGCTTGAGGGTGGCGATGGCGTCCCAGTCGGCGGTGCCCGAGTAGCGCTGCGCGGCCGTGCGCCCGTGCAGGGCGACCGCGGCCACGCCGGCGTCCTGGGCGGCGAGGCCGGCCTCGACGTACGTCAGGTGGTCGTCGTCGATGCCCTTGCGCATCTTCACGGTGACCGGCACCCCGGCGGGGGACGCGGCGTCCACCGCGGCCCGGACCAGCCGGGCGAAGAGCCGGCGCCGCCACGGCAGGGCCGACCCGCCGCCGCGGCGGGTGACCTTGGGGACCGGGCAGCCGAAGTTGAGGTCGATGTGGTCGGCGAGATCCCTCTCGACCACGATCCGCACGGCGGCGGCGGTGATCTCCGGGTCGGTGCCGTAGAGCTGGAGGCTGCGCGGGTGCTCGTCGGCGCCGAAGGCGATCATGCGGAGCGTCTTCGGGTTCCGCTCGACCAGCGCCCGGGTGGTGATCATCTCGCAGACGTAGATGCCGCCGCCCTGCTCACGGCAGAGCCGGCGGAAGCCCACGTTGGTGATCCCGGCCATCGGCGCGAGCACCACGGGCGGCCACACCTCGTGGGGGCCGAGGGTCAGCGGGCGCAGCGCGGGCAGGGTCGGGGCGGTCACCGCACAAGTGTACGGGGCCCCGACCGACCGGCCGGGGCCCCGTGACCAGCGTCAGCAGCCGGGCAGGCGCTCGATCAGGTAGCGCTCGACCTGGTCCAGCGAGACGCGCTCCTGGGTCATGGTGTCCCGGTTCCGCACGGTCACCGCGTTGTCGTCGAGGGTGTCGAAGTCGACGGTGACGCAGAACGGGGTGCCGATCTCGTCCTGCCGGCGGTAGCGGCGGCCGATGGCCTGCGAGTCGTCGAACTCGACCACCCAGCGCTTGCGCAGGTCGGTGGCGAGCTGCTTGGCCTTCGGCGAGAGCGCCTCGTTGCGGGACAGCGGCAGCACCGCCACCTTGACCGGGGCCAGCCGCGGGTCGAAGCGCATGACGGTGCGCTTGTCCACGCCGCCCTTGGTGTTCGGGGCCTCGTCCTCGTCGTACGCCTCGAGCAAGAAGGCCAGCACCGCGCGGGTGAGGCCGGCGGCCGGCTCGATCACGTACGGCATCCAGCGCTCGCCCTTGGTCTGGTCGAAGTACGACAGGTCGACGCCGGAGTGCTTGCTGTGCGTGGACAGGTCGAAATCGGTCCGGTTGGCGATGCCCTCCAGCTCGGCGAACTCGGTGCCGCCGAACTGGAACCGGTACTCGATGTCGACGGTGCGCTTCGAGTAGTGGGAGAGCTTCTCCTTGGGGTGCTCGTAGAAGCGCAGGTTGTCCTCGGAGAGACCCAGGTCGAGGTACCAGTTCCAGCGCTCGGCGAGCCAGTACTCGTGCCACTTCTCGTCGGTGCCCGGCTCGACGAAGAACTCCATCTCCATCTGCTCGAACTCGCGGGTGCGGAAGATGAAGTTGCCCGGGGTGATCTCGTTGCGGAACGACTTGCCGGTCTGCGCGATGCCGAACGGCGGCTTCTTCCGGGCGACCGTCTCCACGTTCTTGTAGTTGACGAAGATGCCCTGGGCGGTCTCCGGCCGCAGGTAGTGCATGCCCTCGTCGCTCTCGACCGGGCCCAGGTAGGTCTTCATGAGGCCGTTGAACATCTTCGGCTCGGTGAAGGTGCCCTTGTTGCCGCAGTTCGGGCAGTTCAGCTCGGTGAGCGACGTCAGCGGCTTGCCGTGCTTGGCCTCGTACGCCTCTTCGAGGTGGTCGGCGCGGAACCGCTTGTGGCAGGACTGGCACTCGGTGAGCGGGTCGACGAACTCGGCGATGTGGCCGCTGGCCTCCCACACCTTGCGGGCCAGGATGACCGCGGAGTCCAGGCCGACGACGTCGTCGCGCTGCTGGACCATGGTCTTCCACCACTGCCGGCGGACGTTCTCCTTGAGCTCGACGCCGAGCGGACCGTAGTCCCACGCCGACCGGGTGCCCCCGTAGATCTCGCTGGAGGGGAAGACGAAGCCCCGGCGCTTGGCGAGGCTGACGACGGCGTCGATACGGTCGGCTGGCATGTTTCCTCCTACGCCGGCTGGCGGTCGGCGGGGGTGCTGTGAGTGAAACCGGACGGCTCGGGACAACGGTACGACCACCGTGGTCCCGAGCCCAGCAGAATACCGGGGCCCGGTCAGCTCACCCCGCACACCTCCATGCCGCCCGTCTGCTGGTCCGGCGCCAGCGTGACGGTCTGCGCCTCGCGCTTGCCGCCGGCCAGGGTCACGTCCACCGGCACGGTCAGCGTCGTCGTGTCGACCTCGCCCACCCGGTAGCCGGAGACCTGCGGCTCGGTGGCCACCCGCTGCTCGAACTCGCGCCGGGACTCGCGCCGCCGGGCGTCGTCGCAGAGCTGGTCGTAGGCCTTGGACCAGTCCTTGGCGACGAGCGCCTGGTAGTAGTCGTCGGTGACCGCGCGGCCCTGCTCCTCGACGGCCTGCACGTTGCTCACCGCCAGCCCGACCACGGCCGCGCCGCCCCCGCCGCAGCAGAGCAGCACGGCGAGCGCGCCGACGCCGAGGCCGAGCCACAGCCGGGCCCGGCCGCCCTCGGTGGGCGGGGCGGCGAACGGCGGGGTGACTCCGGGGCCGGGAGGCGGCGCGGGAACGCCCGGCTCGCCCGGCGACACCGGCGGCGCGGGGACGCCCGGCTCGCCCGGCGACCCCGGCGCGGGCGACACGCCGGACGGCACGGGCGGAGGTGGTGGGGCGGCCGGCCCGGGAGCGGTCATACGCGCCAGGGTAGTGCCCCCGGCATCAGCGGTAAGGACCTGCGGCCCGATCACTGGCCACCACGACGATCTCGCCGTCCGGCGCGGCACTGGCCAGTGTCTCGTACGCCGACGGCTCGTCCACCGACCGGGCGAGCAGCGGCACCGCGGTGACCTTGACGTCGAAGCCGCCCAGCGCCCGGCGGTACGCCCCGACCGACTCCCACTCGGTGAGCAGGCACCAGTGGTCGGGGTCGTCCAGCGCGCGGAGCAGATCGCCGCGCAGGTAGCCCGGGCGGGCGGCGAGCGCGGCGAGGGCGGCGTGCGCCTCCCGGGTGAACTCGTCCGCCCCGTCGGCGTCCACCACGAACCGGTTGGTGACCAGCACCGGCTTCCTCCTCGTAGAGTCTGTGGCATGCAGCGTACGCAGAGTCCCGTGCTGTCCCGGTTGGCCCGGCTCAACCCGACGACGGTCTTCCTGGCCGCGCTGGTCCTGGTGCTGGTCGGGCTCTTCGCGCCCGGCGCGGCGGGTGGCGTGCTGCTGCTGGCGCTGGCCGCGGGGCTGGTGTGGCTGATGACCGTCACCTGGCCGGTGCAGTCGCCGGCGACCCGGGTGCTCCGGCTGCTGATGCTGACCCTGCTCATCGCGATCGCGCTGGCGAAGCTGCTCTGAGCGCCGACCTGCGCTGACATGCAATCATGCGTTTTTGACAATCAATTTCGTTATCGCGGACAGTAGTCACATGACCGTCCGCTCAGCCCCCCGCGTCCTCGCCGCCGCCACCGCCGCCCTGCTCGGCCTGGGCGGTCTCGCCGCCTGCTCGGACGGCGGGGGCGGCGGGAGCGACCCGGACCGGGTCGACGTGGTGGCGGCCTTCTACCCGCTGCAGTTCCTCGCCGAGCGGATCGGCGGCGACGCGGTCTCGGTCACCAACCTGGCCAAGCCCGGCGCCGAGCCGCACGACCTCGAACTCAACCCCCGGCAGGTGGGCCAGGTGGTCGACGCCGAGTTGATCGTCTACCTCACCGGCTTCCAGCCCGCCGTGGACGAGGCGGTCGAGCAGAACGGCGGCGACCGCGCCTTCGACGTGGCCGGCGTGCAGCCGCTGCTCGACGCCGCGGCCGGCGGCCACGAGCACGAGGGCGAGGAGCACGGCCACGGGGAGGAGAGCGGCGGCAAGGACCCGCACCTCTGGCTGGACCCGACCCGGCTGGCCACCGTCGGCGACCGGCTCGCCGAGCGGCTCGGCAGGATCGACCCGGACCGGGCCGCCGACTTCACCGCCCGGGCGGCGGCGCTGCGGACCGAGCTGACCGGTCTCGACGCCGACTACACCCGGGGCCTGGCCACCTGCCAGCGCCGGGAGATCGTGACCAGCCACACCGCCTTCGGCTACCTGGCCGAGCACTACCGGCTCGAACAGGTCGGCATCACCGGCCTGAGCCCGGACGCCGAGCCCTCCCCGCAGCGCCTCGCCGACGTGGCGAAGGAGGCCCGGGAGCACGGTGCCACCACCATCTTCTTCGAGACGCTGGTCAGCCCGAAGGTCGCCGAGACCGTGGCCCGGGAGGTCGGGGCGAGGACGGCCGTGCTCGACCCCATCGAGGGCCCGCCGGCCGACGGCGACTACCTCTCGGCGATGCGCACCAACCTCCAGACCCTGCGGACCGCCTTGGACTGCTCATGACCGAACCCGTGATCCAGGTCGCGCACGCCGCCGTCGGCTACGACGGCCGGGCGGTGCTGCGGGACGTCTCCCTGACCGTCACCGCCGGCGAGGTGGTCGCCGTGCTCGGCGCCAACGGCTCCGGCAAGTCCACGCTGATCCGCGCCGTGCTCGGCCTGGTGCCCCTGGGCGCCGGGTCGGTCACCCTCTTCGGCACGCCGCAGCGCCGCTTCCGGCAGTGGCACCGCATCGGGTACGTCCCGCAGCGGCTCGGCGCGGGCAGCGGCGTACCCGCCACGGTGGGCGAGGTGGTGGCCTCCGGGCGGCTGGCCCGCCGGGGCGTGCTGCGCCCACCGGGCCGGGCCGACCGGGAGGCGGTGGCCGCGGCGCTGCGCGCGGTCGGGCTCGCCGACCGGGCCGGCGACCCGGTCGCCACCCTCTCCGGCGGCCAGCAGCAGCGCACCCTGATCGCCCGGGCGCTGGCCGGCCGGCCGGAGCTGCTGGTGCTCGACGAGCCGACCGCCGGGGTGGACGCGGCCAGCCAGGAGGCGTTCGCCACCGCGCTGCGGGACTTCCGCGACGGCGGCGGCACGGTGCTGCTGGTCGCCCACGAACTGGGGCCGCTGCGCCCGCTGATCAGCCGGGCCGTCGTCGTCCACCAGGGCGGCATCTGCCACGACGGCGCGGTGCCGGAGCCGGCCGGGCACCACGCCGAGCCGGGCCACGACCACGTGCACCCGCACTGCGACGAGGAGCCCGCCGGGCTGTGGAGCATGTGATGGACCTCTTCCAGTACGACTTCATGCTGCGCGCCCTGGTCGGCGCGCTGGTCATCGGGCTGGCCGCCCCGGCCCTCGGCATCTACCTGGTGCAGCGCCGGCTGGCGCTCATCGGTGACGGCATCGGCCACGTGGCGCTCACCGGTGTCGGCGCCGGTCTGCTGCTCAACCGCTCCCCCGTGCTGGTCGCGGTCGTCGCGGCCACGCTGGGCGCGATCGTCATCGAGCTGGTCCGCTCGCGCGGGCGTACCTCCGGCGACCTGGCCCTGGCGCTGCTGTTCTACGGGGGCATCGCCGGCGGCGTGATGCTGGTCGGGCTCTCCGACGCGAGCAGCGGGTCGCTCAACGCGTACCTCTTCGGGTCGCTGACCACGACGTCGCCGGCCGACCTGATCACCATCGGGGTGCTCGGCGTGGCGATCCTGGTGACCATGCTGGCGCTGCGCCCGGCGCTCTTCGCGGTCTGCCACGACGAGGAGTACGCCCGGGTCTCCGGCCTGCCGGTGCGGGCGTTGAACCTGCTCCTCGCGGTGGGCACCGCGGTGACCGTCACCATCGCCATGCGGGCGGTCGGTGTGCTGCTGATCAGCGCGCTCATGGTGGTGCCGGTGGCCACCGCGCAGCAGGTGACCCGGGGGTTCCGGAGCACCATGGCGGCGGCCATGGCGCTGGGGCTGTTCGCGGCCGGCGCCGGGGTCTGGGTGGCGGCCACCGCCGACACCGCGCCCGGCGCCTCGGTGGTGCTGCTGGCGATCGGCTCGTTCCTCGTGGTGGCGCTGCTGGCCGCCGGCCGGCGGGTGCTGCGCCGGCGGACCCGCCCGGCCGCCGCGCCCGTGGCCGAGCCGCCGGAGCACGAGGTGGTCCTGCGGTGAGGCCGTCCCGGCCGGCGCTGCTGGCATTGGTTACCGTTACGGGATGACGGTCACGAACGGGTACGACGCCTTCGAGGGCGCGGGTGACCTGCTGCGCGCGCTGTCGGCGCCGATCCGGCTGGCGATCGTCAGCGAACTGGCCCAGGGCGAGCGCTGCGTGCACGAACTGGTGGAGAAGCTCGGCGCCCCGCAGCCGCTGGTCTCCCAGCACCTGCGGGTGCTGCGCGGCGCCGGCGTGGTGCGCGGCTCGCGGCGCGGCCGGGAGATCGCGTACGCCCTGGTGGACGAGCACGTCGCGCACATCGTGGCGGACGCGGTCAGCCACGCCGGGGAGGGGCCGTCGTGACCGAGGGGGCACTGCGCAACACCCGGCAGCGGACCGCGGTGAGCGCCCTGCTGGCCGAGGTCGAGGGCTTCCACAGCGCCCAGGACCTGCACGCCATGCTGCGCCGGCGCGGTGAGCGGGTCGGGCTGACCACCGTCTACCGGACCCTCCAGGGGCTCGCCGACGCCGGCGAGATCGACGTGATGCGCCCGCCCGGCGGCGAGCACCTCTACCGGCGGTGCAGCGAGGGCCATCACCACCACCTGGTCTGCCGGGCCTGCGGGCGGACCGTGGAGGTGGCCGGCCCGGCGGTGGAGAGCTGGGCCGAGCGGGTCGCCGCCGAGCACGGTTACGCCGAGGTCAGCCACACCCTGGAGATCTTCGGCACCTGCCCGGCCTGCGCCGGCTGAGAAAACTGCCCCGTGCCCCGGCGGCCGAGCCGTGGCACGCTGTCCCGCGTGAAGATCTACGCCGACCGTTTTCCGACCGCCCTCCGTCAGCTCCTCACCGATCTGCTCGTGGTCGTCTGGGTGTACGCGGCGATCCGCTTCGCGCTCTGGCTGCACGACCTCGTCGAGAAGCTCGCCGTACCCGGCCAGAAGCTGGAGGGGGCCGGCGGCGGGCTCGCCGACAACCTGGCCGACGCCGGCGGGAAGGTCGGCCGGGTGCCGCTGGTCGGCGACGAGCTGACCGGCCCCTTCACCAGGGCCGCCGAGGCCGCCCGCGCGGTCGCCGAGGCCGGCCGCGACCAGCAGGAACTGGTCGGCCAGCTGGCCCTGGCACTCGCCGTCGCCGTGCTGGTCTTCCCGCTCGGGCTGGTGCTGTTCGGCTGGCTGCCGCTGCGGGTGCGCTGGATGCGCCGGGCCGGCGCGGCCAAGGCCCTCGCCGCCGCCCCGGCCGGGCGGGACCTGCTGGCGCTCCGCGCGCTCGCCGGGCAGCCCCTCGCGAAGTTGAACCGCATCGCGCCGGACGTGGCCGAGGCGTGGCGCCGCGGCGACGACGAGACGGTCGACGCGCTCGCCGCACTGGAGCTGCGCGGACTCGGGCTGCGCACCGGCCGTTAAGGTGTTCCGGTGCTGTACTTCCTGATCGTCGTCGCGGTCCTGCTGCTGATCTACGCGGGCGTCCTGGTGAGCTTCGTCCGCAAGGGCCGCCGGATCCCGCCGGCCGCGTACCTGGTGCTCGCCGGGCTGAACGGGCTCATCCTGGCCGGGGTGATCGCCTGGGCGGTCGCCCGCTGACCGGCGGGGCCCCGCGCGTTCGGCGGGGCCCCGGCGTCGTCACTTCGCGGGCGGGATGCGGCGGCGGACGTCCTGCGCCGTGGACGGGCCCGGCTGCCAGTCGGCCACCCAGGGCCGGTCGGCGGGCGGGGTGACCACGCCGTCCTCCACGGACGCGTACCGGCCGGCGACGATCCGCTTCGCGGCCGCCACGTCGACCGCGTCGGTGTTGGACCACAGCCCGGTGAACAGCTCGTCGACGCGCAGCCGCGCCTGCCGGCAGAACAGGTCGGCCAGCTCGACGTTCTCCGGGTGCTCGGCGCGCTCGGCGACCGCCCGCACGCAGACCGCCGACATGGCGAACAGCTCCGCGCCGATGTCCACCACCCGGCCGAGGAACGCCTGCTTGCGCTCCATCTTCCCCTGCCACCGGGACATCGCGTAGAAGGTGGACCGGGCCAGCTTGCGGGAGGTCCGCTCGACGTGCCGCAGGTGACCGGCCAGCGGGCCGAACTCGTGGTACGCCCCGGGCGCCTGACCCTTGCCCACGGCGAGCGTGGGCAGCCACTTGGCGTAGAAGACGCCGGCCCGCGCGCCGGCCTTCGCCTTGCGGCCCAGCCCGGCGTCCGGGTCGATGATGTCGCCGGCCACCGAGAGGTGCGCGTCCACCGCCTCGCGGGCGATCAGCAGGTGCATGATCTCGGTGGAGCCCTCGAAGATCCGGTTGATCCGCAGGTCGCGCAGGAGTTGCTCCACCGCGGCCGGGCGCTCGCCCCGGGCGGCGAGGGAGTCGGCCGTCTCGTAGCCGCGACCGCCCCGGATCTGGATCAGCTCGTCGGCGATCTTCCAGGCCATCTCGCTGGCGTAGAGCTTCACCAGCGCGGCCTCGATCCGGATGTCGTTGCGGTCGTCGTCGGCGAGCAGGCAGCAGAGGTCGAGCATGGACTCCATGCCGTACGTGGTGGCGGCGATGAAGGCGAGCTTCTTGGCGACCGCCTCGTGCTCGCCGACCGGCCGGCCCCACTGGACCCGGTCCGCGGCCCACTCGCGGGCCACGTTCAACGCCCACTTGCCGGCGCCCACGCACATGGCCGGCAGCGAGAGCCGGCCCGTGTTCAACGTGGTCAGCGCGATCTTCAGGCCCTTGCCCTCGCCGCCGATCACGTTCTCCTTCGGCACGAAGACGTCGTGGAACCGGGTGAGGCTGTTCTCCAGGCCGCGCAGCCCGATGAACTCGTTGCGCCGCTCGACGGTGATGCCCTCGCTGTCGCCCTCCACCACGAAGGCGGTGATGCCGCCGCGCCGCCCCTCGGCCGCCGGCACCCGGGCCATCACCACGAGCAGGGTGGCGACCGTGCCGTTGGTGGCCCAGAGCTTCACGCCGTTGAGCCGGTAGCCGGTGCCGTCCTCGGTGGGCTCGGCCATGGTGGCCAGGCGGGCCGGGTCGGAGCCGACGTCCGGCTCGGTGAGCAGGAAGGCGGACACCTCACCGGCGGCCAGCCGGGGCAGGAACCGCTGCTTCTGCTCGGGGGTGCCGAACATCTTCAGCGGCTGCGGCACGCCGATCGACTGGTGCGCGGAGAGCAGCGCGCCGATCGACGGGTTCACCGAGCCGGCCCGCATGAGCGCCCGGCAGTAGTGCAGGTTGCTCAGCCCGAGGCCGCCGTACTTCCGGTCGATCTTCATGCCGAAGGCGCCGAGCCGGGCCAGCCCGTGGAACACCTCGTCGGGGATCCGTGCGTCGCGCTCGATGGCCGCACCGTCCACCTCGGAGTCCAGGTACGCCCCGAACGCGCCGAGGAACTCCTCGGCCCGCGCCACGTCGTCCGGGTCGGAGCGGGGCCAGGGGTTGATGAGGTCGAGCTGGAAGCGGCCGAGGAAGAGTTCCTTGCCGAAGCTGGGCCGGTCCCAGGAGGCCTCGCGGGCCGCCTCGGCGACCTGCCGCGCCTCCTTCTCGGAGACCTGGCCGGCCTCCGTGGGCAGCGGCCCGGCGCCACCCGCGGCGTCGACCGCGGCGGCCGTGCCGGGCGGCGGCTCGGGGTCGTCGATCGGCGCCACCCGCCCGGTCGGGCCGCCGTGTCCGGCGGGGTCGGGTCGGCTGTTGTGTGTCGTGGTCACGGCTGCCTCCTGGAGACCTCGGTCCGGCTGCGTCGACGTGCGACGAAAACGACGCTACCCCCGGGTGTTACCCAGGGGTAGCCTCGCGCGCACGTCCGATTTGGCGGGACCGCGCGGTCAGTCGCCGGCCAGCGCCCGCGGATCGTCGTCCTCGTCGTCGATGTCGTCGTCACCCCAGCTGCGCCGGGCGAACGGCAGGATCACCCAGAAGACCAGGAACCACACCCCGGTGAGCGCGCTGAGCAGGAAGGCGATCGGGCGGCTCAGCACGAAGTCGGTGACCAGCAGGACCGCGCTGACCATCGAGATCAGCATGAAGCCGAGGCCGGCGCTGGCCATCCGGTGCGCGAAGCGGACCAGCTCCGGCTTGCGGCCCTGGCGGAACAGCGCGCGGTGGAAGGCGACCGGAGAAATGATCATCGCGGTGGCCGCGGCGGCGGCCAGCAACGCGACGATGTAGACGTCCTTCTGGAAACCGGTCGTCCGCGTGAAGCCGTTGCTGAACGGCAGGGTCAGCAGGAAGGCGAACAGGATCTGCACCCCGGTCTGCGCCACCCGCAGCTCCTGGAGCAGGTCGGCGAAGTTGCGCTGCCAGCGCTGCTTCTCGGTTTCCTTGGACACCCGCTACCTCCAGGGAAGACGGTACTGCCGGTGGGGGCCTCCCACCGGCAGCACAGCCAGTGCCCGATCGGGCCGAGCGTGAAACCGGTTCAGGACCCGCGGCGGATGCGGCCGTCGTACCGGGCCTCCAGATCGGCGTTGTGCTCGTCGCCGCCCGTGATGTTGGCGGACAGGTAGACCGGGGGCCGCTCCCCCGCCGCGAGCAGCCGGGCGACCACCTCGGCCACGATCTGCTGGGCCAGCAGCGCGGCGGTGATCGAGGAGACCGCGCCGACCGCGCCGCCGCCGGGCAGCGGCAGGGTGGCGTCGCCGTACGGGGCGCCGTTGTCGAGCACCACGTCGGCGAAGTCCGCGAGCTTGCGCCCGGACGGGTGGCGCGAGGTCATCCGGGCCGAGTGCTGCGCCGAGGTGATCGCCACGAGCCCGTGCCCGCGCTCCTTGACGATGGCGGCGAACTCGACCATGGCCCCGTTCACCCCGGAGTTGGAGGCCAGCACGAACACGTCCTGCGGCCGGACCGGGGCCAGCTCGTAGAGGCGGTGCGCCACGGCCGGCTCGCGTTCCAGCTTCGGGCCGAGCACGTCGGCCGGCTCGCCGCCGTGCAGCACCAGGTCGCGCAGGGCGATCCGGTTGGTGGGGACGAGCCCGCCGGCCCGGCCGGCGATCTCCATGGCGAGGGCCTCGGAGTGGCCGGTGCCGAACGCGTGCACCACCCCGTCGGCGCGCAGCGACGCGGCGATCAGGTCCGCCGCGCCGGCCACGTTCTCCCGCTGTTCGGCGGCGACCCGGGCGATCGTCTCGGTCACCACCGCCAGGTACGCCTCGGCGCTCACCGTCATGCTTCCTCCGTCCGTCGGTGCCGGGCCAGCCACTCGACCGCGAAGTCGACCGCCGCCCGCTGCCTCATCAACCGGCCCGTCCCGTCGCCGACCGGCCCGAGCCGCACCGCGCCGGTGGCCTCCAGGTCGGCGCCGAGCCGGGCGAAACGCTCCTCGTGCAGGTCCACGTCGTCCCACCCCACCCACTCCCGGCCGCCGTCGCCGGTCAGCACGGCCGCGCCGCAGCGCTGCCGGGGCGGCGCCGGTTGCCGGTATTCGGCCAGGTGCAGGGACGTGTTGCTGCCGTGGTCCACGCCGAGCAGCAGCACGTCGGCGTCGAGATCGTAGAGGCGGGCCAGCGGGGAGCCCTCGCCCAGCATGTCGGCCCGCGCATGGCCGTCGACGACCCGCGCCGCGGCCGGCCCGAGCGCGGCGAACGAGACGAACGGATGGTCGCTGCGCCGCGCCCCCGGCCAGGTGCGGACCAGCTCGGCCAGCGCGCCCATGAACCGGCTCGGTGTCACCGCCGGATCGAAGCCGGGCAGCCCGTCGCGGATCACCGGCCACCAGTCCGCCGGCACCGGCGGGTTGCTCCAGCCCGCCGGGTCGCTGTTGTCCGGGGTGTGGGTGGGCACCACCACCGTGCCGGCCGGGCCGAGCACGTCGCGCAGGGCGAGCAGCACGGCCTCCGGACCGCCGCAGAGGAAGCCCAGCGGGCGCAGGGAGGCGTGCACCAGCACGGTCGCGCCGGGACGTACCCCGAGGTCGTGGAGCTGCGCGGCGAGGGACGCGCGGGTGTGCGGCCGGGCCGGCGCGGGGCTCGCGGTCATCGGCCGGCGCGGGCCAGGATCGCCGCGGCCAGCGGACCGGGCGCCTCGTCCGGGATCCAGTGGGTGACACCGGGCAGCACGGTGAAGCGGTAGTCGCCGGTGACGTGGGCGGCGCACGCGTCGGCGGCGGTCCGGCCGATCGCCACGTCCCGGTCGCTCCAGACGAACGTGGTCGGCACGCCCACCGGCCCGACGGCCTTCATGTCCGCCCCGGTCATGGCCCGGTACCAGTTCAGCGCGGCGGTCAGCGCGCCCGGCTCACGCATCGGGTCGGCGTAGCGGGCCACCCGGTCGGCGTCGCCCACCCCGGCGAGCATCCGGCGCAGGGCCGCCGCGCGGAACGCCAGCAGCACCTTCTCCGCCTTGCCCGGTTTGCGGAACAGGGCGATGTAGGAGGAGCGGGCCTTCTGCCGCGCGTCGGTGGCGAGCGCGTGCCCCATGGCCGCCGGGTGGGGCACCGAGACGGCGGTCAACGTACGGACCCGCTCCGGGTGCGCGGCCGCGAGCCCCCACGCCACGATCGCGCCCCAGTCGTGACCGACCAGGTGGGCGGTGGTCACCCCGAGCGCGTCGAGCACGGCGGCCGCGTCGGCCACCAGCTCCGGGATCCGGTACGCCCCGACGTCCGCCGGCCGCGCGCCGGGCGAGTAGCCGCGCTGGTCCAGCGCGTACGTGCGCAGCCCGGCGGCGTGCAGCGCGGGGGTGACCTCGTCCCACTCGCCGGCGTGCTGCGGGAAACCGTGCAGCAGCAGGACGGGTTCGCCGCCCTCGGGGCCGCCGGTGCGTACCTCGAACGTCAGCCCTCGCGCGTCGATCCGCATGATCGCCACCCTAACGGGCGATCGCCCTGCTGGGCCCGGGGGCGGGGTCGGTGCTAGCGTCTGCGACGAGACAACTTCACATCCGACAGGGGAGCGCACAGCGCTGAGAGTGCGGGCCGGTGCCCGCAGACCCTCGAACCTGATCTGGGTAATGCCAGCGCAGGGAGTTCGGTCGACCTCCAGCCGCGCCGCCGTCCGGTGACCACCGGGCGCGGCGTGCGTCTTCTCCTGGTTCGCCGTACAGAACTGGGAGCAATCATGGACAACCCCAACCGGTGGCGCACGATCGACATCGTCGTGGCCTCCGTCCTCGCGGTGGCGTTCGGCATCATCTTCTGGGCCTGGGGCCTGCTCTGGAACGGGCCGGCTGACGCCATCCCGCTGCCCGGCCGCGCCGTGCTGTACGGCGTCTGGCTGGTCCCGGCCGTGCTGGGCGCCCTGGTCGTCCGGAAGCCGGGCGCGGCGCTCTTCACCCTCACCCTGGCCGCGCTGGTCTCCGTGGCGCTGGGCACGAGCTGGGGCTGGACGATCGTCGTGCAGGGCCCGCTGGAGGCGGCCGCCGCCGAGCTGGCTTTCGCGCTCTTCGCCTACCGCAGCTACCGGCTGCCCGTGGCGCTGCTCGCCGCGACGCTGGCCGGTCTCGCGGCGGCCATCTACGACGTCTTCGTCTGGTACCCGGGCACCGCGTGGGGCAGCTTCCGCCTCCCGTACATCCTGCTGACCGCCGCCAGCTCGCTGGTGGTGGCCGGCGTGGGCAGCGTCGCCCTCACCCGGGCCCTGGCCAACACGGGTGTCCTCGACCGCTTCCCCGCCGGCCGCGAACGCGCCGCCGTCTGACCGCCCCCGCCGACCGCGTTGATCAAGGAGTTTGCGTCGGCCGAGGCGGTTTTCCAGACGCGAACTCCTTGATCAACCAAGCTTGGGGCCGGAAGGGCCGGAGGGGAGGTGGCGCGTGGGGGCCGTGAACCTGCGGGGGTTCGGGTGGCGGCACGCCGGGCGGAAGGGCTGGGCCGTCCGGGGAGTGGACCTGCGCATCGAGGCCGGCGAGCGGGTGCTGCTGCTCGGGGCTTCGGGGGCGGGCAAGAGCACGCTGCTCGCCGCGCTGGCCGGATTGCTGCCCGAGGACTCCGGCGAGCAGGAGGGCACCGTCGAGATCGACGGGCTCGACCCGCGCAAGGCCCGGGAGCGCGTCGGCGTCGTCTTCCAGGACCCGGAGAGCCAACTGGTGATGGCCCGCTGCGGCGACGACGTGGCGTTCGGGTTGGAGAACCGGGGGGTGCCCGCCGACGAGATCTGGCCCCGGGTGGACGAGGCGCTGCGCCGGGTCGGCTTTCCCTACCACCGGGACCGGCCCACCGCCGCGCTCTCCGGGGGCGAACAGCAGCGGCTCGCCCTGGCCGGGGCGCTCGCCCTGCGGCCGGGGCTGCTGCTGCTCGACGAGCCCACCGCGAATCTCGACCCGGCCGGCGCCGCCCTGGTCCGGCAGGCCGTCGCGGACGCCGTCGACGCCGACACCACGCTGATCCTGGTCGAGCACCGGGTCGCCGAGGCGTTGCCGCTGGTCGACCGGGTGATCGTGCTGGAGCCCGGCGGCGGCGTGCGGGCCGACGGGCGGCCCGACACGGTATTCGCCGCGCACGGCGACGCGCTGGCCGACGCCGGGGTGTGGGTGCCCGGCCGCACCGTGCCGCCCCGGCACGCCACCGCGCCGCCCGGCGAGGTGCTGCTCACCGCCGACCGGCTCGGCCTGCCGCCCCGGCTGGCCGCCACCGACCTTCGGGTACGCGCCGGCGAAGCGCTCGCCGTCCTCGGCCCCAACGGCGCCGGCAAGTCCACCCTGGCCCTGCTGCTCGGCGGCCTGCTCCGCCCCGGCACCGGTAGGGCCGCCGCCACCGAGGCGATGGCCGGCCCAGATGCGCGCACTCCCCCGCACCGCTGGCGGGCGCCCGCCCTGGCCCGGCGGATCGGCTCGGTCTTCCAGGACCCGGAACACCAGTTCGTCACCGGCACCGTCCGCGACGAACTGGCGCTCGGCCCGCGCCGCACCGGCCGGCCCGAGGCGGCCGTCACGGCCATCGTGGACGCGCTGCTGGAGCGGCTGCGGCTGGACCGGCTGGCCGGGGCGAACCCGTACACCCTCTCCGGCGGCGAGGCGCGGCGGCTGAGCGTGGCGACCGCCCTGGCCACCGCACCCCGCCTGCTGATCTGCGACGAGCCCAGCTTCGGCCAGGACCGGCGGACCTGGCGGGAGCTGATCGACCTCTTCGCCGAACTGCGCGACGCCGGCCACGGCGTCGTCGCGGTCACCCACGATCCCGACTTCGTGGCGGCGTTAGCAGACCGGACCGTCACCCTGGAGCGGCGAACGCCCGGAGGCCGACGGTGATCGGCGTCGAACCCGTCGCGGCGGCCGGCGCGCCGCTGGCCCGGCGCAACCCGGTGGCGAAGCTGGCCGCCGCGTTGCTCTTCTCGATCATCCTGATCGCCACCCTGGACCCGGTCGCCCCGGCGATCGCCATCGCGGTCGAGTTGGCCGTGCTACCGCTGTTCGGCATCCGCTACCGGGTGCTGGCCCGGCGCGCCTGGCCGCTGCTCGCCGGCGCCGGCGGCATCCTGGTCACCCTGGTGCTCTTCGCCGCCGACCGGTCCGGCCCGGTGCTGCTCGCGGCCGGTCCGCTGCTGGTCACCCAGGGGGTGCTGGTCACCGCGCTGGGCCTGGTGCTGCGCATGCTCGCGGTGGCGCTGCCGGGGATCATCGTGTTCGCCACCACCGACCCCACCGACCTGGCCGACGCGCTGATCCAGAACGCGAAGGCGCCCGCCCGGTTCGCCATCGGCGCGCTGGCCGCGTTCCGGCTGGTGCCGCTGCTGGAGGAGGAGTGGCGGATGATCAGCATGGCCCGCCGGGCGCGGGGCGTGGACGCCGGCCGCAACCCGATCGCCAAGCTGCGGCTGTTCGCATCGACGGCGTTCGCGCTGCTGGTCGGGGCGATCCGGCGGGGCACCCGCCTGGCGGTGGCCATGGACGCCCGGGGCTTCGACGCCGGCACCCCGCGTACCGTCGCCCGGCGTCAGCGCTTCACCCGCGCGGATGCACTGCTGGTGGTCGCCGCCGGGACGTTGGCCGCGGCGGCGCTGACGGCCAGCGTGCTGCTGGGCACCTTCCGGCCGCTGATCGGCTGACCGGCGGCCGCCGGTTGACCGACCCGGGTTGCGGCACAGCCTGTCGTCCCGAGGGCGGGACACCACGGGCTGCCGCAACCCGAGCCGATCACGGGCCGGTCAGCTGCGCCGGAAGGCGTAGAACCGGGTCTGGCCGGCGCGCTGGCTGCGCCCGGAGAGCCGGGCCTCCCGGCCGGCGGGCGGGCCGGCCTTCGGCGGCGGCGTGTCGGCGCGGCCGGGCAGGCTCACCGGCGCGGCGGGCGCCACGGTGAGCGCGTCGAGATCCGCCGGGGTGAGGTCCACCGGGGACGGCGCGGGCTTGTGGGACTTCTTCGGACTGCGCTTGGCGGGCATACGCTGCCTCCTGACTGTCGGGCACCCGTGGGCACGGCGAGCGGGGAACACCCGGGCGGTCCGACAAGGCACGCGACGCCACCACCGACGGTGGCGCGGAGGATGCGGACGCCCGGGGCGCACGGTCCACGGCGGTACGCACGGTGGACCGGGCCTGCGAGAGGTGGGCGTCAGTTACGCATGACCGCACGTTAACCCACCGCCGCCCCGGCGCGCACCCGAATTACCGAGGACCGACCGCGACCGCGTCCTCACCCGGCGTCGACGTCCCGGCCCACCCCCCGCGCCGGCCGCGATACGGTCGCAGCACGGGCACCGGAGACGAAAGGTGGCGGTACGCATGGCACAGCGGGCGACGGCGCAGATCGGGGTCACCGGCCTGGCGGTGATGGGCCGCAACCTGGCCCGCAACCTGGCCCGGAACGGCTTCACCGTGGCCGTGCACAACCGCTCGCCCGAGCGCACCCGGAGCCTGCTGGCCGAGCACGGCGGCGAGGGCACGTTCGTGGCCTCGGAGTCGATGGCCGATTTCGTCGCCTCCCTGGAGCGCCCGCGCGCCGTGATCGTCATGGTGAAGGCCGGCGCCCCCACCGACGCGGTGATCGACGAGCTGGTGCCGCTGCTGGAGGAGGGGGACATCGTCGTCGACTGCGGCAACGCGCACTTCGCCGACACCCGCCGCCGGGAGGAGGCGCTGCGCGGGCACGGGCTGCACTTCGTGGGCACCGGCGTCTCCGGGGGCGAGGAGGGCGCGCTGCGCGGGCCGAGCATCATGCCGGGCGGCTCGGCCGAGTCCTACCGGAAGCTCGGCCCGATCTTCGAGCGGATCGCGGCCCAGGTGGACGGCGTCCCGTGCTGCCGGCACATCGGGCCGGACGGCGCCGGCCACTTCGTGAAGATGGTCCACAACGGCATCGAGTACGCGGACATGCAGCTCATTGCCGAGGCGTACGACCTGCTGCGGGCCGGCCTGTCGGCGAGCCCGGCGGAGATCGCGGAGATCTTCCGGGAGTGGAACGGCGGCGAGCTGGAGTCCTTCCTCATCGAGATCACCGCCGAGGTGCTCGGGCACACCGACGCGGCGACCGGCCGGCCCTTCGTCGACGTGGTGCTGGACCAGGCCGAGCAGAAGGGCACCGGCCGCTGGACCGTGCAGAGCGCCCTGGACCTCGGCATCCCGATCACCGGCATCGCGGAGGCCACCTTCGCCCGGTCGCTGTCCGGGCACGCCGACCAGCGCGCCGCCGCCCGCCGCGCGTTCGCCGACGCGGGCGAGAAGTGGCAGGTGGACGACCGGGACACCTTCGTCGAGGACGTGCGGCGCGCGCTGCTGGCCAGCAAGATCGTCGCGTACGCGCAGGGCTTCGACCACATCCGCGCCGGCAGCCGGGAGTACGACTGGGACATCGACCTGGGCGGCACGGCCACCATCTGGCGGGGCGGCTGCATCATCCGGGCGCGCTTCCTGGACCGGATCCGGGAGGCGTACGACACCGAGCGGGACCTGCCCACGCTGCTCGTGGCCCCCTGGTTCGCCGACCGGGTCGGCGCCGGGGTCCCGGCCTGGCGGCGGGTGGTGGCCGACGCGGCCCGGGCGGGCGTGCCCACCCCGGCCTTCTCGTCGTCGCTCGCCTACTTCGACGCGTTGCGCGCCGAGCGGCTGCCGGCCGCGCTGATCCAGGGGCTGCGGGACAACTTCGGCGCGCACACCTACCACCGGGTGGACCGGGAGGGGTCGTTCCACACGCTCTGGGCGGGTGACCGCTCCGAAGTGGAGGCGTGAGCACGCTCAGGCGAGCGTGGCGTGCATCTCCCAGACCAGGATCTCCGCGGGTTCGGCGGCGGTCACCCGCTGGCCCCCGGCCATGGTGATCCGGGCCGCGTCGCCCTCGCCGAGTTGTCCCGTCGCCTCCAGCGTCACGGTGCCGCCGGGCACGTAGAGGTGCAGGAAGGGCGCGTCGGGCAGGTTCACCGAGTCACCGGGGCCGAGCCGGGCGGCGTGCAGGGTGGCGTACCGGTTGCGGATCCGGATGGCGGAGGCGCCGTCGTACCGGTCCATGCCGGAGGCGACCGGCACGAGGCCGCCCCGCAGCAGCTCGTCGCCGATCTCGAGCTGCTCGTAGCCCGGGTCGATGCCCTCCTCGTCGGGGAGCACCCACATCTGCACGAAGTGGACCGGGTCGCGGTGCGGAGCGGTGTTCTCCAGCCGCCAGGAGTCGTTCTTCTCCGAGTGCAGGATGCCGGTGCCGGCGCTCATCCGCTGGGCCAGGCCGGGATAGATGACGCCCGAGTGGCCGGTGGAGTCCTGGTGCACCAGCGAGCCGCGCAGCACCCAGGTGACGATCTCCATGTCCTGGTGCGGGTGGGTCTCGAAGCCGCTGCCCGGGCGCACCACGTCGTCGTTGTTGACCAGCAGCAGCCCGTGGTGGGTGTTGGCCGGGTCGTAGTGCCGGGAGAACGAGAAGGAGTGCTTGGAGTCGAGCCAGGACAGCCGGGTGAAGAAGCGGTCCCCGGCCCGCCGGACGTCCACCGCCGGTGCGGGCGCCGTCGCCGTCACCAGGCACGCTGCCCGGTATCGGCCGGCGCCCAGGTGAGCGACGGTTCGCCGGTGCTCAGCTCGGCGATCTCCCCGGCGCGCACGGCGGGCGTGTGGCCGAGTTCGGCGCAGTGCTGCTCGGCGATCTCCGCGCAGATGTCGGCGACCTGCTCGCAGATCGGGCTGCCCAGGTCCGCCGCGTTCAACGCCATGATCATTTTGAACCGGAGATCGTGCATCCCCCACCCCCGTGGCGGGCGCGTCCCGGCGGCGCGCCCTCGCGCCGATCGTACGCGCGGGCGCCCCGCTCCCGGCCGGAAAGCCGGACGCGGGGCGCCCGCGGCACGGTCCGCCGCGACACCGCGGCGGACCGTCGACGTCACCAGAACCGACGACGCTTGGCCTTCTGCGGCCGCAGCATGTCGGCGCCCTTGGTGAGCAGTCGGCTCACCCCGGTCGGGCCGCGACGGGCCTCCAGGGAGTGGCTGAGCCGGCGCGCGCCGGCCGCCGCCAGCGGCACGGCGACCGCCATGACCGCCCACTGGGCAATCCGCTTCTGAATCATGTGGGTTCACCTCCGCAATCTGCCTGCTGTCCGGATTGATACCCAGCAGGCGGCGTCGGTAAGCGCGACCTCAGGTGGTGGGGGCCACCGGATTGGGCAGCGCGCCGCCGAAGCGGCGGTCCCGCTGGGCGTAGAGCTCGCACGCGTACCAGAGGTGGCGGCGGTCGAAGTCCGGCCAGAGGGTGTCGAGGAAGACCAGTTCCGCGTACGCGGACTGCCAGAGCAGGAAGTTGGAGGTGCGCTGCTCGCCGGAGGGGCGGAGGAAGAGGTCCACCTCGGGGACCTCCGGGTGGTAGAGGTACTTCGCGATGGTCTTCTCGGTGACCTTGCCCGGGTCGATCCGGCCGGCGGCCGCGTCGCGGGCGATCGCGGCGGCGGCATCGGCGATCTCCGCCTGCCCGCCGTAGTTGACGCAGAACTGGAGGGTCAGGGTCGAGTTGCCGCGGGACATCTCCTCGGCGGTCTGCAACTCGGAGATGACGCTCTTCCAGAGCCGCCCGGCCCGGCCGGACCAGACCACCCGGACGCCCAGGTCGACCAGCTGGTCCCGGCGGCGCCGGATGACGTCCCGGTTGAAGCCCATGAGGAAGCGGACCTCGTCCGGCGAGCGCCGCCAGTTCTCGGTGGAGAAGGCGTACGCCGACAGGTAGGGGATGCCCAGCTCGATGGCGCCCTCGATGGTGTCGAAGAGGCTGTGCTCGCCCTGCTCGTGACCCTTGGTCCGGGGCAGCCCGCGCTCCTTGGCCCAGCGGCCGTTGCCGTCCATCACCACGGCGACGTGCTTGGGCAGCGCGTCGGCCGGCAGCGCCGGCGGCCGGGCACCGGAGGGGTGCGGAGTCGGTGGCAGCGGCTCGCGCCGGCCGGCCCTCATGGATCGGATCACTCGGTCATCTCCCTGTTCACACCAGCGGCGGTGGGCCCGCCTCCGGTGCGCGGCGGGACCACACCCGGCCCCGCGCCGCCGGGCGGCGGGACCGCGCCGGACGCCGGGGCACCCCGGTCGACCAGCGGCAGCGAGCGTAGCGCGCGCTCCAGGTGCCACTGGAGGTGCGCCGCGACCAGGCCACTGCACTCGCGGCGCACACCGGTCTCGGTGGCGTCGGCGTACGCCCAGTCGCCGGTGGTCAGCGCGGACATCAGGTCGATGGTGGCCGGGGCGGGGTGGGCGGCGCCCGGGGGCCGGCAGTCCGGGCAGACCGCGCCGCCGGCCGGGACCGAGAACGCCCGGTGCCGCCCCGGGGTGCCGCAGACCGCGCACGCGGTCAGCGCGGGCGCCCAGCCGGCGAAGGCCATGCCGCGCAGCAGGTAGGCGTCGAGCACCAGGGTGGTGGCGTGGTCGCCGGTGGCCAGCGAACGCAGCGCGCCGAGGGTGAGCTGGAACAGCCGCAGCGAGGGCTCGCGCTCGATCGGGGTGAGCCGCTCGGCGGTCTCGGCGATCGCGCTGGCCGCCGTGTAGCGGGGGTAGTCGCCCAGGAACCGCTTGCCGTAGAGGTCGATGCCCTCGGCCTGGCTGATGGTGTGTAGCGAGCTGCCGTGGTTGCCCTTGGGGTCGCCGGCGAGCTGGAGGTCGACGTGCCCGAACGGCTCCAGCCGGGCGCCGAACTTGCTGGTGGTGCGGCGTACGCCCCGGGCCACCGCGCGCAGCCGGCCGTGCCGGCGGGTGAGCAGGGTGATGATGCGGTCGGACTCCCCCAGCTTCTGCACGCGCAGCACCACCGCGTCGTCGCGGTAGAGCTGTCGGCGGTATCCGGCCATCGGGCCATTCTCCCTCGGGGTGCGATCTCAGGGTCTCTTCGGGGTGGACCGGCGGTCGAACCCGGATGCGCCGCCCGCGCGGTCGCCCGTAGCGTCCTGGCCATGGCTCTGCACCGGACCGCCGTCGCCGCCGCCGCGGCCGCCACCCTGATCGTCCTCGCCGGGTGCGACACCCTGTCGTTCCGCCGCCTCGACTACGACCAGACCGAGAGCGCGAAGATCACCCGGATCACCGTGCCGGCCGGCGGCGCGGGCGACGTGACGATCCGGGCCACCGGCGCGGCCGGCCAGGTGCGGATCAAGCGGATCGTCCGCTACCAGGGCGGGGAGCCGGACACCCGCTACGAGATCAAGGGCGACGAGCTGGTGCTGCCGAACGACTGCGGCCCCCGGTGCACGGTCTCCTGGGAGGTGACCGCCCCGGAAGGTGTGACGGTGCGCGGTGAGACCAGCTCCGGGAACGTCATGCTGCACCGGGTCGGGCCGGTGGACTTCACCCTGAAATCCGGCGACCTCACGGTGACCGAGGCCCGTGGCGAGGTCCGCGCCGCCACCACCTCGGGGAACATCGAGGTGGTCGACGCGACCGGCCCGGTCCGGCTGCGCGCGTCCTCCGGCGACATCAGTGCCCGCCGGCTCGCCGCCGGGTTGGACGCGGAGGCCACCTCGGGCAACCTCGTCGTCGAGCTGGACCAGCCGGCCGCGGCCCGGTTGCACGCGACAAGCGGCGACGTCGACCTGACCGTGCCACCGGGCCGGTACCGGGTGCGGGCGGACGCCAAGTCCGGCGACACCGAGCTGACGGTGCCGAACGACCCGGCCGCCACCCTGCTGCTCGACGTCACCGCCACCAGCGGCAACGTGACGGTCCACCAGCGCTGAGTGCGGGCGCCGGTCAGCGCGGCGTGAGGTCGGACCGCTCCGGCGCCCTTCGCGGGGCCGGCACCCGGGCGCCGGCCGCGGCCAGTGCGGTCTCCGCGCCGGCGGGCGCCGGGCTGGCCGGTGCGGCCGCCGCCCGCTCGGCCACGCTCCGCCGGGGGCGTCCGGGCACCAGTTCCGGGGTACGCCGGGCGGCCAGGTCCTCGACCCAGCCGACCAGCAGGGTGACCACGCCGACCAGCGCGAACACCAGCACCACCCGGATCGCGAGCCCGACCGGGTCCTGGTGCGACCAGCCGACCACGTCCACCAGCGGGGTGAGCGCCGCCACGAACGGCATGTGCCACAGGTAGACGGTCAGCGCGCGCCGGTTCAGCACGGTGATCACGCGGCCCAGCGCCGGGATGCGGTCCACCCAGGGCGCCGCGGCGGGCGCCCGGCCGATCGCCACCAGGACGAACGCCGCCGACCAGAGCGCGTTGCCCAGGTGGATGTCGTTCAGGTCGTATCCGCGCGGGCCGGGGTGGGTGAGGATCCAGCCCAGCCCGGCCGCGCCGAGGGCCAGGGCCAGCGGGACGAGCACCCGGTTGGCCATGCGGCGCAGCAGGCCGTCGTGGTGGGCGAAGCCGAGCAGCCAGGCGCCGAAGTACAGGCCGAACTCGCGCAGCACGGTCGGCGGGTTCGCCAGCACGCCGAACTCGATCGCCGCGAGCAGCGCGTACGGGGCCAGCAGGGTGGGCAGCGGGGCCCGGCGGAACAGCCACAGGGCCACCGGCGAGGCGAGCACGAACCAGAGGTAGTCCCGCAGGTACCAGATTGGGCTCAGCGCGATGGCGCCCCAGTCGTTGGCCGGTGGGTCGCTGACCGGGAAGAGCCACAGCAGCACCTTCGGGGTGAGCGGCAGCCCGGTGAGCAGCATGGCCGGCACGAAGACGGCGGCGAGCACCCAGAGCGACGGCAGCAGCCGGCGCAGCCGACGGGCCACGGCCGGTACGCCGGTCCGGTCCAGCGAGGCGGCCATCAGCGAGCCGGCGAGCGCGAACATCACCGACATCGCCGGGAAGATCAGGGTCAGTGTCGCCCATCCGGTGACGTGGTAGACGACGACTCGAACGATGGCCAGGAAGCGGAGCAGGTCGAGGTATCGGTTTCGCATCAGCTCGCGGGGGCGTCGGGGGCGGGGGAGGCAACGCCTCCCTACCCTCCGACCCGGCCGGACGAAACGGTGCGCGGGCCCGGGTCAAAAGTGAAACATCCCATAAAGCGGGCCGATCCGGACCAGCCCGACAACGCCGGAAACGCGGACCGCAGGCCCCGGGAGCCGGGACCGGCGGTCGGGCGTACGGGGTCAGAAGCCCAGCTTGCGCAACTGCTTCGGGTCGCGCTGCCAGTCCTTCGCGACCCGGACGTGCAGGTCCAGGTAGACCCGGGTGCCGAGCAGCTCCTCGATCTGGCGGCGGGCGGTGGTGCCGACGTGCTTGAGCCGGCTGCCCCGGTGACCGATCACGATCGCCTTCTGGCTCGGTCGCTCCACGTACACGTCCGCGTAGATCTTGGTGACGTTGCCCTCGGGGATCATCTCCTCGACCACCACGGCAATCGAGTGCGGCAGCTCGTCCCGGACCCCCTCCAGAGCGGCCTCGCGGACCAGCTCGGCGACGAGCACCTGCTCCGGGTCGTCGGTGAGCATGTCGTCGGGGTAGAGCTGCGGCGACTCCGGCAGGTAGCCGGTCATCACGTCGACCAGGGTGTCCACCTGATGCCCGGAGACCGCGCTCACCGGCACCACGTCGGCGAACTCGCCCATCTCGCTCACCGCGAGCAGCTGCTCGGCGAGCCGCCTCTTGTCCACCAGGTCGGTCTTGGTGACCACGGCCAGCACGGTGGCCCGCAGGCTGGCCAGCTCGCCGGTGATGAACCGGTCGCCCCGCCCGATCGGCTCGTTCGCCGGGATGCACAGGCCGATCACGTCGACCTCGCTCCAGGTCTCCCGGACCAGGTCGTTGAGCCGCTCGCCGAGCAGCGTGCGGGGACGGTGCAGGCCCGGGGTGTCGACCAGAACGAGCTGCGACTCCGGCCGGTGCAGCACCGCACGGATGATGTGCCGGGTGGTCTGGGGCTTGTTCGAGGTGATCGCGATCTTGGTGCCGACGATCGCGTTGGTCAGCGTCGACTTGCCAGCGTTCGGCCGCCCGACGAAGCAGGCGAAACCCGCCCGGTAGGGACGCTGCTCCGCGTCGCTCACTCGACCACCGTGCCGAGGACGGTGCCGTTCGGCGCGGCCACGTGGATCGGCGCGTCGGCGGAGAGGTCGCGGACCGCGGCGTGCCCCGCGCCGTCCAGCGTCGAAGCCTCGGTCACCACCACGGCGGCCTCCAGCCGGCTCGCGCCGGCCGCCACCGCCGAGGCGACCGCGAGCTGGAGCGCGGTCAGGGTCAGCGACGGCAGCGCCACGCTGGCCGCCGCGTACGTCCGGCCGTCCTGGTCGCGGACCGCCGCGCCCTCCACGGCGCCCACCCGGCCCCGCGCCCCCCGGGCCAGGACGACCAGCTTGCCGTCCTCGGCGCTCAGCTCGGCCGGGTCGGACGGGGTGGGCCGGGCGGCCGGCACGGCGGGTGACTCAGGCATCGGCGGGTTGCCTCTCCTCGGAACGGTTGGGGTTACCACGGGGATCGGACTGCTCGCCGCGCCCCGCGCTGTCCGGCGCGTCGCCCGGCTCGACCCGGCTGACCAGCACGGAGTCGATCCGGTTGCGCCGCCCGGTGGTGCCCTCGGCGATCAGCCGGAGCCCGGCCACCTCGGCCGCGGCGCCCGGGATCGGCACCCGGCCGAGCGCCTGGGCGAGCAGGCCACCGACCGTCTCCACCTCGTCGGTGGGCAGTTCGGTGTCGAACAGCTCGCCCAGATTCTCCACCGGCAGCCGGGCGGTCACCCGCACGGCCCCGTCCGCCAGGCGCTCGACCGGCGGGCGTTCGACATCGTACTCGTCGGTGATCTCACCGACGATCTCCTCCAGGATGTCCTCGATGGTGACGAGGCCGCCGGTGCCGCCGTACTCGTCGACGACGATGACCAGGTGGTTGCGGGCCGCCTGCATCTCCGAGAGCAGGTCGTCGACCGGCTTGGACTCGGGCACGAAGGTCGCCGGTCGCATCAGCTCGGCCACCGGCATCTGCCGGGCCTCCGGGCTGCCCTGGATCCGCCGGATCAGGTCCTTGAGGTAGAGCACGCCGAGCACGTCGTCGACGTTCTCGCCGATCACCGGGATCCGGGAGAAGCCGGAGCGCAGGAAGAGCGCCAGCGCCTGCGCGAGGGTTTTGGAATCCTCTATCCACACCATCTCGGTGCGGGGCACCATCACCTCGCGGGCGATGGTGTCGCCGAGCGCGAAGACCGAGTGGATCATCTGCCGCTCGCCGTGCTCGACCACGCCACGCTGCTCGGCCAGGTCGACCAGCTCCCGCAGCTCGACCTGGGTGGCGAACGGGCCCTCCCGGAAGCCGCGCCCCGGGGTGACCGCGTTGCCGATCAGGATCAGCAGCGAGGCCAGCGGGTTGAGCGCCCGGCCCAGCCAGCGCACCAGCGGCGCGACCGCGCGGCCCACCGCGTAGGCGTGCTGCCGGCCCAGGGTGCGCGGCGCGACGCCGACCACCACGAAGCTGACCACGGTCATCGCCCCGGCGGTGACCAGGGCGGCCCGCCAGCCGGCGCCGAAGGTGTCGACGGCCACCAGCGCGACGAGCGTGGTGGCGGTCAGCTCGGCCAGCAGCCGGAGCAGGAGCAGCAGGTTGAGGTGGCGGACCACGTCACCGGCGACCGCCTGGAGGGTACGCGCGCCGCGTGCGCCGTCCCGGGCCAGCTCGGCGGCCCGGGCCGGGGAGACGGCGGCCAGCGCCGCCTCGGTCATCGCGATCAGGCCGGCGAGCACCACCAGCCCCGCCGCGACGACGAGGAGAGGGAGATCGGGCAGGCCGGCGGGCGCGCCGGCGGCCGCCAGGGTGGCTGTCACTGCGATCGGGTCGACCGCCAGCTGGCCAGCAGTCGGGCCTGGAGACCGAACATCTCCCGCTCCTCCTCCGGCTCGGCGTGGTCGTAGCCGAGCAGGTGCAGCACCCCGTGCACGGTGAGCAGGTGCAGCTCGTCGGCGGCGGAGTGCCCGGCGGTGGCGGCCTGCTTGCCGGCCACCTCCGGGCAGAGCACGATGTCGCCGAGCAGGGCCGGTTCACCGCCGGCCGGGGCGCTCTCCCCCGGGCCGTGGTCGACGCTGCCCTCGTCCATGGGGAACGCGAGCACGTCGGTCGGGCCGTCGCCACCCATCCAGCGGTGGTTCAGCTCCGACATGTATTCGATGTCGACCAGCAGCACGGACAGCTCGGCGAGGGGGTTGACCCCCATCTCGTCGAGGGCGTGCCGGGCGACGGCGAGAACGGCGTCGGTGTCGACGTCGACACCGGACTCGTTGGCGATCTCGATGGACAACTGTCTTCCTCTGATGGGTTAGCGGCGCCGGCCGGCCCGGCCGCCCTGGGCGGTCCGCCCGGGCACGGCGTGCACGCTCTGCGCCTGCTGGTTCTCCCGCTCGGCGTCCCAGCGGGCGTACGCGTCGACGATGTCGCCCACCAGCTTGTGGCGGACCACGTCGGAGCTGGAGAGCTGGGCGAAGTGCACGTCCTCGACGTTGCTCAGGATCTCCCGGACCACCCGCAGGCCGCTCGTCGTCCCGCCGGGAAGGTCCACCTGGGTGACGTCACCGGTGACCACGATCTTGGAACCGAAGCCGAGCCGGGTGAGGAACATCTTCATCTGCTCGGGCGTGGTGTTCTGCGCCTCGTCGAGGATGATGAACGCGTCGTTCAGGGTGCGGCCCCGCATGTACGCCAGCGGCGCCACCTCGATGGTGCCGGCGGCCATCAGCTTCGGGATGGACTCCGGGTCGAGCATGTCGTGCAGCGCGTCGTAGAGCGGGCGCAGGTAGGGGTCGATCTTCTCGTTCAGCGTGCCGGGCAGGAAGCCCAGCCGCTCGCCCGCCTCGACCGCCGGCCGGGTCAGGATGATCCGGTTGACCTGCTTGGCCTGGAGCGCCTGCACGGCCTTCGCCATGGCCAGGTAGGTCTTGCCCGTGCCGGCCGGGCCGATGCCGAAGACGATGGTGTGCGCGTCGATGGCGTCGACGTAGCGCTTCTGCCCCAGGGTCTTGGGACGGATGGTGCGACCGCGCCGGGAGAGGATGTTGAGCGTCAGGACCTCGGCGGGCCGCTCGGCGCTGCCCTGCTCGAGCATGCCGACGGTGCGCCGGACGGCATCAGTGGTCAGGGTCTCGCCTTTCTCGATCAGTTCGAGCAGCTCGCTGAAGAGACGCTCGGCGAGGGCGTTGTCGGCGGGCGCGCCGGTGATGGTGATCTCGTTGCCCCGCACGTGGACGTCACTGTTGACCGAGCGTTCGACGAGCCGCAGGATCTCGTCGCCCGCGCCGAGCAGGTTCACCATGATCTTCTGGTCGGGGACCGTGATCCTGGTCTGCACACGGGGCGGGCCGGGAGGTGGGGTGCCGGTCATAGATCGGGCCGTCGGGCCCTACGCCACCTGCTCTCGAACTCGGCGCCGGGCCCTGCTGGCGCGGCGGTCGTGACTCCCATCGTATCGGGTCAACACCGCCCGCACCTCGCCCATTTCCGGCGGTAGGAGATCAACTGCCGGCGCGGAAGTCGTACCCCTCGAAGGTCTCCTGGTGCCGCGTGAACCGGTAGGTGGCCCAGTGCATCCGGACCACGGCCCCGCGCTCGTCGCGGGTCAGCCGGAGCAGCTCGCCCACCTCCCGGCCGGCGACCGTGCGGAACACGTCCGGCCGGTCCGGCAGCGGGGCGAAGACCGAAGGCGGCTTGCCGGCCGGGTCGTCCGCGCCCCGGGCCCGCAGCGCCCCGTCGTGCCAGGAGAAGACGTACTCGAAACCCTCGCCCCACCAGCGGCCCAGCAGGCCGCGGAGGTGCTCGGGGGCGGGCGCGCCCGGCCGCCACGGCTCGACGTCGGCCGGGTCGTGCTCGGCGGCGGCGGCCAGCAGCCGGTGCGGCAGCTCGAAGACCTCCACGCCGGTGCCCGAGGAGCCGAGCACCGCGCAGCCCATCGCGCCCGCGGTGCCGTCACCGCCGCGCCGGCCGTAGACGGCGGCCAGGAAACCGGGCATGGCCCCGTCGTGCCCCACGTGCATCACCCGCCCCGGCTGCGGCACCAGGATCAGGCCGAGGCCGAAGCCGCCGGCCCAGAGCGTCTCGTCGGTGGTGGTCAGCGGCCAACGCATCTCGTCGAGGGTGGCCGGCGCGAGCACCGCGCCGGCCGGGTCCAGCGCGGCCGGGTCGGCCAGGAAGGCCGCCCAGCGCGCCATGTCCGGGGCGGTGCTCCAGAGCTGCGCGGCCGGGGCCACCGCGCCGAAGTCCGTGTTCGGCTCCGGCCGGGCCTCGTCGGAGTACGCGTCGACCAGGAACCCGGTCGCCGCCCGGCCGCCCGGCATCGGGCCGGTGGCGGCCAGCCCGAGCGGGGCGAGCACCCGCTCGGCCAGCACCTCTGCCCAGGTGCCGCCGCGCAGCCGGGCCACCAGCTCGCCGAGCAGGGCCATGCCGAGGTTGGAGTAGTGGTAGCGCCGCCCGGTGGGCAGCACCCGCTCCACCCGGGCCAGGTCGGCGAGGAGTTCGGTGACGTCGGGCGCACGCAGGCTGTCCCACACGTCGCCGTGCGGCTCGCGCTGCAGGCCCGCGGTGTGCGACAGCAGCCGGCGTACGGTCAGCTCGCCGTGCGCCGGCAGGTCGAGGTGCCGCCCGATCGGGTCGTCCAGGTCGAGCAGCCCCTCGTCCCGGCACTGCATGACCAGCACGGCCGTGAAGGTCTTGGTGACCGAGCCGATCCGGAAGACCGTCTCCGGCCCGAGCGGGGTGTCGTTGCCGGTCCCGCCGACCGCGCAGGTCCAGAGCGGCCGGTCGGCCCGGTGCAGGGCGACCGAGACGGCCGGGATCCGCCCGTGGGCCTGCGCCTGCCGCACCATCCGGCCGAGCCGGTCATGCACCGTGATCATGAGGGCAGTCTAGGCAGCGGCTCAGCGGCAGAGCATCGGGCCGAGCGGCGCGCCGCCGAGCAGGTGGGCGTGCACGTGGAAGACCTCCTGGCCGCCGTACGGGCCGGTGTTGAACATCAGCCGGAACCCGTCCACGGTCAGCCCCTCCTCCTCGGCCACCACGGCGGCGGTGCCCAGCAGCTCACCGGCCAGCCCCGGGTCGCCCTCGGCCAGGGTGACCACGTCCGCGTAGTGCTCCTTCGGAATCACCAGCACGTGCGTGGGCGCCTTCGGGTCGATGTCCCGGAAGGCCAGGGTGGTGGCGGTCTCGCGGACGACGGTGGCCGGGATCTCCCCGGCGACGATCCGGCAGAACAGGCAGTCGGTTCCCATCGGGGCATGGTAAGTCGTCCGGTCCCCCGCTCAGGCATGATGTGCCGCGTGACTTCTCGGGCGGTACTGGTGACGGGGGCCTCGCGCGGCATCGGCCGCGCGGTGGCGCGGGCGTTCGCGGCGGGCGGGGACCGGGTGGCGATCCACCACCGGGACTCCGCGGACCTGGCCGAGGCGCTGCGGGCGGAGCTGCCCGGCGACGGGCACGTGGTGGTCCGCGCCGACCTGGCCGACCCGGAGGCGGTCCGGGCCATGGTGGACGAGGCGGCGCGGCGCCTGGGCGGCCTCGACGTCCTGGTCAACAACGCCGGCGTCTACGGCCCGCGCGACCTGCCCCACCCGGTCTTCGGCAACACCTACGAGCAGTGGCAGGAGCAGTGGCGGCTGGTCCTGGAGACCAACCTGACCGGCGCCGCGAACGCCACCTGGTGCGCCGCCCAGCACATGCGGGAGCGGGGCGGCCGGATCGTGAACGTGTCGTCCCGGGGCGCCTTCCGGGGTGAGCCGGAGCAGCCGGCGTACGGGGCGAGCAAGGCGGGGCTGAACGCGCTCGGCCAGTCGCTGGCGCTGGCCCTGGCCCCGTACGGGATCGCGGTGGCGACCGTGGCGCCGGGCTTCGTGGCGACCGACATGACCACCACCCACCTCAGTGGCGAGCGGGGCGACGCCATCCGCGCCCAGTCCCCGTTCAACCGCGTGGCCCGCCCCGAGGAGATCGCGGCGGCGGTGCACTGGCTGGCCAGCCCCGAGGCCGAGTGGGCCTCCGGCACCATCGTCGACCTGAACGGTGCCTCCTACCTCCGCACCTGACGTGCCCACCCGCAGCGGGTGGGCCGGTCACCAGCGGTGCAGGCGGGTGGACAGCACGGTGAGGGCGGCCACGCCGGCTGTCGACGTGCGAAGCACCGACGGGCCCAGGCGGACCGGGCGGGCGCCGGCCTCCTCGAAGGCCGTCAGCTCGGTGGGGGCGATGCCGCCCTCGGGGCCGACCACCAGGACGATCTCGCCGGCGTCGGGCAGCCCGACCGTGGTCAGCCGCTCCTCGGCCTCCTCGTGCAGGACGAACGCGGCGGCCGCCCCGGCGATCCGGCGGGTCACCGTGGTGGTGGACTCGTCGGGCGTGCCGGCCACCACCGGCAGCCACGGGCGGCGGGCCTGCTTGGCCGCCTCCCGGGCGGTGGCCGCCCACTTCTCCCGGGCCCGTACGCCCCGGTCCCCGCGCCACTGGGTCACCGACCGGGACGCCGCCCAGGGGACGATCTCGTCCACCCCGACCTCGGTCATCGCCTGCACGGCCAGCTCGCCCCGGTCGCCCTTGGCGATGCCCTGCACCACGACGAGCCGCGGGACGGACGCGTCGACGTACCCCCGGGAGGTGACCCGGAGGTCGAGGGTGCCCCGGCCCACGGCGCTGACCACGGCGGCGGCCGTGCCGCCCCGCCCGTCGGCGAGCAGCAGTTCCTCGCCGACGCGCAGCCGTTGCACGGTGGCCGCGTGGTGCCCCTCGGGGCCGTCCAGCGTCAGCGTGTCACCGGTGGGCAGCGCCTCGACCAGGAACAGCGGCGCCGACACCTCAGGCGTGCCCGTTGAAGGCGTCGCGCATCCGCGAGAAGAAGCCGCCCTGCTTGCTCAGCTCGGCGACCTCCTCGCCGCGGGTCTTCGCGAAGTCCCGCAGCATCCGCTCCTGGTCGGCGTCGAGCTTGGTCGGGGTCCGCACGTCGAGGTGGACGTAGAGGTCGCCCCGGCCGGTGCCGCGCAGGTGCGGTACGCCCCGGGCGCGCAGGCGCAGCGTGCTGCCCGGCTGGGTGCCCGCCTTGACGTCGACGGTCTCCTCGCTGTCGAGCGTCTTGATGGTCAGCCGGGTGCCGAGCGCGGCGGCGGTCATCGGCACGGTGACCCGGCAGTGCAGGTCGTCGCCCTTGCGCGAGTAGACGTCGTGGGGCCGCTCGTGGATCTCCACGTAGAGGTCGCCGGCGGTGCCGCCGCCCGGGCCCACCTCGCCCTGCTGGGCCAGCCGGATCCGCATGCCGTCCTCGACGCCCGCCGGGATCTTGACGGTGAGCGACCGGCGGGTGCGCACCCGGCCGTCGCCCGCGCAGGTCGGGCAGGGGTGCGGGATGGTGGTGCCGTAGCCCTGGCAGACCGTGCACGGCCGGGCGGAGACCACCTGGCCGAGGAAGGTCCGCTGCACCGACTGCACCTCGCCCCGGCCGCCGCACGCCTCGCAGGTGGCCAGGTGGGTGCCGGCCGCGGTGCCGGCGCCGGAGCAGGTGGTGCAGAGCACCGCGGTGTCCACGGTGATCGGCGCCTCGACGCCGAACGCCGTCTCGTTCAGGTCCAGCTCCAGCCGCAGTATCGCGTCGGCGCCCGGCCGGGTACGCGGCCGCGGGCCCCGGCTGCCGCCGGCCGCCCCGCCGAAGAAGGCGTCCATGATGTCCTGGAAGCCGACGAACGGGCCGGCGCCGCCCGGACCACCCGGGCCCGCGCCCCCGCCGCCCGGGGCGAGCGGGTCGCCGCCCAGGTCGACGATCTGCCGTTTCCGATCGTCCGAGAGGACCTCGTACGCGGCGTTGATGTCCTTGAACTTCTCCTGTGCCTCCGGGTCCGGATTGACGTCCGGGTGGAACTGCCGCGCCAGCTTGCGGTAGGCGCGCTTGATCTCGTCGTCGGAGGCGTCCCGGCTCACGCCGAGAATGCCGTAGTAGTCCCTGGCCACTGCGTTCGGTGTCCTCATGTTCGTCTCGCGTTGCGCCGGTCGTCGGCCGGAGCCGGCCGTCGGCCGTGACTGGTCAGTTCTGGGCCAGCAGTTCGCCCACGTAGCGTGCCACGGCCCTCACCGTGGCGATGGTGCCGGGGTAGTCCATCCGGGTCGGGCCGAGCACGCCGAGGCCACCCACGATGGTGCTGCCCGGGCCGTACCCGGTGCTGACCACCGAGGCGGCCCGCAGGTTGTCGATCTCGTTCTCGTCGCCGATGAGCACCCGGGTGGTGCTCGGCTCGGCCTCGCCGATCAGCTTGAGCAGCACGACCTCCTCCTCGAGCGCCTCGAGGATCGGCCGCAGCGAGCCCTGGAAGTCGAGCAGGCCGCCCCGGGTGAGGTTGGCCGTGCCGGCCAGGGCGATGCGCTCCTCGTGCCGCTCGACCAGGGTCTCCAGCAGCACGGTGGAGAGCGTGGCCATGGCCGGGCGCAGCTGCGGCGTGGACTCGTCGACCAGGGCCTGCACCAGCGGCGGGGTGTCGGACAGCCGACTGCCGACGAGCTTCTCGTTGACCAGGCGGCGCAGGTCGGTGACGTCCTCGGCCGGGATCGGCCCGGGCATCTCGACCAGCCGCTGCTCGACCCGGCCGGTGTCGGCGATCATCACGACCATCAGCCGGGTGGTGGAGATCGGCACCAGCTCCAGGTGGCGCACCTTGGAGCGGGCGAGGCTCGGGTACTGCACCACGGCGACCTGCCGGGTGAGCTGGGCGAGCAGCCGGACGGTGCGGTGCACCACGTCGTCCAGGTCGACGGCGCCGACCAGGAAGCGCTCGATGGCCCGGCGCTCGGCCGGGCTGAGCGGCTTGACCCGGGAGAGCCGGTCGACGAAGAGCCGGTAGCCGCGGTCGGTGGGCACCCGGCCGGCGCTGGTGTGCGGCTGCCGGATGTAGCCCTCCTCCTCCAGCACCGCCATGTCGTTGCGCACGGTCGCCGGGGAGACACCCAGCTGGTGGCGCTCGACGAGGGCCTTGCTGCCGACCGGCTCCTGCGTGGCGACGTAGTCCTCGACGATCGCGCGCAGCACGGCGAGCTTGCGGTCGTCGAGACCCATCTCCCCACCTCCTGACGCACCTCGTCGCACCGGCGCGGGGCGTCCGCCGGGCGTCTGGCACTCGACTGTAGCGAGTGCCAGTCTACGTCGGCGTGCCCGCCGGCGCGATGATCGGCGACGCACCTCCGGTGCGGCCCGCCGCACATCCGGCCCGCCAGGGCCGAACAGCCGGACATCCCGGGCGATCCCGCTCTGGTGCGCCCTTGCCACCGGGACCTACCGTGACGACCATGACTGAACCTCCTCGCCCTCCCGGAGCGGGGGACTCCGGCGCCCCGCCGCCGGAGGCGACCCCGCCGTCGGCACCGTACGGCTCGTCGGCGGACGAGCCCCCCACCGCACCACTGTCCGGGGCCCCGGCCGGGGGCGGCTATCCCCCGCCCGGTGGCTATCCGCCGCCTCCCGGCGGCCAGCCGCCGTCGGGCGGTTACCCACCCCCGGGCGGCTACCCGCCGCCGGGTGGCTACCCCCCGCCGGGCGGCTACGGCGCGCCGGGCGCCGGCTACCCGGGCGGCGGCGCGTACGGCGCGCCGGCCGGCTACGCCAACAACGACGACAAGACCTGGTCCCTCATCGCGCACTTCGGCGGCCCGGTCGGTGTCGTGGTCGGCGGCAGCCTGCTCGGCTGGGTGGCGCCGCTCATCGCGTTCTCGGTCAAGGGCCAGCAGTCCCCGACCGTGCGCGCGCACGCGGTCGCCGCGCTGAACTTCCAGATCACCTGGGTCATCGCGACGCTGATCAGCTTCGTGCTGGCCGTGGTCACCTGCGGCCTGCTCTTCTTCATCCCGATCATCGTCGCCCTGATCCCGATCATCTTCGGCATCATCGGCGGCGTGAAGGCCACCGAGGGCGTCCTCTACCGCTACCCGATGACCTACACGTTCGTGAAGTGACCGACCCGGCCGGCCCACGGGCCGGCCGGGACCGGCGCGTCACACGCTCAGGGCAGCAGGTCGCGCACGACCGCGTCGGCGAGCAGCCGGCCGCGCAGGGTGAGCACCGCCCGGCCGCTCGCGTAGGCCTCGGCGTCCAGCAGGCCGTCGGCCCGGGCCCGCTCGGCGCCCGCCCGGCCCGCCTCGTCGAGCCCCGACAGGGGCAGCCCGGTGGCGAGCCGCAGCCGCAGCATCACGTCCTCCATGTGCGCCTCGTCCGGCGTGAGCAGCTCCCGGGCCAGACCGGGCGACTCCCCGGCGGCCAGCCGCTGGGCGTACGCCGTCGGGTGCTTGACGTTCCACCAGCGCACCCCGCCGACGTGGCTGTGCGCCCCCGGGCCGAGGCCCCACCAGTCGGCGCCCGTCCAGTAGAGCAGGTTGTGCCGGCACCGGGCCGCCTCGGAGCGGGCCCAGTTGGAGACCTCGTACCAGGAGAAGCCGGCCGCGCCGAGGGCGGCCTCCGCGGCCAGGTAGCGGTCCGCCGCCACGTCGTCACTGGGGTACGGCAGCTCGCCGCGGCGCATCCGGGCGGCCAGCCGGGTGCCGTCCTCCACGATGAGGGCGTACGCGCTGACGTGGTCCACCCCCGCCGCGACCACCTGGTCCAGCGAGGCGGCGAAGTCCTCGGCGCTCTCCCCCGGCGTGCCGTAGATCAGGTCCAGGTTCACGTGGTCGAACCCGGCGTCCCGGGCCTCCAGGGCGGCGGCGGTGGCCCGGCCGGCGCTGTGCTGCCGGTCGAGGATCGCCAGCACCCCGGGCGCCGCGGACTGCATGCCCAGCGAGATCCGGGTGTAGCCGGCGGCCCGCAGGGTCTTGAGCGACTCCGGGCTGACCGTCTCGGGGTTGGCCTCGGTGGTCACCTCGGCGTCGCCGGCCAGCCCCCAGGTGCGGTCGATGCCGTCGAGGATCCGGGCCAGGTCGTCGGCGGGGAGCAGGGTGGGCGTGCCGCCGCCCACGAAGACGGTGTCCACCCGGGGCGGCGGGGTGTCGCCCAGCACCCGGCCGGCGAGGGCCAGCTCGGCCAGCACCGTGTCGGCGTACGTCTCCCGGCTCGCGCCACCGCCCAGCTCGGCCGCCGTGTAGGTGTTGAAGTCGCAGTAGCCGCACCGGCTGGCGCAGAACGGGACGTGCACGTAGACCCCGAAGCCGCGCGCGCCGACGGAGCGGCGGGCGGCAGCGGGCAGCGCCCCGTCGCGCGGGACGGGTTCGCCTTCTGGAAGGACGCCGGGCATGGCCACTAGTGTGCCCGGCATGACCTCTCCGGACGCTCTCGTGCGGGTCGCCACGGCCCGTGGGGTGACCACCCTCACCCTGGACAGCCCGCACAACCGCAACGCGCTCTCCACCCCGCTGATGACCGAGCTGCTGGCCGGGCTGGCCGCGGCCGTCGCCGACGACGCGGTCCGGGCCGTCGTGCTCGACCACACCGGCCCGGTGTTCTGCTCCGGGGCCGACCTGAAGGAGACCGCCGCCGCGTACGCCAGCGGGACCGTGCCGGCCGGGATGCTGGGCGACGTGCTGGTGGCCGTCCGCGAGTGCCCGAAGCCGGTGCTGGCGAAGGTGGCCGGGCCGGCGCGGGCCGGCGGGCTGGGCCTGATCGCCGCCGCTGACCTCGCGATCTGCGCCGAGGAGGCCACGTTCGCCTTCACCGAGGTCCGGATCGGGGTGATCCCCGCGGTGATCTCGGCGACCGTCCTGCCCCGGCTGCACCCCCGGGCCGCCGCCGAGCTGTACCTGACCGGCGACACCTTCGACGGCCGGCGGGCCGCCGAGATCGGCCTGGTCACCGCCGCCGTGCCGGCGGACGCGCTGGACGCCGCCGTGGACCGCTACCGCGCCTCGCTCGTGAAGGGTGCGCCGAAGGCCCTCGCCGGGACCAAGGAGCTGCTGCGCCGCCCGGCCGCCACCGACCTGCGGGCCGAGATCGCCGAGTTGGCCGCGCTCTCCACCGGGTACTTCCTGTCCGAGGAGGGCCGGGAGGGCGTCCTCGCGTTCCGGGAGAAGCGGCCCGCCGCCTGGGTGCCCGCCGCAGACTGAGGCCGGAGGTGCGGGGCCGGCTACGGACGGTGAGGCGTCCGGTCGGCCGACCCGGACACTGGAGTGGGCGACGTAGGCTGGGCGGGCTGTCGGGACTGGGGGTGCGGGTGCGGACGCGTGGGGCGATCGTGGCATCGGGTGTGGTGGTGGCCGTGCTGGCCCTGCTCGGCGTCTGGTTCGTCACGAAGCAGTTCGGGCACCACCTGCGGCTGCCGCTGGCCAGCCGGACCTGCACCGTCCAGGCCGACGGGGAGGTCGTGCTGAGCGCCGAGCAGATGGCCAACGCGGCCACCATCGCGGCGATCGGCGTGCAGCGGAAGATGCCCGAGCGGGCCGTGGTGGTGGCGCTGGCGACGGCCTACCAGGAGTCGCACCTGCGCAACATCGCGCACGGCGACCGGGACTCGCTCGGCCTGTTCCAGCAGCGCCCGAGCCAGGGCTGGGGCACGCCCGAGGAGATCCGCGACCCGCGCTACGCGGCGAAGAAGTTCTACGCCGCGTTGAAGAAGGTCAAGGGCTGGGAGAAGCTGCGGGTCACCGAGGCCGCCCAGCGGGTGCAGCGGTCGGCCTACCCCGAGGCGTACGAGAAGTGGGCGGACGAGTCGCAGGTGCTCACCCGCGCCCTGCTCGGCAACGCCACCGGCGCGGTGGCCTGCACGGTCGGCCCGACGCCGACGATGCGCGGCCCGGCCGCCGCCACCGCCCTCCTGCAGAGCCTGGCCCTGGACTGGGGCCTGCCGGAGCTGAACTCGGCCACCGACCTGACCGGGCTCACCGTGCCGGCCACCGACAGCCGCAACGGCTGGCGGTACGCCCACTGGCTGGTCTCGCACGCCGACGACCACGGGGTGAAGCGGGTCCGCTTCGGCGAGCTGGAGTGGACGGCCGAGCAGGGCACCTGGGCCAAGGTGAAGGGCGACCCGGCCACGCAGGTGCTGGCCGAGGTCTTCGCCGCGGCCTGATCCGACTTCGCTTCGGTCCGGAGGTCAGCCGGCGGCGGCGCCGAGGCGGCGGCGGACCTTCTCCCGCACCGACTCGGGCAGCTCCGGCACGTCGAGCAGGCGCGGCAGCAGGTCCGGCTCCAGCGTGGTCGCCCGGAACACCTCGCCGATCGTCACGCCGTGCGCCGGCCGGTCGACCACCTCGACGGGATCGCCGGCGCCCACCTCGCCCTCGCGCACCACCCGCAGGTACGCCCCGGGCGCGCCCCGGACGGTGAACCGCTTGATCAGGTCGGGCATGCCCCAGAAGCCGGCGAAGGTGGTGCACGGGGTGCGCGGCTTGGTCACCTCCAGCAGCGCCGAGCCGACCGCCCAGCGTTCGCCGATCACCGCCCCGGTGACGTCCACCGCCCAGGTGGTGAGGTTCTCGCCGAAGGCGCCCGGCCGCAACGCCCGGCCCAGCTCGCCGGCCCACCAGCCGGCGTCCTCCTCGGCGTACGCGTAGACCGCCTGGTCGGGGCCGCCGTGGTGGGCACGCTCGCCGATGAAGTCGCCGGTGACGCCGGCGAACCGGATGTCCACCCGACCGTCGACGGGCCGCTTGTCGATGCCGCTGCGACCGCTCGGGTCACCCGCCCACTCCGCCTCGGTCACCACGCCGAGGTTCACCGCCGCCAGCCTGCCTGTCATGGCGGTCAGCCTAGGGGCCGCCGCCGGGCGCCGGGAAGCGGGTTCCTCCCGGGCACCTCAACCCTTGACGGCCCCGGCGACCAGGCCGGAGACCATGCGGCGCTGGACCAGCAGGAAGAAGACGATCACCGGCAGGGTGAACAGCGTCGACGCGGCCATCACCGAGCCCCACGCCGTGTCGTCCCGCCCGAAGAAAAACGTCATGGCCACCGGCAGCGTGTACTTGCTCTGATCGTTGACGAAGGTCAACGCGAAGATCAGCTCGTTCCACGCGGTGATGAAGGAGAAGATGCTGGTGGCCACCAGGCCGGGCGCGACCAGCGGGAAGAGGACCTTGCGGAAGGTCTGGGCCCGGCTGGCCCCGTCGATCGCCGCCGCCTCCTCCAGCTCCTTGGGCACCGCGGCCACGAAGCCGCGCAGCATCCAGACCGCGAACGGCAGCGAGAAGCCGAGGTAGGTCAGGATCAGGCTGGGCAGGGTGTTGTAGAGGCCGAGCCGCTGGATCATCAGGAACAGCGGGATGACCAGCGCCTCCAGCGGGATCATCTGCACCACCAGCAGCAGGATCAGGAAGGTGGTGCGCAGCTTGAAGCGGAACCGGGCCACCGCGGTCGCGGCGAGCAGCGCGACCAGCCCGCTCAGCACCACGGTGGCCACCGCCACCAGCGCGCTGTTGAGGAAGAAGTCGGTGAAGGTCACGCCCGGGATCAGGTTGCCGGTGAGGATCTCCCGGTAGTGCTCCAGGGTCGGCTTCGCCGGCACCGGGCGCGGCGTGGCCGAGAAGATCTCCCGATTGGGCTTCAGCGAGGTGGCGACCATCCAGTAGACCGGGAAGGCCGCGAACAGCGCGACCAGCAGCCCGGCGCCGTTGAGGGCGATCTTCTTCACGACTCGTCCTCCTGCCGGAGCACCATACGGACGTACACGCCGGTCACCACGAGCAGGATCAGGGTGAGGATGACGGCGATCGAGGAGCCCAGGCCGTACTTGGGCGGCGGCGAGAACGCCTCCGCGTAGGAGTAGATGGAGAGCATGAAGGTCGACCGGTCCTGGGTGCCGCCGGCCAGCACGAACTGCTGGGTGAAGACCTTGAAGTCCCAGATCGTGGAGAGCACCACGAGGATGCCGAAGACCGGCCGCAGCATCGGGAAGGTGACCGACCAGAAGACCCGCCACGGCCCGGCCCCGTCCACCCGGGCGGCCTCCTGGAGCTCGCTCGGCACGCTCTTCAGGCCGGCCAGCACGCTGACCGCGATGAACGGGAACGAGTGCCAGACCACCACGAGGGTCAGGATGGCGAAGAAGAGCAGCGGGTCGTTGAACCAGCCGTAGCCGGTCCAGTCGCTGCGCCCGAACACGGCCGTGGAGAGCCCGTCCGGAAGCTTGTTGAACAGCCAGGTGACCAGGCCGCTGGTGTCGTCGAAGATCCACTTCCAGACGATGGTGCCGGTCAGCGCCGGGGTGGCCCAGGCCAGCATCACGCAGCTCGCCACGAAGGTGGCCATCTTCTTCCCGAGCCGGTTGAGCAGCAGCCCGACCAGGGTGCCGAGGATCATGGTGAGCACCACGTTGGCCACGGCGAAGAGCACGGTGTTGCGCAGCACCGTACGGAAGAACGGGTCGCCGAGGATCTGCGCGTAGTTGGCCAGGCCGACCCACGGCCACTCGCGGTCCCCCCGCAGCTGCCGGACGCTGTCCAGCTTGTAGAAGGACATCATCACGACCTGGCCGAGCGGCCAGAGCAGCAGCACCCCGATGATGGCCAGGCAGGGCAGGAGCAACAGGTACGGGAGGCGGTCCACGCGGCGGCTTCGCCGGTGGCCTTGGTCAGCGTGGTCACTTGGCGTTGAGAATGCTTTCCATCTCGGTGGCCGCGTCGGCGGTGGCCTTCTCGACCGTCTTCTGCCCCTTGATGACGGAGCTGTTCATGGCCTGGGTCACCGTCTTGGTCCGGCTCACCTCCACCCACTTCGGGGTGAGCGGGGTCAGCTTGGTGTTCTGCATGGTGGTGGCGAACGCGGCCATCACCTTGTCGTTGGCGTAGTTGCCGCCACCGACCAGGTCCTTGTAGACCGGGAAGAAGTTCAGGCTGCTGGCGAACTCCTGGTCCTTCTGCTTGCTCAGCAGCACGGTCAGGTAGTCCCAGGCCAGGTCCTGGCGCTTGCTGTCCTTCCAGAGGGCGATGTCGGAACCGCCGGCGAAGGCCGGGGCCGGCTTGCCGTCCGGACCGGGGATGGGGAACGTGCCCCAGACCTTCTCGATCTCGGGGTTGTCCTTCTTCATGGCGCCGCCCTGCCAGCTACCGGCGAACGCCATGGCGGCCTTGCCGGTGGCGAACTGGGTACGGGCGTCGACCTCGTTCCAGCCGGCGGCCGCCGGCGGGGCGACCTTGTGCACGGTCACCAGGTCGGTCCAGAACTTGACCGCCTTCTGCGCCTCCGGCGTGTTGTAGCCGGACTTCCAGCTGTCGCCGTCCTTGGTGGCGATCTCCGCGCCGGCGGCCCACAGGAAGGAGTAGAACGGCAGCTCGGAGTTGCCGGGCAGGGCGATGCCGTAGGTGCCCGGCTTCTTGGCCTGGACGGCCTTCGCGGTGGCGACCAGCTCGTCCCAGGTCGTCGGCGGCTTCACGCCCGCCTCGGCGAACCAGTCGGTGCGGTAGTAGATGGCGCGGACGCCGGCGTACCACGGAACGCCGTACTGCTTGCCGTCGAGCTGGGCGTTCTTCACCAGGTCGGGGAGGATGTCCTTCCCCTCGGACCAGCCGTTGAACTTGCCCGTGACGTCGGCGAGGGCCTCCTGCGCCGCCCAGCCCTGGGTCTCGGTGTTGCCCAGCTCGGTGACGTCCGGCCCCTCGCCGCCGGCGAGCGCGGCCTGGAACTTCTTCGGCGCCTCGAGCCAGGGAATGTACTGCACCACGACGTCGGTCTCGGGGTGCTTCTTCTTGAACTCCGCCTCGACGCCGTCGAGGAACTTGGTCTGGGCGTCGCCGCCCTCACCCATCATCCAGACCGTCAGCTTGCTGTTGTCCGCGGCCTTGTCGTCGTCGTCGGAGCCACCGCATCCGGAGAGCACCATCGCGGCCGACGCCACGATGGCGGTGACCGGAGCCAGCCGCTTCCACCTGTTCACGCCATATCTCCCTCGGGGCCGGTTGGCACTAACCTTCTCCGCCGCACCTTAGTAGGAAAATTTCCTTTACAACAGGGGGTACTCGCGGCGGACGGCCGTGGCGACGGTATCGCAGGCGTGCGCCCGGGCGGCAGGGGTGCCGTCCGGGCAGCTCAGGGCGGACACGGAAGCGGGCGCCCGACCGGCTGGTCGGGCGCCCGCTGGCGCGCTTCGGGGGATGAGGTCAGTAGCGCGAGACGCCGCGGCGACGCCCCACACCGGCCACCAGGGCCACGGCGATGGCGGCGAACAGAACCTGCAGCAGCAGCTCCCGCCAGTCGATGCCGGCCGTGTCGGCGAAGCCGGACGCCCGGGCGACGATCGTGCCCAGCAGCGCGGCGCCGACGCCGATCAGCATGTGCAGCCACATCGGCATGTTCTGGCGGCCCGGGACGACCAGGCGGCCCAGAGCGCCGACGATCAGACCAACGATGAGCGCGGTGATGATGCCCCAAACGGTGAGGTCCACGGTCGCCCTCCTTCTCTCAGAATGAGTCACACGGGATCGTGTGGTTCCTGTCGTGACCGCTAAGTTCCCGACCCGCCGAAAATCCAAACCGACTCCGGTGACGAATTGCTCCGGACAGCTCTGAGCTGGGCTTTCGTGGCCGAATCCGGGCGCGGGGAAGCGAGCGGCCGGCCATTTCCCGCGCTGACCCCGTTCAATGCCCGCTCGCCGGCCGGGCGCAAACGCCAGCGGGCGCCCGACCGGCTGGTCGGGCGCCCGCTGAGGCGCTTCGGGGGGTGCGTCAGTAGCGCGAGACGCTGCGGCGACGCCCCACGCCGGCCACGAGGGCGACGGCGATGGCGGCGAGCACGACCTGGACCAGCAGCTCCATCCAGTCGATGCCGGAGGTCTCGGTGGCGATACCGAGCGCGCGGGCCAGGACGGTGCCCAGCAGCGCGGCACCCACGCCGATCAGCATGTGCAGCCACATCGGCATGTTCTGGCGGCCCGGAACGACCAGGCGGCCCAGCGCGCCGACGATCAGACCAACGACGAGCGCGGTGATGATGCCCCAGACGGTCACGGTTGTCTCCTTCTAAGAGGTTTCACACAATCTGTGTGGTTCCTGTCGTGACCGCTAAGTTCCCGAGCCGCCGAAAAACCAAACCGACTCACTTCCCGCCCCGCCCGCCGGACCGCCGTGCGTCGGTTCCGGCCCGGCCCGGATTTCCCAGGTGGGAGCGGTTCCGCGCGGCCCGCCGCCGAGGAAAAATTCTTCGGGTACGCGAACGGCCGGCGCCCCGCGACGGGGGCGCCGGCCGTGGCGTGGACGCCGTTACTTCTTGCCGGCGGGCTTGCCGTCGCCGGAGTCGGAGGAGAGTGCCGCGATGAAGGCCTCCTGCGGGACCTCCACCCGGCCCACCATCTTCATCCGCTTCTTGCCCTCCTTCTGCTTCTCCAGCAGCTTGCGCTTCCGGCTGATGTCACCGCCGTAGCACTTGGCGAGCACGTCCTTGCGGATGGCGCGGATGGTCTCCCGGGCGATCACCCGGCTGCCGATGGCCGCCTGGATCGGCACCTCGAACTGCTGGCGCGGGATCAGCGAACGCAGCTTCGCTGCGATCGTCGTGCCGTAGTTGTACGCCTTGTCCTTGTGCACGATCGCGCTGAACGCGTCCACCGGCTCGCCGTGCAGCAGGATGTCGACCTTGACCAGGTCGGACGCCTGCTCGCCGGAGGGCTCGTAGTCCAGCGAGGCGTAGCCCTTGGTCCGGCTCTTGAGCTGGTCGAAGAAGTCGAAGATGATCTCGGCCAGCGGGAGGGTGTAGCGCAGCTCCACCCGGTCGGCGGAGAGGTAGTCCATGCCCATCAGGCTGCCCCGGCGGCCCTGGCAGAGCTCCATCACGGCACCGACGTAGTCGTTCGGGGTGAGCACGGTGGCCCGCACCGTCGGCTCGTACACCTCGGCGATCTTGCCGGTCGGGTACTCGCTCGGGTTGGTCACCACGATCTCCTCGCCGTCCTCCTGCATGGCGCGGTAGACCACGTTCGGCGCGGTGGAGATGAGGTCGAGGTTGAACTCCCGCTCCAGCCGCTCCCGGATGATCTCCAGGTGCAGCAGGCCGAGGAAGCCGCAGCGGAAGCCGAAGCCGAGCGCGCCCGAGGTCTCCGGCTCGTACACCAGGGCGGCGTCGTTGAGCTTGAGCTTGTCCAGCGCCTCGCGCAGGTTGGGGTAGTCGGACCCGTCGATCGGGTAGAGGCCGGAGTAGACCATCGGCTTCGGGTCCTTGTAGCCGCCGAGCGCCTCCTTGGCCGGGTTGGCGTTGATGGTGACCGTGTCACCGACCCGGGACTGGCGGACGTCCTTCACACCGGTGATCAGGTAGCCCACCTCGCCGACCCCGAGCGCGTCGGCCTTCACCATCTCCGGGGAGATGACGCCGATCTCCAGCAGCTCGTGGACGGCGCCCGTGGACATCATCTTGATCCGGTCCCGGGCGCTGATGAGGCCGTCGATCACCCGGACGTAGGTGACGACGCCGCGGTAGACGTCGTAGACCGAGTCGAAGATCATGGCGCGGGCCGGGGCGTCGGCCTGGCCGACCGGGGGCACGAACTGCCGGACGATCTCGTCGAGCAGGTGCGGCACGCCCTCACCGGTCTTGCCGGAGACCCGGATGCAGTCCGCCGGGTCGCCGCCGATGAGGTGGGCCAGCTCCTCGGCGTACTTCTCCGGCTGGGCGGCCGGCAGGTCGATCTTGTTGAGCACCGGGATGATGTGCAGGTCGTTCTCGAGCGCCAGGTAGAGGTTGGCCAGCGTCTGCGCCTCGATGCCCTGGGCGGCGTCGACCAGCAGGATGGCGCCCTCGCAGGCCGCCAGGGACCGGGACACCTCGTAGGTGAAGTCCACGTGGCCCGGGGTGTCGATCATGTTGAGCACGGCGGTCTCGCCGGTCCGGTCGCCCTCACGGATGGTCCACGGCATCCGGACGGCCTGGCTCTTGATGGTGATGCCGCGCTCGCGCTCGATGTCCATCCGGTCGAGATACTGGGCGCGCATCTGCCGGGGGTCGACCACGCCGGTCAGCTGCAGCATCCGGTCGGCCAGGGTCGACTTCCCGTGGTCGATGTGGGCGATGATGCAGAAGTTCCTGATGCGCGCCGGGTCGGTGGCACCAGGAGCGTTCGCGCCGGGATCGAGCGTCGGTGGCACAGCGGTCCGTTCTGGTCGGCTGACGTGAGCGGGCCGGCGCGCCGCCGGCCCCCTCTATGCTCCCACGTCGTCCGGGGCGCACCGGTGCTCCCCCGGCACTGCTCCGGCGTCACTCCTCGGGCGGCTCGACGAAGAGGGCGGCGAGCTTCGGCAGGCGCCGCCGGGCCTCGTCCTCGTCGTCGAAGTCCCAGAAGTCGTTCAGGTCGGGCGCCCGCACCGGGTCCCGGTCCGCCGGCAGGTCGGCAGCGGTGGCCTTCCGGTGCGCCTCCCACGGCACCGCGAGCATGTCCTCGCACTCGAACTCCTCGCCGCTGAGCGCGGCGGACCGGACCTGCGGCAGCTCCGCGAGGGAGTCCGGATCGCCGACCGCCCGGGCGAACACCGCCCGGCCCTGGGTCATCAGCCAGCCCCGGAAGTACTCGAAGCCGTCGTCCGACGCGCCACCGTTGATCAGGTACGCGGCGCCCCAGAGGTCGACCTTGTACGAGGCGGCGAGCACCCGCTGCTGGTGGTGGGCGTACCCGACGATCTCCTCCGGGTCCCGCTCGGCGAGCAGCGCCACGGCCCGGGCGGCGACCGCCGCGGGCTCTCCCCCGCCCCCGGCCCGGGCGTCGTCGATCAACTGCCAGAACTCGTCGGTCCTCATGGCCTCGCAGTCTGGCAGAGCACACCGACGTCCCGGTGCGGCAGCATGGGCGGGTGCCCTCGATCTCCCTGCCCCCGGTGCCGTACGACGCCACCGCCGACCGGCCGGACTGGGCCGAGCTGCCGGCCGGGCTGCGCGACGCCCTGGCCGCCCGGCTCGGCGGGCACCCGGTGACGGCCAGCCCGGCCGGCGCGGGCTTCACCCGCGGCTTCGCCGCCGTGCTCACCGGCCCCACCGGCGAGCCGGTGTTCGTGAAGGCGGCGGCGCTGGCGGAGCAGCGGCACCTGGTCGACTGGTACGCCCACGAGGCCGCCGTCCTGGCCCGGCTCCCCGCCGGCCTGCCGGTCCCCCGCCCGCGCTGGGCGCTCACCGAGGCCGGCTGGTACGCGCTCGCCCTGACCGCGGTCGACGGGCACACGCCCCGGCTGCCCTGGGAACCCGCCGAGCTGGACGCCACCCTCACCGCGTACGCCGAGGTGGCCGCCGCGCTCGCCGCGCCGCCCGCGGACCTCGTGGCGCTCGGGTTGCCGCGCCTCGCCGACCTGGCCCGCGACGACATCCTCTGGTGGGGCGAGGTGGCCGCCGGCCGCGAACCGGCGCCCCCGCTGCCGCCCTGGGCGCCGCTGCCCGAGCTGGCCGCGCTGGAGTCCCGCCTCCCCGCCTACGCCGACGCCGCCCCCGGCCTGGCCCACTGCGACCTGCGGGTGGACAACGTCCTGCTGGACGCCGCCGGCCGGGCCTGGATCTGCGACTGGAACTGGCTCTGCCACGGGCCGGCCTGGTTCGACCTGGTCACCCTGCTGATCACCGGGTACGCGAGCGGCCTCGACGCGGACACCGCCTTCGCCGGCCACCCGGCCGCCGCCGGCGCCCCGGCCGACGCGCTGGACGTGACCCTCGCCGCACTCTCCGGCTATCTGCTCACCAGCGCCGCCGCCGGCCCGTCCACCGCGTCCCCGCACATCCGGGCCCACCAGCGCTGGAGCGGCGAGCAGGCCCTGTCCTGGCTCGCCGCCCGCCAGGGCTGGACCTGAGCCTGCTTTCGCGCGGCTGCCCGTCCCCCGGACGCCCCGCTCCGGAGGCGTTTTGGCCCGCCGCCGGGCGACCTGGTAACCTGGCTTTTCGCGCGGCGATGGCGCATGTCCGCCGTGCGTGAAAGCAGACCAACCCGAGCTATCAAGACGAGGCTGTCGCGTGGCGAACATCAAGTCCCAGATCAAGCGCAACCGGCAGAACGAGAAGCGCCGGCTGCGTAACAAGTCGGTCAAGTCGTCGCTGAAGACCGCCATCCGGAAGTTCAACGAGGCTGCCGAGGCGGGCGACACCGAGAAGGCCACCGCCCTGATGCGTGAGGCCACCCGCAAGCTGGACAAGGCTGCCAGCAAGGGTGTCATCCACGCCAACCAGGCGGCCAACCGGAAGTCGGCGATCGCGCAGCGCGTCGCCTCGTTCTCGGCCTGACGAGCACCTAAGACCTGACCGGAAGCCCTGGGGTCACCGCCCCGGGGCTTCCGGCTGTCTGCGTTCCGCATCCACCCGGCGGTGCGGGTCGGGCTCCGGTCAGCGGTACGGGTCGGTCCGGGTCGGGTCCGGCCAGCGCTCACCGTCGCCGGGCGGATCCGCGGGGCGGGCCGCCCGCAGCGTGGGCTCGCCGGCCAGCGCCACGCCGGGCAGCGCCCGGGCCGTGGACGGCACGGCGGCCCGGCCGACCACCGGCTCCATCTGCCGGCGGAAGCGGTCCCGCTCCTGCTCCGGCACCTGCGCCGCGGTGCGGATCACGATCTCGGCGACCATGTCGTTGAGCTTCACCATGACCGCCACCGCCGCCGGCAGCACCAGTACCGCCCACCAGGTCACCAGCTCGGCGAGGGCGAGCAGCACGGCCAGCGCCACGGCGCCCTCGAAGAAGAGGAAGCACAGCACCCCGCCCGGGTTGACGAAACGCAGCCCGAGGACCCGGGCGTAGAGCGGCCGATACCGCTCCTCGTCCGTCGGGACCGTCGACCACGTTCGGGTCACCGGCCGCCACCCTGCCGCGCCGCGGCCACGGAGAAGACGGCCCGCTCCAGCGCGTACGCCCGGTCGTCGGCGCCGCCCTTGACGGCCGCGTTGCACTCGGCGGCCGCCCGCATGGCCTCCACCAGGCCCTCCGGCGTCCAGCCCCGGCTCTGCCGCTGGGCCCGCTCGATCTTCCAGGCCGGCATGCCCAGGCTGCTCGCCAGCTGGTAGGGACTCCCCCGCCCGGCCGAGGCGACCCGGGCCACGGTCCGCACCCCGTCGGCCAGCGCGTCGGCGATCGGCACCGGGTCGACACCGACGTGCAGCGCCCACCGCAGCGCCTCCAGGGCACCGGGAACGTCACCGACCATCGTGGCGTCGGCCACCGTGAAGCCGGTCACCTCGACCCGCCCCCGGTAGTAGCGGGACACCGTGTCGGCCCCGATCCGCCCGTCGGTGTCGGCGACGAGCTGGGAGCAGGCGGCGGCCAGCTCGCGCAGGTCGGTGCCGACGGCCGCGATCAGCGTCTCGGCCGCGTCCTCGGGGCACCTGCCGCCGAGGCGGCGGATCTCGTCCCGGACGAAGGCGACCCGCTCCCGATGACCCTTGAGCTTCGCCGCCGGCACCACGGTCGCGCCGGCGGCCCGCAGCCCGTCGGCGAACGCCTTGCCCTTGGCGCCGCCCAGGTGCAGCACCACGAGCTGCACGTCCGGGTCCGGGTTCTTCGCGTATCCGAGCAGGGCGGTGACCAGGTCCTTGCGGGCGTCCTGGCCGGCGCGGAGCACGAGCACCCGGCGGCCGCCGAACAGCGACGGGCTGAGCATCTCGGCGATCTCCCCCACCGCCAGCGTGCCGGCCTGGTACTCCCGGACGTCCACATCCGGGTCGACGCTGCGGGCCCGGGCGACGGCTTCGGAGACGGCTCGCGTGGCGAGCAGCTCCTCGTCGCCGAGAACGAGCAGAATAGGGGGCAGGCTGGCGGGGGTCACGTCGCCCATATTCGCACGGCCTCCGACCGGATCGTGCCTGGTCATCGGGGACTGTGACGGCACAGCCCGCACTCAGCGCAAATCCAGACATTTGAGTCGATCTACCAGCTACCCCCGAAAATCATCGCCACCCGTCGCCCACTCACGAGGAAGCCGCCCACCTCGAAAGGGGGCGGCTTCAGCTGCTCGTCTACTTCTTGTTCAGGTTGACGATGACGCCCTGATCGGCGCGCGCCGTCTGCAGCCCGGCCACGTGAGTGCCCATCGGGCCGATGAACGCCAGCGCCCCCATCTCCTCACCCTCCGGGAGGTTCGACACCTGCCACACGATGTCAACCAGCGCGGTGCCGTGCTCCCGGAGCTTCTCGTGCCGGGAGTCCTCGAACATCTCCCGCACCTCCCGGTACTCGGCCTCAGTCATCTTGTCGTCGCCGCCGGACTTGTCGTCGGCGACGACCTTGGTGCCGTCGCGCATCGCCTTGCAGGCCGCGACGCCGGAGTCCTCCTTGATGAAGCCCTCGTAGACGGCGAGTCCGGCGGTGGCGAGCAGCAGCACGGCCAGGACGGCGCCGAGGGCGACGACGAGCGGCTTGCGGCTGCGCTTGATCGGCGGGGTGGTGAGGTCTCCAGCCGGCTGCGGCTGCCCGACGGCGTCGGGCTGGTACTGCTGCGGCGGGTAGCCGGGGCCGCCCTGCTGATAGGGCTGCTGCGGCTGCTGCGTCGGGTACGGGTCGGTCATCTGTGTAGCGCTCCCCACGTGGTGTTGGCGTGTCGATGCTGGTGGGGACGGTTCGCCGGGCCTACGGGTTGTCGGGTAAGTGACTGTTGTTGTGGCCGGTCGGGCAGGGTGGGCGACCGGTCAGACACGCACGTGCGGAACGCGTCGGGGCGCACCTCGGGCGCCTACCTCACGCAGGGGCGCGTCATCGGCGGCTGCTCCCGCGGGTCACCACCGCGAGGCGGTCGCCAGTGTTGACCACGGCAAGGTCGCCGTCGGTGTCGGTGCGCAGCACCCGGGCGCCCGCGCGGGTCAGCCGGTTCAGCAGGCCCGCGTTGGGGTGCCCGTAGTCGTTGTCGACGCCTACGCAGACCAGCGCGACCGCCGGGCGGACCGCCGCGAGGAACTCCGGATCCTGGTACGCCGACCCGTGGTGGGCCACCTTCAGCACGTCGGCCCGGATGGCGCCGGCCGGCACGGTCTCCCGCAGCGCCCGCTGCTCCTCGGTCTCGGCGTCGCCGGGCAGCAGGATCCGCACCCCGCGCACGGTGGCGGCCAGCACCAGCGAGTTGTTGTTCGGGTCCGACCGGCTGCCGCGCAGCGGGTACGGCGGCCCGATCGCGGCCAGCTCGACCGCCCCGGCCCGCCACCGCCAGCCCGCCTCCACCGGCGCCAGCGGGGTGCCGCCCTCGCGCGCCGCGTCGCGTACCTGGGTGACGCCGTAGGGCGGCTCGGACCACTGCGGGGTCGCCACCGCGGCCACGCGCCGGCCCCGGAACACCCCGGCGACCCCGCCCACGTGGTCGGCGTGGAAATGGCTGACCACCAGCAGCGACACCTCACGTACGCCGAGCCGGCGCAGGCATCCGTCCACCCCGGACGGGTCCGGGCCGGCGTCGACCACCACGGCCCGGCCGGCGGCGACCGGCAGCACCACGGCGTCCCCCTGCCCCACCGCGCACGCCACGATGACCCAGCCCGGCGGTGGCCAGCCGGCCGCGAGCAGCCGGACGGGCAGCGCGCCGAGCACCACGGCGACCACGACGACCGCGACCAGCCGCCGGAGAACCGGCCGCCGGACGGCGACCAGCAGCGCCACGCTCACGGCGGCCAGCAGCAGGGCACCGGTCACCCCGCCCGGCCAGGGCAGCGTCCCCGCGGGCAGCCGCGCCCCCTGCGCGGCCACGGTCACCAGCCAGCGGGCCGGCCAGCTCGCCAGCCAGGCGGCGAACCCGGCGCCGGCCGGCCAGACCGGCGAGAGCACCGCCGCGAGCACCCCCAGCACCGTGGCGGGCGCGACCACCGGCACGGCCAGCAGGTTCGCCGGCACCGCGACCAGGCTCACCGTCCCCGAGATCCCGGCGATCACCGGGCCGCAGGCGAGCTGCGCGGCCGCCGGCACGGCCAGCGCCTCGGCCAACCCGGGCGGTACGCCCCGCCGGCGCAGCCCGTCCCGCCAGCCCGGGGCGAACAGCAGCAGCCCACCGGTGGCGCAGACGGAGAGCGCGAACCCGGGGTCCCCGGCCAGCTCCGGGTCCACCAGCACCAGCACGGTGACCGCGGCGGCCAGGGCGGGCAGCGCGGCCCGGCTCCGACCGGTGGCGAGCGCGGCCAACCCGATGGCCCCCATGGCCGCGGCGCGGACCACGCTCGGCGAGGGCCGGACCAGGATCACGAACCCGACCAGGGCGAGTACGCACAGCGCGGCGGCCGTCCGTGGACCGGCCCGGGCCCAGCGGGCGAGCAGCAGCACCGCCCCGACGACGATGGCCACGTTGGACCCGGACACCGCGTTGAGATGCGTCATGCCGGTGGCCCGGAAGTCCTCCTCCACCTCCGGCGGCAGCCGGCTGGTGTCCCCCACCACCAGGCCGGGCAGCAGCCCGCCCGGCGCGTCGGGAAGTGGCGCGCAGGCCCGTTGCAGCCCGGTCCGCAGCACGCCGGCCGCCCGCTGCGGCCACGGCGCCGGGCCGTGCCGGGTCGGTGGCCCGGTGGCCGACAGCACCGCCGCCGTCAGGTCCCCGCCGCGCGGGGCCGACAGCCGACCCTTCGCGGTCACCCGCTGCCCCGGCAGCAGCATGCGCCAGGCCGGGTCGCTCGCCAGCACGAGGCCGCGCACCGTGCCGGTGACCTGGCGGCCGGCCGGGTCGGTGAGGCGTACCAGGTCGGCCCGGACGAGCAGGGTGGCCGGGCGGCCCGCGGCACCCCGGACGGGGCGCGGGTCGTCGCGGACCACCAGCTCGGCGGTGACCAGGGTCCGCCCGGTCACGAGCGCCCGCACGGGCCCCGAGTCGCGGACCGCCAGGCGGGCCGCGGTGGCGGTCGCGCCACAGACCACGCCGAGCAGCACGGCCACGGCGATCCAGCCGTAGCGGCGGACCGGGGCGGCCGGGCGGCCGATGACGCCGCACAGGTAGGCGCCGGTGAGCAGCGCCAGGCCTGCGGCGACCGCGGCCAGGGTGACGCTCGCCCGTGCGGTGGAGTGCAGGCCGGCCAGGGCGGCGAGCCAGGCGGCCACGGCCAGCCCGGCCAGCCGCAGGTCGGGGACGTCCCCCACTGTCGCGCCGCCGCCATCGACCGGGACATCGGGCGCGCGGTCGGCGCGTCGCTCTCCTCCGGCTGCCACGCCGCTCCCGACGGCGGCGCGGCGGGGCGGCTCGCCGGTGTTCACACCGTCACCAGGTCCTTGAGCTGTTCGTACCGGGCGTCGCCGATGCCGTCGACCTGGCGCAGGTCGGAGACCGAGCGGAAGCCGCCGTGCTGGTCGCGGTGGTCGAGGATCCGCTGGGCGAGCACGGGGCCGACGCCGGGCAGCGCGTCGAGCTGGGCCAGGGTGGCGGTGTTCAGGTTGACCGGGCCGCTTCCCGGCGCCGCGCCGCCGGCCGCGGGTCCGCCTCCGGTCGTCGGCCCGGGCGGGGCGGCCTGACCGGGTGGGGCGCTGACGCCGACCAGGATCAGCTCGCCGTCGGTGACCTTGCGGGCCGGGTTGAGCAGGGCGACGTCGACGCCGGGCAGCGCGCCGCCGGCCGCCTCGATGGCGTCGGCAACCCGCGCGCCGGCCGGGAGGCGGACGAGGCCGGGGCGGCGGACCTTGCCGGCCAGCGCCACCACCACCTGGCCGGTGGAGGCGGTGGGCGCCGGCGCGGGGGTTTCCGGTGCGGCGACCGCCGCGGCCGGACGGACGGGCTCCGCCTGTGGCCGGGAACGCCAGGCCCAGACTCCGGCGACCAGCACGACGACGACCGCCACGGCGGCGAGGGCCCGGACACCCCGCCGGCCGGGATCGAAGGCACCCGGCCCGGGCAGCCGGGACGCCAGAGGAGGCCGCCGTGCCCCGGCATCGTCGGCAGCGCCCCCAGGTTCGTGCCCGCGTCGACCACCTTCGCCACCGGCCGGCAGCGCCTCGTCGGCAAGGCTCGTCAACGGCCACCTCTCGCCGACGTCAGGGGTCACCCGGCCCGACTCGGTTGTGCGACCGGACGCACGCACGGGGACCGAACCCGCGACCGCTGCGAGTGGCCGAGGATCGGCAGAGGAGGAAGCCTGCGCAGCCCACGGCAGGTCCGGGTCGAGATCCGGACCGAGCCGGAAGCCCTCTGCCGGCATGGCGGCACCGACCGGCTCGAACAGCCGGGACAGCCGCCGCCGTACCGTCGTCTCCTCGTCGTCTGACACGGCTGGAAGCTACGGCGCCAACCGGGCCCGGAGCGGACGTCAGCGCTCGCCTGTGGACGACGAACAGCCTTGTGGACGACCCCCCGGACCACCTCCATCTGTGCTAGGTGAGCCCTTGTGAGAGAGGTCGGAGCCGTCGCGCCGGGACACCGCGACCGCCCCGGCTCGTTGACAATGGTCGACATGACGATCCGATACGCCGAGGTGCTCAGCCCGCTACGAGAGGCGTACGACGCCCGCGCGGCATGGCGTGAAGGGCTCACCAAGGAGCCGTGGAAGGTGGCGGAACGGCAGGCGTTCCGTGACCGGCTGGCGGCGGGGGCGCGGCTGCTGGAGATCGGTGCCGGCACCGGACACGACAGCGCCTGGTTCCAGCGGGAGGGCTTCGCCGTTGTCGCGGCCGACCTCTCGCCGGCGATGGTCGAGCACTGCCGGGCCAAGGGCATCGAGGCCCACGTCATGGACTTCCTGCGACTCGACTTCCCGGCCAGCTCGTTCGACGCGGTGTTCGCGATGAACTGCCTGCTGCACGTGCCCAACCACGACCTGCCCACGGTCCTGGCGGCGATCCGGGCGATCCTGCGCCCCGGCGGGTTGTTCTTCGTCGGCGTGTACGGGGGCACCGAGAGCGCCGAAGGCCCCATCGACGGCGATGAGCACGAGCCGCCGCGCTTCTTCTCGTTCCGCACCGACGAGCAGCTGCTCGCGTTCGCCGCCGCGTCGTTCGACGTCGTGGACTTCCATCCCGTGGACGTCGGCCGCGGCCACCGGTTCCAGTCGCTGACGCTGCGCCGCCCGGACCTCGGCTAGCGGGAAGCCGCCCGCACGCCCACTGCCAGCGGGCCGGGGACAGCTCCCGGGCGAAGCGGCGTACGGCGTCGGTGACCGCCGCCGGGTTGTCGAAGTTGGCCGGGTGGCCGGCGCCCGGGACCAGATCGCCGGACGATCCACAGTGCCCGGTCTGCCTCCGGGACCGGACCCGGCGCCGCCCGACCCCCGTCGACCGGCAGGGTCACCACCCCTACCGCGCCTCGGGGTCGGGGCCGAGTGCCGCCCGGCCCCCGTCGACCGGCAGGGTCACCCCGTTGACGAAGGCCGCCCCCGCCGACAGCAGGAAGGCCACCACCTCGGCGACCTCTCCGGCGCGCCCGATCCGGCCCACCGGATGCAGCCGGGCCAGTTCCGCCTCGACCCGGTCCGCCTCGGCCGGACCCAGGTCCGCCAGGAAGGCGGCGTGCCGCTCGGTGTGGATCGAGCCGAGCGCGACCGCGTTCGTGCGGATCCCCTGGCCGCCGTAGTCCACGGCGAGGGCCCGGGTCAGTCCCTCGACGGCGGCCTTGGCGGTGGCGTACGGCAGCGCGCCCGGCACCGCCCGGCGGGCCTGGTGGGAGGAGACGTTGACGATCGCGCCGCCGGCGCCGGCGGCCAGGAACCGGCGTACGGCGGTGCCGGCGCCGACCACGGCGGGGCGCAGGTTGGCGGCGATCAGGTCGAACACCTCCCCCGCCGGCACACGGTGCAGGGCGGCGTCGCGGAACACGGCGGCGTTGTTGACCCAGCCGGCGAGCGGGGCGGCCGCCTCGGCCAGGTCGGCGGCCCGCCCCGTGGTGTCCTCGTCGGCGGCGTCGCCGGTCACGGCGCGCAGCCGGTCGGCGGCCGGGTGCCCGGCCAGCCAGTCCAGCGCGGACTCGTCCCGCTCGACGACGACCACCGTGCCACCGTCGGCGGCCAGCCGCTCGGCGATGGCCCGCCCGACGCCCCGGCCCCCGCCGGTCACCACGAAAGACCCGGCGCTCATCGGGCCGCCGAAGACCCGGCGACCAGGTAGGACCGCGCGGTCATCCGACCCTCCGAGTCCCGGCGATCGTGGCGAGTTGCCGTTCGAGAAAAACGGAAACTCTCCAAGATCCGACCAGTCGCAGCCCGACAACCAGAGCAACGACACCGACCACGGCGATCAGGACGCCACCCACGGCGGCGGACGCCATCACGGGCGCCGGTGGAGGACGACGCACGCCAGGCCGGGGCCGGCGTGCGCGGCGATCACCGCGCCGGCCTCGGTGACGTACGTGTCGTGGAGCCGGTCGCCCAGCCGCTCGGTGAGCGCGGCCAGCAACTGGTCGGCGCGCTGCGGCGCGGCAAGGTGGTGCACGGCGAGGTCGACGTCGGCGTCGCCGGCCGCCTCGACCGCCAGGTCGACGAGGCGCGCGATGCCCCGGCTGGCGGTGCGGACCTTGTCCCGCACCACGATCGAGCCGTCCGGCATGTGCATGATCGGCTTGACCGATAGGGCGGTGCCGAGCAGCGCCTCGGCGGCGTTGATCCGGCCGCCCCGGCGCAGGAACTCCAGGGTGTCGACGTAGAAGAAGATGGTGGTGCGGTCGACGGCGTCGAGCGCCGCCTGGCGTACCCCGGACAGGTCCGCGCCCCCGGCGGCGGCCGCGGCGGCGGCGAGCACCGGGAAGCCCAGGCCCATGCCGGTGGAGCGGCTGTCGACCACGGTGACCCGGTCGTCGCCGACCTCGGCGGCGGCCAGCCGGGCCGCCTCCACGGTGCCGGAGAGTTCGGCGGAGAGGTGCACGGAGACGACCCCGTCGGCGCCGTCGGCCAGCAGCTGCCGGTAGACCTGCGCGAACTGTTCGGGGGCCGGCCGGGAGGTGCTCACCGTGACGCGCCGGCCGCTCAGTACGCGGGTGGCGTCCTCCGGGAACGTCTCGACGCCTTCCAGCCCTTCGGCGCCGTTGAGCACGACGGTCAGCGGGACGACGGTGAGCCGGTGCGCGCGGACCAGCTCGGGCGGCAGGTAGGCGGTGGAGTCGGTGACGACCGCGACGGGCATGCCCGGCACGCTAGCCGATCTCACGGCGGCGCGCCGGGGCCGAACGGCTCAGAACGCGTCGGTGAGCGCGGGCTGGGTGATCAGCCCGACGTTGTGCGCCCGCAGGTGCCAGCCAGGAGATGTCCGCCGCTGCACGCCGTCGTCGTGCCGCAGCTCGGTCCAGTGGCAGTTGGCCAGCGACCCGACGCTGCGCAGCACCGCGTGGTCCCAGCCGAGGAGGTGGCCGACGCCCTGCCGGGCGCCGCCGCCGTGCGTGGTGACGACCACGGTGCCGCCGGCGGCCAGGTCGGCCGCCTCCTGGAAGGCGGCGCCGAGCCGCTTGCCGAGGTCATCGAGGCTCTCGATGCCCGCGCCGGGGTCGGGGTCGCCGGCCCGCCAGCGGGCGTACTCGTCGGGGAAGCGCTCGGCGACCTCGGTGAGGGCCAGGCCCTGCCACTGGCCGAAGTGCCGTTCGCGCAGCCGGGCGTCGGTGCGGACCGGCAGCCCGGTCAGCGCGGCGAGCGCGGCGGCGGTGTCGGCGGCCCGGCGCAGGTCACTGGCGACGATGGCGTCCGGGCGCAGCGCGGCCAGCACCGGCGCGGCGGTGCGGGCCTGCTCGCGGCCGAGGTCGTTGAGCGGCACGTCGGTCTGCCCCTGGACCCGGCCGGCGGCGTTCCAGTCGGTGTTGCCGTGCCGCCAGATGATCAGGCGGGTCATTCCGCGCTGGCGGTGCCGGCGGCCGAGTCGGCGAGGTCGCGATCCACGAACGGGACCTGCGGGCAGTCCTTCCAGAGCCGGTCGAGGGCGTAGAACTCGCGCTCCTCGGTGTGCTGCACGTGGACCACGATGTCGACGTAGTCGAGCAGCACCCAGCGGCCGCCCCGCTCGCCCTCGCGGCGGACGGGCTTGGCCTTCTCCGGCAGCTCCAGCAGGCGCTCCTCGATGGCGTCGACGATGGCGAGCACCTGACGCTCGTTCGGAGCGGCGGCCAGCAGGAACGCGTCGGTGATCGCGAGCTGGTCGCCCACGTCGATGATGACGATGTCCTGCGCCTTCTTGTCGGCCGCGGCCTGGGCGGCGGCCATCGCCAGCTCGTGAGCGCGTTCGGAAACTGTCACCGTTCTCCTTCGATCAACCGTGCGACCCTCCAAGCCTCTCACACCCGCCGGGGCGGCGACTTGTCAGTTCTGGTCGATTACGCGGACAAACGCTCACGTTCCGGGCGGAATCACCGCTGATACAGCCGCCGTTTGGCGATGTACTGCACCACACCGTCCGGTACCAGGTACCAGACCGGCTCACCCCGGGCCACCCGGGCACGGCAGTCGGTCGAGGAGATCGCCATGGCCGGGACCTGCACGAGGCTGACCGTGTCGGCGGGCAGGTGCTTGTCCGACAGCTCGAAGCCGGGGCGGGTCACCCCGATGAAGTGGGCAAGTTCGAGGACCTCGTCCAGGTCCTTCCAGGAGAGGATGCGCTCCAGGGCGTCCGCGCCGGTGATGAAGAAGAGCTGCACCTTCGGGCCGTACTCGGCCTGCAGGTCGCGCAGCGTGTCGACGGTGTAGGTGGGGCCGCCCCGGTCGATGTCGACCCGGCTGACCTGGAAGCGGGGGTTGGAGGCGGTGGCGATCACCGTCATGAGGTAGCGGTCCTCGGCCGAGCTGACCGGTTCGTCCGCCTTCTGCCACGGCTGGCCGGTGGGCACGAAGACCACCTCGTCCAGGCCGAACCGGTCCGCCACCTCGCTGGCCGCCACCAGGTGCCCGTGGTGGATGGGGTCGAAGGTGCCGCCCATGATCCCGATCCGCCGGATGTCTTCCTCCACCCCGCGATCGTAGGCCGGGGCCCGGCGAGCGTCCGCCGGGGCCGCTGGGCCGTCCCACGGACCGCGCCGGGCAGGGGTACGCCCCACCCGGCGCGGTCGCCCCGTCAGGCGCCCGCGGCGGCCACCGCCGTCCTGGCGACCAGGGCGCGGCGCAGGTCGTCGTCGAGGTCGACGACCCGCCGGCGCAGCCCCGGCGTGAGGTCGTCGCGGGCCAGCAGCGCCGCGGCCATTTCCCGGGTGGGCTGGGCCACGGCGTAGCGGGGGAATGCCAGGGTGGCGACCCGGTCGGCCGTCCAGGGGGTACGCAGCCGCGCCGCCGCCGGCATGTCGGCGAAGTACCGCTCGACGTAGCCGGCGGTCAGCTCGGTCTGCTCGGGCTGCCAGAAGCCCTCCGCGGTCGCCTCGACCAGTCGGTTGGAGAGGTCGGTGTTGCTGGTCACGATCTCCCAGGCGGCCCGCTTGGCCTCGGCGTCGGGCAGCGCGGCCCGGCAGCGCGCGGCCCGCTCCGCACCGGTGGCGCTGCGGTCGGCCGCCGCCTCGGCGGCGATCTCCGGCTCGCCGGCCGCGCCCAGCACCACGAGCCGGTGCAGCAGCGCCCAGCGCAGGTCGGCGTCGACCGCCAGCCCTTCGGGCACGCCGTCGCCGGCCAGCCAGCCGGCGAGCAGCCCCGTGTCGGTGGTGGCCCCGATCAGCCCGCGGGCCGCGGCGAGTTGCAGCGAGCCGCCGGCCGGGGCGCCGGCCAGCAGGGTGGCGCAGGCCCCGGCGACGCGGAGCAGGGCCGCGTCCCGGGCCAGCGGGTCCAGGTAGCGGTCGACCAGGTTGCGGCTGAGGCTGAGCACGTCCTCCGCGATGATCACCTCGGTCTCGGCCGGCAGCGCCGCCGCGATGAGGGACACCAGCGAGGTCACCGGCCGCTCGCCGTCGGTGGCCGCGTCCAGGGCCTCGCCCCAGAGCAGCGCCCGGGCCAGCGGGTCGGCCAGCCCCGGGAGCACCAGGGGCACCGCGTCCGCCGAGGCGGGGTCGAGCCGGATCTTGGCGAAGGTGAGGTCACCGGCGTTGGGCAGCAGCAGGCCGGTGGCCGGCTGCCCGACCAGCTCGGCCAGCACGGTGCGGCCCCGGTCGGCGGCCGGATCGAGGTCCACCTCGAAGTGGTGCACCGGGGCGTCGGGGGCGTGGCGGGCCACGCCGATGCGGTGCGGGCGCAGCACCGGGTACGCCTCCGGCGCGGTCTGCACCACCGCCGCCTTCGCCCAGCGGCCGTCGGCGTCCACGGCGGTCTCCATCCGCAGCGTGTTGACCTGCGGGCGGCGCAGCCAGCGCTCGGCCCAGTCGGCCAGGTCCCGCCCGCTGGCGGCGCTCAGGCTCTCCAGGAGGTCGGCGAGGGTGGCGTTGCCGAACCGGTGCTTGCCGAAGTGCGCGTTCAGGCCGGCCAGGAAGGGCTCGTCGCCGACCCAGGCGACCAGCTGGCGCAGGACGCTGGCGCCCTTGGCGTAGGAGATGCCGTCGAAGTTCAGCAGCGCCTGGGCCGCGTCGGCGACCTCCTCGGGGGCCACCGGGTGGGTGGAGGGGCGCTGGTCGGCCGCGTAGCCCCACGCCTTGCGGCGCATGGCGAAGGTGGTCCACGCCTGGGTGAAACGGGTGGCCTCGGCGGTGACCCGGGTGCCCAGGTACTCCGCGAAGGACTCGTTCAGCCAGAGGTCGTCCCACCAGCGCATGGTGACCAGGTCGCCGAACCACATGTGCGCCATCTCGTGCGCGATGGTGGTGGCCCGCAGCTCCCGCTGGGTGTCGGTGACCGCGGAGCGGAAGATGTAGTCGTCGCGCAGGGTCACCAGGCCCGGGTTCTCCATGGCGCCGGCGTTGAACTCGGGGACGAACGCCTGGTCGTACTTGCCGAACGGGTAGCGCTCGGCGAAGAGCTGGTGGAACCGGTCGAGGCACTGCTTCGTGACGGTGAAGATCTCCTCGGCGTCGGCGTCCAGGTGCGCGGCCAGGGACCTGCGGCAGTAGACGGCGAGCGGGATGCCGTCGTGCTCGTCCTCCCGGACGTGCCAGGGGCCGGCGATCAGCGTGACGAAGTACGTGGCCAGCGGCGCGGTGGGCGCGAACTCCCACCGCCCCGGCGCCGGCCGGTCGGCGAGCTGGCCGTTGGCGGCCACCGTCCACTCCGGCGGGGCGGTGACCGCGAGGGTCACCGGGGCCTTGAGGTCGGGCTGGTCGAACGCGGCGAAGATGCGCTGCACGTCGTCGAGGAAGGACATGGCGTAGAGGTAGGTCTCGCCGTCGGCCGGGTCGACGAAGCGGTGCACCCCCTCGCCGGTGTTGGAGTAGGCCATCTCGGCGCTCACGGTCAGGGTGTTCGTCGCGGCCAGCCCGGTCAGCGGCAGGCGGTTGTCCTCCAGCAGCGCCGGGTCGAGGTCCCGGTCGTTGAGGCGCGCCCCGAGGAGTCGGTGGGGTTTGACCTCGGCGAAGGTCTCGGCGCCGGGGGTCGCCCGGAACCGGATGGTGACGGTGGAGCGGAACCGCTCGGCGTCGCCGGTCAGGTCGAGGTCCACCTGGTAGGACTCGACGGTGATCAGCGCGCCACGCGCGGTCGCCTCTACACGGCTCAGGCTCGGCATCCGCTTATCCTGCCCGATGGGGTCCGAGTGGGCTCCCCCGTTACCCCTGGCGATGGAGGAACAACGATGGGTCAGCACCCCAAGGGCGACTTCGACCTGTCCCGTGCGGTCTGGCAGCGGGCCGAGGGCGACACGTCCGACAGCGCGGTCGAGGTGGCCTTCGTCGACGACCTGATCGGGATGCGCAACTCGGCCGAGCCGGACGGGCCCGTGCTGGTCTTCACCCAGGACGAGTGGGACGCCTTCGTCGCGGGCGCCCAGGACGGCGAGTTCGACCTGAGCTGAGCCCGGGCGCTCAGTCACCGTCGCCCCACCCGAGCCCGCCGGGCCCGGGCGCGTGGTGGAAGCCCGGGTGGCCGGCCACGTCCGCGCAGCGCTCGCCGTCGGGGCCGACCGCCCCGCAGAAGAGCCGCTCCGCGCGGTGCCAGGCGTCGGCCGGGGAGAGCGCCGCCGCGCCGAGCGCCAGCTCCGGGCGGAGCAGGCCGAGCGCCTCGGCGTAGGCGACCGCCAGCTCCCGCGCGATCGTGGGGTCAGCCGCCTCGAAGCCGAGGTGCACGGTGAAGTGCCGGGGCGGCCGGGCCCCGGCGCGCCGGGTCGGCGCGATCAGCGGCTCCTCCCGGTCGCCGTGGCGCAGCCCGGTCACCGCCCGCCGGTGCCGCCGGTGTGCCGCTCTGTCGTCGCGCATCCGTCCTCCCCGTCGCCGATGCCGCCCCGCCGGTGTCCTGCCGGCGCGGGCGGGACCGGCCGCCGCCGGCCCCGCCCCGAAGCGAACCAGCTTTTCCGCGCCCTGGGAGGGGCCAGCTTCCGCGCTCGCCGCCGGCCCCTCCCCCGGCACACCGCGACCGCCGGACCCGGAAGGCCGGGCCGAGGTGGCGCGGGGGCGCCGGCGGCGCCGACGGGCGGAGGGCTGGGTAGAGGAGGCTCGGGGGCGCCGGCGGCGCAGACGGGCGGGGGCTGGGTAGAGGATTCGCCTGCGCCGGCCCGGGTAGGTAGCGCAGCGACCGTGCAGGGCCGCCGAGCCGCGTCAGGAGCAGCTGATGAGCACCATCCCGAGCGACCGCAGCCCGGAGAGCACCCTGGCGTTCCTCCGCGAGGGCTACCGGTTCGTCGGCCCGCGGTGCGACCGCCTCGGCAGCGACATCTTCCAGACCCGGCTGCTGCTGGAGCCGACCATCTGCCTGCGCGGCCGCCCGGCCGCCGAGCTGTTCTACGACAACGAGCGCTTCGTGCGGCGCGGCGCCATGCCGATGCGCGGGCAGCGCACCCTGGTCGGCGTCGCCGGCGTCCAGGGCCTCGACGGCGCGGCGCACCGGGACCGCAAGGCGATGTTCATGTCGATCATGACGCCGGCGGCGGTCCACCACCTCGGGCAGCTCTTCGACGACGAGTGGCGGGCCCGGATCCCGGCCTGGGCCGAATCGGGGCCGGTGGTGCTCTACGACGAGGTGGCCCGGATGCTGACCCGGGCGGTCTGGGCCTGGGCCGGGGTGCCGCTGGCCGACGCCGACGTGCCGCGCCGGACCGCCGAGATGCACGCGATGATCGAGGGGCCGGCCGCGGTGGGCCCCCGGTACTGGCGGGGCGTGCTCGGCCGCCGCCGCGCCGAACGGTGGGCCGGCGACGCGATCAAGCGGGTGCGCTCCGGTGCGCTGCCCGCGCCCGAGGGCAGCGCGCTGCGGGTGATCGCCGGGCACCGGGACGAGCAGGGGATCCTGCTGCCCCGCCGGATCGCCGCGGTGGAACTGCTCAACGTGCTCCGCCCGACCGTCGCGGTGGACCGCTTCGTGGTCTTCGCCGCGCTGGCGCTGCACGACCACCCGCACTGGCGGGACCGGGTGCGCGGCGACGACGCGGCCACCGAGAGCTTCGTGCAGGAGGTCCGCCGCTACTACCCGTTCTTCCCGGTGGCCGCGGCCCGGGTCCGGCGCTCGTTCGAGTGGCAGGGGTACGCCTTCCCGCAGGGCCGGCGGGTGCTGCTCGACCTCTACGGCACCAACCACCACCCGCAGCTCTGGCCGGAGCCGGAGCAGTTCCGGCCGGAGCGCTTCGACGACTGGCGGGGCGACCCGTTCGGGCTGGTGCCGCAGGGCGGCGGCGACCACTTCACCGGCCACCGCTGCGCCGGCGAGTGGATCACGATCGAGCTGCTGAAACGGGCGGTCGGCAACCTGACCGGGTCGATGAGCTACCGGGTGCCGCCGCAGGACCTGGCGCTGGACCTGGGCCGGATGCCCGCCCTGCCGCCCAGCGGCCTGGTCGTCGACGGGGTACGCCGGACCGCGTGATCAGCGCACCACCGCGAACCGCAGGTCGGTGATCTGCCCCGGGTCGTCGCAGCGGGTCTTGCGGAGCGTCACCGGACCGAGGTCGGGGCTGTCGAAGAGGCGTACGCCGCCGCCGAGCAGCACCGGCACGAGGTGCACGACCAGCTCGTCGAGGAGCCCGGCCCGGAGGCACTGGCGCGCCACGTCCGCGCCGAACACGCCCACGTCGCGGTCGCCGGCCGCCTCCCGGGCGAGGTCGGCGGCCTTCCCGACGTCACCGGAGAGGAACGTGACCCCGTCGAGCGGCTCGGCGGGCCGGTGGGTCAGCACGAAGACCGGACCGGACCAGGCCCCGCCGTAGATGGCCCGGGCCCCCTCGCCGGGCCGGTTGCCGAGCTCCAGGCCCCGCCGGCCGGAGAGGATCGCGCCGGTGCGGCGCATGGTCTCGACCCCGAGCGGGCCGGCGGCGCCGAAGCCGAACATCCACTCCGCCGAGTCGTCCGGCGGGGCGATGAACCCGTCGAGCGACATGGTGACGTGCCAGATCATCCGCGCCATCGCGCCTCCTCGCGCCGCCCGCCCCGGACGGGCGGGGTCGGCGCCAGTCTCACCCGGGGGTGTGACAGGCGGTCACTCGGCGACCACGAGCGCCTGCGGGGCGGCCTGCTTCATCCGGGTGCTGAGCCACTTGAGCTGGATGGCGGTCTCCTGCTCGCACGCCTTGACCACACCGAGCAGGTCCTCGTCGCGCGCCCCGTACGCGGCCTGCCCGACCACCGTCCAGCAGATGTCGCACTCGGCGGCCATCAGGTAGAGGTCCTGGAGGTCACGGAGCAGCCCGATCGGACCGGTCCGGGTGCCGGAGAACAGCTCGGAGTGCAGCCGGTCCGGCTCGGCCGGGGCCTCCTCGGCGTACCGGCGGGCGAAGGGTTCCAGCTTCTCCGCGTGTCCGCGGCACTGGGTGGCCAGCTTCTCGCAGGTGTGGAAGACGTCCGGCTCGTCCCCGTGCGACTTCCCCACCTCGGTGAACGCGTCACCGAGGCGCTCCTGGGCCTTGTGCAGCAGGCCGAGATAGTGGGCCAGGTGCATGTCACTCCCCCCTCGACGGCGCCTCGGCGGCCGGCCCGCCGACCGTGGCCGGGATCCCGGAGCCCTCCGGCGGGGCGGAACCGCCCACCGTGGGCGCGGGCGAGGGCCGGCCGCCCGAGTCGGCCTCCTTCACCACCCGCACCGCCGCCACCTTGAAGATCGGCTGCTTGGAGACCGGGTCCCAGGCGGTGATGGTCAGCTCGTTGGCCGCCCGGTCGTGCCGCCCCTCGCCCGGTGCGGCCCCGTCGGCCGCGTCCCAGTAGCCGTAGTGGAAGGGGAGGAAGACCACGCCGGGGCGTACCCCGCAGATGCGGGCCCGGGCGCGGACGACGCCGCGCGGCGACTCGATGCGCACGAGGTCCCCCTCGCCGACGCCGAGCGGTTCGGCGTCGGCCGGGTTGAGCTCCACCCACGACTCGGGGGCGGCGTGCACGAGCTGGGCGGCCCGGCCGGTCTTGGTCCGGGTGTGGAACTGGTAGACGGTCCGCCCGGTGGTGAGCAGCAGCGGGAAGTCCCCGCTCGGCACCTCCGGCGACGGCTGGTACGGCGCGGCGTGCAGGAACGCCCGCCCGCCGGGCTGCTTGGCCCGGTACTCCCCGGGCAGCAGCTCGGCCCCGGTGGCCAGGTCGTGGCCGTACGACTCGCAGTAGTCCGGGTCGGTGTTGAACACCCCGTCGGTGTAGAGCCGCTCGGTGCCGTCCGGGTGCTCGTCGGTGCACGGCCACTGGACGCCGCCGGTGCGCAGCTTGTCGTAGGTGATCGCGGTGTAGTCGCAGGGCCGCCCGCGGGAGCACTCCTTCCACGCCTCGAACACCTCCTCCGGCCCGGTCCAGGTGATCAGCGGGTTCCCGTCGGAGTCCCGGAAGTCCATCCGGCGCGCGTAGTCGAGGAAGATGTCCAGGTCGGGCCGGGCCTCGCCGGGCGGCTCGACGGCCTTGTCGGAGATGTGCACGGTGCGGTCGACGCTGGTGAAGGTGCCGGTCTTCTCGCCCCAGGTGGCGGCCGGCAGCACCACGTCGGCCAGCTCGGCGGTCTCGGTCAGGAAGAGGTCCTGCACGACCACGAACAGCTCCGGGTTCGCCAGGATCCGGCGGATCCGCGCCAGGTCGGGCAGGGAGACCGCCGGGTTGGTGGCCGAGATCCAGAGCAGCTTGATCGAGCCCTGCTCGGCGTACCGGAAGATCTGCATGGCGTGCGTCGGCGGCGCCCAGTGGGGGATCTTGTCGACCTCGACGTTCCACAGCCGGGCCAGCTCGGCGATGTGCTCCTCGTTGGCCCAGTTGCGCAGGCCGGGCAGGTCGCCGTCGGCGCCGCACTCGCGGTTGTTCTGCGCGGTGGGCTGCCCGTTCATCTGGTAGAGCCCGGCGCCGGGCCGGCCGAGCATGCCGCGGATGAGGTGCAGGTTGTTCACCTGGCAGGACGCCGCGGTGGCCTGGTTGGACTGGTAGAAGCCCTGGAGGACGGTGGAGAGCAGCCGCTCGGACCGCCCGAGCAGCTCGGCGGCGCGTTCGATGTCCGCGGCCCGCAGGTCGCAGATGTCGGCCACCGTGGCGACCGGGTAGTCCTCCACCACCCGGCACAGCTCCTCGAAGCCGAGCGTGTGCGCCTCGACGTACGCCTCGTCGTACCAGCCGCGGTGGATGACCTCCCGGAGCAGGCCGTTGAGCAGCGCCTGGTTGGTGCCGTTGCGCAGCGCCAGGTGCACGTCGGCCTCCCGGGCCACCGGGGTGGCGCGCGGGTCGACGGCGAGCATCGCCGGCGGGTTCGGCCCGCGCCGCCGGTCCAGCATCCGCATCCAGAGCACCGTCTGGGTCTCCGCGACGTTGTGCCCCCAGAGCGCGATCGCGTCGCAGTGGTCCACGTCGGTGTACGACCCGGGCTGCCCGTCGGTGCCGAAGGACGCCTTGAGCGCAGCCGCGGCGGTGGCGGTGCAGAGCCGGGTGTTGCCGTCCATGTGCGGGGTGCCGATCCCGGCCTTCCCGATCACGCTGAGCGTGTAGTACTCCTCCAGGAAGAGCTGCCCGCTGGTGTAGAAGCCGAAGTGGCCCCAGCCGCCCGGGCCGTCCAGCAGTTCCCTGGACCGGGCCACGATCCGGCCCATCGCGGTGTCCCAGTCCGTCTCGACCAGCCGGTCCCCCTCCCGGACCAGCGGCCGGCGCAGCCGGTCCGGGCTGTGGTTGGCCTGCCAGCCGTAGAGGTCCTTCGGGTCGACCCGGCCGTGGTTGACGCGGTCGCCGGAGCGGCCGCGGACACCGACGATGCGGTCGTCCATGACGGCGATGTCCATGGCGTCGCCGTTGGAGTGCAGGATCGAGGCGCTGGGCACCCAGCGCTGCACGTCGGCCTCGGTGTGCCCGTCGGCCAGGAAGGTGTCCACCCGCACCGGCCAGCGCTCACCCGGACCGTACGGCGTGCGCGGCCCCCAGGGGTCGGCGATCCGGTCCACCATCGCTCATCCCTCCTTCGGCGCCGCCCAGAGCGGCATCGGTCGACCGGTCGCCCGGTTGAACAGCAGGTCCACCACGGTCACCAGCAGCACGGCGGCGAAGGCGACGGCGAGCTGGCCGGGGGTGTGCAGCAGCCCGAGGCTCACGATCAGCGTGGTCGCGCCGGCCGGCGGGTGCGGGGCCTTCAGCAGCACCAGCACCGCGGCGGTGACCGCGAGCGAGCCGGCCGCGGCCACAATCCGCGCCCCGGACACTCCCTCCTGGAGTGCCGACGGATGGTCGGCGAGGCCGGTGGCCAGCAGGAACCCGTATCCGGCGAGGAGCGCCACCAGGTGCCCGACGACCGTGTTGCGGGGCGAGGACTCGGGCTTGGCGGGCTGCTCGACGTGCAGCATGATCGCCGGTCCGAGGCTGGGGAACAGCCACGGCTGCCGGGTCAGCAGGGCGACCGCGCCGGCCACCACCACGGCGACCGCGCTGCCGGCGAAGGCCCGCGCGGCGGGCCGGGACGGCGTCTCATCGATCTCGGCGGGCATGGGGATGCTGTACCCCGCCCCGGGATTTCAAATCGACGCACGTCCCGGCGGTGCCGCGCCGGTCAGGCCGCCTGCGGGTGCAGCACGGTACGCAGGCAGCCGTCCTCCTTCTTCTGGAAGATCTCGTAGCCGCGGGCGCCCTCCTCAAGCGACATCGGGTGGGTGGCCAGGTAGCCGGGGTCGATCTCGCCGATGGCGACCCGGTCCAGCAGCATCGGGATGTAGCGCTGGGCGTGCATCTGCCCCATCCGCAGCACCAGCGCCTTGTTCATGGCCGCGCCGAGCGGGAACTTGTCGACCAGGCCGCCGTACACCCCGACGATGCTCACCGTGCCGCCCTTGCGGCACGCCATGATGGCCTGTCGGACCGAGGTCGGCCGGTCGCTCTGGAGCCGGGCCGTCTGCTTCGCCTTGTCGTACGCGTAGGTCGGCCCGACGTCGTGCGACTCCATGCCGACCGCCTCGATGCAGGCGTCCGGCCCGCGCCCGGCGGTCATCTCGCGCAGCGCCTCCAGCACGTCGGTCTCGGCGTAGTTGATCGTCTCCACGCCGAGCCGCTGCGTCGCAGTGGCCAGCCGTTCCGGCAGCCGGTCGATGACGACGACCCGCTCGGCGCCGAGGATCTGCGCGGACCGGGCGGCCATCTGCCCCACCCCGCCGGCGCCCCAGACGGCGACCACCTCGCCGCCCTTGAGGCCGCAGAAATCGGCCGCCATCCAGCCGGTCGGCATGGCGTCGGAGGCGAACACCACCGAATCGTCGGGCACCCCGTCGGGCACGGTGAACGCGCCGACGTCGCCGAACGGCACCCGGATGTACTCGGCGTGGCTGCCGGAGTAGCCCCCGGCCGCGTGCGAGTAGCCGAGGATGCCGGCCGGCGAGTGACCCCAGAGCTTCTCGGTGAAGACCGGCTGCGGGTTGGAGTTGTCGCAGAGCGAGTACTGCTCGGTGCGGCAGTACCAGCAGCCGCCGCAGGCCACCACCGAGCCCACCACGACGCGGTCGCCGACCTTGATCCGCTGCACGTCGGGGCCGGCCTCCACCACCTCGCCCATGAACTCGTGGCCGAGGATGTCACCCTCGCGCATCGCCGGCAGGTAGCCGTTGATGAGGTGCAGGTCGGAGCCGCAGACGCTGCTGGCCCGCACCTTGACGATGATGTCGCCGGCCGACCGGATGGTCGGCTCCGGCACGTCGCGCACGGCCAGCCGGCCGACGCCCTCCCAGCACAGCGCCCTCACGGCCGCCCTCCCGCCATCAGCTTCTCCCGGATCCGGTCGGTCGCCTCCTCCTGCTTCGGGTTGCGACCCGACGGGTCGTGCCGGGTGTCCAGCACCTGCCCGGTCTCGATCAGCGATTTGATCCGCCGCAGGCCGCTGCGCAGCGCGAGGTCCGGGTCGTCCCCGGCGGCCAGGCCGAGCGCCCGGCGGATCGGGCCGGACCGCCAGCGCAGCTCGGCGCGGATCTCGGTGCCCCGGTCCTGCGGCGCGGGCGCCAGCTCGACCCGCCCCTCCTGGGCCACCGGTCCGTCGGTGACCCGCCAGCTCAGCCGGCCCGGGCCGTCGACGGTGATCTCGGCCCGCCACTCGGTGCCCCCGCCGGCCGGGTCGCTCGCCACGCAGCGCCAGCGGTTGTCGTCGACCTGCTCCAGGGTCGCCCACTCGGCGAGCCCCCGGTCCAGCCGTTCCCGGTCGGTCCAGAAGCCGATCACCGCCGGCATCGGCCGGTCCACGGTGATCCCCCGGTGGACGACGTACCAGCCGTCCGCCCGGTCGGGTTGGTGCCGGCGCCGGCGCCGGGCCACCACCCGGCCGACCCCGAGCGCGGTCATCGTGGCGGCGCCCGCCAGCGCCCACCTCGTCGCGTTGCTGCTCATCACGTCTCCTCCACCGGGTCGTCTCGGACCGCCCGCATCCCGCAGCGCTACCCGGCCCGACAGGGTCGAAACGGCAAAACGGTTTGATCACCGAAATTTCGGGCACGCTGCCGGCCACCCTGCCAGACCGGAGAGGGGTTCGCGTGGCCTTTGACCGCGAGGAGTACGGCCGGCGCATCCCGGCCGCCGACGACGCGCCGTTCGTCCCGCCCGACCCCGGCACGGCGCCCGCGCCGGGCCGGCTCCCGCTGGCGTACGTCCTGCCGCTGCCCGCGGCCGGCGACACCGACCTCGCCGAGCTGACCGGCTACCTGCGCGAGCTGAGCCGGTCGGTGGACGTGATCGTTGTCGACGGGTCGCCGCCGGAGCTGTTCGCCCGGCACGCCGCCGCCTGGCGCGGCCTGGTCCGGCACGTCCCGCCCGATCCCGCGCTGCACGGGCGCAACGGCACGGCGCTCGGCGTGCTGACCGGGGTCGCCCTGGCCCGCCACGAGCACGTGGTGATCGCCGGCGCCGACGTCCGGTACGACGGCGCGGCGCTGCGTGCCGTGCACGGGCTGCTCGACCGGGTGGACCTCGTCCGGCCGCAGCACCACTTCGACCCGTTGCCCTGGCCGGCCTGGTGGGACACCGGCCGGATGCTGCTGCACCGGGCGCTCGGCGGGGACCGGCCGGGCAGCCTCGCGGTGCGCCGGAGCACCTTCCTGGCCATGGGCGGCTACGACCCGGACGTGCTCTTCGGGAGCCTGGAGCTGGTCCGGACGGTCCGCGCGTACGGCGCCGCCACGGCGGCTCCCGCCTGGCTGTACGTGCGCCGGCGCCCGCCCACCGCCGCGCGGTTCCGCCGGCAGCGGGTCCGGCAGGCGTACGACGACCTGGCCCGACCCGGGTGGCTGGTGGCCGCGCTGGCGGTGCTGCCGGCCGCGGCGGCCGCGCTCGCCGCCCGCCGGCCCGGGCTGCTGCTGCGGGCCGGGGTGGCCACGGTGGCCGTGGCGGAGCTGGGCCGGCGGCGGGCCGGCGGCGCCCGGGTCTTCCCGGCGCACACCGCGCTCGCGGCGCCGGTCTGGCTGCTCGAACGCGGCGTCTGCGCCTGGCTCGCCGTCGGCCGGCGGCTGCGCGACGGCGGGCCCGGCGCGGACGCCCGCCCGGTCGCGAACCCCACCCGGGCGTTGCGCCGGCGGCTGGCCGGACGCCGCCCCGACGACCTGGTGCTCTGGGTGGAGACCGGCGCCGCGCCGGCCCCGGCCCGGACGGACCGGCTGGTCCGCTGAGCGTCACCCCGGACGCGAACAGCTCGCGGCCACTCCCCGTGCTGCCGGGAGTGGCCGCGAGCTGCGGCGTACGGATGCCCTGGTCAGTACCGCACCTGATCGCGGGACTGCTGGGCGGTGTCCTTGACGTCCTGCGCGGCGGTCCTCGTGTCGTCCTTGACCGCGTGCACGGCGTCCTGCGCGGTGGCCTTCACCGACTCGGTGGCGTGCTGCGCCGGCTCGCGCAGCTCCTCCTTCAGCTCGCCGGCGACCTCGCTCAGCTTCTCCTTGACCACGCCGCCGTGCTCGGCGGCCTTCTCCTTGACCTGCGCGGCGACCTGCTGTTCGCGGCGGGTGGCCGGGATCAGCGAAGAGACCAGCATGCCGACGCCGAAGGCAATCACGCCGGCGGCGATCGGGTTGCCCTCGGACTTCTCCCGCAGCACCTGCGGCGCCCGCTGGGCGGCGTCACCGACGGTCGAGGCGGCGGCGTGCGCCTTGTCGCCGACCGTGGACGCCGCCGAGGAGGCGTGGTCGCCCACCGAGTGGGCGGCGTGGCCGGTGCTGTGGCCGAGGTCCGATGCGCTTCCCATCACCTTGTCCTTCACATTCGTCAGCGCGCTGCGGACGCGCTGCTTGCGGTCGTCGACGATGCGGCTCGGGCTGACCTTGTACGCCAGGGCGTCCACGTCCGAGCTCAGGTTGGTGCGAGTGGCTTCGATCTCCCGGCGGATCTGGTCGGGGTCGGTGCTCATCGGGTGACTCCCTCCGGGTGCGGCTTGAGCGCGTCGGGGATGCGCTGCACGCTGTCGTTGGTCTGCTTGAGGCCGCGGATCCGCTCGGCGTTCTTCTTCGCCATCGAGTAGAGGACCCCGGCGACGACGGCCCAGATCACGGCCACGATCAGCGCGGCCAGGCCCGAATCCATCACGTTGTCCAGGAACTGCCACAGCGCGATGGAGACGAAGAGCGCCACCATGTAGCCGCCGAAGCCGGCGCCGCCGAAGAGCCCGGCGGCCTTGCCCGCCTTCTTGCCCTCCTGGCGGATCTCGGCCTTGGCCAGCTCGACCTCCTGGCGCATCAGCGTCGAGAGGTCGGTGGTGACCTGGCGCATCAGCTCACCGATGGAGCTGCCCCGGACCTCGTCCGCGGTGGGCGGCGCCCCCGCCGCCTGGTAGCCGGAGTCCAGTCCGGACCCCTGCGTCGGCATGCTCATGCCGTCGCCTCCCTTCTGCCGGTCAGGCCGCTCACGGACGGTTCACGCCGCTCGACGGCACGCCCGGCAGGGGGTCGGTCCGGCTCGGCGGGGGCAGCGGCTGGCCGGTGCCACCCTCCGGGTCGGCCCAGGTGTTCGGGGCGCCGCCGGCCGGGTAGGTCGCGCCCGGCGCGGAGTAGCCCGGGTCCGGCTCGGCGTACGTGCCCGGGGTCGGGTCGAGGTAGCCGCCCGGCGGCACCTGCTCCGGCACCGCCCGGGAGGTCGGGATGACCGCGGTCCGGTCCGGGTCGTAGGACGGCCGGACACCGTCGGCGCCGTCGCCGATCGCCGCGATGTTCCGGGTCAGCCGGCCGGCGACCACGCCGAGGAGGGCGGCGCCCAGCAGGAAGGTGCCCGGGTTGCGGCGGGCGTAGGTCTTCACCTCGTTGAGCAGGTCGCCCGGCTCGCGCTGCTCCAGCCAGCCGGCCACGCCGTGCACCCGGTCGGCGGCCTGGTGGGCCAGCTCGGTGACCGGGCCCGCGCTGCCGCCGTTCTGCGCCATCGAGCGCATCTCCTCGGCCAGCGACCGAAGCCCGCTGGCCGCGCGCTGCTGCTGCTGGCTGGTCTGGGCGGTGACCTGGGTCCGGGCCTCGCCGTAGAGGTTGCGAGCCTGGCGCTTCGCCTCGCCGACGACCTCCTGGCCCTGCTCCTTGGCGGTCTGGGCGACCGCGCCGCCCGCGTTGGCGGCCTCGTTGCCGACCTGGCGGGCCTGGTCACGGACCCCGCCGCCGTTGGTCGACTCGTACGTGCCGGACGTGGATGAGAGATCGTAGGTCATGATGTCCCTTCCGCTCGGAATTCGTAGCGGTTGTGCTCGGGGGATCACGCCGACGTTGCTGTCGGCGTGTCGAATTCCCTACCCCCGGTCGTCGGGTCCATGCCTGATTCGTCATTTCTCTGCGGGAGCGACCCGCTCCGGTCACACAATGGAGGGTCTGCCCGCCCGGGCGGCGGTGAGCTCCACGGAGGTGACAGCGATGGCACGTGCCGTGCGCGGACGCGCCCCGGCCCGGCCCCGGCCGACGATCCAGAAGGTCGCCCTCGCGGTGGCCGCCGTCTTCGTGCTGATCGGCGTGCTCGGCTTCGTGCCCGGCTTCACCACCCACTACGGCGAGCTGAAGTTCGCCGGCCACCACTCCGAGGCCAAGCTGATCGGCCTGTTCCAGGTGTCGATCCTGCACAACCTGCTGCACCTGCTCTTCGGCCTGGCCGGCCTGGTGCTGGCCCGCCGGATCGCCGGGGCGCGGCTGTTCCTGGCCGGCGGCGGCGCGGCCTACCTGGGCCTCTGGCTGTACGGCTTCGCCATCGGCCGGGAGACCGCGGCGAACTTCGTGCCGTTCAACGACGCCGACAACTGGCTGCACCTCTTCCTCGGCTTCGGCATGCTCGCCCTGGGCCTGCTGCTCAACAACGAGGTGGGCACGGGCGGCCGGCCGGACAGCCCTCTCGACCGGCCCTGAACAGCACCGTCACCCGTTCGGGCGGCATCGCCCGGGACACACCGGGCACGCGTTTGCCCGCTCACCGCCCGGGGCAGGAGGACCACCACGGGGAGTGATCCCGGCGGGACGAGGAGGTCCGGCGATGCCACGGTGGTTGCGGGAGAACGCGCTCACGGTCGCCATGCTCGGCGCGTTCGTGGTCTTCCTGGTGTTGCAGAGCGTGTTCGGCTGGCAGGTGCACAACGAGGAGTTGGCCGAGTACGGGGCCGCGCCGCTGAGCTGGTGGGCGTACCTGGGCACCGGCCACTTCGCGGAGGCGGTCTTCGAGAACTGGGAGTCGGAGTTCCTCCAGATGGGTGGCTACGTGCTGCTCACCGCGTACCTGGTGCAGAGGGGCTCGGCCGAGTCGAAGCCGGAGGACCAGACGGACCGGCCCGAGGACGACCCGCGGCGCGCCGGCCCGGACTCCCCCTGGCCGGTGCGGGCCGGTGGCCTGCCGCTAGTGGTCTACCGGAACAGCCTCTCCATCGCGCTGCTCATGATCTTCGGTGGGGCGTTCCTCGGCCACCTCTTCGGTGGCGTGGCCGCGTGCAACGAGGAGCAGGCGTTGCAGAGCGGCGCCGCCCCGATCAGCGCGTGGCAGTTCCTCGGCACCAGCGACTTCTGGTTCCAGTCCATGCAGAACTGGCAGAGCGAGTTCCTCGCCGTGGGCGTGCTGATCCTGCTCAGCATCGTGCTGCGCCAGCACGCCAGCCCCGAGTCCAAGCCGGTCACCGCCGCGCACGCCCAGACCGGCGCCTAGGCCGTCGGCTCAGGCGGCGACCGGCAGGCGCTTGGCGAAGCAGACGCTGTACGGGTTGTCGACGTACTCCCCGTAGACCGGGACGGGCCGGTAGCCGCAGGACCGGTAGAGGCCGATGGCGGCCGGGAGGTAGATGCCGGTCTCCAGGCAGACGGTGGTGTGCCCCTGCCGGAAGGCCAACTCCTCCAGGGCGGCCAGCAACTGCCGGGCGATCCCCCGCCCCCGGTACGCCGGCCGGACGTACATCCGCTTCAGCTCGCCGGTGTCGGCGTCGAGGGCCTGGAGCCCGCCGCAGGCGACCGCCCGCCCGCCGTCGACCACCGCCAGGTAGCGGATGTCGTCGTGGGTGATCGTCGCCTGCCCGTCCAGGCCGCCGTCGGCCTCGCGCAGCTCGCGCTGCTGGGCGGCGACCAGGGCGGCGATCTCCGGATCCGTGGCGGGACGGGATTCGATCAGCATTCCGTCACGGTAGGTCGGCCGGATTTCGCGGAGGTTTCCGGCCAACATCCCGAACACGGACGGAGCGGAACTACTCCCAGTCCTCGTCGTCGGCGTCGTCCTGCGGGGCGGCCGCCACCTCGTCCTCCGGACGGATCCGGCGCGCCTTGCGGGCGGCCAGCCGCTCCGCGGCGGGGACGCGGGTCGACTTGTCCTCCAGCCGGACGTCGGTGCCCCGGTTGCCGGGGACGAAGTCGACGCCGGCGTAGAGGGTGGGCTGCCAGTCGAACTCCCGGTCACCGATGCGGACCAGGTCGCCCGCCTGGGCGCCGGCCTTGGCCAGCTTCTCCTCGACGCCGAGGCGGGCCAGCCGGTCGGCCAGGAAGCCCACCGCCTCGTCGTTGTCGAAGTTGGTCTGCTTGACCCAGCGCTCCGGACGGCTGCCCCGGACGGTGTAGGAGCCGTCCTCCTCCGCCTCGATGGTGAAGCCGGCGTCGTCGACCGCCTTCGGCCGGATCACGATCCGGGTCGGCTCGGCCGGCGGCGCGGCCCGGCGGGCCTGGTCGACCAGCTCGGCCATGGCGTACATCAGCTCCCGCAGCCCTTCGCGGGTGGCGGTGGAGACGTCGAACACCCGGAAGCCGCGGGCCTCCAGGTCGGGCCGGACGATGTCGGCGAGGTCCCGACCGTCCGGTACGTCGATCTTGTTGAGCGCGACCAGGCGGGGGCGGTCGGTCAGGCCGCCGTACTGGGTCAGCTCGGACTCGATGGCGTCGATGTCGGCGAGCGGGTCCCGGCCCGGCTCCAGCGTCGCCGTGTCGACCACGTGCACCAGCACGGCGCAGCGCTCGACGTGGCGGAGGAACTCCAGGCCCAGGCCCCGACCGGTGGCCGCGCCCGGGATCAGCCCCGGCACGTCGGCGACCGTGAAGGTGTGGTTGTCCACCCGGACCACGCCCAGGTTGGGCACCAGCGTGGTGAACGGGTAGTCGGCGATCTTCGGCTTGGCGGCGGAGATCACCGAGATCAGGGACGACTTGCCGGCGGAGGGGAAACCCACCAGGCCGACGTCGGCGACGCTCTTCAGCTCCAGCACCACGTCGAGCCGGTCGCCGGGCTCGCCCAGCTCGGCGAAGCCGGGGGCCTTGCGCCGGGCGTTCGCCAGCGAGGCGTTGCCCCGGCCGCCGCGCCCGCCCCGGGCCGCCTCGAAGGTGGTGCCCGCGCCGACCAGGTCGGCCAGCACCTTGCCGTCGAGGGTCTGCACCACGGTGCCGTTCGGCACCTTGATGATCAGGTCGTGGCCGTTGGCCCCGTCCCGGTTCGAGCCGGCCCCGCCCTTGCCGTTCTCGGCCTTCATGTGCGGCCGGAAGTGGAAGTCGAGCAGCGTGGTCACCTGCGGGTCGACGACCAGCGAGACGCTGCCGCCGTGCCCGCCGTTGCCGCCGTCGGGGCCGCCGAACGGCTTGAACTTCTCCCGGTGGATGGAGACACAGCCGTGCCCGCCGTCGCCGGCCTGCATGTGCAGGACGACCCGGTCAACGAACGTCGTCACGACGCCAATCCTTCCAGCGGGATCCACCCCGCACCTGAAAAAGCGAAGCGGGCCGGGACCCGAGGTCCACGGCCCGCGACGCCTGCGAATTACTGCTGCGGCACGATGCTGACGGTCTTGCGACCACGCTTGGTGCCGAACTGGACCGAGCCGGCGGCCAGCGCGAACAGCGTGTCGTCGCCGCCACGGCCGACCAGGTCACCGGGGTGGAACTTGGTGCCACGCTGACGGATGAGGATCTCACCCGCGCTGACGACCTGACCACCGAAGCGCTTCACGCCGAGCCGCTGGGCCGCGGAATCGCGACCGTTACGCGAGCTGGACGCACCCTTTTTGTGAGCCATTGGAGGACGACCTACTTCCCGCTGGAGATGCCGGTCACCTTGACCTGGGTCAGCGGCTGGCGGTGACCCTGGCGCTTGTGGTAGCCGGTCTTGTTCTTGAACTTGTGGATCCGGATCTTCGGGCCCTTGGTGTGCGCGGCGATCTCGCCGGACACCGCGACCGAGGCAAGCTTCGCCGCGTCGGTCACCAGGTCGTCACCGTCGACGAGGAGCACCGCGGTGAGCTTCACCGCGTCGCCGGGGGCACCGGCGAGCTTCTCGACCTCGATCACGTCGCCCTCGGCGACCTTGTACTGCTTGCCGCCGGTCTTGACGATCGCGTACATCGGAGGCGGACTCCCTGTCGTTGAGGCTGCTGGCGTTTTTACCCACCGTTGCCGGTCGGTCGTTCCCACGGCGTCTCGCCGGGAGCCGTGACACCGGCGGCGCGGGCACGCGGGAACTCGGCACACCAAAGTGCGCCGCAGGCAAGCGTACGCCATACCCGGCCCGCCACCCAAACCGGGCCACCGGTTCGGCGCGGGGTGAGGCGGAGCCCACCCGTGAGCCGGTCCTCGTGGGGTCGACGGAGACGACAGGGCCCCCGCCCGGGCTCTGTGGCCGGGGCAGGGGCCCTGTCGAACGCGCGTGCGGTCAGCGGCTACGGCCGGGTACGCCGCCGGGCGCCGCCACGCCGGGACCGCCGGCGGGCGGTGCCGGTGTCGGCGCCCTCCTCGTCCCCGTCGCCGAGGGCGTCCGGGTCGTCCGCGGCGGCCAGCCGGGCCGAGTCGCCCTCCTGGCTGTCCGTGACCGCCGGGGCGGCCGCCGTCTGGGTCTCGAACCGGGACAGGTCGTAGCCCTGGGTGTCGTAGTAGTCGTCGTCCGAGCTGTCGACCACCTCGGCGACGGCCTTCTCCGGCGCGGCCGGGGCGGGCTGCTCCGCGGCCTCCGCGGCGGGCTTCTCCGGGGCGGCCTTGCGGCCCCGGCGCCGGCCCTTCTCCTCGCCGGCGGGGGCGGTGACGGCCGAGGCGACCGCCTTGACCTTCTCCCCCGCGCCGCCGCGCGGCTTCTCCGGCACCGGCTCGGTGTGGATGATCACGCCCCGGCCCTTGCAGCACTCGCAGGTCTCGCTGAACGCCTCCAGCAGGCCCGCGCCGATCCGCTTGCGGGTCATCTGCACCAGGCCGAGCGAGGTGATCTCGGTGACCTGGTGCTTGGTGCGGTCCCGGCCCAGGCACTCGGTGAGCCGGCGCAGCACCAGCTCCCGGTTCGACTCCAGCACCATGTCGATGAAGTCGATCACCACGATGCCGCCGAGGTCGCGCAGCCGGAGCTGGCGCACGATCTCCTCGGCCGCCTCCAGGTTGTTCCGGGTGACCGTCTCCTCCAGGTTGCCCCCGGAGCCGGTGTACTTGCCGGTGTTGACGTCAATGACGGTCATGGCCTCGGTCCGGTCGATCACCAGCGACCCGCCGGAGGGGAGGAAGACCTTCCGGTCCAGCCCCTTGAGGATCTGCTCGTCGATCCGGTACTCGGCGAAGACGTCCGTGGTGCCGGCGTGCCGGCGCAGCCGCGCCACCAGGTCCGGCGAGACGTGCGACAGGTAGGACTCGACCACGTCGTACGCCGGCTCGCCCTCGATGACCAGCTCGCGGAAGTCCTCGTTGAACAGGTCCCGGACCACCCGGATGACCAGGTCGGGCTCCTCGTAGAGCAGCACCGGGGCGCCACCCTCGGCCGCCTTGGCCTGGATCTCCTCCCACTGCGCCTGGAGGCGCTTGACGTCCCGGGCCAGCTCGTCCTCGCTGGCGCCCTCGGCGGCCGTCCGGACGATCACGCCGGCGCCGTCCGGCACCAGCTTCTTGAGGATGTCCCGCAGCCGCTTGCGCTCGGTGTCCGGCAGCTTCCGGCTGATGCCGGAGGCGTTGCCGTTCGGCACGTAGACCAGGTGCCGGCCGGAGAGCGCGATGTGGCTGGTGAGCCGGGCGCCCTTGTGCCCGATCGGGTCCTTGGTGACCTGCACCAGCACCGAGTCGCCGGACCTGAGGGCCTGCTCGATCGAGCGGGCGCGGCCCTCCAGGCCGGTGGTGTCCCAGTTGACCTCGCCGGCGTAGAGGACGGCGTTGCGGCCGCGCCCGATGTCGACGAAGGCCGCCTCCATGCTGGGCAGGACGTTCTGCACCTTGCCCAGGTAGACGTTGCCGGCCATGGTGCCGGACGAGTTGCGGGTCACGTAGTGCTCGACCAGCACGCCGTCCTCGAGGACCGCGATCTGGGTCCGGTCGCCCCGCTGGCGCACGGCCATCACCCGGTCGACCGCCTCCCGGCGGGCCAGGAACTCCGACTCGCTGAGGATCGGCGGGCGGGTACGCCGCTGCTCGCGGCCGTCCCGGCGGCGCTGCCGCTTGGCCTCCAGCCGGGTCGAGCCGGAGACGCCCTGCACCTCGTCGACGGCCTTGCGCGGCTCGCGGATCTTGACGACCGTGGGCACGCCGTCCTCGGCGGCGGTCTCCGCCTCACCGGCGCCCCGGCGGCGGCGCCGACGGCGACGACGGGTCATCCCCTCGCCCTCACCCTCGGCCTCCTCCTCGTCCTCGGCCTCCTCGGCCTCGGCTTCGGCGGCCTCGGCCCGGACGGCCTCCTCGGCCTCCTCGTCCTCGGCCTCCTCGGCGCCCCGACCGCGGCCCCGGCCCCGGCGGCCCCGACGACGGCGGCGACGCAGGGCCGCCTCGTCCTCGTCCTCCTCCGCCTCGGCGATCTCCTCGGCCTCGGCGGTCGGCTCCTCCTCGACCTCGACCTCGACCTCGACCGGCTCGGCCTCGCGGCGACCGCGCCGGCGGCGCCGGCCGGTCTCCACCGGCTCCTCGACCGGCTCCTCGGCGACCGGGTAGGTGACCCGGACGACCGGGGCCTCCTCGGGCTGGGGAGGCATGAACAGGACGGTCGGCGCGGAGAGCGCGGCGCGACGGCGGCGGGTGGTCGGGGCGGGCTCCTCGGCCGGGCCCGGCACGGCGGCGCCCGGCGACACCTCACCGGTCCGGTCCTCCGGACCGCCGGCGCGGGCCAGGCGGGTCTCGTCGGCGCTCGGCTCGTCCTCGGCGTCCTCGCCGACCGCGTCCTCGTCCTCCGGCTCGCCCTCGGCGGGCGCCGGCGCGGCGGGCGGCTCGACGTCGGCCTGCGGCTCGGCGACCGCGTGCGGCTCGACCGCCGGCCCGGCGGCCTCGGCGGGCGCCTCGGTCGGCGACTCGTCCGCCGGGGTCTCGACGGGCGGCGGGGTGGTCTTGCGGCGGCGGGTACGGGTCACCTTGACCGGCGGCACCACCTCGTCGGAGGCGGCCTCCGCGCCGGCCGCGGCCACCGGCTCCTCGACCGCCTTGGCGGGGGTCGCCTTGCGCCGCCGCCGGGTCTTCGGCGCGGCCTCCAGGTCCCCGGCGACCGGGGCGAACACCTCGGCCTGCGGCGACTCGCCGCTGCCGGTCGCCGCCGTCGACGCCTCCACCGGCGCGTCCGTCTGCTCCGGCTGGTTCAGCGGCGCGGCCTTGCGGCGGCTGGCCCGCTTGCGGGCCGGCGGCTTGACCTCGGCGGTGCTGTCGGTGCTGCTGCTGGCGGTCGCCTCGGCCGGCTCTGCGCCGGTCCGTTCGCCGCCCTCGGGCTCGTTCTCGAGCATGGACGTTCTCCAGTTCTGGCTGCCCCGGGCGCGGGTGAGCGCTGCCACGCAGGGTCGCCGCAAAAGGTGTTTCCGCCGGGCGCGCAGGTGCGCGACCGCCGAAGTCTGCCTGCCAGAACGCTGACCGTCCGGTCAGCGCTCTCCGATGGCTGCCCCGTCGCGATCCGCGTCCAACGGATCCACGATCTCGCCCTGCGCGGTCAGCGTGCCCTGCGCCAGCCGGATCACCCTCGGGGAGACCGGCGGCTCCAGGTCGGCCACCACGCGGAGGCCGGAAAGGACGTCATCGGGTCGTACGGACGGGGTGACCTGCCGCACGACCAGTTCGAGTATCGCACACGGTACGGCCGTCGCCCCGGAAGGCGTCTCGGACGGCGGCAGCGTATCGATGGCGATGACCGCGGCACGGGCGTCGAAGGTGCGTCGGCCCTGCTTGGTCATCCGCTCGACCTGGATCTCCTCGGCGGCCGTGAACGCGCTCACCGCCCGCTCCAGCACGGCCGGGTCGACCTCGGGCAGCTCGATCCGCCAGCGGGACGCCTCGATCCGGTCGGCGAGGCTGCCACCGGTGGCCTCCACCGCGTCCAGGACGTCGAGCCCGGGCGACAGGGCGGCGTCGAGGGCCGCCCGCAGCTGGGCCGGGTCGACCGGCTCGCGCAGGCCGATCTCCAGGTACTCCGCCTCGGAGGCCACGCCGGTGGGCGCCGCGGAGGCGTACGAGATCTTCGGGTGCGGGGTGAAACCCTGGGAGAAGGCGATCGGCACGCCGGCCCGGCGCAGCGCACGCTCGAAGGCCCGGGCGAAGTCCCGGTGCGAGGTGAACCGCAGCGGTCCACGCTTGGCGTACCGGATCCGGACCCGCTGGACGACCGGCGCCTGGCCGCCCTCGGGTTGAGGCTTTCTGGCGATCGTGAGCTCCTCGGCTGTACCTGCGTGTCCGTCCCATCCTGGCGCAGCGGCCGGCGCGGCCCGCAGCCGGGGCGGCGCGAGCGGGCGGACGAACCGGCCGGAACCGGTCGACGGGGGATTCCCGCCCCACCCGGAGACGACGGTGGCCGGCCGGTGACGCAGGTCACTCGGCCGGCCACCACGGTTCAGGACCGGTTCCCGCCCGGTGGCGGGTAGGACCCCGGCGGGGGCGGGACGTGACCGGGCGGCGGCGCGTACGGGTTGGCGCCCGGCGGGGCCTGACCACCCGGCGCGCCCGGCGGGGCGTGGTAGCCGGCCGGGACGGGCGGGGTGCCGTAACCGCCCCCGGCGCCCTGGTCGAGCAGTTCGTCCGGTACGTCGGCGGCCCGGGCCGCCTCCCGCCGGTAGCGGCGCCGGTTCCAGATCAGGAACACCACCAGCGCCACCAGCACCACCAGCGCCACCGCGATGCCGATGCCGATGACCAAGACCTGCTGGTCCGTGGGACCGCCGCGGTCGCCGTGCTCGGTGACGTCGAAGTCGTCGTCCTCGGCGGCCTGCGGAGGGGCCGGGCTGGCCGCGGCCGGCTCCAGGAGCGGGTTCGCCGCGACCGCCGGCACCTTGGCGCTCAGCGCCGCCAGGGCGTCGATCCGGCCGAAGCCGAACTGCGGGTCCCGGCCGGGCGGGCCGGCGTCCCGGGCGGTGCGGATGATCCGGTTGATCACGTTGGGGGCGGAGAGATCCGGATACTTCGAGCGGATCAGCGCCGCCACCCCGGAGACGATCGCCGTGGCGTCGGAGGTGCCGTCACCCCAGCCGTAGCCGTGGTCCGGGCCGGCGTTGTAGATGGCGTCGCCGGGTGCGGCCACCACGGCCTCGGGTCCCTGGGCCGAGCCCGACCAGAAGCGCCCGCCCCGGGTGGTGCCCGTCACCGCGATCACCCCGCGGACGTTGGCCGGGCTGGTCACGTCGACCTCGCCCTTGCCCGTGTTGCCCGCGGCGGCCACCACCACCACGTCCCGGTCCAGGGCGTACCTGATCGCGGACTCCTCGTCGGCGGAGGCCGCGCCCACGGCGCCGTAGGACAGGTTGATCACCTTGGCGCCGCCGTCGACCGCCATCCGGATGCCCTGGGCGGACGCCGCCTCGCTGATCTCCCCGTCGCCCGGCTTCGTCTTGATCGGCAGGATGCGCACACCCGGCGCGATGCCGGTCACCCCGTCCGACCCGGCGTTGCGCGCCGCGATGATGCCGGCCATGTGGGTGCCGTGGCCGTCCACGTCGGAGCGCCCGTCACCGGCGGCGCCGTAGCTGCGGCGACCGGGGAGCACCTGGCCGGCGAGTTCCGGGTGGGTGGCGTCGACACCGCTGTCCACCACCGCGACGGTCACCCCGCGCCCCGTGGAGAGCCGGTGCACCTGGTCGATCCGCAGCTCGTCCAGGTACCACTGCTCGGCCCGTCGCGGCGCTGCGGCCGCCGGCTGGGCGACCCCCAGCACCATGAGCCCGGCCAGCAGGCCGGCCGCAGCCGGTCGGAGCGCGCCCGCGTGCAACCTCATCCGTCCGTCCTCAGCGCAGGATGCCCGGGGACGCGGCGTCACCGCTGCCCCACGGATCGTCGTCCTCAGTCAACCACGACGAGTGCTCGCTGCCGCTGCCGCCGTGCCCGGCCCCGCCGTGCCCGCCCATCCCGCCGCCCATCATGCCGGCGCCGCCGCGCGGGCCACCCGCGCCCGCGCCGGCCGCGTTGCGCAGCGCGCTGGCCGCGCTGGTCATCGGGGGCACCTTGCCGTTGCCGCCACCCACCATGCCGGGGATGCCGCCCATGCCCACCGCACCGGCCGCGCCGAGACCGCCGCCCCCGATGCCGCCGGCCGAGCCGAGGCCCGCCCCGCCACCACCGAAGCCGCCGCCGGCGCCGCCGAGCCCCGCGGAGTTGAGGCCGCCACCGAGACCGCCGGTGCCGCCGCCGATGGTGCTGGGGCCGCCGGCGCCGGCGAGGCCGCTGCCGTAGTCGTGGCCACCGGTGCCCGGGTAGCCGGCGCCGGTGGACGGCGGGGTGTAGGTGCCGGCGCCGCCGCCGGCCCCGCCCCCGCCGCCGAAGTCCGGGCCGCCGGTCGTGGGCGGGGGCGTCAGTGATCCGCCACCGCCGCCGCCGAAGGAGCCCCCGCCGCCCACGCCGGTGCTGCCGAGGGAGGGCCCGCCGCCGAACCCGCCGCCCGCGCCACCGCCACCGATGCCGCCACCCCCGCCCGGGAGGCCGGACGGCGGCTTGCGGTCGTCGGGACGGTAGTCGTCGGACTCGGTCCTCGGCTGCGGCACGACCAGCTTGGGCCGCTCCGTCTCCACCGCGGTGGGCAGCGGCGACATGGCCGAGTTGGCCGCCTGCTGGTTGTCCCGGTACCAGTTGTCCAGGTGCGACTTGGTGTCCCACCAGCCGCCGCGCTTGTTGTCGTCGGCGTTGCCGTCGACCTTCATGGTCGCCTCGAGGTCGTCGGCCTTGTCGCGGAACGCGCCGTCGGCGTACGAGGCGGGGTTGCTCTGGTAGTCCTTGCGCAGCGCGGCGAGGAAGCCCGAGGCGCTCTCGCCGTCGCGGGCGTCGTCGAGCTCGGTGCCGTTGGGCAGGCTCCACTCGTTCCAGCCGAAGTCGTCCATCAGCGGGATCGGGATGCTCGCCACCGACTTGCGGATGTCACCCTCGATCCGCGACAGCGCCCCGCTCACGTTGCTGGCGTGGGTGATCAGCTCCTCGATCTCCTTGCCGATCTCGCCCAGGTGCTCGCGGTACGCGTCGCCGCCGCTGCCCTTCCAGCCGGCGAGCAGGCCGGGCAGGCCGCCGCTGTGTGGACGCTCCTGGCCGGGCGCTATCGGACCGACGAAGGACCGCCCGACGAGCGCGTCGCGCAGGTAGCCCAGGCCGGTGGAGAGGCTGCTCCACCCGACACCGACCGAGCCGACCGTCTCCGGGTCCGCCGACAGCGTCACCTCGCGGACGCACCGCTCCCAGGTTCCTCCAGCCATGACCTTCTCCCCCTCAGGCCGTGTACGGGTAGGTGGGCTGCTGGCCCGTCGCCGGCGGCGGGGCGGCGGACTCCAGCATCCGCTCGATCTCCTTGCCGTTGGCGGCGTTGCGGGCCTCGGTGTCCCGGAACGCCTTGGCGATGTCCTCGGTGCCCTGCTTCAGGGTGGCCAGCTTGAGGGAGAGCGCCTTGAGGTGACCCTCCATGTTCGCCGTCGACTTCGTCAGCGCCTGCCACTGCATGCGGGCGTCCTCGTACGCGCCGAACGGCGTGCCGTTGGGCACCGTCTGCGCGTTGTTGCTGTCGCCCTTCATCCGCTCCTTGATGCGTTCCATCTCGTAGCCGATGGTGTCGTCGACGTACTGCTTGAGGCGCTCGACGTACTCCGCCGCGGCGTCCAGGTCCTCGACGCTGACGTGCAGATCGCCGGTGTCCGGCGGCCTGATGTCACCCATGCTGCTGCCCTCCCCGCTGCCGGCCCCCGGCCGGTCCAATACGGACGCAGCGTATCGAGTGACGGCCAGTCGAGGCACCCCCACCCCGCGGCGCTGGACATCGACGGGCGACGAGTCCCGGAATGTGACGGAGCGCGGGAGCCCTGTGGGGCTCCCGCGCTCCGGTGTGCGTCGCTGGCGTTACTGCTGGGCGCCGGTGGGCAGCTTCAGCCCGTTGACCGGGGTCAACGACAGCAGCTTCTTTCCGGTCGGGCCGATCTGGATCTCGGTGTCCATGGACGGGCAGACGCCGCAGTCGAAGCAGGGCGTCCAGCGGCAGTCGTCCTGCTCGTACTCGGTCAGGGAGTCCTGCCAGTCCTGCCAGAGCCAGTCCTTGTCCAGGCCGGAGTCGAGGTGGTCCCAGGGCAGGACCTCCAGCTCGTCGCGCTCCCGGGTGGTGAACCAGTCCAGGTCCACCCCGAAGGACGGCAGCACCTCGGCCGCCGCGTCCACCCAGCGCTGGTAGGAGAAGTGCTCGCTCCAACCGTCGAACCGGCCGCCGTTCTCCCAAACCTTGCGGATCACCGCGCCGACCCGGCGGTCGCCCCGGGACAGCAGGCCCTCGATCAGCGACGGCTCGCCGTCGTGGTAGCGGAAGCCGATGGCCCGGCCCAGCGACCGGTCGCTGTTGATGGCCTGCTTGAGCAGCCGCAGCCGGCCGTCGATGACCTCCGGCCGCTCCATGGCGGCCCACTGGAACGGGGTGTGCGGCTTCGGCACGAAGCCGCCGATCGAGACGGTGCAGCGGATGTCCTTGGACCCGGTCGCCGCCCGGCCGGCCTTGATCACCTCGTGAGCCATGTCCGCGATCTCGAGGACATCCTCGTCGGTCTCGGTGGGCAGGCCGCACATGAAGTAGAGCTTCACCTGCCGCCAGCCGTTGGTGTACGCCGTGACGACGGTGCGGATCAGGTCTTCCTTCGACACCATCTTGTTGATGACCTTGCGGATCCGCTCCGACCCGCCCTCGGGGGCGAAGGTCAGGCCGGTCCGCCGCCCGTTGCGGGACAGCTCCTGGGCCAGGTCGATGTTGAAGGCGTCCACCCGGGTCGACGGCAGCGACAGCGAGACGTTGGTGCCCGCGTACTGCTCGGCGAGGCCGGAGCACATGTCACCGATCTCGGAGTGGTCGGCCGACGACAGGGACAGCAGCCCCACCTCGTGGAAGCCGGAGAACTCCAGCCCCTGCTGCACCATCTGGCCGACCGTCGTGATCGAGCGCTCCCGCACCGGGCGGGTGATCATGCCGGCCTGGCAGAACCGGCAGCCCCGGGTGCAGCCGCGGAAGATCTCCACCGCGTACCGCTCGTGGACCGTCTCGGCCAGCGGCACGAGGGGCTTCTTCGGGTACGGCCACGCGTCCAGGTCCATGGTCGTGCGCTTGTGCACCCGGAACGGCACGTCGGGACGGTTCGGCACGACCCGCTGGATCCGGCCGTCCGGCAGGTAGTCCACGTCGTAGAAGCGCGGCACGTAGATGCTCTCGGTGCGGGCCAGCCGCAGCAGCAGCTCGTCCCGGCCGCCCGGGCAGCCCTCGGCCTTCCAGTCCCGGACGATCGCGGTGATCTCCAGCACCGCCTCCTCGCCGTCGCCCAGCACGGCGGCGTCGACGAAGTCGGCGATCGGCTCCGGGTTGAACGCGGCGTGCCCGCCGGCCACGATCACCGGGTCGGCCTCGGTGCGGTCGGCGGCCAGCAGCGGGATGCCGGCCAGGTCGATCGCGGTGAGCAGGTTCGTGTAGCCCAGCTCGGTGGAGAAGGAGACGCCGAACACGTCGAAGTCGCGCACCGCCCGGTGCGCGTCGACGGTGAACTGCGGCACGCCGTGGGCGCGCATCAGCTTCTCCAGGTCCGGCCAGACCGCGTACGTCCGCTCGGCCAGCACGTCGGGCAGCTCGTTGAGCACCTCGTAGAGGATCTGCACGCCCTGGTTGGGCAGGCCCACCTCGTACGCGTCGGGGTACATCAGCGCCCACCGGACGGTCGCCGCGTCCCAGTCCTTGACCACCGCGCCCAGCTCGCCGCCGACGTACTGGATGGGCTTGGTCACCTGGGGCAGCAGCGGCTCCAGCCGGGGCCACACGGAATTGGCCGCGACCGGGCGCGGCGTCGTCGACGGGGCACTCATGATGCCCAAGCGTACGCGGTCCCCAGCCGCCCACCACGCCGCACCGCTCCCCCCGGACCAGCGCGGGAGCCGGCCGCAGCCGCGTTGATCAAGAGGTTCGCGTCCGGACTCGCGGCCGATCCGGACGCGAACCTCTTGATCGACGCGGGTGGCGGTGCGGGGGCGGGGCGCGGCTGTGGATTCGTCGTGGTGGCGGGGCGGTACTAACCTCGTCACCGGCGCGAGAGGAGATTGCCGCGATGTCGCAGCCGCAGCCGGGGGCGGACCGGCCGGCCGACGGGGGCACCCCGGCCACCGGCCGGGACGGGAATCCGGCGGTCACCGAGCCGTCGGCCGACGTGCCGCCGCAGGCCGCCCCCACGCCCCCGACCACGACCGACGCATCCTCCGCGCCGGAGTCCGGGCCGGCGTCCGCCGCGCCGGACGCCGAGGCCGGGCCCACCGCACCGGGCCCGCAGCCGACCCCGTGGGCTGAACCCGCCGCGCAGGCCGACCCGGAGGCGCAGGCGGAGGCCACCGCGCCGGCCGAGCCCGCGACGCCGGCCGAACCGGAGACGCAGGCCGAACCGGAGACGCCGGCCGGACCGGAGACGCAGGCCGAGCCGGAGGCGCAGGCCGAGCCGGAGGCGCAGGCCGAACCCGACACCCAGGCGGCACGGGACACCGGAGCCGAGCCCGGCACGCAGGCCGAACACGACGGCCAGCCCGCACCCGATGCCCAGGCGGCGCCGGACGTCGAGGTGCGACCCGAGCCCTCGGCCACCGCGGAACCCGACCCGACCGCGAAGCCCGACCACACCGCGGAAGCCGACCCCACTGCGGACCCCGACCCCACCGCGGACCCCGACCCCACCCCGGTCTCGCCGGCCCATCCCGCCCGCGGTTCCGCCGCCGTGCCCGGCCCCGCCCGCGCCGCCGGCTCGGCCCCGGTCGCGCCCCGCCCCGACCCCACCCGGCTGGAGCGGCGACCCGACCCGACCCGCGTCGACGACCAGGCGGACGCCACCCCGGCCGGGCCTCCCGCGCCCCGCTGGAGCGGCTCGGCGGCCGTACCGCCCCCGCCGCCGCGCAAGCGCGCCTGGGGCGAGTCGGCCGACCTCACGCCGGTGCCGCCGGCCGACTCGCCGGAGCACCAGGTCCCGGTCGACCCGTGGGCGGGCGTGGACACCACCGGCTGGGACCTGCACTCCGCCGACTTCCCGGCGCTCCCGCCGACGCTCCCCTACACGGCGCCCTACCCGGTGCCGCACCCGCCGCCGGCACACACCCCGCCCCACCCGGTCGCATCGCCGCCGCCGCTGCGCCCGGCGCCCGCCGCCCGCCCGGCCCCGGCCCCGCCGCCGGCTGTCGCCCCGCCGGTCCCGCCGCCCCGGCCCACGCTGCCTAAGCAGCGCCGCGGGAAGACCCCGCCGGCGGTGACTGCGCCGCCGGGGTGGCAGCCGCCCAAGGGGTACGTGGCCGTGCCGGTCCGCCGCCGGCGCCGCTGGCCCTGGGTGCTGCTGCTCAGCGTCGCCTGCTGCTGCGGCGTGCCGCTCTGGTGGGTCCAGCCGCTCTCCGCCCAGTACCCGGCCCGCGCGAGCCTGCCCGACCAGCTCGGCTCGCTGCGGCTGCGCCAGGACGAGCGCAGCCAGGCCGCCGCCGAGGAGCTGAAGTCGCAGGTACGCCAGTCGCACCTGTTCGCCGAGGACACCTTCGCCGGCATCTACGGCACGACCGACGGCAAGCGGGTCACCCTGTTCGGCGGCACCGGGTTCCGGCTGAGCCCGGAGTCGGACGCGGAGGCCGAGCTGGCCCGCCTCACCGACCGGTACGCCCTCAAGCCGTCGGTGCCGGTGGAGACCGGCGTCCGGGGCCGGTACGAGCGCTGCGCGATCGGCCGGGCCGACGGCGACACGGTGGTGGTGTGCACCTCGGTCGACCACGGCAGCCTGGCCACCGGCGTCTTCACCCGACTGTCGCTGGACGACAGCGGCCGGCTGCTGGACGAGCTGCGCGAGCAGGTCGTGGTCCCCGAGGGATCCTGAACCGTCGTCACCGTTCGCAACGTATCGAACACGTAAAGGTTCCGTCTTCCTCCCGGGTCGGATCGGCCCGCGGGGCGACAATCGGGACATGTCGCGGCGTTGGCTCTTCGCTGACCAGCTGGGGCCGCACTTCCTCGACGAGCGGAAGCAGCCGGTTCTCCTCATCGAGTCCAAGGCCGTCTTCCGGCGCCGGGTCCACCACCGGCAGAAGGCCCACCTGATCCTCTCCGCGCTGCGGCACCGCGCCGCCGAGCTCGGCGACCAGGCGATCTTCCTGCGCGGCGAGACGTACGGGCAGGCGCTGCGCCGGGTCCGCGAGCCGCTGGAGGTCTGCCACCCGACATCGCGGCGGGCGCTGGAGTTCGTCCGCGAGCTGGACCGGGTGACCGTGCTGCCGGCCCGGGGCCATGTGACCAGCCTGGAGGACTTCGCCGACTGGGCGGACGGCCGGCGGGGCGCGCTGCGGATGGAGGCGTTCTACCGGTTCGCCCGGGAGCACCACGGCGTGCTGCTGGACGGCCGCGAGCCGGCCGGCGGCCGGTGGAGCTTCGACACGGAGAACCGCGAGCCGCCGCCGAAGGACGGGCGGCTCGACGTGCCGGCTCCGCCCATGCCGAAGGAGGACGACATCGACGCGGAGGTCCGGGCCGACCTGGACCGCTGGGCGCGGGAGGGCATCCGGTTCACCGGGCGGGACGGGCCGCGCCGCTTCCCGGCCACGGCCGAGGAGGCCACGGCGCGGCTGCGGCACTTCCTCCGGCACCGGCTCGCCGCGTTCGGCCGGTACGAGGACGCCATGCTCTCCACCGACCCGTGGCTGGCGCACAGCCTGCTGTCGTCCTCGTTCAACCTGGGCCTGCTGGACCCCATGGAGGCGGTCCGGGGCGCCGAGCGGGCGTACCGGCGGCAGGGCGCGCCGCTGGCCGCCGTGGAGGGCTTCGTCCGGCAGGTGATGGGCTGGCGGGACTACATCTGGCACACCTACTGGTACTTCGAGGAGGGCTGGCGGGACAGCAACGAGCTGGGCGCCCGCCGCTCCCTGCCGGACTGGTGGCGCGACCTGGACGCGGACGCGGTCGACGCGCGCTGCCTCCGGGACGTGCTCACCGGCGTCCGCGACCGGGCCTGGGTGCACCACATCCCGCGGCTCATGGTGCTCGGCAACTACGCCCTCCAGCGCGGCTGGCGCCCGGCGGAACTGGTCGAGTGGTTCCACACCCGGTTCGTGGACGGCTACGAGTGGGTGATGACCGGCAACGTGGTCGGCATGAGCCAGTACGCCGACCTGGGCCGGATGACCACCAAGCCGTACGTGGCCGGGGGCGCGTACATCAACCGGATGAGCGACTACTGCGGCGGCTGCCGCTACGACCCGCGCAAGCGGCTCGGCGAGGACGCCTGCCCGTTCACCGCCGGCTACTGGGCGTTCCTGGCCCGCAACCGCAGCCGGATCCCGGCGAACGCGCGGATGGCGCGGACCATGAAGCAGCTGAGCCGGCTCGGCGACCTGGACGCGGTGGTGGCCCAGGAGAAGCGGCGCGGCAGCGACCCGCCGTGACGCCTCAGGCGGTCGGGTCGGCGGTGGGCTCGGTGGGCTCGGCGCGCTTCGGCGCGTAGCGCGGCACGTACTCCTGGCCGGTGAGCTTCTGGATCTCGGCCATCATCTCGTCGGTCATCTCCCGCAGCGAGGTGCGGTCGTCCGACCGGCCGGTGAAGTCCAGCGGCTTGCCGAACCGGATGCTGATCTCCGCCCGCCCCGGCCGGGGCACCCGGGTGCCGATGGGCTGCGCCTTGTCGGTGCCGGTCACGCCCACCGGGATGATCGGCACGCCGGCCGCCACGGCCAGCCGCGCGGCGCCGGTCCGCCCCCGGTAGAGCCGGCCGTCGGGCGAGCGGGTCCCCTCCGGGTAGACGGCCACCAGGTCGCCGGCCTTGAGCACCGGAATGGCGGCGTCGAACGCGGACAGCGCCGCCCGGCCGCCGGCCCGCTCGACCGGGATGGCGCCCAGCCCGGTGAGCACGAACTTGGAGAACGCGCCCTTCACGCCGGTGCCGTTGAAGTACTCAGCCTTGGCCCAGAAGGCCAGGTGCCGGGGCACCACCGTGCCGAGCAGCAGCTCGTCGGCCACGGAGAGGTGGTTGCCCGCGAAGATCGCGCCGCCGGTCGCCGGGATGTGCTCCAACCCCTCCACGTGCGGACGGAAGGCCAACCGGAGCGTGGGCGCCACGGTGAGCTTGCCGATGGTGTAGAGCAGGGGCACGGGTCCTCCGGCGGTCGTACGCGAACAGGCGCTGTCACGGTAGCGGACGGGTCGACACCCGGCGGATCGGGTGGTCAGCCGTCCGCGGGGTGGTCCGGCGGCGCGGACGCCGCCGGACCCGCCATCAGAACCTCATACCCGCCGGACGGCCACCGTCACCCGCTCGCCCTCGCCGACCTCGCCGGCGAAGCCGTCGACGCCGTCGGCGAAGTCGACCGTGTCGGCCAGGACCTCCCGGGCCACGAACTCGGTGTACGCGGCGACCGCCGCGCGGACCTCCTCCGAGGCGGAGACGGCCACCACGATCCGGTCCGAGACGTCGAGGTCGGCGTCCCGGCGGGCCTGCTGCACCACGCGGACCACGTCCCGGGCCAGCCCCTCGGCGGCCAGTTCCGGGGTGACCTCGGTGTCCAGCACGACGACGCCCTCGCCGCCGGGCAGCGGCGCGGAGTGCTCGGCGTCGGCCGCGACGAGGCGCAGCTCGTACTCGCCCTCGGCCAGGGTGATCCCGGCGGCGACCGGGGCGCCGTCGTGAAGCTCCCACTCCCCCGCCTTGACCGCCTTGATCACCTGCTGGACCGCCTTGCCGACCCGCGGGCCGAGCGCCCGGGGCACCACGGTCAGCACCTGCTGGCAGTAGGCGGACACCTCGTCGGTGATCTCCACCGCCTTCACGTTGACCTCGTCGGCGACGAGGTCGGCGAAGGGCCGGAGCTGGGCCGCGACCGGGGAGGCCACGGTCAGCTTCGACAGCGGCAGCCGCACCCGCAGCCCCTTGGCCTTGCGCAGCGACAGGGCCGCCGAGGCGACCGCCCGGACGTTGTCCATGGCGGCCACCAGGTCGTGGTCGGCCGGGAACTCCTCCGCCGACGGCCAGTCGGTCAGGTGCACCGACCGCTCGCCGGTGAGCCCGCGCCAGATCTCCTCCGCGGTCAGCGGCGCCAGCGGCGCCACCACCCGGCAGAGCGTCTCCAGCACCGTCCACAGCGTGTCGAACGCGTCCGCGTCACCCGCCCAGAACCGGTCCCGGGACCGGCGCACGTACCAGTTGGTCAGCGCGTCCAGGTAGGACCGGACGGTGGCGCAGGCCCCCGAGATGTCGTACGCGTCGAACTGCCCCTGGACCGTCGACACCAGCTCGTTCGTCTTCGCCAGCACGTACCGGTCGAGCAGATGGGTGGAATCCACCCGCCGCTTCGCGGTGTAGCCGTCGGCGTTGGCGTAGAGCGAGAAGAAGTACCAGACGTTCCAGAGCGGCAGCAGCACCTGCCGCACCGCGTCCCGGATGAGCGTCTCGGTGACCGCCATGTCGCCGCCGCGCAGCACCGGCGAGGACATCAGCATCCAGCGCATCGCGTCCGACCCGTACGCGTCGAACACGTGGTAGACGTCCGGGTAGTTGCGCAGGCTCTTGGACATCTTGCGCCCGTCGGAGCCGAGCAGGATGCCGTGGCTCAGGCAGTTGCGGAACGCCGGCCGGTCGAACAGCGCGGTGGCCAGCACGTGCATGGTGTAGAACCAGCCGCGCGTCTGTCCGATGTACTCGACGATGAAGTCGCCCGGGTAGTGGTGCTCGAACCACTCGCGGTTCTCGAACGGGTAGTGCACCTGGGCGAACGGCATCGAGCCGGACTCGAACCAGCAGTCCAGCACCTCGGGCACCCGGCGCATCATCGACTTGCCGGTCGGGTCGTCCGGGTTGGGGCGGACCAGGTCGTCCACCGCCGGCCGGTGCAGGTCGGTCAGGCGTACGCCGAAGTCCCGCTCCAGCTCGTCCAGCGAGCCGTACACGTCGACCCGCGGGTAGTTGGGGTCGTCGGACTTCCACACCGGGATCGGCGAGCCCCAGAACCGGTTCCGGCTGATCGACCAGTCCCGGGCGTTGGCCAGCCACTTGCCGAACGAGCCGTCCTTGATGTGCCCCGGGGTCCAGTTGATCTGCTGGTTCAGCTCGACCATCCGGTCCTTGAACCGGGTGACCGCGACGAACCAGGAGGACACCGCCTTGTAGACCAGCGGCGTGTCGCAGCGCCAGCAGTGCGGGTAGGAGTGGGTGTAGGTGTCCTGCCGCAGCACCACCCCCCGCTCCTTCAGCTCCCGGATCACCGGCTTGTTCACGTCGAAGACCTGCTCGCCCTGGTACGGCGGGACCAGCCCGGTGAACCGGGTGTGGTCGTCGACCGTGACGACGGTCGGGATGCCGGCCGCGTTGCAGGTGTTCTGGTCGTCCTCGCCGAAGGCCGGGGCCAGGTGGACGATCCCGGTGCCGTCCTCGGTGGTGACGAACTCGGCGCCGAGCACCTGGTAGGCGTTCTCGCCGGCGTGCTCGACCAGGAAGTCGTAGAGCGGGGTGTAGCGGCGCCCGACCAGGTCGCGGCCGTACACGGTGCCGACCTGCTCGTACCCCTCCAGCTCCTTGGCGTACGCGGCCAGCCGCGCCGCGCCGACGACGTGGCGCTGCCCGTCGCGCTCCAGCACCGCGTACTCGATGTCGGGGCCGACGGCGAGCGCCAGGTTCGACGGCAGCGTCCACGGCGTGGTGGTCCAGACGCCGAGCCGCACCGGGCCACGCACCGGCTCGGGGGCCGACTCGTCGGCGGTCAGCTCGAACCACACGGTCAGCGTGGGGTCGTGCCGGTCCTTGTAGACGTCGTCCATCCGGGTCTCGGTGTTCGACAGCGGGGTCTCGCACCGCCAGCAGTAGGCCAGCACCCGGAAGCCCTCGTAGACCAGACCCTTGTCGTGCAGGGTCCGGAAGGCCCACATGACGCTCTCCATGTAGTCCAGGTCGAGCGTCTTGTAGTCGTTGGCGAAGTCGACCCAGCGGGCCTGCCGGGTGACGTACCGCTCCCAGTCCTGGGTGAACTCCAGCACCGAGGTGCGGCAGGCCTCGTTGAACCGGGCCACGCCGAGGTCGAGGATCTCCGCCTTGGTGGTGATGCCGAGCTGCTTCTCGGCCACCACCTCGGCGGGCAGGCCGTGACAGTCCCAGCCGAACCGGCGCTCGACGTGCCGGCCGCGCATGGTCTGGTAGCGCGGCACCACGTCCTTGACGTAGCCGGTGAAGAGGTGGCCGTAGTGCGGCAGGCCGTTGGCGAAGGGCGGGCCGTCGTAGAAGACGTACTCGTTCTTGCCGTCCTCCCCGGCGGGGCGGGCCTCGACCGACGCCTCGAAGGTCTTGTCGGCCGTCCAGTGCTCCAGGACCCGGCGCTCGACCGCGGGCAGGTCCGGGCTCGCCGGGACGCCGCCGGCGGTCGGGTCGTGCAACGGATAGGCCATCGGGGGTCGCTCTCCTCGCGCAGCTCACTCGTCGGTGGGTCTGCGAGGACGAGCTTCTCCGGGTTGGCCGTGTCGGCGCCCCCGGGTGGCCCGCGGTACCACCCCGCTTGACGGTCAAGGTGCGACCGCCCGCTCGTTGGTCGGCTGTGACGGGCCGTCCCGTCCGGTTCTACTGAGCCGGTCACCCGGCTGTTCTTCCGGAGGCTCACCGGTGATGGCCGGGTCGTCGCCTGTGTGCCCACAAGAGTACTCGACCCACCGCCCGTCCCGCCCCCGAGTATCGCCCCGGCCCGGTGATCATGAGGTTGACGGCGACGGCCGGGATCGTCGTCGCCGTCAACCTCATGATCGACCTACCGGGTGGGGGCCGGGAGGGTCGTGGTCCAGAGGGAAGCGCCCGTCCGGTCGCGGAGGTTCACCGTCAGGGCGGCCGTCCCGCCGTCGATCTCGACCTCGCCGAAGTGCTGGAAGCCCTCCGCCGGGGAGGTGTTGGCGCGGGGCGGGGCGTGGACGAAGACGGCCTGCGGGCCGAAGGTGCCGTCCAGGGCGTTCGGGCCGAAGGCGCCGGCGTGGGCCGGGCCGGAGACGAACTCCCAGAACGGGGTGAACTCGCCGAACGCCGCCCGGGCCGGGTCGTAGTGGTGGGCCGCGGTGTAGTGCACGTCGGCGGTGAGAAACACGAGCCCGGTCACCCCGGCCCGGTGCACGGCCCGCAGCACCTCGGCGAACTCCCGCTCGCGGCCGGCCGGCGCGCCCGGGTCGCCCTGCGCGACACCCTCCTGCGCGGCCGGGCCGTCCGGCACCACGAGGCCGAGCGGCAGGTCGTTGGCGATCACCTTCCAGGTCGCCGTCGACCGGGTCAGCTCTCCGACCAGCCACTCCCGCTGCTCCCGCCCGAGCAGGCCGCGGCCCGGGTCGGCGTACGTGTTGCCGTCGTTCGGGTCCTTGTACGTGCGCATGTCGAGGACGAAGACGTCCAGCAGCGGCCCGTACGACAGCTTCCGGTAGAGCGGGCCACCGGCGGCGACCGGCAGCCACTCGTGGAACGCCTGCCGGGCCCGGGCGGCGAGCACGTCGACCCGCTTCTCGGCGTACCGGTCGTCGACGAGGATCTCCCCCGGGTACCAGTTGTTCAGCACCTCGTGGTCGTCCCACTGGTTCACCTGGGGCACCTCCGCGGCGAACGCCCGCAGGTGCTCGTCGAGCAGGTTGTACGCGAACTGCCCCCGGTACTCGGCCAGGGTCTCGGCGACCTTGCTCTTCTCCGGGGTGACCAGGTTGCGCCAGATCCGGCCGTCGGGAAGCGTGACGGTCTCGGTGAGCGGGCCGTCGGCGTACACGGTGTCGCCGCTGCACAGGAAGAAGTCGGGGCGGCGCTCGCGCATCGACCGGAAGATGGCCAGGCCGTCGAAGTCCGGGCTGATCCCCCAGCCCTGCCCCACGATGTCCCCGGTCCAGACGAACCGCACGTCCCGGCGCTGGTGCCGCCCCGGCGCGGTGGCGAACGAGCCGGCCAGCGGATCGCTGCACAGGCCGGGCCGGTCCAGGCTCTCCACCCGGACCCGGTAGTACAGCCGTTCGCCGGCCGGCAGGCCGCGCAACCGGACCCGGCCGGTGAAGTCGCCGGTCGGGTCGAGCACCGGCCCGCGCACCACGCGCGCCCCGCGCAGGTCGGGCCGGCGGCTCAGCTCCACCAGCATCCGGCCGGGCCGGTCCGCGCGGGTCCAGACCAGCGCCGAGTCGGCGGTCACGTCGCCGCTCTGCACGCCGTGGGTGAGCAGCGGCCGCCCGGCCGGCCGCCAGGCGGGGGCGGCGAGCGCGCCGGGCGCGCCGAGCACCGCGCCGCCGGCGACGCCGGCCCCGGCCACCAGGCCGGCGCGGAGCAGCGTACGTCGGTCGAGTTGCGTCATGGATCCTCCCGGTTCAGAAGTCGCCAGGCCGGTCTACCGGCCCGACATGACCGGGGGTGCCGCCCGAGGTGGCCGGCACCTCAACGACGGCTGTCGAAACCCGCCACGCCGGTACCGGTAGCCTCGCGGCGTGATCCGGATCCATCTGGACGACCGGACCGTGGCCCACACCCGGATCGCGGTCAGTCCGCTGTGGGAGATCCAGGCCGGCTTCTGGCTGCTGCACCGCAACCCCGACGAACTGCCCTGGCCCTACACCGACTGGGCGAAGCAGGCCCGCCGGGTGCTGGCCGGGCTGCCCGACTCGGCGCCGCTGCGGGTCTACCTGGACGCCGGGCCGAACATGCCGGACTTCCTCAGCCCGATCCCGCCCACCGCCGCGCCCAGCCTGGCCGAGGAGACCGCCGCGCTGCGGGACACCCCCGCGGAACTGGTCGCCGAGCAGCTCGCCCGGCACTGGCCGGACGGTGTCCCGGACTGGCTGCGCCCGTACGCGACCGACCCGCGCGCCGCCCTCGACCGGGTCGCCGACGACCTGCTCGGCTGGTGGGAGGCGGCGCTCGCGCCCTGGTGGCCGGCGATGCGGGCGGCGCTGGACGAGGAGGTGCTGCACCGGGCGCGGGCCCTGGCCGCCGACGGGCCGGACGCTCTCCTGGCCGACCTGCACGAGCAGGCCCGGTGGGAGCGGCCGGTGCTGAGCGTGGTGAAGCAGTGGGAGCAGGAGGTCCGCGCCGCCGACCAGCGGCTGCTGCTCATCCCGCTGATCTTCTCCGGCGGCGGGCTGGCCTGCTCCACCGACCACCCGAACGTGGTGGCGGTCTCCTACCCGGCCCGGGGCGCGGCGCTGCTGGCCGCCGGGCCGGTCGGGCACCCGGACCCGGCCACCGACCGCCTGGCGCTGCTGCTCGGCCGGGGCCGCGCCACGGTGCTGCGGGCGCTGGCCCGCCCGGCCACCACCGCCGGCCTGGCCGCCGCCCTCGGGCTGGCGCCGAGCACCGTCTCGGAGCACCTGTCCGCGCTGGTCGCCGCCGGGGTGGTCCACCGCCGGCGGGTCGGCCGCCGGGTGCTCTACGGGCTGGAGCCGACCGGCGCCGCGCTGCTGGGCCTGCTCTCCGGCGAGCCGGTGGACCGGACGCCTGAGGATTCGGCCATGCCCGAATCCATGGCGCCGACGGCCGTCCCGCGCCTAGCGTGACCCGCGCAGCACGGTCCCGCCCGGTGGTCGCCTCGCGTCCGCCCGGGTCAGTCGGCCGACGCCGCGGGGCGGGGAGCGGCCCGCGGCGTCGACCGGGGGTCGACACGGGGAGCTGTCCGGCCCGGTCCCCCCAGGCGGCGCCCGGGCAGCTCCCCCATGACCACCGTCACACCTCGCGCCGTCACACCGCCCCGGCCCCGATCCGTCGTACGGGCGTACCGACGAGATGAGGGAGGCGGCCATGAGCCGAATCGACATGCCGGCGGTGGTGCCGCAGGCGTACCAGGCGGTGCTCGGCCTGGAGAAGTACGTTCAGAAGAACGTGGACCACACCGTTCTGGAGCTGGTCAAGCTGCGGGCGTCGATGCTGAACGGCTGCTCGTTCTGCGTGGACATGCACAGCCGGGACGCGCTGGCGGCCGGGGAGTCCAGCCGGCGGCTGTTCGCCGTCGCGGCGTGGCGCGAGGCGCCCTTCTTCACCGAGCGGGAGCGGACCGCGCTGGCACTGACCGACTCGGTGACCCGGCTGGGCGAGCACGGCGTGCCGGACGACGTGTGGGACGCCGCCGCGAAGGTCTGGTCGGAGAAGGAACTTGCCGATCTGGTGGTCGCCATCGCCACAATCAACGTGTGGAACCGGATCTCGGTGAGCACCCGCACCGAGCCGCCGGTCGAGGTGTGACCTCACCCTCGGCGGCGGCGCAGGCGGCCGGTGCGCTCGTCGCGCACCGGCCGATGCTGCTCGGGCTGGCGTACCGGCTGCTCGGCAGCCTGCACGACGCCGAGGACGTGCTCCAGGAGGCGTACCTGCGCTGGCTGGACGTCGACCGGGACAGCGTGGCCGAACCGCGCCGCTACCTGTCCCGGGTCGTCACCCGGCTCGCCCTGGACCGGCTGCGGGCCCGGCAGGCGGCCCGGGAGACGTACGTCGGGCCGTGGCTGCCCGAGCCGGTGCCGACCGATCCGTCGCCGTTCGGCCCGCTGGACACCGTCGAGCAGCGGGAGACGCTCTCCACGGCGCTGCTGCACCTGCTGGAACGGCTCACCCCGCCCGAGCGCGCGGTCTACGTGCTGCACACCGCCTTCGCCCTGCCGTACGCCGAGATCGGCGACCTGCTGGACCGGTCCGCGGCGGACTGCCGGCAGCTGCACCACCGCGCGGTCGCCCGGATCGCCGACGGCCGGCGGCGGTTCACCGCCGGAGCGGCGGAGCAGCGCCGGCTGCTGGACGCCTTCCTGGCCGCGGCGCGCGACGGCGACCTGGCCCGGCTGACCGGCCTGGTGGCCGACGACGCCACCGCCTGGAACGACGGCGGCGGCCGGGTCGCGTCGGCCCGCAACCCGGTGTACGGCGCAGAGCGGATCGCCCGCTTCTTCACCGGCCTGTACCACCGCCGTCACCCGGGCGTCCGGGGCGCCCCGATCGAGCTCAACGGCGCGCCGGCGCTGCTGCTGCACCTGCCGTCCGGCGCCCGCTACACGCTCTCCGTGGCCGCCGCCGACGGCCGGATCACCGGCTTCTACCTGATCGGCAACCCCGACAAGCTGGACCTCCTGCCCGGCTGAACACGCGCCGCGGCCCCGGCCCGCGGGCGCGGGACCGGGGCCGTGGCGAAGCCCGTCAGCCCAGTTCGGGGAACCAGAGGCCGATCTCGCGCTTGGCGCTGTCGACCGAGTCGGAGGCGTGCACCAGGTTCTCCCGGTTGGAGAGGGAGAAGTCGCCGCGGATCGTGCCGGCGGCGGCCTTGCGGCCGTCGGTGCTGCCGATCATCCCGCGGACCACCTCGATCACCTGGTCGCCGGAGAGCACCAGGGCGACCAGCGGACCGCCGGTCATGAACGCCTTCAGCGGCGGGTAGAACGGCTTGTCCACGTGCTCGGCGTAGTGCTGGTCCGCGAAGTCGCCGTCCATGGTGCGGGTCACCAGCGCGTCGATCCGCAGGCCCTTGCGCTCGAAACGGGCGAGGATCTCCCCCACCAGACCGCGGCGGACCGCGTCGGGCTTGATCAGTACGAGCGTGCGCTCGTCCGGGCTGCTGCTGGACACGCTGGTTTCCTCCTGTGCGCGGAACCGGGTCGGGCTGGGTACGGTCAGCGTAGCGACCCGGTCCCGGCGCCGGCGCGGCGGCTGCTCCTTCCCTGGGTCGTCGCGGCGGCCTAGCCTGGCCCTGGAACCCCTGGGAGGTCCACTGTGGCGAATGGCGGGAACCGACCGATCGCGCCGGTGCGCAAGCTGATCGGCGCCGTGCTGGGCACCCTGGCCACCTTCGTGATCCTGTTCGGGCTGGGCATGACGAGCTGGGCCATCGTGGCGCTCGGTTTCGCCCTGCTGGTGCTGGCCATCGCGCTGGCCACGGTCCGCGGCGGCGGCCGCACCTGGGTTGTCGGGCTGGGCCACGTGCACAGCGCCTCCGAGCCGCCCACCCAGTACGCCTTCGGCCGCTGCGAGCTGCAACTGGTGATCGACGCGCCCGGCCTGCCGCCCCGGTCCAAGAAGATCATCGAGCCGCGGGTCCCGGTCGCCAAATGGCCGTCGCTGGGCCAGGCGCTGCCCGTCCGGGTGGCCCTGGACGACCAGCGGCACGTCCGCGTGCTCTGGGACGAGGTGCCCACCCACGCCGAGACCGCCGCCGCGGTGGCCGACCTCCCGCCCGAGTACGCCGACCCGGACCCGGTCGACGAGGTGCTCATCGGGCAGGAGGCCCCGCCGTGGGCCGACCGCGCCCCGGAGGACGACTTCCGCGACGACTACCCGCCCGCGCCGGACCCCCTCCTCGACGACCTCACCGTGCTGCCGGAGGAGCGGGAGCCGGTGGTGCTGCACCAGCGCCCCGGCGGCGGGGTGGTGCTGGAGGGGCAACTGGTCGAGCCGACCGTGGGCGGCCCGCTCCCCCGCCGGGCCCCGGCGCCGCGCCCGCCCGCCGAGGAGCGGTTCGACACCGTGCCGGTGGACCCCATCGACGTCCCGCTGGACGAGCCGGCCGGCGAGGCGCCGCCCACCCCGGAGGAGCTGGACGAGGCCATCTTCGGCCCGGCCGGCGACGAGGAGCCGGTCGAGGTGGCGAGCCCGATCAGCGGGGTCGGCATCACCCTGCTCGTCACCGACCTGGACCGGTCCCTGGACTTCTACCAGGACCTCGGCTTCGACGAGCTGGACCGCGGCGAGGGCAACGCCGTCCTCGCCTCCGGGCCGACCCGCCTGGTGCTGCGCCGGGTGACGGGGGCCGCCCCGATCAGCCGCCGGCTGGTCCACGTCAACCTCGAGGTCGACGACATCCAGGCGGCGTACGAGCGGCTGCGCGGCTCGGGCGTCCGGTTCACGTACGCCCCGCGGGTCGTCAACCGGGGCACGAAGCTGGAGGTGTGGGCGGCCGCCTTCCGCGACCCGGACGGGCACGGCGTCGCGCTCACCCAGTGGCGCACCCTCGCCGACGCCTGAGCGCCCGCCCCGCAGCCGGCGACCGGGCCCCGCTCAGCCGAGGATGACCCGCCGCACGTGCAGCGCGTACGCCCACACCAGCGCGAACATGACGCCGAGCGCGAACAGCGACCAGTGCAGCAGGCCGGAGAGCAGCAGCAGGCCCTGGAGCACCGTGCCGGCGTGCCAGGCCCAGGCCCGCTTCATCTGGCCGGCGAGCGCCACGCAGGCGACCGCCAGCGCGACGATCGCGGCGATGGCCGCGCCGCTCAGGTCGCCGCCGACCACCCGGATGGGCTGGATGGCCAGCAGCAGGACGAGCGCCTCCAGGGCGAGCGTGCCGGCGCCGAGCCCGCGGACCGCCTTGTCGGGGTTGCGCAGCCCGGACCGCCGCTGCCCGCCGCCCTCGGCCTGAGCGCCCTCGGCCTGAGCGCCCTCGGCCTGAGCGCCCTCGGACGGGGTGCCCTCGGACGGGGCGCCCTTGGTCTGGGCGCCCTCGGTCTGGGCGCCCTCGGTCGGGGCACCCGTGCCGGGGCGCTCCTCCACCGGGCCGGTCATCGCTTGAGCAGCCGGCGGGCGTCGGCCACGGTCACCACCGATCCGGTGACCAGCACGCCCACCCCGGCCAGCTCGCCCGGCACGTCGGACTCGGCCTCGGCGACGGCCGCCTCGATGGCGTCCGGCATCTCCTCGGTCACCTGCACCCGGTCCGGCCCGAAGGTCTCCCGGGCCAGCGCGGCCAGCTCGTCGACGGGCATCGCCCGGGGCGAGCTGTTCGCGGTGACCACGATCGAGTCGAGCACCGGCTCCAGCAGCTCCAGCAGGCTGGCCGCGTCCTTGTCGCCGAGCACGGCGAGCACGCCGACCAGCTTGCTGAACGCGAACTCCTCCTGGAGCGCCGTGACGGTGGCGGCCATCCCGTGCGGGTTGTGCGCGCCGTCGAGCAGGATCGTCGGGGCGGTACGCACCTTCTCCAGCCGCCCCGGCGAGCTGGTCGCCGCGAAGCCCTCCCGGACCGCCTCGATGTCGAGCTGCCGCCGCGCGCCGGCGCCGAGGAACGCCTCCACCGCGGCCAGCGCCACGGCGGCGTTCTGCGCCTGGTGGGCGCCGTGCAGCGGAATGAAGATCTCCTCGTACACGCCGCCCAGGCCCTGGATGGTGAGCACCTGGCCGCCGACGGCCACCGCGCGGCGCAGCACGCCGAACTCGGCGCCCTCGCGGGCGACGGTGGCGCCCACCTCGGCGCAGCGCTCCAGGATCGGACGGGCGGCCTCCTCCTCCTGTGCCGCCGCGATCACCGTGGCGCCGGAGTGGATGATGCCCGCCTTGTGCAGCGCGATGTCCTCGATGGTGTCGCCCAGCCACTCGGTGTGGTCCAGCCCGATCGGGGTGATCACGGCGACCCCGGCCTGGATCACGTTGGTGGCGTCCTCGGCGCCGCCGAGCCCCACCTCCACCACGGCGACGTCCACGGGGGCGTCGGCGAAGGTGGCGAAGGCCAGCGCGGTGGTCAGGTCGAAGTAGGTAAGCGGCTCCTCGGAGCGCTGGTCGACCAGCTCGGCGAGGGGCGCCACCTCGCGGTAGGTCGCCACGAAGCGGTCCTCGCTGACCGGCTCGCCGTCCAGGCTGATCCGCTCCCGGACGGTCTCCAGGTGCGGGCTGGTGTAGCGGCCGGTGTGCAGCCCGAACGCCCGCAGCAGCGAGTCGATCATCCGGGCGGTCGAGGTCTTGCCGTTGGTCCCGGTCAGGTGGATCGACGGGTACGCCCGCTGCGGGCTGCCGAGCAGGTCGAGCAGGCTCTCGATCTTCTCCAGCTCGAAGCGCATGCGAGTGAAGCCGCGCGCGTTCAGCGCGGCCTCCACCTCGGCGAATTCGGTGCGGTCGGTCACGACGGCAGCGCCTCCAGTGCGGCATCGATCCGGACCAGATCCGCCTCGGCCACCGCCAGCCGCTCGCGGATCTTGGCGACCACGTGGTCGGGGGCCTTGCCGACGAACGCCGGATTGCCCAGCTTCGCCCGCGCCTGCGCGGCCTCCTTCTCGGCGGCCGCCCGGTCCTTGGTCAGTCGGGCCCGCTCGGCGGCCACGTCGATCGAGCCCCGGGTGTCCAGCGCGACGCTGACCTCGCCCGGCATGGCGAGGGTGGCGCTGGCCTGGAAGTCGTCGCCGGGCGCGTCGAGCCGGACCAGCGAGCGGACCAGCGGTTCGTGCGCCGCGATGCCCGCGCCGGCCAGGCCGTCGAGCCGGGCCGCCACCCGCTGCGTCGGGCGCAGCCCCTGGTCGGACCGGAACCGCCGGATCTCGGTCACCACCCGCTGGAGGGTGCCGACCTCGACCTCCGCGGCGTCGTCGACGAGGGTACGGTTGGCCGCCGGCCAGGCGGCGGTCATCACCGTCTCGCCGCCGGTCAGCGCGGTCCACAGCTCCTCGGTGACGAACGGGATCACCGGGTGCAGCAGCCGCAGCAACTGGTCCAGCACGTGCCCGAGCACCCGGCGGGTGGCGTCGGCGGCCGGCCCGCCCTCGGCGAGCACCGGCTTGCTCAGCTCCACGTACCAGTCGCAGACGTCGTCCCAGGCGAAGTGGTAGAGCAGGTCACAGACCTTGGCGAACTCGTACGCCTCGAACTGCTCGTCCACCTCGGCCGTGACGTGCGCGAGCCGGGAGAGGATCCACCGGTCGACGGTCGACAGCTCCGCCGGGGCCGGCAGCGGCCCTTCGGTGTGCGCGCCGTTGAGCAGCGCGAAGCGGGTGGCGTTCCAGAGCTTGTTGCAGAAGTTCCGCGAGCCCTGGCACCACTCCTCGCTGACCGGCACGTCCTGACCGGGGTTGGCGCCCCGGGCCAGCGTGAACCGGGTGGCGTCGGCGCCGAACCGGTCGATCCAGTCCAGCGGGTCGACCACGTTGCCGAACGACTTCGACATCTTCTTGCCGTGCTCGTCGCGGACCATGCCGTGCAGGGCGACCACGTCGAACGGCTGCACGCCGTCCATGGCGTAGAGGCCGAACATCATCATCCGGGCGACCCAGAAGAAGAGGATGTCGTAGCCGGTGACCAGGACGCTGGTCGGGTAGAACTTCGCGAGGTCCGGGGTGCGCTCCGGCCAGCCGAGGGTGGAGAACGGCCACAGGCCGCTGGAGAACCAGGTGTCCAGGACGTCCTCGTCCTGCCGCCAGCCGTCGCCGGTCGGCGGCTCCTCGTCGGGGCCGACGCACACGATCTCGCCGTCCGGGCCGTACCAGACCGGGATGCGGTGACCCCACCAGAGCTGCCGGGAGATGCACCAGTCGTGCATGTTGTCGACCCAGGCGAAGTAGCGCTTGGCCAGCTCGGCCGGCTCGATCTTCACCCGCCCGTCGCGCACCGCGTCGCCGGCCGCCTTGGCCAGCGGGGCGGTGTTGACGAACCACTGCAGCGACAGCCGCGGCTCGACCGTGGTCTTGCACCGGGAGCAGTGCCCCACGGCGTGCACGTACGGCCGCTTCTCGGCCACGATCAGGCCCTGCTCCCGCAGCGCCGCCACGATCGCCGGGCGGGCCTCGTACCGGTCCAGGCCCTGGAACGGGCCCGGCGCCGTGATGATGCCGCGCTCGTCCATGATCGTGAGCTGCGGCAGGTCGTGCCGCTGGCCGATCTCGAAGTCGTTCGGGTCGTGCGCCGGGGTCACCTTGACCATGCCGGTGCCGAAGCTCGGGTCGACGTGCTCGTCGGCGACGATCGGGATCCGCCGGTCGGTCAGCGGCAGGGCCACCTCGGTGCCGATGAGGTGCCGGTAGCGCTCGTCGTCGGGGTGCACCGCGACCGCGGTGTCGCCGAGCATGGTCTCGGCCCGGGTGGTGGCCACCACGACCTCGTCGCTGTAGCGGATCGAGATCAGCTCACCCTCGTCGTCGGTGTGCTCGACCTCGATGTCGGAGAGCGCGGTGAGGCAGCGCGGGCACCAGTTGATGATCCGGTTCGCCCGGTAGATGAGCCCGTCGTCGAAGAGCTTCTTGAACATGGTCTGGACGGCCCGGGACAGGCCCTCGTCCATGGTGAAGCGCTCGCGGTCCCAGTCGACCGCGTCGCCGAGGCGGCGCATCTGGCCCAGGATGGCGCCGCCGGACTCGGCCTTCCACTGCCAGACCCGCTCGACGAACTTCTCCCGACCGAGGTCGTGCCGGGACAGACCCTCGCCGGCGAGCTGCCGCTCGACCAGGTTCTGGGTGGCGATGCCGGCGTGGTCCATGCCGGGCAGCCAGAGCGCCTCGTAGCCCTGCATCCGCTTACGCCGGTTCAACGCGTCCATGAGGGTGTGCTCGAACGCGTGGCCCATGTGCAGCGAGCCGGTGACGTTCGGCGGCGGGATGACGATGGTGAAGGGCGGCTTGTCGCTCTGCGCCGACGCCCGGAAGTGGCCGGCGGCTACCCACTGCTCGTACCGTCGCTGCTCTACCTCGCCGGGCTGGTACTGGCCGGCAAGGGTCGGGGCGTCGGGGCGTCGGGCATCCAGTCTCTCGGTCACCCTGAAAGTCTACGGAGCGCTTTCGGAGACCCGACGTGCGCCACCTGTTAGTTCGCGTACGGTGGCGGACATGTCCGACGCGCACCTCACCGAGCGTCCGGTCGACGACGGCCCCGAGCCGGTCGACCTGACCGACGAGCCGATCCGGCTGAGCCGCCGCGACCCCGCGCTGGAGCCCGAGCGGCGCCCCGCCTCGCGGCGGCGGAAGATCGCGCTCACGGCGGCGCTCGTGGTGGGGCTGGCCGGCGCCGGGGCGCTCGGCCTCGGCGGCTGGCGGGTGCTGGCGGAGAAGGACACCGAGCTGAGCACACCGGCCACGGTGGCGGGGCTCGCCCGGGACGACAGCGACCGGGCCCGCAGCACCGCCGACTACCTGCGCGACGGTTTCGCCGCCGACATCGAGCTGGACCGCAGCTTCGGCACGGTCTACACCGATCCGGCGGACGCCAAGCGGTCGGTGCTGCTCTTCGGTGGCACCACCCTGCTGTGGCAGCCGGAGCGGGACCTGGACAGCCTCTTCGGGCTGATGGCCGACGAGACCGGCAAGGTGACGGGCCTGCGCGAGGTGGACGCCGGCCGCCTGGGCGGTGTCATGAAGTGCGGTACGACCAGCGGCGACGGCGGCGACTTCGCGGTCTGCGGCTGGGCCGACCACGGCAGCGTGGCGATGGGGATGTTCCCCGGCCGGTCGGTGGACGAGTCCGCGGCGCTGTTCCGCCAGCTCCGCGAGGGCATCCAGCACCGGTGAGCGGCCGGCGCCCCTCGGGGCGCCATTTCACTCGCAAACGCAGTCAGGGCCACCCCGAAGGGTGGCCCTGACTGGAAGATTGTCCGGCGGTGTCCTACTCTCCCACACCCTCCCGAGTGCAGTACCATCGGCGCTGGAGGGCTTAG